>NZ_CP189760.1:1324384-2648768 GCF_050215315.1 Halomonas sp. H2
TTGTCGGATACTGTATTAACCTCTTCGGCACTACTGCTGATGGTAGGGTTGGCGAACCTGTTTGGCTGGATACTCACCAGCGAACAAATTCCTCAGATGATCGCCGCGCTTATACTCTCCATTAGCGATAACCCGCTGATTGTTTTACTCATCCTTAACCTGATTCTTTTGTTTGTTGGCGCTTTTATGGAGACCATCGCCGCGCTGATTATTCTTTTCCCGGCCTTGGTGGGGGTAGCCACTGGCGTGGGTGTCGATCCGGTTCACTTTGCGGTGATCGCGGTGTTGAACCTGATGATTGGTTTAACCACACCGCCGGTAGGGGTATGCCTGTTTGTGGTGGCCGGCATTGGCAAAATTCCGATGTTGACCGTTGCCAGAGCTATCGTGCCCTTTTTGCTCTGCAATTTAGCGGTGCTGCTGTTGGTGACTTATGTCCCCGCGATTTCGCTTTGGTTGCCTAACTTGCTGATGGGAGAGTAGTGACTATGGGCCAGCAATGTATTGACGCCATGCCTAAAAGCGGCCAGATCGGGGTTGTCCATTTAGGCTTAGGCGCTTTTCACCGCGCCCACCAAGCGGTCTATCTAGAGCGCTATCGTCAGCGCAGCGGCGATACTGCCTGGGGTGTATGCAGCGCTAACCTACGTTCTAGCGTTGGTTTAGTCGATGGATTGAGCGCGGCTGGGCATCGTTATCATGTAGCGGAGTACGTTGATAGCGAAAGCATCACGCTGCGCGAAATAGGCGTGATCGAAGAGACGCTGTTCTCGGGCCGTGATAGCTCTGGAGATAGCGCTGGAAATAGTTTGAATAACTGGGGACGCGACCGGGAGGCGCTGCTGGCGAGAATGGCTTCCGCAGATACGCGAATTGTGACGCTGACAGTGACCGAGAAGGGCTACTTTCTAAATCCCGCCAGTGGTGAGTTGAGAGTCGATGACCCGATGATCATCGGTGATATAGCCTCGCCTCAGCAGCCGCGCACCGCGCCAGGTTTGTTGGTGGAAGCGTTGGTTCGGCGGCGCGAAGCGGGCATCGCTCCGTTTAGCGTGCTCTCTTGCGACAATATGCCGGATAACGGTAAGCGCACACGTCAAGCGGTGGTGCAACTGGCCGAACATCGAGACGCAGAATTGGCCAGTTGGATAGCCAATAAGGTGGCATTTCCCTGCAGCATGGTAGACCGCATTGTGCCTGCCATGACGGATGCCGACTTCGAACGCTTAGCGACGCTGGAAATCAATGATCCCAACGCCGTGGTGTGCGAAGCCTTCACTCAGTGGGTGGTGGAAGACTGCTTTCCATTAGGGCGGCCAAGCTGGGAAGCCGAGGGCGTTGAGATGGTCGCCGATGTGGCGCCATTTGAAACCATGAAGCTACGCATGCTCAACGGCAGTCATTCGCTGCTGGCTTACCTGGGCGCATTAGCAGGGATTGAAACGGTCTATGACGGCGTCAATCATGTCGAACTTCGGGCGCTGTTGCGCCGCTATATGCTTAAAGAGGCGGCACCTACGCTAGAGATGCCGGAAGGCATCGATTTAGGTGCTTACGCTGACTCGCTGCTGGCGCGCTTTGCCAATGACAGTTTGCGTCATCGTCTGCAGCAAATCGCCATGGATGGCAGCCAAAAGCTCCCGCAGCGCTGGCTGACGGGTGCGCTAAAACGTAGCACTGCTGGGCAGTCATCGCCCTGCGTCGCACTAGGGTTGGCGGCCTGGATTCGCTACACCGCAGGCCAAGACCTGCTCGGGCATCGCTACTCTGTCGACGACCCGCTGGCCGCGCGTTTTACCTCGCTGCACCAAGCACAGGGTTCCGATAGCGCTGCACTAGTGGCTGCCTTTTTGGCCATGGACGATGTGGTGCCGAGGGAACTGGCAGCGGATAAGGGGTTTGTCCAGGCGGTGGTGGCCGCCTATCAGACGTTGACCCATGATGGGCTGAGCGGGGCGCTCGCAGCGCTTGATCACAACTAATATAAGGAGATCATCATGGAACATACTTGGCGCTGGTTCGGCCCTAATGATGCGATTAGCCTAGAAGAGATCCGCCAGACAGGCGCTACCGGTATCGTGACGGCATTGCATGAGGTGCCCAATGATCAGGTTTGGTCGGTTGAGGCGATTCGTGAGCGTCAGCAGATGATCGAAGCGGCAGGTCTGGCATGGTCGGTGGTTGAGAGTGTGCCGGTACATGAGTCGATCAAAAAAGGCTTGCCCGAACGTGACGCGTTAATTGCCACCTACTGCCAGACCCTGCGCAATTTAGCTGCCTGTGGTGTCGATACTGTTTGCTACAATTTCATGCCTGTACTTGATTGGACGCGCACCGACCTGACCTATGAGCTATCCGATGGCGCTTTGGCGCTGCGCTTTGAGCAGGTGGCGTTTGCAGCTTTTGACTTGTATCTGCTTCAACGCCCTGGTGCTGAGAGCGAGTATAGTGCCGAGGAAAAAAGTCAGGCAGCTCGCTATTTAGATGGGTTGGATAAAGCCAGTCGTGACAAGCTGGTCAATACGTTGATCGCTGGGCTGCCGGGCGCCGAAGAGCACTACACCCTTGAGCAGTTTCGCACTGTATTGGAAGGGTACGCTGATATTGACGCCGCTAGGCTGCGGGAAAACCTTGGCTACTTTCTGCAGGCGGTGATTCCGGTGGCAGAGGAAGTGGGCATTCGTATGGCTATTCATCCGGATGACCCACCGCGGCCGCTATTGGGTCTGCCCCGGGTGGTCTCGACTCGCGAAGATGCCCAGTGGATTGTCGATCGTGTGCCCAGCCCCGCCAATGGCTTGACGCTTTGCACAGGCTCTTACGGCGTGCGTGAAGACAATGACTTGGTGGTTATGACCCGCCACTTTGCGCCGCATATTAACTTTATCCATCTGCGCGCCACACAGCGCGAAGCGGATACGCGAACGTTCCACGAAGCGCCGCACTTGGCTGGCGATGTGGATATGGTAGGTGTAATAAAAGCACTGGTGGAAGAAGAGCGCCGCCGTGGAAAAGAGGGCGGGGCACGCCTGCCGCTGCGACCTGACCACGGCCATCAACTTCTGGACGACCAACAGCGCAACACAGCACCGGGTTACCCCCTATACGGGCGCCTGCGCGGCTTGGCCGAGTTGCGTGGCGTGGAGTTGGCGGTGCGTCAGCTAACTATCTGATAAAAATACTTTTAAAATAAAAAAGCCCCACTGATTTTAATTAAATCAGTGGGGCTTTTTTCGTGCGAGTGGTTAGTTATTAACGTGGCGTTGAAGGCACTTCTGCACTGGTCAGTGTCGGTTCGGGCGCCTGCTCCATCCGCTGACGTTCTTGGTCAAGAATCGCCAGAGCCTGGGCAGAGGTAACGCGAGAAGCGGGCGTTATTAAGCTTACAATTACCCCGGCTGCCAGTGCTGCTAGCACAGCAGGAATACTTGGGTTACCCCAGAAATCCGCCCAATCGCTATTGGCGATAATCGTTAAGGATGTCGCTGATGCGAAAATCAGCGTAGCAATGGCGCCCTGCCAATTATAGCGTGGCCAGAATCGGCCTAGCATGGCACTCACAAACAGGCCTGAAAGAATCGTCGAGATCATGCGGGTGATGTAGGTAATCACATTATCTGAGGCCAATGCGAACAGCAGCGCCAGACCAATCGTCGCCACTAAGGCAATACGCGAGAAGCGCACCACGTTACGTGCTGAGGGCGTGCGGCCTGTGGCCAGCACATTATTGCGCTGCGTCGTTTTCGGGAAGCGGGGGAGGCCTCTCAGCTTTTGTCGGTCGCTGGCTGGGAGGTGACAAAAATGATGGACCAGCACACCTTTGTGCGCCTTCCCCATGAGGCCCAGGATATCGAGGTCGGCGACATCATCGCGTTTGGCGCTTCTCACCCATGTTTGACCTTTGACAAATGGCGTCAGCTGCTACTTGTTGATGACGAACTAAACGTGAAGCAGCACTTGGTGACCTGCTTTTAAGCATTGCCCCGCTCCTTCCTGCCGCTAAGCGGTAGCGGCTGTCGATAAGCGTAAAATTGCCGCTGGTAGTTCGCAGGCGTGGTGAATGCCTACCGCGCCTTTGGGCGTGCTCTCTTCGTTTGGAAAGTGGTTGAGATGGATCACGTGCATGCCTGCCGCCAGCCCTGCTTCAACACCTACCGCCGCATCATCAATCACCACACACGCTTGTGGTGCGTAGCCCATAGCAACGGCTGCCTTGCGATAAAGCGCTGGGTCTGGCTTCCAAACGTTCAGGGTATAGGCGCTAAACAGCCTGTCTTCAAAATGGTGGCCCAGCGCAGTGCTCTCTAGCGCACAGCGTATTTTAGGTTCGGGGCCATTAGATACAACGGCTTTAGGGTGATCGCTTAGCTGGTCAAGTGCGGCAGGTATACCAGGGATGGCAATAAGCTCTGAGCGCATACGGGCTTCCATGCGGGCCCGCATGCCAGCCTCAAGCTTGGCAAACGCGCCGTCCGCCAATGGTTGAAAACGGCTTTCAAGCGTTTGCACGATGGTCTGGAAACGTACGCCTCTAAATTCATCCATATATTGCTGTGCCGAGAAGGGCAAACCAAACTCAGGAAGAATATCGCCCATCACTTCAGCAAGTAGTACTTCGCTATCGACGAGCGTGCCGTCACAGTCGAAGAGCAAACAGAAAGGGGAGTGCTTGGGTTTAGCGGGCATGGCTGAATTCATTTCCAAACTTCCTCATTAACCAGACTAATCGGGCGTTCACCCTGCAGTGCTAGGCGAATATTATCCACTGCCCGCTGGGCCATGGCGTCGCGGGTTTCATGGGTAGCGGAGCCGATATGGGGCAGGGCGACCACATTTGACATCTGCGTCAGTGGTGATGAGGCAGGTAATGGCTCTTGCGCAAACACATCAAGCCCAGCCGCTTTAATCACGCCGTTTTCCAGGGCGTGAATCAAGGCGTTTTCATCAACCACTTTACCGCGGGCGATATTGATAAAAATGGCGGAGGTCTTCATCAGCGCGAATTGATGCGCGCCAATCAAGTGCTCGGTTTCAGCGGTGAGCGGAACCGTTACACAAACAAAGTCGGCTTCGTTCAATAGCTCGTTTAGTTCACGGCGTTCAGCACCAAGTTCGTTTTCCAGCTCAGGCTTCGGAGAGGCTTTCGAGTAGAGTACCTTCATGCCAAAGCCCAGGGCGCCGCGCCTGGCCACCGCCTGACCGATGCGTCCAAAGCCCACCATGCCGAGGGTTTTGCCATGCACGTCGCTGCCAAACAGCGCCGGACCAATACTGCCCTGCCATTCACCTGCTTTGATCCACTCGGCTAACTCAACGGCGCGCCGGGCTGTGGTCATAATCAGGGTAAAGCCCGTATCGGCGGTGGTTTCAGTGAGCACGTCAGGCGTATTGCACAGCATAATGCCGCGCTGGGTGAGTTCATTAACGGGGATGTTGTCATAGCCTACGGAGATAGTGGCGATGGCCGTTAGGTTTGGCGCTGCGTCTAATAACTCAGGGGTAATCGCCAGACCAGAACCGATAATGCCATTGGCCTTGGCCAGTAGAGCGTGGTTGGCCGGGTCGTTCAACGCCGTGGTTTTCGGCAGTACGTCTACCTCAAACAAATCATTCAGCTCTGCTAGCTGGGTATCGCTGAGTCGTCCTTGCACCACTAGACGTTTTTTCATTGTTATCTCCTTGTTATAAAACCTTAATTAAAAGAGGGTCAAAGCGTGGGTTGGCTAGCTTCAAGGGTTTGCAGTTGATCGCGATTGGGCAGGCCTTCCATATCACCAATGACCTGAATCGCTTGGGCGCCAATAAGGTTGCCGCGCTGGGCCGCTTGGCGTGCCGTACTGCCGTCGAGCAGGGCGCTAATCACGCCGACCGCGAAGCCATCGCCGGCCCCGACGGTATCAATTACTTCTGCTACGCGACAACCAGGCACTGTGAAGCTCTCCTCCTGCCCGTCTAAGTTGCCACGATAATAGCTGCCTTCTGGACCCAGCTTGATAATCACCGCAGAAGCCCCTTGATCTAGATAGTAGCCCGCTATGTCATAAGGCGTCTTCTGCCCGGTGAGTAACTGGCCTTCTGAAAGCCCCGGCAACACCCAATCGGACAACGCGGCAAGGGCGTTTAGCGTCTTACGCATAGCGTCTTCGCTGTCCCACAGGCTGGGGCGTAAGTTGGGGTCAAAAGAGATGCTGGCGCCGTTAGCGCGAGCCTTTTTAAGCGCATGGTAAGCAAGTTCACGGGCACTGGTGGAAAGAGCGGGTGGTATGCCGGTGGCATGAACATGGCGCAGGGCTGTGAAATCGATATCGTCGGTGTCAGTGGGGGTTAAGTGGCTGGCGGCACTGCCACGCCGAAAGTACTCCACCTTAGGGTCTGCACCATTAAGCGCGCGCTCTTTGAATAGCAGCCCCGTGGGGTGCTGGGTATCGGTGCGCAGGTGACGGCAGTCGAGCCCTTCATTTGCTAAGGTCTGGCGGATGAAATCGCCAAAGCTGTCATTGCCGACGCGGCTCAACCAGCCGACATGAAAGCCTAAGCGTGCCAAGCCAATTGCCACGTTGGTATCGGCACCGGCGATTCGGCGCTGAAAATGCTCAATGTCGCTAAGCTTGCCAGGGGCGCCTGCCACAAACATGGTCATAGCTTCGCCAAAGGTGAGGATTTCAGGTGGGCTAGTGAAAGAGTGGGGCATGGTTAAGAATCTCTTTGAGTTGTTGATTACCATCCAATGGGAACGATACCATTTTTGTGACGACTTTTATCGTCGTCTTAAAAAATTAGCGCTGAGTCGACCCTCGTTTAATCAGCATCGGTGCAAAACTCAACGTTATTGGCATCGCCAATGTATGCGGTGTAATCCGATGCATTAAGCATTGAATGGCCGTTTTGCCAATCTCGTCGGTGGGTTGGGCAAGGGTGGTAATGCCGGGCGGAACGAGGGCGCACCAATCGAGCTCATCAATCCCCATCAGACCTACCTGACCAAGCGGCAATCCAAGCTGCTGAAAAAGGCGCGTTACCGCTAGGGTGGCAGTGCCATTGCCACAAAGTACTGCGCAGGGGTGTTGATTGTGAGCCGCTATAAAGCTGCCTAGCGCTTTGAGCATTGCGGTGCTGTCGGGCTGACTAAGCAGTAGCGTTGTGTGGTTTAACGCCCGGTGCTCGGCGCTTTTATGAAAACGAGCCACCCGTAGTTGACGTGTGCTGGATAGTTCTGGGGCTTCACTGACGTATAAAACGCTTTGGTAGCCCTGAGCGACGAGGTGGTCAAGCGCCATATCGATTGCTAAGTGGTTGTCCAGGCCCACAACTTCAGCGTCGATATGGTTGACCTCGCGGTCTAGCAGCACAATCGGTGTGCCTTGAGCGATAAACGTATCAAGCTCTCGTTCAGGGCTACCCGCCGCATTGACGACCAAACCTTCTACTTGATAGGCGCTAAGTAAGGCTAAATGTTGGCGCTCCAGTTCAGGGTCGTTGTCGGTGTTACCCACTAAAAGCGAGTAACCGTATTGACGGCACGCTTGCTCGACCCCGTGCGTAATCGCGACCGAAAAAGGATTGCGAATATCGGCGACCAGCATTCCGACTAGCTTAGAGCGCCCGCCTTTTAATCCGCGCGCCATTTGATTGGGTTGATAGCCGAGGGAGTGAGCGGCTTGCGCGATACGCGCCTGAAGAGCGGGCGATAGGCGCGCACGCTCCTCGCCAAAATAGCGCGAAACGCTGGTTTTAGACGCGCCCGCCAAGCGAGCAACTTCAAGGATGGTAGAACGACGCGGCGCGATCAGCATAGTATTCTTTAAAGAATGGGAACGGTTCCAAGGTAAACGATTAACCACTTTTGAGCAATTAATTGACTGGCAAGCATTCTGGTGTTGGCCAGAGTAAACTATTTGGCCTTTATGCGATGCTTGGCTTAATGAATGCACACTACTTATGAACTGACAGAAGCGGGAGACCGCTACTTCGATGGTCTGGTGGACAAATTTTCCCGCTCGCTCTACCAGGCGCCCCGCGGTGAGCTGCGCCTAGCCATGCTCGACTACTTATTGCCGCAAATGTTGCTTTTAAACGAGCAGAAAGCCCTCGATGTTGGCGGTGGTTTGGGCCAGCAAGCGGCGTGGTTTGCCAAGCGTGGGCATGCGGTGACGATGGCTGAGCCCTCAGAAGATATGCTTAACCACGCTAAGCAGTGGCATTATGACGACAGCGAGTTACCCCACGAGTCGATTAACTACCTTCAGGCGCCCATCCAGACGCTTCCTCAGCAAGCGCCAGGGCTATGGCCGCTGATTACTTGCCATGCAGTGTTAGAGTGGCTAGGCGACCCGCAAGCAGCATTAACCACATTAAGCGCATTATTGGCGCCCGGTGGGCAACTGAGTTTAATGGTGTTCAACCGTGATGCGTTGCGTTTTTCTAATGTGGTAAAAGGCAATCTTGAAAAAGCCTTAAGCGATCGCTTGGCGGGCAAGGGCAAGCGTCAACGGTTAACGCCGATATCACCCGTCACCCATGCTGAGATCACCCAGTGGAGTGCCGCGAACGGCCTGCAGATAACGTCCGTCGCCGGTATCCGTGTCTTTCAAGATTACTTGCGTGAGCCACCCGCAACACCGCTAGAAAATGCAACACTACTTGCGCTGGAAAAACACTATTGTCGTCAGGATCCACACTGGCGCTTGGGCCGCTACCTACTCTATACCCTAACCAAACCGGAGACGCCTGAATGAGTGCTCAAGACCCTGCTTGCCAATTGCTCGCACGCCAACAAGATCATTATGCCGCTTTGTGGGTGGTGGGCCCGCCAATGGATAGCTGGCTGGTTGATCGATCGACCGGGGTGGTGAGCGGTGATCATGACGTTCTCGCCGAATGGGCCACTAAAGGCAAGCAAGCCACGACGCCCTTTGATATCGCGGCGGATGACGGGCTGGGTAAAGAAATCGTGCTGTTTTGGCCGAAAGCCCACCAATTGGGCATTTGGTGGCTGAAGTGGTTATGCGAACAGCTACCCAGCGGAACCCCACTAGAGATTGTTGGTGAGCACCAAGGGGGAATCAAACGCGTTCCCAAGATGCTCGAAGAATTAGGGATGCTTTGTGACAAGCGCGATAACGCCCGGCGTTGTTCGCTATTTGTCACCCATACCGTCGCCTTGGATTCAGCCAGTGGGGCAAGCGACACTGCTTGGCAGACGTTTGAAACGCTAGGGTTAACGCTGGTGAGCCACCCCGGCGTATTTGGTCACGGCAAGGTCGATGAAGGCACGCTGTTACTGTTGGAAAGCTTGGAAAGTAGCTTGCCGAAAAAGCCCCTTAAGGTGCTGGATATGGGCTGTGGGGACGGCATTATCAGCGCCTGGTTAGCGCAGCGGGGCCACCTTGTGACCGCCGTGGACGTTAGCGCTTTTGCAGTAGAAGCCTGCAAGCGCACCTTAGCTGCAAATGGATTCAAAGGGCGCGTGCTGCGTAGCGATGTATTTAGTGAACTTGAGGGTGAGCAGTTTGACTGGATTATCAGTAATCCGCCTTTCCATAAAGAGCGCGATATTAGCTATGGCCCCAGCCAGCGCTTGATTAGCCAAGCGCCCGAGCAGCTAAATACCGGTGGGCGTTTGGTTATTGTGGCAAATGGTTTTCTGCCTTACCCAGACCATTTGCAGCGTGCTTTTCAAGATTTTCATACCTTGGCGGATAATCGCCGCTTCAAGGTGTATGGCGCTATTAAGCCTGGGCGTTAATACGCAAGCTGCCTGAAACGTTGTTTACTCTGCGAAAAAGACATTCAAAACATGGTCTAGGTGAATTTCCATCGCGCGGCGGGCGGCAGCCGGGTCACGAGCTTCGATTGCGTCTACGATACGCGCATGATCGTTTTGGGAGCGCTGCGGCATGTCTGTCTCCATAAACAGATCCTGAAGGCGACGAAACATAGCGCCGTACTGGTGACCTAGCAGGTGCTTGATAACAAGCGCGTAGGCAGCGTTGCCGGACGCTTCGGCGATGCGGATATGCAGCAAACGGTCTCCGGCGCAATTGCGGCCACCGTTCGCATTGTCAGACACATTGCGCTCAAAGGCTAAACGGATTGCTTTTAGGTCGTCATCGGTGGCATTCATGGCCGCCAGCGCCGCAATTTCCGGCTCCATATAACGCCGTGTCTGAAGCAGTGAAAAGGGCGGAATCTCTTCATCCAGATTGAGTTCGATTTCGCTCTCAAACTCGGGGTCTAGTGCCCAGGGCTCGGTACGCGCAGCGGCGCGCATCACTGGCTCCATAGGGGTTGACCTAGGCTCAAGGACCACGACGCCATGGCCAACCCGCACGGCGACCTGTTCAACCACTTCTAGAGCAATCAAGGCTTCTCTCACTGAGGCACGACTAACACCCAGTGATTGGGCCAGCTCGCGCTCAGGGGGCAGCAGTGTTCCCGGGGGAAACTCACCATCATTGATTAACTGCTGTAGTTGATCCGCAATCTGGCGGTAGAGGCGCTGTGAGCGAATGGTTTGAATCGGCATGCGTGGTATTTCCTATCCGTTTCATTAAGGTTTTCGACTAAAGTTTATAGCGACTAAAGTTCATCCTCTAAAGCTCGTATTTGGCTTTTTGAGGCTTGCAAGGATCAAAGCTCTTCTAGCATACTCAATCCATTGGTCAGGCCATTAGATATCTGGATGTTTAAATATAGCGTATGTTCCCACGATTACTGGGGCCATGCCATAGCTACCAAGGATGCTTCAGTATATGAGACTCAATAATAAAACAGCCCTTGTAACCGCCGCTGCGAACGGCATTGGACGCGCTACCGCCGAACGTTTTGTAGCTGAAGGGGCGCGAGTATTTGCAACAGATATCGATATTGCCACGCTAGAAGGTGTGGAGGGCGTTGAAGCATATTGTCTGGATGTCACGGACAGCAAAGCGATACATGAGCTGGCAAGCTCACTGCCTAACCTGGATATACTCTTCAACTGTGCGGGTATGGTGGCAGGTGGCTCAGTGCTTGAGTGTGATGAGGTCACGTGGCAGCGCTCACTGGATCTCAATGTCACCTCTATGTTTCATATGTTGCAGGCTTTTTTACCGGGCATGCAGGCAAATGGGGGCGGCAGTATTATCAATATGGCTTCGCTGGCGTCAAGCGTTAAAGGCGTGGCTAATCGCTGCGCTTATGGCACTTCCAAAGCGGCGGTGATTGGTCTCACCAAATCGGTTGCCGCAGATTTTATGACCCAGGGTATTCGCTGCAACGCCATCTGCCCTGGCACGGTTGAATCGCCCTCCTTAAAGCAGCGTATCGCCGAGCAGGCCCTTAAAGAGGGGCGTAGCGATGCCGAGGTGTTGGCAACGTTTATTGCGCGCCAGCCAATGGGCAGGTTAGGGCGAGTGGCAGAGGTCGCTGCCTTGGCGACGTTCCTGGCCAGTGATGAATCTGGATTTATTACGGGTACGGCACAACTGATTGATGGCGGCTGGGCAAACTAATCACTTTAGGAGATACAACAATATGAAACTTGTACGTTTTGGGTCGCCGGGCCAGGAAAAGCCGGGCATCTTAGATAGCCAGGGTAAGGTGCGTGATCTTTCTTCTATCGTGAGCGATATTGCTGGTGATGTATTGGACGATGCCGGTTTAAAGAAATTGCGTGATATCGATGTGGCCACACTGCCGGAAGTGTCGGGTGATACGCGTTTCGGGCCCTGTGTGGGTCAGGTAGGTAAGTTTATTTGCATTGGCCTTAACTACTCTGACCATGCGGCGGAAACTGGCGCGGAAGTGCCGCCGGAGCCGGTTATTTTCAATAAATGGACCAGCGCTATCTGTGGCCCTAATGACGACGTTGAAATTCCACGTAATTCCAACAAGACCGACTGGGAAGTTGAGCTTGGAGTGATCATCGGTAAAGGCGGTCGTTATATTGATGAAGCCGATGCGATGTCCCATGTGGCGGGATTCTGTGTCGTTAACGATGTGTCTGAACGCGAGTTTCAGTTAGAGCGCAGCGGCACTTGGGATAAAGGCAAAGGCTGCGATACGTTCGGCCCTTTAGGCCCTTGGCTGGTAACGCGTGATGAGGTTGCTGACCCCCATCAGCTGAGTATGTGGCTGGAGGTCGACGGCCACCGCTATCAGGATGGCAATACCCGCACCATGGTCTACCAAGTGCCTTTTCTGATTAGCTACTTGAGCCGTTTTATGAGCTTACAGCCCGGCGATGTGATCTCAACCGGAACGCCGCCAGGTGTTGGAATGGGGCAGAAACCACCTGTTTACCTACGCGATGGGCAGCAAATGCGTTTAGGGATTGAAGGCCTTGGTGAGCAGCAGCAGCGGGTCGTACAGGCTTAGTAAATAAGGCTTGTGGAATATAACTATCAGCGGGGTAATACCCGCTGAATAGTCGCAACACTATAGATCTTAATAACACTATAGATAGACACAACACTATAAATGTCAGGCCCAAGGCTCGCATATGAGCAGTTTTTTTAATCATAAAGGCCTGACCTCTAGATCAATATACCTATCGGGCTGCTGGGCTAGCCGCCGGGGTTTGGTAAAAAGGAGCGCACTCATGCAAGTGCTTGTCTGTAAAAAACCACACCATTTGGAGCTTGCTCACGCCGATAAACCTGAGTGTTCGCCTGGGCATGCCCTAGTGCGAATTCGCCGCATCGGTATCTGTGGGACGGATATTCATGCTTATGGCGGCAACCAGCCCTATTTTGAATACCCACGTGTGCTGGGGCACGAACTCGCCGGTGAGGTGGTAGACGTCGCTGATGATCAATCTCAGCACTTACTGGGCAAACAGGTTTACGTTATCCCTTACTTGCATTGCGGTGAGTGCCGCGCCTGTCAGCAACATAAAACCAACTGCTGCCAAAATATGCAGGTGATTGGTGTGCATCAAGATGGCGGAATGGCGGAGTACTTGTCCGTTCCTAACACTCACTTGGTGGTGTCGGAAACCCTGACTATCGATCAGCTCGCGCTGGTGGAGTGTATGGCGATTGGTGCTCACGCGGTAAGGCGCAGCGCACTACAAGCGGATGAGCTTGCCGTGATCGTTGGCGCTGGGCCAATTGGTATGGGCGTGCTGCAGGTCGCTAAAAGCCGCGGCGCACGCACATTGATGGTTGATACAAACGCTTCCCGACTGGATTTTTGCCGCGATGTACTGGGCGCCGATGCGGTGGCGAATCCTCAGCACGCCGATGTGGCTGACCTAATTGGCCAATTGAATGGTGGCGCATTAGCGGATGTGGTGTTCGATGCCACCGGTAATCCTCGCGCCATGGAGGCGGGGTTCGATTTGGCGGGCCATGGTGGCCGCTATGTGTTGGTCAGCATAGTAAAAGCTGACATTACTTTTAGTGATCCAGACTTCCACAAAAAAGAACTGACCCTGATCGGTAGCCGCAACGCCACCCGGGAAGACTTTAATGACGTGGTGACCCTGATGGAAAACGGTGGTATTAACGCCGCCGCCATGATTACTCATCGGGCCCTCCTTGCTGACGTACCCACCCAAATGCCCGAGTGGTGTGACCCGGCTAATCAGGTCATTAAAGCCATGATCTCGATTGACGTTGAGGAAGCGTACTGATGAGTGAACTGATTGCCAGCCAAACGCCCCATCTCACGCTGCGTGTTCATACGCTGGATAATGTTCGTGTCGCGTTGACTGACCTGCCAGCCGGCACGGTGATCGAGGATCAAGAAGGCGTCAATGTCACGCTGCCTGGGCCTGTTCGCCATAAACACAAGTTTGTACTCAGCGATATGGCCGTTGGCGAAATGGTCATTATGTATGGCGTTAGGGTCGGAAAAGTGACCCAGGCCATTGCGGCAGGTGAGGCCATTACCACTGAAAATCTGGTTCACTCAACGGAAGATTTATCCGCGAATACGCACCAAGACGCTTGGCAACCCCCCGAAGTAACCGCGTTCGAGACAACAACATTCGATGGCTATCACCGCCCAGATGGGCGAGTGGGAACAGCCAATGTGTGGTTGGTGGTGCCCTTGGTATTTTGCGAGAACCGTAATATTGAAGTGCTGCGTCAGTGCGTTGCCGATGCTTTGGGGGATGATCCCTTTCATGACTACAAGCGGATGGCGAGACAGTTATTGCACGGCGAAGGCGCCGCTGAGTCGGCACTGCCGGCCGGTGAACGGCTATTCCCCAATGTGGATGGCGTGCGTTTTCTGGTCCACCAATTGGGATGCGGTGGTACGGACGGTGATGCTGGAGCACTCTGCGATTTGCTTGCAGGTTATATCTGCCACCCCAATGTGGCAGGCGCCACGGTGCTTAGCTTGGGATGTCAGAAGGCGCAGATCAGCATGCTGCAGGCAGCGATCAGCGCGCGCGACCCAGAGGGTTATAAGCCCGTTAGCTATTTCGAACAGCAGCAGTCCACCAGCGAAGAAGCATTAATCCGCGATGCGCTAACGGCTATTTTTGATGGCCTTAAGCAGGCCAATCAGGTCACGCGACAGCCAGCACCGCTCTCTGAACTGACCCTTGGGGTTGAGTGCGGCGGCTCGGATGGTTTTTCCGGACTCTCGGCCAATCCGTTGGTAGGCGCCGTCGTGGATCGACTAGTGGCGCTGGGTGGTAGCGGTATTCTGAGCGAGTTCCCCGAATTGTGTGGCGTAGAGCATGAGTTGCTCGCCCGCTGTGGTGATCCGCAGGTGGCCGAAAGGTTTACGTCATTAATGGGGGCTTATCAGCGTCATGCCCAGGCGGTGGGGGCCGATTTTTCTATGAACCCTTCGCCGGGCAACGTTCGCGACGGTTTGATCACCGATGCCATGAAGTCGGCCGGGGCGGCCAAGAAGGGTGGCGATAGCCCGGTGGTGGACGTGCTTGATTACACCGAACCGATGACTCGCAAGGGCCTTAACCTGCTCTGCACACCCGGCAATGACGTTGAGTCAACCACCGGCTTGGTTGGGTCCGGCGCTAACGTAGTGCTGTTTACGACTGGTTTGGGGACGCCCACGGGTAATCCAGTGGCACCCGTGATCAAAATTTCCAGTAACAGTGAACTGGCTCGCCGAATGAGCGATGTGATTGATTTTGATGCCGGCCCAATTATTCGCGGTGAGGCGGATATCGCTGAGTTAGCGGATCAGCTGCTGAGCCTGTGTATCGACACCGCGTCGGGTCGTTATGTGACGAAGGCGGTACGCCTTTCTCAGCTGGACTTTATTCCTTGGAAGCGGGGTGTCTCGCTGTGACATCGTCGCTCTCCCAGGCAAGTATCGTTCAGTTTGGCACCAGTCGATTTTTGCTGGGCCATGTGGCTGCTTTTGCGGGCCAGGCAATTGAAAACGGCAGCAGCCAAGAAGCCATATTGGTCGTGCAAACATCTGCACGCCCAGAAGGCAAAGCCAAAGCGGCAGCACTTGCCCTGCAGGAGAGCTACCCGCTGCATATTAAAGGGCGGCGCAATGGTTTGCCTGTCGATGAGCAGGTCTCAATAGGCAGTGTGTCAGGCTGCCTAATTGCTCAGGAGCAATGGCAGGCATTGGAGCATCACGTTATTAATACGGCGCGCTGGGTGGTCTCCAACACGGGCGACAGTGGCTACCAAGTAGCCGATGATTCCAGTTTGGCGGATGTGCCCGCCAGTTTTCCCGGCAAGCTTACCAAGCTGCTCTATGCGCGCTTTAAAGCAGAGCGGCCTGGCCTGACGTTACTACCTTGCGAATTAATCAGCCGTAATGGACAAGTGCTTAAACAGCTTGTGACCCAAATGGCTCGACAGGATTATCACGATGCCCGCTTTGAAGCGTGGCTGGAGACTCAGTGCTGCTGGGTCAATACGCTGGTAGACCGCATCGTCTCTGCGCCTTTGGAGCCGGTTGGTGCGGTTGCTGAGCCTTATGCGCTTTGGGCAATACAGCAAACACCAGGGCTGGTGATGCCCTTTGAACATCCTGACGTCGAGGTGGTGAGTTCACTAGAGCCTTATGCGTTGCGCAAGTTGCATATTCTCAATCTGGCGCATACTTATCTGGTCGATCAATGGCGCCATTTGAGCTTCAATGCGTCGATAACTTACGTCCGAGAAGCGCTGCAAGCAACGCCATTGCGTAACAGTCTAAGCGAGCTTATGAAGCAAGAGGTGTTGCCCATTTTGGCCCGTGAATTGCCGGATATGGACTTAAACGCTTATTGGCATAACACCTTGGAGCGCTTTGATAACCCCTACCTAGATCACCGACTTGAAGATATTGCCAATGACCACGGCGATAAGCTGACACGCAGACTGAAACCTGTGGTGGAGCTAGGCGCTAAATATGATATTTCCACACCGCGACTCAATGCAGCGATGGGCAGGTGGTAATAGGCAGTATGTTTCTTTGAAGAAATGCTATGTAAATCACATGGCTATGATATATAGAGCTTATGTGTATGAGTAATTTTTTATGTAGATAAAACCGATATAAAACAACACTGCCTTCATGGCAGGAATACTAACCTTCAGTAAACACAAAAAAATGGAGTACATCATGCGCCTTAATAAACTCTCTATGGCGATGACGCTTGCTACGGTTACCACCATGGGGCTTGCCAGTGCTGCCCAAGCAAGTACCGTGATTCGCGTGGCTTATGGCAACCAGCCAGGTGAACCGGTAGATGTCGCCGTGAAACAGTGGGCCGAATGGGTTAATGAAGCGAGTAGTGGTGAAATAGAACTGAAAGCCTTTCCAGCAAGCCAGCTTGGCTCAGAAACCGACGTCATGGAGCAGGCTCGGTTTGGCTCGGCGATTATTTCGATTACCGCTTACAGCAACTTTCTAGACTCGGTTCCCGACCTTGCCGTACTGGATGCGCCCTATTTGAGCGAAGATTTTGAGTCCAAACTCAAAGTCTTTGATTCTGAATGGTTTGCTGAGCAAATGTCACAAGTTGAGTCCTCCGGTTACCACATTGTCATTCCCAACGCTGTATACGGCGTACGTCATCTGCTAACGCGTGAGCCTGTCAGTAGCCCTGATGATCTTGACGGTGTAGGAGTGCGGGTGCAGAACTCACAGATGTACGTTGAGGCCATTCGTGCCATGGGTGCAACGCCCACGCCTATGTCATTGGGGGATGTTTATCCTGCCTTGGCTCAGGGAATGGTAGATGGTGTCGAGAACCCCGCTGCCGTGCTCTACGGTGGAAAATTTCACGAGGTGGTTAAAAACCTTAGCCTGACGTCGCATATGCATACCGTAGCTCCCTTCGTTACTGGTCAGGCGTTCTGGGATCAACTCGGCGAAGAAGAACAGCAAATTCTGACTGATACCGGCCAGCAAATGGCTGAGTACCTTGGCGAACTTGTTGCTGAAGATAGTGAACAGGCATTGGAAAAGCTACGTAGCGAAGGCGTAGAGATTCACGCAGTGGATACTGCTCCTTTCCGTGAGCGGGCCGCAGAACAGATTCCAAGCGCGTTTCCACAGTGGAGCGATGGTCTCTATGACAATGTCTACGAGATCATCAACGGCTGATGAGCGTGTGATTTTATGGTGCCCCGGCGTCTGCTGGGGTACCTAATCGAGGAGTCTGGTATGAAGCGTATATTTGCGTGCTTGGATAGAATCATGCGTCTTGATGAAGCTATCGCCACGGCAGCTATTTTCGCGCTCTTTCTGGTGGCTATTAGCAATATTTTCATGCGTTACCTTTTCAATTCCCCGTTGGCGTGGACTGAAGAGATACTTCAACTGTTGCTGGTTTGGGCCACTTTTCTGGGTGCAAGTGCGTTAGTGCGTCGTCGCGAGCATGTGTTCATTAGCTTTGTCACCGATAAGCTTCCGCCTCGCTTGGCGCATTGGAATGAGCAGATATTTAGTATTGGCATCATTCTTATCAGTGCCCTGGTCATGCTGTATTGGGGCACCCAACTACTGAGCATTTCAGCATTTCGCAGCACGCCGATGCTGCAAATTCCCTATTACTGGATTCATGTGGCGATCCCCGTCAGCGCAGGGGTGATGATTTATCACTGCGTGGTACGGCTATGTCAGCGACATAAACCATAGGAGCCAACCCCATGGCTGTCAGTATTGCGCTTGGCGCACTGTTTTTGCTGTTTTTATTAGGCACCCCCGTCGCATTTTCGCTGTTCTTTTCCACCTTCCTCTACTTCATCGTCGGTGCTGATCAACCTATGATGCTGCTCATTCAGCGTCTAGCAGGTGGGCTGGAGTCCGTATCGTTATTGGCCATACCGTTTTTCATTATGGCCGGCGTATTTATGAATCATTCCGGTATCACTGACCGGCTGCTGAGACTGGCCGAACTGTTGACGCGGCGTATGCATGGCGGATTGGCTCAGGCCAACGTATTGTTGAGCACTTTCATGGGTGGGCTTTCCGGCTCCAATATTGCCGATGCCGCCATGAACGCAAAACTGCTGGTGCCTAGCATGACGGCGAAGGGCTACCCCAAGCCATTTTCGAGTGCGGTCACGGCTGCCTCGTCGCTGATCACGTCAACAATCCCGCCTGGTATTGCACTGATTGTGTATGGCTACGTCAATAATGTATCAATTGGGCGGCTCTTTCTGGCAGGGGTCGTTCCTGGTGTGTTGATGGCATTCAGCTTGATGGTGCTAGTTTCCTATTTATGCCGTCGCCATCACTATCAGCCACCTGAACGCAAGAAGGTGGCGCGCCAGGAGTGGATTAGTGTTACCCGAGCAGGCGTTATTGCCTTGATGCTGCCGCTGGTGGTGATTGGGGGTATCCGGGTCGGCATCTTCACACCCACCGAAGCGGGTGCCATCGCGGTGCTTTATGCGCTAATCGTCGGTGTTTTCGTCTATAAGCAAATGAATGCGAAAAGCATTGCTCTGGCCACGAATGAGTCGCTTTTGGCATCGGTCAACGTGCTCTTCATTATTGCAGTGGCATCAGGCTTTGCTCGCTTTCTTACCTGGGAGCAGATACCTCAGGAGATTGCGATGATGCTTTCTTCCCAGGTAGGTAGCGCCATCGTCTTTCTGCTTTTGGCTAATTTTCTACTATTGATGTTAGGAATGTTCTTGGAGGGTAATGCGATCTTGATTGTGCTTTCACCACTGCTAGCACCAGTAGCGGCTCAGTTCGGTATTGATCCGGTGCATTTCGGCATTGTTTTCATTATTAACGCTACGATAGGCACCATTACACCGCCGTTGGGAACGGTGATGTTCACTACCTGTAGTATCACCGGCATTAGCGTTGCTTCCTTTATTCGAGCAGTGATGCCGTTTTGGATGGTGATGGTAGGGATATTGCTGCTGACGACCTTTGTACCCGCGATTTCGCTCGCGCTGCCTGCCCTCGTTTTTTAAACAAGTGTTAAGGACAGCTGTTAAAGTCAGTGATGCAAATAAGCAGTCGTTAATTTAACAGTAAAAAGCAGGAGTGGCTGAAATGGCGGGAAATATTCGTAATACAGCGATACTGGGAAGTGCTGTTGTGCTAGGCGGGCTATTGGCGCTGGGGCTGGTGTGGAGTGGCAGTTATATTAAGGGCGCTGCTGAAGTATGGCAGCAGTCATCGCGTAGCGTGACGGTGCGCGGGTTAGCCGAGCGTGAAGTATCGGCGGACTTAGTGCTATGGCCGTTTAACTACACTGTCAGCGCCAATAGCTTGAGCGACCTGGAGCAGCAGCTGTCAGAAAATGAGCAAGTGATTCGCAAATTTCTAGAGGCTCGAGGATTTGCATCAGAGCACGTTAGCTCGACACCGCCGCGGATTACCGATCAATTTAGCAATCAGTACGGCGATCGTCGCCCGGATGAGCGTTATCGCGCAGAAGCGACGCTACTGTTGCGCTCGCCTGATGTTGAGAGTGTTATTGAAGCGGTTCCCAGTGCGACGTCGCTGGTGCGTGAGGGCGTGTTGCTGTCGCCCAGCTATGAATACCGCACGGAGTTTTTATTTACTGGCCTTGATGCCATAAAGCCTGAAATGATCGCGGCAGCAACGGCGGATGCCCGTAGCGCCGCTCAACAGTTTGCTGAAGACTCCGGTAGCCAAGTGGGCCAGATTCGCCAAGCCACTCAAGGCTACTTCTCCATTGAAGACCTGGACAGCTACACGCCGCAAACCAAGCGTGTGCGCGTTGTCACCACCGTTGATTATGCGCTAGAGGATTAAGCGCTAAATAACGAGCCATTAGAAAGGTCGGTAATAGCTAAGTAGCGATTAGCCGGTGTAATCAATAGCGGTGATGGTATAAAACGTATCGCCATTAGGAGTGAGCACTTTGGCATCGTCACCGACCTGTTTACCTAACAGCGCCTTGGCCATGGGGGCATCGATACTGATCCAGCGCTTTTTAGTGTCGATTTCATCGTGGCCAACAACCCGCAGATGTACCTGCTCGCCGTTTTCATCTTCCAGGCTCACATAGGCGCCGAAAAATACCTTGCTGGTGTCAGCAGGCAGGCGGTCGACGACCTGTAATTCATCTAAGCGTTTTGTCAGATAAGTAATCCGGGCAATCACCCGGTTTAGCTCTTTCTTGTTATAGGTGTAATCGGCGTTTTCGCTACGATCGCCCTGGGCGGCGGCTTCGCCGACTTTTGCTGAAATAGCCGGGCGTTTAACCCGTGATAGGTGATCCAAAATAGCGCGCAAGCGGGACGCCCCTTCAGTGGTGATCAAGTTGCTCTTTGGGGCTTGGCGCGGATCTTTGGCTGGATCGCGCCAGCGGGTCATGTTGCGGCCTTTCATTACCAGTTCCCTATCAGGTATCAAGCTATCTACTTTACGTTAAATGCGTGAAGCATACCAAGCAACATGCCTTTGCCTAATCATTCAAACGTTTGTTAGATTGTTTGCTATATTGGAGGAGCGGCCCACTAATGATAGGTCTAAAGTGATGGGTCTAAGTAGTCCAACCCTAAGCAGGACAACAATAATTTAGGAGCAACTATGCAACAACGCTCATTAGCACGCCTACCTTTAACGCGTCTGCTAATTGCCGCCACCATTGGCAGCACGCTGGCGCTGGCCCCGTTAACCGCAGCCGCTTTTGAAAGTGAACTATTCTCGCTAAAGAACCGCTGGGAGCACACGGTGACCGAGCTGCCCGCCAACGAGCGCGAGAGCACGCTGAAGTCGTTGGCGGGCGAAGTAGAACAGCTAGCCGAGCAGTACAGCAACGAGGCCAGTGTACTGGTCTGGCAAGGTATTATTCTGGCTTCTTATGCCCGTGAGCGCGGTGGTCTAGGCGCGCTGGGCACCGCTGGTGATGCCCGCGAAGTGCTCGAACAGGCGATCGAAATTGATCCCCAGGGATTAAATGGCTCGGCTTACGTGACGCTTGGCGCGCTCTATGACCGTGCGCCGGGCCGTCCGCTCGGTTTTGGTAATAGCGATACTGCGGAGCGCATGTTCCAGCGTGCCTTGGAAATTCGCCCAGACGGTATTGACGTTAACCATTACTATGCCGCCTTTTTGCAAGAAGAGGGCAACGAACAGGCGGCTCGCGAGCACGCCGAGCGGGCGGTTAACGGCACCGCTCGCGATAACCGGCAGGCCTCTGATGAAGCGCTACGCCGCGATGCCGAGGCGTTGCTTAATCAGTTGTAATCCCCACGCTGAATTGGCATTCCCGGTGGCAAGCATTGATAATAGAGCGCTTATCACCACCGGGAGTGCCGCATGTCGACGAGCCCCACTACCTCATCCCTTAGCGTTCCGCCGTTAAAGCGTGACGATGTTGAGCTGCACAAGCGTGAGACGCTGCACCAGGGGTTTTTCCGTCTGGAAGCGTTAGAACTCCGCCACCGCCTATTTGAAGGGGGCTGGAGCCAACCCATGCGCCGCGAAGTGCACAATCGCTTTGATGCAGTAGGTGTGCTGCTTTACGACCCCGAGCGCGATTCTCTGGTGCTGATCGAACAATTTCGAGCTGGCGCTATTGATGACGCCGTTTCTCCCTGGAAATTAGAAATCGTCGCCGGTTTAGCCGAAAAAGACGAATCGATGGAAGATGTGGCCCGCCGTGAAGCGTGGGAGGAGGCGGGTTGTAAAGTAACCGAGCTGACCAAACTTCACACTTACT
Source organism: Halomonas sp. H2 (assembly GCF_050215315.1). Taxonomy (GTDB): domain Bacteria; phylum Pseudomonadota; class Gammaproteobacteria; order Pseudomonadales; family Halomonadaceae; genus Vreelandella. Next base: position 1,346,460 of record NZ_CP189760.1, read on the forward strand.
ATCCAAGTCCTGGGGCCTGCAACGAGCAAGTGACCCTATTTTGTGGTTTGGTAGATACCCAAGGCCTAGGTGGCATTCACGGTTTAGATGAAGAGCACGAGGATATTCGCGTTCACGTGGTGCCTTTTCCTGATGCCTGGGAACTCTTACTCCATGGGCGACTCGACAACGCCATGTGTTTGATTGGTCTACATTGGCTGAATAGCCAGCGAGCTTCACTGCGTGCCGCCTCTCAGCGAGCGGTGACGAACAGCTAAGCAACGTAAAGCGAAACAGACAAGGAGTGAACATGGCGAGAACGGCCTATGTCACCGATTTAAAATCGCTCCAAGGGGAGTGCAGCGCCAACTATTTACGTTTGGTGCGGCTGGTGGGCGATATGGAGGCTGGCCAGCGTCGTGATATTGCCCTGCGCGGTAATAAGCAGCACTTTGGTGATTTGCATCTCTATATTCAACAGCAGGCGCCTTACACCACCATGGTGGATGTTTCCCAAACGGGTCCGCTGGATGCCATTTTGGAAGGGCCGCGTATGCGCGTACACCTCTATCATGATGTGCGAATGGCCGAGGTGACTGACTTTCAGCGCGAGCGTCACTTTAGTGGCCGCTATCGCTACCCTAACGCCAGAATGCACCAGCCGGATGAAAAGCTTCAACTCAACCGCTTTTTAGGTGAGTGGCTGGCTCATGGCCTAGCCCATGGCCACACCATGGACGTACCGGAGATGCCTTAATGCGCGTGGTGCAGATTACCGACGCCCATCTTTATGCGGACACCGAAGCGCGCTCCCGCGCGGGTGTTCCTTGGCGGCAGTTTCAGCAGGTGTTGAGTGCCGTTGTCGCTGAAAAGCCCGATGTTGTGCTGTTGACGGGGGATATCAGTCAAGATGATTCTGCCGCTTCCTACGCCTTGGCCGTGCAGGCGATGGAGCAGTTGCCTTGCCCCTGGTACTGGTTGCCGGGCAATCACGACCAGCCCGAGTTGATGGCTGCCGAGCGCGGAATGGTCGATCAAGTGGATTTGGGGGCGTGGCGCATACTGCTGCTCAATACCCAGGTAGCAGGCCAGCCCTACGGGGAGCTGGGAAGCGAACGCCTGACCAAGCTCGCTGAGCAGCTTGAGCAAGATGAACGACCCACGCTAATCGCCATGCACCACCCGCCGGTTAATGTGGGCGCGGTATGGATGGATGCCATTGGTTTGCAGGATCGCGATGCGTTTTGGCAACGGCTAAGCCGATACCCTCAGGTCAAAATCATCTTGTTTGGTCACGTGCACCAAGCTTACGCCGAGCACTACCCCTTGGGCGAAATGACGATTGATGTTTTTGGCTGCCCCGCGATGGCGGATCAGTTCCTGCCCGGCGCTGAGCAGTTCGCCATTGATGAAGCCTCCCGCCCTGGCTACCGCGTGATTGATTTACACTGGAGTGAGTCACTTGGAGGCGAGTGGCAGAGCTGGGTTGAGCGTATTGATTGAGCCTCTGGCGCTGCAATCTTAAATGGTTAGGTCATAAAAGAATAAAAAGATAGTTATTAATTCTTTTGGGTTATTATCAGCTCGGCGTTACCCTACCCGCATTCGAACGAATTTTTAGAACGTATACCGTTTTCTAGCTTGTCTAACGAGCTTGTTCTTGCGAGGTAATGGGCCATGAGCCAATCTTCCACTCTTTCTTTAGGGGCGCTTGCTGAAAAGTCGCCATCTTCAGAGCCGCGAAGCGAAGCGTTTGTTACGCCTGATGCTGCGCGCTTGACCCACCTCAAGCAATTAGAAGCTGAGTCTATTCATATTATCCGTGAGGTCGCTGCCGAGTTCTCTAACCCGGTGATGATGTACTCCATCGGTAAAGACTCTTCGGTCATGCTGCACCTAGCGCGCAAAGCCTTTTATCCCGGTACACCGCCATTCCCGCTGATGCATGTGGATACCACGTGGAAATTCCGCGAAATGATCGAGTTTCGTAACCGCATGGCAGCAGAGGCGGGTATGGAACTGATTGTGCATACCAACGAAGAGGGGCGGGCGGCCAATATCAACCCGTTCGATCACGGTAGTGCCAAATACACCGACATCATGAAAACCCAGGCGCTTAAACAAGCGCTGGACCAGCACGGCTTTGATGCGGCTTTTGGCGGTGCACGGCGTGATGAAGAGGCGTCACGTGCCAAAGAGCGGGTCTATTCATTCCGCGATAAGTATCACCGTTGGGATCCTAAAAGCCAGCGCCCTGAACTGTGGAACGTGTATAACGCCAAGGTTAATAAAGGCGAATCGATCCGCGTGTTTCCGCTCTCCAACTGGACTGAGCTGGATATCTGGCAGTACATCTACTTAGAGTCGATTCCCATCGTGCCGCTCTACTACTCGGCCAAACGCCCGGTCGTCGAGCGCGACGGTATGCAAATTATGGTCGATGACGATCGCCTGCCGTTAGCACCTGGGGAAGTACCTGAACAGAAGTCGGTACGCTTTAGAACGCTTGGCTGCTACCCGCTGACCGGCGCGGTGGAGTCTGAGGCCGCGACGCTGCCTGAAATTATTCAAGAGATGCTGCTGACCCGTACCAGTGAACGCAGTGGCCGCGCCATTGATCGCGACCAGGTGGGTTCAATGGAGAAGAAAAAGCGCGAGGGGTACTTTTAATATGTCTCACCAATCCAATTTAATCGCCGATAATATCGAAGAGTACCTGCACGAGCATGAAAACAAAGACCTGCTGCGTTTTATTACTTGCGGCAGCGTAGACGACGGTAAATCGACGCTGATTGGCCGTCTGCTTCACGATTCGAAAATGATCTTTGAAGATCAGTTGGCGGCGATCACTCAGGCCTCTAAAACCAGCGGCACTACCGGCGATAGCGTTGATTTAGCGCTATTGGTGGATGGCCTGCAGTCTGAACGTGAGCAGGGTATTACCATCGATGTGGCGTACCGCTTTTTCTCCACAGATAAGCGCAAGTTTATTATCGCCGATACCCCAGGGCACGAGCAGTACACCCGTAATATGGCGACAGGCGCATCAACGGCCAGCTTGGCGATTATTTTGATCGATGCCCGCTACGGCGTGCAGACCCAAACTCGCCGTCATAGCTTTATTGCCGACTTGCTGGGTATCCAGCACCTAGTGATTGCGGTCAATAAGATGGATCTGGTGGACTTCTCTGAGCAGCGCTTTAACGAGATAGTTGATGAGTACCGTGCCTTTGCTGACAACCTACAGGTAGCCGATATTTGCTTTGTGCCGATGTCGGCATTGAATGGCGATAACGTGGTCAATCGCAGCGAGCAAACACCGTGGTACTTTGCCGATGGCTATCAGGGGCAAACGCTGATCGAGCTGTTGGAAAGCGTCGAGATCAGTCGTGATCAGAACTTGAGTGATCTGCGCCTGCCGGTGCAGTACGTGAACCGCCCGAACCTCGATTTCCGCGGCTACTGCGGTACTCTATCAGCCGGTATATTGCGCCCAGGCCAAGCGGTTAAGGCGCTGCCATCGGGTAAAACGTCGACCGTGGCGCGGGTCGTTACTTATGATGGTGACCTTGAAGAGGCGTATCCGGGCCAGGCGATTACGGTGACCTTGGAAGACGAGATTGATATCTCTCGCGGTGATTGGTTGGTGGCAGCGGATAGCGAATTGCCGCTCTCTAATACCTTTAAAGCCGATATTGTCTGGATGCACGAAGAGGTTCTAACGCCGGGTAAGCTTTACGATTTCAAGCTGGCGACCCGGGATCTTTCTGGCCAGGTAAGCGCGATTGATTACCAGATTGATGTCAATACCTTGGAGAAGCATGCCACTCACTCGCTGGGCTTAAATGCCATTGCCCGCTGCGATGTCGAGTTGACCGCCGCAATACCGGTGGATAACTACCGCACCAGCCCCGGCACCGGCAGTTTTATCATCATTGATCGGCTAACCAACGTCACCGTGGGTGCCGGGATGATTCGCGGCACCGCAAGCGCCCCAGGCGCCGTGTCAAACACGACCGACTGGGCGGCGTTTGAGCACGACCTTAACACGCTAGTGCGCAAGCATTTTCCCCACTGGGAAGCGAAAGATATCAGCGGCTTATTTAACCGCTAAAAGCTTTGATGCACACCAGCACAGCGCAAAACACAACGGCCCGCTTTTAAAGCGGGCCGTTGCTATTTGGGCGTCTTACATTACTCAGCGTTAGGAAAAAACAGTTGCTGGCCATCCATCGCATAATTGGCAATCGCTTGCTGCCCCTCGTCTGATACAAGCCACTTGATCCAGGTGGAGCGGTCGGTAAACGGTTGTTTCGGTTGTATTAGTTCAGGAATAAGACAGTTAAAAGCGTTATTGAAACTTGGCTAGCTGGTTAAGTAAATTTTAAAACATCTACTAACTAAAGCTCTCTAACGGTAGTATCTAATGCATAGCAAACTTTTTAAGTTTGGGGGGAACTGGTCTGGTTGTGGAAATTAGCAGAAGGCTTTGTTGACGATAATTAAACGAAAAGGAGGCGATCAGATGGGGGCAGTTTATGAGTCACATAAACAACTAAAGGGTTGGGTCTCTTCATATTTAAATAGGAAAGGCCTCACCGGCCCGAATGGTTTACCTCTCTATAGCTACTCTACTACCGATAATGAGCTTCAATTTCTTAGCGCTGCTTTAGCTGTAAATGCTGAGGAACGACACGGTCTTATATCTAGAATCTATTGGGCCGCGGGTTACTGTCTTTTTGTGTCTGAAAAATATCGTAGAGAGTATGAGGCTAGCTGGTCTTGGCAAGCTTTTGATGCTGAATTAGGTATTAAGCTTCAGCCCAGCGAGCACACGGAGCTCGTTAAACTTGGATTGGGTTTTTGGGATAGGCCTATTCGCTATCGTTCCAACGGAGCTGATTATTTGGGTTCTCTCTTTGCTGAGGGTGGACTGCCTTGGAAGTTGCTTCAGAATGAACGGCATGGCTTTGGTCGTGCCATTAAGGCAGGCTTAAAGTACTACCATGAATACAAGCGAGATGGCGGAGATATTGTCCAGGTCATCCGTGAGTACGGCCAGTATTTTCCGCAATCTTTCAAGAATGATGAAAAATATCAATTGCTCGCCAGCATTGCGGAAACTCTTATGGTGCTTGCAGAACAGCACGGGCTTGATCAGCAGGAGGATCCGGCATCTTTTCTAAATCGCCACTTGCCTCAGTGGCGGGATGAGTTTCCACTGCCGTTGGAGGAGGACAACGGCTTTGCACTGGTCAATGAGTGGCTTAGGGATGCAGGTAGCCGACTTGAAGAGCGTAAACGTACCGAAGAAATGGCTCGTCAGTTTACCTGTGAGCATCAACTTGACGGCCCGATGAAGTCGGCGTGCTTACAAGCGAAGGTTTGGCTGAGCCGTTCTCTTCAAATAAAGCTTGGAGCGCGCAAGATTATCACTAGCCGTGTTGAGTTAGCGCTTTATGAGGGCGATCGCTTAGCCCTTAAGCTCGGTGTTGCCTATGGGCGATTGGAAGGCGATGTATTGACTATCAAAATGCCATCAGAGGTTGCAAAGCTTCGTCGCCAGTCTCCTGAAAAGCCTCTTTTTGTAGTGTCTTCCTGTGCAGGGGAGCGGTTGGATACCCATGCAATCCAGTCCAGTGAGGTTGATTGGAATCAATTGCCCACTGTTTTTGTTGAGGAGGATGACGTTACGCGCCTAGTAGGTATTGCGTCGGTTAAGTGCAAGGCATCTGAGGTGCTTTTACGTATACCAGCCTGCATAAATAGCCAAGGTGGTGAGCTGTTAATAAACGATGTCGAGGGAGGGGCTTGGCACCGCATTAATGAGCAGCTAACCATCTCTACTTCCGGCTCCCGCTATGTGATTGAACCCGGTAATTCATCCGGCGTTGAGCGGGTTGAGTTGCAAGGTGTTATTTCATCTTACGATACCTTACCCGTTACTACTTGGTTGGGTTGGCCTCGGTGTTTACTGATTAACTCGTTAGATGAGGGGTATCAACCGGATGGTTTTTATAGTTGATGACCAATTAGTTAAAGACTTGGGTGCATCATCCCGAGTGGGTAGTTTCAAGGTGGATATTTTAGGGGCGGATAAGCGGGTCATTGCTCGACGCAAGCTGGGTGTATTGCCAAGGGACTTTTCGATAGCCGCTATGCCAGCCTCGCCTCAGGTTCCTGCGCGTATTTTGATTAGTACAGTCAAACCACTGAATGTTCGCGTGCTAAATGATGGCCTGCGTCCAAATATACGAAAGGAAGGTAGCGCGATTACGGTGCAACTAACGCCCGGTAAACAAAAACCTGATCGAGTGTTGTTGGAAATTACAGATGAACGCACCTCAGCTGCGGGGGTGGTGATTCGCCTTCCTTATCCTGAAGAAGGGGCGCAGTTATTAGAGTCTGACGGACAACTGTTCCTGGGGCGTGGGCTCACGCTTGAGCGTACACTAGGAATGACCCTGGTATTTACACCTCCTCCAGATAGAGCAAGAACGTTTTACCTCTCACTTGAGCTGATGGGGCAGACAACGAAGCTGGAAAAGCAATATAGCTATCATGTCAACAACACTACGGCACAAGTAAGCTTGTATTCACTTTACGATGATATCCTTTCATTACTGAGCTGTAGTGCAGAGCAAGATGCAACTATTCGTTGCCGGGTTGAAACTTCCCAAATGCTCAGACAGGTTTATATTCATCGTTACGATGCAGCCATTAAATTCACCAACGAGTTTCGTCAGTTTTTTGAGCTTTTGGATCACAGTTCTCAGCCATTAATGCATCGAGCAGAAGGTGCAACTGTAATGGCGATGCAAGTTCACACCCCCGAGAGCCAGCCCATAGCTATGCAGCCTCAGTCATCGAATGGTGTTGTCACTGGCTTTTATGCACTCCCAGACAAGCTTCAAGGGGATGGTCCCTGGCTGTTGTACCCCGAAGAGAGTTCTCCGATTGCATTCCGGCCAGCCATTCATGTACCAGACCTTTCAGAGTGTGAACTCGAAGACATTCAGAATATTAAAACTCTTCATTCAGCTGCACGTTACTATCATCCTCAACATCACCCTGATGTCTTCGATGTTGTTCTTGACGACATGGCGGGGCACTTCTTACACAATAGCTGGCTTTATCTGATTGAGCTGAAAAAGCATTATCAAAATATACCCTTGTCTGCGTTTGAAAGTTGGAAGCATTTGGCGCGTCACCCACAAGCAATGGCTCTGGCTGTTTTTCGGCTTGAAATAAATTCAGTATTTGCCGATCGCCTAAAGCAAGAGCTAGCGGTTATTTGGGAGTCAATTACCTTAGAGCAGTGGCGAAAAGCTGTGCAATTGTATGTGGAGGGGGTCTCCCAGCAGTTTGGTATTCCTGAGCAGGTGCTTAAGAGCAAGGTGCGCGAACGCATGGAATTATTAGCGGTTCAGGTGCCTGTGTTCAAAGACCTAGCACGAGCGTTATGCGATAACAATTCAGTAACTGCCAGCGTACTGCCTTTACAGACAATTTTACCTATTTGGTTGGGTGAACTGCGCTCCCGTAATGAAGATGCTAAATGGCCAACCAACCTGAGCGAGCCGCTTGGCAATTGGATTCGGCAGCAGGAGGGTTATGCCTGGCTAACGGAACTGCCGATGCCAGGCTATATGCACTCAGTTTGTTTTATGCCGGTATTCGCTGCTTTTCTGACCGCGGGAGTGGCTGATCTATATGAGCTGTCGGAGAATGATGCCGCCCTACGTTTTAGTTTTCGGGTGTTATCTGATTTTGACAGGAACGGATGGTACGAGCCGGTTTACTCGGCCACTTTATCCGGTTTGCTTCACGCTAAAGGGAAAGAACTATGAGTGGTAACTTCAAAGAGTTGATCAATCAGTCGTTGAATCGTTCGCGTGAAGCCACGTTGTCCGTTCTGGGTATTAATGAGGCGGGGCTACGAACCCATCTTACCGAGCTGATGCATGACCGTATGGGCGAGGAAGGCTGCTTTCTGGCACCACCGGTGTTTGAACCTACCTTTGGCTGGCAGCCAGGTGAGGCCACCTTGGCGGATTTGCAGGGAAGCCTGCTGTCTGACTCAGTGGTCAGTGCACTGACGGCGGATACCGGGTACGGATTTGACGAGGATATGAATCCCTACCAACACCAGTTGGAAAGCTGGCAGAGGCTGTTGGCCGATAAACCTATGTCAGCGGTGATCACGACCGGCACAGGGTCAGGCAAGACGGAATGTTTCATGGTGCCTATCCTGCAGGATCTGGTACGTGAATACGAGCAGGACCGGCGCCCGCTGGTAGGCGTGAGAGCACTGTTTCTGTATCCGCTGAATGCCTTGATTAACTCCCAGCGAGAGCGCCTTAATGCCTGGACATCGCCTTTTCAGGGTGGCATCCGCTTCTGCCTGTATAACGGGAATACAGAAGAAAAAGAGTCCAGTACTCGCAAGGCTCAAAAGATCAGTGTCAACGAGATTCTTTCCCGCGAAAAGCTACGCAAACAACCGGCACCCATCCTGATGACCAATGCCACCATGTTGGAATATATGCTGGTTCGGCAGGTGGATGATCCGATTTTACGGATCTCACGAGAGCAGCAGTCGTTGCGCTGGATTGTTCTGGATGAGGCGCACACCTATATAGGCTCGCAGGCAGCTGAGCTATCACTGTTGCTGCGCCGAGTTGTGGAAGCGTTCGGGAAGCAGGCCAGTGAAATTCGGTTTGTGGCGACTTCCGCGACCATTGCGGGTGAAAACGCTGCGCAACGGCTGCAGACTTACTTGGCATCGCTAGCTGGGGTGCCAGATGATCAGGTGGTAGTGATTGGTGGTTCACGCCAGGTGCCCGTTGCGACGCCACTGGCACCAATGAATCGCAGCTTTGAGGAAATTTGCCAGATTGAGCTGGGGAAATCGGTGTCGGCTGAACGCTATGCCGCCCTGGTCAATCATCCGGTGGCCTACCGCATACGCCAAACGGTGGTGAACAATGAAAAGCCTCTGGATCTGAATGAGCTGGTTGAGGCTGTTCAGTCAATGCTGGAAAGCGAACAAACAGCCGCGCGTCAGCAAGAAATGTTGCAATGGCTTGATCTGATGGCGGGTACTTCACCTGCAGACGATGCGCCACCTTTTCTCAAACTGCGCTGCCACTTGCACCAGCGAATGTTGCACGGGCTGTGGAGCTGTATCGATCCAAAGTGTAGGGCTAAATCATCGCATCTCAGGCAATGGCCGTTTGGTAAGGTATATGTCACCCAGCGGCCCCGTTGTGAATGCTCAGCACCAGTTTACGAAGTGGCTTTCTGTAATGAGTGTAAAACCCCGCATCTGGTGGCTGAAGATACCGGCGGTATCCTGAAGCAGGCAAGCCCTTATGCCGGAGATGAGTTCTCGCTTCAGGATGACAGGGATGAAGAGGTGCCGGAACAAGAAGATACCCAATATAGTCAACAGCAAGCGGTCGTACTGGCTTCCGCGTCAGCCGATGGTTATGAAGGCATACCGCTGGATCTTGAATCTGCCAGGCTTGGGGCGTTGAGCGGGTCGTCAGTGATAACGGTCCATCAATCCGCAGAAGCAGGCTCAACATGCGCTCAGTGTGGTGAGTCAGGACACCGGTTTAGCTTTTTGCGGAAATGCTATCTGGGCGCACCTTTTTATGTCAGCAATGCGGTACCCACCGTGTTGGAGTTTTGCCCTGATCCTGAGGGCGTGGCGCCAGAAAGTCTTCCAGGGAGAGGCCGCAAGCTGATTACCTTTACGGATAGCCGCCAGGGAACCGCTCGCATGGCGGTGCGTATGCAACAGGAAGCAGAAAGGTCGAGGCTCAGAGGGTTAGTGTTTGAGGTGCTGCGCAACCGGCAGGCCGCAGAAAACATGAAAGCACCCGCTCTGCCTGACCAGTCGGTCGAAGAGTTGTTGCAACAAGCAGAGCAGCTTGAAAGTATGAGGATGTGGGATCTGGCTGAGCAGAGGCGCAACGAGGCCAAAGTGAAGCAACAGCCTGATGCAGGAAAGTCGCAGATAACCCTGAACTGGCATGAGCTGGTCAATGAGCTGGCGGCAGCCAGTGATGTCAGACACTCGATACTGGACTATAACCGTTACGCCAACCCTGAGTTCTTTGGTGGCAGCGATAACAGTCTGACGTTGGCTGGTTTGCTGTTGCTCAGGGAGTTTGCTCGCAGGCCGAAAAACCAGAACAGCACAGAAACCCTGGCGCTGGTTCAGGTGGGTTATCAGGGGCTGGATCAGGTTCAGACGGTACCGCGTCACTGGGCGGAAACCCAGGTGCCCAAGGCAGGTAATGCTCAGGAGAAAGAGGCGCTTTCTTTGCAGGACTGGAAGGACTTTCTTAAGGTGGCGTTGGACTTCCACGTTCGAGAAAATACCTACTTTGTCATCAATGACAGCGAACGCCAGTGGTTAGGAGCAAGGTTTGCTTCCAAGCAGTTGGTGCCACCTAACCTGGATTATCATGATACGCCGCGCGTTAAATCCTGGCCGCAGTTCAAGCCGGGTAACAGACCGCCATCGCGACTGATCAAGCTATTATTACACGGCGCTGCCCTTGACCCTGACTCCGCGATTAGCCGAGATAAGGTGAATGAGTGGCTGAAGGCCGCTTGGAAAGAATTGACAGGTTTACCAATTCTGCAAAACCAGGGCGGCGGTGGCTATACCCTTAACCGGAGTATTATTACCTTTGCATTGCCACAAAAAGCCTGGATATGCCCCATCAGTTATCGGCTCCTGGATACTACTTTCAGAGGATTAACGCCCTATATCCCCAGAAAAGCAGAGCGGATAAAGCTTGAATGCCAGCCCGTCAGTTTGCCTGATTTCACGGCGCTAGCACCTCAGGGGGAAGCTGAAGGTGCCTTGGTGGCCATTCGAGAAAAAGTTGCCCGTAATAACGCTATTCAGCAGCTACGCCAGCAAAACCTGTGGAGTGACATTTCTGACCGTACGGTAGAAGGTGGCTTTTATTATCGTACGGCAGAGCATTCTGCCCAGCAGTCAGCAGAACGCCTGCAAACCTATGAGGGTTTATTTCATAGCGGCAAGATCAATGTTCTGAACTGCTCGACCACTATGGAGATGGGCGTCGATATTGGCGGAATCTCAGCAGTAGTGATGAATAACGTACCACCTCATCCGGCCAACTACCTGCAGCGTGCGGGTCGTGCGGGCCGCCGCAGTGAACCCAGGGCGGTTGCCTATACCTTGTGCAAGGCTGACCCGCACAATACACGCGTTTTCAACCACCCGAAGTGGGCATTTAATACCGCTATTCCTGCTCCGGTAATCACGCTAAATGCCCAGCCGTTGGTACAGCGCCATGTCAACTCTTACTTGCTGGCGGCCTTTCTAAAAACCTACTCTCCAGTGGAAGGTGATCGTACCCGGCTGACCGTTCAGTGGTTTTTCAATGTTGAAGAAGGCATGGTCAACCGCTTTATTGACTGGTTGGGCAGTGATGCCAGCGCTTTTGAGCAAGGCGTCAGACGTATTGTTATGCGTACATCGCTGGAGCTAACCAGCATGGAGACTCTGTTCGGACATACCACGGAGGCTATGCGCCCGATAGCTGACAATTGGCAAGCCGAATATCGGCAAATCAATCAGCGCCTTGATACGGCGGCCGACGAGCGCTACAAGCGGGCCCTGGAGCGCGAAAAAGCCCGTCACGAAGGTGAGTATCTGCTCAAGGAGTTGGCCACCAAGGCATTTCTGCCAGGGTATGGATTCCCGACCAATGTTGTGGCGCTGAATACGCACAATGCTGAGGATTTCAATAGTAGGCGTCAGCCTCGCCAGGATCAGGCAGAGCGGGAAGATAATATCTTTACCTACAAGGAGCAGCCTTCCCGTGGGTTGGATATTGCTGTCAGAGAGTATGCTCCCGGCGCTCAGATTGTCATTGATGGCCGTGTCTACCGTTCAGCGGGCATCAAGCTGCAGTCCTATCAAGAAGGATCTGCTGGCAGCAACCAAAAGTTTGATGTTAGTTGGCAATGTGTGAACTGTGGCATGCCTGGTTACCAGGCTTATGCATACTCTCACTCGGATGATTTGCACTGCTCGCAATGTGACGCAACCATTTCGAATACGCAGGTCAAGAGAGTGCTTCGGCCTATGGGGTTTGTCACCGATTTCTATGAGCCGACTACCAATGATGTATCGACCCAGAAATTCATACCAGTAGAGCGACCTCTGGTGTATGTCGACGGGGCCGTCATTGCACTGCCTGACCCTGCTTGCGGCTATGTGCGTTTCGGTGAGGATGGGCAGATTGTGGTGCGTTCCGGCGGCGAGAATGGCAACGGCTTTGCGGTATGTATGTGTTGTGGGCGAGCGGAGTCAATGACGCCGAAGGGTGAACTGCCTGCAGGGATGCAGCCTGATCAGTTCCACCGTCCTGTTGGTGGTGCTGTTGGTAGTAAACCTAAAAAAGAATGTTCAGGTGAGGCGGTGTTACCTGATATTCACTTGGGCTATCAGGCAAGAACGCATGTGGTGGAGTGGGTGCTGAAAAAACCGTTAACAGGGGCCTGGATTCCTGATAACGAACAAGGACGTATCATTGCCATGACACTGGCGGTTGCGCTTCGCGATGCGGTGGCCGATCAGTTGGGCATCGCCAGCAATGAGATGGGGTTTGGCGTTCGGCTAGATCGCAGCCTGGAAACGGGGGAAAAGCGCTATATCGTTCAGGTTTACGATAACGTTGCGGGTGGCGCGGGCTTTGTGCTGACAGCTTTGCACAAGATGACTGACTTGTTGAAAGCGGCATTCGCGAAGCTTATATGTTCGGCAAACTGTGAAACTGCTTGTTCATCATGCCTTGCCAGCAAGGATAGCCGGGTAGAGTTTGAACAGCTGGATCGGCGGCTAGCGATAGAATGGCTGGAGAAAGGCCAGTTTAATCAGCACCTGGCATTGCCGGACCGCTTTAATATTATAGAAGGAGCAAGCTACTGGCCTTATGATCCAGAGCGCTTTGTGCGCCACTGGCTGAATCGTTCTGTCAGGGAAGTGTCTGTACGCTTGGCAGGTGACCCGGAGCAGTGGGATTTGGGTGCACCTGAGTTTCGCCGTCATTTGATGGCCTGGAAAGTGGTGGACGGTTGCCAAGTCGATATTGTGCTTGAAACGCAGAATCTGCCCGCCGTTATTAAGGAAGAGCTGGCGCTATTGGCACGTTTTGGTATCCAGATCGTTTATCATCAGGCGAATATGGCTGACGGTATTCTGCCGCTTGTTCAGCTGATCACTCCTGAGGGTGAAGCGGTGACACTACTGACTGATAGCCCACACGCTGGTATTCCGGGTACAAGCTGGCTGAAAGCGCATGACGCCAGCACCTGGGTAACGTCTGAGCAGTTACCGGTTTGGCAATTGTCACCTGTCTATACTGATGATTGGCTGGGTATGTATGAAAGTGCAACTGTGCTTGAAGTGACCAAGGAGCTTAATGGCCCTATTGCCGAATTACCTAAACGCTGCAAATTACTGCTGTCGGAAAAGGCACCCGGATTTATGGCGCGACTGCAAAGCGAGAAAGTGGTTTCTATCCACTACGAAGACCGTTATCTACGATCACCCTGGACGGTTATGCTGCTGGTAGGCTTCATGCAGATTATCCCGAGTGAGGCTGTCGAAGCTGTCAGCGTTGATGTCGTCGCGGCTCCTGATAAAGGTGCAGGTTCGCGCTTGTGGGATAACTGGATCAATCAGCAGGATATGCAGCAAGTGCTGACGCAATGGCTATCGGCCATTTTAGGTACTGAGCCACGGGTTAATATCAGTAACTCATTGGCCGATGTAAGCCATCGACGTGTACTAACACTGACGCTTGAATCGGGTAAACAGCTGAAGCTGGCTTTTGATCAGGGCATGGGTTATTGGCAATGTCACTCAGAGGCTTATGGATTAAAGCGCTTTGATTTCAATCAGCCGGTTGAAGGCCAGGTCAGGCAAATGCTGGACAGTTGGAAGGGTATGTCACTTTTAAATATTGGTGATTGGCCGACTGATGTCGCGCTATATGAGGTGGAAGTTAGTGAATAATTGTAATTTTATCTTCAAATAAGGATTCTGTTGTATTTGGTTCTACTTGAATTCTTATAAGAAATTGAATTTTTTTTTAAAAAAGTTAAGCCATAATAGACTCTTACGTCTTTGTAAAACACAACGGCCCGCCTTTAAAGCGGGCCGTTGTGTTTGGATGAGTTCAAATATTACTCAGCGTTAGGGAAAAACAGTTGCTGGCCATCCACCGCATAATCGGCAATCGCTTGCTGCCCCTCGTCTGATACAAGCCACGCGTGCCACTGGGCGGCAAGGTCATGCTTTAAGTGCGGGTGACGTTCGGCTGAGAGCAGCAGGCTACCGTATTGATTGAACAGCGCTTTATCGCCTTCAAACAGCAGCGTTAGGTCTTGTGGGTTTTCAAACGCCACCCAGGCGGTAGTTGTCAAGAAATCTGTCGCCTCTGAGGTCTTTTAGGCCACCTGTTTTTCCGGCTCTACGACGGTGACCTGGAGTTCCCGCTCTGGGTTGAGTGACACGGTACCTATCGGCGTCCAGTTGCGGGTCTTGCCGCTCCAGCGTGCGGGGTTGGCCGCACGTGCTGCCTGATTGATGGCATGGCGCTTGGCCAGTACATCGGTATCCCCGCCAGCATGGCGCTGTGCCGGCGTCACCAGGCGAATCCCGCTGTGGCGATGTTCGTGGTTGTACCACTGCACGAAACCGGCCACCCACTCACGGGCATCGTCGACCGTGGCAAACCCGTCGACGGGGTAGCAGGGCCGGTACTTGCAGGTCCGGAACAGCGCCTCCGAGTAAGGATTATCGTTACTGACACGCGGCCGGCTGAAGGACGGCGTGATGCCGAGGTCATGCAGCTTCTCCAGCAGCGTGGCGCCCTTGAAGGGGCTGCCGTTGTCCGCATGCAACACCAGCGGCTGATCGATGATCTGCTCGGCCAGCACCGCCCGCTCCAGCACGCTGCGGGAGTTATGGGCCGACTCAGCCAGAAACACCTCCCAGCCGGTGATCTTGCGGCTGAAGATGTCGATCATCATCACCAGGTAGTAGTACTGCCCCTTGATCGGACCACCCATCCAGGTCGCGTCCCACGACCACACCTGGTTCGGCGCAGTCGCCTGGTAGGTCGTGGGCTTGGCGCGGCGCTGAGGCGTTTTGGCACGGCCACGATGCACCACTTGCCGATGCTTGTGCAGGACGCGGTAGAACGACGAGGGAGAGGCCACGTAGCGCTGCTCCTCGTCGAACAGACGCACCACGATCTGCTCTGGCGGCAAGCTCGCGTACTCGGGGCGGTGGCACACGTCGAGGATCTCCTGCTCTTCGGCCGGTGTCAGTGCGTTAGCCGGCACCGGCCGGTCGACCAAAGGGCGCTGGTCCTCGCGTAGCTCGCCGTCGCGCGTCCAGCGTTGGTACGTTCGGGCGGTGATGCCCAGCTCGCGACAGGCGGCTTCCAGGCGGGCCCCTTGGGCCCGGGCGTCTTCGATCAGCGCGATAGCGCGTTGGCGATCTGGGGTGCTGATCATTCGTCCTCGTCTCCCCAGATCGCCCTCGCCTTTTTTCGGAGGGCCAGTAACGCTGCGGTTTCCGCCAAGGCCTCGTTCTTGCGAGCCAACTCCTTCTCCAGCGCTTTGATGCGCTTGCGCTGCTGCTTGGCCTCGTCGGCCTCACGCTGGCGTTCCGAGTGCGAGAGACTGGCGGCCTGCTCACAGTCATTCCGCCAGCGCTCCAGCTGTTCGGGATAGATCCCCCGACGGCGGCAGTATTCCGCGGCTTCCTGGGCGTTCATCGAGGCGGTTTCGATCACGGCGCTGAACTTATCCTTGGATGACCATCCATCGGCGCCCTTGCCCAGAGCATCCGGCAGACAGCGGCCTTCGGCACGGGCTTCCTTGCGCCACTTGTAGACGGTGCCCAGCGAGATCCCTTCCTGCTCCGCGATCACCTGCGGAGAGAGGTTGTGGGGAGGCAGCAGCTTGGCAACCACGGCTTGCCGGCGCTCCTTGGAGTAACGAGGCATGAGTGTCTCCTTTCGCCCCCTGATCGGTTTATAAGAACAGGGTATCAGAGGGTGCGACACTCATCCTGACACTGGGGGCAGGTGGCGCGGTCGGTAAACGTATAGGCGTTCATACCCGCGGCGGTATTGAGCGTGGGGCCCATGCCGCTGCCCAACTCGCGGTACCACTCGCCCTGGGGCGTGATCCCCGCATCTTGGGCGACCCGCTTTCCGCAATAAGCTGCATGGCGTCGCTGATCGATTCGCTGTCGCTGATACTTGCGGGATCATCGCTCGGGCCAACAATGACAAAATCGTTATACATCACATTAAGACGCTCTGTTGCATAACCGTCGGCCACAAGCTGCTCTTCTGTATTTTTCTGCTCTATGCAAATCGTGCGACAGTGTTGCACCAATTGAGCTGGTCGCATGGCGGAGCAAAAATGAATACATGGCATGCTCGACGCTTTTTGCACATAGAAGTTACATGTTGAAATGTAAAAATAATTTACCAGAAAAAAAACGAAAAAAACCAGCTCATGTCACAGTGTGGCTGTCTGGTAGTAATAAAACCGACCTTATCTTGGGTTTTGCAAGAATGATGGTTTTGGCTCGCAAAACGCTCTGCTGATGTTTGTCTTATTAATTATTAGGGGTACAATAATTAATAAGACAAGGAGACCCCGATGGCACCAGGCAGTGAGATCGAGTATGACCTGCGCAAACAACAAGACACCCTGCAACATCGCGGCCTGGATTTTAACGACGCGCCCGCCGTCTTTGCTGGCAAAACGCTGACGATGGTCGATGACCGCCAGGACTACGGGGAAGAACGCATCATCACCGTGGGAAAGCGGACAGACAAAGTAGCCGTCATTGTCTGGACACAACGCGGAAAAAAGCGCCGCATTATCTCCATGAGGTACGCCAATGAACGCGAAAGGCAAAGATACGAACAGCACTTGGTTTGACCCTGACGATGCGCATGAACTAACTGAAGAGTGGTTTGAAACAGCGCACCAGTACCAAGGGAATACGTTAGTGAAACGAGGGCGTGGCCGTCCACCCATCCCTGTTAGCGAACGGAAAGTACCTGTGAAAATCCGGTACGACCAAGACGTTATCGAGACATTTCGCCAGACAGGTAAGGGGTGGCAAACCCGAATGAACCAGGCACTTCGCCAATACCTGAAAGAACATGACGTTCATGATCTCAATTGAAAATAGAGGTGAGGAGAGCATGAGAATTATTATTCCTATCCGTGCTCTCTCTCAGCCTAGAAGCCTCTATTTTCGGCCCACTTACTGTGAAATAGGCTTGTAGCTCTTTTTGCAGCGTTGGATAGCGGGGTGGATTACCGGCTGGCCAATTCGGCAGAAATACTGAAGCAGTGGGTTGTGTAGAGCCGACACTCCCTATACGCCCGCCGCCCTACGCGCGTTGGGCGGGGAGTGTCAGGCTGCTATGTGGGCGTCTTACATTACTCAGCGTTAGGGAAAAACAGCTGCTGGCCATCCACCGCATAATCGGCAATCGCTTGTTGCCCCTCGTCTGATACAAGCCACGCGTGCCACTGGGCGGCGAGGTCATGCTTTAAGTGCGGGTGACGTTCGGCTGAGAGCAGCAGGCTACCGTACTGATTGAACAGCGCTTCATCACCTTCAAACAGCAGCGTTAGGTCTTGTGGGTTTTCAAACGCCACCCAAGTGGCGCGGTCGGTAAACGTATAGGCGTTCATACCCGCGGCGGTATTGAGCGTGGGGCCCATGCCGCTGCCCAACTCGCGGTACCACTCTCCTTGTGGTGTAACGCCAGCATCTTCCCATAAACGTAGTTCGGCGCGGTGGGTGCCGCTATCGTCACCGCGTGAGGCAAAGGGCGACCCGCTTTCCGCAACAAGCTGCATGGCGTCGCTGATCGATTCGCTGTCGCTGATGCCCGCGGGATCGTCGCTCGGGCCAACGATCACGAAATCGTTGTACATCACGTCAAGGCGCTCAGTGGCGTAGCCGTCAGCGACAAACTGTTCTTCGCCCACGGTGTCGTGCACCAGCAGGCTATCGGCATCGCCACGGCGGCCAATTTCAAACGCCTGCCCGGTGCCTACCGCGACCACGTGTACATCAATGCCGGTTTCTTCAGTGAAGGTGGGAATAATCGCGTCGAATAAACCTGAGTTTTCGGTCGAGGTGGTCGAGGCCAGGGTGATGTAGTCATCGGCTGCCAGCAGCGTGCTGCTCCAGGTGAGTCCTAGCGCGCCTGCGGTTAACACTGCGGTGGTCTTGTTCATTGTATGACTCCTTGATCGTTTTTCATTTATCCAACTGTTCCATGGCTACCAAACCTAGGGCTACCAAACCAATTCGCCACGAATAAACGCGCCCGCCTCGCGTGAAGTAGGCGCGGTAAAAAAGTCGTTGGCGGGGGTGTGTTCGAGTAATTCGCCGTTATGCATAAACAGCACGTCATCGGCTAAGCGGCGCGCTTGGTATAAGTCGTGGGTGGTCATCACAATGCGTGTTCCGCTGTGATGAAACTCAAGCACCGCATCTTCAACGGCCTTGATAGCCGCTGGGTCTAGCGCTGAGGTGGGTTCGTCTAAAAACAGTACCTGGGGATTGAGCAGCCAGGCCCGCGCCAGCGCTAAACGCTGCTGTTCGCCGCCCGAAAGCACCCGTGCCGGGCGCTTGGCCAAGTGGGCTAAGCCAAATTTTTCCAGTGCATTCATTGCTTGGGTTTTATGCGATAGATTTTTATCGGGTGATGTTTTAGCGTTTTGACGTGGCGTTTTTTTGATTGCTAGCACGTAGGTCAGATTGTCCAGCGCCGAGCGGCGCAACAGCACCGGGCGCTGGAAGACCATGGCTTGAGCAGGTTGCTCGCCTTGCCAGCGAACCGTGCCGCTCGTCGGTGTTAATAGCCCGTGGGCTAAGCGCATTAGCAGGCTTTTGCCCGCGCCATTCGGCCCCATAATCAGCGTTCGTTGGCAGCCCGTCAGGCGCAGCGAAGTGGGCTTTAGCAGCGTCTGGCCGCGATGGATAAAGCCCACGCTATCGAGCTCAAGCGAGGCGACGGGGGGCGTGTGGTGTGCGTTCATCCCAGCCGCCTTTTCGACGTTTCGCCGATGACATGGGCGATAGCGTTAATCATGGTCACCAGCGTGAGCAGAATAATCCCTAAGCCTAGCGCCATGGGCAGGTTGCCTTTGCTGGTCTCCAGCACAATGCTGGTGGTCATGACACGGGTGACGCCAGCGATATTACCGCCCACAATCATCACCGCGCCCACTTCCGCACTGGCGCGGCCAAAGCCGGCAAGAATCACTGTTAACAGCGCAAAGCGTGCATCCCAGAGTAGCGTGGGGATCATACGTTGGCGGCTCAGACCGAATGAGTTCAGCTGCTCGGCATACTCACCATGAAGCCCCTCAACCTGCTGGCGGGTGAGGGCGGCAATAATGGGTAGCACCAAAATGACTTGGGCGATCACCATGGCGGTGGGGGTGAATAACAGCCCCCATTCGCCCAGCGGGCCCGCGCGCGAAAGCAGCAGATAAACGCATAGCCCGGCGACCACGGGCGGCAGGCCCATCAGTGCATTAAGGGCAACGATAACGACGTTACGCCCGGGAAAGCGCCATAGCGCGAGAGCAGCGCCTAACGGCAGGGCGATTAGGCTGGCAATCAACACCGCCATTAGCGATACCTGCAACGAAAGTATCACGATGGAGATTAACGCGCTGTCCATCGTTAGGATCAGGGCGAGGGCAGTGCTAAAGGCATTGTCACTGATCGACATTGAGCGGCGTCATCGTTATTAGGTTAGATTGGGCATGATGTACGCAAAAATCCACGATTGCACACGCAGCTGAAATTTATGCAGTCTTATGCAGTAAATGGTTATATGGCTGACACTCAGCGGAGGAGCCCATCGCGATGCCGGACTCACCTACCTATTTAACGACCGCAGAAGTTGCCGACTACCTGCGCTTAAAAGAGCGCAAGGTGTATGACTTGGTGCGCCAGGGGCAGATCCCGTGTAGTCGGGTCACAGGCAAGTTGCTGTTTCCTCGCCAGCAGATTGATCTATGGGTACTGAGTCATTTAGAGGGTGATCAGGCGCAGCGCTTATCAGTGCCGCTGGTGGTCGCGGGCAGTCAGGATCCGTTATTGGAATGGGCGGTTAGGGAAAGCGGCTCTGATTTGGCGATGCTCTGCCAAGGCAGCGGTGACGGCGTTCGGCGCTTGTTAGACGGCAAAGCCATGCTGGCCGGTATCCATCTGTTAGACCCCGTCACCCAACGCTATAACGAGCCAAGTGCGCTTGGATTAAGCGGTATGCGAGACCTGCTCGTAGTGCACTGGGCCAAGCGTCGCCAGGGACTGTTGTTGCCCGTCGACAACCCGCTGAAAATCACCGGGCTGAGCGATTTAAAACGACCCGGTATTCGCGTGGCGCATCGCCAGCCAGACGCAGGAGCAGCCAGGCTGCTTAGCTGCTTGTTAGCGCAAGCGGGGATTGAGCGTTCAGCGCTTAACTGGGCGCCGCACGCCGCGTTAAATGAGGATGATTTAGCGCTGAGTATAGGGCAGGGCGAGGCGGATGTCGGGCTGGGGGTAGAAGCCGCCGCCGAACGACAACAACTGGCGTTTATACCGCTTTGCCAAGAGCCATTTGATTTAGTGATGCAACGGCGCAGCTATTTCGAACCCGCCCTGCAGCAGCTATTGGCTTTCACCCATCAAGCGCGCTTTGCAGAGCGGGCAGCCCTGCTGGGTGGCTATGACATCGGAGGTGTTGGAAAAATTGTTTATAACGCCTAAGACGCGATTCATTACACCAGGTTCGTTAGCACGAGTGATTGATGCTGTTAATATGCTGCTCACACTGCGTATTAATCTGAAGTGACAGCTATGTATCATCATGAAAGGGAGAGCACGATGAAACAAATACAAACCGACGGCGCTATAAAAGAGTTTCCGTTAGGTCAACACGCTTGATGAGCCTATTGCGTCAGTGGGCAAGCTTTGTCAAAAGGCTTGTCCACGTCATTGCCAAACCGATCAAAGGGGACAGTAGCCGCGGTGGGATGGTCGTGCATCCTTACCGCGGCTATGGTTCTCAGCGTGAAGTGTTTGTCATGGGTCGGGTGTTTCGCCAAGCTGCGCTAGGACGCGCCATCCCCCGCCATGGCATGCTGCGCGATACCGCCGACGTTGCGCGGCGTGTTTTACGCCGGGGGCTGGCTGACGCTCAGGTTGAGATACATATTGGCGAAAATAAGCTCTGCGTGGGTACTGATCGCGATGGCTATTTCGATGTGCACTTGCCGATTAGCCATACGTTGCCGATCGACGTTTCCTGGCATCGCGCTGATATTTTGGTGCATTGCCCCGGTCAGAACCCGGTACGCACCCACGTAGAAGTTTACGTGCCACCGTCAGAGGCGGACTTGCTGGTGATCAGCGATATCGATGACACCGTCATGTTTACCGGTGTGGCAGAGAAGCTGAAAATGCTTTATCGGCTGTTCGTTAAAAAGCCTCACCGGCGTACGGCTTTTCCTGGTGTCGCATCGCTTTATCAAGCTCTGCATCGTGGCGTAAGCGAACGCGCTGAACGACCCATTTTGTATGTCTCTCGTGGGCCGTGGGCGATATACGAAATGCTCGAAACCTTCTTTCAGATCAACCGCATCCCCGTCGGTCCGATTCTATTTCTACGCGAGTGGGGGATCTCTTGGCGCAGGCCCTGGCCGCGTCGTGCCGAAGAGCACAAGCGTGATCTGATCGACCGTATGCTTACCCTTTATATCGATATGCCGTGCATACTGATTGGCGATAGCGGCCAGCACGATCCAGAAGTGTATACCGAAATCGTCAAAGCCTACCCGAACCGCATTAAAGCTATCTACATTCGGCGTGTGGATAAAGACCCTAAGCGGGAGGAGGCCATCCAGCGATTACGCGATGAGCTGGTGGGCACCCAGTGCGAGTTGGTGCTCGCCGCCGATAGCGTACTGATTGCCGAACACGCCCACGCCCAGGGCGATATCTCTGCGCATGGTTTGCAGGCAGTTCAACGCGACGTTGAAGAGCACCGCGCCAATCCTGAATAACGCTGTTGCCGCGTTTTCCAACATGCTAAAACACTGTTTAGTTTGCAGGCGACAGTTTACCAACAGAGGTTGCCATGGTGGTTTTGCTGATCATTTTTGCGCTGGCCGTTTTTGTACTGCCCAATGTGTGGGCTAAATGGGTACTTAAGCGCTATGCCCGTGGTCGTGACGATTACCCCGGCACCGGGGCTGAGCTTGCTGACCATTTGCTGCGCAGGTTGGGTATTGAGGGCGCAAGCGTAGAGCGCACCGAGTTCGGCGATCATTATGACCCCGAAACGCGCTGCGTGCGCCTTTCCCCAGATAACTACGATGGCCGTTCACTCACTGCCGTGACGGTCGCTGCCCATGAAGTCGGTCACGCTATTCAGCACCATCAGGGCTATGCGCCGCTACTGGCGCGCAGCCGCTTAGTGGGCGTTGCGCAAAAGGCCGAAAAATTGGGTGCCATCTTAATGATGGCTGCGCCATTCTTGTTTCTATTAACGCGCTTACCCGGTGGCTTGGCGATCGTGATTGCCATGGCGGTGATCAGCTTTGGTACCGCGGCGCTGGTGCATTTGGTGACGCTGCCGGTGGAGTTTGATGCTAGCTTTAACCGCGCGCTGCCGCTGTTGAAAGAGTATGTGCCGCCTGCGGATATGAACGGCGCACGGCACGTGCTCACCGCCTGCGCTTTTACCTACGTGGCCGCTTCGCTGGCCAGCGTGATAAACCTGGGCCGTTGGCTGGTGATTTTAAGAAGGTAGCGCTTACTCCGGCTTATTGGCCATAATCACCGCCCGTCGGGGGGCAGGATAGCCTTCAATGGTGCGGGTGCGGTCGTTAGGGTCGAGGAAGTCTGCCAGCGATTGGTAAGTCATCCACTCGGTTGAGTGCTGCTCGTCAAGGGTGGTGACCGCTTCATCTACGACGCGCACATTGGTAAAGCCACAGCGTTCCAGCCAGTGGCATAACGCTTTGGAAGAGGGCAGGAAATAGACGTTAGGCATCGCGGCGTAACGTTCGCCGGGCACAAAGACCGTCCGCTCATCACCTTCGACCACCAGGGTCTCCAGCACCAGCTCGCCGCCAGGCTTTAAAGCGGCTTTTAGCTGTTGAATATGTTCCAGCGGAGCGGGGCGGTGATAAAGCACGCCCATGGAAAATACCGTATCGAAAAAGCCCAGGTTCTCCGGCACATCTTCAATGCCTACCGGTAAAAACTGGGTTCTGCTGTCATCCGCATCACCGACAAAGTGGCGCACCGCTTGAAACTGCCAGTAGAAGCGTGGTGAAGGGTCAATCACTAGCACAAAGGCAGCGCCCGCACCGGCCATCCGCCAAGCGTGGTAACCGCTGCCGCCGCCCACATCGAGCACTTTGCGATACTTAAGCGGCGCCAGGTGTGGGGCCACTCTCTGCCATTTCCAGTCCGAGCGCCACTCAGTGTCAATATGGATGCCACCCAGTTGAAAAGGGCCTTTACGCCACGGAGCGAGCTTTCTTAGTAGGTTAAAGCACTGGCGCTGCTGGCTATCGCTAAGTTCCAGGTCAACGCTAACGGTATCGCTGTTTAAGTCGACATGCCGCTCAGTGGGAAGCGCAGGCAGTTTAGCGACGGCTTTCTCCCAGGCGGAAAGGTCGCCATGGCGATTGCGGTCAAGCCCATGAGCTAGCTGCTCGGGTAGCTTCGCCAGCCAAGCAGTAAGCGATGCGTCGAGAACGGATTGATCCAAAAACGCCTGATAAATCGCGCGATGATCATCGGATAACGGCGCCACCTTTAACCCTCCTTAAACGCAATCAGCGAGGCAAAGTTGAGGTACTGAAACCAGGTCATTGAGCGTGGAAAGCCTGCCTGCTTTAGCCGCCCATGCAGCGCGTCCAGTGTGTCAGGCACCAACACGTTCTCAAGCGCAGTACGCTTTTGGCTGATTTCCAGGTCGCTGTAGCCGTTGGCACGTTTAAAATCGTGGTAGCGCTCGACCCGCCAGGCGTTGTCGCGCTCGTCGGCATCGACGGTTTTCTCAGAGAGAATCAGCACGCCGCCGGGCTCCAGCGCGGCATACAACCGTGCTAACAGCGCATCGCGGTCAGCGGCGGGCAAAAACTGCAGGGTAAAGTTGAGAATGATCATGCCGGAAGGCTCATAATCAAGCGTGCGAATATCGGCCTCTTCCACCTGCATGGCATTCTCTGGGCACTCTTCTGCGAAGGTTTGCCGTGCCTGAGCTACCATGGCGGGGGAAAGATCGACGCCCGTATAGCGAAAAGCATCCGCCGGCAGCGCACCCGCCAGCGCAAGGCCGGAGGCGCCCAGCGAGCAGCCAAGGTCATACACATGGGCGCCGTGACGCAGGTGACGCTGAGCAATTAGGCTCAGCATGCCCAGGATTTGCCCGTAGCCGGGCACCGAGCGGCGGATCATATCAGGAAAGCACGCGACGACCTTTTCATCGAAAGAGAACCGCGCTACGCGGTCAAGGGGTGTCGAAAAGATAGCGTCACGGTAAGATGCATCACTCATGAATAAGCCAGAATTATTGATAAGGTTGCGTAGTTTACGCGTCCTATTTAGTTCAGAACAGTAAGTCAGAACAGCAAGTCAGAACAGTACGCCAGAATAGACCTTGCATGGAACGACGCCACTGGAGACGCCACATGGCCTCAGCATCAAGCGCTACCCCCGATACGTTACCCGCGTGGCAGACGTTAAAGCATCACGCGGAAACGCTGCAGCACGTTCACCTGAAAACGCTGTTTGGCACCGAGCCCTCGCGCTGGGAGAGCTTTACTCGCCAAGTGGCGGGCTTGACGCTGGATCTCTCCAAACAGCGCTGGGATGACGATACGCTCGAGCATCTATTTACGCTGGCCAGCGAAGCGGGCGTGCCCTCGGCGATTGAGGCGCTGCTCAGCGGTAAGCGAGTGAATGTCAGTGAAAATCGTCCGGCCTTACACACAGCGTTACGTTTACCTGCTGATGCCACCCTTGAGGTTGAAGGTGAAGATATCGTCGCTGCCGTACACGAAAGCCTTGCCCAAATGGAGCGTTTGGTCAGCCGGTTGCACGCCGGCCAATGGCGTGGAGCCACCGGCAAGCCGATCCGGCATGTGGTGAATCTAGGGGTCGGCGGCTCCGACTTGGGGCCGTTAATGGTCACCCATGCCTTGGCCGATTTTCGGCCCAAAGATATTCATCCGGTAGAGGTGCATTTTGCCTCCACCATGGATGGCTCACAGTTGGCGGATTACCTGAGCCGGTTAAACCCTGAAACCACTATCTTTGTGCTGTCGTCTAAATCGTTTACGACTATCGATACGCTCTCCAACGCCAACACGGCTCGCGAGTGGCTGGTGAGCCGCTTAACCCAGCATGGCGCGACGCCAATTAGCGCTGAGCTGGTTGTTCGTCAACACTTTATCGGTGTCTCGGCGAGTCCCGATAAAATGACCGAGTGGGGTATTACCCCCGACCACCAGTTAACCTTTTGGGAGTGGGTCGGCGGGCGCTATTCGCTGTGGGGCACGATTGGCTTACCGATTGCGCTGGTCGTGGGAATGGATAATTTCCGTGAATTCCTAGCCGGTGCCCACGCCATGGATCGGCATTTTTCTGAAGCGCCGATGGAAGATAACTTGCCCGTGTTGCTTGGTTTGGCAGGTGTTTGGAACGTCAATTTTCTGGATATTCGCGCGCACTCGATCCTGCCCTATGACGGCCGTTTGGAGTATTTTGCCGCCTATCTTGAACAGCTTGAGATGGAGTCCAACGGCAAGTCGGTCACTCGCCAAGGCCAGCCGGTTAACTACTCGACCTGCCCGGTACTCTGGGGGCAGCTGGGGCCCAATGCCCAGCATGCGTTTTACCAGTTGCTGCACCAAGGCACGCAGCCGGTAGTGTGTGATTTTATTGCCCCACTCAAGCGCTATGACGAAGTGGAAGACACGGATACCCGCCACCACCTTAAAGCCCAGCACCGTCTGGCACTGGCTAACTGCTTTGCCCAGTCCCGTGTGTTAATGCTTGGTGACGATGCATTAGAAGATGATGGCCCGAGACCGGAGCATAAACGCTACCGGGGCAATCAGCCCTCAACCACGGTGCTGCTCGATCAGCTGACGCCCGCGACTCTTGGGTCGCTTATCGCGCTTTACGAGCACAAGGTATTTGTTCAGGCGGTGATTTGGGATATCAATCCGTTTGACCAGTGGGGCGTTGAATTAGGTAAACAGATTGCCACCGATACTCAGAAAATCATCGATCATCAGGGTGATCTATCGCGGATGGATGCTTCCAGCAAGGGGTTGATTGAAGCGTTTTGGGCGGCTGAGCAGGAGTGAGCGGGGCAATTTTGTCGCTGGTATATTGTGGACACATTCAGAAAGGGCGCCGTGGATAAGTCGTAGAGGGGGTCATTTGCCATGGATGGCAAATGTAGCGCCCAGGGATGGGTTTACAGCGCCCCCTCGTAGACTTATCGACGGGGTAGCCCTTTCCGCTTCGCCCCTGGTAATAAGCATGGCTAGATATACAGCTTTTTGCTTTTCCGCTATCCTGTGTTTCTTTGCAAGCCGCCAAATACTCGTTTCAGCATTCAATATGGCTGCCAGTACGATTTTTCAGGGAACCGACGTTACATGACCCAGTTTGATGCCTCTCAGTACGGCGCGAGTTCCATCGAAGTCCTGTCGGGCCTCGAGCCGGTACGTAAGCGTCCCGGTATGTATACCGACACCACACGCCCCAACCACCTTGCTCAGGAAGTAATTGATAACAGCGTCGATGAAGCGCTGGCCGGCCACGCCACGACGATCAACGTCAAGCTGCATAGCGACGGCGGAATTGAAGTGCAGGATAATGGCCGCGGTATGCCGACTGACCTGCACCCTGAGCACGGCGTCTCCGGCGTCGAGCTGATCTTTACCAAGCTGCACTCGGGCGGCAAGTTCTCCTCCACTAGCTATCGCTTCTCCGGTGGTCTGCATGGGGTAGGGGTGTCAGTGGTTAACGCCTTATCGCGCCGGTTGGACGTCGAAGTCACCCGCGACGGTGCGCGCCATGCCATGGCCTTCGAGTTCGGTGAGAAAGTTGAAGAGCTGCATGAAATTGGCAAAGCCCCCAAGCGGGCGAGTGGCACTCTGGTGCGTTTCTGGCCCGATGAGAGCTACTTCGACAGCCCCAAGCTTGCGCTCACCCGGCTGAAGCATTTACTGCGCGCCAAAGCGGTGCTGTGCCCCGGTTTAAAAGTCACCTTACTAGAACCCGACGGCACCTCCACTGAGTGGGAGTTCGCCGATGGCCTGCGCGACTACCTGGTTGAAGCCACCGACGGCTATGAAGTGCTGCCCCGCGAGCCTTTTGTCGGCCACTTCAATGACGACGAACACGGCGTAGACTGGGCGATCCAATGGCTACCCGAAGGCGGCGAAGCGCTGTTGGAGAGCTACGTTAACTTGATACCCACGCCCCAGGGCGGCACCCACGTAAACGGCTTTCGCTCTGGGCTGCTGGACGCATTGCGCGAGTTTTGTGAATACCGCAGCCTGTTGCCACGTGGCATTAAGCTCACCGCGGATGATCTATGGGAGCGCACTTCCTTTGTGCTCTCGGTAAAAATGCTCGACCCGCAGTTTGCCGGGCAAACCAAAGAGCGGCTGTCGTCGCGGACCATTGCCGGTTTTGTGTCCGGAGTGGTTAAAGACGCTTTCTCGCTATGGCTGAACCACCACGTGGATCAAGCTGAAGCGATTGCCGAACTGGTCATTAGTGCGGCGCAGAATCGCCAGAAGAAAGCCAAAAAGGTCGCCCGTAAAAAGGTCACTTCCGGCCCGGCGCTGCCCGGCAAGCTGGCGGATTGTTCCGGCCAAGACCCTGCCCAGAGCGAGCTGTTTTTGGTCGAAGGGGACTCCGCCGGCGGCAGTGCCAAACAGGCGCGCAACCGCGAAACCCAGGCGATTCTGCCGCTGCGCGGTAAAATCTTAAATACCTGGGAAGTCGAAACCCACGATATTTACGGCTCCCAGGAAGTTCACGATATCGCGGTGGCCATTGGCGCCGACCCCGGCAGCGCCGATCTGGAAAAACTGCGCTACCACAAAATCTGCATTCTCGCCGATGCCGACTCGGATGGCCTGCACATTGCCACGCTGCTGTGTGCGCTGTTTGTGCGCCACTTCCCGAGTTTGGTCGATGCAGGCCACGTTTATGTGGCGATGCCGCCGCTCTACCGTATTGATCTGGGTAAAGAAGTGCACTACGCACTGGACGAGAGCGAAAAAGCCGCCATTCTCAAACAGCTGGCCAACAAGCGCGGCACCCCTAACGTACAGCGCTTTAAAGGCCTGGGTGAAATGAGCCCGCTGCAGCTACGCGAAACCACCATGTCGACGGAAACCCGCCGCCTGGTGCAGCTCACCTTGACCGATGGCGACGGCACCATGGAAATGATGGATATGCTGCTGGCCAAAAAACGCGCCGCTGATCGCAAAAAGTGGCTGGAAGATTACGGCAACCTCGCAGACATTGAGGTATAACCCCCGATGACCATGGATATTCAAGTCGCGGAGGGCGACGTCGAACAACTCTCCCTGCGCGACTATACCGAAAAAGCGTACCTCGACTACTCGATGTACGTCATTCTCGACCGTGCACTGCCCAATATCGGCGACGGTATGAAACCCGTGCAGCGGCGGATTATTTACGCCATGCGCGAGCTGGCGCTGCACGCCAACGCCAAGTACAAAAAGTCGGCGCGTACCGTCGGCGACGTGCTGGGTAAATTCCATCCCCATGGCGATAGCGCCTGCTACGAAGCCATGGTGCTGATGGCGCAGCCGTTTAGCTACCGCTACCCGCTGGTGGATGGACAAGGCAACTGGGGCAGCCCCGACGACCCTAAATCTTTCGCCGCCATGCGTTACACCGAGGCCAAACTCTCCAAGTTTGCCGAAGTGCTGCTAGGCGAGCTGGGCCAAGGCACCGTCGATTGGGCGCCCAACTTTGACGGCACCATGCAAGAGCCGCTGGTACTGCCCGCCAAGCTTCCCCATGTGCTGCTCAACGGTGGGACCGGGATTGCTGTCGGCATGGCCACCGATATTCCGCCCCATAACGTCTCGGAAATTGTCGAAGCGACCTGCCATCTGCTGCGCAACCCTAAGGCCACTACCACCGATTTGATGGAGTTTGTGCCCGCGCCGGATTTCCCGACGGATGCGGAAATTATTACCCCGCCTGCGGATCTGCGTAAGCTTTATGAATCTGGCCGGGGCTCGGTTAAGCTGCGCGCCCGCTATATTCGCGAAGAAGCCAATATCGTTATCACCTCGGTGCCGTATCAGGTTAGCGGTGCCAAGGTGCTGGAGCAGATTGCCGCGCAAATGCAGGCTAAAAAGCTACCCATGGTGGCTGACCTGCGCGATGAATCGACCCACGAAGAACCAACTCGCCTAGTCATTGAGCCGCGCTCCAACCGCATCGACGTTGAGTCGCTGATGGCACACCTGTTCGCCACTACTGACCTGGAAAAGAACGTGCGGGTGAACATGAACGTGATCGGCCTGGACGGCCGCCCACGGGTGATGCCGCTGCCTGAAATGCTCGGCGAGTGGCTGCAGTTCCGCCGCAGCACGGTGCGCCGCCGTTTAGAGCATCGCCTGGGCAAAGTCGAAGACCGGCTGCATCTCCTGGAAGGCCTGCTGATTGCCTACCTGGATCTGGACGAAGTGATCCGCATTATTCGTGAAGAGGATGACCCCAAAGCCTCGCTGATCGCGACGTTTAGTCTTTCTGAGCGTCAGGCCGAAGCCATTCTAGAGTTGCGCCTGCGTCACCTTGCCAAGCTCGAAGAAATGAAAATTCGCGGCGAGCAGGACGAACTGGAAAAAGAACGCAAGTATCTGCAAGGCCTGCTCGGTAGCGAAGCCAAGCTCACCACGCTGATCGAAAAAGAGATTCGTGCCGCGGGTAAAGAGCACGGCGATGAGCGCCGCTCACCGCTGGTCGAGCGTGAAGAGTCCAAGGCGCTGTCTGAAGTGGAGCTGATGGGCGCTGACCCGATTACCGTGGTGCTGTCGGATAAAGGCTGGATTCGTGCGGCGAAAGGGCACGATATCGACCCCGAAGGGCTTTCCTACAAAGCTGGAGATAGCTTCCAGCTGGCGGCGAAAGGTAAAACCAATCAGCCGCTGGTGCTGCTGGATGACACCGGGCGGGCCTATACGCTCTCAGCGCATAACTTGCCCAGTGCTCGGGGCCAGGGTGAGCCGGTGACCGGACGGGCTAACGTTGCCGCCGGGGCGAAAATGGCGGGGCTGATGTTTGCGCCTCCCGAGCGCCGCTTTGTGCTCGCCACCGACGGCGGCTACGGCTTTGTGGCGCGCCTTGATACGCTTACCGGTAAAAATAAAGCCGGTAAAGCGGTGCTTAGCCTACCCAAAGGCTGCAACGTGATGGCGCCGGTTGACGTACCTGAGGGTGACGAGCTGTGGGTTGCTTCGGTTTCCAACGAAGGCCGGCTGCTGCTGTTCCCGCTAGATCAACTGCCTGAGATGTCCAAAGGTAAAGGCAATAAGATGCTCGATATTCCGGGCCCGCGGGCTGCCCGTCGGGAAGAATTGGTTACCGGCATTGTGGTACTGGCCGCCAGTGATGCGCTGATGATTCATGCGGGCAAACGCAAGCTAACGTTGAAAGCCGACGATCTGGCTTATTATCGCGGTGAGCGCGGTCGACGCGGTAGCAAGCTACCGCGTGGCTTCCAAAAAGTAGATCGGTTAGAGGCAGGGGAATAGACAATGGCAGGAGCTAAGTGATGGCACGTGGTGATTTGATTCTAACCGTTCTAGCGACGCACTTAACGGCGGACATTCAAGCGCCAGTAGACGCGTTAATTGCGCAGTTTGTCTTGCAGAAAAGCAGCACCCAGCGGCTTGCCGACGCCTCTCTGGATGGCGCAGACATCGACTGTATTGAGTATCGTCTGACCGGCCAGGTGGATGTTGAGGCACTGCGCGATGCGGCGCTGGTGCTGAGCGAAACCCTGAGCGTCGATATCGTTATTCAGCAAGATACTCGCGATCACGTGCAGCCCCGGTTGGTTTGTTTCGATATGGACTCCACGCTGATCAAAGCCGAAGTGATTGATGAGCTGGCACGCCGCCACGGGGTTGGCGAAGAGGTCGCAGAAGTCACCGAGCGTGCCATGCGCGGCGAGCTTGATTTTAAAGCAAGTTTTCGTGAGCGTATGAGCAAGCTGGCCGGTTTGGATGAATCGGTGCTGGCTGATATCGCTGAGGAGCTGCCATTGATGGACGGCGTTGAGCGGCTGATGGTCAATCTGAAACGCTTGGGCTATCGCACTGCTATCCTCTCCGGCGGCTTTACTTACTTTGCCCGCCACTTGCAGGAGAAGCTTGGATTTGACGAGATCCATGCCAACGAGCTGGTGATCGAAAATGGCAAGGTGACCGGCGAGGTGAGCGAGCCGATTGTCGATGCCGAACGCAAAGCCGAACTGCTAGAAACCATAGCGTTACGGGAAGGTTTTACGCTGGATCAAACCATTGCCGTGGGTGACGGCGCCAACGATCTCAAAATGCTCGCCAAGGCGGGCATGGGGGTCGCGTTTCGCGCCAAACCTGTGGTGCGCGCCCAGGCGCGCCAGGCGATATCGTTGGTGGGTCTTGACGGTGTGCTCTACTTGCTGGGCTACCATCAGCGGGATTTAACGCCGTAAAAAAAGGCGGTGCCAATCCGCGCCGCCTTTTGATATTTTTTTGATTGCTCTATTTGTTTTCAGCCATGGCCTTTATCCGGGTGCGGTACCGGCTTGTCGCCTACTTCCTCAGGGCGTAGCTCTACCGGCTTACCCTGGGTTTTATCGGCGTATTTTAATTTCAGGTGCAAGCCGGATTTGGCTAACAAATGGGCGCTGACGGGGGCGGTGATAAACAGAAAAAGTGTAATCAGCAATTCTTGAATATCTGGCTTGCCATCGACACTCCAAAAATACAGCATTGAGGCCATTAGCATACAGCCGATGCCCAAGGTGGTGGCCTTAGTGGGACCATGCAGGCGCATGTAGAAATCCCGCAAGTGTGCCATACCCAGCGAGCCGATAAATACAAAGATACCGCCAGCGATCAGCAGCAGTGAGATAACCGCTTCAATAATTACTGACATAGTTCCCCCTGACTCATATCCATCATTCGATGATGTCTCCGCGCAGAATATATTTGCACACCGCCACGGTGCTGATAAAACCGAGCATTGCGATTAACAGCGCCGACTCGAAGTAGGTTTTGCTGCTCAGCCACAGCCCCAGCAGTACGATTAGCGCAATCGAGTTGACGTACATGGTGTCCAGGGCAAGCACGCGATCGGGCAGGCTGGGGCCAATGGTCAGTCGGTAGAGATTCAACAGCAGTGCCATCACGACCAACGCTAAGGTGATATAGAGCGCAATGCTTAACATTCGTAAATCTCCTTTAGCGGACGTTCGTAGCGTTCGCGTATTTGCTTAACCAGCGCTTCTTCATCGTCGACATCTAGCGCGTGGATCAGCAGTGACTTGCCATCCATACGCAGGTTGGCCGAAACGGTTCCTGGCGTCAGGCTGATCGTGCTGGCTAGCAGCGTGATGGTAAAACGCTCTTCGAGCATTAACGGGTATTCAATGAAGTGGGGGTGACATTTGCGCCACGGGTTGGCGATCACATAAGCCACTTCAAAGTTGGCGATGACGATGTCGCCCAACACTCGGAAGATAAAGCGCAACAAGGTGAAAGGCTTGGTGATACGTGGGCGGGGATCCCAAAAACGGCGCATCAGCAGGGGGATCAAAATAGCTAATGATCCGCCGAGTACGAATTGGTTAAAGGCGTAGCTGCGCACCAATAACAGCCAAACCAGTAGCAGTAAAATGGATAAAAGAGGCGTGGGCAGCCAAGCGCGCGGGGCGATCATTGGGTATCTCCAGCATCGGGTAGTAGCGTGCGAATCAGCACCTGTTGGTTGGCTAACTGCTCGGCCGTGGCTTGGGTGTAGCTGCTCACCGGCCCCGCCAATGCGACCAACAGTGGTGCTGCACTAAGTAGCCAGATAACCCCAAACCACTGGCGACGGGGTAACGCGCTACCGCTGATAGTGCCGCGCTGGCTACGCCAAAACAGCGTAGAGCCTGCCCGTGAAAGCGCAATCAGCGAGGCTAAGCTGGTGAGAAGCAAGAGGGGCCAGAGCCATAGGCGTTGAGTTCCTTCGGCGGCATTAAGCATTAGCGCTTTGCCGAATGCGCCGGAGAATGGCGGGATGCCCGCTACGGCGATAGCAGCGACAAAAAACAGTATGGCTAGCGCAGCGCCTTGCACCATAGGGCGGCCCTTCACAAGCCGGGTGCCAGCTTTGCCACGTTGCAGGCCGATCATTTCCGCTAGCAGGAATAAACCACCGGTAATCAGCGTGGTGTGAATGAGGTAGTAGAGTAGCGCAGAGACGGCTTCGGGCGAACGCATGCCAATACCTGCCAACAGTGTGCCCACCGATACCAGTACTAGGTAAGCGACCAGTAGGCGTAAATCCCGTGCAGCGACTACCCCCACTCCGGCAACCGCTAGAGTACCGAGCGACAGCCACCATACCCAAGGTTGTTCGAGTGCCGTTAAACTACCAGCACTATCACTGAAAATAAGCGAATAAACACGCAGAATGGCGTAAATACCTATCTTGGTCATAATGGCAAAGAGCGCTGCCACTGGTGCTGGGGCAGAAGCGTAAGCTCTGGGCAGCCAAAAATAGAGCGGCAGAATGGCGGCTTTCAAACCGAAAACTACCAGTAGCATCAGCGCGCCAGCCGTGACCAAACCTTCACGTTCTGCCGGTAATTCAGCTACTCGGATGGCCATATCCGCCATATTAAGCGTGCCCGTTGCGCCGTAAAGAATCCCCACCGCAATTAGGAATAGCGACGAGCCGGCTAAGTTGAGCACCACATAATGCACACTCGCCTGAATGCGGGATTTGCCACCGCCATGCAGTAACAGCGCATAAGAAGCCAGTAATAGCACTTCAAAGAACACGAATAGGTTAAATAGATCACCGGTTAAAAAGGCGCCGTTAATGCCCAACAACTGCCACTGAAAAAGGCCGTGGAAGTTGCTGCCTTTTTCATCGTCACCGGCACAAGCAAAGACCACCGCGCCAACGGCCAATACAGCGGTCAGCAGCAACATTAACGCCGAGAGACGATCCAGCACCAGCACAATACCGAACGGGGCTTGCCAGTCACCCAGGGCGTAGTAGGTGATTTCACCGCTATCGGCTTGGCGTAACAGGCCTATCGCTACCAGTAACAGTAGCGCGGTCGCGGCAATACTCACCGCACGCTTATAGCGCACTAACCCCTGGCGTTGATAGAGCAGTAAGATGCCTGCCACTAGCGGTAGGACGACGGGAAAAACAATCAGGTGCTGCATCATTCGCGGTCATCCTTTTTACCGTCTACATGGTCGTTACCGGCTTCACTGCGCGCGCGCATTGCCAGAATGACCACGAACGCGGTCATTGCAAAGCCGATCACAATGGCAGTCAGCACCAGCGCTTGAGGGAGCGGGTCGGCATAATCAGCGTTCTCGGACACAATGGCAGGGCCGTCGGTGGTTAAGCCACCCATCGAAAATAGAAACAGGTTCACCGCGTAAGACAGCAGCGTAAGCCCCACGACGACCGGAAACGTGCGGCCGCGTAGGGTGAGGTAGAGCCCACAGGCGGTTAATACGCCTGTGGTCATCGCATAAAGTAGTTCCATTAGCGAGGCTCCTTGGCAGAGGGCGTTGCAACGCTGGTGTCGGCATCTTTTTCGGCGGCTTCAGTCACCGGGCGATGAGCCGTGGTGACTTTGCCCAGGTTGGCAAGAATCATCAGTGTGGCGCCCACCACGGCTAAGTAAACGCCGAGGTCAAACAGCAGCGCGGTGGCCAGCTCAAAGGTACCGATTAGCGGTAGGCTGAAGTAACCAAAGGCAGAGGTTAAGAACGGATGACCAAACAACCAACTCCCCAGCCCGGTGAGCGTGGCAATGGCGACCCCGGTGACGGCCACCGGCTGGAAAGGGAAGTCCAGACGTTCTTGCGCCCACGCTACGCCTCTCGCCATATACATCAGGATAAGGGCTACCGCAGTGATCAGCCCGGCAATAAACCCGCCGCCTGGCTGATTGTGGCCACGTAGGAAGATGAATGCCGAGACTAATAGCGCCAGCGGCAGCAGCGTCATTGAAATTGACGTTAGCACGGCTGGGTAGCGATCAGGTGACCATACCCGGCCTTCAGCGTCACTATGAGGCATAAACAGGCGTAGGCGGTTTAGCAGCTTAAATATCGCCAGGCCTGCGATAGCCAGTACGGTGATTTCGCCCAGGGTATCGAAACCACGGAAGTCGACCAGAATAACGTTGACCACGTTATAGCCGCCCCCGCCGGGCTTACTGTTTTCCACGAAAAAGCTGGAAATCGACAGCGTATCGCGCGTCATGACCGCGTAGTTAAGGCTGGCGATCACCAGGCCCAGTGAACCTGCTAATAGCATATCGCGGATATTACGCAGCGGGCTGGATTCACGCGGGGTCTTTTGCGGCAGGAAAAACAGCGCCAGCATCAGCAGAATCATGGTCACGACTTCCACCGAAAGCTGTGTCAGCGCCAGATCCGGTGCGGAGAAGCGCGCAAAGGTGAGTGCCACAAAAAGCCCCACTACCGAGAGCATCAACAAAGAGATTAATCGGTAGCGGTGGGTGGCGGCGGTCGCAATGCCACCGAACATCAACATGCCAGCACCAAGTAGGAGAATACCATCCAGCTCCTGATTGCCTGCTGCGCCGGTTAAATCAGTGATTTGAACTAGACCAATACCCCCCATTAACAGCGCTGCCAGCCACAGCCAGCCTACATAGCGCTGTAGCGAATTACCTTCCAGTCTCGCGATAAGCTGCTCGGCGTGATAACCCAGAGAAACAACAATGCGCTCAAATACGCGCCGGGCATCGACACCTACAAACTGCTGGGTAAAACGACGTACATCAGCATGACGCCAATACAGCGCAATACCCATCACAAAAGCCAGCAAGCTCATCATCAGCGGAAGATTGATGCCGTGCCAGATAGCCAGATGAAAATCGAGCGGACTGCCGATCACCGCTTGGCTGGCGAGCTCTAGCAACCCTGTGGCCATAAATGCCGGAAATAGACCGACCACTATGCAGAGCGTGACTAATATTTCCACCGGCAAACGCATCAAATGCGGTGGCTCATGGGGCGATTTTGGCGGTGCTTCACGGGCCGGTTTGAAGAATACGGCGTGTACTAAACGTAGCGAGTAAGCGACTGACAGGATGCCGCCGAGCGCTGCTAACGCAGGCAGTAGCCAGCTTAGACCGCCTAAAACGGGGGTCGCTAGCGTCTCGGTGAAGAACATCTCTTTAGATAAAAAGCCATTAAACAGCGGTACCCCCGCCATAGCGGCCGCTGCGAGGGTGGTTAGTAGCGCGGTCACCGGCATGGTTTTCTTAAGCCCGCCCAACTGCTTCAGCTCCCGGGTGCCGGTTTCATGGTCGATAATGCCGGCACTCATAAACAGCGCGGCTTTAAAGGTGGCGTGATTGAGAATGTGAAACAGCGCAGCCAAAATCGCCATGGGACTACCGATGCCCAACAGCACGGTGATCAATCCCAAATGACTCACTGTGGAGAACGCCAAAATGCCTTTTAGATCGGTTTTCATTAGCGCAAACCAAGCGCCATACAACATGGTAACGATGCCCACTAATGAAACGACCACACTCCACAGTTCGCTACCGGCGATGGCGGGGTGCAGCCGCGCCATCAGGAAGATGCCCGCTTTAACCATGGTGGCTGAGTGCAGATAGGCGGATACCGGCGTGGGTGCCGCCATGGCATGGGGTAACCAAAAATGGAAAGGGAACTGGGCTGATTTGGTAAAGGCCCCTAGTAGTACCAAGCCAAGCATGAGTGGATAGCGCGAGTCGGCAAGAATCACGTCGCCGCTGGCCAATACATCATCCATATTGAAGCTGCCCGCCATATCACCGAGCAGTAAAAGGCCGGCCAGCAAGGCAAGGCCGCCCGCGCCGGTCACGGTCAGCGCCATACGGGCCCCTTTACGGGCGTCGGATTGGTGCGACCAGTATCCGATTAACAAAAATGAGGAAAGGCTGGTTAGCTCCCAGAACAGCCAGAGCAGAATCAGGTTGTCCGACATTGAAATGCCTACCATTGACGCCATAAATAACATCAGGAAGGCGTAAAAGCGACCAAAGGGTTCGTCTTTGGCCAGGTAGTAGTGGGCATACAGGATAATCAGTAGGCCAATGCCAAGTATCAGTAGATTGAACAGTAGCGTTAGCCCATCCAGGCGAAATGCTAGGTTCAGCGCCAGTTCAGGCATCCAGGTGGCCGAAAAGCGCAGTTGCTCACCATCCAGCAGAGCCGGCACGTTGAGTAGCGTCATTACTAAGGCAGTGGCCGGCAGCACCGCCGTTGCAAGGGAACAGAAACCGCGCCCGCGCCGTGCGGTGAGTGCCGGCACCAGTACGCCTAGCAGAGGCAATAAGGCTATCCAAAGCAGTGTCATGGGGATCATCCAGCGGCTAAAGTAAAAAAAGTCAAAAGAGTACCAACAGGGCGTCTAAAAGAGGCGCTCTGGTGGCGCAGGATACATCAAGTGAAACAACAGGATATCACTTGTGTAGTAGGTGTGTAATTTTAGTATAAAGTGTGCGAATTAACCGTTAAGAGATTTTGTGCTCCATGAGTGAACCATTCAATACTTGGCAGGCACGCTTTGAAAAGCTGCGCTCCAACAAGTTTTTTGAAGCGGCGGTGATCGCCATTATCGTCATTTCCGCCCTGGTGATAGGGGCAAAGACCTACGACGAAACCTCCCAGCTTGAGCAGTGGCTGCTCTATCTTGATGTCGCAGTAACGATATTTTTTCTGATCGAAATTTTAATCAGAATGGCCGCTGAACGTACGTTACTTAGCTTTTTTAAAAAAGGCTGGAATATTTTTGACTTTTTAATTGTCACCGCCAGCCTAATTCCCATGGACGACTCGGAAATGGTGCTGCTGGCGCGATTACTGCGTATTTTCCGCGTGCTGCGCTTGGTATCGATGATTCCTGAGCTACAGATGCTGCTTAGCGCCTTGGTAAAATCGGTGCCACGGATGGGCTATGTGGTGTTGCTGATGTTTATCATCTTCTATATTTACGCTGCTATTGGCAGCTTTCTGTTTCACAATGTTGACGAGGGGCTGTGGGGTAATATTTCGCTGGCGATGCTGACGTTGTTTCAGGTTGCGACGTTTGAGAGCTGGGCCACTGCGGTGCTATATCCAGCCATGGACGTTTACCCCTACGCCTGGGTCTATTTTTTAACCTTTATCTTTTTGAACGCCTTTATCTTTCTCAATATGATGATTGGTATTGTGCTGGATGTGATGCAGAAAGAGAGCGCGCAAATGGCGCTGGACAACGGCGAAGGCGAAGAAGCCGAGCTGCAGTCGCTGCGCAATGATGTTCGCGGGCTGAAAGTACAGCTCGATCGCATGGAGTCAGCCCTCGCTCAAGCACACCGACAAGCCCACAACTGACTGATTTTAGGAGAGCCGCCATGATGTTGACTGATCCTGCCAAAAAGTACCGCCCCTTTGTGGCCGTTGATCTGCCCGACCGTCAGTGGCCGAGCCAGCGCATTGAATCAGCGCCTATCTGGTGCAGCGTTGACCTGCGCGACGGCAATCAATCGCTGATCGACCCGATGGATCAAGAGCGCAAACAGCGCCTATTCGACATGCTGCTCAGCGTGGGTTTTAAACAGATAGAGGTAGGCTTTCCGTCCGCATCGCAAACGGACTTTGATTTTGTCCGCTCGCTGATTGAGCAGGATAAAATTCCCGAAGACGTGACCATTCAAGTGCTGACCCAGGCGCGCCCGCACTTGATTGAACGCACCTTTGAAGCCTTGAAAGGCGCCAAAAACGCTATTGTCCACGTTTATAACGCCACTGACCCCATGTTTCGCCGGGTAGTATTTAACGTCGATAAGCCTGAGTGCGTGCAAATCGCCGTGGAGGCGACCCAGCAGATCCGCGCGCAGATGGACGCTGCACCGGAAACCAACTGGACCTTTCAGTACTCGCCGGAGCTTTTCACCACCACCGAGATGGATTTTGCTGTCGAGATCGTCGAAGCGGTCATGGAGGCTTACGGTTCCCGCGCCGATAAACCCATGATCGTCAATTTGCCGGCCACGGTAGAAGTCGCGCCGCCAAATAACTACGCCGATCAAATTGAGTGGTTCTGCCGCCGCGTCAAAAACCGTGATCATCTGATTGTCAGTGTTCACCCCCATAACGACCGCGGTACTGGTGTCGCGGCCGCCGAGCTAACGTTGATGGCCGGCGCCGACCGGGTGGAGGGCACCCTGTTCGGCAACGGCGAGCGCACCGGCAACGTCGATATCGTGACCTTGGCGATGAATATGTACACCCAGGGTGTTAATCCGCAGCTCGATTTCTCTAATATCACCCCGATCATGCGCGAAGTGGAGTACTGCAACCAACTGCCGGTGCACCCCCGCCACCCTTATGTGGGCGATTTGGTATTTACCGCCTTCTCCGGCTCCCATCAAGACGCGATCAAAAAGGGCATGGCGGATCGCCGCGCAAATCCAGACGCATTGTGGGATGTGCCTTATCTGCCTATCGATCCGCTGGATGTAGGCCGCAGCTATGAAGCGGTTATTCGGGTTAACAGCCAGTCGGGCAAAGGCGGTGTTTCTTACCTGCTGGAGCAAGAGCACGGCATTGAGTTGCCGCGTCGGCTATCGATTGAGTTCAGCCAGGTGGTGCAAGAAGTCGCTGAGCGCACAGGTAAAGAAATCACCTCACAAATGATTTATCAGGCCTTTGCCGATGAGTATTTGCAGCAACGCGCGCCCTTTGCATTAGTTAACCACCGTTTGTCGTCTGAACCGGACAGCCCCAAAGTGACGCTGGAAGCCGTCGTTGAGACTGATGGCAGCCGCCAAACGCTAAGCGGCGAAGGCAATGGCCCGTTAGCTGCTTTTATCAAAGCACTTGCCGCGGCAGGACACGCTGTAGAGATTATCGACTACCACGAGCACTCACGCGGCCAGGGCGCCGATGCGGAAGCTATCGCTTACGTGGAGGTGCGTATCGACGGCAACGCGGTGTTTGGCGTAGGCACTGATGAGAGCATTACCAGTGCCTCAATGAAGGGCGTTCTTAGCGCCATCAATCGCCATCACTCCACCCAGCCAGCAGCGGCGAATGTGACGGCGGCGTCGTTGGGGTAGACAAAGCGTTAATGCTTAATCGACTTAGATATTACTATGGCCAGATAGCACTATGGATAGTAACCCCCAGCAACGCACGCGCCACTCTCAAGCGCGGGGTCATTGGCTCCGTCCATAGCAGCGAGGTATGTGATCTGCTACTCATGCGAGTCGATCAGGAAAGTTGGACGCTGCCGCCGGTGAGCATCGTCAAGCTCGGTTAGCCTAGCCGGCGGCAGGTGGTTAGCTGCGGGCATAATGGTAAGGTGTGCTCCAGGAATCTTGTGGGCGGCGGGGGTGAAGGCTGCGGCGGGGACTTGCTGGTCTTGGCCGCCGAATATGAGTAGGCGTGATACGTCTGCTCGCCAATTGTTGATTTCCGCCGGATTCAGTGAGTCGAACAGCGGCGTGAAGCCGTGCAGCTCGCTCCACAAGGCGATATCGATCGGGGCCGCATAGGCGACGACTCGATCCACCGCGGTGACCTCCTCGGCTACCAGCAGGGCCAGCACACCGCCGCCGGAATGGCCCATCAGGGTGACGTTCGTGGCGTTGGGGTGTCGGTCGAGCCAGGTACGCAGACCCTCGGCTAAGGCAGCCACCACACGGGGCGAGTAGCGCGAAAAGGTCCACAGAGTCGGATGGCACTGCCTGGCAGGGCCCATGCCGAAGTAGCAGGGTCTGCCCAGGTATAGCGCTGGTGAAGGTCCTTCAAGGAACTGCCGAAGCATCGGCGTATCGCGGGGAGTAGGGTCATCCGAGACGCGTTTCCCCCCGGCCAACCAGGGGCGCCCGTCGCCCTCGATGAGGACCCTCACGCGCTCACCGTCACCCGGCCGTTCGGCGGCAGCAAGCTGAAATCCATTGCCGTT
Organism: Halomonas sp. H2; assembly: GCF_050215315.1. Lineage (GTDB taxonomy): Bacteria > Pseudomonadota > Gammaproteobacteria > Pseudomonadales > Halomonadaceae > Vreelandella. The sequence continues at coordinate 1,387,840 of NZ_CP189760.1, forward strand.
CAGGGAGACAACGCCGGCAGCGTGACCCGCTGGCAGGCGTGACGCCAGCCCACCGCTTGATACGGCACACCCCGTCAGCATACCCACTAAAAACACGGACTGAGCCAGTCGCACTACACGGCTAACCAAGCGTGAGCAGAGTGTCATGCAAGAATGAAACCTGTGGGGAAAGAAAAAAGGGGCGCGCCGCCGTGCGACACGCCCAAGTTGCAGTACCGCGTTCGGTTCTATCTCAGAACTGTTGGCGGAACTGCAGCATCACTCCGAACTCATCGTAGTCGCTATGCCCGAAGATGGTATCGGCGTTGAACGTCACGCTGCGGTTGCCACCGATCTCCTGCATCAGGCCCACGCTGACGCGTCCATAGTTGTCATCCGGCCGCGGTACATCCACGGTGAAGACGTCGTTGGGCGATGCGGCGAACGCCGAGGTTACTGCGGTGGAGTCATCCTTGAACTCATGCTCCCAGGCCACGGAGGCGGTGGCGATGGTGCTGGCACCGACTTGGTAGGCGGCACCCAGGCCCACCTCAGAGTTAAGCGACTCGAGCCGACTATCCTCGACAACCAGAGCCGCATTGCTACCGGACTCGGTGAAACCATCCATGTCGACGTTCTGGTAGTTGAGGTAGACGAACGGTTGCAGGGCTAGTTTCGGTGTCACGGCGATCTCGCGCAGCGCACCCAGCGAGGCCGAAGTGATATCGGCATCGGTGCTACCACTTGCCATGCCGAAGCCGGTCTCACGGTCGGCGTCGATGTCCATGCGGCTGTAGCCCAGGCTGGCCTCCAGGTAGAGGTTAGGCGCCAGTTCATGGCTACCGTAGAGATTCAGCCCGTAGCTGTCGCTGTCGGTACCGCCGGCACCCATATCGTAGTCGGCATCGCTGTTGGCGTAGTGCAGCGCCACACCCGCCTGTGTTTTGTTGTCGAAATACTTGTCGACACCGCCGACCAGGGTATAGGTGTCGCTGTCGTAGCCACTGGTGCTGTCGTTGCCGTCGAAGTCGCCATTGGTGTAATGGCCGCGCAGGAAGTAGCCGAAGCCGTTATTGTCAGCCGATGCCGCGCCGCCGCGCATCTCCTGAGCTGCCTCGATCTGGCGGTTGGTCAGCGCCACGTTGCCGTCGTAGTAGTCCATCACCTGCACGTTGGCCACGTTGGTGCCGGCCTGGCGTAGTGTGGCCATGCGCGTGCGCAGGGTGCGCATCACGGCGCGGCCGTTGTTCAGCGCCCCCTGCAGCATCTGGCTGACCTGATATTGGGTCAACTGCTGGTACTGTGCCGTTTGGCTGACTTGCTGGCCGAGGTTCTGCACATTGGAGTTCTGGCTGGAGGCGATAGCTGCACACACCTGGGCCGCTGCCCCGCTGGCGCTGTCACAGTTGACCCCGATCACTGTACCGCCGCCGCTGGCGGTGATGTTGGCCACCAGCTGTGCCAGCGTGCCGGAGAGGGCGGTCAGGGCGGTGGTGTCCTGGTAGACGTCGCGCAGCGCGTCGATATCAATGACGGTACCATCGGTGGCCAGTGCCAGCTCGGTGTAGTCGGCCTGGGTATTGCTGCCGGCGCTGCCGAACTGGTAGCCGGTCTTCTGGACGATGGAGCCGTCGGCCTGCTGCACATAGGCGGTGCCGGTGGCGGGGTCTTTGCCGACGATAGCCACCGCCGGGTTACCTGCCAAGTCCATGAAGCGTTGATTGACCACCGCATGCACCGTGGTGCCGGAGCGGCTGAGCTCACCTTCGATGAAGGCTTTGTCGAGTTCGGTCATGCCCTGGGGCAGATGACCGGTTGCCAGATTGGAGGTGTCGTTATCCCGGTCCTCGTCGGTGATCAGCATGATCGCCTTGCTGGTCGAGGAGCGGAAGGTATAGTTGCGGAAGGTGTAATCGATAGCGCGGTAGCCATCCTCGGTACCACCGCTGGTGGTCAATTCTGGGGTGGTGTTGTCGAAATCCGTGGCGCTGCCCCAGACATCATCCGGGTTACGCTTCAGCCAGAAGTGGCGGTAGAGGGCGCCGCCTTCCTCGCGGCCAGCCTCATTGGGCGTGACAGACGAGAAAGTGCCACCACCGAAGCCGACCAAGCCATACTGGTTAAGCGTGACCCCCTGGTTGTTGAGCAGCTGGTCGAGGTTGTCGACGTAGGTGCCGATGAACTGGTTGTGTTCGCCGGCCATGGAGCCGGATTCATCGATGACCACCGCCATATCCAGTGAGGTGGCGGCCTGTTGGGCCTGGGCGGAGGCCGCCATGCATACGGCAGCGGCGATTAGCGTCGGTTTGAGCAGTTTCATGATGATGTGTTCCCTTCACTTTTACTTGTTGATGCGGCATATCGGTTTTTGTAAGACTATTATTGCCACATTGCATGAACCCAGTTCTTGAACCCAGCGCTTCGGGGCCGGGCTAAGAAAGGTTATCTAATGAGTACAGCATATAAAAAGAATTTTTACTTTATTATTTTTTTATTTTTAGAAAATATATAAAAACAACTCTTGATTAGGTATAAGGCTAATTATTATTCATGATCTGGCGGTAGTTGTCAAGGAATCTGTCGCCTCTGAGGCCTTTTAGGCCACCTGTTTTTCTGGTTCTACGACGGTGACCTCGAATTCCCGTTCTGGGTTGAGCGACACGGTACCGATCGGCGTCCAATTCCGGGTCTTACCACTCCAGCGGGCAGGGTTGGCGTCACGTGCTGCCTGATTAATGGCGTGGCGCTTGGTCAGTACCTCGGTGTCCTCGCCAGCATGGCGCTGTGCCGGCGTCACCAGGCGAATCCCGCTGTGGCGGTGTTCGTGGTTGTACCACTGCACGAAGCCGGCCACCCACTCGCGGGCATCGTCGACCGTGGCAAACCCGTCGACGGGGTAGCAAGGCCGGTACTTGCAGGTCCGGAACAGCGCCTCCGAGTAAGGATTGTCGTTACTGACACGCGGCCGGCTGAAGGACGGCGTGATGCCGAGGTCATGCAGCTTCTCCAGCAGCGTGGCGCCCTTGAAGGGGCTGCCGTTGTCCGCATGCAACACCAGTGGCTGATCGATGATCTGCTCGGCCAGCACCGCCCGCTCCAGCACGCTGCGGGAGTTATTGGCCGACTCAGCCAGAAACACCTCCCAGCCGGTGATCTTGCGGCTGAAGATGTCGATCATCATCACCAGGTAGTAGTACTGCCCCTTGATCGGACCACCCAGCCAGGTCGCGTCCCACGACCACACCTGGTTGGGCGCGGTGGCCTGGTAGGTCGTGGGCTTGGCGCGGCGCTGAGGCGCTTTGGCGCGGCCACGATGCACCACTTGTCGGTGCTTGTGCAGAACGCGGTAGAACGACGAGGGGGATGCCAGGTAGCGCTGCTCCTCGTCGAACAGGCGCACCACGATCTGCTCTGGCGGCAAGCTCGCGTACTCGGGCCGGTGGCACACGTCGAGTATCTCCTGCTCTTCGGCCGGTGTCAGTGCGTTAGCCGGCACCGGCCGGTCGACCAAAGGGCGCTGGTCCTCGCGTAGTTCGCCGTCGCGCGTCCAGCGTTGGTACGTTCGGGCGGTGATGCCCAACTCGCGACAGGCGGCTTCCAGGCGGGCCCCTTGGGCCCGGGCGTCTTCGATCAGCGCGATAGCGCGTTGGCGATCTGGGGTGCTGATCATTCGTCCTCGTCCCCCCAGATCGCCCTCGCCTTTTTTCGCAGGGCCAGTAACGCTGCGGTTTCCGCCAAGGCCTCGTTCTTGCGAGCCAGCTCTTTCTCCAACGCCTTGATGCGCTTGCGCTGCTGCTTGGCCTCGTCGGCCTCACGCTGGCGTTCCGAGTGCGAGAGACTGGCGGCCTGCTCGCAGTCATGTCGCCAGCGCTCCAGCTGTTCGGGATAGATCCCCCGACGGCGGCAGTATTCCGCGGTTTCCTGGGCGTTCAGCGAGGCGGTTTCGATCACGGCGCTGAACTTATCCTTGGATGACCAACCATCGGCGCCCTTGCCCAGGGCATCCGGCAGACAGCGCCCTTCGGCACGGGCTTCCTTGCGCCACTTGTAGACGGTGCCCAGTGAGATCCCTTCCTGCTCCGCGATCACCTGCGGAGAGAGGTTGTGGGGAGGCAGCAGCTTGGTGACCACGGCTTGCCGGCGCTCCTCGGAGTAACGAGGCATGAGTGTCTCCTTTCGCCCCCTGATCGGTTTATAAGAACAGGGTATCAGAGGGTACGACACTCATCCTGACACTGGGGGCTGGTGCAGCATTGGCGGTGTCCTCCCGCTGCCGTGAGAAAGCGCAGGATCATGGCCTTGCGGCCACAGCGCTGATTGAAGCAGTGCTCAAACTCGGCCCGGTAGCGTGAGCCATGCAGCCCGCGGAAGGTAGTGATGACACTTGAAGATCTCGCGAGAGTTGGTAGTAGGTTGTGTTGCCGCCGTCAGGACAGAGAGGCCTGCGGAGGAAGCAGGAGCCATTACGTTTAATATAGGGAATGGGGCTACAGATTATTGGAAATATAAAAGTATATTCTTATGTAGAGGCTTATGAAAAATGGCTTGAATAAGGCGCGCCTGACGCCGTGCCTGCCAGCCTGTTTGATTAAATATAAATGAAAAAGGGAACCGAATGAAACATACCTATAAGCCACTATTCGTCACAGTTCTAGGCTGCGCGCTTTTCTATGGCACTTCCTATGGAGCTGCCGCATCAGGCTCAACAGTTGATTGGACACCCCTGCTTACGTCGTGGGAAGACGGCTGTGCCCAGTCGGAAGAGTGGAACGAACTACGTCGAAACCTGGTGACTTACCCAGAAGGTTCGCTCTATCCGGAGGTTAACGAAATTGTCCTGCCGGATGCTTATAAAGAAGCCCTTGGAGAAATAGACTTCTTTGAGCGCAATCAAGATTACAGCGGCTACCGTTTAACAGCAAAAAACGGTGAGTACTATGGATTGCCAGTGGATAGTTTCGTTTTTTATTTTGGGAACTCAAATGGCCTTAACGTGCTTTTAGTTGAGTTTTCAGGATCTATCGCAGACGTTAAAGAAAGGCTTTCAAGCGTTGAGTACTCCCTGGTAAATCATGACAGTGGTCCCTATCAAGCGCAGTTGATTAATGACGAACAAACAGGTAAGGCTATGCTGATGTGTGATTTAAGTGTTTAAAATTCAGGATTTATAAAACCGTATAATGAGTGAGCGTCACCGTCACCGTCCCCCTGTAAAGAGTTCTGCCGCCAATAGATGAACTGGTGATAGGTCACGACTGCTGTTGGTAGAATGCCATGCCGGATAATCCTGACGCTTGTGAGTTGGGGTGAAAAAAAAGTCTAAATGAGCAAAGTCATATCTAAGCTGTGGCCACTATGGCTAGTTGGTTACATCAGCAGCAAAAGGTGATGATTTCGACTTTAGTATAGCTATTTGGTGCAACTGTATGGAGAAGCACAGAGGCCTAACTCAAGAGCGCCATAAAGTACCAGGTTAGCGTTTAGGACTGATTTGTGCCGTTTGATCCGCGTTAAAGCGGCGTTTTACTTGCCTTGCCAGGAATTTCCCGCACCAGCCGCGGCATTAAGAACCCCGGCAAATAGTCGCGAAGCTCAGCCACCAGCTCGCGGGCTTCTGCATCCGAGACATCGAAATGCGCAGCGCCCTGCACGGGGTCTAATACATGTAAGTAATAGGGCAGTATGCTGGCTTCAAATAGCCGTTCAGAAAGCGCGGCTAGCGTATCGACGCTATCGTTCACTCCGCGTAGCAGCACGCTTTGGTTGAGCAGCGTTACCCCGGCTTGTTTAAGCCGCGTGCAGGCGTCGACGACCGCTTGGTCAATCTCGTTGGCGTGATTAATATGCAGCACCACGACTTTCTGTAAGCGAGTCGACGCTAGCCAGCCCAGTAGGGCGTCATCAACTCGGTCGGGAATCACCACCGGCAGGCGGGTATGAATGCGCAGCCTTGTAAGGTGTGGGATGCCTTCTAGCTGTTCCACCAGCCAAGCCAGTTGACGGTCATTGGCGGCCAGCGGGTCACCGCCAGAGAGGATGGCTTCGTGAACAGTGGTGTCAGCGCGCAAGTAGTCGAGGGCTTGCTGCCACTGCGCTCTAGAAGGCGAGTTGTCGCTATAGGGAAAATGGCGGCGAAAGCAGTAGCGGCAGTTGATAGCGCAAGTCGGGCTGGCAATCAGCAATACCCGGCCTGCGTACTTATGAATCAGTCCCTTGGCTGGCCGATGTTCGGCTTCTTCAAGCGGATCCAAAACGTAGCCTGCGGGCGATAGTGCTTCTTCGCCTAGCGGTAAGACTTGGCGTAATAGTGGGTCGGTTATGTCGCCATGGGCTATTCTGCTGAGATATGCCTCAGGAACGCGTACTTCAAACAGGCCATGGCCTGTATTAGCCCCAGCAAGCCACTCCCTGCCTAGGCCTAGCCGGTCACAGAGTACCTTAGGGTCGCGGATGGCGTTAGAAAGCTGCTGTTGCCAACTAGGGCGTGTTTCAAGCGCGGCAATAATGATGTTCTCCTGCAAAAAAGCCCTCCTTCGGGTTATCATGCGTGCACCCATTTAAGAACGATATCTATAGGCGACGCGTGGCTTTGAGCTCTACGCTACTGAAATGAAATATTGAGAGGCATTATGGCGAACTATTCTACCAATGAATTCAAGGGCGGTTTAAAAGTAATGCTCGACGGCGATCCTTGTTCGATCGTTGAGAACGAGCTGGTTAAGCCGGGCAAGGGTCAGGCGTTTAACCGCGTTAAGCTGCGTAACCTGATGACCGGCCGTGTGGGTGAGAAGACCTTCAAGTCGGGTGATTCTCTGGAAGGCGCCGATGTCATGGAGATGGAGATGGAGTACCTCTACACCGACGGTGATATGTGGCACTTCATGAAGACCGACGGCTCTTTTGAACAGTACGCTGTGGAAAAGAAAGCCTTGGGTGATAATGTAAAATGGCTCAAGGAGCAGGTGCCCTATATCATCACGTTGTGGAACGATAAGGCGATTTCCGTGACGCCGCCCAACTTCATCGAGCTGGAAGTCGTTGAAACGGACCCAGGTTTGAAAGGCGATACGGCCCAAGGCGGCTCCAAGCCAGCTACGCTGTCGTCTGGTGCGGTGGTTCGCGTACCGCTATTTATCAACCAGGGTGAAGTGCTGAAAGTTGATACGCGCAGTGGCGACTACGTCTCCCGCGCTTAACCGTCTTTCGAGTTTCCAATATCCTAAAATGGCCGCGCACTGTACGCGGCCATTTTTTATTCAAAATTCGTCTTTATGAACCAGTTTGCCTAAGGAGTAGTGATGGCCGTTGATTGGCAACCCTCAGCGTCAATTGAAACGCTGCGCGAGCGAGCACGGTTAATGGCCAACGTGCGGGCTTTTTTTGCCCAGCGTGACGTGCTGGAAGTAGAGACACCGGTGCTTGGGCAAGGCGGCAGCACGGATGTCCACTTGGTATCACTTCACACCCTAGCGCGCACGGATAAAGGTCAGCGCCGTCTCTGGTTACAAACCTCGCCTGAGTTTCATATGAAGCGCCTACTAGCCGCTGGCAGTGGGCCGATCTTTCAGCTCGCGAGAAGCTTTCGTGATGGTGAGGTGGGTGGGCGCCATAACATCGAATTCACCATGCTGGAGTGGTATCGGCCTCAGTTTACACTGGAAAAGCTGATTGATGAGACCGCTACCCTGATCATGACGCTGTTACCCAGTTTTCCCGGCCCGCTGGTGCATTACCGCTACCGAGAGTTGTTTCATACTCACTTAGACGTCGATCCCTTCACCACCTCGGTGGAAAAACTGCGTTCGTTGGCCGCTAAGCGTGCGCAAATGCCCGCCCAGTCATTAGCTGACGAAGGTCGCGATACTTGCCTTGACCTGTTGATGAGCGTGGTGATCGAGCCGCAGCTAGGCCAGCATGAGCTCAGCGTGGTAATTGATTACCCGGCCAGTCAAGCGGCTTTGGCCCGACGCCACCAAGATGCGGATGATGAGTGGGTGGCTTCCCGCTTTGAGGTCTATCTAAACGGTATTGAATTGGCTAACGGCTACGATGAGCTAACTGATGCGGCTGAGCAGCGCGTCCGCTTTGCAGAAGATAATGCCGAGCGCCGTCGTTTAGGTTTGTCGGAAGTGGACGTGGATGAGCGCTTGCTGGCGGCACTAGAACACGGGATGCCCGAAGGCGCTGGTGTGGCGCTGGGGATAGATCGCCTTATGCAACTGGCCTTGGGCAAAGCACGCCTGGAAGACGTGCTCGCATTCTCAACGCCTAACTGCTAGAAAGCAGCTGTTAACTAGAGAGTAGCTAACGACTCTCCCATGCTGACCATTGTCACGTGGGGGCGCTCTGCGAAATTAACCGGTTTGGCGAAGCACATTACCACGGTGGAGCCAAGCTTGAAGCGGCCCATCTCGGCGCCTTTTTCTAGCGTGATCGGTTGGCCAAACTGCATGCGCTGAGGGTGGCCTGCAAGCGGTGTCACCTGCCCTGACCAGACCGTCTCGATAGCAGCGACAATCATGGCGCCGACTAATACCATTGCCATCGGGCCTTGTTCGGTATCAAAGATGCACACTAAGCGCTCGTTTCGGGCAAACAGACCCGGTACATAGTCGGCGGTGGCTTGGTTGACCGAGAACAGCCTTCCAGGGACATAGATCATTTCGCGTAGGGTGCCGGTGGCCGGCATATGCACCCGGTGGTAGTCCCGTGGCGAGAGATAAACGGTGGCAAAGCTGCCGCCAAGAAACTCTTCAGCCAGTGCCGTCTCGCCACCCAGCAGCGTTTGGGCGGAGTAGGTGTGGCCTTTCGCCTGCACCAGTTGCCCGGCCTGTAGGCGTCCGTATTGAGAGAGCGTGCCATCGGCGGGGCTTAGAATGCCATCGCCCAGGGGGCGCGCATCGGCTTTTAGGGCGCGGGTGAAGAAGTCGTTGAACGTGGCGTAGGTGCTGGGGTCTGGCTCCAGCGCTTGGCTCATATCCACATTAAAGCGTTTGATAAACGCTTTAATCAGGGTGTTTTTTACCCAGGTATTATCGCACTGGGCAAACTTGCCAGTCAGGCGCGAGAGCGCGTGGTGAGGCAACGGGTATTGCAGTAGCGAAAAGGCTTTTTGGGAAAGAGTCACAGTTATATATTCACTTCTCAATCGGGGTGTCGTCGCGGTTGCCCCATTCACCCCAGGAACCTGCGTAGCCACGCATATTAAAGCCTAGCGCCTTGCCGACCAGCCAAGTAAAGCTGCTGCGATGGTGGCTTTGGCAGTGGGTGGCGATTTCCATATCGGGCGTGAGACCGAGGGCGCCAAGCTCGGTGATTAGTTCGGCGTAATCGCGGATGCGCAGTGCACGGCTGCGATCCATGGCGTGAAGCCAGTCCAAATTGACCGCACCGGGAATATGGCCCAGATGCTTATTATTGCCGCGTACGCCAGCGTACTCATCTTTGGAGCGTGCATCCCATACCGCGAACTGCCTATCGTCGAGCTTCTCTTTGATCTCTTCAAAAGTGATCAGGGTATTGGGGTTGAGAATCTCAGCACTGTATTCGCTGGCAGTGGGGGCCGTCGGTTCGCTGCTCTGGTTTAGCCTCGCATCACGCCAAGCGTGGATGCCGCCGTTCAGATAGGAGTAGCGGGTGTGGCCGATTAGATCTAGCGTCCACAGTAAGCGTGCCGCCCAGCCGCCGCCTTCGTCATCGTAAGCCACTACGTGGGTGTCGCGGGTCAGGCCTAGGGCACTAAACAGCCTTGATAGCGCATCCACACCGGGAACGTTGCTGGGGACTGGCCCTTCGCCACGCATCAAATAGCGAAAATCGAGGAATATAGCGCCGGGCACATGGCCCTGGCGATAGCTGTCGCCGTTAACCGGCACATCGATAATCAGCAGCTGTGGATCATCCAAATGTTCCTGCAGCTGTTCAGGTTCAACGATCAGCGGCAGCAGGTTGGCTTCCGACGATTGGCTTTCGGTGCTCCTCATGAGTAACTCCTCTAAATCCTAGCTATCCAAGCTATCAAGTATGCGCCGATAGCTGGTAAAGCGTGCTGGATGAATCTTGCCTGCCTCGACCGCGGCAAGTAAAGCGCAGCCGGGCTCATTGCGGTGGCGGCAGTCGCGAAAACGGCAGTGGCCAAGATAGTCGTGAAATTCAATAAAGCCGTCGGTGACTTCCTGCTCGCTAAGGTGCACCAAGCCAAACTCGCGAATACCCGGTGAGTCGATAAGGTCGCCGTCGGCCACCTCGGCGCGGCTCATGGTGTAGAGGCGCGCCGTGGTGGTGGTGTGGGTGCCTTTGCGGGAGTCTTCCGAAAGCGCGCCGATGCGCAGGGTTTCGTCGGGCAGCAACAGGTCAATCAGCGATGACTTGCCGACGCCGCTCTGGCCAACAAACACCGATGTGCGCTCTTCAAGCTGGCTGCGTAGCTCATCTAGCCCGTTTTCTGTGGCGGTAGTGGTGCGCACCACGGGGTAGCCCAACTCGCGATAGCGCTCAAGCAGTTTACCCAACTCGCCGCCGTCTTCCGGCAGCAGGTCGGTTTTGTTGAGCACCAACACCGGCGCAATGCCGGTGGCTTCAGCGGCCACTAGATAGCGGTCGATTAGGTTGGCGTGGGGCGCGGGTTCCACCGCGAATACAATCAACAGTTGGTCAATATTAGCGGCTACCGGTTTGAGCAGGCCGCGGGCGTCCGGGCGTTTAAGTACGCTATCGCGCTCTTCCCGGGCGACCACCACGCCGGAGCCTTCTTGCCCGGCGCGCCATATCACGCGGTCGCCGGTGACCAAACCGTTCAGGTTGGCGCGTAAGTGGCAGCGCACCGGTTCATTGTCGCTGTTGCGCACTTCAAGGGTGCGCCCAAAGTGAGCAACGACGCGGCCCGGCTGTTCGGCGCCGTATTCGCCAGCGGCGAGTTTTTCAGCGTCTTGCACGTCACGCTTTTCGGCGCGCTGGGCGCGTTCCGCCTGGACTTTATCGACGCGCCACTGCTGCTGACGACTTAATTTGCGTTTGCTCATGACCACCTGATGATCGGTATAATAAATAGCATTGTACCTATCAAAAATATCTTTGTACTTATCAAGTGCTCAAGCGGTTCTGTATAGCTGCTTGATGGGCTTATTTAAGGCACACTTGGATGATATTAATGGCCATTTGGGCAAAGGAATAACGCTAATGAGTAACGAAAAGACGGGTGCAGCGGAAGAAAAAACGACGCCGCGGGATGACTTGCTGGTGTGGATCGATCTAGAAATGACGGGGTTGGATCCCAACAAAGAGCGCATTATTGAAGTGGCGACGCTCATTACCGATGCGGATTTAAACGTTGTTGCGGAAGGGCCGGTAATCGCGGTGAAACAGCCTGATAGCCTGCTGGCGCAGATGGATGACTGGAATCAGAAAACCCATGGTGAATCAGGCTTAGTCGCCCGTGTGAAAGCCAGTCAGGTGGAAACAGCCGAAGCCGAGCAGCATACCCTGGCGTTTCTGCAGCAGTACGCAGTGGCGGGGTCGTCGCCGATGTGTGGTAACAGTATCCACCAGGATCGGCGTTTTTTAGAGCGCGAGATGCCCGCGCTGCTGAACTTTTTCCACTACCGTAATCTTGATGTGTCTAGCATAAAAGAGGTGGCCAAACGCTGGAACCCCGGCGCACTGGCGGGCTTTAGTAAGCAGAATGTGCACTTGGCGATGGATGATATTAAAGAGTCGATTGCCGAGCTGGCTCACTACCGGGATACATTTTTGCGCGTTGATCAGCGTAGCGACGAAGAAGAATAGCTAAGAAGAGCGGCTAAAATAGTAGCGTTTAAGACGCGTCAGTGGCAATGCGCTCACCGCGCTTAAGGCGCTGCTCCTCAAGCGCCCAGGCAACGTGTTCGCGCACCAAAGCGCTAGGGAAGCCGCGCCGCGCCCACAGTGCGGCCTCAACGGTCTCGCTCCAAGGCGCGTTGCCCAGGCCAATGGCAATATTGCGCAGCCAGCGTTGGTAGCCAATGCGCCGAATGGGGCTGCCGGCGGTTTTATCCAGAAACTCCGCTTCGCCCCAGGCAAACAGGCTGATGAGCGATGCGCGGTCTAGGTCATGGCGCGGGGCAAAGTCATCTTCCTGGGTAATGCGGGTGAAGCGAGTGAAGGGGCATACAAGCTGGCAGTCGTCACAGCCGTAGATACGGTTGCCCATGGCGCGACGGTACTCAACCGGAATGGCGCCGTGCAGTTCGATGGTGAGGTAGGAAATGCACTTGCGCGAGTCGACCACTTTGTCATCAACGATGGCACCGGTAGGGCAGGCGGTGCGGCAGGCACTACAGCTGCCGCAGTGTTCTTGCTCAAGCGGTTTATCAATGGGCAACGGTAGGTCGGTATAGAGCTCGCCCAGAAAGAACAGCGAGCCCGCCTTGGGGTTGAGTAGCATGGCGTTTTTGCCGAACCAACCAAGCCCGGCTTTTTGGGCCAGGGCGCGCTCCATCACCGGCGCTGAGTCGACAAACGCGCGGTAGCCGAACTCGCCGACTTGCCGCTCAATTTTTTTAGCTAATTGGGCTAACCGTTTGCGGATTAGCTTGTGATAATCACGCCCTAAAGCGTAGCGCGATACGTAGGCGCGGCTGGGTTGGCCGAGCACCTTGGTGCTTTCTACTTCGGCGGGCAGATAATCCATGCGCACGCTGATAATGCGCTGAGTGCCGGGTTCAAGTTCTGCAGGCCGGGTACGCTTGGTGCCATGCTTGGCCATAAAGCCCATTTCGCCGTGGTAGCCCTTCTCCAGCCATGCGTCTAGGTGGGCTTCATGGGCCGACAGTTGAGTATCGGTGATGCCCACCTGCTGAAAGCCCAGTTCGCGTCCCCAGGTTTTAATCAGGTCGGCAAGGCGAGCAAGCTGCTGGTCAGTCATTGCGATATTAGGGCGTGCAAGGGCAGTGGAGTCCGGCATGGTTATTTAAACAAATCAGGCAAATGGAGAGTGAGTTTAATAGTATCAATCAACAGCGAGTATTAAGCGCGCTATGCTAACGCATTGGCAGCCATCAAAACATGCGAAAGGAGCGATCGTGACGATCCTGAATACCTCCATGCTACGCCCTCTTTATAAAACCGCCCAGGTGCGTGAATTTGACCGTCGCACCATTGCGGGTGGTATTGAAGGTTTTGCATTGATGCAGCGCGCCGCTTCAAGTGCCTGGCATAGTTTTCGTTCACGCTGGCCCCAGGCGCGCAGTTTAACCGTTATGTGTGGAAGTGGTAATAACGGCGGCGATGGACACGTGCTCGCCGCGCTAGCGATGCAGTCCGGCCTTAAAGTGCAGCGGGTAACGCTTAAACCCCTCGCAGAGCTAAGCGGCGATGCGGCTCGCGCTGCACAGCTGGCAACATCGGCGGGAGTAAGCTGCGAGGAGTGGCACGCCGGGATCGAATTTACTGGCGAGGTGATCATCGATGCCTTGCTAGGCACCGGTTTGACGGGCGAGGTAGAAGGGCGCTTCAAACGTGCTATTGAAATGATCAATGCCGCACACCGGCCAGTACTGGCGATTGATATACCTTCCGGGCTGTTCGCTGATACCGGCGCTGTGCCGGGTGTTGCGGTAGAGGCCGCCTGCACAGTGACGTTTATTGGCGATAAAATTGGCCTTCATACCGGCGATGCGCCTGCTTATACCGGTGAGATCGATTTTCGCCCGCTGGGCGTAAAAGTCCAGGCGTATTTCGACATTCCCGCCACGGCTTGGCGGCTGGATGATTCGTTGCTGGCAGAAGCCTTTGCACCGCGATGGCGCACCAGCCATAAGGGAGATACGGGGCACGTGTTAGTGATGGGCGGCGCCCCCGGCTTTGGCGGCGCGGCGCTGCTAGCCTGCCAAGCCGCCGCGCGGATGGGGGCGGGTAAAGTGAGTTTGGCGACAGCCCCTGAGCATATCGCCGCCAGCTTGGTACGCTGCCCGGAAGTGATGGCCCACGGCATTCGCGGAGGCGCTGAGGCGGCTGAGTTGCCCAGTCATGCGGATGTTGTGGTAGTCGGGCCAGGGCTTGGCCAGGCCGCCTGGGGGCAGGCGGTACTGCAAAGTGCGCTGCAGTCGGACGCGCCGTTGGTCGTCGACGCCGATGGATTGAATCTTTTGGCCCGCCAGTGGCCGGATGTTCGCCGCGATAACTGGATTTTAACCCCCCACCCCGGTGAAGCCGCGCGGCTGTTGGGCTGTTCGGTGGCGGATATTCAGGCTGATCGGCCTGCTGCCGCTCAGGCACTGCAACGCGCCCGAGGCGGTGTAGTGATTCTAAAAGGTGCGGGCAGTCTAATCGCCGGCCCCAGTGGCTTGGTTGTTTGCCCTTACGGTAACCCCGGTATGGCCAGTGGTGGCATGGGCGATGTGCTCAGCGGTATGCTGGGCGCGCTGATTGCGCAGCGTGGCGAGGTGGAGTTCAGCGCCTGGCTGGGAACCATGGTGCACGCGTTAGCGGCAGATCGCGCGGCCGAGCAAGAAGGCGAGCGTGGCCTGCTAGCCAGCGATCTGGCATCCTATGCGCGAAAATTGATTAATCCTTGAAGGCAGCCCACATGCAGGTGCAGTTAAACCCTATGCAGGTGCAATTAAATAACGAAGAGGCCCAGGTCGCGTTTGGCGAAGCACTTGGGCGCATATTGCAAGGACGCGGGTTGGTGTATCTGGAAGGTGAACTGGGTGCCGGTAAAACCACCCTAACCCGTGGTATTCTGCGCGCTTACGGCCACCTAGGGGCGGTTAAAAGCCCTACCTATACGCTGGTAGAGCCCTATGAGCTGGGCGCTCAGCGTATTTATCATTTAGATTTGTATCGCTTGTCGGATCCTGAAGAGCTTGAATTTATCGGTGGCCGCGATGTACTCGCCGACGATGCGCTGAGTATTGTTGAGTGGCCTAGCCGTGGGGAAGGCTGGTTGCCAGCGCCGGATATTCGCCTGGCGTTGGAAGTGGTTGCTAAAGGTCGCATAGCCTCACTAACAGCGGGCAGTGAACAGGGTAGGCGGATGCTGGCATTATTAGAAAGTAGTCTCAGTAAGCTAAGCAACGTAGGTAGGGCAAGCAAAGTAAGTTCCGGTCATTTTGAAAACGGTGTGATTCAATGGAAATAAAGGGCACAGCGGCACGCATCACTCGTCTGTTAGCCGCCAGTTTTTTTGCCCTAGCGGCGTTGAATGTTCAAGCGGCCAGTGTAGAGAGTATGCGTCTGTGGGCGGCGCCCGATCATGCGCGCTTAGTATTTGATTTGTCGGTTGCGGCTAATGCCAACGTGTTTTCTTTGGAGAATCCCGCGCGCTTAGTGATTGATCTCGATGACACCCAAATGGACACCGACCCCAATACGCTGCCGCTACATGACAGTGCGATTACATCGGTGCGCACCGGCACCCGGGATGGCGGTGGCTTGCGGGTGGTGCTTGAACTCAATCGAGAAATAGAGCCACGTCATTTCACCCTGACACCGAATGATCAGTACGGGCACCGTTTGGTGGTAGATCTCGAATACCCAGGCGAAAGCGCTGTTGAAAACCCCATTGACCCCATTGAAGCGATGATTCGCGAGCAGGAGATTCAAGCGCAGCGAGCATCGGCTCAAGCGCAGTTGCCGGGTAGTGTCGAACCGCCCAGTAACGATGCCCCGGTTGAAGTGCAGGAAGCTAAGCCACATCCGCGCAGAGACATTATTATTGCTGTAGACGCCGGTCACGGCGGTGAAGACCCAGGGGCTATCGGACCTTCGGGCACCCGTGAAAAAGACGTCGTGCTGGAAATCGCTCAGCGTTTAGCCGCTCAGGTGAACGGCACCGAAGGCTTTAAAGCCGTGTTGGTGCGGGACGGTGACTACTACATTGGGCTTCGCCAGCGTACTGCCCTGGCGCGTGAGCAGAAAGCCGACTTTTTTGTCTCGGTGCACGCCGATGCTTTCACCAGCCCGCGCCCTCAGGGCAGCTCGGTGTACGCGCTCTCCCAGCGCGGCGCTACGTCAGAAACAGCACAGTGGCTGGCGGATAGCGAAAACCGCTCTGACTTGATCGGCGGTGTCGATGGCAGCTTGTCGCTGCGCGATAAAGACCAAGTATTGCGCGGCGTGCTGTTGGATTTGACCATGACCGCCACGCTCAATGATTCACTGTCGATCGGCGGGCAGGTGCTAGAGCAATTGGGCAGAATTAACCAACTGCATAAATCCCGCGTGGAACAGGCTGGGTTTATGGTGCTGAAGTCGCCCGATATTCCTTCGCTATTGATTGAGGTGGGGTTTATCTCCAACCCTGATGAGGAGCGTCGACTGCGTGATCCGGTGCACCAGTCGGGGCTTTCCCAGGCTATTTTCAGTGGCTTGCGCGATCATTTTCAGCGTTATCCGCCGCCCGCCAGCCTGCTGGCCTGGCAGCGTGATAATCAGCGCCGCCCCGCGGGTAATGAGTACCGTATCCAGTCAGGCGATACGCTGTCAGCGATCGCCGTGCGCCACGGCGTAGCGGTAAATCAGCTCAAGCAGGCGAATGACATTAATGGTGACGTCATTCGAGTGGGCCAAGTGTTACAGATTCCCCGTTCATGAGGTGCTGTATTGACTGATATGACGACTAACGCACCGCGTATTCATGTGCTCGACCCCCGGCTGGCTAACCAGATTGCCGCTGGCGAGGTGGTTGAGCGCCCCTCATCGGTGACTAAAGAGCTGATTGAAAACGCCATCGATGCGGGCAGTCAGCGCATTGAAGTGGAAATCGAACAGGGTGGCGCGCGGCTGATTAAGGTTCGCGATGACGGCATCGGCATCGGTGAGGAGGATTTGCCGCTAGCCCTGGCGCGCCACGCCACTAGTAAAATTGGCAGCCTGGAGGATTTGGAAGGGGTTAGCTCGTTAGGTTTTCGCGGTGAGGCGCTGGCATCGATCAGCTCCGTTTCCCGGCTAGAGCTGATCTCTAATGCTGAACAAGACCCGCGCCATGGTTGGCGGGTAGTCGCGGAAGGGCGAGGCATGGACGCCCGAGTGACGCCGGCACCCCACCCCCGGGGCACCAGCGTTGGCGTGCGGGACCTGTTTTTTAATACCCCCGCTCGGCGCAAATTTCTGCGTACTGAGAAAACTGAATTTGCCCATGTGGAAGAGGCGTTTCGCCGCCAGGCGTTGTCGCGCTATGACATCGCCTGGGTGTTGCGCCATAACCAGAAGGTGGTTCATCAACTGCCTGCCGGACACTCCGCAGCGGCCCGCGAACGGCGCATTGCCTCGCTGCTCGGTAAGAATTTTATTGAGCACGCCCGCTACATCGAACGCGAAGCGGGCGGCTTGCGGCTAAGTGGCTGGGTGGGTCTGCCCACCCATTCGCGCTCACAGGCCGACCAGCAGTACTTTTTCGTTAACGGGCGAGTGGTGCGTGACCGTCTGGTTGCCCACGCGGTGCGTCAAGCCTACCGTGATGTGCTATTTAACGGCCGTCATCCGGTGTTTGTGCTCTATCTAGAACTCGACCCGGATGTGGTGGATGTTAATGTTCACCCGACCAAACACGAAGTGCGCTTTCGCGATGGTCGTATGGTGCACGACTTTCTCTATTCGAGTCTCCATCACTGTTTGGCATCTTCTAAGCCCGCTGAAAGCGACGAGGAAAATAGCGACGCAGTAGCGAATGGAGTCGGCGCTCACCAGCAGCAAGCGTATGGTCAGCCTCCTCTGGTTGATGAGGGATCGGGCGAAAACGCCGAACAACCCCGCTGGCAGCAGCAGGGGATTGCGCTCACACATACGCCGGACCGCCACCCTGGGGCTGAGCGCGTACGCCGCTTTATGCAGGGCTATCAGGCGCTCCACCCCAATCATGAAGAGACGCTACTAACGCCGCAATCGAGCATGCCTAGTGAGCGCGGCGGAGAGGTGCGCGAAGCGCCGCTGGCGATGCCTGATAACGACCCTACCGCACCGCCGCCGCTAGGCTTTGCGCTGGGTCAGTTGCACGGTATTTATATTTTGGCCCAGAACGCTCAAGGCCTGGTGCTAGTAGATATGCACGCCGCCCATGAGCGAATTGTCTATGAGCACATGAAAACACAGCTAGCCGCCGCCGCAGGGCTGGATGCTCAGCCGCTGCTGGTACCGGTTTCTATCGCTGCTAGTCGCACAGAGGTGGCGACGGCAGAGAGTGAGCAACAGGCGATTGCCAAACTGGGTATTGAGCTGGATATTGCTGGCCCAGAGACGCTGCTGGTGCGTCAGTTGCCAGCGCTGCTGTCCCAGGCTGATCCTGAGGCGTTGGTGCGTCAGATGCTGGAAGAGCTGGCGCGCTACGGGCGTACCCATCAAGTTGAGGCGCGTCTGCATGAACTGCTCTCCAGCATGGCTTGCCATGGCAGCGTGCGCGCTAACCGCCGGCTGACTATCGACGAAATGAACGCACTGCTGCGCGATATGGAGCGCACAGAGCGCAGCGATCAGTGCAACCACGGACGTCCTACCTGGACGCAAATGGGTCTCAAAGCGCTTGATCGGCTGTTCTTGCGCGGACAATAGCGCCACGGGCAGCCGTCCCGGTTAAGCTATATTTGCTTACCTATTGTATTTTTTTACCTATTATATTTTCTACCGATTGGGAGTTTGACTGCGCATGGCTGATACGCGTCCTTGGGCGATTTTTTTAATGGGACCGACGGCCGCCGGTAAAACCGATACGGCGATGGCGCTTCACGAGCGTTTAGGTCATGAGCTGATTAGCGTTGACTCGGCCATGGTGTATCGCGGTATGGATATTGGTAGCGCCAAACCCAGCCCTGCCGAGCTTGCTCGTGCGCCCCACCACTTGATCGATATTCGCGATCCCGCCGAGCCCTATTCCGCCGCCGACTTTCGTGAAGATGCGCTGCAGCTAATGCGACAAATCAGCGCGGCGGGCAGGGTGCCGCTGTTGGTCGGTGGCACCATGCTTTACTACAAGCGGCTGGTCGAAGGGGTGGCGAATTTACCCTCTGCAGACCCGGCAATTCGTCGACGGCTCGCCGCTCAGTGGCACGCTGAAGGGCTCTTATCGCTGCATAAACAGTTAGCTGAGGTGGATGCAATCTCCGCCCAGCGTATTCATCCCAATGACCCACAGCGCTTAATGCGCGCATTAGAAGTGTATTATGCTAGCGGGCGCCCAATGAGTGAGCTATGGGCAGAGCAGCAGCCGGAAACCTTTCCATGGCGGGTGCTATCGATAGCGTTGGCACCTACTGAGCGTACTTTATTGCATCAGCGCATTGCCCAGCGTTTCGGAGTAATGTTGGGTGAGGGCTTGATAAATGAAGTCACCGCCCTCAGAAAGCGTAATGACTTACATTTAGGCCTGCCGGCGATGAAGAGTGTTGGTTATCGTCAAGTGTGGGAGTATCTGGAAGGTGAGTACGATTACGCTACGCTTGTTGAGCGAGGTGTCATTGCCACTCGTCAGCTCGCTAAGCGACAGCTAACGTGGTTAAGAAGTTGGCCGGAACTCAAGTGGATAGATTCACAGCGCTCTGACGCGTTGGATAAGGTGCTGAAACTCGTGCGTGAAAGCGGTGCTTAGCGTAAGATAGTTGTTCAAAGAAGTTCTTCAAGAAAGTGAATGAGTAAGCGTGTGTTTGCGAGTGGCCAACAGGCTCTTTCGGGCAACACTGAGTCTTTCAGGCAAGCTTAGGCCTTTCGAGCATTAAACGTGCGGCGTAGCACTGGTAGGGCACGCCATTAATAATTAACCCCAACGACAGTTTTAGGGAGAGCAACATGTCCAAAGGGCAGTCCCTTCAAGACCCGTACTTGAACATTTTGCGTAAAGAGCGCATTCCGGTCTCGATCTTTTTGGTTAACGGCATTAAGTTGCAGGGTCAGATCGAATCGTTTGACCAGTTTGTTATCTTGCTGCGCAATACCGTCAGTCAGATGGTTTATAAACACGCTATTTCCACGGTTGTGCCATCTCGCAACGTGCGTCTGCCTGCGCAAGACCTGGCAGATCAGGATGCAGAGATTTAACACCGTTGGTTTAGCAAGAGAGCCCATGAGGTATTGATTGTTTTTCGAACGCCCAGACGCCGGTGAAACGGCAGTTCTTGTTCATGTCGATTTTCATGATGAGCAAAAACGTGAAGACCCGGGTGAGCTTTTAGAGCTCGTGCGCTCTGCTGGTGCAGAGCCCGCGACTCTACTCACTGCTAGCCGACACCGTCCCGACTCACGTACGTTTATCGGGTCAGGTAAGTTGGAAGAGCTGCGAGCACTGCTCGCGGCTCATGCAGCAGAACTGGTGATCTTCAACCACAGCTTAAGTCCCTCTCAAGAGCGCAATGTTGAGCAAGAGCTCAAATGCCGAGTGCTTGACCGTACCGGTCTGATTCTCGATATCTTTGCGCAGCGGGCACGAACCCATGAAGGTAAGCTGCAAGTAGAGCTTGCTCAGCTTGAGTATATGTCCACTCGCCTAGTGCGTGGCTGGACACACCTTGAACGCCAAAAAGGCGGTATTGGCCTGCGCGGCCCAGGTGAAACACAGCTTGAAACCGACCGCCGCTTATTGCGTGGACGGATTAAATCAATTCATAAACGCCTAGATAAAGTACGTAGCCAGCGCGACCAAAATCGCCGCGCCCGGGCGCGTGCTGAAATTCATAGCGTATCACTGGTAGGCTACACCAACGCCGGTAAGTCGACGTTGTTTAACGCCTTAACCAATGCCGAGGTTTACGCCGCTGACCAGCTGTTTGCGACGCTAGACCCAACGTTGCGGCGGCTTGATATAGAGGACGTTGGGTCTGTCGTGATGGCGGATACCGTAGGCTTTATCCGTCACTTGCCGCACAAGCTGGTTGAAGCCTTTCAAGCCACGCTGCAGGAAGCATCGGAGGCGTCGTTACTGGTTCACGTGATCGACGCGGCAGACCCTGACCGCGAGTTAAATGTGGAACAGGTAGAGCTGGTATTAAAAGAGATCGGCGCTGATGACGTGCCGGTGCTCAAAGTAATGAATAAAATCGATAAGCTCGACAGCGCACCGCGAATTGAGCGTGACGGTCATGGCGTACCCGAGGTTGTCTGGCTCTCGGCCCAACAGGGCCAGGGCCTTGAGCTACTCCATGAAGCGCTAACCGAGCGCCTGGCAAATGACGTTATTGGCTTTTCACTGACACTCACTCCCGAGCAGGGTAAGCTGCGTGCTGGGTTGCATGAGTTGAATGCGGTTCGCGAAGAGGCATTTGATGAGCAGGGCCATTCAGTGCTGGATGTGCGTTTGCCGCGGCGCGATTTTAACCAATTGATGGCACAGTTAGGCGAGCGTGCCAATACCTACTTGCCTGAAGCGCTACGCGAAACCAATGAGTGGTAGGCGCCCTAATGAACAGTCTAAAGCGCTACTAGTATTTTGTTTCGTATAAAAATGGTACAACATTTATAAAGCAATAATATCAAAACGCGATAACGTCGTTATCAAGCGATGTCATGGGCGTTAGCGAATACCTTAGTGGAGACGAAGTATGGCCTGGAATGAGCCTGGTGGTGGCAACCAGCACGACCCTTGGAGTAGTGGCGGCCGACGCGGTGGAAGTGACGGAGATGGAAACCGTGGTGGTAATAACGGCGGCAACGAGGGCGGCAACAATAATGGCAACGGCGGCGGTAATAAAGGGGGTAATAATCAAGGGCCTCCTGACCTGGATGAAGCGCTGAAAAAGTTTCAGGATAAACTCAATAGTATGCTGGGCGGTGGTAAGAAGGGCGGCAGCAAGAGAAGCAACGGTGGTGGCGGTAAAAGTCGCAACCCCTTTGCACTGCCGGGCCTGCTGATTGTCGTTGCATTGGCTATCTGGGCCGCAATGGGTTTCTATCTAGTTGACCAATCTGAACGTGGCGTCGTGCTTCGCTTTGGCGAATTTCAAGGCATTGTTGACCCTGGTTTACAGTGGAACCCTCCGCTAATTGACGAAGTGCGTATGGTCAATGTGACGCGCGTGCGCTCACTGTCCCAAACGCAGTCGATGCTGACCCACGACGAAAACATTGTTGAAGTGGAAATTTCGGCCCAATACCAGGTCGCTAATCCGCGCGATTTTGTTCTCAACGTCCGTGATCCTAGTATTTCGATCGAAAATGCATTGGATTCGGCGCTACGCCACGTAGTAGGCGGTACCGATATGATCGATATCCTTACTTCGGGGCGTGAGATTTTGGGCAGCTCGGTGTCTAGCCGTCTGCAATCCTATCTCGATAACTATGGTGTCGGTATTCATCTACAAACGATCAACATTGAGTCCACGTCGGCACCCGCGCCAGTTATTGATGCCTTCGATGACGTTATTCGTGCTCGCGAAGATCGCCAGCGCACCATTAACCAAGGCATCGCTTACGCCAACGCGATTATTCCTGAAGCGCAAGGTCAGGCACAACGTATCGTTGAGCAGGGCCAGGGTTACCGCGAGTCGGTGGTTGCTGAAGCGCAAGGTCAGGCTAACCGCTTTAACTCATTGCTATCTGAGTACTCTAATTCGCCGGATATCATGCGCGAACGTATGTACCTCGATACGATTGAAGAAGTATTTAGTAATTCGCCCAAGGTGTTGCTCGATGTGAGCGAAAATGCGCCCCTGATGTACCTACCGCTGGATCAATTACGCGGTGGTAGTAGTCGCAACAGTTCATCGTCGAGTGATGCAAATAGTGATGAGCAGTTAGACCCCAGTGTGCTTGAGCGTTTACGCAATACTCAGGGCAGTTCTAGTTCCTCATCAAACACCAGTAGTAGCTCTATTCGCAGGGAGGGCCGGTAAATGATTAATAATCGATCCCTGCTGATTGTTGGTGGCCTGGCTGCCATTGCCTGGCTGGCAAGCAACACGCTGTACGTGGTAGATGAAACCGAGCGTGCTGTGAAGCTGCGTTTTGGTGAAGTCATTGAAGAGAATATTCAGCCTGGTTTGCACGCCAAGGTGCCGATTGCCCAGACGATCCGCAAGTTTGATACACGCTTGCTGACGCTGGACACCGATACCAGCCGCTATCTGACGCTTGAACAGAAAGCGGTGATTGTTGACTCCTACGTTAAGTGGCAAGTTGTTAACCCAACGCGTTACTACGAGGCAACGGCGGGCGATGAGTTGATGGCGATTCGCTTGATTCAACCGCGTGTCGATGAAAGTCTGCGTAATGAGTTTGGTCGTTTGAATCTGCAGGAAATCATTGCTGAACGGCGTGATGACCTGATGACCGGGCCCACCGCAGAGCTGGACGAGCTTATGCGTGAAGAGCTAGGTGTAGCTATTCGCGATATTCGTATTAAGCGAATCGATCTACCTGAAGACGTTTCAGCCGCAGTGTTTGAGCGTATGCGCTCCGAGCGTGAGCGCGAAGCACGCGAATGGCGCGCCCAGGGTCAAGAAGAGGCTGAGCGCATTCGTGCTAACGCGGACCGTCGCCGTCATGTACTGCTAGCCCAGGCCAATGAGCGCTCTGAAACACTGCGCGGTGAGGGTGACGCCCAGGCCGCTGCGATTTTCTCTGAGGCGTATGGTCAGGATCAGGAGTTCTTTACCTTCTGGCGTAGCCTGGATGCCTATCGCAACAGCTTTGCCGATGACGGCAATCTGATGGTGTTAGAGCCAGATAGCGATTTCTTCCGCTATTTGCGTAGCGCGACGCCTGAACAGAGTAGTGGCGACAGCGAGTAAAGCGTTGCTGGCCGGTGTCCCTCGCCCTGGTTTTCCAAGTGCCAGGCGGGGTTCACCTAGCCTATAAACGTGATAGAATTTGTTGACCGGGCGTCGCCCGGTTTTTTTGTGGCCCTCGTTTAACGTTAACGTCGCCAATGGGCATGCGGCGTTAACGATTGAAAATGTTGGGCCTTCATCGTCTGCAGGATTGTTCACATGACCATCGCTGACCGCTGGCTACTGCCCGACGGCATGGATGAGGTGCTTCCGCCTCAGGCAAGCCGCATGGAAGAGCTGCGCCGTGCACTGCTCGATCTTTACCAATACTGGGGCTATGACCAGGTAATGCCGCCGCCGGTGGAGTTTCTGGACTCGCTGTTAACAGGCACCGGTACTGATCTTGATCTCCAAACGTTTAAACTGACCGATCAGCTGACCGGCCGTATGATGGGCGCATCGGCGGACGTAACGCCGCAAGTCGCGCGCATGGATGCCCACTCGTTAAAACGCCAGGGGCCGGTGCGTCTCTGCTACTGCACAAACGTCTTGCGGGCTAAAGCGGACCAACATCAGGGTGGGCGTAGCCCGGTGCAGGTGGGCGCTGAACTGTTTGGTCATGCCGGCCTTGAAGCTGACAGTGAAATTATTCACTTGGCATTGGCCAGTTTGGAAGCGGCAGGGGCTAAGGAAATTCACTTAGCGCTTGGACATATCGGGATTTACCGCAGCCTGGTTGAAGCGGCAGCACTAAGTGGCGAGCAAGAGAGTGCACTATTTGCAGCGCTGGCGCTAAAATCCCCTAGTCAGCTGGCGCAACGGGTGCAGGCCAGTGTCAGTGACCCGGCGTTAGCGGACATGTTGTTAGCGCTGGGTGAGTTACATGGTGGGGCGGACATTTTAAGCCAAGCGCGTGAGCGCTTGGCGGGTGCTCCTGCGTCTGTGACCGCGGCACTGGATCAGTTAGATGCGCTCTATCAAGGCGTGCTGGCACGCTTTGACGTAGCGCTCTATTTTGACTTGGCTGAACTGCGCGGCTATCAGTACCATACCGGTATGATGTTCGCTGCTTATGTGCCGGGTTATGGGCATGCGCTTGCCAAGGGTGGACGCTACGATGATACCGGCCGTGCCTTTGGCCGCGCCCGCCCAGCGACCGGCTTCTCGATGGACCTGAAGCAATTGGCTTCGCTGGCCCTGGCGTCACCGAGCCGTGGGGCCATTTGGTCGCCTGCCAAGCAGGATGAGTCGCTCAACGCTGCCGTTGTCGCGCTGCGTGAGCAAGGGGAACGCGTGATTCAAGCGCTGCCTGGGCAGCGTACTGGGCCGGCGGAGCACGACTGTGACCGCTGTCTTGAGCTTATCGATGGTCGTTGGCAGCCAACGGCCCTGACACAAGAGACGAGTGCATCATAATGGGTAAGAATGTCGTAGTACTGGGCACCCAATGGGGTGACGAGGGCAAAGGCAAGATCGTTGACCTGCTCACTGAGTCCGCATCTGCCGTGGTGCGTTTCCAGGGTGGCCACAATGCGGGTCATACACTGGTCATCGACGGTGAAAAAACCATCCTTCACCTGATTCCTTCAGGTGTTCTGCGCCCAGATACAAAGTGTGTCATCGGCAACGGTGTGGTGCTTTCACCGGAAGCATTGATCAAAGAGATTCGTGAACTGGAAGCCAAAGGCGTGCCAGTACGTGAACGACTGCGCCTTTCGCCAGCCTGCCCGCTGATTCTGCCTTATCACGTGCGCCTGGATCAGGCCCGAGAAAAAGCCCGCGGCATCGCTAAAATTGGTACTACCGGCCGCGGCATTGGTCCTGCCTACGAAGACAAAGTGGCGCGTCGTAGCCTGCGCTTAGGCGATATGCTGCATCGCGAGCGCTTCGCTTCTAAGCTGGGTGAAGTGCTCGACTATCACAACTTTGTGCTAGTCAACTATCACGGTGAACCGGCGGTCGATTTCCAAGAAGTCCTCGACACTGCCATGCAGATGGCGGAAGAGTTACGCCCTATGGTATGCGATACGGTCAGCATGGTGCACGACCTGCGCAAGGCTGGCGAGAACATTCTGTTTGAAGGTGCCCAAGGCTCGCTGCTGGATATCGACCACGGTACTTACCCTTACGTTACCAGCTCCAATACTACCGCTGGTGGGGTTGCGACCGGCTCTGGCGTTGGGCCGCTCTATTTGGATTATGTCCTGGGGATTACCAAAGCGTACACAACGCGCGTTGGTTCGGGCCCATTTCCCACCGAGCTTTTCGACGTTGACGGCCGCCACCTGGCCGAGCGTGGCCATGAATTTGGCGCGACCACGGGCCGTGCACGTCGCTGTGGCTGGTTTGACGCGGTGGCGCTACGCCACGCGGTACAAATCAACTCGGTATCCGGCATCTGTTTGACCAAGCTTGATGTGCTGGACGGACTAGAAAATATCCGTGTCTGCGTGGGCTATCGCAGCAAAGATGGCGACGTGATGGATAACCCGGTGGATTCAGAGGGCTTTGAAGCTATCGAGCCGCTTTATGAGGATTTGCCTGGCTGGAAAGAGTCGACCCTCGGCGCTAAGCGGGTAGAGGATTTGCCTGCCAACGCTCGCGCTTACATCAGCTACCTTGAAGAGCAGGTGGGTGCCAGTATCGATATTATCTCCACTGGCCCGGATCGCATGGAAACGATCGTGCTGCGTAACCCGTTTGATAGCTAAATACGGTTTAAACTGAGTACAAGTCAGTTGACGAATAAAAGGGGCAATGACGATATTGCCCCTTTTGCTGTTTTTATAGATCGTTTTTATAGATCGTGCTTATAAATCGGATTTAAAAGTCAATTCCTCGGCGTGCCTGTAGGCCATTGTTGAAGGCGTGGCGCACTTCCTGCATTTCGGTCACCGTATCGGCCATGGCGACGAGCTCACGGTGAGCGTTGCGGCCGGTAATGATAACCGTCTGTTCCGTCGGGCGATTCCCCAGCGCTCGTTTGACGGTCTCGATCTCCAGGTAACCAAACTTCAGCATGTAGGTGATCTCATCTAACACCACTAGATAGGTGTCAGGATCGGCCAGCATGCGTTCAGCTTCTTTCCACACGGCGTGGCAGGCATCGGTATCCGCTTGGCGATTTTGGGTGTCCCAGGTAAAGCCGGTCGCCATTATCGCCACTTCCAGTTTGGCATCCGCTTCTAAACGGTTGCGTTCGCCGCACTCCCAAAGCCCTTTAATAAACTGCACCACGCCGACTTTATAGCCGTAACCCAAGGCGCGTGTCACGGTACCCCAGGCGGCGGTCGTTTTGCCCTTACCATTGCCAGTGTTAATAATAATTAGTCCGCGCTGTTCGTCGGCACTGGCGATTTTTTCGTCTACGCGCGCTTTAAGTTTCTGCATCGATGCTTTATGGCGGGTGTCACGATCACTCATAGGATCTCCTAAGAAAGGCTTGAACGTGGCTTTTAAGCATATGTTGAACACATCTTGTATAGAAATTTATCGATTGAGATTAACAATGGGTTCAGTAATTTTGCCTTAAAAAAAGAGAAAAACAACAGAATTGGCCCCTAGGGGCCTGGCTGCTCTAGAATAGGGGGTCATGTCTTGTCAGGAATTACATCATGCCCTCATTTGATATTGTCTCAGAATTCGATAAACACGAAGGTGCTAACGCCGTTGATCAAGCCAATCGAGAAGTGCAGTCGCGGTTTGATTTTAAAGGCGTCGACGCCAGCTTCACCCTTGAAGGCGACAAAGTGCAGCTTGAGGCGGAAGTTGATTTCCAGCTCAAGCAAATGCTCGATGTCCTGCGCGCACGTCTTATCGCCCGTGGCATCGACGCTCGCTGTATGGACGTTCAAGACCCGCTACTCACCGGCGTGAAAGCGCGCCAGGAAGTCGCTCTCAAGGAGGGGCTTGACGCGGCGGAAGCCAAGGATGTGGTCAAGCGCATCAAAGCCAGCAAGCTCAAAGTACAGGCCCAAATTCAGGGTGAGAAAGTGCGTGTGACGGGTAAAAAGCGCGACGATTTACAAGCGGTTATGGCGCTGCTGCGCGGCGAAGAGGGGCCTGACTTGCCACTCCAATTTGATAACTTCCGTGACTAAGACGGTGGTGTTGGTATTCAGCTGTCGAACATTTTTTATTAGGTAATATTCGTTTTATACAGGAGTCACGCACTATGTCTGATCCGCAGCCGGTTTATTTAAGCGACTACCAACCACCCGCTTATCGGGTAACTCATACCGAGCTGACGTTTGATCTTGACCCCGCCGCGACCCGAGTGAAAGCACGACTGTTAATCGAGCGTCATGTCGAGGCTGACGCGGATGCGCCGCTGATATTAAACGGCGAGCACTTGAAGTTGATCTCCCTGGCGATTGATGAGGCGCCGTTAGCGGAGGCTGCCTACCAAATGGATGCAGAGAGTCTGCGCATTGCCAAGGTTCCCCAGCAGTTTGTATTGGATAGCGAAGTTGAGATCGCCCCTCAGGAGAATACTGCGTTAGAAGGTCTTTATCAGTCTAACGGCATGTACTGCACCCAGTGTGAA
The DNA here is from genome assembly GCF_050215315.1 of Halomonas sp. H2. GTDB lineage: Bacteria > Pseudomonadota > Gammaproteobacteria > Pseudomonadales > Halomonadaceae > Vreelandella. The sequence continues at coordinate 1,416,031 of NZ_CP189760.1, forward strand.
GCTGAGGGCTTTCGGCGGATTACTTTTTACCCTGATCGCCCGGATGTTATGGCGACCTTCAAGGTAACGGTGATCGGCGACCAGCAGCGTGAACCGATTTTACTGGCTAACGGCAATCCTATAGAGCGTGGCGAGCTGGACGGCGGTCGTCACTTTGCCACCTGGGAAGATCCGCACCCCAAGCCTTGCTACCTGTTTGCGCTGGTAGCGGGTAATCTGCATAGCGTAGAAGATCACTTCACCACCATGAGTGGGCGTGATGTGGCGCTGCAGATTTGGGTAGAAAAAGACAATCTCGATAAGACGGACCACGCCATGGCTGCATTGAAGCGAGCCATGGCGTGGGATGAGCAGGCGTATGGCCGTGAGTACGACCTGGATCTATTTATGATCGTGGCCGTTAATGATTTCAATATGGGGGCGATGGAGAACAAAGGCCTCAATATCTTTAACTCTGCGGCGGTATTAACGCACCCCCATACCGCGACCGACGCCGCGTTTCAAAATGTAGAAGGTATTGTGGCTCACGAATACTTTCACAACTGGTCGGGCAATCGGGTGACCTGCCGCGACTGGTTCCAGCTCTCGCTGAAAGAGGGCTTTACGGTCTTTCGTGATCAGTGCTTTTCGGCGGATACCAACTCAGCGCCCGTCAAACGTATCCAGGATGTCTCATTTTTCCGGACCGCGCAGTTTGCCGAAGATGCTGGCCCCACGGCGCACCCGATTCGGCCTGACCACTTTATTGAAATTACCAACTTCTACACCCTGACGATTTATGAGAAAGGGGCAGAAGTCGTACGGATGCTGCGCAATTTAGTGGGCGAGGAGAATTTCCGTCGCGGTGCAGATCGTTACTTTGATCGCTTCGATGGTCAAGCGGTAACCATCGAAGACTTCGTGGGCTGCATGGCAGAGGCCTCCGGTGAAGATTTCAGCCAATTTATGCGCTGGTACGCCCAGGCAGGCACGCCTGATATCGATGCCCACGGCGAGTACGATTATGTCCACGGCGAATATCACCTAACGTTGCGCCAGCGTACTCCCGCGACGCCAGGGCAGCCGGATAAGCAACCGTTGCATATTCCGGTGCGTATGGGGTTGGTAGGAACCAAGTCGGGGCAAGACCTCACGCTGACGCTCAATGACGAAAAACTGGGCAAAGACGCGGTTGTTCACCTGCGTGACGATGAGCAGACGTTTATATTTACCGATGTTGCTGAAGCCCCTGTGCCTTCGTTGCTACGTGAGTTTTCAGCGCCGGTAAAACTGCACTACCCCTATTCTCGGGAAGACCTCGCCTTCTTATTAACCCATGACAGCGACGGTTTTAACCGCTGGGACGCGGGTCAGCGTCTCGCGCTGCTGGCCTTAGATGACTTAATTGCCGCCCATCGCAACGGCGTTGAAAAAGTTATGGACAGTCGCGTCGTTGACGCCTTTGAAACGCTGCTTACCGGGCCAATGAGTGATAAAGCGGTATTGGCAGAAATGCTGACGCTGCCCTCTGAAGCGTACATCGCCGAGCAGCAGCCGATTGTCGATGTTGATGCGATTCATGCTGCCCGTGAGTTTATACGCCAATCCTTGGCTATGGCGCTGCGCGATAAATTTATCGCTATCTTTGAGGCCAATAAGACGGCAGAGCCGTACGCGCCGACGCCGGAGCAAATTGCCCAGCGAAGCCTAAAGAACGTGGCGCTCTCCTACCTGATGTCGATCGAAGACGAGCAGGGCATTGCTTTTTGTGAAGCGCAATTCGCCGCCGATCACAATATGACCGATGTGCGCCAAGCGCTAACACTGTTGGTGCACAGTAACCGTGATGACTTGGCCTCGCCAGCGCTGAAAGCCTTCGGTGAAAAGTGGGCGCACGATCCACTAGTGATGGATCAGTGGTTCACCATTCAAGTGTCGCGTCCTCAATCGGACGTGCTGGAGCGGGTGAAGTACCTGATGCAGCATCCTGCCTTCTCACTTAAAAATCCCAACAAGGTACGCGCGCTTATCGGGGCGTTTGCTCAGAACAGGGTCAATTTCCACCGCTTGGATGGCCAGGGCTACCAAATGCTGGCCGGTGTGGTCATTGAACTCAATCGGCTTAATCCTGAGATCGCCGCGCGGCTTATCACTCCGCTAACCCGCTGGCAGCGTTTTGATGAAACCCGCCAAGCATTAATGCGCTCTCAGCTTGAGCGTATCAAGCAAGAGCCGCTATCTTCAAATGTATACGAGGTGGTCGAGAAGGCGTTGGCATAGTCTATGCCAAGGTAGCCCATGGCAAGGTAGCCCATATTCAGTAGCGAACAACGGTGGTTAACCAAGGAAAGGAATAACAACGGTGACAGACTCACAGCAGCACTATTTACTCATTATTAATGGTAAATCTGCCGGGAATCCGGCACTGCGCGAAGCAGTCGAAGAACAGCGCCAAGCAGGAAAGCTAATTACCGTTCGCGCTACCTGGGAAGGAGGAGACGCGGCGGATATCGCTGAGCAGTCTGAAACAATGGGGATTACCCATGTGATTGCCTGCGGTGGAGATGGCACTGTTAGCGAGGTTATGAATGGACTGATGCGGTTGCCCCATGACCGTCGCCCAGCCTTGGGTATTGTGCCTTTGGGCAGTGCCAATGATTTTGCCACCTCGGTAGAATTGCCTTTAGAGCCAGGGCCTGCCCTAGCGGCAGCGATGATGCTAAACGCTTACCCTATTGATGTGGTCAGGGTGAAGGCGGGTGCTGGAGATAAGTCCTCCACCAGCTATTATATGAATATGACGACCGGCGGGTTTGGCGCAGAGATCACCTCATCGACGCCGAAAACGCTTAAGCGCATGTTGGGCGGTGGTGCCTATTCATTAATGGGCGCGCTCAAGGCTTGGCGTCATCGCAGTTACCGCGGCACGTTACATTGGGATGAAAAAGAGGAGAGTGCATCGCTACTGCTACTAGCGCTAGGGAATGGCCGTCAGTCTGGCGGCGGTCAGGTGTTGGGGCCACGTGCAAAGCTGGATGATGGCCGCCTGGACATACTGCTCGTAAAAGATTTTAAATCGATTACCGAGTTGAGCAAAATCATCAGTGAGCTGCAAAGCTTTCCCTACGATGGCTGTTTCGTGCGTTATTTCACCACCACCCGACTAACGGTAACGACTCAGTCCGATGACCCGCCTTGGCCACTTACCCTGGACGGTGAAGCGCGTTGCTATGACCATTTCTGTGCAGAGGTAGTGCCGCTCGCCCTGCGCGTGTTGTTACCAGAGAACTGTCCGTTACTGTCTTCAACCCACCAGCCTTGACTGTTTCGACCAGATTGATTGTTTTGACTTAAATTAATTGTCTTGGCTCGTTTTTTAATGTTATGAAGGAGAACAAACAAATGGCAAATCGCGTGTGGATACCCGTGCTCGCTGCCGTGGCACTGCTGTTAAGTGCTTGCGGAGACTCCCAGGAAGACTCCAACGTGACACCAGATGATAATTCTGAAGTCACCGAAGACGAAACGGTTCGTGAAGCAGAGGCCCCCGCGGTGGCTGAAAATGCGGCAGAAATGTCCAGTCCTGAAGAGGGAGAGGATGAAATCGAAGCACGCCAAACCGCTGAAGAGCTTGAGCGGGCAGATGCCCTACGCGAGGACGGAAGCGAAGACGCTAGCACCGATGGCGGCACCCCGAGTGCCGAGGTGGAGGCCGGGGAAGATACGCTGGCAGCTGACCCTGACGATGCGCTCGATGAAGACAGCGCCATGCCCGGAGAGGCAACACGTTCTGATGTAGATGAGGTGATTGCCGAAACTGAGCGCCGGTTTGAAGAGGCTGAAAAACGGCTTGAAGAGCAGTTCAAGGAGGTTGAGCAGCAGGCGCCCACGCTAGAGCCGATGGAAAGTGAAGATTACCCATCTAGCTGGGATGAAGAGAGCAGTTTGCCAGAGCGGACACCGCTGGAAGACGACCGCGAAGCGGCTGACGTAGAAGCCTTGATTGAAGATACCGAGCGTCGCTTTGAAGAAGCGCAGCAGCGTCTTGAAGAGCAGTATCAGGAGCTAGAAAGCCGTGAAGCTGGCGGAGCGGCGATAGAGGCAGGTGAGGCTGATAACAGTAGCGTTGATAGCAACGAAGATAGCCTGAAAACTGAGGCTAGTGATCAGAAGTAGCTGTTAAAGTGCTTATCAATCGGTAATAAAAAAGGCCCGCATCAGCGGGCCTTTGTCCATCCGTGAGCAATTAAGCTGGGCGGATGTTGGAAGCCTGAAGGCCTTTTTTACCCTGAGTCACTTCAAAGCTGACTTTTTGACCATCTTGCAGGGTCTTGAAGCCTTCAGCTTGAATTTCGGAGAAGTGGGCAAACAGATCGTCTCCGCCGTCATCAGGAGAGATGAAGCCGAAGCCTTTCGTATCGTTGAACCACTTAACTGTGCCAGTTGCCATTTTCTATTTCCTTAACTTGCTTAGTAATCAAACGGGAAACTCTATTGTTCACCCGCTACAATTACTCTAGATGCAAACTCGGCTGTCGTCCAGCCACTTTCCTAAGATTTTTTATCTCGTTGCGAGCAAGTACTAATGATGCAGTTAGGTTTTATTGATACGCAGTTTATTTCCTTTTTGGTAGCGATCACGCTGTTAACCATTAGCCCCGGCGTCGACACACTGCTGGTTATCCGCAATACGGCGCGTGGCGGCGTTCGTGATGGGATGACCACGAGTATTGCCATTTGCTGTGGGTTATTTGTGCACGCCACTATTTCGGCGCTAGGGATCTCGCTGATCCTACTGCAGTCGGCCTGGGCGTTTCATATGCTAAAGCTGGTAGGGGCGGGCTATCTCATTTGGCTAGGTATCACCAGCTTAATGGCAGCACGGCGTGGGCAGCCGCTGCCCGTCAGTGGAGTATCCAAAAATACACCTGCCGTTTCCCGCTGGCAGCCGGTGAAAGAAGGCTTTTTATCCAATGTGTTAAATCCCAAAACGGTCATTTTCTATATGGCTTTCTTGCCTCAGTTCATCGCCCCGGGTGATCCAGCCTTGTTGAAGTCGTTGTGGCTGGCGGGCGTGCATTTTGTGATTGCCAATATTTGGCAAATTAGCGTGGTGCTCATGGTCGGCAGTGCAGGCAAGTGGCTAGCGAATGCTCGTTTTGCGCAAACCTTGAACGCCGCCACGGGCACCGTGTTAGTGGTATTTGGTATTCGACTGGCATTAACTCAGCGCCCGGTATAATCCGGGCGCTGACAGTGCGGGGAGGGGAGTAGCGGCGTTAACGGCGGGCGAGTAGTGCTCGGTCGTAACGTACCTGCTGCTCGTCATCGTTCAGCAGTGAGACGCCATCGCTATTGCCACCGTTGGCCAGGCTCTCAAAAATGACACGATAAGTTAGCACGGCCTGCACGTAGTTACGGGTTTCGCGAAAAGGAATGCTTTCTACAAATAGATCAAACACCTCTACGCCATCCCCCAGCCACTGGTCGACTCGACCTGGGCCTGCGTTGTAAGCCGCGGCGGCGGCCAGGCGATTGCCTTGGTAGCGTTGTAGTTTGTCGCGCAGGTAGGTACTGCCCAGGCGGATATTAATCTCTGGGTCAAGTATACCGTAGGGGCCAGGGTCGTTAATGCCCAGCTCGCGGCTGACCTGACTGGCGGTGCCGGGCATTAGCTGCATTAAGCCCCGCGCGCCGGCAGGCGAGAGCGCATTAGGGTTGTAAGCGCTTTCGCGTCGGGTAATCGCCATCAACAAGTAAGGATCCACGCCCGTCATGCGCCCCCAATGCTGAAAGCTATCGTGGTAGGCCTGAGGAAAGCGCCAATCCAAGGCATCCCAAAGTTCACCCGCAATGGTGGTTTGCACTAGCCGCGCATGCCACTGCTGTTGGGCGGCGTAATCGGCCAATGCCCTGGCCTGCTGGGGTGAGCTCTGAACTGCATGTAGCCACTCGCTATTGGCCAGCCCATCTTCACCAATGCGCAGTAATGCCTCGGTGCGCTGCACGGCGGGAAGTTGCGCAATACGTTGCCGCGACGCTGCGTCGTAATGGTTGTGCTCAAGGTTCAACTGGTAGGGTTGGCCAAGTTTTTCTGCCGCTGCAAAGCCGTAGAAACTGCGATCCTGAGCGGCCTGTTGGTAGCGCGCTTGGGCGGCTGCCTGATTGCCAAGCTGGGCGTTAGCGCGGCCCAGCCAATACTGCCAGCGGCTGTTTTCCTGCTGGATAATGGGCATTTCAGCAATCCAGTGGATAGCCCCATTCCAGTCACGGTTAGCCAGTGCATGGCGGACTCGCAGCTCTAATACCCGTTCGCTCTCAAGTGTCGGTAATACACCATCGACCCAGTTAAGCGTGCCCGGAACATCCCGCACTAAAGCGTAAAAAGCCAGTTCTTCTTCGATGGCCTGTCGGTCGCTGGGCAGCAGATTTAAACGTGGCGACAGCTGCTGCCAGGCGGAAAACGCTTCCAGCGTGTTTTCTCGGGTGTAGCGTTGCATGGCTGCCCGGTAGAAACTTGCCGTGGCGGCACACTCCGGACCTAGGCAAGCGGGCGCCTGGGTAATGGCGCTGCTGCGCTCGGTTACGCTGTCAACGGTATCCATTGCAGTTTGCCACTGGCCGCTTAATAGCCCGCCAAGATAGCTTGAGAGGCGCGTTTCACCCGCCTGCCAGGCCAGCATTTGGCGCTCCCAAATGGCTGTAGCGTCAATAGTGCCATTGGCGCGCAGATGCTCAAATAGCGGATCACAAGCGTCTGGCTGGGAGCTGCCGACACGCCATAAATTGAGTCCCGCCTCGCTGGCCTGTTGGGGCTGAGCCGCTAGCAGAGCGGTGTAGTAGTAGCACTGGCGAGCCGTGCTGGCAGGCACGCCGTCAGCCACTGAAAGCAGGTCGCTATAGCGCCCCGCGTGACCATACTTGGCAATCGATTGACCACGCATCCAGCCCGCTAACGGAGAGTCAGCGTGTTGATCAATAAAGTGCTGGACTCTGTCCGGGGAAACATTGGGCAGTTGCCCGCGTAAGCGGTGGTACTCTACATAGCCGTGTAGCTGATGGCCCTCAATCAAACGTTCATCAACACGCTGCCACTGCTGTTCTCTTGCAGCCGCCAGGGCATCGCGTAAGTCACTGTCTGAAGCGCCCCACGAAAGCGTGGGAAGGCCCGCCAACAGTGCCGTACATAGCACGCGAGCGGTATGGCGAAATGGCGAAACCAACATGGTGCTCTCTCTCTATAAATTTAACGCAATGGTGGGCTGGGGGAGTTAATCGCTAGGGGATTACTGAGCAACCGCTATACTGAACCAATGCTATCAATCATGATCTGACAGCCCAGATACTTAAAGGATCTCATTACGATGGCCCCATTATCCACTTGGTGGTTATTACGTCGACTCAAATCCCGTGTTTGGGCGACAAAACGCATTGTACGTGCGTTAAAGCTGTTTATACCTATGACGCGCGACGTTATTCGCGGCGATTTTCGACCCATTCCCTGGTCGGCTTTCGGCATGATGGCATTAGCGCTGGGTTATTTGGTAATGCCGTTCGATCTTATTCCCGATTTTCTGATGCTAATCGGTGTGGTAGACGACGTACTGATTGTCGGCTGGTTGCTAAATCGTATTGATCAGCGCTTAGAAGGCTATCGCGCTTGGAAATACAATGATCCCGATATGACACCTTCTTAACGCTAACGTAACGGCTTCTTACTTCCTGCGGCTTGAAAAATTTCTGCTTAGCCCCATATCAAGTTCACGAAACCACTTTAAGCCCCTGCATGCATCACGCAGGGGTACATGACTCAACGTGATTGATAAGGGCTAAGCGCATGACGACTGCTACCCACGAACAAGCGACTGATAAACAAGCCAACCACGCAGAAACCCTTGGCTTTCAAACCGAAGTTAAGCAACTGCTGAATTTGATGATTCACTCCCTATATTCCAACCGGGAGATCTTCCTACGCGAGCTTATCTCAAACTCGGCCGATGCCTGCGATAAGCTACGCTACGCCGCTCTCGATAACGATGCGTTGTATGAAGGCGACAGCGAACTGCGTATCGAAATCGAACATGACCGCGATGCCAATACTATTACTCTACGGGATAACGGTGTCGGCATGAACCGCGAAGATGTGATTGCCAATTTGGGCACCATCGCGCGCTCCGGTACGGCGGAGTTTCTTAAGCAGCTTTCCGGCGAGCAGCAAAAAGACGCGAAGCTGATCGGCCAGTTCGGCGTGGGTTTCTACTCAGGCTTTATCGTCGCCGATGAAATTGCCGTGCGTACCCGTAAATCGGGCACAGACGCCGCCGAAGGCGTTGAGTGGCGCTCAAAGGGGGAGGGTGAGTTTACCGTTGCCGATATCGAGCGTGCTGAGCACGGTACGGAAATTACCCTGCATCTGAAAGAAGATGCTAAAGAGTTCGCCGACGACTACCGTCTGCAGGAGCTGGTACGTAAGTATTCGGATCATATTGAAGTGCCCGTGCGCATGCCGAAAACCGAAACGGCAAAAGATGACGAAGGCAACCCCATCGAAGGTAGTGAGGTAACTACCTGGGAAACCGTTAACGAGGCGACAGCGCTTTGGTCGCGGCCCAAGAGTGAGGTTTCCGACGATGAGTACAAGGCGTTCTATAAGCACGTCGCTCACGATTTTTCAGACCCGCTGACCTGGAGCCACAACAAGGTCGAAGGCAAGCTTGAATACACCAGCCTGCTTTACGTGCCGGGTCGTGCGCCGTTTGATATGTTTGAACGCGACGGCGCTCGGGGCGTTAAGCTTTACGTCCAGCGCGTGTTCATTATGGATGACGCCGAGCAGTTCCTGCCGCTCTATCTGCGCTTTATCAAAGGCGTACTGGATACCCGCGAATTGTCGCTCAACGTCTCTCGCGAATTGCTCCAGCAAGATCCCAATGTCGATAAGATCAAAGCAGCGCTCACCAAGCGCGGCTTGGATATGCTCAAAAAACTCGCCAAGGATAAAGAGCAGTATCAAACTTTCTGGAATACCTTTGGCAGCGTGCTCAAAGAAGGACCGGGTGAAGATCCGTCCAACCGCGAAAAAATTGCAGGCCTGCTGCGCTTTGCCTCAACCCACTCTGATACCTCCGCTCAAGAGCATGCGCTAGCAGACTACGTCGAGCGTATGAAAGAGGGCCAGCAGAAGATTTACTACGTGGTAGCTGATAGCTTCAACGCGGCCAAAAACAGCCCACACCTTGAGATCTTCCGCAAAAAAGGCATCGAAGTACTGCTGCTGTCTGACCGCATTGATGACTGGCTGATGAGCCATCTCACCGAGTTTGATGGCAAAACCTTTGCCGATGTGGCCAAGGGTGAGCTTGATCTAGGCGATGTAGAAGACGAAGAAGAGAAGAAGGCTCAGGAGGAGACCGCTAAAGCCAAAGAAGATCTGGTCAAACGCGTTAAACAAGCCCTGGGTGATGGTGTTCAAGAAGTCAAAGTGACTCACCGCCTGACCGATTCACCGGCCTGTGTCGTGCTGCCCGAGCATGAAATGGGCTACCAGATGCGCCGCATTATGGAAGCCGCCGGTCAGCCGCTGCCCGAGGTGAAGCCGATTCTTGAGCTTAACCCTAGCCATGCGCTGGTAGCGCGCTTGGAAGGGGCTGAAGGCGATCAATTTGGACAGCTAGCCCACATACTGCTCGATCAGGCAATTATCGCTGAGGGCGGCCATTTGGATGACCCTGCTGCCTACGTGAAGCGCTTGAATAGCGTTCTAACGGCTTAAAAAAACGCTGCGTTAACAAACGACGGCCCGCTGGTTACCCCAGCGGGCCGTCTGTTTTGGTAGAGTAGGTGTTACGTTCTACAAGACTTCTTAGGACACCATTATTATGGCTGAGCAACAAATCAACGTAGCGGTGCTGGGGGGCGGTAGTTTTGGGACGGCGCTGGCGAGTATTGCTGCCGACAACGGCGCCCATGTGCGTCAATGGATGCGTGACGAAACCCTGGTAGCGCAGATCAATCAAGAGCATCGTAACAGGCGCTATCTGCCGCACTACGCAATGAACCCGGCGGTGCAGGCCTCGACCGACCTTCAAGCCGTACTGGCGGATGCGGAGCTGGTGCTGATCGCCATTCCTTCTCAAGGCTTTCGTAGCGTAGTGCAAGCTGCGAAAGCATGGCTGACTCCCGAGCAAATCCTGGTGAGCACCACCAAAGGGATTGAGCAAGATGGTTTTTTGCTCATGAGCCAAGTACTTGAACAGGAGACGGGTTTTAGCCACATCGGGGTGATTGCCGGCCCCAATCTGGCATCCGAGATTGCCGATAAACAGCTGACCGCCACGGTGATTGCCAGCGCCGACCCGCACACTCGTACTCGGGTTCAACAAGCGCTGGGCTGCCGTTATTTTCGCGTTTACGCCAGCGATGACCGCCACGGTGTTGAACTGGGCGGTGCACTAAAAAATATTTATGCCATTGCGGCCGGTATGGCGGCGGCGCTGGGTATGGGCGAAAACACCCGTAGTATGTTAATGACCCGCGCCTTAGCGGAAATGAGCCGTTTTGCCGTCGCCCAGGGCGCCAATCCGATGACTTTTTTGGGGTTAGCAGGTGTAGGGGATTTAATCGTCACCTGCTCGTCTAATCTGTCGCGTAACTACCGCGTTGGCTACGCCATGGGCGAAGGCCGCACGTTGGAAGAGGCGGTCGATGCCCTTGGGCAGGTGGCTGAAGGGGTGAATACCGTTAAGTTAGTGTGCGCTAAAGCGAGTGATATGGGCGTTTATATGCCCCTCGCCGAAGGGCTTAATCACGTGCTGTTTGACGGCGTGCCACCTCAGGATATGGCGCGCACGTTAATGATGGGCGAGCAGAGCAGCGACGTTGAGTTTATCTTGCCCCGTGAAGCCGTGCAGCAGGCCCATCGTGAAAATGGTGATTGGCATGGCTGAGGTGTTAATTATGCGTCACGGTGAGGCGGCGCCGGGCTATCCCGATCAGGCGCGTCGGTTGACGCCTCGCGGTGAGCTGGAAGCCGAAAAAATGGCGCGCTGGCTGTCGCAGCGTGTGGCTGCGGGCGAACTGGCGATGCCGAAACTATATGCCAGCCCTTATGCGCGTGCGCAGCAAACGGCGCAGCGGCTATGTGATGTACTGGGCACTTCGCTTGAGACGTTGGAATTTATTACCCCTGAAGACTCGCCCAGGGCGGTGAGCGACTGGTTGCTCAATCAGCCCGAGGGCGCGCCGATGATGCTGGTCAGCCATATGCCGCTGGTGGGAGAGTTGGCGGGGCTATTAGTAGAAGGCAGCCCGGCGCAAGCGGTGGGTTTCCCTACCGCTGCGATCGCTGAGTTGGAGGCTGACGTGTGGGCAGCGGGCTGTGCACAGCTAACGCGCTTCACCCAGCCCAGCCAGTTGGCCTAGCTCAGATTTGTGCCATAGAAAAACGGCCGCCAAGGCAGCCGTTTGAACCTAAGAGTAACCTCGACAATTTTTACACCAGTGCGTCGAGCTTCTCTTTCAGTAGACCATTCACCTGCTGCGGGTTAGCGGTGCCACGTGATGCTTTCATTACTTGACCCACAAAGTAACTAATCATCTTGCCGCGCTTGTCCGGTTCTGAATCCCGGTACTGAGCGACCTGGGCGGGGCTGTCGGCGATGACCTGATCAATCATCGCTTCGATGGCACCCGTATCAGTCACCTGTTTGAGACCTTTGGTGTCAATCACCTCATCAGCGCTTTCGCCCTGACCACTCCACAATGCCTGGAAGACTTCTTTGGCGGCCTTGCCGTTAATGGTGTCATCCAGCACGCGGCTGATCAGCTTGCCTAGCTGGCGTGCTGAGATGGGGCTATTGGCAATGCTCAGGTTTTCGCGGTTAAGCGCCCCAGAAAGTTCACCCTGTACCCAGTTAGCTGCCTGTTTGGCATCGCCACACTCGCTATGCACCGATTCAAAGAACTCGGCCATATCGCGACTGGCGGAGATGACGTTGGCGTCGTAAGCAGACAGGCCCAGCTCGCTTTGGAAGCGCTCGCGCTTATCCGCCGGTAGCTCGGGTAGTTGGCCACGCAGGTGATCCAGATAGGCTTGGTCAAGCACCACCGGCAGCAGGTCGGGGCAGGGGAAGTAACGGTAGTCGTTGGCTTCCTCCTTGGTGCGCATGCTGCGGGTTTCGTCGCGGTCAGGGTCGAACAGGCGGGTTTCTTGAACGACGCTGCCGCCATCTTCGATCAGCTCAATCTGTCGCTCAACCTCAAAGGCAATGGCGCGCTCGACAAAGCGGAAGGAGTTAACGTTTTTAATCTCTGCGCGGGTGCCAAAGGCTTCCTGGCCTTTGGGGCGCACGGAGACGTTAACATCGCAACGCATTGAGCCTTCGGCCATATTGCCGTCGGAAATACCCAGGTAAGTCACGATCGAGTGAATCGCCTTGAGATACGCGGCGGCCTCTTTGGCGTTGCGCATATCCGGCTCAGAAACAATTTCCAGCAGCGGCGTACCGGCTCGATTTAAGTCGATACCGGTCATGCCGTGAAAGTCTTCGTGCAGTGATTTACCGGCATCCTCTTCGAGATGGGCGTGGTGAATGCGGATACGCTTGGTGCTGCCATCCTCCAGCGTAATCTCAATGTCGCCAGGGCCGACGATGGGGTGGTACATCTGGCTGGTTTGATAGCCCTTGGGCAGGTCGGGGTAGAAGTAGTTTTTACGGTCAAACACCGAGACTTCGGCGATATCCGCATGCACTGCCAGGCCAAACTGCACGGCCATGGCCACGGCCTGTTCGTTGAGCACTGGCAACACGCCGGGTAGGCCTAAATCCACCGCGCAGGCCTGGGTGTTTGGTTCGGCGCCAAACGCCGTTGAGGCACCGGAGAAGATTTTTGAACGCGTTGCGAGCTGAGCGTGGACTTCAAGCCCAATCACGGTTTCCCATTGCATTAGGCGTACTCCTCGGCAAAGGCAGGGCGTTGTAAGTGCCAGTCGGTCGCTTGTTGAAACTGGTGGGCGACGTTGAGCAGCTGCGCTTCGGCAAAGTGGGTGCCAAGAATCTGTAGGCCCACCGGGCGACCACCGACAAAACCAGCGGGTACGCTAATGCCGGGGATGCCGGCCAGATTGACGGCAATAGTGTAGATATCCTGTAGATACATCGACACTGGATCTTTTTTAGCACCCAGATCAAACGCGGGTGTGGGCGAGGCGGGGCCCATCAGTACATCTACATCTTCAAAAGCGTCGAGGAAGTCCTGACGAATTAAGCGGCGCACCTGTTGGGCTTTGGTGTAGTAGGCATCAAAGAAGCCTTCTGACAGCGTATGCGTGCCGATCAGGATGCGTCGCTTAACCTCTTCGCCAAAGCCCTCCTCCCGCGAGCGCTTGTAAAGATCAATCAGGTCGCTGGGGTTGTCGCAGCGGTGGCCAAAGCGTACCCCGTCGTAGCGAGACAGGTTCGAAGACGCCTCCGCGGGGGCAATCACGTAGTAGGCCGGAATTGCATAGTGGGTATGCGGTAGGCTGACCTCACGTACCGTGGCGCCCAGCGATTCGTAGACTTTTACCGCCTCACGAACGGCTTTTTCGACATCAGGGTCTAAACCGTCGCCAAAATACTCTGTGGGCAGACCAATTTTAAGGCCCGAGAGTGGGGCGTTGAGGGCTTCCACATAGTCCGGCACACCACGGGCAACGCTGGTGGAGTCGCGACCATCGTGACCGGCAATAACGCCCAGCAGATGTGCGCAATCTTCGGCGCTACGTGCCATTGGGCCCGCTTGGTCAAGGCTCGAGGCGTAGGCAATGATGCCGAAGCGGGACACGCGGCCGTAAGTAGGCTTTAAGCCGGTGATGCCACAAAATGCTGCCGGTTGGCGAATCGAACCGCCGGTGTCGGTGCCCATGGCCGCTGGCACCAAGCCCGCTGCGATGGCGGCCGCGCTGCCACCGGAGCTGCCGCCGGGCACTGCGGTTAAATCCCAGGGGTTTTTGACCGGGCCGTAGTAGCTGTTTTCGTTGGAGGAGCCCATGGCGAACTCATCCATATTGGTTTTGCCCAGGCTGATCGTCCCCGCCGCGTTTAGTTTTTCAACCACGGTGGCATTATAGGGGGCGATAAAGTTATCCAGCATTTTCGAGCCGCAGCTGGTTTTCACGCCCTGGGTACAAAAAATATCTTTTAGCGCCAGAGGAATGCCCGCCAGCGGCTCAGCACTGCCAGCGGCTCGCGCGTTGTCGGCTATTTCCGCCTGCTTTAGCGCCTGCTCAGCGGTCACGCTGATAAAACTGTTCAGCTTGCCATCAGCTTTATCAATGCGCTGCAAATAATGCGCGGTCAGCTCGCGGCTGGAAAACTCGCCGCTTTTCAAAGCAGCGGCGAGTTGCGTTAGTGTTTTCTCATGCATGACCCGGAAGCTCCGTTCAGGGGCGAAAAAAAAGAAGCGAAAAGGGTGGCTTGAATTAACTCGCAAGTGCGTTGTTCATCAATCTCATTTATCGATGCTATTCAACAACGCGGGGAACGAGATACAAACCGTTTTCCACTGCCGGGGCACAGCGCTGAAATATATCGCGCTGGTTAACTTCAGTCACTTCATCGGCGCGCAGTCGCTGAGTCGCATCTAGCGGGTGAGAAAGCGGCGCAACACCTGTAGTATCAATGCTTTGTAATTGATCGACCATATCGAGAATTTGGCTTAGGTCGTCTACAAAGCCGCTGGCTTGGTCATCGTTAATGGCGAGTCGGGCCAAGTGGGCGGCCCGGCGCACATGAGAGTCTTCAATCGCCATGATCGAGATTTCCTCGCAAATGTGATGGAACATATTCCACATTAAGCGGTATACATACCGACATCAAAAAAACGTCTTGTGTCGCAGACGTGGAAAATAGCCGCAAAAGGTACCACATATTGGCCTTGTCGGGCAGTGTTAGGCACGACTCGTGCTTGCCGCCAGGGGGTTGCGGTGATACCGTTTGCATCCGCACAGGGTTCCCGGTCTGCACTAGGTAACAACATCCATGTTTAAACGTTTGAGGGGGCTGTTTTCCAGCGATTTGTCGATCGACTTGGGCACGGCCAACACACTGATTTACGTACGCGGTCGCGGTATCGTGCTCGATGAGCCGTCTGTGGTCGCTATTCGCCAATCTGGCAACATGCGCAGCGTTGCGGCAGTCGGTACCGATGCCAAGCGAATGCTGGGGCGCACGCCTGGCAATATCACTGCGATTCGGCCGATGAAAGATGGCGTCATTGCCGATTTCACCGTCACTGAGCAGATGCTCCAGCACTTTATCCGCAAAGTTCACCAAAGCACTTTTTTGACTCCCAGCCCACGTGTACTCGTGTGCGTTCCTTGCATGTCAACGCAAGTAGAGCGTCGTGCGATTCGTGAGTCGGCAGAAGGTGCCGGTGCGCGTGAGGTGTTCTTAATAGAAGAACCCATGGCGGCTGCTATCGGCGCGGGCCTCCCGGTTGATGAGGCCCAGGGGTCAATGGTGGTGGATATCGGCGGTGGTACCACTGAAATCGCGATTATTTCACTCAATGGCGTGGTCTATTCCGAATCTATTCGGGTGGGCGGCGACCGCTTTGATGAAGCGATTACCGCCTATGTGCGTCGCCACTATGGCAGCTTGGTTGGCGAAGCGACCGCTGAACGCATTAAAGAAGAGATTGGCTGTGCCTACCCCGGTGGTGAGCTGCGCGAAATTGACGTGCGCGGGCGCAACTTGGCAGAAGGCATTCCACGCAGCTTCACGTTGAACTCCCACGAAACGCTCGAAGCGTTGCAAGAAACGCTCGGCTCTATCGTGGCGGCGATCAAAAGCGCGCTTGAGCAGTCACCGCCTGAACTTGCATCAGATATCGCTGAGCGTGGCCTGGTGTTAACCGGCGGCGGCGCTTTATTGCGCGATCTAGATAAGCTAATTGCCGAAGAAACGGGGTTGCCGGTGATTGTTGCCGAGGACCCGCTGACCTGCGTTGCTCGCGGCGGTGGTAAAGCGTTGGAAATGATTGATCAGCACACCTTTGAGTTGCTGTCGAGCGACTAATCGCAGCGGTTAATCGCGGGGGATTGCCTATTAAACCGCTGTTTTCGCACGGGCCATTGCCGGGCTATCGGCTGTTTTTTTGCGCGTTGGCCGCCAGTGCTTTGATGTTTGTCGACCAGCATTTCACGCGTATGGAGCAAGTGCGCGCGCAAATGTCGATGGTCGTGGCGCCTATTCAATGGGTCGTTAGTGTGCCTAGCGATTTATTGAATTGGGGGTCGCTGGCGCTTTCGGATCAACAGGCGCTGGTGGATGAAAATCGCCGCCTGCGTGAGCAGATTCTTACCCTTTCCCACCGTGGCCAGCGAATGGCCAATCTGACCGCAGAAAACAGTGAGCTGCGCGATTTGCTGAAAGCCGCTGAGCGTCGTGATATTCCCTATATCACCGCTGAGCTGCTGTCACTTGATAATGATCCTTTCAGCCATCAAATGGTGGTTAACCGTGGACATCGCAACGGCGCCTACGTGGGTCAGCCGGTGATTGATGCATCTGGTTTGGTGGGGCAAATTACCGCAGTGTCCGCCTACTCCAGCCGCGTGCTGCTATTGGCGGATGCCAGTCACGCCTTGCCGGTCCAGCTGAACCGCAACGGACTGCGCTTTATCGTTCAAGGGGCGGGGCGTTACAGCAGTGTTAATGTCATGCACGTGCCTGATACGGCGGATATTCGTGAAGATGATTTACTGACCACGTCAGGACTGGCGGGGCGCTTCCCGCCGGGGTATCCCGTGGCGCGCGTTACCGAGGTTTTTCACGATCCTGGGAAGCCCTTCGCGCAGGTAACTGCCGAGCCGATGGCGCAGTTGCAGCGCTCGCGCCACTTTTTACTGCTTTTTCCGCCTCCGCGAGAGGAAGTGGAAGAGCACGCGTGGGATGATACGTTGGATATTTCGGCAGAGGCACTGCGTTCCTCACTGCGGCTTGCCGATCCTGACAATGCTCTCCCCGACCAAAACGTATCACCTCAAGAGGTGCCCTGATGGCCCGAGCACCGACGGTTCCACTGCTGATTGTTTGGTTTAGCCTTATTCTTGCGCTGTGTTTGCAAGTTATGCCGCTGGCCGATGGCTGGCAGGTCTATCGCCCTGAGTGGTTGGGGCTGATGCTAATTTACTGGTGTATGCGCACCCCCGATAGAGTCGGTGTTTTTCATGGCTTTGTGCTGGGTATTTTAATGGATTTAATGGAGGGCACTGTGCTGGGCCAGCATGCGCTAATTTATGCACTGCTGGCTTTTCTCTGCGCGCTGGTTTACCCACGTTTTCGGGCTTATTCGTTGGCACAGCAGGCGGCGTTAGTGCTGGTGTTACTTGGCTTGGTGCAGTTAGTGGCACAGTGGCTGCGCACGATTGTCGGCGATTTTTCGATTAATCTAGCTTTTTTGATTCCTTCGCTGATCAGCGCTTTGCTTTGGCCGTGGCTGGCAACCATGTTCCAAGCATTAGAACGTCGGTTGGCCGCGTCATGATCGCACCTGTTTTGTGCTTAGCGTCTGCCTCGCCACGTCGACGGGCCTTGCTGGCCTCTATTGGCGTGCCGATCACGGTTCATCCCTGCAATATTGATGAAACGCCACTGCTCGGTGAGTCGGCTGAAGCCTATGTATATCGCTTGGCAGTTGCCAAGGCGCAAGCGGCGGCTCCGCTGACGGGGCTGCCTACCTTAGGTTCAGATACCGCTGTGGTTGTGGATGGGCGTATTCTAGGTAAACCGGCGGATGTCGAGGAGGGCGCCGATATGCTGCGGCTGCTTTCGGGGCGGTGTCACGAGGTGCTGACCGGCGTGGCAGTGAGTGGGCCTGAAGGGGTACTCGCTTGCTGTGTGGCCACCCGGGTAACCATGCGTCAGATAGATGAGCATGAAATGGCAGCCTATTGGCATACTGGTGAGCCCGCTGATAAGGCAGGCGGCTACGCAATACAGGGTTTAGCGTCGATATTTGTAAAAGAGATTCAAGGCAGTCATTCCGCAGTGGTAGGGCTGCCGCTGTTTGAGACGACGAGCTTGCTGCGCCAACAGGGAGTTCCTATCTGGCAGCGTTGCTAACGCTCTGGCTTGAGAGGATCGACACCGGTATCGCTGGCAAGGAATACGTCAACCAATAAGGAATTTTGCATGAGCGGTGAAGTTCTCATCAATTTAACGCCAATGGAAACTCGCGTAGCGCTGGTTGAAAATGGTGTTTTGCAAGAGGCACTGATCGAGCGTTCCCGTCGACGTGGCATTGTGGGCAATATCTACAAAGGCAAAGTAGTCCGTGTACTGCCTGGTATGCAGGCTGCCTTTGTCGATATTGGCCTTGAGCGTGCAGCGTTTATTCATGCCCATGAAGTAATGCCTCCCGGCACGCCACCGGATAAGCAGGGAACCATTGGCCAATTGCTCCATGAGGGGCAGGCATTGGTGGTTCAAGCGACCAAAGATCCTATTGGCAGCAAAGGTGCGCGCTTAACGACCCACCTTTCGATTCCTTCCCGCTATTTGGTCTATATGCCCGATTCGCCGCATCACGGTGTTTCTCAGCGTATTGAGGACGAGCGTGAGCGTGAGCGACTAAGGGCTCTGCTGGATTCCAGTGTGTCGGAACAGACGCTGGAAGTGACGGGGGGATTTATTGTCCGTACTGCCGCCGAAGGTGTCGGTGATGAAGAGCTGAAAGGCGATATGCACTTTTTGCTGCGGCTGTGGCGCAAAGTGAGCGAGCGTAAAATTACCGCCACCCCGCAAAGCGTGATTTATGATGATCTGCCGCTGTTTATGCGCACGCTGCGCGATGTGATGCGCGATGATATCGAAAAAGTGCGCATCGATTCCCGCGAAAACTTTGTCAGGCTGGTCGAGTTTGCCGAAGAGTTTATGCCCGCCGCGGTGGAGCGCATTGAATACTACCCCGGCGAGCGGCCTATCTTTGATCTGTATAGCGTTGAAGATGAGATACAAAAAGCGCTGGGGCGTAAGGTTCAGCTGAAATCCGGTGGCTATCTGGTGATTGATCCCACTGAGGCAATGACCACCATCGACGTCAATACGGGTGGTTATGTCGGCCATCGCAACCTTGAAGAGACCATCTTCAAAACCAATCTTGAGGCGGCCACGGCAATCGCCCGCCAGCTGCGGCTGCGCAATTTGGGCGGCATCATTATTATCGACTTTATCGATATGATTGATGTTGAGCACCAGCGGCAAGTATTACGTGTGCTAGAAAAGGCTTTAGAGCGTGATCATGCCAAAACCAAGTGTACGGGAGTCACGGAGCTTGGTTTGGTGCAGTTAACGCGTAAACGAACGCGTGAAAGCCTGGAGCAAACGCTCTGCGAAGCGTGCCCCACCTGCAGTGGGCGGGGCACGCTTAAAACCCCAGAAACCATCTGCTACGAAATCTTTCGCGAGATTTTGCGCGAAGAGCGTGCTTATAGTGCTGAAACCTACATGGTACTGGCATCGCAGTCCGTCGTTGATCGTTTGCTAGATGAGGAATCAGCGGCGGTGGCAGACCTTGAAATGTTTATCAATAAAACGATTCGGTTTCAGGTCGAGCAGAACTACTCCCAAGAACAATACGATATCGTACTGATGTAACCATGCAGACTCGTTCGCTGGTGCGTTGGAGTGTATTGATAGCGGCTTGGCTACTAGGCAGTGTAGCCGTGCTGCTGCTACTGCTGCGAGTGGCTATTAGCCAAACAGACGCCCTTACTCCCCGTATTGAAGCGCTGCTTGAAGCGCAAATTGGCGTGCCGGTCACCCTCGAATATTTCTCGCTTTCATTGGCCCGTAATGACCTGATATTACGACTTGATGGTGTCAATGCTGAAACGCCGGATGGCCAAGCGCTGTTTTCTCTTGAGCAGGCCGGGCTGCGTTTAGATACGTGGGCCACGCTGACCAATTGGGCACCTATCTTTAGTGATGCTCGTATTAGCGGTTTAGAGTTTCATCTCTATCAAGACGCTGAATCGTCGTGGCAATGGCCCGAGCCCGCCGAGTTGCCGCTCCTGATAGCGCCAGATCCAGAGGTAGATCTAGAAACCGTCGATGTCTGGACAGGACTGGTTTTGCGCCAACGAGTATGGATAGATAACACCAGCGTGGTGCTACATGGTCAGCACGACACCGTAATGCTGCACGCCCAGACCTTGCTACTCACAGGCGATGAGCGGCGGACGCGACTGGGAGGCGCTATCAATATCGGTGAAACTATGCAGCAAGCCCAAGAGGAGGCTCTACCAGCAGCGGAAATAAAGGTCGAAATGCAGCCTGGCAAGAGCGGCTTTAGCGACTTCTCAGCCGCCCTGCAACTGGATATTCAGCTTGATCAGCTAGTCGTGCTAGCGGATATGTTCAGGCCCGATCATGCGGCCTATTTAGAGCAGGCTGGCGGCAGTGCGCGGCTATGGGGCCGCTGGAGTTCCGCGCGCCTTGAGGAAGTTCGCGTCGCTGTTGATGTTCCCCAGTTGACGTTGCGGCATAACGTTCAATACGCAGTATTAAGAAATATTGAGGCCAATGGCTTATGGCATCGCGACGGTGAAGGTGGCGAAGCATGGTTTAGTGGTGATGCTGAGAGCGTTGAGTGGGCACAGCCTTCTGGGGGCAATGCGGGGCCTGCGTTACCGCGGCATTGGCATGCTACCCATCAGCCCGGCGAGTGGGGGGTGCGTACCAGTGAGTTTGAGCTGGCATCGCTGACGGCCTGGCGCGATTACGTTCTGCTACCAGAGTCGGTGACGCGGGTATTACAAACACTTGCACCTCGTGGTCAAGTGCAAGGTTTGCATGTAGGCCAGAATGATGGGCGCTGGGGAGTGGATGCGGCGCTAACCAATGTGGAAGTATCGCCGTGGCAGCAGGCACCTGGTGGCGGCCCCTTGGACGCTTGGGTGCAGGCGCGAGATTTGCGCGGTCGAGTACTGTTTAGTAATGATGGTGATAGCACTCTCTATTTCCCTGAATTTTTTCAGGCTCCTATGCAGCTGCGACGTGCGGTAGGGGAAGTGGAGTGGGTGTATGACGGCCCCAATACCATGGTGAGCGGTAAGAATCTCAGCGTTGACTGGGATGGCGCGCAGGTGTCCGGTGGCTTTGGGTTAGCAATAGGCAACCAGCGCGGACATTTTGGTTTAGACCTTGATTTTAGCGAGGTGGATGCGCTTGAGCGCCCGCTGGCCCAGTGGCTGCCGTTAAGCGTTATGGATGATGGGCTGCGTGACTGGTTACTCGATGATATTGGTGGCTATGTGACCGAGGGGTCATTACAGCTAAGCCAACCGCTAGGAGAGGCGGTTACCGCCGATGATTTTACCGCCACCCTTGCCCTGGCAATCACCCAGGGGCATTTGCCAATTGCACCAGGCTGGCCGCGACTTGATGATGTGAAAGGGCGTCTTAAGTGGCAAAACAAGGTTCTAGAAGCGCAAGTCGAGCACGCTCAAAGCCACGGTATTACGGCGTCAGAGGGCGAAGTGGTGATGGAAAATGAGATGCTCAACCTTTCTGGACAGTTAAGTGCGGATGGCCCTGCACTGGCCACTTTTTTACAGGCAATGCCCGATATTGATTTTTCCCCGCTGAGTGATTTGCGCGTCACGGGAGAGGTTAACGGCGATATTGCGCTGTCGTTGCCCCTTGAAACGCCTGATGCCCTGCAGTTGGAGATCAATGCCCAACCACGCTTCTCCGAAGTGGTCTATCAGCCGTTGGATTTACGCCTTCAGTCGGTTGAGGGGGATCTTGCGTGGCTGCAGGATGGTGTAAGCAAAGGGCTCGTCGGCGACGCTAAAGCCCAACTGCTGGGCGGCGCAATAGCCGCCGATATTGATACCCAAAACGACGCGATAGAGCTACAGGGTAATGTCGCTACCTCTGCTCTGTTTGGGCTTGCCGGAATCGATAACAGCCAAGGGCGTTTGCCGCTGGAAGGGCAGTTACAGTGGCAAGGTAATGTCAGCGTAATGCCGGCACCCACTCTACGCCTGGAAAGCCGTTTAGTCGGTATCACCAGTCACTTACCGGAGCCCTTTGCAAAAACGGCTCAGCAGCCATGGCCTTGGACGCTGACGGTCGATAGCGAATCTGGCCGATTCGAGAGCCGTTTGGCTGATATTGCTTCGGCGCGCCTTCAGCAACTCAATGACACCTTTGCCGGGACGCTGCATTTAGGCAGTGAAGCCGCGCGTCTCCCGAGTTGGCCCACTCGGCCAGGGGTGAGCCTTGCCGCTAACGTGCCGCGGCTTGACCCGCTTGCCTGGCAGCAGGCGCTTGCGCCGCTTATGTCAGGCGGCTCGACGATGGTCTCTGGCGGCGATACACCCATGCCGCTAGCGGTATCGCTAATAACACCGTGCGTGGTTTACCGCAACGAGTGTTTAGGCAGTGTCGACGCCGCGGGAAGCATTAATGGTGGCCTGATTGATCTGGGCCTGGGCGGGAATCTTGTTACCGGGCGGTTAAAGTACCGCGAGGAAGCGCCCCATCCCTTGGATATAACCATTGAGTCACTAGCGCTAGATCGTTTGTTGGACTTGGCCAACGTTGAGCACGACAGCGATGCGCCAATGCCAGGCTCCTGGATGGAGTCGGTGGAAACCGAGCGCGAGGCACCTGCGGTGATTCCAGACTGGCTGGCCGATGTGCCGAACGGGCGGTTACGTTTAGCGGAAATTGCCATGGGGCCGCGTCGCTTTGGCCCCTTGACCGCTTATTGGAAAACCGATGGCGAGCGCTTTTCACTCAACCCCGTCGGCTTAACTCTGGGGCAGCTCTCCGCGCGGGGTGAGCTGCACTGGGAGGGAGACTCTGTTTCCAGCCATACCCGTGCGGATATTTCTGTGCAAGGGGGGGATATCGGGACGGCACTTGAACGGCTTGACCAGCCGGTGGTGATGCGAAGCCGTAGCACCGATGTGAACGCCTCACTCGATTGGCCGGGCGGGCCCTGGCAGTTGGATTTAAGCCAAGCCGACGGCACTATCCGAACCGACATTCGTAATGGTAGCTTTGTAACCCTGGAATCCGCACCAGTGCGGTTAATTGGCTTGCTCAATTTCGACAATATTTTGCGCCGCCTGCGGTTGGATTTCTCTGATGTCACCGATCAAGGGACAGCATTTGACCGCGTGCAGGGAACGGCTGGCGTAGCGGATGGCCTGTTGACGCTGCAAGGGCCATTGCAAATTGACGCACCGGCCGCCACCCTAGCGTTTACTGGCACGGTCGATCTGGTTAACCGTGAACTTGATCAGCGGCTTGGCGTCACACTGCCAGTGACGCAAAGTTTGCCCATCGCGGCGATTGCCGTTGGTGCGCCCATTGTGGGCGGCGCACTGTTTCTCGCCGACCAGCTGTTTGGCGACGCTCTAGATCGCGCCACAGCTCTCCATTATCGTGTGCGAGGCCCTTGGACCTCGCCGCAAGTTTCATTAGAAGGCCCCCAATGACCGCATATAAAAGTGATGTAGATACCGCTGCCGCCATCCTGCTAACACCAGGGGGATTAGATTTAGATGCGCTAGATACCGGCTTAGGCTATGCCATGGGTGCGGGCGTTGACTATGCTGACCTCTATTTTCAGCGTACCTGGCAAGAGGGCTGGGTGTTGGAGGATGGCGAGGTAAAAGAGGCCAGCTACAATATCGATGGTGGTGTCGGTGTGCGCTCGTTGGCGGGTGAAAAAACTGGCTTTGCCTACTCAAACCAAATTACTGCCGATGCGTTGATGGACACCGGCCGCACAGCGGCGGGTATTGTACGCAGTGGCAAACGCCTACCGGGGCAGGCAGTCAATCCGGTTTCTGCTATGTCGCGCTATGCGGGCATTGATCCGTTGGCAGGCCTTAGCGCTGAAGACAAAGTTACTATGTTAAAACAGGCGGACCGGGTGGCGCGAGCAGCGGATCCCAGTATTAGCCAAGTGAGCGCTTCACTGTCAGGCACCTACGAAGTGGTGTTGGTGCGGGCTAGCGATGGCACTCTGGCGGCGGATATTCGCCCGCTGGTGCGCTTCAATGTCAGCGTTATTGCGGTCAAAAATGGTCGTCGCGAGCGTGGCAGCGCTGGTGGCGGTGGCCGTTACTCAATGGCTAAACTACGCGATGATCAGGTCGCAGAGCAGTACGCTAAAGAAGCGGTGCGTCAGGCGCTGGTCAATCTTGAAGCTATTGATGCGCCCGCCGGCCAAATGCCTGTGGTGTTGGCGTCAGGTTGGCCAGGGATCTTGCTCCATGAAGCCGTTGGCCACGGCCTGGAAGGCGATTTCAATCGCAAGGGCAGTTCCGCCTTTGCCGGGCAGATGGGCAAACGCGTGGCTGCAAAAGGGGTTACCGTGGTGGACGACGCGACCCTGGCGGATTGCCGTGGCTCCATGAGTGTGGATGACGAGGGCACACCGGGCCAATACACCCCGCTTATCGAAGACGGTATTTTGACCGGCTATATGCAGGACAAACTCAATGCCCGCCTGATGGGTATGGCGCCTACAGGCAACGCACGGCGTGAATCCTTCGCGCACCTACCGATGCCGCGCATGACCAATACCGTCATGCTGGCTGGCCAAGATGAGCCAAGCGATATCATTAAGAGCGTTAAACGCGGTATTTACGCGGTCAGCTTTGGCGGCGGTCAAGTCGACATAACTTCTGGAAAATTCGTATTTTCGGCCAGCGAAGCCTATCTGATTGAAGATGGCAAAGTGACGGCGCCGGTGAAAGGCGCCACGCTGATTGGTAATGGACCGGAAGCAATGGGCTGTGTCTCAATGATTGGCCATGATATGGCGCTGGACACGGGAATTGGCGTGTGTGGTAAAGAGGGGCAGGGCGTACCGGTCGGTGTCGGCCAGCCTACCCTGAAATTGGATGAGCTGACCGTCGGCGGTACGCAATCTTAAGTGCAGGCCTTAAAGAGCGAGCGTTTCGCGCAGGTGTTTGAAGAGTTTACGCGAGCTGGTCGGCGGTTTGCCCTGTTCGCGTTCCCGCTGAGCGTTACGAATTAATTGACGCAGCGTTTGGCGGTCGGCATCGGGGTGTTCGATCATGAAGAGGTCGACAGCCTCATCGCCCTCGTCAATTAAGCGTTCCCGCCACTTTTCGAGGCGGTGGAAAGCGTGGTCGCGCTGCTCCTGCTGTTGATCAATGGAGTCGAACACGGCCTGAATGGCAGCCAGATCCTCTTTACGGATTAACTTGCCGACGTACTGCATATGGCGGCGGCGGCCCTCATGGGAGCGGATGCGCGAGGTTTCCTCGATAGCGCGCAGCATATCGTCGGAAAGCGGGAAGCGGGCGCGTTCTGCCGGTCGCATGGCAATTAAGGTTTCCCCAAGTGCTTGTAAAGCATGCATTTCACGTTTGAGTTGCGATTTGCTAGGGCGTTCTTCTTGGTCTTCTACTTCAACTGGATCGGGACGTTGCTTACGCATAGTGTGACTCACTGACAAGATTCGTTGCAGCATTATAACAGCTGCGAGTACAACATTGATTCGCCGAAGACACTCTCTTGAAAGGCACTCTCTTGAAAGATATTTGGTTGAGAGTCATTCGGTTGAAAAAGGAGGCCATATGGCACAAGCATTTGATGCATCTGCTCAGCAGTCGTTACTGACCGCGCGGGCCGAAGAGGCGCTAGCGCTGGCGAAGCGATTGGGCGCGGATGCCGCAGAGGTAGGCGCAAGTGTGGATCAGGGCATAGGCGTCAGCGTTCGCCAGGGTGAAGTTGAAACGGTTGAGCTTTCGCGCGATCAAGGTATCGCCGTTACGCTTTACGTGGGCCAACGTAAGGGCAGCGCTTCTTCTACAGACGCCAGCAGCGCCTCGATTCAGGCAGCGGTGGAGAAAGCGCTAGCGATCGCTCGCTATACCGGTGAAGACCCGGCGGCAGGGTTGGCCGATGGCTCACTGATGGCGACCGAGCTGCCGGACTTAAAAGTGCATTATCCCTGGGCGCTCACCACCGACCAAGCGATTGAATTGGCACTTGCCTGCGAGCAGGCGGGGCGTGATGTGGAAGGCATCTCTCAATCGGACGGCGCGTCACTCTCAAGCGGTGAAGGCGTGCGCGTTTATGCCAATAGCCACGGCTTTTTAGGTACTCAAAAAGGCAGCAGCCATTCGCTGTCGTGCATGCTGATCGCCCAAGATACAAGCGGTATGCAGCGCGACTACGACTATACCTCTGCCCGTGATCCACAAGCGTTACGTGACCCTGCCGAAGTGGGCCGTGAAGCGGCTGCCCGCACACTGCGTCGGCTGGGTGCCAAACGTCCGCCCACGGGTACCTTTCCGGTCCTGTTTGATCCGTCGTTAGCCGGTGGTTTGATTGGTCACTTACTCGGCGGTATCGCCGGCGGGGCGTTATACCGCCAAGCCTCGTTTCTGTGTGATCGGCTCGGTACGCCGCTGTTTCCCGATTGGTTCAGCCTTGAAGAGCGGCCAATGGAAGTCGGTGCCACGGCGAGCTCGCCATTTGATGGAGAAGGGGTACAGACACGCAATAACCGCTTTATCAACCAGGGCTCTATTGCCAGCTATATGCTCTCTTCTTACAGTGCTCGGCGGCTGAGTATGCAAACCACGGGTAATGCCGGTGGGGCGCGTAATGTACGCCTAATGGCGCCGTTGCAATCCCGTGATAGCTTGCTGCAGGAGATGGGGCAGGGAATTTGGGTGACAGAACTGATGGGTCAGGGCGTCAATGGCGTGACCGGTGACTACTCCCGCGGGGCGGCGGGCTTTTGGGTGGAGAACGGTGAAGTGCAGTACCCGGTCGAAGAGTTCACCATTGCCGGTAACCTGGAGCGGATGTTCGCCGGGTTAGTGGGGATTGGCGATGACACCGATACCCGTGGCAGTGTTCACACGGGCAGTTGGTTAATTGACGCCATGACGGTGGCCGGTGACTAATCCTCAGCAACTTAAACTTTAGCAACCAGAACCGCTTACTGATCTTCTTCAAAGCGGGCATCGAACAGCGCTTGAATCGCATCAAGCGCCTGTTCAGCGTCATCGCCTTCGGCGTTGATGATGAGCTCGGTACCGCAGGGTGCCGCCAGCATCAGCAACGACATAATATTGGCGGCGTCGGCGACCTGTTGCTGTTTATAAACCCTTATTTTAGCCGTATAGCGTTGGCCGCATTTGACCAGTTTTGTCGCCGCGCGGGCGTGGAGTCCGCGTTGATTGGTAAGTGTAAGTATTCTTTCTGGCACCCTGGTTCCTTTTTGCCGAGTGGTGTCATTAATGGGTAGAAGCGCTTAGGAAGTCTCTTGCCGCTCGTCAGTATGATGTGGGTTATCCAAGGCGGCATCAGGCTGCTCACTTAGCGTGTACTGCAAGCCTAGCTCCCGATGGCGCAGCTGAACTTCACCCATTCCAGGCGCCAGCCGTTTAGCCAACTGCTCAACCATATAGACCGAGCGGTGTTGTCCCCCCGTGCAGCCAATGGCAATGGTCATGTAGCTGCGCTGGCTATTTTGGTAGGCGGGCAGCCAGCGCTCAAGCCATGCCTGTATATCGTTGCTCATGGCATCGACAATCGGATAGCTGGTTAAGAAAGCGACGATGTTAGCGTCGCGGCCAGTGAATTGGCGCAGCGTTGGATCCCAGTAAGGGTTGGGCAAACAGCGAACGTCGAATACTAAATCGGCATCTAGTGGTACACCACGTTTATAACCGAATGACTCAAGCGTTAGCGTCAGTTTATCCGGCCGCTGATGTGCCACCTGGTCGGTAATGCGTCGGCGTAAGTCGTGTACCGACAACCGCGATGTGTCGATCACTAGGTCGGCTAGATCGCGAATATCCTCTAGCGTCTCCTCTTCTTTGTTGATCGCCTCTTCCAGGGTCATCTCGCTATCTCGGGTCAGCGGATGGCGTCGCCGGGTAGCGGAGTAACGTTCAAGCAGGATGCGGGCATCGGTGGTCAGGTAAATAACTTGAAAATCAATCTTACGCTGGCACAGTTCCTCTAATAACGTGGGCAGACGTTCCAGTGCGCCAGGTAAGTTACGCGCATCAATACTGACCGCCAAATGAGCGCGGTCGCCCTGATCGCGTAATTGATCCACCAACGACCCGAGCAGCATGGCGGGCAGGTTATCAATGGCGTAGTAGCCAAGATCCTCCAGCGCTTGTAAGGCGATAGATTTACCTGACCCGGAGCGGCCGCTAATGATCACCAGTTGCATAGAGTCTCGCTTTGCTTAGATCAAGCTGCATTGGGGGTGGTGGGCGAAGCATCAACTTAGCGTGTAAAATACCATTAGTTGGCTTTCACAACTTAAATTGGCGTTAACGACTTAGAACGTTGAATGCTCACGCATTTTGGCGGTAATAAGCTCAAGCAGCTCGCGCTGACTGCCTGCCTTGCGCAGTTGGTGGCGAGTATCCGCATCATTCATGATGGTCGCTACCTGGCCGAGTAGGGATAGGTGCGTGTCGTCTGCCTCTTCGGGTACAAGTAGGACAAACACCAGATCAACTGGGTCGCCATCAATGGCGTCGAAATCAATCGCTTCTGACAGTTTTAAAAAACCAGCGATAGGCGCCGAACAGTGCGGGCTGCGTGCGTGTGGGATGGCCACGCCATTGCCGATACCGGTGCTGCCTAAGCGTTCTCGACCGATTAACCGGCTAAACACTTCTTGGCTGTCCAGGCTGGGCGTATTTTGTGCGATAAAGGTGCTGAAAAATTCCAGCACCCTTTTTTTGCTGCCCCCGGGCACGTCGAACAGAACGCGTTCCGGGGGGAGTATGGTTTCCAACGTCATTGAATTAACGCACACCTGCGCCTTGGGCGCGGGCTTGTGCTTTTTCCTTATGTTTAACGAGTTGTCGATCGATTTTATCCGCTAGGGCGTCGATAGCGGCGTACATATCACTGTCGAGGGCTTCCGCATGTAAATCAGCACCTGCGGCGTGCAGTGTGCAGGCGGCCTGTTGGCGCTCTTTCTCCACTGATAAGGTGACTTGCACCGTGGTTATGTTGTCGTAATGGCGCTCTACACGTTCAAGCTTTTCGTTGACATAGTCACGCAAGGCGTCAGTCAGATCTACGTGATGACCAGTGATATTTACTTGCATTGACGTACTCCTTATCCATCGGACTGTACTTCGATTGTAACCCTTTTTGCCGCGTTGCAAAGCCCTTGTCGAGAGTTTCCCTTAATCGTTGACGAGTGCTAGCGAAGACGACGTCGTTCGCTGGACGAGAGGATGCCCATGGCTTCACGATATTTAGCCACTGTACGACGCGCTACTTGAATGCCGCCTTCATCCAGTAGCGTGACTAAGCGGCTGTCAGAAAGCGGTTTGCCCGGCGGTTCTTCCTGAATAAGTTTTTTGAGCCTGGCGCGAATAGCGGTGCTGGAGTGGCTGTCGCCATCTTGGCCGCTCACTTGGCTTGAGAAAAAGTATTTAAGTTCAAACACACCACGGGGCGTATGGATATATTTTTGCGTGGTGACCCGTGAAATCGTTGATTCGTGCATCTCCACGGCTTCTGCTATGTCAGCCAATATCAGCGGTTTCATAGCTTCTTCGCCGTGCTCTAAAAAGCCAATTTGCCGGGTGATAATTTCGCGACCCACGCGCAGCAGCGTATCGTTACGGCTGGAGAGGCTTTTGATTAGCCAGCGTGCTTCTTGGAGGTGCTCTTTAAGAAACTGGTTGTCCTGGCTTTTGTCCGCACGCTTTATCAAACTGGCGTAATCGGGCTGAATGCGCAGCCGCGGCAAGGCTTCTGGGTTGAGCTCTAGGTGCCAGCCTTCGTGGTCATGGCGAACTACCAGGTCGGGCGTCACATAGCTGTCGGCGGTGTCACCGTAGGCGCTACCGGGGCGTGGGTCGAGGCTGCGTATCAGTTGAATGACATCGGTCAACTGCTCGTCGTCGAGCCCTAAGCGGCGCTTGAGTAGGCGTATGTCGTCTTTACCCAGCGATTCAAGAAACTGGCGCACTAAGCGGCGAGCGGGGGCGAGTAGCGGTGTGTCGTCCGGGAGTGCTGCGAGTTGCAGCATCAAACATTCGCGCAGATCGCGAGCAAAGATGCCGGTCGGTTCAAACTGCTGGAGTTTGAGCAGAATCGTTTCTACTTCGCGCTGGCTAAGCCCGTCAATTCCCTGGGCGCGTAGGCCTTCACGAATATCATTGAGTGGTTGGGTCAAGTAGCCGTTGGCATCCAGTGCGTCGATTAAGCTCTCTGCAACGAGCTGTTCACGAACACTGAAATCCGTCATGGCAAGCTGCCAAAGCAGGTGACCATGAAGGCTTTGTCCGGCGGCTTGGCGCTCAAAATCTGGGCCTTCACTGCTGTTGCCGCCCAGGCTGTTTGAATCTTGATAGGTATCTGACCAGTCGCTATCTACCGACAGTTCAGTGGGTATGCTCTCTGACCACTCCTCCTCTTTAGGCTCGCTGACAGCCTGTTCGCTGAATTCATCCTCTTGCTCAAGCATGGGATTGGCATCCAAGGCCTGCTGAATTTCTTGCCTCAGATCCAGCGTAGAGAGTTGTAATAGGGCAATCGCCTGCTGCAGCTGAGGAGTCATGGTCAGCTGTGTGCCAATACGCAGTTGTAGAGAAGCTTTCATGACCATCTGAGAACCACGCGTTAATCGGAAAGCTTCACCCTAGTGCGAGAGAGTATCGGTTGCAAGTGCAATAAGCATGCCATTGGTAGTAAAGTTGTTGCAGAACGCTAATTACGGGCAAAAATAGGCGTGGCGTTAAAAGCGCTTAGAGACGAAAATCAGCGCCCAGATAAACCTCTCTTACCTTCTGGTTATCGAGAATAGCGCTGGGAGAGCCACTGGCAATGATTTGGCCGTCACCGACGATATAGGCGATATCACAAATATCGAGGGTTTCTCGCACATTATGATCGGTTATCAGTACGCCGATATGACGCTGCTTCAACGCACGGATAATGGTTTTAATCTCACCGACCGAAATAGGGTCAACCCCGGCAAAGGGTTCATCCAATAAGATGAAGGCGGGTTCAGTGGCCAACGATCGAGCAATTTCCACACGCCTGCGTTCGCCGCCAGAAAGGCTCATGCCTAAATTATTGCGAATATGAGTGATATGAAAATCTTCCAGTAGGGCTTCCAGGCGTTGCTCGCGTCCGGCACGGTCAAGCTCTTTGCGGGTTTCTAAGATCGCCATAATATTATCGGCAACCGATAATTTACGAAAAATAGACGCTTCTTGGGGGAGGTAGCCAATCCCCGCCGCTGCGCGCTCGTGCATCGGGGCGCGGGTTAAATCCATCTCATCAATGCCTACTTTACCAGCATCGGATTTCACCAGCCCAACGATCATATAAAACGAGGTGGTTTTGCCCGCACCGTTGGGGCCAAGTAAGCCAACGACGCTGCCTTGGGAGATCTCAAGATTGATATCTTTGACTACCCGGCGGCGCTTATAGCTTTTCGCCAAGTGGTGGGCGTACAGGGTCTTGATTGGCGCAGTGTCAGCAGTGGCCACAGCTTGGCTCCTATTGTTCCGGCTGAAGGGTCATGCGAATGCGCTGCGGCTCGCTGCCTTCAACGTCAGAGCGCGCTTGGATTACTTCGCGATCGATAAAATACTCAAGGCGCCCGCCGGTGAAGGTATCTTCTTGCTGATTCAGCTCGGCTTGGTCGATTAGCTCAATGCGACGCTCGGCGACATGATAAATAATCCGTCGTGCCCAGCCTTCTGTAGGGCCATCCTGGCCTTCAGGCTGATGACGTACATAGGCGCGTTCTCCGGTGGATGTCGCCCGTGATAGCTCTCCCGCCTCGTTGCGCTCAATTGCCACCCGCTCACCGCGCAGCTGCATCTCGCCTTGGCGAATATTGACATCCCCAGTGTAAACGGCAGTCCCTGCGCGCTGATCAAGGTCCAGTTGGTCGGCTTCAACTTCTACCGGCGCCTGCTGTTGTGAGGGGCTGGATTGAGCCAGCGCGGGCAGCGGCACCGCAAGGGCAAAAAGAGCGGTATAGATAAGTGCTTTCATGGTGACCTCTATTAACGTTGCGCGGCTGGAGGGTGTGTGCCGCGCACATCATCAGTTAAACGAACTTGGCTCTCGTTTAGCCATACATCCATACGCGAAGCGTGCATTTGCTGGGGTGGTTGCTGCAGCAACACCGGCGTTTCACTCCACGCATGTTGGTTAAGACCATCATAATGCAACCGCTCGGTATCTAGCTGCCAGCCCTCATCCGGAGCGATCAGGCGCGCTGAACCCGACAGCTGCAGAGCTTGGGTGCGGGTATTGAGCGTACCGACCTCAGCGCTGGCCAGCCATTGGCGATCTTCGTTGTCATGGAGTATTGCTCTAGGCTCTTCGATCCAGGTTTCGCTACGCTGGGGGGTATGGATAAGGCGTGGCGTGGTTAGTGACTGCAAGACGTTGCCATTATCCCCGAACAGGGTGATGCCCGCGTTTTCCAGTACGTGGCCGGGTTCTTGGGCCTGTGCTTCTGGATCGATGACCGTGTCTTGAAGCCCACCTGGGTCTATCCATACCAACAGCGCGCCCAGCGCAATGACTAGCCCGCCAAGCCAGAGGCGCACTTTCAGCTGCTTCAACATTTATGCCCGACCGTGCAGATAGGTGTCGAGCACCGCGCCCCAGTGCCCTTGAGATTCCAATAACGTGTCGCAAATTTCGCGCACGGCGCCGTGGCCACCCAGGCGTTCTGTTGTCCAGTCGGCATGGGTGTGCATATAGTCCGGCGCATTGGGAACGGTAACCCCCACCCCGCAGCGTTTGATGGCGGCAAGATCGGGTAGATCGTCGCCGCAATAGGCCACTTGCTCCAGCTCAATATCCAAGCGCTGGCACAGCCCGCGTAGCGTAGCAAGCTTGTCTTCGCAGCCTTGATGAACGTGGTCGATGCCGAGAGCGGCGGCGCGCTGGGTAACCATGGGGGAGTCGCGTCCGGTGATCAGTGCCACATGAATGCCAACACGCTTAAGTAGTTTTAAGCCGTGACCGTCCTGCGTATGAAACGCTTTAATTTCAATGCCGTCAGCCTGGAAATAGAGGCGGCCATCGGTGAGTACGCCGTCAACGTCCAGCGCTAACAGGCGAATGCGCCGGAGTCGATCAAGTAGTGGTGCCGGTAGGGACATAAAACCTCCATTTCATTAAATTTAATAAGTCTTGCGGTAGCGGTGTTAGATCACGCCACTGGCGAGAAGGTCATGCATATGTAGCGCGCCGACGGGGCGCTGCTGCTCGTCAACTACCGCAAGCGCGGTAATCCGGCTCTCTTCCATGATGCGTACCGCTTCGGCCGCCAGAATGTCGGGGCCAATGCGTTTGCCCGGTCGGGTCATGACGTCGTCAACCAGAACGTCGCGCAGATTATGGAAATGATCCAGTGTGCGGCGCAGATCACCATCAGTGTAAACCCCGGCCAAACGACCGTCGCTATCTACCACGCAGGTAAAGCCCAGGCCCTGTCGGGTAATTTCTAATAGCGCGTCGCGCAGTGGGCTGCCCAGTGCGACCTGGGGCAGCCGCGCACCATCGTGCATAAGGTCTCTAACGCGTAGCAGTAATCGCTTACCTAAGCTGCCACCCGGGTGAGAAAGCGCAAAATCTTCTGCGGTAAAGCCGCGTGCTTCCAGCAGCGCCACGGCTAGTGCATCGCCCAGCGCAAGCGCTGCCGTGGTGGAGCTAGTGGGTGCCAAATCCAGCGGGCAGGCTTCGCGCTCCACGCCGCTGTTTAAGTGAGCATCGGCGTGCTTAGCAAGGGTCGAGTTGGGTCGCCCGGTCATGCTGACCAGCGGTGTCCCTAAGCGTTTTAGCAGCGGTAGTAGGGCGGTAACTTCGGCGGTTTCGCCGGAATTCGATAGCGCCAACACCACATCGGCACGAGTAATCATGCCTAAATCGCCGTGGCTGGCTTCGCCGGGGTGAACAAAAAAAGCCGGAGTGCCGGTGCTGGCCAGCGTCGCTGCCAGTTTGCCAGCGATATGCCCCGATTTGCCCATGCCGGTAACAACGACGCGGCCTTGGCAGGCAAGGATCAGCTCGCAGGCGCGGTCAAAGCTTTCGTCTAGCTTGGCCTGAAGGCCACCAATGGCTGCCTGCTCAATTTGCAGCGTACGCAGTGCGCTTTCGCGTAGTGGGCTGGGTGAAGCGAGAGGCTGGCGCATAGCGTTTTCTCTTAACGATTAAAAAATGAAATTTTTAGCTGCCAAGAATAACATCTCGACACTCTTAATAGGCAGTACTTGAATAGACAGTACTTGAATAGGCATTACTTGAGATTGGTGACCCTGATGCCTTAGAGATTGGGTAAGACCGCTTGGCTAATAATTTGCTCATCAATAGGAACACTCAATCGCTTAGTCGTGTGGCGTTATAATACAATGTTCGATAATGTTTTAGAAACGCCGTTTTTTAACTGTGATGGCGGCAAGTAAGGTATGATAGCCAGCCCTAGCTGCGCTTCGCTAAGAGTTAACTGATCCATGACAGATGCTGCTTTTATAGAAATTGAAGACCTCCATTTTTCACGTGGCGATCACGAGATTTTTCGTGGCGTCAATATGACCATCCCGCGCGGAAAAGTAACGGCAATCATGGGGCCCAGCGGTACCGGCAAGACGACGCTGCTCAAGCTGATTGGCGGGCAGCTAACACCAGAGCGTGGGCGAGTTCTGATCGATGGTCAGGATGTTCACCGGCTTTCGCGCAAAGCGCTGTTTACGCTACGTAAACGAATGGGGATGCTATTTCAAAGCGGCGCGCTATTTTCCGATTTAGATGTGTTTGAAAATGTCGCCTTCCCGCTACGCGTGCATACTGACTTACCCAACACCATGGTGCGCGATCTGGTGTTGCTGAAACTACAGGCAGTGGGCCTGCGCGGGGCGCGGCAATTAACACCCGCTGAACTATCGGGAGGAATGGCGCGCCGGGTAGCGCTAGCGCGTGCGGTGGCGTTGGACCCTGAACTGATTTTATATGATGAGCCTTTTGTCGGGCAGGATCCTATTTCGATGGGCGTGCTGGTACAGCTGATTAAACGCCTGAACCAGGCGCTGCAACTCACTTCGGTGGTGGTTTCTCACGATATCAAAGAGACGCTGAGTATTGCGGACTATCTCTACTTAATTGCCGATGGCCAGGTAGTGGCTCATGGCACGCCGCAAACCTTGGATACCAACCAAGACCCTCGGGTTAGCCAGTTTATTCATGGCGAGCCTGATGGTCCGGTGCCGTTTCACTATCCCGCCGAGGCGTTTTATTACGATATTCTGGGTGAAGCCCCGATTGCCAAGATAGGCTAAATGTAAAAGGTAGGGTCAATGCAGTCAAAATTCTCCGCTAGCACCGCACGCATCGCCCGACTGGGGCGTAGAGGGTGCGATTTAATGGAAGCGCTAGGCCGGGCAGGGGTGTTTCTTTTCCAATCGGCGCTTGGCGTGCCATCCCGAGAAGGCTGGCGGCTATGGTTGCACCAGATGCACTTTGTTGGCGTGCTGTCGTTAGCGATTGTATTGGTGTCGGGGCTGTTTATCGGCATGGTGCTGGCGCTGCAAGGGTATACCATTTTGATCGACTTCGGTGCTGAGCAGGCGCTTGGTCAGATGGTGGCGCTTTCGCTATTGCGTGAATTGGCGCCGGTAGTCGCCGCGCTGCTTTTCGCTGGCCGGGCTGGTTCGGCGCTAACGGCTGAAATAGGTTTGATGAAAGCCACCGAGCAACTCACTAGCATGGAAATGATCGGGGTTGATCCGCTGCGCCGGGTAGTGGCCCCGCGCCTGTGGGCAGGTTTTGTTTCGCTGCCGATTCTGACGGTGGGTTTTAGCGTGGTGGGTATTTACGGCGGCTACTTGGTAGGCGTTGAGTGGCTGGGTGTTTTTGAAGGCTCTTACTGGAGCGGCATGCAGGCCAACGTCTCCTTACTTAACGACATTGGTAACGGCATGATCAAAAGCGCTGTATTTGCCTTGGTGGTCACTTGGATCGCGGTATTCCAAGGCTATGATTTGGTGCCAACATCTGAAGGTATTTCCCGCGCTACCACACGCACGGTGGTGTACTCGTCGCTTGCAGTATTGGGGCTTGATTTTATGTTGACTGCCGTCATGTTTGGCGGCCTTTAATGGGTGGAGCAGTTTCATGAAGCGCAGTAAAACCATGGAGTTCGGTGTTGGTCTGTTTATGATCGCGGGCATTTTAGGCTTGGTATTCCTAGGCCTGCGTGTGAGTGGAGTGTCGCTCTCTGCACCGTCACAATCGTTTCAGCTAGAAGCCAACTTTGCCAATATCGGCAGCCTCAAGCCGCGTGCCCGCGTCACCATGGCCGGAGTGACAGTGGGGCGGGTAGAAGCGATTGAGCTAGACACCGAGTGGTATGATGCGCGGGTGGTGCTAAGCCTGGATAGCGAGCTTGAAGGCCAGCTGTCGCGGGACTCTATTGCCTCTATTCTGACCGCTGGACTATTGGGTGAACAGTATATTGGTATAAGTGTCGGTGGCGACCCTGAGATGCTGGAGGACGGTGGCAGGATACGCGATACCCAGTCGGCGCTGGTGCTGGAAGAACTTATTCAGCAATTTGTGTCCAATATGGCAAGCAATTAACCACAACCTAATACGATGGCGGGTAGGGAGATAACGATTATGAATGGAATTAATAGAGTGTCGGGTCGCTGGCTATTGGCTGCCACCATGGTGGTGGTGTTATTAATGCCGCTGCAGTCCCAGGCGCAGTCGCAATCACCAGAGGAGATGATTCGCGACAACGTTGAGTCGCTTATGGGCGATCTCGAAGGGCGAAAAGATTATTACGCCGATAATTTGGGTGAGCTTGAAACCTTAGTGGATAGCAACCTCGATCAAGTGGCGGATTTTCGCTATATCGGTGCCAGCGTTATGGGTAGCTATTTCCGCAATGCCACGCCTGAGCAGCGCAGTCGCTTTGCCGGTGTGTTTCGCCAAACGCTCATTGACACCTACACGCGCGGGTTAGTGACGTTTGATTATAACGAGCTGCGTGTTCTTGATGCTCAGCAATCTCAGCGTCATGATGATCAAGCCAGTGTTGCCATGGAAGTGGTCGCTAACAACGGCCAAGTGTATCCTGTGAGCTACAGTCTACGGCTTTCAGACGGCGAGTGGCGGGTGGTCAATGTTATCGTTAACGGCATCAACCTGGGGTTGACGTTCCGTAACCAGTTCGATCAAGCCATGCGTGATAATAACCGCGATTACGACGCGGTCATTGAAGGCTGGTCCCCCGAAGTAGGTGTTGACGAATTAGAGCAGGGGGGCGATGCGTGACAACGCTGTTTTCGCACCCTGGCGTTACCGTTAGCGTGGAAGGTACGGCTTTAACGGTTATTGGCGATGTGGAGGTAACCCTGGCGGCCGACTTGGCCGCCAGCGGCGTTGAATGGCTCAACTACACAGAGCTAGCGGCAGTCTTATTGGATTTCAGTCGCGTCGAAAAAGCCAGCAGTGTTGCCATCAGCGTGCTGTTTGAATGGCTGCGTATCTGCCGACAGCGCGGCATCCAGGTAGAGGCTATCCTCTTTTCAGCCCCTATGCGCCGGCTCGCCTCGTTGGCGGAGCTGGATGATTTGATTGATCATCCGGCGGTTGCCCTGGCTGTTTAAAGCAGCAGCATCGCCAAGCGCGCTGCTTTTCTTTATTATATCGTGCCTATTTACGCTTATTGATTATCAAGACCCCAAAAGGAGTTTTCTGCGCCATGCAACCCAACGAGGTAAAAGCACTGCTTGAATCCCGAATCGGCGGATGCCAGTTTCATATTCAGGGTGAAGGCTGTAACTTTCAGGTGATTGCGGTTGGCGATGCCTTTGAAGGTCTCTCTCCGGTCAAACGTCAGCAGCTGGTTTACGCTGCGCTCAGCGACGAGATCGCCTCTGGCGCACTTCACGCTATCAGCATTAAAACGTTTACTCCGACGCAGTGGCAAACTGCGCCGGAAAACGTCCAATAACGGACGCCCTATGGATAAGCTACTCATTACTGGCAACGGGTCAGTCGACGGTGAAGTATGGGCAAGCGGTGCTAAAAATGCTGCGTTGCCCATTCTGTGTGCCAGTCTGCTGGCCGATGGTCCGGTGGTTATTGGTAATTTGCCTCACCTGCAGGATATTACCACCACGCTTGAACTGTTGGGGCGTATGGGCGTTGAGCCCGTAATGGGTGAAAAGATGAGCATTCAGTTGGATGGTTCTCAGGTCACCCAGTGCCACGCGCCCTACGAATTAGTTAAGAAAATGCGCGCCTCGATTCTAGTGCTTGGGCCGTTACTCGCCCATTTTGGGAAAGCGGATGTGTCGCTTCCCGGTGGCTGTGCGATTGGCTCGCGACCGGTGGATTTGCACATTCGTGGGCTGGAAGCCATGGGCGCAGATATCCGCGTTGAGGCTGGCTATATCCGCGCACGGGTTGATGATCGCCTTAAAGGTGCGACTATTTACTTTGATACCGTAACGGTCACCGGTACTGAAAACCTGCTGATGGCGGCGACCTTGGCCGATGGCAAGACCATTTTAGAAAATGCCGCCCGTGAGCCCGAAATTGTCGACTTGGCGCAGTGCTTGATCAAAATGGGCGCCAAGATAAGCGGCCATGGCACAGATACCATCACCATTGAAGGTGTTGAGAAGCTGCATGGCTGCGAACACGATGTCATGCCCGACCGTATCGAGACAGGCACGTTTTTAGTTGCCGCCGCCATGACCGGCGGGCGGGTGAAGGTTAAGCGTACTCGCGCAGATATTTTGGAAGCGGTGATTGCCAAGCTGGAAGAGGCGGGGGCCGACGTTACCAGCGGTGACGACTGGATCGCCCTGGATATGCACGGTAAGCGACCAAAGGCGGTTAATATTCGCACCGCGCCTTATCCTGCCTTCCCAACCGATATGCAGGCGCAATTTGTGGCCATGAACGCAGTAGCCGTAGGGCATTCTCGAGTGGTTGAGACCATTTTTGAGAACCGCTTTATGCACGTTCAAGAGCTTAATCGCATGGGGGCTAATATTGTACTGGAAGGCAACACTGCACTGATTGAAGGGGTGGAGAAGCTTTCTGGTGCGCCCGTGATGGCGACCGACCTGCGCGCTTCCGCTTCGCTTGTCATTGCGGCGATGATGGCCGAGGGTGAGACGCTGGTAGATCGGATCTATCACATTGACCGTGGCTACGAGTGTATCGAAGAGAAATTGCAGCTGCTGGGTGCGCGCATTCGCCGTATTCCTGGCTAAGCCAAGCTACTAACCACTGGCCTATTTGATGAGTAAGCAACTGATTTTAGCCCTCTCGAAGGGCCGTATTCTTGAAGAAACGCTGCCACTACTCGCGGACGCGGGCATAACGCCCGCTGAAGACCTGAGTAAAAGCCGTAAGCTGCTGTTTGATACTAACTTGCCCGACGTAAAGCTGGTGATTATTCGCGCTACGGATGTACCCACTTACGTTCAACTGGGTGCTGCTGACGTCGGTATCGCGGGTAAAGACGTGCTGCTCGAGCATGGTGCCGAGGGCCTCTACGAGCCCCTAGACCTGGAGATTGCCCGTTGTAAGTTAATGACTGCGGGCGTTACCGGGCAGTTGCCAGCGCATGCCCGGCGTCGTGTGGCAACTAAGTTCGTTAATGTGGCGCGCCGCTACTACGCTGAGCAGGGCATCCAGGCGGAAGTCATTAAGCTCTACGGGGCCATGGAGCTTGCGCCCTTGATGAATTTGGCTGATGAGATTGTCGATATTGTTGATACCGGTAATACCCTGCGGGCGAATGGTATGGAGCCCCGCGAGCTTATCGCCCATATCAGCACCCGGCTGGTGGTGAATAAAGCCGCCATGACGATGAAGCATGATCGCATTAAGCCGTTATTGGCCCGTTTAGAAAGTGCGGTTCGAAAGCGCCAGACACAGCTTGCCGAATGATGTGAGATGACCCATGAGCGATCCGATAAGTGAACTCAATAATGATCAAAGTACCGCTATGATTTCACGCCTTTCGTCCGGTGATGAAGATTTTAACCATCGCTTAGATGTGCTTTTAGACTGGGAAGGAGTGTCTGATAAAGCCGTTCAGGCGCGTGTGGAAGAAATTCTTGCCAGCGTAAAGCAACGTGGCGATGCGGCAGTGATCGAAGCCACCAATCGTTTCGATCGACTCACTGCCACGCACATGGGCGAGCTGCAGTTAACGCCAGAGCAGTTGAAGCAAGCGTTTGATAGCTTGCCCGCTAAGCAGCGCGAAGCGCTATCCAGCGCCGCCGAGCGGATTAAGCGCTACCACGAGCGTCAAAAGCCGAACTCCTGGCAGTACCAAGAGGCCGATGGCACGGTGCTCGGGCAAAAAGTAACCCCGCTTGATCGTGCCGGTATCTATGTTCCCGGCGGCAAAGCGGCCTACCCATCTTCGGTGCTGATGAATGCGATACCCGCCCATGTGGCGGGAGTGCGCGAAATAGTCATGGTTGTGCCCACGCCGGATGGCGTATTAAACCAGCTGGTGCTGGCGGCGGCCCATTTGGCGGGTGTCGACTATGTGTTCACGATCGGTGGTGCCCAGGCGATCGCTGCGCTCGCCTACGGCACTGAAAGCGTGCCTAGGGTCGATAAAATCGTTGGCCCTGGCAATATTTATGTTGCTACGGCCAAGCGTGCAGTGTTTGGCCAAGTAGGCATTGATATGATCGCCGGCCCCTCGGAAATAATGATCGTTTCCGATGGCAAAACCGACCCTGACTGGCTGGCAATGGACCTCTTCTCCCAGGCGGAGCACGACGAAGACGCTCAGGCTATTTTGGTAAGTTGGGATGCTGAGCACTTGGATGCCGTTGAGGCGGCCATCGAGCGGCTACTGCCTAGCTTAGAGCGTGAGGAGATTGTGCGTGAGTCGTTGCGCGGCCGCGGTGCACTGATTCACTGCCAGGACGCTCAGCAAGCCGTGACCATGATTAACCGGATTGCCCCAGAGCATCTGGAGCTTTCAGTGGCCGAACCTGAAACTTGGCTGGATGATATTCGTCACGCAGGAGCGATCTTTATGGGTCGCTACACCGCTGAAGCGTTGGGTGACTATTGTGCAGGGCCGAATCACGTACTGCCCACCTCAGGTACGGCACGCTTCTCCTCACCGCTGGGCGTTTATGACTTCCAGAAGCGCTCTTCGATTATCCATTGCTCTGCAGACGGTGCTTCTGAACTGGGTAAAATCGCCTCGGTATTGGCGCGGGGTGAGTCGCTGACTGCCCACGCCCGTTCAGCCGAATACCGTATTCGCGATTAATACACCCTAATACGCCCAGCGCAAGCACGCTGATGTGCTTAGCTGGGTGTGTTTGTAGCCATTATGAGTCGCGCTGGCCTGGCATCTCTTCGTTAATCGGGATGGCGGGTAGTGGGCGCTCGCCGACTTCTAGTGTCATCTCTATGCGCTCGCCACTCCGTACGATGGTGAGGGGTAGCGAGGTGCCGGGTGGAATAGAGGCTATTTCGCTCATCGTGGCGCGGGCGTTCAAGATAGGCTGCCCATCAACGGAAAGCAGTACATCGCCTGGCTCTAACCCCGCTTTTGCCGCTGGACCATCGCTGACAACGCCGGCCACGATGACACCTTGGGGCGTTTGCAACCCAAAAGAAGCCGCCAATTCCCGGGATAGTGCCTGCGCTTCAATGCCCAGCCAGCCACGAATTACCCGCCCCTGGGTGACTATTTCGTCGAGAATGCTATGGGCCAGGTTGGCGGGAATCGCGAAGCCGATGCCTTGAGAGCCGCCCGAGCGCGAGAAAATTGCGGTATTAATGCCGACCATCGCGCCTTCTGGATTAATCAGCGCACCGCCTGAGTTGCCTGGGTTAATGGCTGCATCGGTTTGAATAAAGTCTTCGTAAGCGTTCAGCCCTAAATGATTGCGTCCCGTCGCGCTAATAATGCCCATGGTGACCGTCTGGCCGACGCCAAAAGGGTTGCCAATCGCCAGTGCTACGTCGCCTATCGCCACATCGGCTGAGTCGGTTAGCTCAATGACCGGTAAGTCATCCAGGTCAATTCTAAGTACCGCCAAATCACTTTCCGGGTCAGTGCCGATCACTTCGGCAAGTGTTTCGCGCCCGTCGCGTAGCGCGACCTGGATTTCATCGGCACCATTAATGACATGATGGTTGGTCAATACGTAGCCGTCCTCACTGACAATAACACCAGAACCGAGGCTTGATAGCATGCGCTGATGGGTGGTGGCGTCATCGCTTTGATTGTCAAAAAACTGCTGGAAAAAAGGATCTGACATCAGCGGGTGCTGGTCGCGTTCAACTATTCGTGACGAGTAGATGTTAACGACCGCAGGGGCGGCTTGCTCGACGGCGTGGGCGTAGCTTGCAGGCCCTTGGTCACGGGTAAGTGGCGCAGCCTGATGAATTTCTGGTGCAGGGCGATTAGGGTTGGGTGCGACGACGGCTGGCGCCGTGGAAATAGTGGGGGCTGGAGAGATGGCAGGCGCCGGTGTTTGTGGCTCAGAATCACGAAATGGGTTGGACAGCTGCTCGGGCAGTGCAAATAAAACCAACACAGCGACTAGTACGCCAGTGATAACAGGCCATAAGTAAGGCAGCACATAGCGTCGCATGTAATAAATTCCTTAACGGGTCGGGCTTGCCGTTCGCGATAAAATGAAGCGAGTTTTACAATGGTTTTATGGTAACACTTTCTTAGCTACTTCCTCACGGCTGCAATTACCTCATCAAAGGAGTTTCTATGATTCACCGCGACCAATTAGTGGCGGCCTGCGACCATCAGATGCGTGCTAACCAGTTCCAAGATTTTACCATTAACGGTTTACAAGTGGCGGGTGGCGACCACGTTAAACGCATTATGACCGGGGTGACTGCCTGTCAGGCGCTGCTGGATGAAGCTGTTGCTTGGCAGGCCGATATGGTCTTGGTGCATCACGGCTACTTTTGGAAAAATGAACCGGTTGCCATTACTGGCATGAAGCAGAGGCGGATTAAAACACTGCTGGATAACAATATTAGCTTGCTGGCTTATCACTTACCTCTAGATGCGCATGCAGAAATGGGTAATAACGCCGAGTTGGCCAGGCGGCTGGGGTGGAAAGTTGAAGGCTGTATTGATGGCGAGCTGGGGGAGGGGCTTTTATGGTCAGGGCGTCTAGCGCAAGCGCATTCGGTCCACGTATTGGCAGCACAAATGGCACACACCTTGCAGCGCGAGCCACTGGTTATTGAGGCTCCCCAAGTAGGAGAAATTGAGCGTATTGCGTGGTGCACCGGCGGCGCACAGGATATGATCACTAGCGCTTATGAGGCGGGTGCGCAGGCATTTGTTTCGGGTGAGATATCGGAGCGAACGACGCACTTGGCGCGTGAAATGGGGATCCACTATATTGCCGCGGGCCATCATGCTACCGAGCGTTATGGCGTTCAGGCAA
The DNA here is from genome assembly GCF_050215315.1 of Halomonas sp. H2. Taxonomy (GTDB): domain Bacteria; phylum Pseudomonadota; class Gammaproteobacteria; order Pseudomonadales; family Halomonadaceae; genus Vreelandella. Next base: position 1,459,505 of record NZ_CP189760.1, read on the forward strand.
TGGGCGAGTGGCTAAGCGATGAGTACGATATCGAGCACCGCTTTGTCGATATTGATAATCCTGCTTAACACTTAAAGCGCCCCGGCTTGCCGTGCCGTGATGCCGGGGCGTATCGCGTTGCTTTAGTAGCGCGGTGGCTGCGGTGTCGCTGCCTCGTTGCTTTTCAGGCCAAAGTCTTCCGATAGCGTGCCACCCTTGCCATCCGCGTAGTCACGGGGCGTTGCCGGCGTGCTAGTGTCCTCTTTCGTTTGCTGCTCTTGGGTTGATTTTAGACTCGAGAAATCAACGCTGGGTTGAATAGCCGCATCACGAATATCCCACTCTTCAGAGTCCTCTTTCAGTTGCAGCTCCAGCTGATTGGCTTCATCGCGAATGTTACTGAGGCGCTGATAAATTCCCGTTAAATGACTGCCTACGCTGTTTTTCATTTCTGCAATTTGATGCTCTCTTTCGAGTAGCTTTTGACGCATGGAGGCAGCCTCGCGCTGGCTCTTGCTGAAGAGCCGATAAGCGACCGCTCCAACGATCAGGCCGACAATAAACCCGATTATGGCAAACGTTAATGGTGAGCTCGCGTCCACAGTGTTCTCCCTGGCGCCTTGAATATAACAGTTAGGCTGCATTGGCTAGCAGCTTAAGAATCGAACAGGCTGCTATTATAGGCGTCAGTCAGCCGGTTGGGTCAATCCACTCATGCGCTTAGATGTCTCTATAGGTATAATCACAGCCTTCTTAAGGTTGCCAGTGGTTGTGCTGGCAGCTGCCTTATAAGCTGTGGGAGGCGAGTGCATGTCATCAATATCTGCGGGTGGGGCGGCGATAAAGACACGCCCTGCATCGCCTATAGAGCGCTATCGGGCGGACTTGGAGCGCGCTGATTTTCAATATGATGCCGCCCAGGAGTTGGCGGTAAAGCATCTTCAGCGGCTTTACGATGAGCTTGTCGCCGCGCCTACGACTGTTCCCAAAGCTTTGGTCGCTAATAAAGGTCTGCATAAAGGCTTAAAAGCCAAAATGGCGGGGTTTATGAGTAAGAAGTCCTCATCGCCTGGGGGGCCTGCCTTGCCTCAAGTTAAGGGGCTATATTTTTGGGGCGGGGTAGGGCGTGGCAAGACTTACCTAGTCGATACCTTTTATGAAGCCTTGCCCTTTTCCGACAAAATGCGCACTCATTTTCACCGTTTTATGCAGCGCGTTCATAACGAGCTAATTCACTACAAGGGTGAAAAAAATCCGTTAACACTGATTGCCGGTAAGTTTGCCACCGAAGCACGGGTCATCTGCTTTGATGAGTTTTTCGTTAAAGATATTACCGATGCCATGATTCTTGCCAATCTGCTTGAAGCCCTATTTGAGCGCGGTGTGGTACTTGTGACGACCTCCAATATCGTGCCAGATGATCTGTATAAAAATGGTCTGCAGCGCGCCCGCTTTTTGCCTGCCATTGAGCTTGTCAATCGCCACTGTGATGTGGTCAATGTTGATTCAGGCGTTGATTACCGATTGCGTGCGCTGGAGCGCGCTGCAATCTTTCACTCACCCCTTGATGAGGCGGCCGAGCATGAGCTTTCGCGCAGCTTTCGGGCTATAGCGGGGCATGAGGGCGAAGCATATGCGTCGCTAGAGGTGAACCACCGGGTGTTAAAAGCTCGCCGTTTGCACGATGACGTGGCGTGGTTTGAGTTTTCTGAGCTTTGCGATGGGCCGCGCAGTCAAAATGATTACATTGAGTTGGCTCGGGAATTCCATACGGTGTTGGTTTCCAATGTAATACGTATGGACGCCAAACAAGATGATCAGGCGCGCCGGTTCATTAACATGGTGGATGAATTTTATGATCGCGGGGTAAAGCTACTGATGTCCGCGGAAGTGCCGATTGAACAACTCTATAGCGATGGAAAGCTGGCGTTTGAATTTCAGCGTACGCTTTCTCGCCTACAGGAAATGCAGTCTAAAGAGTACCTGGCGTTAGCTCATAAGCCTTAAGCGTGTCCAGTCCAAGGCAAGTAAAAAAGTCACGATACGGCTTAACTTGTCAGTAGGCTTGCTGTAGAATGCCGCCTCGCTGCATGTTGCTTGTGAAGTGAGCAACCAAAAAGAATAGGGATGGTGCTCCGCCGTGTAACGGTGTGGGTCACCCAATACATTTAATCTGGTGATTTTATCCATGAAGACGTTCAGTGCTAAGCCGCAGTCCGTCCAGCGCGACTGGTATGTTGTCGACGCTAAGGACAAAACGCTCGGTCGCCTGGCAACCGAGATTGCTCGTCGCCTGCGCGGCAAGCATAAGCCCGAATTTACCCCTCACGTTGATACCGGCGACTACATTGTTGTTATCAACGCAGAGAAAGTCCACGTAACTGGTAATAAGGCGAAGGCTAAAACCTACTACCGCCACACTGGTTACCCGGGCGGTCTGCGCTCTATGACATTCGACAAAATGCTTGATCATGCGCCCGAGCGTATTATTGAATCAGCCGTTAAAGGCATGTTGCCGAAAGGTCCTTTGGGTCGTGCCATGTACGCTAAGTTAAAAGTGTACGCCGGTGCCGAGCATCCGCATGCTGCCCAACAGCCGCTTGAACTAGACATCTGAGGAAATCTTCGCCATGACACAGCAGTATTACGGTACCGGGCGCCGCAAGACTTCCACCGCTCGCGTGTTTATGAAGCCGGGCTCTGGCAAAATTACTGTCAATAACCAAGACCTCGACCTCTATTTTGGTCGTGTAACAGGTCGTATGGTTGTTCGTCAGCCGCTTGAGCTAACAGAAACGCTGAGCCAGTTTGACATTTTTGTCACTGTCGCTGGCGGCGGTGGCTCTTCACAAGCAGGCGCCATTCGTCACGGTATTACCCGTGCCCTGATGAACTACAACGAAGATCTGCGTCCTTCGCTACGTGCCGCTGGCTACGTAACGCGTGATGCACGTCAAGTTGAGCGTAAGAAAGTCGGCCTGCGCAAAGCACGTCGTCGTCCGCAGTTCTCTAAGCGTTAATTTTCAACGCTATGCGGCAAAGCGCCCAGGTCACCGACCTGGGCGCTTTTTATTGCAATATCAAAAAATTATATTGCTCGTACCACTATGGTCACGGGCGGTTGTTCTTGTGCATAGCGCTTTGTTTTTTTACCATAGAGCGTATTTAATATTCGTCGCTGCGAGACGACTTTGCGGCGGAACGGGTAAGCTGATGGGAGAAACCTGAAATGGCAGATAACGGCGTAAACAAAGGCCGACGCCGTTTCCTCGTAGGCGCCACCTCCGTAGTGGGTGCGGTAGGTGCTGTCGGGGTTGCGGTCCCCTTTGTGGCTTCTTGGCAGCCTAGTGCCAGGGCAAGAGCGGCGGGTGCTCCCGTTCAAGCGGATATTTCGAGGCTTGAACCTGGGCAGCGCATGACCGTCGAATGGCGTGGTCGTCCTATATGGATTATCAATCGCACTCCAGAGATGATTGAGCGTACTGAAGCACTAGGCGCGGACAGCTTGGCAGATCCGGATTCTGAAGTGCCGCAGCAGCCTGCCTATATTGAGGGTGGCTTGCGCTCGATCCGTCCCGAAATTGGCGTATTGATTGGCATTTGTACGCACCTGGGCTGTTCACCGCTTTTCCGGCCCGAGCCTGACGCAGAGGGTGTCGGCGTTGATAACTGGCCGGGTGGTTTTTTCTGTCCTTGTCATGGCTCCCGTTTTGACTTGGCGGGTCGCGTGTTTAGTAATGTTCCCGCGCCGATCAACCTTGAGGTTCCACCCTACCGCTTTGAGAATGACAATATCATTGTCATCGGCGAAGATGAGGAGAGTGCCTAATGGGTAATCCGAATAAAGCCAAGGCGGAAAAGGGCATCATGCGTTGGGTAGATGATCGCTTTCCTGCTACGCAAATGTGGCAAGAGCACCTATCTAAATACTACGCGCCGAAAAACTTTAACTTTTGGTACTTTTTTGGCTCATTAGCGTTGCTAGCGCTGGTTAACCAGATCCTTACCGGGGTTTGGTTGACCATGAGCTTTAATCCCTCGGCTGAAGGCGCATTTGATTCCGTTGAGTACATCATGCGCGATGTTGAGTGGGGGTGGTTAATTCGCTATATGCACACCACCGGTGCCTCAGCCTTCTTTCTCGTCGTTTATCTGCATATGTTCCGTGGTCTGTTGTACGGTTCTTACAAAGCCCCCCGCGAGCTAGTGTGGGTCTTTGGTATGACGATTTATCTGGTGCTGATGGCAGAAGCCTTTATGGGTTATCTGCTGCCGTGGGGGCAAATGTCCTACTGGGGGGCCCAGGTTATTATCTCGCTGTTTTCGGCAATTCCAGCCATCGGTCCGGATTTAGCACAGTGGGTACGCGGTGACTTTTTGATTTCAGGCATTACCCTTAACCGTTTCTTTGCTCTGCATGTGGTTGCCTTGCCGATCGTTATTTTGGCGCTTGTCGTGCTGCATATTATTGCTCTGCATGAAGTGGGTTCTAACAACCCAGACGGTATTGATATCAAGCAGAAGAAGGATGAAACCGGTAAACCGTTAGACGGAATTCCCTTTCACCCTTACTACACGGTTAAAGACCTTGTTGGCGTCGCTGTGTTCCTGTTTGTGTTCTGCGTGGTGGTGTTCTACTTCCCTGAGGGCGGTGGCTACTTTATTGAGAAGCCAAACTTTGATCCAGCGAACCCGCTGCAAACGCCTGATCACATAGCGCCCGTTTGGTATATGACGCCGTTCTACGCCATTCTTCGCGCAATCACCTTCTCGGTGTTCGGCTTAGATGCTAAGTTCCTGGGCGTTATATTTATGGGCGCCGCGATTGCCATACTGTTTGTCCTGCCTTGGCTGGATCGCAGCCCGGTGCGCTCTATGCGGTATAAAGGCTGGATGTCGAAAGTGATGCTGCTGCTGTTTGCCATCAGCTTCGTTATTCTCGGTGTTTTGGGTGTACTGCCATCAACTGCAGGGCGAACCATGCTGGCGCAGACGTGCACCGTCATTTATTTCGCATTCTTCGTCTTGATGCCGATCTACACCAAGCTGGAGAAGACTAAACCCGTTCCGGAAAGGGTGACTGGCTAATGAAAAAGCATCTATTTGGACTCCTTTTCGCCTTAGTGCCAGTAACCGCGATGGCTGCCGGGGGCGCAAGTGTGCCTCACTCGATGGATCCTGATCTGCACGATCAAGCCTCGCTGCAAAATGGCATGAAGCTTTATGTTAACTACTGCATGGGCTGCCACTCGCTTGAGTATCAGCGCTTTTCCCGTGCAGCGGACGACATTGGGATACCCCGGGATTTGATCGAAGAAAATCTGATTTTCTCATCAGATCTGGCATATAACGATCAAATGCACATTGCGATGGACAGTGGCAACGCTGAAAGCTGGTTTGGCGCACCGCCGCCCGACCTATCGCTGAAAACGCGTGTGCGTGGAACCGATTGGATCTATTCGTATTTGCTCGGTTTCTACAAAGATCCTAGCCGTCCTACGGGTGTTAACAACACGGTATTTGATTTGGTAGCGATGCCTAACGTGTTGGAACCGCTGCAAGGTGTGCAAGAACTGGTCTGTGCTGAAACCGATCACCCGGTTGAGGGTCAAGAGCCGGATGCGCTGTCGGGCAAGTATCAGTCTTGTGATGTGCTGCAAGTCACGCAGCCTGGTGAGCTCGAACCCGCTGAGTTTGAGGAAGCAGTGTATGACCTGACCAACTTCCTGGCATATGTAGGTGAGCCTTCTAAGCTTCAGGCCCAGGCAGTAGCGCCTAAAGTGCTGATCTTTATTTTCATTTTTGGTGTGATTGCTTACCTGCTCAAGCGTGAGTACTGGCGAGATATCCACTAATTAGTAGAAGCTGATGGTCAGTAAGGCGCACGGCATAAGCCGTGCGCCTTTTGCTTGTCAGCATGGCAACAAAAGCAAAGCAAGCTAGCTTCCCCTAAGGGAGTGCTGGCGTGTTATTATCCAAGATTGTTTTGATGTGAGGATGCTTTCATGGGTGTTGTGGCCAAGCGGTCGTCGATGATCTTTTACTCTGGTAGTGATGATCATTTCAGTCATCGTGTGCGCATTGTGCTGGCCGAGAAGGGGGTTGCCGTCGATATCGTTGATGTTCTCGACGAAAAACCACCGGAAGAGCTGGCAGACCTCAACCCGTACAACAGCGTACCAACGCTGTTAGATCGTGACTTGGTGCTTTATGAGTCCAAAGTCATGATGGAGTACTTGGATGAGCGTTTCCCGCATCCTCCGCTGTTGCCTGTTTATCCAGTAGCGCGCGCGCAAAGCCGCCTGTGGATGCACCGTATCGAGCGTGAGTGGTGCCCAATGGTTGATCAAATTCGTAGCGGTGGAAAGAAGGAGGCCGATAAAGCGCGCAAAGAGTTGCGTGAAAGCCTGGTTGGTATATCGCCGATATTTGAAGATATGCCTTACTTCATGAGCGAAGAATTTACCTTAGTAGACTGCTGTTTAGCGCCTGTTCTGTGGCGTTTGCCGGAGCTCAACATCGAGCTGCCCGAAAAACAGGTTAAGCCGTTGCTGGCCTATATGGAGCGAGTATTCGAGCGCGAAGCGTTTAAGGCATCTTTAAGCGAGCGTGAAAAAGAGATGCGCGCTTAACATTCATTTGGGCTCCTGTGTGCTTAATAAACGCAAGGAGCCTTACTTGTTAGGAGGAGGGAGCCTAGATGAAATCGAGTCGCCCCTATCTCGCCCGAGCACTTTATGAGTGGCTATTGGATAACGAGCTAACGCCTCATCTGGTGGTGGACGCCACCATGCCTGGAGTCGAAGTGCCTCGCCAGTTTATTCAAAATGGCCAGATCGTTTTGAATGTGGCGCCGACTGCCGTGCGCGATCTATTCATGGAGAATCAGGCGATAGGCTTTAATGCGCGCTTTGGCGGGCAGCCTATGCAAGTGATGATTCCCACCTCGGCCCTAATTGCTATTTATGCTCGGGAAAACGGCGCTGGAATGGTCTTTGGTCATGAGCCTGATCTGGGTGATGCCGCTGATTCCTTTGGTGATATTGAGGACGAAGATCAGTCGTCACCTCAGGGGAGCTCCAAGCCAGAGCCCTCAGCCAGGCCAGAGCTAACGGTCACGGAGTCAGTTCCCGAGCAAGGTAAAAAATCGCAGGCGTCGAAGGAAGCTGCTGGAGAAGGTGCTCAAGGAGAGGGTAAGACGAAGAAAAAGCCAACTCTGCGAGTGGTTAAATAATTATCTTGGCTGTTTTATACAAAAGCCTCGCTCATTGAGCGAGGGTTCAGACTGCTGACAAAACCCTGGCCCTTCGGTCAGGGTTTTGTTTTTATAGGTAGATCGTTTTCCGTGGTGGCCGATATGCTTAAAGACCCTTCCCCACATCAGCACGAGCTTGAGATGGTAACGCTCGAAGAACTCGTGCCATCGAACCATCTGCTGCGTCAGATCGAGGCTGCGCTCGACTTCAGCTTTATCCGCGACCGAGTGCGTCATCTCTACTGTACCGATAACGGCCGTCCCGCGCTCGACCCCGTACTGCTCTTCAAGGCGTTGTTTATCGGTTACCTGTTCGGTATTCGAAGCGAGCGCCAGTTGATGCGTGAGATTCAGGTCAACGTCGCCTACCGCTGGTTTCTCGGCTTGCGCTTGACTGACAAGGTACCCGACGCCTCGACGATCAGTCAGAACCGGCGCCGCCGTTTCTCCGACAGCACGATTCACCAGGAGATTTTCGATACGGTGGTCGAGCAGGCCATGGCACAGGGTCTGGTGGGCGGCGAAGTACTCTATACCGACAGCACGCATCTCAAGGCCAATGCCAACAAGCACCGCTTCGAGCGGCAAGAAGTCGAGACGACGGCACGGGACTATCTGGACGCACTGGATGTGGCGGTCGAGGAGGACCGCGCCCGACACGGAAAAAAGCCCTGACGCCGCGTGTCGAGACACCGGCCACCGTAGAAAAGAAGATCAGCCTGACCGACCCCGATAGCGGCTACATGGTGCGTGATGGCAAGCCGACGGGCTTCTTCTATCTGGATCACCGCACGGTCGACGGCAAACACGCCATTATTACCGATACCCATGTCACCCCGGCCAGTGTGCACGATAGCGTGCCTTACCTGGCGCGGCTCGATCATCAGTGCCAGCGCTTCGGCCTTGATCCGATCGGTGTGGGTCTCGACGCCGGTTACTTTACGGCAGCTATCTGCCGTGGGCTGGAGGAGCGTGGTCTCTATGGCGTCATCGGCTATCGCCGCCCCAGTAAACTCAAGGGCTATCTTCCCAAGCGCGCCTTCACCTACGACGCGGCCACCGACACCTATCAGTGCCCGGAAGGTCAATCGCTGATCTACGCCACGACGGATCGAAATGGCTACCGCCACTATCGCAGCGATCCTGAGATCTGCCGCGGTTGTCCTCGGCTCGATACCTGTACACGCAACGCCAGGCAGATGAAAACGGTCACGCGGCACGTGTGGCAGGACGACAAGGATCGGGTCGATGCCCGGCGACTGACCGAGCCCGGCAAAAAGCTCTACAAGCGACGCAAGGAGACGGTGGAGCGCAGCTTCGCCGATGCCAAACAGTTGCACGGGCATCGCTATGCACGAATGAGAGGGCTGGCACGTGTCAAAGAGCAATGTCTGCTGGCCGCAGCGTGCCAAAACCTCAAGAAGATCGCGCAGGCGCGTTGGCGCCGGTTTTTTTACGTGTTTTTACGTCACCTGAGGGCTCATATGGCTTATCAGGGGGCATCATGCCCGAGGATAATCAGAGAACGCTCGATATGGTCGTTAGCAAGTCGGCGGATGTGGGCATGCTCTGAAAGCAACGAACCCACCGAAATCGGTGGGTTCGTCAGCAGCCTGAAGCCTCGCTCATTGAGCGAGGCTTTTTAGTCAGTACGGTTAGACTCTACTGAGCCGCTTAGTCGAGATATTCAAATACTTTTACAATGCGCTGTACGCCGCCGACGGCGGAAGCTGCGTTGACAATGCGGTCAGCCTCTTCGCGGGTAACGATTCCCATCAGGTAAACGCTAGCGTTTTCGGTGGTTACCTTTATTTTTGATGAGTCGATATGGTCGTTGGTTGCCAAGTGGCTGACGACATTGGTGGTTAGCCATGTGTCGGTCAGGCGCTGGCTGGCTGGAAGGCGGGCGGCAATGGTGAGCTCGTTATGGACTTCACTAACGCCACGCAAATTGCCGGTGACTTCCCCAGCCAAGTCACGCAACTCTTCGCTAGGTACTTGACCCACTAGTAGCACAACGCCATTAAAGCTATGTGCCCGAATGCGCGCATCGCCTAGGCGGGCATCAGCGCGCTCCAGGGCGTTTTCAACTTCACGTTCTATCGTGGTGTCGACGGCTTCGACATCGTCGCTACGCTGGGCATAGTTAGACTGATTGGAGGCTGAATTGTTGGCGCAGCCGCTGATAAAAATTACCGCGCAGAGGGCGGCGGCCATTAGGCCGCGAGAGGAGAGGTGCTGGGTCATCGGTATGGCTCCTTGGTGCTAGCAGTTAAAGTAAAATGTTCAGTTTAAGAACATAATGCTGGGTAGCGCTTTAATAAAGTTATTAGGCGCTACCAAACAGTTGTTCATCAATAAGATCGCACAAACAGTGAATCACCAAGAGGTGAACTTCTTGAATGCGTGCCGTCGAAGTGGCGGGAACGCGAATTTCACAGTCATCTTGCCCTAACAGCGACGCCATATCGCCGCCATCGCGACCGGTAAGCGCAACCACGGTCATATCACGATCGTGTGCGGCTTGGATGGCTTGCACAATATTGCCCGAGTTGCCGCTGGTAGATATCGCCAGTAGCACATCGCCCGGCTGTCCCAAGGCGCGTATTTGCTTAGAGAACACTTCGTTGTAACTATAGTCGTTAGCAATTGAAGTTAACGTGGAGGTATCGGTTGTTAATGCCAGGGCAGGAAGGCTAGGCCGCTCACGCTCGAAGCGGTTGAGTAGTTCAGAGGAGAAGTGCTGGCTATCGCCTGCGCTGCCACCATTGCCACAGGTAAGAATTTTCCCTTCGCTGACAAGGCACTGCACCATCATTTGGCTCGCCACTTCAATAAAGGGCGGTAGGACCTCGCTGGCATAAGTCTTGGTGTCGATGCTAGCGTTGAAGTGACCGAGTATTCGAGCTTGAAAATCCATCAGGGCTTCCTGGTTGAATTGGAGTGTTGAAGACGGTTTTTACAAAACAGTCAAAAGGCATCAAAAGCAGCTTTCACCCATTGAAAATCAAGATTGGGTGGCTTGCCAGTAATCGCCAGAATATCAAAGCGGCAGGGCGATGAATCCCCGTCGCGGGCTAAATATAGCCTCGCTGCACGTACCAAGCGCTGCTGCTTCTGGTAGGTGACGGTCTCTAAAGGATGCCCATAGCGCGTTGTGGTGCGATGCTTGACCTCAATAAAGACAAGAATATCGCCATCTCGCATCACCAGGTCAAGCTCACCTCCCTTCACATGATGGTTCTGCGTGATGAGGGTAAGCCCCTGCTGGCCAAGCCATTGAGCAGCGATGTGCTCAATGGCGGCGCCACGCGCGCGCGCGGTTTGAGCGTTATTCGTCACTGTTGCCCAGGTTGGGGGTTAGGATGGGCGATGGAGTGCCGTTTTGGAATTTTGCCCAGGGCAGTTCACGGTAAATACGTCCATCGTCGCTTAAATATAGCGTGCCAGTGCTGCCATTCAAGCCGTCAAGTTCAGCGAGGTTGGAGAACCTGATCGCCAGCTCGTAAGCATCAACGCCCATCGCCATCAGGCGGAACATGGAGGCGCCGGACTCGTCGCGTAAACTCTGGTAAGTCGATGCAAACGGCAGGACATCTTCGCCACCAACGGCGGCTTCAGGAATCTTCCAGGGGATATCGACAAACATTACCTCGTTGAGATCTTGGTCAAGGCGAGTTTGCAGGCGGCCTTCGTGTAAGTGCGACGTGGCGTAGATGGGTAGATTAGGCGCATAGTAGTAATCCATCGTCGGCGGCACTTGGCGCGCGTACTCTGGCAAAGCGAGCAGGAAGAGGGCGTCAATATTGCTTAACCGAGCGCGCTCTCCGCTGACGCTGAGAGCGGTTTTGACGGCATTGGAAACGGAGCTGTCAGGGTTGTAGCGTACGGCGTTAGTAATGTCGCCGCCTTGGCCCTGCCATTCATTCCAGAACGCTTCGCCAACACGGCGACCCCAGCCGTTATCGGGAACCATCATCGACATTTGGCGGTGGCCATCCTGCCAGGCGCGGCGAGCAGCTTGGCGCGCTTCATCTTCAGCCGAGAGGCCATATTGGAAAAGGCGCTGGGCCTGGTTGCTGTCGCCGCTACCATAATTGAGCGCCAGGGTAGGCAGTGGCACGCTATCGCGCTGCTCTAACTGGGTAACTTGGCTTTTATCAAGCGGGCCGATGACTAGCTGAGCATTCATCTGCTGGGCGCGGTCGTAAAGTTCATCCAATGAGAAGCGCGAGGCATCCAGGAAGCTTAATTCGACGTTGTCGCCTTTCACATCATGGTGCTGACGCATAGCGGTGGCGATAGTGTTGGCGACGCTGCTAAGCGGGCCTGATTCAGGCAAAGCGACCACAATGCGGCGTATTGGCTGACCCTCAAGTTCAGGCAGTGCGACACTGACCGCGCGGGGTTGATCGAGCGTTTCGCGGGCCCAGCGTTGACGCTCTGCCAGCGTTTCTTGTTGGTTAGCCTGCATTGGCAGCTCATCGTCCAGCACCTGCGTGGCACGCAGTACCGCGCGTGGCTCGTCTAGTGCGCGGGCGAGTTCAGAAAACAGCAGCGCCCAGCGCACGCGGTTCTCTTCTGATAAAAGGCTTTCATCGATCGCATCGGCCGTTGCAAAAGCGTCTCCACGCTCGCCTTGACGAGCCAGAATGCTGGCGGCTTCCAGGCGTGTTTTAGCGGCCTGTTCTGGGGCTTGTTGCTCCGCTTGGCTCAGTAATTGCCCAGGATCTTCATCGGGTACGCGATCCACCACACTAGGCAACTGCATCGCACAGCCCGCAACCAGAAATGCCACGAGGGCAGCGGCGAGTAAGCCACGTAATGACTGTTTCATGTATCCTTCCTTCAGTTTCCATTTGACGTTTTCGCTGCTTGCCAGCGATTGACGAGGCCACTGCACAAGCATAGCGCAACAGCAGAGCAAGCCATCAACGAATCTAGAGCCATCAACGAATTGAGAGTCAATAATGACACATCAGAGTCCAGGCACATTGTACGTGGTTGCCACGCCAATTGGGAATTTGGACGACTTAACCGCGCGTGCTGCTCGGGTATTGGGGCAAGTAACGCGAATCGCGGCGGAAGATACACGCCACAGCGGGCGCCTGTTGGCGCATTTGGGGATTAATAAACCCATGCTCTCATTGCATGAGCATAATGAGGCGCGGCGTGTTGATAGCTTGGATAGTTATCTTGCCGCTGGCGAGGATATTGCGCTGATCAGCGATGCAGGAACACCGTTAATTAGTGATCCTGGGTTTGTGTTGGTTCGCGAGTTACGGGCGCGCAATCGTCATATTGTGCCGATCCCCGGCCCCTGTGCATTGATTACGGCCCTATCAGGCGCAGGCTTGCCGACTGACCGTTTTGTATTTGGTGGATTTTTACCTGCTAAGCCAGGGGCTCGACGACAAGCGCTTGAGGGTTGGAAAGCGCGAGAAGAGACGCTGGTGTTTTATGAGTCTCCTCACCGTATTGTGCACACATTAGAGGCGCTTCAGGAGCAAATGCCCGGGCGCGATGTGGTGTTGGCCCGCGAGCTGACTAAAACGTTTGAAACTTTTCTGCATGGTACGCCCGAGTCGTTGCTTGAGCAGTTAGCTACTGATCCCAATCAAGCGCGAGGTGAGTTTGTGGTGATCGTGGCCGGCGCCCCACCGGTTGAGCAGAGTGAGCATCAAGATATCTCTGCGGATGGCTTGTTAACGGCACTGCTGGCAGAGGGTGTGGGCGTGAAACAGGGGGCTGCGATTGCGGCGCGAATGCTCGGGGGGCGTAAGCAAGTCTGGTACGCGCGTTTGCAAGCAATTAAAGGTGAGCATTGAGGCTAGTCGAGGGCGCTGGTATGCTTGCCGCCGGAGTTGGCCAGACAGTCGCCGCTGATACCCCTTAAAAGGTGTTGGGGGAGGAAAGTCCGGGCTCCATAGGGCAGAGTGCCAGGTAACGCCTGGGCGGCGCGAGCCGACGGAAAGTGCAGCAGAGAGTAGACCGCCTAAGCCCCTCGGGGCCGGTAAGGGTGAAAGGGTGCGGTAAGAGCGCACCGCGCGCCTGGCAACAGTGCGTGGCATGGTAAACCCCACTCGGAGCAAGACCAAATAGGGACCCAATGGCGTGGCCCGCGCTGGGTCCGGGTAGGTTGCTTGAGCGCTGTGGTAACGCAGCGCCTAGAGGAATGGCTGTCCACGACAGAACCCGGCTTATCGGCCGACTCCCCCATTTCCATACCAGGGCGTGCTTGCACGCTCTTTACTATGTTGTCTCTATTATCTTGTGTGAGAAAAAAATGCCTTCTCCTGACGCTGAACAGGTTGCTTCCCGCTTTCGCCATACCAGCGTACTACTGGAGGGTGCTGTCGATGCCTTGATTCACGATGCTCAGGGTGTCTATCTAGATGGCACTTTCGGGAGAGGTGGCCACTCGCGGGTAATTCTTGATCGTCTTGGTAATCAAGGCCAGCTACTCGCCATGGATCGTGATCCTCAGGCGATTGCTGCGGCAGCAGAAATTGACGACCCACGCTTCCAGATTACCCAGTGTGAATTTGCCCAGCTCGGCGACTATGCGCGCGAGCAGGGCGTATTCGGTAAGCTTTCAGGGGTGCTGTTGGATATAGGCGTGTCTTCCCCTCAGCTTGATGACCCAGAGCGCGGTTTTAGCTTTATGCGCGATGGCCCGCTGGATATGCGTATGGATCCCACCCAAGGGCAGAGCGTGGCTGACTTTCTGGCCCGGGCTGGTGAAGCAGATATTGCCTACGTATTTAAAACCTATGGCGAAGAGCGCTATGCCAAGCGCCTAGCTCGTGCTGTGGTTACCCGTCGGGTCGAAAAGCCGTTTACGCATACAGTGGACTTGGCCGAAGTGCTGAAAGTAGCTCACCCGGCCTGGGAGAAGGGCCGTCACCCGGCAACTAAAGCATTCCAAGGGTTACGTATTTTCGTCAATGGTGAGTTAGAGCAATTAGATAGTGCGCTCGATGCGGCGCTTGAGGCGCTGGCCCCGGGCGGGCATTTAGTTGTCATCAGTTTTCACTCGCTGGAAGACCGCCGCGTGAAGCGCTTTATTCGCCATCATGTCCGCGGCGATACCCATCTGCCGCGCGGTGTGCCTATCCGTGACGATCAGTTGAATCGACGTCTTGAGGCGCTCGGCAAAGGTCAACGGCCGAGCGAGCAAGAAGTGGATGCAAACCCACGTTCACGAAGTGCTGTCATGCGGGCTGCACGCAAACGGATGTAATCACGGTGTTATTACGGATTTACACATGAGCATGGATCGGATTGAGCAATGGGTAGCCACGCTAAGCACCGAATGGCCGTTTAAGCTGCGCCTGCGTGTCTGGCCGGTGGTGATTAGCCTGCTGTTTTTAGTCTGCATGGCCTCTGGTTTGGGCGTGGTCATCACCACCCATATGACGCGCGTCCAATTTGCTCAGTTGCAACAGCTAGAGCAAGAAGAGAATCAGCTGCAAACGGAGTGGGGCCAGCTACTGCTAGAAGAGGGTGCATGGTCGACGCCCGCGCGTGTCGAGCAAATTGCCACACAGCGTCTGGGTATGCGTATTCCCGATGTCAACGACGTTGAGGTAATTCGTCCATGAGCAGCTCGCGCCGTGGTGGCTCCTCGCGTCAACAACCTATCGCGCCCCCCTTGGGAGGCGGACGGTTTGTGTTTATTGTGCTGGCGATTGGTTTGGCATCCGCTATCTTGATTGGCCGCATTACGCTTCTACAGGTGATTGATCGCCCCTTTCTGCAAAGCCAGGGCGATGCGCGTACCTTGCGCCATGAAACTATCCCCGCCCACCGTGGCATGATTACCGACCGTAATGGTGAGCCGCTGGCTATTTCAACGCCGGTGGTGACGATCTGGGCTAATCCTCAAGAGCTACCCGAAGACGCCATTCAGCGCATTGTACTGGCCCAAGCGCTGGGTATGTCGCTGGATGAGTTTGAGGCGCGTGTTGAGCGCTTTAGCGATCATGAGTTTATGTACCTGCGCCGCCAATTGACGCCTGCAGTAGCCCAGCAGATTCTCGATTTGCGCACGCCAGGCGTTTACCAACAGCGTGAATACAAGCGCTACTATCCCGCCGGGGAAGTTGCCGCCCAGTTGCTTGGGGTGACCAATGTTGATGATGTCGGCCAAGAAGGCTTAGAGCTCTCTTACCAGCCCTACTTAGCTGGCCATCCCGGGCAGCGCCGGGTGATCAAAGATCGCCGCGGGCGCCTGGTGCGAGAGCTTGGGGTTATCAACGAGGCCCAGCCGGGTGGTGAGCTTACCTTAGCGATTGACCAGCGTATTCAGTATATGGCCTATCGTGAGCTGCGAGCGGCCGTTGCCGAGAACGAAGCTGACGGCGGCGTGCTGGTGATGATGGATGCGCGCTCAGGCGAAGTGCTGGCGATAGCCAACTTGCCCTCTTACAACCCCAATAATCGCGCGGGGTTAGACCCGCGTGGGTTACGCAACCAAGCGCTAGTCGATGTGTTCGAGCCTGGTTCGGTGATGAAGCCACTCGCGATGGCGGCTGTTTTGGAAAGCGGTGTGGTTGATCGGGATGTAGTGGTAGACACGTCACCTGGTTGGATGCGCCTTGATCAGTTTACCATTCGCGATTTTCGTGATTATGGTGAGCTGGATTTGGCCGGAATTTTGGAAAAGTCCTCTAATATCGGTATGTCACGCTTAGCGCTACAGCTCAGCGATACCGCGATTTGGGAAAAATATAACCAGTTAGGCTTGGGTCAAGCGCCGGGCACCGGGTTCCCGGGTGAATCAACGGGTAGCCTGCCAGCGCCTGTGCGCTGGTCGCGCAGTGAGCGGGCGGCCCTCTCGTATGGTTATGGCCTGTCTGTTACCGCGGTTCAATTGGCTAGCGCTTATACGGCGCTCGCCAATGATGGTATGCGTTTGCCCCCCTCTTTGCTGCGCCTTTCTGAGCCGCCGCAAGGTATTCCTGCGATGTCGTCTACGGTAGCCAATGACCTGCTGGGTGTTCTTGAAACGTCGGTAGCAGCGTATACCGGTGGCCGAAGAGCGCGGGTTGAAGGGTATCGCGTTGGCGGTAAAACAGGCACGGTGCGGAAAACTAACCAGCAAGGGTATTCTAAGGACGCTTACCGCAGTGTTTTTACCGGGATTGCGCCGATTTCAGACCCACGAATTGTCACGGTAGTAATGATTGATCACCCCAAAGCGGGCGAGTTTTACGGTGGCGCTGTCGCCGCGCCGGTATTTTCCAGTGTGACAGGGAATGCTTTACGCTTGTTGGACGTTCCGCCAGATCACGATGCAGAGTAGTTTTTTTAAGGAGATTGCATGACGCTGAGTCCAAGCGATGTGTTGACGGCGCTCAAGCAAGTTTGGCCCGACTCACCACTGCCTGCGGATCTGCCCGAGTTTTCAGGCCAGGTGCGCATTGAAATGGATTCCCGCAAGCTCCAAGCGGGTGACATCTTTGTGGCTGTGCCGGGTAGTCAAAGTGATGGTCGTGACTTTATCGAGCCGGCATTAGAGGCTGGCGCCGCGCTTGTCTTGGCGCAAGGGGCGCACAGCGATGTACCGCTCGAGGGGCGAGTGCTGAGTTTGCCGCATCTCTCGATGCGCTTGGGTGAGCTGGGGCGAGCACTGTTTAAGGTGCCGCGGGACTTGGAGGTGATTGGCGTCACCGGTACCAACGGTAAAAGCTCGGTCACGCATTATATTGCCGCTCTCAGCGAGGCGCTGGGAACCCCGGCGGGCCTCGTCGGCACTCTGGGTGTCGGGCGCTCTGGGGAGTTGAGCGATAGCGGCTTAACCACACCAGGGCCGCTGGCGCTGCAGGCAACGCTGGGGGAGTTGGCGCGCCAGGGGGTGAAGCGGATTGCTTTGGAAGCCTCTTCCCACGCGTTAGATCAGCAGCGCTTGGCGGCGGTCAATGTGGGCGTGGGGGTGTTTACCAATCTGACTCGCGATCATCTTGATTATCACGGCAGTATGGCGGCTTATGCCGCTGCGAAAGCAAAGCTTTTTCGGCGTTCGGAGCTCAAGTTGGCGGTAGTGAACGGCGATGATCCGTTGGCGCGCTTAATGCTCGCTGGCTGCGACAGCAGTGTGCGCGTGCTAGCGACGGGTCGAGACGAAGCCGTTACGCTGCGGGTAATGGATTGGCAGCCGTTTGAGCAGGGCCAGCAGGCAATGATTGCGACCCCCGATGGTGAGAAAATGCTCAGCCTAAATCTAATGGGTCGCTTTAATCTAGATAACGTGCTGTTGGCAATGGCTGTGCTCTATGGCTTGGGCGAGCCTCTTGATGCGCTCTTTACTGCCGCTACGTCGCTGGCGCCGGTACCTGGCCGTATGGAGCTTTACGGGGATGCCGATGTGCCCAGCGTAGTGGTGGATTATGCCCATACGCCGGATGCCCTGCGCAGCGCGCTGCAAGCGTTGCGCGCTCACCTGGGCGATGCTGGCAAGCTGTGGTGCGTGTTTGGCTGTGGTGGTGAGCGTGATACCGGTAAGCGGGCCGAAATGGCCAGTGCTGCCGAGCAGTTAGCGGATCATGTCGTGGTCACCGATGACAACCCGCGTCATGAGCCTGCCGAGCAAATTCGGCTGCAAATATTGTCAGGTTTTTCAGGCACCGCGCAACCCATTGAAATTGCTG
The DNA here is from genome assembly GCF_050215315.1 of Halomonas sp. H2. GTDB lineage: Bacteria > Pseudomonadota > Gammaproteobacteria > Pseudomonadales > Halomonadaceae > Vreelandella. The sequence goes on from NZ_CP189760.1 coordinate 1,477,391, forward strand.
ATCGTCACGAGGCTGTCGCGGCGGCCATTGGTCAAGCGGCCAGCCAGGACGTGGTATTGATCGCTGGCAAAGGGCACGAGGCGTATCAGGAAATGAAAGGGGTGCGCCACGCCTATACCGATAGTGAAGAGATCCAGCGGGCATTTACTGTGCGGAGAGCCCACTAATGGCCTGGACACTTGGTCAGGTCGCTGCCGCGTTAAGCATCGACGCGCCGCTTCAGAATGCCCATTTGTCGGTCAGTACGATCGTCACCGATAGCCGTAAAGTCGAACCTGGCTGCCTGTTTATTGCCTTAAAAGGCCCTAACTTTGATGGCCATGAGTTTGTCGGACGCGCCCACGAGTTTGGCGCTGCGGCAGCGCTGGTCGAAGCGCCTGTGGCGAGCGCCTTACCGCAATTGGTATGCCCCGATACGCGGCTGGCTTTAGGGTTATTGGCCGGGGCACACCGGCGTGCCTGGCAGGGTGCTGTGGTGGCAGTCACCGGTAATAGCGGTAAAACCACGGTAAAAGAGATGTGCGCCTCACTGTTGACTCCGTTGGGTGAGGTGTTAGCCACGCAGGGTAATCTGAACAACGATTTTGGCGCGCCGCTGACCTTATTGAGATTGAGTCAGCAGCATAAAGCCGCTGTGATAGAGCTTGGCGCGAACCATTTAGGCGAGATTGCCTGGACGGCACCACTGGCACAGCCTGATGTTGCGATTATTACCAATGTAACAGGCGCTCATGTGGGCGAGTTTGGCGGTATGGGGCAGATCGCCCAGGCGAAAAGTGAACTACTTGGCGGGCTGAGCGAGCAGGGTACGGCGATATTGAACCGTGATGATCACTACTACTCTTTCTGGGCCTCTCGTGCGGCCCCAAGACGAGTCGTGAGTTTTGGCTTTCACCCGCAGGCCGATGTAAGTGCCTCAGCGCTTTCCTGCAATCCTCAAGGGCGGTATGCTTTCACGCTATTGCAGCATGGCCAAGCGCTAGGCGACGTGCGTTTGCCGCTATTGGGTAAGCATAATGTCAGTAATGCCTTGGCCGCCGCCGCTGCGGCATTAGCCTTGGGCGTGACGGCAGAGCAGGTTATCGCGCGGCTGGAAACGTTACAGGCGTTAGCGGGTCGACTAACCGTGGTGCCCGGTTTACGCGGCGCCAACGTGCTTGATGATACTTATAATGCCAACCCGGGGGCGGTCAAAGCCGCCCTGGATACATTGGCGAGCTTCCCAGCGCCACGCTGGTGCGCGCTAGGGGCGATGGGCGAACTGGGTAGCGAGGCTGCAGCGTTACACGCGGATATTGGTCGCTACGCTGCCAAGCTTGGTATCGATGAGCTGCTGACGCTGGGTGAGGGTGCTCGCGCGGCCAGCGAAGCCTTTGGTCGTGGGCTGCATTTTAACGATCACGAGACGCTCACGCGTCATGTCACTAATAACTTGCCGCCTGACACCACCTTGTTGGTGAAAGGGTCGCGCAGTGCGGGCATGGAACATGTCGTCAACGCACTGCGTTCGGATGAAATAGGGTAAACGCCGTTCATGTTACTTCACTTGGCGAATTTTCTGTCCCAGTACCAAACTGATTTTCAGGTCGTTAACTATTTAACGCTGCGTGTGATTTTAGGCGCGCTGACTTCCTTGCTGCTGTGTCTGTGGTTGGGGCCATGGATGATCCGGCGCCTGGTTGAAGGCCAAATCGGTCAGTCGGTGCGTGACGATGGCCCTCAGTCCCATCTGTCAAAAGCAGGTACACCCACCATGGGTGGGGCGATGATTATATTGGCTATTGCCATTAGTACCTTGCTCTGGGGTGACTTAACCAACCTTTATATCTGGGTGGTGCTGGGCGTAACCGTAGGCTTTGGCGCCATTGGCTGGGTCGATGACTACCGCAAGGTGGTTGAGAAAAATCCGCGTGGTTTACCGGCAAAGTGGAAATATTTTTGGCAATCGGTCGTTGGTCTTGGCGCGGCTGTGCTGCTCTACTTAACGGCCTCGTCACCCGTCGAAACCAGTCTATTAGTACCGCTTTTCAAAGAAGTCGCGCTGCCGCTGGGCGTGTTTTATATCGTACTAACGTATTTTGTGATCGTGGGCAGTTCGAACGCAGTTAATTTGACCGATGGTCTTGATGGCCTGGCAATTATGCCCACGGTGCTGGTAGCCATGGGCTTGTCGGTATTTGCCTACGCGAGCGGTAATACGGTTTTTGCCACGTATCTCCACATTCCCTTTATCGCCGGCACCGGCGAGTTGGCGATTTTCTGCGCGACTATCGCCGGGGCCGGGCTGGGATTTCTGTGGTTTAACACTTACCCCGCTCAAGTTTTTATGGGCGATGTTGGCGCCCTGGCGTTAGGCGCCGCGCTAGGCGTGGTGGCGGTAATTGTGCGTCAGGAGATCGTGCTATTTATTATGGGCGGCATTTTCGTCATGGAGACGGTGTCGGTGATTCTCCAAGTGAGCTCCTACAAGCTCACTGGGCGACGCATCTTCCGTATGGCGCCTTTGCATCACCACTATGAATTAAAAGGCTGGCCAGAGCCGCGGGTAATCGTGCGCTTTTGGATTATTACCGTGGTGCTGGTGCTGCTCGGCCTCGCAACGCTCAAAATTCGTTAACGCATGTGGGTATGCTGCGAGAGGGAGCCTGTGATGGATCGAGTCGCTAAAGGTTTAACGCTGGTCGTCGGGTTGGGGGTGTCTGGCCGTGCGATTTGTCGCCATTTAAGCCGTTTAAATGTGCCCTATATGGTGGCAGACACGCGTGCCGAGCCGCCTGGCCTGGACGATTTTAGTGCCGCACATCCCGGTATTGATATTTACTGTGGTTCGCTGACGGCACTGGATCTTACCGATGTAACCGAGGTGGTCGTTAGCCCCGGGCTTGACCCGCGTATGCCGGGTTTAACAGAGCTGGCTGATCAGCTTAATCCGCAGTCAGGCGAGCCTATGGTGGTGGGCGAGATCGCCCTGTTTGTGCGTGCTGCGAAGGCCCCTGTCGCGGCGATCACCGGCTCAAATGCGAAATCGACGGTGACGACCCTGCTGGGCGATATGGCCGCAGCCGCCGGTGTTGATGCCGCTGTTGGCGGCAACCTGGGTACACCTGCGCTGGATCTATTAGCCAACCACCCCGACGCAAAGCTCTACATTCTTGAACTTTCCAGCTTTCAGCTTGAGACAACTCCTAAGCTGGGCGCACGCTGTGCGGCTTTCTTGAATTTAAGTGAAGATCACTTGGATCGACATGGCGATATGCACGGCTATCGCACCGCCAAGCAGCGCATTTTTATCGGTGCTCAGCACGCAGTCGCTAATGCCAGTGAATCCCTCACATGGCCTGAGCAGCCAGTTGCGCAGCTTACCCACTTCTCTTCGCAAGCACCCACGGCTGAGAAAGAGTGGGGGCTGGCGCTGCATCTCGATAAATGGACGTTAATGCAGGGCACAACGCCTTGGCTAGCCGTTGATGAGTTAACAATGGTCGGCCAGCACAACTATTTAAATGCGTTAGCGGCGCTGGCAATGGGCCAAGCGCTAGGGTTTGCCGCCGCGCCGATGTGTAGCGCACTACGCGAATTTAAAGGCTTGCCACACCGTAGTGAAGTGATTGCGCAAATTAACGGCGTCTCCTGGGTCAATGACACTAAAGGCACCAACGTGGGCGCCACGCTCGCGGCGATTAATGGCATTGGCGCTACGCTGCAGGGGCGGTTGGTGTTATTGGCGGGTGGCGTTGGCAAAGGGGCGGACTTTACCCCCTTGGCCGAGCCTCTTTCGAGGTGCGCGCGGCTCGTGCTGTTATTTGGTTTAGATGCCCCACGGCTAGCCGACGCATTAATTGAACACGTTAGTATTCAGCAGGTAGAGGATTTAACGCAAGCCATGCAGGTAGCCTATCAGCTCGCTCAGCCGGGGGACTGCGTGTTGCTGTCACCCGCCTGTGCCAGCTTAGACCAGTTTGCCAATTACCATGAGCGCGGCGAAGTGTTTCGTCGCTGGGTGGAACACATGGCACAGCAAACAGCCGAGGCAAAAGTATGAGCCGCATTCAGCGTCTACGTAATGTTCTCACCACGCGCGATCTGCCCTGCGATGTATGGCTGATCGTCGCGGCGGTTGCCATAGCTGGCTTGGGGTGGGTAATGGTGAGCTCGGCGTCGATTGGCTTGCTGGAAGACACCTACCACTATTCGCGCCAGCACGGTGTCTTCCTGCTACTAGCTATTATTGCCTGTGTCTTTATGCTCTGCGTTCCTCTTGAACTTTGGCGCCAAAATGCGGCGCTGGTGCTACTGGCAAGTATTTTTCTACTGGTTCTGGTGCTGATCATAGGTCAGGAGATTAATGGCAGTAAGCGCTGGATAGCGCTGCCGGGACCACTGCCTAGTTTACAGGTCTCGGAATTTGCCAAGATTGGGTTAATTTTCTACATGGCGGCCTTTATGTCACGTTTTACTTATGACCTGCGTCGCCGAGCATTCAGCATGTGGCGCCCTCTTGCCGTGCTTGCGGTACCTGCCGGGCTGCTTTTCTTAGCGCCTGATTTTGGCGGTATGGTGGTATTCACCGTTTGTGTCATCGGTATGCTAATGATGTGCGGCGCCTCGTTAATTCTACTGATAGGTAGTGGCGCGCTGCTCGGCTCTGGCGCAGTAATGATGGTGGTGATTGAGCCCTACCGGCTGGCCCGCTGGACCAGCTTTCTAGACCCCTGGGCGGATCAGTTTGCAACGGGGTATCAGTTGACCCAAGCGCTGATTGCCTTTGGTCGGGGGCATGTGACAGGCACCGGCTTGGGTAACAGTGTACAAAAGCTGCACTATTTACCCGAAGCGCATACCGACTTTATCTTTGCAGTGATCGCTGAAGAGCTAGGCATGATCGGGGCAATTATCGTTGTGCTGCTATTCACCCTATTTATTGCCCGTGCTATGTGGATTGGGCGCAAGGCTGAGCTTGCTGGGCATCTGTTTGGCGCCTACGTAAGCTATGGCATTGGTTTTGTTTTCGCCGCTCAGGCGTTCATCAATATGGCGGTTAGCTCCGGCCTACTGCCGACCAAAGGATTGACGCTGCCGCTAATGAGCTACGGTGGCTCTAGTCTGTTGGTCACTGGTGTCATGGTGGGACTGCTGCTGCGCACGGATGCCGAAACACGTCAGCGACCCAAGCGGGCATCCACCCCCTATAAATCGCGCCATGAGCCGCATTTGACGTAACGCTATACCAACAGTGTTACCAGGAGTTTGATGTGACGACTAACGCACGGCGTCGGATACTTATTATGGCGGGTGGAACCGGTGGTCATGTATTTCCAGCGCTTTCGCTCGCCAAAGCATTGCAGGCCCAGCAGGTTGATGTTGAATGGCTGGGTAGCCCCCGAGGGATTGAAAATCGGCTAGTGCCCGAGGCGGGTATTACCCTACACACCATTGCGGTTAGCGGGCTACGCGGCAACGGTTTGGCGGGCTGGCTCAAAGCACCGCTGAAGCTTAGTCAGGCGATGTTACAGGCGCGGGCAGTTATTCGCGATTTCAAACCGCAGGTGGTGGTGGGGCTAGGCGGGTTTGCCAGTGGCCCCGGCGGGTTAGCTGCGTGGCTGTCACGGATTCCGTTGATTATCCATGAACAAAATGCCGTGGCTGGCCTGACTAATCGCGTTTTATCTCGGCTAGCCAAGCGTACGTTTGCCGCTTTTCCCGAGGCATTTGGCTCGCGCGCGGAAGTGATCGGTAACCCTGTACGTGATGACATCGCCGCCTTGGGGAGTACGCCGAAGAGTGTGGAGACGCTCTCGAACCGACCTCTTCGCTTACTAGTGGTCGGGGGCTCGCTTGGCGCTGTGGCGCTTAACGAGCGTTTGGCGCCAGCACTTGCTGCCCTGTCTGTTGAGCAGCGCCCAGAGGTGCGCCACCAGGCAGGCAAAGATCGTGATGCGACCACTGCCGAAAATTATCAGCAGCATGGCGTAAGTGCTGAAGTTAGCCCGTTTATTGATGATATGGCCGCCGCCTACGCGTGGGCCGACTTAGTGGTATGCCGCTCAGGGGCACTCACCGTGGCGGAGTTGGCCGCGGCAGCCAAACCCGCACTGCTGGTGCCTTTCCCCTTTGCTGTCGATGATCATCAGCGTGTCAATGCACAGGTATTGGTCAAGGCGGGTGCCGCGAAATGCGTGGTGCAGTCGGAGCTGACCGTTGAGCGTTTAAGCGAATTTTTAAATCAATTGCTCGTCCCTAACACCCTAGCTGCGATGGCGGCGAAAGCTCGCCAAGCCGCACATTTAGATGCGACCGAGCGCTTAGCTGAAGGGTGTTTGGCGATGGTGCCGTTAGGAGACTCTGCGTGACTGATTCAGACCAAACTATGACCCCCTCGCGTGTCACTACCGTTGGCCCAGGCATGCGTCGAATTCGTCGAATTCACTTTGTCGGTATTGGCGGCGCGGGGATGTGCGGTATCGCAGAGGTGCTGGCTAACCAGGGCTACACCGTTAGCGGTAGTGATATGAAAGTCTCTGCCGTCGTGGAGCGCCTGCGCCAGTGCGGTGTCTGTGTAGCGATCGGGCATGCCGAAGCTAACGTGGAAAACGCCGACGTAGTAGTGGTTTCAAGTGCTATTGATGAAACCAATCCTGAAATACGCTGGGCCCATGAGCATCGGGTGCCGGTAGTGCGCCGGGCTGAAATGCTGGCAGAATTGATGCGTTTTCGCCATGGAATCGCCGTGGCAGGCACCCATGGTAAAACCACCACGACCAGCTTGACGGCAACCCTGTTGGCAGAAGGTGGCTTGGATCCTACCTTTGTCATTGGCGGCAAACTGACCAGTGCAGGGGCCAATGCGCGCTTGGGCGAGGGCGACTACTTAGTGGCTGAAGCCGATGAGTCTGACGCCTCGTTTTTGCACTTACAGCCGATGGTATCAATTGTTACCAATATTGACGCTGATCATATGGCGACCTACGGCGGTGATTTTGAACGCTTGAAAAGCACCTTTATCGAGTTTCTGCACAATCTGCCGTTCTATGGTTTGGCGGTGCTGTGCATTGATGACCCTCACGTGCGTGTGCTGTGTGAACAGGTTAAGCGTCAGTTCGTCACCTATGGCTTTGATAACGACGCCGATTATCGCATTGTTGATTTTACCCAGCGAGGCGGAGAAGTCTCGTTTACCGCATTGCGGCCAGGTAACGTTGCTCCGCTAAAGGTGCGTTTAGCGATGCCAGGCAGGCACAACGCCTTAAACGCCATGGCGGCGATTGTGGTTGCCTCTGATGCGGGTGTTAGCGATAGTGCTATTTTAAGCGGCTTGGCGGGCTTTGCAGGCGTTGGCCGCCGTTTTCAGGTGCATGGCCATTTTCCCGCGCCCAAAGGGGATGGCGAGATCATGTTGGTGGATGACTATGGTCACCACCCGCGGGAAGTTGACATGGTCATCCAGGCTATTCGTGCGGGCTGGCCCGAGCGGCGCCTGGTAATGCTCTACCAGCCGCATCGCTATAGCCGTACTCGCGATCTATACGAAGACTTTGTCCGCGTGCTTTCTCAAGTCGATACGCTAGTGTTGCTGGATGTTTACAGCGCTGGCGAAACGGTTATTCCCGGTGCAGAGGGCAGAACATTGGCAGGATCAATTCGTCAGCGCGGCGAAGTAGACCCGCTATTTGTTGAGTATAAGCATGAGCTTCCCGCGCTATTAACCAATGTATTACGTCCCGGCGATATTTTTATTACCCAGGGCGCTGGCGATGTAGGGGGGATTTCCCTGCGCTTAGCCCAGGCGAAGTTAGCAATGAGCGAGGTGGAGCTGTGAGCGCGGAAGTAGCATCAACCCAACCATCAGAGAAAGTCGTCGTTGTCTACGGTGGTACCTCTGCTGAGCGCGAGGTATCGCTCAAAAGCGGAACGGCGGTGCTTGAGGCGCTTCAGCGTAAAGGCGTAAACGCCTGTGGCTATGACCCTCGTGACAATGGCTTGGTCGGTTTGGAGCAACTGGCTCCCTCGGTAGTGTTTGTTGCCCTGCACGGCCGCGGCGGCGAAGACGGCACCCTGCAGGGGGCGCTAGAGTTGCTCGATATTCCTTACACCGGCAGCGGAGTGCTTGCTTCTGCGCTGGGGATGGACAAGCAGCGCACCAAGCAGGTGTGGAGCGCCGTAGGCTTGCCCACGCCGGAAAGTATTATGCTGGATGCGGACGCTGACTGGTCTAGCGTGGTGGCTCAGCTTGGCTTGCCGCTGATTGTGAAACCCGTGCATGAGGGCTCAACGCTGGGTATTAGCATCGTGAAAAGCCAGGCGGCACTTGAGGCGGCGTACCACGAGGCAGCCCAGTTTGATGCGCGGGTAATGGCGGAGCGTTTCGTTGTTGGTGAGGAGTACACCGTTGCGCTATTGGGTAATCAGGTGTTGCCTGCTATTCGCGTCGAAGTGCCGGGTGGGTTTTACGACTACGAAGCGAAATACATCGCTAATACCACCCAATACCACCTACCTTGTGGTCTCACTGCTGAACAAGAAGCAACACTCGGCACCCTCTGCCAGCAGGCATTTACGGCGATTGGTGGGGTAGGTTGGGGACGGGTTGATGTCATGCGCGATAGTGAAGGGCGCTTTTGGTTATTAGAAGTTAATACGGTGCCCGGCATGACCGATCACAGCTTGGTGCCCCAGGCGGCGGCGCATGCTGGTATGCCGTTTGATGACTTGGTGGTTAATATTCTGCAAACCGCAGGCGGGCAGTTAACGTCATGAAGAGTGCGCTATTAAGAGTGCGTTATGAAAAGGCGTAACGCTTGGCTGGGGATTATTCTGCTGGCACTGCTCATGGGAGCTGGTGGGCGTGCGCTTTGGCTGTGGTTAGACCGCCCAATTGAACGGGTGTCTATTCGCGGCGAGTGGGAGTATGTCAGTGCCGACTATTTACGCACCCAGCTTGCGCCACTGGTCGTTGACGCCACTTGGCTATCGGCTGATCTGGGTGAGTTGCGTGATCGCGCGCTGCAGGTTGGTTGGTTGCACGAAGTGCGTATTTCACGTGAGTGGCCTAATGCGCTGGTGTTTGAGCTTATTGAGCAACAGCCGGTAGCACGCTGGAATGATGATTTCTTAGTTAACTCAGCAGGCGAACCATTTGCTTTTGCGCCGTTAACACCACCTGCTGGGTTGCCTGATTTAGCTGGTCCTGCCGGTAGTAGCGAAGAGGTATTGGATTACTATCACCGTCTTAAACCTCATTTCGAACAGTTATCGCTTGATTTAACCCAGCTGCGCTTAGAGCCGCGCGGTGCTTGGCGGCTACAGTTAAATGATGGCGCTTGGGTGATGTTAGGCCGGCGCCAACATGAAGTGCGCTTAGCCCGCTTGTCGGCTTCATGGCAGCGCGAGTTGTATCTTCTCGGCGAGCAGATTCGCTATATAGACCTGCGTTACCCTAACGGTGTTGCCGTTGCGTGGCATGGAGAAAGTGAATTTACGGTGCAAGATGAGTAACGGAGCTATTACTCGCTGCAAATAAGGTGTAAAAGTGAGTGGTTGCCAACGCTGAAAAAGCCAATATTCGGCTTTAAATTGCTATCAAAGCCTATTATTGTGTATCTGTGCTAGTCGTATTGTGGCTATTGTTTCTATACTATGGGCCAGACGCTGATTAAATGGTGTTTAATTTCGACTATTTGTACTTAGTAAGTGTCAGCGAAAGAGTGTCTTAAACAGCACTGGTTATTTCGGGTTGTATGCTTTCAATGTTAAGTGTTGGATAAAGCGCTCCCTTATTTATATTCACTTTTAAAAAAATGACGCAAGGAGATTTCCCGACTCATGGCAGGCTCACCCAACGCATCCAATATGGTGGTCGGGCTGGACATTGGAACGTCCAAGGTCGTCGCGATAGTCGGTCAACCTACCGATGATGGCGGAATTGAAATTGCCGGTATTGGCTCTCACCCTTCGCGTGGTATGAAACGCGGTGTGGTAATCAATATTGAGTCAACGGTGCAGTCTATCCAACGAGCGGTTGAAGAAGCCGAGTTGATGGCTGGCTGCGATATTCACTCGGTTTATGTTGGCGTGGCTGGTAGTCATATTAGCTCAATGAACTCTGATGGTGTTGTTGCCATAAAAGAGCGTGAAGTGACACCTTCTGATATCGAGCGTGTTATTGATTCTGCACGCGCCCGCGCTATTTCAGAAGGACAGCGAGTGCTGCATGTGCTGCCTCAAGAGTTCTCAATTGATGCCCAAGGCGGCATCCGTGAGCCACTGGGAATGTCCGGTGTGCGTTTAGAGGCACAGGTGCACTTAGTAACTGCCGCCTTAAACGCAGTGCAAAATATCGAAAAGTGCGTGCGCCGCTGTGGTTTAGAAGTTGACGCTATTATTTTGGAACAGCTAGCCTCAAGTATGGCGGTGCTGACCGAAGACGAGCGTGAACTGGGTGTTTGCATGGTGGATGTGGGTGGTGGTACCACTGATATGGCTATTTTCAGCGAAGGGGCTATTCGCCATACGGCGGTTATTCCTATTGCAGGCGATCAGGTGACTAACGATATTGCCATGGCGCTGCGCACACCAACGCAGCATGCTGAAGAGATTAAAGTTAAATACGCTTGTGCGTTAACGCATTTAGCGGCAAGTGATGAAATGATTAAAGTACCTAGCGTAGGTGATCGTCCTGCGCGTGACCTATCGCGTCAAGCACTTGCTGAAGTGGTAGAGCCGCGTTACGAAGAGTTGTTTACGCTAATAAGGGATGAATTGCGCCGCAGCGGCTATGAAGACATGGTCGCTGCTGGAATAGTGCTTACTGGCGGTACCGCGCGCATGGAAGGTGTTAGCGAATTGGCGGAAGAGATTTTCCATATGCCCGTGCGCATCGCATGTCCGCAAAACGTAAGAGGTTTGGCGGATGTCGTGCATAATCCTATTTATGCGACGGGCGTTGGTCTGCTGCATTATGCCTTGCAGGAAGCGCGTCATGGGCAAGGCCTAAGAAGCCACGGGGGAGTTGTTGCCGCTCATAAGGGCCGCAACGAACTTGCCCGACGTGATATCAAGGAAGACCATTCGGCGCTGGCAAGAATTAAAGGCTGGTTCAAAGGAAATTTCTGACAGGGCCGCAATCGCGGTTCAGGAGACGGGGCTTATGTTCGAATTGGTAGATAACGCACCCTCGAGCAGTGCGGTCATCAAAGTGGTCGGTGTTGGCGGCGGTGGCGGCAATGCTGTAAACCACATGGTCGAAAGCAATATTGAAGGCGTTGAGTTTATCTGCGCTAACACGGATGCCCAGGCGCTCAAGCGCGTGTCGGCAAAAACCGTATTGCAGTTGGGCAGTGAAATTACTAAGGGATTGGGCGCAGGTGCCAATCCCGAAGTAGGGCGTCAGGCGGCGATGGAAGACCGCGAGCGCATTGCCGAATTGCTGGCAGGCGCCGATATGGTGTTTATCACTGCCGGTATGGGTGGTGGTACTGGCACCGGTGGTGCACCTGTGGTTGCACAGGTTGCTAAAGAACTCGGTATTCTTACCGTTGCGGTTGTGACCCGCCCCTTCCCGTTTGAAGGGCCGAAGCGTATGCGCGCTGCTGAAGAGGGCATGAAAGAGCTCTCCGAGCACGTCGATTCGTTGATCACTATCCCCAACGAAAAACTGCTCTCAGTGCTGGGTAAAAGCGCCACGCTGTTAACGGCCTTTAGTGCCGCGAACGATGTGCTGCTGGGTGCTGTCCAGGGTATTGCTGAACTAATTACCAGCCCGGGTATTATCAACGTCGATTTTGCCGATGTACGTACCGTTATGTCGGAAATGGGCATGGCGATGATGGGCACCGGTGGGGCGACAGGCGAGAATCGTGCCCGTGAAGCGGCTGAGAAAGCTATTCGTAGTCCGCTGCTGGAAGATATCGACCTGCATGGCGCGCGCGGTATTCTGGTCAACATTACGGCTGGTCCCGATCTGTCAATTGGCGAGTTCAACGATGTGGGCGCCACTGTGCAAGAGTTTGCATCGTCAGATGCCACTATTGTAGTGGGTACCTCCATTGACATGGAAATGTCCGACGAGCTGCGTGTTACCGTTGTTGCCGCGGGCTTGGATGGGCAAAAACCCAAAACGGCAGCGCGCGAGCCAGCACGTCGATCCGCTGCGGAATCTTCATCTGACTACCGCAAACTTCAGCAGCCGACGGTAATGCGTCAGCAAGCGACAGCGCGCGCTGAAGCACCTGAAGCTGCCGCTAAGCCACGTCCTGACAATCGTCGCGCTAGTGAAGCCGACGATTACCTGGATATCCCCGCGTTTCTACGTCGCCAGGCGGATTGATTCCTTTTTTATCAGACTCACTTTCGCGGCAAGCAAGCGTTTTATTGGCTAAAACGCTTGCTTGCTGTTAAAGTGAACACTGTTTGATAACTTTTTCCTGCGGCAATCACCGTCATCAGAGCTCGATTACTACCTATGATCAGACAACGCACCCTACAAAATGTCATTCGCGCCACCGGCGTGGGCCTGCATTCTGGCAAAAAAGTCCATTTGGCTTTGCGTCCGGCGCCGGCCAATACAGGGATTGTGTTTGTTAGAACCGATCTGGAACCCGTTGTTCATGTGCCAGCCCGTGCAGAATTGGTGGAAGACACTACGTTATGCACCGCGCTCTCATATGAAGGGGTTAAAGTAGCGACCGTTGAGCACCTGATGTCAGCTTTTGCTGGGCTGGGTATTGATAACGCTTATGTGGACGTTAGCGAGCCTGAAGTCCCTATTATGGACGGCAGCGCGAGCCCATTTGTGTTTTTGATTCAGTCTGCGGGTATTTTAGAGCAGGATGCAGCAAAGAAATTTATCCGCATTAAGCATCGTGTGGCGGTTACCGATGGCGATAAAGAAGCTGTTTTCTTGCCTCATCAAGGATTCAAAGTCTCTTTTGCCATTGACTTCGACCACCCGGTGTTTGAACAGCAGAAACAGACGGCGCTGATTGATTTTTCGACCACGTCATTCGTAAAAGAAGTCGCGCGCGCGCGTACCTTTGGTTTTATGCGTGATCTTGAGTTTTTACGCTCAAACAATTTGGCGCTTGGCGGCAGTCTCGATAACGCTATCGTAGTAGACGACTACCGTATCGTTAATGAAGGCGGTCTGCGTTACGAAGATGAATTTGTTAAGCATAAAGTGCTCGATGCCATCGGTGACTTATACCTGCTAGGTTGTAGCTTAATTGGCGAGTTCCGTGGTGTTAAATCAGGCCATGCGCTTAACAACCAGCTGTGCCGTGAATTAATGGCGCAGCCCGACGCTTACGAAATTGTCACGTTTGAAGAAGATAAGGCGGTGGCGCCCATCTCTTACGCTGCACCTGCCATGGCGTAACGGCCTAACCGTCTTTATCGCGCTTCACTGCTGATAAGGTCCCTTGGTAAAGGCAAGGTTGTCAGGAATTACCTCAATAAAGCATCGCTAAAGCGGTGCTTTATGCGTTTTAAGCGGCGGATGATTTAGCGGCACTGCAAATTTGTTGATTACTCATGGGGGCGTGCGTGTGACGCCAGCCGTTCAAGCGCACGCTTTAACGTGGGGTTGGTCGTATCCTCAGCGCACTCAGCAAGTGTTTTGCCTGCATCTGCTGAAAGGCTGCGGGTATTGCGCGGCGGGGCCACAATAGGGCGCACGGGGCGTACTTTAAACGTAAACCCGTTTACGCCTTCAAAGCCGGGCAATTGGTGAAGTAGCTCTAGCAAGCGACGCTGTTCGAAGCGTAGCCACGTTAGCCAAGCTGCTTGGCCACTAATAAGGGTTAAACGACCTTCGCGAAAACCGCCGACAAAAATATGTTCACGCATCTCTTCGGGCAAGTGAGCGCGCAGATGCCGTTGCGCCTGGTCGATTAAGCGAGACAGGCGCATTAACTGATTAATATCGCCGGACTTTGAGAGCAAGCGGGCGATGGGCTGTGCGCGAGAACGCTTAACCTTTATACTCATATGCTTAATTCCTAGGGTACCGCTATCCTAGGGTACCGCTAATGAGGATGTCGGCGCTTTTGCCGAGCCAACTATTAGCCGATATTACCACGCCCAGGAGCCGGTCTACAGCATGTCATCCACGCTTGATATTCAATCTGCTTTGCCGCGGCGCCAGCGTCGCTACGGTATTGCACGTTGGTGGCTGGCCGGTTTGCTAGTGAGTTGCCTCTTACCCGCTAGTTTAGGCCCTGCGGATGCTTTCCGCAGCGGTGAACGTGGCGTCACAATCTGTTTCTGGGTACCTGCGATTTTACGCGCTCAGTCGAACTGGATTGCCAAAAGGCGGCGTGCGCTACGCCGCTTTGCACAACACCCACGGCGATTTGCGCCAGCAAGGCGCCTATATAATTGGCTGCCTCCAATGACCATACTGGTCGCAGCGCGCGATGTTTTGACCCAGCGCGGCCCCCCTTTCCATCGAGTTAACTAATACACCTACTTTGCCCTTCTCTTTTTTGGGAAAAGGGCTTGAAGAATTAGGGCGAGGCTCGCTGGGTCGCTCGTGAATATTTGGATATTTCATGCTTAATAATTTATTACGTAAAGTCGTGGGCTCTAAAAATGACCGCGATGTTAAACGCATGCACAAAAATGTGCCGCAGGTTAACGCATTAGAAGCAGAGTTTGAGGCCATTAGCGATGCTGAGCTGCAGGGTAAAACGGCAGAGCTACGCGAGCGCCTAGCGTCAGGTGAATCGCTAGATGCGCTGCTAACGCCCGCTTTTGCGATTGTTCGTGAAGCCAGTAAGCGGGTCATGAGCATGCGTCATTTTGATGTACAGATGGTGGGCGGCATGACGCTGCACCGTGGCCGTATTGCGGAGATGAAAACCGGTGAGGGTAAAACGCTGGTCGCGACGCTGGCGGTGTACCTGAATGCGCTGCCGGCTAAAGGCGTGCACGTGGTCACGGTGAACGACTATTTGGCCCGGCGCGATGCCGAGTGGATGCGCCCGCTGTATGAGTTTCTAGGCCTGACCATTGGCGTTATCTTCTCTGGGCAAAGTGGTGAAGAGAAGCGCCATGCCTACCAGTGCGATATCACTTATGGCACTAATAACGAGTTCGGCTTCGATTATTTACGCGATAACATGGCGTTCTCGTTAGAGGATAAAGTCCAGCGTGGCCTGCATTATGCGATTGTCGATGAGGTTGACTCGATTCTTATCGATGAAGCGCGTACGCCGCTGATTATTTCAGGCGCGGTCGATGAAAATACCGATCTGTATAAAGTCGTTAACCAACTTGCCCAGCAGCTTGAGAAGGGTGAAGAGGTTGAAGATGAAGAGGCCACGGTCGTCGGTGACTTCTTAGTTGATGAGAAGCAGAAGCAGGTTGAACTGACCGAGCAAGGGCATAATAAAGTTGAGGAGCTGATGCGTGCTGAAGGCTTGTTGGGCGATGATGAATCGCTTTATGCCGCACAAAATCTCAACTTGCTTCAGCATATGCACTCGGCCCTACGCGCCCGCTATCTCTACAACCGCGACGTTGACTATATCGTCTCCGAAGGTCAAGTCGTCATCGTTGACGAGCATACCGGTCGCTCAATGCCGGGGCGTCGCTGGTCGGAAGGCTTACACCAAGCCGTTGAAGCCAAAGAGGGCGTTACGGTGCAGCGTGAAAGCCAAACGCTCGCTTCCACCACCTTCCAGAACTATTTCCGCCTGTATGAGAAGTTAGCGGGGATGACCGGCACGGCAGATACCGAAGCCTTCGAGTTTCGGCAAATTTACGGCCTTGACGTGGTGGTTATTCCAACCAATCGCCCGCTGGCACGTAAAGACTTGAATGATTTGGTTTATTTGAGCGCTGAAGAGAAATACGAAGCGATCATCAAGGATGTCAGAGCTGAAACGGAAGCTGGCCGACCGGTCTTGGTGGGCACCGCGTCCATTGAGACGTCCGAGTACCTTGCCAACTTGATGCGCGAGTCTGGGCTAGCGTTTAACGTGCTCAATGCCAAGCAGCACCAGAGCGAAGCCGAAATCATTGCCCAGGCCGGTCGTCCAGGGGCGATCACTATCGCCACTAACATGGCCGGTCGCGGTACCGATATCGTTCTGGGGGGCAACTGGGAAGCCGAAGCCGCGAAGCTGCAAAACCCCACTCAAGCGCAGGTTGATGATCTCAAAGCCGAGTGGCAAGCGCGTCACGATGGCGTGTTGGCCGCTGGCGGCTTGCACGTAGTGGGCTCTGAGCGCCACGAATCCCGGCGTATTGATAACCAGCTGCGGGGCCGTGCCGGTCGCCAAGGTGACCCAGGTTCAACGCGCTTCTTCCTGTCGCTTGAAGATAGCCTGATGCGCCTATTTGGCTCTGATCGCGTCAAACGCCTGATGCAGGCATTGGGGCTTGAGCATGGCGAAGCCATCGAGCATAAGATGGTCTCTAACGCTGTTGAGCGTGCCCAGAAGAAGGTCGAAGGGCGTAACTTCGATATTCGTAAGCAGCTGCTTGAGTATGATGACGTTGCCAACGACCAGCGCCGGGTGATCTACGACCAGCGCAATGAGATTCTGGCTGCGGACGACGTTGCGGAGGCCGTTATCGGTATCCGTGAAGAGGTCATGGAAACGGCGATCAGCGACTACGTGCCGCCTCAGAGCCTGCCCGAGCAGTGGGATTTGCCCGGTTTGGAAGCGCACCTTAAAACGGAATTTAACCTTGATGCCCCTGTCGTTCAGTGGGCCGCTGAGGATGACCGTTTCAGCGAGGAGCAATTGCGCGAGCGGCTGCAAAACATGCATCGCGAGGCCTATGCAGCTAAAATTGAAGCTGCCGGTGAGAAGCTGATCCGCCGTTTTGAAAAGCAGGTAATGCTACAAGTACTGGATACGCGCTGGAAAGAGCACCTGCAGTCGATGGATCATCTGCGTCGCGGTATCCACCTGCGCGGCTATGCCCAGAAAAATCCCAAGCAAGAGTACAAGCGTGAATCCTTTACGCTCTTCCAACAGCTGCTCGAACATATTAAGGCCGATGTAACGCGTATTCTAAGCCACGTTCAAGTACGTCAGCCCGAGGAAGTCGACGCCTTGGAGCGTCAGCGCCGTGAAGCGTTGGAGCGTGAAACCGCTACGGCTGCCAGCCGCCACGACGAACCTACCGACGAGCAGCCTGGCACCCCCGAGGAAGCGCCCAGCATTGATGGCCGTCCGGTACGCCGCGAAGGGCCGAAGGTTGGCCGTAATGATCCGTGTATTTGTGGCTCGGGTAAAAAGTACAAGCAGTGCTGTGGAAAACTAAGTTAACGGTGTTCGTTTCTGAAACAGTGGCTGAGATAGCGTCTGCCAAAAGGAGAAACATATGGCGGTAGGAAATACGTCTTTTCCAGACATGCCGCCCCTTAACGGGGTGCGTCTGGGGGTAGCAATGGCAGGCATCAAGAAGCCTAACCGTCGCGATATGGTGGTCATTGAGCTGCCCGAAACGGCCACCGTGTCGGGTGTGTTTACCCAAAATGCGTTTTGCGCCGCGCCGGTGGTAGTGGCAAAGCAGCACCTTGAGCAGTGCCGTGCTGATAGCCGTTCACCGCGATTTTGGCTGATCAATACCGGCAATGCCAACGCGGGCACGGGAGAAGCAGGCTTGCGCGATGCGCGCGCAAGCTGTGCCGAGCTTGCCAAGCAGGCCGGGGTAAACGAACACGACGTGTTGCCGTTCTCAACCGGCGTGATTGGCGAGCCGCTACCGATGGAGCGACTATTGGCGGGGCTGGCCCCTGCGCTTGAAACTCTGACCTGCGACGGCGCAGCTTGGCAGCACGCAGGGCAGGGTATATTAACCACGGATACCCGTGCCAAAGGCGCAACCGTTACGTTGGACATTGGCGACCAGGCGGTGACGATTAACGGCATCGCTAAAGGGTCAGGCATGATCAAACCCAACATGGCGACCATGCTGGGGTTTGTGGTCACCGATGCGGCTATCGAGGCGCCGCTTCTAGATCGCCTATTGCGGGAAACCGTGGACCGCTCGTTTAACTGCATTACCGTGGACAGCGACACCTCGACCAATGACGCCTGCATGATAGCGGCGACTGGCACTGGCCCGCAGATAGTTGATGAAGAGCAGGTGTCGATTTTTCGTCATGCTTTGCAGCAGGTGATGACCGAGCTTGCGCAAGCGATTATTCGCGATGGCGAAGGGGCGACTAAGCTCGTCACCCTTCAGGTGGGCGAAGCAAACAGTCGTCAAGAAGCGCTTGATGTCGCTTTCACCGTTGCCCACTCTCCGCTGGTTAAAACCGCGCTCTACGCGTCAGATGCTAACTGGGGGCGTATTTTGGCAGCCGTTGGCCGAGCGCCCGTGAGTGACTTTGACGTTAATCGCGTGGTGATTGAGCTGGGTGACGTGCGTTTAGTCGAGCATGGCGGGCGTGCCGCTGGTTATACCGAAGCAGCGGGTAGCGCCGTGATGGCGCAGTCAGACATTACCATTCGCATTAACTTGGGACGCGGTGAAGAGAGCGCCACAGTGTGGACCTCCGACCTTTCCCATGACTATGTGTCTATCAACGCGGATTACCGCAGCTAGTCAGTCTTTCCCCTCAGCGGAGCATTTAACTGGCAGCAGTAAAGAACATACGCAGCGAGATGGCACCGGCGTCATCAATATCGGTGTGCACACAGTGAATAAAGACGTAGTGAGTGGATGAGTATATGAGCATAAAGGTAAAACGGCGGGTGCATGTCGCGGCGGCTGCGATTATTAGCGCCGATCAACAGCAGGTACTTATCGCTCGTCGGCCGTCGAACGTTGATCATGGCGGACTGTGGGAGTTTCCAGGCGGCAAGCTGGCTCCTTATGAAACCGGCCTTGAGGGGTTGAAGCGTGAACTGCACGAAGAATTGGGCTTAGAAATTGTCTGCGCCCAGCCGTTGATCCGCGTTCATCACGAGTATCCCGACAAGCATATCCTGCTTGATGTCTGGCAGGTGCACGAGTTTGCTGGTGAGCCGTTTGGCCGTGAAGGGCAGGCGGTGCGCTGGGTACCTATGAGCGAGCTCTCTAACTACCCCTTCCCGGCGGCTAATTTGCCGATTTTGCGTGCGGTAAGATTACCCACCGAGTATCTAATCACCGGTGAAGAGGCCGATGAGGCACGCTTTGATGCATTTTTGGAGCGGGCGCTGCGTGAAGACAATATTCGCTTGGTGCAACTACGTGCTAAGCGGCTGGACGAGGCCGCTTACCTTGCGCGTGCCCAGCGAGCGCTAAGCATGTGTCGTGAGCATGGCGCGCGGCTACTGTTGAATGGTGAGCCAGCGCTGCTTGATCACATTGATGCCGATGGTATTCATTTGGCCAGCGAGCGTTTAATGCAGCTTGAGCGCCGTCCAATTGCCGAAGACAAGTGGCTGTCGGCGTCAACACACAACCAAAAGCAGCTTACCCAGGCAGCGGTATTAGGCTGCGATTTCGTCAGCCTTTCACCACTGCGCACCACGCCGTCGCACCCTGAAGTGCTCCCGCTCGGCTGGCACGATTTCCAGCAACTGGTTGAGCGTGCAGGCATGCCAGTATTCGCACTCGGTGGCATGACCCGCTTTGATGCCAATCATGCCCGCGCCGTAGGTGCACAGGGCATCGCTTCAATCCGCGATTTCTGGAAATAACTAAGCTAATCAACCTATAATCAAAAACGCCTGCCTGGGGTATTATCCAAGGCAGGCGTTTTTTTTTAGCCAGCAACCGCGGGTTTCTTAGTCGCGGTAGCGGCGGGTTAAGTCGCTATAGGCATCTACTCGACGATCGCGCAGATAAGGCCAGATACGGCGGGTGTTTTCACTGCGCGCCATATCTAGCTGAACGACTAGCTGTTGCGTCTCTTCGCCTGCATGAGCTAATAGCTCACCCTGCGGCCCACAGACAAAACTACCGCCCCAAAACTGAATGCCATCGCCGACCCCAGAGTGATCGGCCTCAAAACCCACCCGGTTAGCTACCAGTACGGGTAAACCATTGGCTACGCCATGGGCGCGCTGGATCACCGTCCAGGCATCTTTTTGGCGGAGTTTTTCAGCGCTGTCATCGTTGGGATCCCAGCCAATAGCGGTGGGGTAGAGCAGTAAATCGGCGCCGGCCAGCGCCATTAGGCGAGCAGCTTCGGGATACCACTGATCCCAGCAGACCAACACCCCCAGGCGACCCACCGAGGTGTCGATGGGCGTAAAGCCCTCTGCACGAGCACTGTCGTGATCACCCGGTGTGAAGTAAAACTTCTCATAAAACCCAGGGTCATCGGGGATGTGCATTTTGCGATACTGCCCAACCCGCCCTTTAGCGCGGTCATAGACCACCGCTGTATTGTGATACAGCCCCGGTGCGCGGCGCTCAAACAGCGACCCGACCAATACAATATCCAGCTCTTTAGCGAGCGCGGCCAATCGCTGGCCGGTAGGGCCGTCAAGCGGCTCCGCTAGATCAAACAGGGCCGGATCCTCAAACTGGCAGAAGTAGTGGGTGGCGTGCAGTTCCTGCAGCAGTACCAGTTGAGCGCCTTGTTTCACCGCATTGCGAATACCCTCTTCACTGACTGCCAAGCTTTGGGCCTTATCAGGCCAGGCGGGCTGCTGCACCACCCCCACGGTTAGTGTGTTCGACATAATGGCTCCTTTATTCAAGCTTGATGCGCGAGTGATTGGCAGCCGCTAACGTGCCCTGGGGCAACTGCATGGTTAAACAGTGCAGGCTACCGTGCTGGCGAATAACACTGACGCACTCAATGGGGATCAGCGTGTGCTCGGGAAATGCCAGCGCCAATGCTTGCAGCGCTAAGATGTCCGCCGGGTCGCCGTAGGTAGGTACTAAAACGGCCTGATTAATAATCAGGAAATTAGCGTAGGTGGCGGGCAGGCGATGGCCATCTTCCGGGTCAAAGCTGGGCTGGGGCCAGGGCAGGGCGATAAGCCGGTAAGGTTCGCCGTTACGCTGGCGGAACGCCTGCAGCTCCTGCTCCATGGCGGCCAAAGCCGAGTAGTGCGGGTCGCTGGGGTCATCGCAACGCACATAGGCAATGGTGGTTGGATCGCAAAAGCGCGCCAGGGTGTCAATATGGCTG
Source organism: Halomonas sp. H2 (assembly GCF_050215315.1). Taxonomy (GTDB): domain Bacteria; phylum Pseudomonadota; class Gammaproteobacteria; order Pseudomonadales; family Halomonadaceae; genus Vreelandella. Next base: position 1,498,479 of record NZ_CP189760.1, read on the forward strand.
TCAGTGTCATCGCCCTCTAAATGGCCGTTAGCCAGCCACAATACGCGGTCAACGCCGAAATCTTGGGCGAGCTGTGCTTCAACCGCTGCACGCGAGAGCGATGGATTGCGGTTGGGGTTAAGCAGGCAGGCCTCGGTGGTCAGCAGGGTGCCTTCGCCATCGGTTTCAATACCGCCACCCTCCAGTACTAAATCCCGCGCGGCCACGGGGCAGGCCCACACGCCAGCATCAGCAAGCCATTGGGTGAGCTGGTTGTCGCGCTCGGCGGGAAACTTACCGCCCCAGCCGGTAAAGGTGTAGTCAAGCATCCCCAACTGCCCTTGCGCGTCGATAACGCTGATCGGTCCATGGTCCCGCGCCCAGGTATCATCGGTGGGTGCGACAATAAGCTGCAGGCGTTCAGCGGGTACACCATAGGCGTTAAAAGTGTTGGCCAAGCGCTGTTTAGTGAGCTCGTCGGGTGTACAAATAAGCACGCGCTGATAGCGCGCGGTGGCAATTACGATGCGTTCGAAGGTAGCTTCGATGCGAGCGAGTAGTGGCGCCCAATCGCCGTCAGGGCGTGGCCAGGTCAGTTGTATCCCATCTTGGGGATACCATTCGGGTAGCAAACGATACGTCATAAAAGCGCAGCCCCACGGTTAGCAGCAAATCGGCGCAATGTAGGGTGTGACGCTGCAACTTGCAAGCGTAACGTTTTTAATCTGAACGCTAACAGTGTTGGCCGCTCTAATGGCCGTTTGAACATGCAGAGACACTAAAAAAACCGTACCATAAGTGCTTATTAATAAGGAATGACGCCATGCTTGATCGTTTGCCTTTTCTGGTGGGGCTGCGCTACGTGCGCGCTAAACGCCGGAACCATTTTATTTCGTTTATTTCGCTCACCTCAATGCTGGGCTTAATGCTGGGGGTCGCCGTACTGATATTAGTACTGTCGGTGATGAACGGCTTTGACCACGAGCTGCGTACGCGCATCTTAGGTATGGTGCCCCATGCTAAAATTGAGTCACGAGTGGGCATGGTGGAGTGGGAGTCGTTAGCTGAAGAGTTAATGCAGCGCGAGCGGGTCATCGGCGCGGCACCTTACGTTGAGCAGCAGGGCATGTTCTCTGTGGGAGGGCGCAATCAGGGTGCCATGGTCAACGGTATCAACCCTGATTGGGAAGACCGGGTATCGATTATTGGTGAACATATGCGCCAAGGTGAGCTGGCCGATCTGGTGCCCGGTGAGTGGCATGTGGTGCTGGGCTCAATGCTGGCGCGCAACCTGGGCGTTGGCGTGGGTGATCGAGTGACGCTGCTGGTACCTGAGGCGTCGATTACCCCTGCGGGGGTCTTTCCGCGCTTAAAGCGCTTTACCGTCAGCGGTATTTTTAGCGTCGGTGCTGAGCTAGACGCTAATTTGGCCTATGCCAATATTGAAGATATGCAAACGCTTGCTCGTCTTGGCGATGCGGTGGGCGGGCTTCGCCTAGAGTTGGATGATCTGTTTGCCGCCAGCAGCGAAACCCAGGCGATTCTTAATCAACTCGGCCCGGAGTATCGCGGTAGTGATTGGACACTCTCTCAAGGCAATCTTTTCCAGGCAATACAGATGGAGAAGCGCATGATTGCGCTGCTGTTAACCGTTATTATCGCCGTTGCAGCGTTTAATATTGTCTCTACTCTGGTCATGGTGGTTACCGATAAGCGTGCGGATATCGCTATCCTACGAACGATTGGTGCTAAACCGAGCTCGATTATGGGCATTTTTATTGTTCAAGGCATGGCCATTGGACTGATCGGCATTGCGATCGGGGTGGCCGTCGGTGTGCTGCTGGCGTTGACCATTGCCGACCTTATCGGTTGGGTTGAAGGAACGCTGGGGATTCAGTTTTTGGATGCCGGGGTGTACTTCATTAGCGATCTACCTTCACAGCTACAGTGGAGCGACGTTATCCGTATCGTGTTGGCCGCCTTCGGCTTAACGTTCCTGTCCACACTGTATCCTGCTTGGCGAGCGGCGCGGGTGCAGCCAGCGGATGTATTGCGCTATGAATAACGGTTTTCGAAGTGAGAATCCAGAAGTGAGTATGCCCATGGAAACACCGCAACAAGCCGCCATCATGCTCGATTGCCAGGCGTTAACGCGAACCTATAGCGAAGGTCCGCAAGACCTAACGGTGCTGGATAAGCTGAACCTGCAGGTGCGCGCTGGCGAGCGTGTCGCCATCGTTGGCAGCTCGGGTTCCGGTAAGACAACGCTACTGAATCTGCTGGGCGGGCTTGATCGCCCAAGCGAGGGCTGTGTGGTGATCGCCGGTGAGCCGCTGTCAGGCTTAAATGAAGCGGCGCTGGGCAGCTTTCGTAATCGCTACATTGGTTTTGTCTACCAGTTTCACCACCTGTTGGCTGAATTCACCGCACTTGAAAACGCTGCTTTGCCGTTGATTATTCGCGGACAATCAAAAAAGGCGGCCGAACAGCGGGCAATGCAGATTCTTGCCCGGGTTGGCATGCAGCCACGGGCGGATCATAAACCTGGGGAGCTTTCGGGCGGGGAGCGCCAACGCGTAGCGATTGCACGTGCGCTGGTCACCGATCCTAGTCTGGTGTTAATGGATGAGCCCACTGGCAACCTGGATCAAACCACGGCGGCGACGATTTTGGCCTTAATGGATGAACTGGCTAAAGAGAGCGCCTGTGCATTCGTGATCGTCACCCACGATGTAAGCCTTGCCGCCCATCAAGACCGAGTGCTTAAACTCGATGCCGGTAAGTTGGTAGAGCAGGCACCAGCCGTTTAATTAACGCTCAATTATCAAACTCTGCTTCAATCTGCGCACGCCGCTGCCGACGTTTTAGGCGGCGGCGTTTCCAATGGTGAGAGACATGCCAGCGCCAGATCAGGCGAATACCGATATTAACCACAATCGCCAGGATAACCGCCGTCACCAGCGAGCCGACGATCAGTGGCGGCATGATATCGTGCATCTGTTCGGCTATCCAGCGCGTCGAAATACGCGAAGGGGCTTCCCGCACGGGCTTGCCCAGTATAACGGTGCCAAGCCAGTAGTTACCGTAAAAGATCAGTGGCATGGTTAATGGGTTAGTGATCCATACCAAGCCCACGGATAGGGCTAAGTTGCAGCGGGTTAGACGAGCGCCCAGCGCCGCGACCACCATCTGCAAAGGGATGGGCAGCATGGCGCAAAATACGCCCACGCTAAACGCATTGGCAACGCTTCGGCGTGTTAAAAGCCACAACCCCGGATCGGCAATTAGCGGCGCCATAAAGCGAAGCGAGCGCTGTTTCCTGATAGTGTCGGGTTTGGGCATGTAGCGCTGCAGGAACCGGCGCGGCATGACGGATACTCTTTACCTATCGATGTAGCCCATTATCCATATAGAGCTACCCTTCGGCTATATAGAGTAGGCTTAGGCCATCAACGCACATTCGCCAGGAGGGGCTATGCGGTTAGGGGTCGCTATGCCAGCCGCTATAGCGGCGCTCATGGGAGGGTTGCTGGCGTGGTATAGCCACGCCTCTGGGTTAACCTCAAACGCGTATGGTGGCGTGATGGTGGCCGCGTTACTGCTATTAGCTTGGCGGCCCCGCTTAAGTATTTGGCTGTTGATTGGCCTGTGGGTGTTTGCAGGCGTTCAACGTGAATGGTCAAGCCGCTTACCGGCAGGGTTAAGCGGTGAAGATATTGCCGTTGAGGCGACTATTTTGACTGCTCAGCCGGTGGGCGACGCAACGCGTCTGCTGCTGGCCGTTAACAACTGCCACCGCTATTCAAGTAGCTCTTCGAATAGCCCTTCAAATAGCGCTTCCACTAACCCACCCCAACGCCCCAGCTGTTCAGCGCTTGGTAAGGTACGCGTCACCGCTTATAGCGACGATGTGTTTAAGCCCGGCGAGCAGTGGCAGTTGACGCTGCGGCTACGTCCACCCAGTGGCTTTACCAACCCTGATACCTTCGACTATGAACAGTGGCTATGGCGCGAAGGTATTCACGCCACCGGTTACCTGCGCCAAGACCCATCTCCCGCTCGGTTATCCTCGGCTGGCCCTTCGCTTCGTCAGTTTGGGCTGGATTTTTTAGCTCGCCAGACGCTTGAAGAGCAAACAAAACGTTGGTTGGCGGCATTGACACTGGGTGATAGCGAGCAGTTAACCCAAGACGATTGGTCACTGCTCAATGCAACGGGCACAACACACTTGGTGGTGATTTCCGGGCTGCATGTGGGGCTGGTGGCGTCGTTTGTGTTGCTGTTGGCCAGGCTGGTTGCCCGATTAACCACGCCTACCAACTGGCGGATGCGCACTTGGCCGTGGTGGTCAGCGGCGGCTGCATGCGTAGGCTATGCCGCGCTTGCCGGAATGGCGCCACCGGCCATGCGGGCGATGGTGATGACGCTGATTGGGCTGTGGGTGCTCAGCGGGCGCCATGCGCCTGGACCCTGGCAAGCGTGGTGGCTGGCACTCGCGCTGGTACTAATAGTTGATCCACTGGCGTTATGGCGCCCAGGTATGTGGTTATCGTTTCTGGCGGTAGCGTGGTTAATCATTATTTGGCAGGGACGAAAGCGGCCTGTCGGAATAAAAGGTTGGTGCTGGGCGCTGGTTAGATCACAGTTGTTGTTAGCACCTCTGATGGCCGCTGCTGTGCTCGTCGCCTTTGGTCGCGTGGCACCAGCGGCGCCGCTGATCAATTTAGTCGCCGTGCCCTGGGTAAGCTCGGTGATGGTGCCCACGGCGCTGTTGGGCTGGCTGCTGTCACCTATTCCCCTGGTGGGAGAGGCGGTGTGGTGGCTGTTTGAACAGGCGCTTAGCGTTTTCCAACTGTTGCTGACGCTTGCCGTTCAGCACTGGCCATTGTGGGAACCTGACCGGCCGTTAACGCATCCGCTCGCCTTCGCACTGTTACTGCTGTCGTTATGCTGGGGATTACCTGCAGTGCTACCGGGGCTGCGATTTGCTGCCACTGCCCTGATGGTAGCGCTGCCGTGGTGGTCGCTTTCGTCATCGACTTCCCCGGATGCGCTCAAAGTGAGCGTGTACGATGTGGGGCAGGGGCAGTTAATCGAGCTGCGCAGCGAAAATTACCGCCTTTTGTACGATACCGGACCGCGATTTCGTGGTGGCTTTATGCCGTTAGAAACCCTATGGTCGCCGGGTCAGCAGTTTGATCAGGTGATCGTTAGCCACGCCGATAATGACCATGCGGGAGGCATTAGCGCTTTGAAAAATGATCATCGGGTCGGCCAGTGGATAGCCCCAGCAGGTGAGACGCTGCCCATTTCAAGCGTTGCCTGCCAGCGCGGTCAAGAGTGGCAGCGTGATGGCATAAGCTATCGCTTCTTATGGCCGCCAGCGGGGGATAATACGCTTTCGGCGAATGATCGTTCCTGCGTGTTAGAGGTGAGCGTTGGTGAACAGCGACTGCTGATCACCGGCGATGTGAGTACGCAGATAGAAAGACGCTTTTTGCGCGACATTGACTCACCTGTTTCAGTTCTTGTGGCGGGGCATCACGGTAGCGGCACTAGCTCGGGTATCCAGTTTGTTCGCCGCAGCGCGCCTGAGCAGGTTATTTTTAGCGCCGGGCGAAATAACCCCTTTCAGCATCCGGTCGATTCCGTCGTGCGACGTTTTCGTCAGCAAGGCAGCTGCCTATGGAGCACGGCTCATGACGGCGCGCTGCGTTTTTGGCTCGACGTGGCTCAGCCGATTAACGTTAAAACCACGCGCCAACTGACAGGACGACGCAACCGGTGTTGAAGCACGCCGCCATAAGGTAGAATTCAGCGCACTGCACACTATTGCCAGGAGCGCGTGTGACTGATTCAAGTTGGGGTATCTACAAGCGGTTGTTGGGTTATGTAAAGCCGCATTGGCGGGCGTTTTTGTTGGCGGTGGTGGGTTTTGTGGTGTACGCCGCGTCAAGTACCGCGCTGGCGGAAATGATGAAGCGCCTAATTGATGGCATTCAAAATCCGGATGCGGCCTTTCGGCTATTTCTACCGCTGTTTGTGATTATTATGTTTTCTGCCAGGGGCTTAGGTACTTTTTTAAGTACCTATTTCATGGCTTATGTGGGGCGCTATGTGATTCATACCCTGCGCTGCGATGTATTTGCCCATCTGCTGCACCTGCCTGGCCGCTTTTTTGACCACCACTCCAGCGGTCAGTTGGTATCAAGGGTGACGTATCACGTTGAGCAAGTGGCCGGGGCCGCCACTAAAGCCGTGACGATTATTCTGCGCGAAGGGCTGTTCGTAATAGGCTTGGTGCTTTATTTGCTCTGGACCAACTGGATGTTAACGCTGCTGTTTTTAGCTGTGACGCCGATTATTGCCGTGGTGGTGAGCTATGTCAGTAAACGCTTTAGACGTATCTCCAAGCGCATTCAAAACTCCATGGGCGATGTGACTCATATTGCCTCGGAAGCGCTATCGGGGTACCACGTGGTGCGTACCCACGGCGCTGAAGAGTATGAAAAGCAGCGTTTTAAGCGGGTGAGTGAAGAGAACCGCCGCCAGAGCATGAAGGAGGCCATGACCCGGGCCGTCAGCTCCCCGGTAATTCTGATGCTGGTAGCGATCTCCATGGCCATACTGGTCTGGCTGGCTATGGCGCCCTCGCTGATGGAGAACATGACGCCCGGTGAATTTGTCGCCTTTATCACCGCCGCGGCGCTGATGATTAAACCGGTGCGCCAATTAACCGAGATTAACGGTGAAATTCAGAAGGGGCTGGCGGCAGCGTCTGAACTCTTTGGGCTGCTGGACATGACGCCCGAACAGAATAATGGCAAGCACGTTGCCAGCCGTTTAAGCGGTGATGTGGTGATCGAGAATGTTAGCTTTCGCTATGCAGAGGAACAGCCTGAAGTGCTGCATAACATCAATCTGCGCTTAGCGCCGGGAGAGTTAGTCGCTATTGTAGGTCGCTCGGGGAGTGGTAAATCAACGCTGGTCAGCCTGCTGCCGCGCTTTTATCGACCCAGCGAAGGTAGTATCAGCATCGATGGCATTAATATTGATGAGTACGCGCTTGGGCCGCTGCGCCAACAAATTGCCTTGGTGTCGCAGCAGGTGACGCTATTTAATGCCTCTATTGCCGATAATATTGCTTATGGCGTGGAAAATGCGGACCTTCAAGCCATCAAAGCCGCTGCCGAAGCCGCCTATGCCCATGAGTTTATCGATAAGCTTCCCAATAGCTATGCCACTATCGTGGGCGAAAACGGCGTGATGCTCTCAGGTGGCCAACGCCAGCGGCTGGCAATTGCCCGCGCGATCTTCAAAGATGCGCCGCTGCTGGTGCTGGATGAGGCTACTTCAGCGCTGGACACTGAGTCTGAGCGGTATATTCAAAAAGCCCTGGAGCGGGTCTGTGAAGGGCGTACCACGCTGGTGATTGCCCATCGCCTTTCTACCATTGAACGGGCCGACCGAATTGTGGTGATGGACCAAGGGCGCATTATTGAAGAAGGGCCTCACCAAGAGCTGCTGGATGCCAATGGTGCTTATGCAGCACTGCATCAGCTACAGTTCCAAGAGGCGCTATGACGCTGGCACAGCGCTGGCTGAAGGGCGCTTATCAAGGCAGTCGTTGGTTATCGCCGTTGGTTCCGTTGGGCGCGCTGTATCAGTGGGGCATGGCGCGGCGTGAAAACGCCTACCGTAGCGGGAAAAAAGACGCCTGGAAGGCAGCAGTACCGGTTATCGTAGTGGGCAATATTACCTTAGGTGGCACCGGGAAGTCGCCGCTGGTGGCGTGGTTAGCCAGTTGGCTGGTGGCCCAAGGTTGGTCGCCGGGAATTGTTAGCCGCGGTTATGGCGGAAAAACGCAGCATTATCCATTATTCGTCACCGCCAGCACCAACGTTGCCGAGAGTGGCGATGAACCGCTGATGCTGGCACAACAAACGGGGTTGCCGGTGGTGGCAGACCCCCAGCGCGTGCGGGGTGCCCAGGCATTGGTGGCGGCGGGCTGCGATATAATCCTTAGCGACGATGGTTTGCAGCACTTGGCACTGGCCCGGGATATTGAACTAGTGGTTATCGATGGCGCTCGCGGGCTAGGCAATGGTCGCTGCCTGCCCGCTGGGCCGTTACGCGAATCGCCCAGCCGCCTGCAGCGGGTGGATGCGGTGATCGTCAATGGTGACTGCCAGCGGACGCTGCCGGTCGCTTCTGCCACTACTATGCAGTTAGCCCCATTGTGCTGGCGCCGCCTTGAAGATGGCGCTCGCTTGCCGTTAACGCCATTGCCGTTTGCGTTGCCGGTGCATGCGGTGGCGGGTATTGGCCATCCTGAGCGCTTTTTTCGTACGTTGACCTGTTTGGGGGTTGAAGGCGACTGGCACCCGCTCGCTGATCACCAGCAATATAGCGCTGACGCGCTAAGCTTTAATGATACGCGCCCCGTTATTATGACCGCCAAAGACGCTGTTAAGTGCTACGCCATAGCGCCGGCCAATAGCTGGGTATTAGATGTGGAAGCCACGCTTCCATCCGAATTTGAGCACTGGCTGGCAGCACGGCTGTCGGCACTTTCCTAAAGGAGATACGCGCATGGATAAGGAACTGCTGGCAATGCTGGTCTGCCCGTTGTGTAACGGTAAGCTGAAGTATGATCGCGAGGCTCAAGAGCTGCGCTGTCACTACGATGGCTTGGCCTATCCCATTCAAGAGGGCATTCCGGTGATGTTGCCTGAAGAGGCGCGTGTCATGGATGCTGATGAGAAACTGCATAGTTCTTCAGGACGCTCTTCGGGCCGCACACCGGGGCATACTCCAGGACATGCCGGAGGCGCTTAATGGCTTTTCCTGAATTTACGGTTGTCGTGCCTGCACGCTATGGCTCTACTCGGCTACCGGGTAAACCATTGCTTGAAATTGCCGGGGAGCCGATGGTCGCCCATGTTTGGCGGCGCGCCTGTCAAAGCCATGCAAGTCGCGTGGTTGTCGCCACCGATGATGCCCGCATTGGCGATGCCATGCTGCCATACGGTGCCGAAGTGATCATGACCCGCGCTGATCACCCTTCAGGCACCGACCGCTTGGCCGAAGTGGCTGATATCTTGACGTTGGCGGATGACGCGCTGCTGGTCAATGTGCAGGGCGACGAGCCGTTAATTCCCCCCGCGCTGATTGACCAAGTGGCCCTCCGCTTGGCTGAAGACCAGGATGCTTCAATCGCCACGTTGGCTGAACCGATTAACGATGTCGCAACGCTGTTCAACCCCAATGCGGTTAAGGTGGTGCGCACGCTTCAGGGTCGAGCGCTGTACTTTTCCCGGGCACCAATCCCCTGGGATCGTGACCAATTCAAGGAGCCGCCCACGCTACTGGCGACGGATGCTTGGCTACGCCATATCGGCCTATACGCCTACCGCGCAAGCTTTTTAGCCGCTTACCGCGATTGGCCAGCCTCAAGCCTTGAGCAGCTCGAACAGCTTGAACAGCTGCGCGCACTGCAGAACGGCCATATTATTCAAGTGGCCTTAGCCTGTGAAGTAAATCCCGCCGGTGTCGATACGGCTGAGGATCTAGCGCGGGTTCGGGCGCTGTTAACATAGAGCGGGTTAGGGCGCTGCCGGCATAGCGCGGGTTCGGGGGCTACGGATTAAGCCCAGCCGTTAAGGAGAGCTTTGGTGAAAGTGTTATTTGTGTGTCTTGGCAATATTTGTCGTTCACCTACTGCAGAAGGTGTTTTCCGCCGTGCTCTTGAGCGGGCTGGCATCGCCGATAAGGTTGAAATTGACTCGTGCGGCGTGGGTGATTGGCATGTGGGCAAAGCGCCGGATTCAAGGGCGCAGCAGGCAGCACTCAGCCGCGGTATCGATTTAAGTAGCCTGCGCGCTCGCCAGTTGAGCGTGCAGGATTTCAGTGATTTCGACTATGTGCTGGGCATGGATCAAGACAACTTACGCGCTATGCGTGCTATGAAACCCTCTCATAGCCAGGCTCATGTGGGGCTTTTTCTGGCGTTTGCCGGTACCCCGGGTGGCGAAGTCCCCGATCCTTACTATGGCGGTGAAGAGGGTTTTGAGAGCGCCCTGAATATGATCGAAGCAGCATCAGAAGGGCTGATTCAACACCTTAAGCGTGAGCTCTGATGGTGCTGATGGGATGGCTAAGTTGATGAATATTCTTAGCAACGTCGATTTAACGACCGCCAATACACTGCAACTGCCTTGCCAAGCCGAATGCTTTTCGGCGCCGCGCACAGTGTCAGCGCTACGCGCTGTCCTAGCACATGCGCGCCTTCAGGGGTGGCCAGTCACGCTGTTAGGTGGTGGTAGCAACGTACTGCTGCCTGAACAGTTGCCGGGTTTAGTCGTCCAGCCTGCGTTGAATCAGTGGTGGCTAAGCCGACCCACCGGGCATCAGCAGCAACCACATCAGGAGCAGGTATATGTCAGTGTGGGCGCGGGCGTTAATTGGCACGCCTTGGTCATGGCGACTGCCGTTCGCGGGCTCTGGGGCATCGAGAATCTAGCACTGATTCCCGGTAGTTGTGGGGCAGCGCCGGTGCAGAATATTGGTGCCTATGGTGTTGAACTTGCCGATACGCTGCAGGCGGTGCAAATCATGGAGCTTGCCTCAGGCCGTGTTGAATGGTTAAACACTCAGCAGTGCGCCTTCGGTTACCGTGACAGTGTGTTTAAAGGTGAGTTGGCCGATAAGGTGGTGATTACTCAGTTGGTGTTGCGCCTATCGCGCACGCCGGCAGCGAAATTGGGCTATGGCGACTTGTCCCAGCGATTAACCAGCTCACCCACACCGCTTGAGGTCGCCGATGCGGTATGTGCCATTCGCCGCGAGAAGCTGCCCGACCCTCAGGTGCTTGCTAATGCGGGGAGTTTCTTTAAAAACCCCATTGTCAGCGATACTTTGGCTGCGCAACTATTAAAAGCGCATCCTAAAATGCCGCATTTTCCATACCCAAAAGGGCAGACCAAGCTCGCGGCAGGCTGGTTGATTGATCAATGTGGCTTAAAGGGTATGCGCGATGGCGCTTTTGGCGTACACCAGCATCAAGCGCTGGTGCTGGTTCACTTTGGTGGTGGAGATCGCCAGGGGCTTACCAAAACCGCCAATAATATCGCCTCCCAGGTTGAGGCTCGCTTCGGCGTTCGCCTTGAGCCAGAGCCGCGGTTCATCAATCCATAACACTGCTCACCGTTTTGCTTTCGCCATAACGCAAAATCCCCGCTGAAGCGGGGATTTTGCTGTTGCAACATGCGCCCGGTCTTACTCGGCGCGTGTGTCTTGCTGCGCCTGTTTACGCTTTTCACGCGGGTCATTGTGAGCCCGGGTACGGCGGCGCGGTTTCGGGGCTTCATCTTCAATAGGCGCTTCACTGGCTACTGGCTCAACAGCCTGCGGCTCTTCAATCGAAGGACTCGCTTGGGGCTCGGTTGGTGCCTCGCTAGCAGCTGCTTGTGGCTTATCCGCTTCAGGTGTCGCGTCGGGCTGGCGCTCGTTGCTGCTTTGATCGGCATCAGCAGCGATCGAAGGCTCTGCGCAGGCGGGCCGGTCGCTATCGGTTGCAGGGGCTGGCGCATCGTCACTTGCTTTTGACGGTTCGCTAGCACTCGCTGGTTGAACTTCCGGTTGAACTTCTGACTGAATGGCTACGTTCGCTTCTGCCGATTCAGGCTGAGCTTCGGACGGCACTGGCTTGTCCTCGCCTTGCGAAGGGGTAACCTCGCTTGTATCAGCCGTTTCAATGGCCGGCGCAGGCTCGTTGCCGGCTTCTGCTACCGGTTCTGCTACGGGCTCTGCCGGTGTCACAGCGGCCGTTTTCTGCTCGGTGGTGTCAGCCTCTTCAGCCAGGACCGCTTTGGACTGCCTGCGCTGGTGGGTCGACTTGCGCGCTTTGGCGTTTGTCTGCGTGGACCGGTCAGCAGTGCTGGCAGCTTCAGTGGTGCTCTCAGTTGTGATAGTCGTTTCAGCTGCTATTGGCGTTTCCACCGCGTCTGGCTGAGTAGCCTCAGCGTTTGGCGCAACGTTTTCAACAGCCACTGACTTGGCAACAGGTGCTTCAGTCGTCGGGCTTTCCACAGTAGTCGTTTCGCTTGGCTGTGCCGCGGCTTCTGGCGCTTCAGCGGGCGCTTCAGCCTGCAGTTTTAACTGCTCAGCTTCTGCCTGGGGGTTGATCGCCTGGGTGCGGGTGCGATTACGCGGGTTGTTGCGCGTACGCTTCGGCGTGCCGTCATCCGGTTTCGCCGTTTCATCATTCTGCTTGTCGCGACGCGACTCTTTCTGCGTTGCGGCTTTGTTGCTATTGCTCTCTTTAGAGCTATCTTTAGAGCTATCTTTAGGGCTCTCCTTAGAACTCTCTTTGATCGAGTTGTCCTTGCTGGAGCTATCATTGGCAGAGCGGTCAACCTGGGCTTCTTTACGAGGCGCCTTGTTGGCTCCATCTTGTCCATTGGCCTCCTCTTGACGAGGGTGACGACGGCGGTTGCGGGTACGACTGGGGCCGCTGCGCTTGTCGCTGCTCTCATCACTGTTGGCGCGGGGAGTGCTGCTACGCTGCTCGGCTTTCGGTTCAGCTTTCGGTTCAGCTTTCGGTTCAGTTCTGGCACTGCGCGACTCGTTACGGCTGGCGTTATCGCCGCGCTCACCGCGTGACGATTTCTGCCGTGAATCGCTGTTACGCTGGGTGGTTTTGCGCTCGCTTGTCCTGCGTGGTGCAGGCGTTTCAGCCTTCGGTGCTGGCGTCGCTTCGGCGGCGCTTTCATCGCTACCCAATAATTTAGCGAAGCCACGGATAAAGCGACCAATCACGCTGGGCTGCTCGCTGGTCGCCGGTGCTGCCATGGTCGCAGGAACTGGGGCAGCAGGCGCTTTTTCTTCGGTTTGCAACGAAGCGGGGGCGGGCGCATTGTGGGTGACGCTTTTAACCGCTGCTTCTGCCCGCATGGCGGGTGGCACAAAGCTGGGCGTCGGCTCTTTGCCCACTTCGGTTTCGGTCGAGAGTTCAAAGCTCGATAGGCTTTGGGTGTCATCCTCGTCCAGATGGTCGTCGCGCAGGCGCTGAACGTCGTAGTGGGGCGTATCCATTTCAGGGTTGGGCAGCAGTACGACGCGAACATTCTGACGAGACTCAAGATCCGCCAGCACGCTGCGTTTTTCATTGAGCAGGTACGTGGCCACCGGTACCGGCAGAATGGCGCGAATCTGCGCGCTGTTCTCTTTCATGGCCTCTTCTTCGATCAGGCGCATGATGGAGAGCGACAGCGAGCGCACATCGCGAATGGTGCCCTGGCCATTACAGCGCGGGCAAACCACACCGCTGGTTTCACCCAGCGAGGGGCGCAGACGCTGACGGGACATCTCCATCAGGCCGAAGCGTGAGATGCGGCCAATCTGTACCCGTGCGCGGTCTAATTTAAGCGCGTCGCGCATGCGGTTTTCAACTTCACGCTGGTTGCGCGCCGGCCCCATGTCGATAAAGTCGATAACCACCAAGCCGCCGATATCGCGCAAGCGTAGCTGACGGGCGATCTCATCAGCGGCTTCAGAGTTGGTCTGTAGAGCAGTCTCTTCGATATCGCTGCCGCGAGTAGCGCGGGCGGAGTTGATATCAATAGAGACCAACGCCTCGGTGTGATCAATCACAATCGAGCCACCCGAAGGTAGCTTCACTTCACGCTGGTAGGCGGTTTCGATTTGCGATTCGATCTGGAAGCGCGAGAACAGCGGTACTTCATCGGCGTAGAGTTTAATCTTCTGCTGATAAGAAGGCATGACCTGGCGAATAAAACTCAGCGCTTCGGCGTGAATCTCGGGGCTGTCGATCAATACTTCGCCGATATCTTGGCGCAGGTAATCGCGCATGGCGCGGATGATGACGTTGGATTCACGGTAAATCAGGAACGGAGCAGGGCGCTTGGCAGCTTCAGTGGTGATGGATTCCCACACCTGAACCAAGTAGTCCAGATCCCACTGTAACTCTTCCGGGTTACGACCAATGCCTGCGGTGCGCACGATCAGCCCCATTTTATCGGGTACTGTCAGTTGGCCCATGGCATCTTTGAGCTGGCTGCGCTCGTCGCCTTCGATACGGCGAGAAATGCCACCCGCACGCGGGTTGTTGGGCATTAATACCAAAAAGCGACCCGCTAGGCTAACAAAAGTGGTTAGCGCGGCGCCTTTATTGCCACGCTCCTCTTTATCGACCTGAACGATGACCTCTTGGCCCTCTTTGAGTACTTCTTTAATGCTTGGACGCCCGGAAACGTTTTTTACAAAGTACTCTTTGGAGATCTCTTTGAGGGGCAAAAAACCGTGTCGATCAGCGCCGTAGTCAACAAAGGCGGCTTCCAGGGAGGGCTCTACGCGGGTGATTTTGCCGCGATAGATATTGGCTTTTTTCTGTTCTCGAGCGCCGGATTCGATATCTAAATCGTACAGGCGTTGTCCATCAACTAAGGCGACACGCAGCTCTTCGGGCTGGGTCGCATTGATAAGCATCCGTTTCATAGTGTCTCGCATAGCGTTGCGTGCCGGCGAACTGCCTATGGGGTGACGTAGGCGAACCGCTGGGTGCTGCGTGCTTGTGCTCGGCGCATTGCTATGCTGACGCGTCAAGCCGGGAAGGCGTCATCGCCAACCCGGCCAATAGGGCGTTGAGTACGTGGCGGAGGCAGGACGTATTCCGGTGACTGTCACGTCCATCCGGCCCTGCTGACACCGCCAACACCTGGCATTCATCGATTCACCAACGCCGGCCACCGGCACAGCGTTGAACTTTTCGCCCGGAGCCAACCAGCGCCTTGTGACGAATAAGGAGGGGCTGCTCAGGACGTGGCGTTGTTTAGTTACTGCCTGCCGTTGAGGGCTAGGCTGAGTTTCATCTGCCAGCATAAAACGGGCGGCAGAGTTACTGCATTTTTAAGATCAGTTTTTTAATACTGGAAAAACGACCAATGCGTACACTGGAGCCGTTTTGTGTTCAGGCCTGCGTGTTAGTCGGGCAGGCGCATTAACCAAGCTCAGCGGTGATGCTCTTTGCTAGCAAATTTAATCAATTAGCTATGAATCAGCTAGTCACTAGCGCTAGACAAGGAAGCTTTCTGCGCTTAACTGGTGAACAACTTGGAATATAACAGTAAAGACAACGACCAGCAATTGACGCAATGCCCCTGGGTCTACGCTAGAATGCCGTTTTTGGCGTCATAGCAGAGCAGGAGTAAGCGGTAATGTCCGAAGGGCGTGAAGTACAGTGGGTGGATATCGCCCCGGAACAGGCTGGGCAGCGAATTGATAATTTTCTTATGACGCGTCTTAAGGGTGCGCCACGCGCGCTGATCTACCGCATCGTGCGTAAAGGCGAAGTGCGCGTTAATAAAAAGCGGGTAAAGGTTGACTACCGCTTACAGGCTGGCGATTTAGTCCGCGTCCCACCGCTGCGTTTGGCGCCTCGCGAAGCAGTTAAAGAAGTCAGCGATAACCTGCGTGATGTGTTGGTGGGCAGCGTTATTATGGAAGGCCCCGATTGGATGGTGCTTAATAAGCCCTCAGGCTTAGCGGTGCACGGTGGCAGCGGGGTTAAAATTGGCTTGATCGAAGCGCTACGTCAGGTACGCGATGACTTGAGCTTCCTAGAGCTGGTTCATCGCTTGGATCGCGATACCTCGGGCTGCTTGCTGCTGGCCAAGTCTCGCGATGCGCTGGTGACGCTCAACGAGTCGCTGAAAAAGCACGGCATGGATAAGCGCTATTTAGCGCTGGTCAGCGGGCGTTGGCCGGCGCGTAAAACCTACGAAAGCGCGCGTTTGGATCGTTTTGATGCGGGTAATGGAGAACGCCGTGTGCGCGTCGATCCCAACGGAAAAGTGTCGCGCACCCACTTCTCTGTGGTCGAAACGTTTGAAAAAGTCACCCTGATTGAAGCCGAGCCGGTCACCGGGCGAACTCATCAAATTCGTGTGCATGCCGCCCATGCGGGCCATGCGCTGTTAGGCGACGACAAATACGCTACCCGCGAAAGCGGTTTTCTCACTAAGCAGCTAGGGTTGGGGCGGCTTTTTCTGCATGCCCGTGCGCTGACTTTTCCAGAGCCTGGTAACGGCCGCCCGGTCACCGTCAAGGCGCCGCTGCCAGAAGCCTTGGAAGAGGCGCTTAAGCGCGCCCGCCGATAAACGGCCTTTCACTTATCTACCTCTCAATAAGGAGCTGCCATGCAGTACGAGCTGATTATATTTGATTGGGATGGCACCTTGATGGACTCCGTGCCGCGTATTGTGTCGTGCATGCAGGCCGCCGCTATTGAAGCTGAGTGGGGCGTGCTTTCTGCGGCTGAGGTGGAAGATATCATTGGCCTGGGTCTGCCTGAGGCGATCGCCCAGCTCTGCCCGGGTATTTTGCCCGCTCAGGCCGAACGGCTTCGCGAGCGTTACGCACACCACTTTGTGCAGGCTGACGCCACGCCGATGGCGTTTTTCTCGGGCGTGGAAGCTCGGTTAGCGCGTCTGCGTGAGAACGTGCAGCAGCAACTAGCGGTAGCGACAGGCAAAAGCCGGCGCGGGCTGGATCGCATTTTTGCCGAGACCAGTAGCGGTGGCTGGTTTCACGCCAGTCGCACGGCAGATGAAACGCGTTCCAAGCCGCACCCGCAGATGCTGTCTGAGCTGTTGGCGGAGCTTAAAGTGCCCGTCGAGCGCGCGGTGATGGTCGGCGATACAGAGTACGATCTTGAAATGGCGCGGGCGATTGGAATGGATCGCGTCGGCGTAACCTACGGCGTTCACACGCCGGAGCGTTTGGCGCTAAGCCGGCCCAAGTGGGTAGCCCATAGCGTCGACGAGCTTTTTGATGGGTTGAATGGTTGATTTGCCTGCCTCTATATAAGGATGTTTTATGAGTGACGACCGCTGGACAGAAGGGCCCGAAGTGACACCAAGCAGCGTCGGCCCAGGCCCGAGTGCGCCAAGCGACGATGCTGAAACGCTGCGCGAGCGCCAGCGCCTTGCTCAAATGGAAATGATGGACCACTGGATAGGCGGCGTGCTAACCGAGCAGCGTCGCACTCGCCGCTGGAAGCTGTTTTTCCGATTCATGCTGCTGCTGATTGTGCTGGCATTGGTGCTAACAACCCTATATAGCGTTTTTTGGGATGACACGGGCAGCGCAGCACCCACACAGCAGCACTTGGGGCTTGTTGAGGTCAGTGGCGTCATCGCTAGTGATTCCCCAGCCAATGCCGAGCGCATTATCCAGGGCTTGAATCGGGCCTGGGATGCTGAAAGCGCGGCTGCAGTGATACTGCACATTAATAGCCCTGGCGGCAGCCCGGTGCAGTCTCAGCGTATCTATGCAGAAATCATGCGCCTGCGTGAGCAGGGCGATAAGCCGATCATCGCGGTAATTGAGGATCTCGGTGCCAGTGGTGCTTACTATATTGCGGCGGCGGCCGATGAAATAGTCGCCTCGCCGGTGAGCCTGGTGGGCTCGATCGGCGTGATTTATGCGGGGTTTGGTTTCGAAGAGGCAATTGAGCGCATTGGCGTTGAGCGGCGCGTACTCACGGCGGGCGAGAATAAAGCCTTTCTAGACCCGTTCCAGCCCTTAGATAACAACGCCGAGGTGTTTTGGCAAAGCGTGCTGAGCCAGACCCATCGTCAGTTTATCGATGATGTGCGCGCCGGCCGCGGCGAAAGGCTCAGCGATAGCTCGGAAATTTTCTCCGGGCTCATCTGGAGTGGCGAGCAGAGCATCGAGCTGGGCTTGGTCGATCAGTTGGGCAGCCTCGAACAGGTGGCCCGTGACCGAGTCGGCGATACAAGTTGGGTAGACTACACGCCGAGTCTTGACCCGTTTGATCGCCTGACCCGCCGCTTCACTCAGCTCGCCGCTGAAGTGCTAGGCATTAGTGCGCCTAACACTCCACTGCGTTTCTGACCTCCAATCCTCGTCTTAGGCGCTGTTAATTAGCGCGCGCCGAGTGGGTCCAGGCCCACTCGGCGCAGCATGTCGCAGAGCGCAATCAGCGGCAGCCCAATGAGTGCATTGGGGTCGCGCCCCTCCAGTTTTTCAAACAGCGCAATGCCTAAGCCCTCCATGCGAAAGCTGCCCGCGCTGTCTAATGGCTGCTCTTTAGCGACGTAGTTCTCAATCTCTTGTGTGCTTAGCGTGCGAAATACCACTTCAAAAGACTCCACATGAGCTTGATGACGCTGGCTGCGTGTATCCACCAGCGCTAAGCCGGTCACAAAGGTGACGCGCTGGCCGGAGAAGCGGGCAAGATTGGCGCACGCTTTCTCTGTCGTATGCGGTTTGCCAAGAATGTCGCCTTCGAACACCGCGACCTGGTCGGAGCCAATGATACAGTGATGGGGAAAGAGGCTCGCGACGGCGTTGGCTTTACTCAGCGCTAACCGGTGCACCAGTGCTTGTGGGGTTTCGCCGGGGTGGGGAGTTTCATCAATATCCGGTGAATGGCATTGGTAGGGGAGCTGTAGGCGATTGAGCAGCTCGCGCCGTGAGCGTGAGCTAGAAGCAAGTACTAGCTCTGCTGTTGAAGAGTGAGCAGTTGATGACAGAGTGCTCGATGGCTCAGCCATGGATGATGAAGGCACAATTAAACTCCTGGCTTCGGGGTTGCGCTGGTGCAACGTCAACGCATTGCAACGTTAAGGCCATAGAGTGTAGCGAAAGCCGCTCAAAGTGCCTATGTTGGCTGTGTGTTGAGGCCTCTATAGGTTATTTATGGAGGTAGATATGAAGAAATATACCGGCGGCTTTGACACCAGCAGGGGGAGTGCCTATCATTGCGCGCCTATGTTGACCTCACAACTCCCCAGTCGGGTGGAGCCTTATAAGCTCGCAGCCCGCCACGAACGAATCGAAGGCTTGGTAGCGCTTGATAAGCTGTCACGTCTTGCCGAAGAAGCGGGTGTCCAAACTGGCGACTGTCAAGTCGTGCTTGAGTTTGGCGTCGACGCTCAAGGTCGTCGTGAAATTCGTGGCCACTTGCAAGCGACGTTGGCGCTTGCCTGCCGACGCTGCCTGGTGCCGCTGCCTCAAGAGGTTAGTAGTGACTTCTTGCTTGGAATGGTCACTGACGAAGCCTTAGCGGCCGAGTTGCCTGCTAGTCATGAACCGGTGCTGGTGGAAAAGGAACAGCTGGATCTTCTGACGGTGGTTGAAGATGAGTTAATTCTCAGCCTGCCCCAGGTGGTCTATCACGATGAAGCCGAATGTCATGTCTCGGCGGAGCAGCTGGTCAGCAAAACAGAAGGCGCGGCGTCGGAAACAACGCCAGCGACGAACCCTTTCGCGGTGCTAAATGCCTTGAAAGGCAAAAAATAAGCACCCTTTACCTTAAATACCTTGGAGTAAACACCCATGGCAGTTCAAAAGAACCGTAAAACTCGTTCCAAGCGCGGCATGCGTCGCAGCCACGATGCGCTGACCGCTCCGACGCTGTCCCAGGACAAAGAAACGGGCACCACCCACCTGCGTCACCACGTTTCTCCAGACGGTTTCTACCGTGGTCGTCAAGTGGTTGAGGTATAAACCTCAATTGCGTTATTAAGCGGCTAAACGGACTCAGTGCGGTATGCGCTTAGCGATTGATGTGATGGGGGGTGACCAAGGCCCCCGCGCGATTATCGCAGGCTCCGCAAAGGCGGTGGTGGAACACCCCGATCTTGAGCTGATTCTGTTTGGCCCGCGTCAGCAGATTATTGCTGAGCTTTCGCGCTTGCCGCAGCCTCTGGCTGCGGCAGCGTCACGTTTGGTGGCGCGCGATACACCCGATAGTGTGACGCCTGGGTCAACAGCTGCTTGGGCATTGCGCAGAGGTCATGCTACTAGCATGGTGCACATGCTGAAGTGTGTCGCTCAGGGTGAGGCGGTTGCCGGCGTAAGCGCGGGCAACACGGCGGCGCTTGTTGCCTTGGCCAGGCGCGAGCTGGGCATGGTTGAGGGGATTTCTCGGCCGGCGATCAGTACCGCGATTCCTGCACGCCAAGGGCGCCGCTGTTATTTGTTGGACTTAGGCGCCAACGTGGATTCCCCCGCCCATCGGTTAGTCGATTTTGCGCTGATGGGGGCGGCGATGGCGGAGTGTGTCGATGGCACCGCGGTGCCCCGTGTGGCGCTACTTAATGTTGGTGCAGAGGCTACTAAGGGGAGTGCTAGCGTACGTGAAGCTGATCGCTTGCTGCGCGAGTACGCCAGTGGTAGTACTTTCGCTTATCAGGGCTACGCGGAAGGTGGTGATCTTTTTAAAGGTCAGCTTGATGTAGTGGTGTGTGATGGCTTTGTGGGCAATGCTGTCCTCAAAGCGAGCGAAGGTTTGACCAGTATGTTGGTTGAGCGGGTGCAGATGGCATTTGAATCACGCCTTAGCGGTCGTTTGGCAAGCCTACTGGCCAGGCCTGTGTTAAGGCGATTAAAGCAAGAGCTTGATCCCGTACGCTATAACGGGGCCAGTTTGCTAGGGCTGCGCGGAATAGTCGTAAAGAGTCATGGCAGTACCCATGCCGATGGTTTCTACTACGCTATTCAACGCGCTCTGCGCGAAGTGGAACATAACTTACCTGCGCGGATCGCAGGCCGCTGGCGAGTGCCATCCTATGAAAGTAGTGGTGCACATCAGCCATAAGTAGATAATAAGCAATTGGATTTTTTTGCGGATTATAGGTGGCATCAGGATGTGCCAATAATCTCGCCTATCGCTCATATGAGCAAATGCCTACAAGAGCAAAGGTGAACGACATGTCTCAACCCCTTGCCCTCATTTTTCCCGGGCAAGGCTCTCAGCAGCTTGGAATGCTGCGAGAGCTTGCCGAGCGCTACAGTGTGGTGGGAACGACATTTGAGGAAGCGTCGGATGCTTTGGGCTACGATTTGTGGAAAGTCGTCCAAGAAGGCCCTGAAGAGTCGCTTAATGCAACCGCCTGCACCCAGCCAGCGCTACTCTCTGCAAGCGTCGCTATTTGGCGCGTATGGCAAGAGCTAGAAGGGCCGCGGCCAACAGTGATGGCGGGCCATAGCCTAGGCGAATACAGCGCTATGGTATGCGCAGGTGTGATGAGTTTTGCCGAAGGCGTCAACTTAGTGCGTCTGCGCGGAGAAGCCATGCAGGCGGCGGTGCCCGCGGGTGAAGGCGGAATGGCGGCGATCTTGGGCCTGGCAGACGATGCGGTTGAAGCCGCCTGTGAAAAGGCTGCCCAGGGCGAGGTTGTTTCAGCGGTCAACTACAACTCCCCAGGGCAAGTGGTGATAGCGGGCTCTAAAGTGGCCGTTGAGCGGGCAATGGTTGCCTGCCAAGACGCGGGCGCTAAGCGCGCCATAGCGCTTCCTGTTTCCGTCCCTTCCCACTGCGCCCTGATGCGCCCTGCGGCCGAGCGCCTGGCAGAGGCTATGCAAAATATTGAGCTGCGGGCACCGCGCTATACGGTCATCCAAAATGTTGATGCCCAAGCTCATGCCGATACCGCGACATTGAGCACGCGCCTGATCGAGCAGCTCTACCAGCCGGTGCGCTGGAGCGCCTGCGTTGAAGCAATGGCGGATCAAGGCGTAGAGGTGTTTATTGAGTGCGGGCCAGGAAAGGTGTTGACTGGCCTCAATAAGCGTATCGTGAAGGGTAGCAAAGGATTGGCGGTGAATGATCCTGATAGCCTGGAGGCGGCGCTTGAGCTAGCACGTGAAACCTTGGCTGATAAAGCGTGACCAAAGAGTGTTTTATTTCGCTATCCTGGCTTGATTACACGGTTAGAGGCAGAACGTTATGACGCAAGAGAGTAGAGTTGCCCTGGTAACAGGGGCGAGTCGCGGCATTGGGCAGGCCATTGCTCGCGAGCTAGGTCGCCAAGGCCGTATCGTTATTGGTACAGCGACCAGCGAGTCCGGTGCCGAAAAAATTGATGCCGATTTGCAAGCGCATAGCATTGAGGGGGCTGGTCTATGTCTTAATGTGACCGACCAAGCCAGCATTGATAGCGTATTGAAAACCATCGCTGAGCGCTTTGGTGCGCCGACTATTTTGGTCAACAATGCGGGTATCACCCGTGATAATTTGCTGATGCGCATGAAAGAAGATGAGTGGGATTCCGTGATGGATACCAACTTGAAATCGGTCTATCGTGTAAGCAAAGCGTGTTTACGGGGCATGACCAAGGCGCGTTTTGGGCGTATTGTGTCGATCAGTTCTGTTGTGGCAACCATGGGCAACCTGGGCCAAACTAACTATGCTGCAGCTAAGGCCGGTATGGAAGGTTTTAGCCGCGCTCTGGCACGTGAGGTCTCTTCACGTGCGATTACGGTCAACTCGGTGGCACCGGGCTTTATCGCCACCGATATGACTGAAGCGCTGCCTGAAGCGCAGCACGATATGTTGCTTAAGCAAATTCCGTTGGCCCGTTTAGGGGCGCCGGAAGAGATCGCCGCAGCGGTGGGCTTTTTGACCAGTGATGCAGCCGGTTATATCACTGGCGAGACGCTTCACGTCAATGGCGGCATGAATATGCGTTGATGGCCTTGGGCTTGGCGGTTGCGTCGGCCCGAGGGCGTCTATAAACTACCCCGCAGCTTTTGGCTTGCGGTTTCCAAATAGCTGGTTATCAAAAACGGCTAATGTGAACGACTGGAGTACGTTAATGAGTACTATTGAAGAGCGCGTGAAGAAAGTTGTAGCAGAGCGCCTGAACGTTAAAGAAGAAGACATCCAAACCAGCTCTTCTTTTACAGAAGACTTGGGTGCTGATTCGCTCGACACCGTTGAGCTGGTCATGGCTTTGGAAGAGGAATTCGATACTGAGATTCCTGATGAAGAAGCTGAGAAAATCACCACGGTTCAAGAAGCCATCGACTACGTAAACGCCCACCAGTAAGGGCTGCGTCGATGCATCGAACCAGGGTGGGGTGCTAGTCACCCGCCTTAAGAGCCGTCCTTTCGTAGGACGGCTTTTTTGCTTTGCTGCCACAATGCTTATAACGTTCAATCTCCGTTATACTGTTGACCAAATTTAAGTAGCAAATGACCCAAGTGGGTCGCGTCACCATGGATGCCTGGAGGAAAGCTGATGGCACGGAAAAGGGTAGTGGTAACTGGGTTAGGCCTGGTGACCCCTGTGGGTAATAGTGTTGATAAGTCGTGGGCAAACATTGTTGCTGGCAAAAGTGGCATTACGCCAATTGAGCATTTTGACACCAGTGGTTTTAACACCCGTTTTGGTGGAGCGATCAAGAATTTCGATATCGGCCAGTATTTGAATCCTAAAGATGCCCGCAAAATGGATTTGTTTATCCAGTACGGCATGGCAGCGGGTGCCCAAGCGGTTGAAGATTCGGGTGTCGAATGCACTGAGCAGAATGCAGACCGTATCGGTGTGGCTATCGGCTCAGGCATTGGTGGCCTGCCAATGATTGAGCATAACCACAACGCACTCAACAAAGGCGGTGCTCGTAAGATATCGCCGTTCTTTGTGCCGGGCTCCATCATTAATATGATTTCCGGCAATATGGCGATTCAACACGGCTTCAGAGGCCCAAATATCGCGATTACCACTGCTTGCACAACGGGCACCCACAATATTGGTTACAGCGCGCGCACAATCGCCTATGGTGATGCGGACGTTATGGTATGTGGTGGCGCTGAAATGGCCACTACGCCACTGGGTTTAGGCGGCTTTTCCGCGGCACGCGCACTGTCTACGCGTAACGACGATCCTGAAGCGGCTAGCCGCCCCTGGGATACCGATCGAGACGGCTTTGTATTATCCGACGGTGCCGGTGTGCTGGTGCTTGAAGAGTATGAACACGCCAAAGCGCGCGGCGCTAACATTTACGCCGAGTTAGTGGGTTTTGGCATGAGTGATGATGCCTACCACATGACCTCTCCGCCGGAAGATGGGCGCGGTGCTGCGCTCTCTATGCGCAATGCGATCAAAGATGCCCAGGTCGATGTCGCTGACGTTCACTATATCAATGCCCATGGCACCTCCACTGCGGCGGGTGATCTGGCGGAAAGTCGTGCCATTGAGAGCGTTTTGGGTAGCGCTTCAAGCAGTGTGGCAGTGAGCTCGACCAAATCGATGATTGGCCATCTGTTAGGCGCCGCAGGCGCAGTAGAGGCGGTGTTCAGTGTCCTGGCTATTCGTGATCAAATCGCACCACCCACGATTAATCTGGATAACCCTCAGGAAGGCTGCAACCTGGACTATGTGCCGCATACGGCGCGGGATATGTGTATTGATACGGCGCTCTCGAACTCCTTCGGCTTTGGTGGCACTAACGGTTCGCTGCTGTTTAAGAAGGTATAGTTAGCCATGCAGCCGCCGACATTATCTGATGATCAGGTGCCGTTTGACGATCGTGGGTTGGCGTATGGCGACGGACTTTTTGAAACCGTGCTGCTGCGCTCGGGCGTGCCGGTGTTATGGCGCTATCACACAGCACGCCTAGTGCTAGGCTGTCAGCGCTTAAATATGCCGTTACCTTGCCAAGCGGCACTGGATGCCAGCTGGCAGGGTGGCGCCACCGCTGAACTCGAAGTGCTTAAGCTGTTATTGACCAGAGGTAGCGGTGGGCGTGGCTACGCCCAGCCTGATGAGGTAACGCCGCGCTTGCTCAGCCGTCGAACCTCTTTTCAGCCATCGGTCAAGCGCTGGCAGCAGGGGGTGACGGTGCGTCTATGCGATTTGCGCCTAAGCCGCCAGCCACGGCTGGCAGGTATTAAGCACCTTAATCGCCTAGAAAATGTACTGGCCCGGCAAGAGTGGAGCGATCCTGCTGTTGCCGAAGGTATGCTTGCCGATAGCGATGGTTTCGTCGTCGAGGCCACCAGTATGAATATTTTTTGGCAGCAGGCTGGGCAGGTGTTTACGCCATTTGTTGATCAGTGCGGCGTGGCGGGAACGCTACGCGCTGCGTTGATTGATCAGGGCGCGGTAACGCAGGCTTCGCTGTCACTTGATCAACTAACCAACGTTGAGCAACTGTGGGTGGCAAATTCTGTGCAGGGTGTCTGGCCTGTGACCACGCTACTCGCGGCAGATGGCTCGCTGCTTAGGCGTTGGCCGGTCAGTACAACTGATTCGCTGCAACGCTTGGCGCATCAGTTATTAGGCTATGAGTTAACGGCTGTTTAGCTATCGCTGCGCAATTATTTGAGGTGTCATGTTGAAACGTTTATTCATCGCTTTGTTGGTGTTAGTGCTCATCGGTGCTGCAGGCGCGGTAGGCGGTTATTTCTACTGGCAGAGCCGCTTGGAAGCGCCGCTCGCGTTGGATGAACCCATGCTTTACCAAGTGCCCTCCGGCGCGGGGTTTAATCAGGTAGTAGCGCAGTTGGATTCGCAGGGTGTGGTTGAGGATGCCTGGGCGTTTCAGTTGTTAGCAAAAGTTGAGCCAGACCGCGTGCCTCGGCTACGTACCGGTGAGTATCAGTTGCTACCGGATATGAGTGGCCTTGAAATGGTGGCGTTACTGGGCAGTAATAACGTGGTCACTTACCCGCTGACTATTCCGGAAGGGTGGTCGTTCAAGCAGATGCGCGAGCTGCTCAATACTGCCCCCAAGCTGGATCATCGCACGGCGGAACTGAGCGATACCGAGGTAATGGCGCTGCTCGACCGAGAAGGCACCTTTCCTGAAGGTTGGTTTTTCCCCGATACCTATCGCTATCACCTGGGTATGAGCGACGTCGATATCCTACGCCAATCACTTACGCGGATGGAGCGCATTCTGCAACAGGTATGGAAAGAGCGTAGTGATGATCTGACCATTGAGTCCGCCTATGAAGCGCTGATTATGGCTTCCTTGATCGAGCGGGAAACCGGAGCGCCCGAGGAGCGGCGGGAAATCGCCGGAGTGTTTAAGCGCCGTATGGAGCAAGGCATGCGCCTGCAAACCGACCCGACCATTATTTATGGCATGGGCGAGCGTTATGAAGGGCGGATTACCCACGCCGATATACGCGAGGCGACGCCGTATAACACCTATGTGATTGACGGGATACCGCCCACACCGATTGCCATGCCGGGGCGTGCCTCGTTAGAAGCGGCGGTGAACCCTTTGCCTGGCGAAACGCTCTATTTCGTTTCCCGTGGCGATGGCACGCACCACTTTTCGAGCTCGTTGCGCGAGCATAATAATGCCGTTAACCGCTACATCCGTAACCGATAATAACCATGACCAATCAGCACATTAAGGGAGCATGATGACTAAGCGTGGACGCTTCATTACGCTGGAAGGCGGTGAAGGCGTGGGAAAATCCACCAATGTGGGCTTTGTCGCCGAGTGTTTAGAGGCCCAGGGCTTGGAAGTGGTGCGTACCCGCGAACCGGGCGGTACAGAGCACGGCGAAGCGATTCGCGCGCTACTGCTTGACCCTGCCCCCCAAGAGCCGCTGCACGAGGACGCCGAACTGCTATTAATGTTTGCCGCGCGGGCCCAGCATCTAGCGGAAAAAATTCTGCCTGCCCTAGCGCGAGGCGCGTGGGTGGTATGTGACCGTTTTACTGATGCCACCTTCGCCTATCAAGGCGGTGGGCGGGGCATTGCCAAGGAGCGTATCGCCACGCTTGAGGATTTCGTCCAGCGGGGTCTTTCGCCCGATTTGACGCTGTTACTTGATATGCCCCAAGAAGCGGCCAAAAAGCGCCTAGAGTCGCGCCTGCGTGACCGCTCGGAACAGCACGACCGCTTTGAGCAGGAGCAGGCGGATTTTTTCCAGGCTGTGCGCGACGGCTACTTGGCGCGAGCGGAAGAGGCGCCCGAGCGTTTTGCGTTGATCGACGCCCAGTACGCGTTAGACGCAGTGCAGGCACAAATTCGCCAAACCCTGCTGGCACGGATAGCTGAATGGCGTTAACCAGTGTTATGCCGTGGCATCAAGCCACATGGCATCAGCTCACCCGCTTGGCCGATGATGGGCGCATGCCTCACGCGCTGTTACTCCACGGTGCCCACGGCGTGGGTAAGCAGCAGTTGGCGGAGGCGTTAATTGCCCGCACGCTATGCGCCTCGCCCGCCGACCAAGCCTGTGGGCATTGCCATAGCTGCGCGATGTTGGCTTCCGGCTATCACCCGGATCTGCTGCGGGTCTCGCCAGAAGAGGGTAAGCGTCAAATTCGTATTGATCCCATTCGCGAGGTTAACCGTTTTGTTTCGCAAACGGCCCAGCAGGGTGGTTATCGCGTTATTGTGATTTCACCTGCCGAGGCAATGAACATTGCCGCCGCCAATGCGCTGCTTAAAAGTCTTGAAGAGCCTGGCGATAAAACGCTGTTTATTCTGCTCTCAGACGTGCCTTCACGGATGCTGGCGACGATCCGCTCCCGTTGTCAGCAGTGGTCACTGCCAAGCGTTGCTTATGAGGCGTGTCGCGGCTGGTTAATTGAGCAGTTGGGCAGCGCCGATGAAGCCTACTTCTGGTGGCAGGTGGCTGGCGGTTTGCCGCTGCTTGCGGTGAAGCTAGCAGTACCGGAAGAGCGCGCATTACGCCACCAGATTCACGACAGTTTTGAGCAATTAGTGCGTGGCGCAGAGCCCGTCTCAGAGGCGGCGCGCCTGGATCGCCAGGCGATTGATGCCATCTTATGGTACGGTATTGCTTGGCTTGAGGATCTGATTCGACTCGGCTTATCCGGTGAGGCGGCGGTGCTGCATAACCCTGATTTAGCGCCACTCTATCGCCAAGCGGTTAAAAATGGCCGAGTGCAAGATTGGTTTCGTCTATTAGATTATGCCCGCGAACAGCGGCGTCTGTTGGCGGTGGGGGTCAACCCAAACCCCCAGTTAGTGCTAGAAGCGTGGTTAGTGCGCTGGGCAGCGCTGCTGCGTTCCTAGTCGCGTTAACCCCGCTACACCACGCTGATGTTCCCAGCTGACAATTTTATTCCCCACAAGAGCAGCGAGGTCATTATGGCAGCTCAGAAAGCGCTCTCTCTTACTGTCCCCGATGTGCCGACGCTGCTCTCTGCGTATATGCCTTTTTTGGATCGAGGTGGCATCTTCGTTCCCACCCAAACGCCTTACGCGCTTGGCCAGCAAGTCTATTTATTGCTCACGTTACCTGGTGAAAGCGAGCGTCTTTCGGTCACTGGACATGTGGTGTGGGTATCGCCGGAGGGCGTAAGCGGTCGGCGTATGCCCGGTATTGGCGTGCATTTCAGCCAGCAAGATTATCTTGTACGTGATCGCATTGAGACGCTGCTTGCCGGTCAATTAGATAAAGCCACACCGTCTTTTACGCTCTAACGCAATTATCTCTTAAGCAATTATTAAAGTGCTTATAGTCCACCTGTTGTCGAGACCTGCATGTTTGTTGATTCACACTGTCACTTAGATCGTTTATCCGACCAGACCCATGGGGGCGATATTGCCGCCACCCTGGCAGCCGCCCGCGCTGCCCATGTCAGTCAATTTCTTGCTGTTGCGGTTACCTTAGAGGAAATGCCGCAGCTGGCGGCCATTTCCCGCGCCCATCGCGATGTGGCGATATCGGCAGGCTTACACCCCCTGCATGCTACTGACAGTGAGCCCAGCGTTGCCGATATCAAAGACGCCGCTGAACAGTACGGCGCAGTGGCGATTGGCGAAACCGGGCTGGATTACCACTACCGCGACAGCGTGCCGATAGAGGTTCAACAGGAGCGCTTCAAGCGGCATTTGATCGCGGCGCAAGAGTTGGAGCTTCCGGTGATCATTCATACCCGCGAAGCCAAACAAGAAACGCTCGCCCTGCTGCGTGAATACAGCGACCCTCGCGTGGGCGGTGTATTACACTGTTTTACTGAAGACTTGGCGATGGCCCGTGAGGCGGTTCGGCTAGGTTTTTATATTTCGCTGTCGGGCATTATTACCTTTCGCAATGCCGCTTCGCTGCGTGATCTGGCTGGCCAACTGCCGCTAGATCGTCTGCTGATAGAGACCGACAGCCCCTACCTTGCGCCAGTGCCTTACCGCGGCAAGCCAAACGAGCCCGCTTGGGTGGTGGAAGTGGCAGAGTGCATTGCTACGCAGCGGGGCATTAGCGTCGATGAAGTGGCCATGCAGACGACTGCCAACTTTTATCAGCTGTTCCGTGCCGCCGCACCCGACGCCCCGGAACACGTTAAAGAAGCGCTGGCACAGTCTGGGCTTTTATAGGCTGAATGCGCTCAATCGAGGTGGGCAAGATGAATATAGATCGATTGCTGCAGCAACATGGCACTCTCAATGAGGGTGCCGGCGCTATTCCACCACTCGAACAGTGGCACCCCGAGCTTACAGGCGACATCAACATCATCATTCGCGCCGATGGTAGCTGGTGGCACGAAGGCCAACCGTTTGCTCGCCCTAAGGTCGCGCGCCTGTTGGCAACGCTGCTGCGACTTGATGACGAGGGTTACTGCTTGGTGACCCCCGCTGAACGCTGGAGGATTGAGGTTGAGGATCTGCCTCTGGTCGCGGTTGAAGCCGATTTCCGCGATGATGCTTGGTGGTTCACTACTCAGTTTGAAGATAAAGTCCGTCTCGATGCCAAGCATCCGCTCTCCGTTACCTTGACGCCTCAGGGCGAAGCGGTACCGCAATTGCCGGTACGATTTGGGCTCGCTGCACGGTTGCATCGTAACGTGTATTACCAGTTGGTTGGGGTGGCAGAAAGCCGTGATGTAGGCGATGGCACTACTGAGATTGGGTTGATGAGCGCTGGGCAGTGGTTTGCTCTGGGGCAGCTTGACGAAGAACCTTCAGGCGAGGCGCCGTGAAGTTAACCGCTGAACAGCAAGCCGTTGTTAATCACGCCGGTGGACATGCGCGGGTGGCGGCCGTGGCTGGAGCAGGCAAAACCACCACCATGGCCGCTCGGGTGCTGCACCTACTCGCCAGCGGTGTGCCACCAAAACGCATTTTGGTGTTGATGTTTAACCGCTCCGCTAAAGATGATTTTCAACGCCGTTTAGCCACTATGGCACCTGCGGGGCAGGCATTGCCGGATGTACGCACCTTCCATTCTCTAGGGCACCGCTTGACCCAAAGCCTATGCCGCTGGGGATCGCTCGCGCCGCGCCGATTGCTATCCGCCGATTGGCAATTAGAGGGATTGCTCCGCCAAGCGAGCCTCAACGTATTGCGTGATGCGGTTGAGCGCCGCGATGCGGCCCTGGAAGGCGACCGACTTGAGACCCTGGCTCACTTCTGCGGCTTAGTGAAGGCTGAGATGATGACGCCAGAGTCGCTTTATGAGCGGCTCAATTTCGATCCGGATACCGATTATTTCCCCGCCGCCTTTGTCGAGGCAGAACGGTTGTTAGGTGATGAAGGGGTGATGACCTATGCCGATCTGCTCTATCGACCGCTACAGGCGCTAGAAGCGGATAGTGCTCTGCGTGGCCGCGTCGAAGGGTTTCTCGATCACGTCATTATTGACGAGTATCAGGACATCAATGCCGCTCAACAGCGGCTTTTATCGGTGTTAGTAGGCAGCCGCGCCGAGGTGATGGCGGTTGGCGATGCCAACCAGTGTATTTATGAGTGGCGGGGTGCCAAACCCGACACTATGCTAGAAAATTTTACCGCTACCTTTGGCAGTGCTACCGACTATCCGCTGTCGACTACCTTTCGCCACGGTCACGCCCTAGCGCTCGCCGCTAATCATGCGATTGCCGCCAACCAACGGCGGCCCAACCAGCTGTGTCTAGCGGCGGCGAATAATCCAGAAACGCGTGTTTCGGTGGGGCAGGGCAGTCGCCTGCTACTCGATGCGTTAATGGATTGGCAGGCCCAGGGGCGGGCATTTAACGAAGCCAGTTTGCTGGTGCGCAGCTGGGCGCTCTCGGTGCCATTTCAGTTGGCGCTGCTGCAGACGGGTATTCCTTTTCGGCTTCAGCGCGAGGATCGTTTTGTCTTTCGCTTGCCGCTGGTGCAGGCCTTGGCAGGCTATTTGAAATTGTCACGCCGCCATGAGTTGCTTCGTGACCCACAGCAGCTGCTATTGCTGCTTTCTCAGCCAACGCCTTTTGTTGCCAGGGAGCGGCTGCAGCGTTTAGCTCAGCAGTTAGCGGCTACCCAGCAGTGGCCTGAGCGCCACGACCCGGTGCTAACAGAGTTAAAGCCGATCCAGCGGCGCACGTTGAAAAAGCGCTGGGTGCTGTTGTGCGAGTTGCCACAATTAAGTGCCTGGCCGCCTGCCAAACTATTACGCCATGTAGTCGATAGTGTTGATGCAGAAAAAACGCTTAAACGCGCGGCAGCGCGGCGGGATAAAGGCGAAGAGGATGTTCGCCTGCTTGATGTGCTGATCGAGCAAGCGCAAAGCGTGCAAGACCCCGACGCGTTTATTGAGCTGCTTGAGCGTCCGGTAGAAAATCAGGCGGGCGGCGTACTGATTAGTACCGTGCACGGTGCCAAAGGACTTGAATGGCCGCTGGTCGCCGTGGCTGGCGTTAACGAAGAAGATTTTCCCCACTATAGCCGCGATAACCCGCTTAGCGATAAGCGCTTGGAAGAGGAGCGGCGGCTTTTCTATGTGGCGATTACCCGCGCTCAAGAGCAGCTACTAGTGCTTCATGACGGCGGCGTTCACCGCCCGAGCCGTTTTATTGCCGAAAGCGCCTGGCAAGATAGCATGCGCGTAGCGTCCTGCTTGGTGAGCGGTAGCGTCCCTGCGGCTTCGCTACAGGTGGCCTCGGTGGGCCTGGTGGAGCGCTATCTGGTGCGTCTTGGGCGCGACGACATTGTGCTTACTTCGGCGCAGGTTGAAGAAGCCAAGGCCGGTTATTCAGGCGCAGGTTCTACCGAAGAGATGCACTTTTATCCCGGCCAGCGGCTTCTGCATGCGGTGTTTGGCGAGGGCGAAGTAGCGGCCGTTGAGGGAAGTGCTAGTGACCCGGTCATCGATGTGCGCTTTGATCAGGCTGGGCGAAGACGGCTGATTGCCCGCCGGGCGCCGATTGAAGTGCTGGAAAGCCAGCAGAGTGCCACGTTTTTATAGTATTTGAAGAAGACGTTACGGCTAGCCTAGCGGTCAGCTATCGCCAGCCGTAACGTTAATGTTTTGGCTGTTACATATTGGGATAGTTGGGGCCGCCGCCGCCTTCTGGTGCTACCCAGGTGATATTTTGTGCCGGGTCTTTGATATCACAGGTTTTGCAGTGTACGCAGTTCTGGAAGTTGATCTGGAAGCGTGGCTGTCCCGCGCTATCTTCAACCACTTCGTAGACACCCGCTGGGCAGTAGCGCTGTGCCGGTTCTGCGTACTTTGGCAAGTTGTCGCGAATCGGCAGCTCAGAGTCTTCCAGGCGTAGATGGCACGGCTGGTTCTCTTCATGATTGGTATTAGACAGAAACACCGATGAGGGCTTGTCGAAAGAGAGCTTGCCATCCGGCCTGGGATAATTAATTTTCTCAAATTCAGCCGCAGGCTTCAGCGAACCATGGTCTGTGGTGGTGTCGTGAACGTTGGGCAGCTTGCCCCCCAGCAATTGATCGACAAAGTTATAGGCGCCCCCGCCGACGGTGCCATACTTATGGATCGCTGGGCCGAAACTCGCGCTCTCTTTAAGCTCTTGATACGCCCAGCTCGCTTCCCATTGTTGAGTAAAACTGGTCAGTTCTTGTGCGCCTTCGTCGCCACCCTTGATTGCTTCAAACACGCTTTCTGCGGCTACCATGCCGGATTTCATGGCGGTATGCAGGCCTTTGATTTTAGCAAAGTTAAGGGTTCCCGCATCACAACCAATCAGCAAGCCGCCAGGAAACGTCATTTTGGGCAGGCAGTTAATACCCCCTTTGGTAATCGCCCGGGCGCCATAAGCAACCCGTTTACCGCCGTCAAGGTACTGGCTAAGTACCGGGTGGTGCTTCATGCGCTGGAATTCGTCAAACGGTGAGAGCCATGGGTTCTGATAGCCCAGGTCCATAATCAAACCCACAACGACCTGCTGATTCTCGGCATGGTAAAGGAACCAGCCGCCGTGAGTGCTACTATCCAATGGCCAGCCCGAACCGTGAACGACTAGGCCCGGCTCGTGTTTTTCGGCAGGCACATCCCAAAGCTCTTTAAGGCCGATGCCATAATGCTGCGGGTCGCGACCCTCATCCAGTGAAAAGTCTTTAATTAAGCGTTTGCCAAGATGCCCACGCGCGCCTTCGGCAAATAGTGTGTACTTAGCACGCAATTCCATACCCGGCATATAGCCATCTTTAGGCGTACCATCGGTGGCAACACCCATATCGCCGATCAAAATGCCGCGCACCGCGCCATCTTCAACGATAACGTCTTGGGCCGCGAAACCAGGGAAAATCTCAACGCCCAGCGATTCGGCCTGCTCGCCTAGCCAGCGGCACAGGTTGCCCGCGCTGATAACATAACGCTGCTGTTCGCCACCGGTGTTGTGCATGCTTTTCGGCACGAGTGCGTTAGGCACCTTCTGCGCTTTTTCGGCGTCTTTTAGCAAAAAAACATCGTCGCGAATAGCAGGGGTATTAAGCGGCGCACCGCGCTCTTGCCAGTCAGGGAAAAGCTCAGCGAGCGCACGGGGTTCAAATACCGCGCCTGATAAAATATGCGCGCCAACCTCTGAGCCTTTCTCAACGACACAAACCGTGAGCTCTTGCTCGGCTTCATTAGCTTGTTGCATTAGCCGGCTCGCGGCGGAAAGCCCGGAGGGGCCCGCACCGACAATGACGACATCGAAGTCCATTACATCGCGTTCAACAGTTTCCACCCGGTTTCTCCTTATTCTCTTTAAGTGCCATTATTTATACACGCTAGCTGATGAGAACTAGCTTATAAAAAATCGGCCTTAATTTAAAACGGTCGTTTGCTTCTGGTTATCTGCCATGATAGGCATAATACCTGGGTCAGGTCACCCCTACGATGGAAAAAGCAGCATTTCTTGTCTGCTTGGTGAGCTAATAATCGTTCAGCACTACGACCAAGGCCGTAGTGATAGGTAGTAATAGGTACTAATTAGATAGCAATTGAGTGTTGTTGCTAACACCTAGGCTGTGGCAAATTGGTAGGGTTTTTCATTTCTAAACCTATCAAACGCTTGCATGAATTTTTAGGCGGTGCCATCTTCTCGTCGGCGTAGCTTTTAACAGCACCTGACGCTGGGTGCCGAATCAGATTAACGGCTTCTATCTCAAGCCAAGCGAGGAATCTATGAAAGTACTCGTCGCGGTTAAACGCGTCATCGACTACAACGTCAAAATCCGTGTTAAAGCGGACCACTCGGACGTCGATCTTACCAACGTCAAAATGGCCATGAACCCGTTCTGCGAAATTGCCGTGGAAGAAGCGGTGCGCCTAAAAGAGAAGGGCGTCGCCACCGAAGTGGTCGCCGTCACCGTTGGCCCCAAGGCCGCCCAAGAGCAGCTGCGTACCGCGCTGGCGCTGGGCGCGGATCGCGCCATCCATATCGAAACCGACGAGCGCGCCGAATCACTGGCGGTGGCCAAGCTGCTGGCCAAAGTGGTCGACGAAGAGCAGCCCGGCCTGGTGATTCTCGGTAAACAGGCGATCGACACCGACAATAACCAAACCGGCCAGATGCTCGCAGCACTCACTGGCCTGCCCCAGGGCACCTTCGCCTCAGAAGTGGAAATTAGCGGCGACGGAAGTTATAAAAAGCTGAATGTGACGCGTGAAATCGACGGCGGCCTGCAAACCATCGCCCTCACGCTGCCAGCGATTGTGACCACCGACCTGCGCCTTAACGAGCCGCGCTACGCCAAGCTCCCCGACATCATGAAGGCCAAGAAAAAGCCGCTGGATGTCAAAACCCCTGCCGACTATGGCGTTGAAGTAGCCTCCAAGGTCAGCCTGCTGAAGGTCGAATCCCCCGCCGAGCGCAAGGGTGGCGTCAAAGTCGCCTCGGTAGACGAGCTGATCGACAAACTCAAAAACGAAGCCAAAGTACTTTGAACAAGGTGCTTTAAAGAGGAGATGATTCCATGAGCATTTTGGTACTTGCCGATCTGCACGAAGGCCAACTGGCGGGCGCCACCGCCCACGTCGTGGCCGCCGCGAAACTGATTCTGCAAAACAGCAGTGGCGACATTGACGTTCTGGTAGCCGGTGAAGGCGTTCAGGCCGCTGCCGAAGCGGCCGCCAAGCTCGACGGCGTCAGCAACGTGCGCGTCGCCGATAACGCCGTTTACGCCCACCAGCTGGCCGAGCCCATGGGCGCGCTGCTGGTCGCACTGGCGGGTGATTACACGCACGTCCTCGCTAGCGCCTCCACCACCGGCAAAAACGTGCTGCCGCGGCTAGCGGCGTTGAAAGACGTCAGCCAGCTATCGGACGTAATCGCCGTGGAAAGCGCCGACACCTTCCTGCGCCCGATCTACGCCGGTAACGCCATTGCCACGGTGAAAAGCGACGACGCACTAAAAGTCATTACCATCCGCACCACCGGCTTTGACGCGGTCAGCGACGGTAATAGCGCGCCGATTGAAGCGGTCGATGTGGTGGTTGAAAACAGCCAGTCCAGCTTTGTCAAAGAAGCGCTGGCGCAGTCGGATCGCCCCGAGCTGGGCGGCGCCAAGGTGGTTATCTCCGGCGGCCGCGGTATGGGCAACGGCGAGAACTTCAAACTGCTCGACGGCATTGCCGACAAGCTGGGCGCGGCGATTGGTGCCTCGCGTGCGGCAGTGGATGCAGGCTTTGTGCCCAACGACATGCAGGTCGGCCAGACCGGTAAGATCGTCGCCCCGGATCTGTATATTGCCGTGGGTATCTCCGGTGCCATCCAGCACCTGGCGGGCATGAAGGACTCCAAGGTCATCGTCGCGATCAATAAAGACGACGAAGCGCCGATCTTCCAGGTCGCCGATTACGGCTTGGTGGGCGATCTATTCGACATCCTGCCGGAGCTTGAGAGCAAGCTGTAAACACTTGCTTTTGTGTTTGGTGGATTAGGTAAACTGGCAATAGTTGACTAAAGTACTGGGGCAAAAGGTAAGAAAAACCACCCCGGTGCTTGAAAACGCTGCGGGCTGACCGCACATAGGTAAGTGAAAGCAACGAAAGCCACTCAAGGAGATGATGATATGGCACATACATTACCCGAACTGCCGTACGCATATGACGCTCTCAAACCGAATATCGATGCGATGACGATGGAAATTCACCACTCTCGTCACCATCAAACTTACATCAATAACCTGAATGCTACGCTGGAAGGCACAGGCCTTGAAGATGTACCCGTTGAGGAATTGGTCGCCAATCTGGATCGTGTTCCAGAAGCTAAGCGCCAAGCCGTTACCAATAACGGTGGCGGTCACGCCAACCACTCCATGTTTTGGCAGATGATGTCGCCAAACGGTGGTGGCAAGCCTCAGGGCGATGTTGCGAAAGCCATTGACGCTGAGTTGGGCGGTCTTGAGACCTTCCAGGAAGAGTTCAAAAAAGCGGCCGTTGGTCGTTTTGGTAGCGGTTGGGCGTGGCTCTCCGTTACCCCTGAGAAAAAACTGGTAGTTGAAAATACGCTGAACCAAGACAGCCCGCTGATGCACGGCAATACGCCGCTGCTAGTTCTGGATGTTTGGGAGCATGCCTACTACCTGAAGTATCAAAACAAACGTCCTGACTATATTGCAGCGTTCTTTAACGTTGTAAATTGGGAAGACGTTGAGCGTCGTTACCAAGCTGCGATTAGCTAATACTGCTATGAGCCGCTAGCAGCGCCACTTGATGGCACTGTCAAAAACCGCCCACTTTTTAGCAAAATCCCGCGTAAACCCTCGCCCAATCGGGCGGGGATACAAGCGGGAACCGCGCAGCGGTTCTACTCAGGCGTGGCCTGACTCTGAACGTACTCGCGTAGAGTCTCAATGGTCGCCCCTCCGGCGCTACATGCGAAGTATGAGCGTGACCACACCGCCCCACTTTTACTCTGCCGTGGTATGTGCGTGTTGAGTATTCGTATACGGCGTGACGATACAGATTTCAGGTTGTTCACCAGCACACTAACTGCCAGCTTGGGCGGATAACTTACGAGCAAGTGGACGTGATCACCCTCACCATCCATTTCAACCAGATCACACTCCAGCTTCTCGCAGGCCGACTCAAACGCTTCACGCAGTTGCTCGATCATGTAACCGTCAAACAGCTTACGGCGGTACTTCGTGGTGAAGATCAGGTGTACAACTAACTTCGTAACGCTGTGACGTTT
This sequence comes from Halomonas sp. H2, assembly GCF_050215315.1. Taxonomy (GTDB): domain Bacteria; phylum Pseudomonadota; class Gammaproteobacteria; order Pseudomonadales; family Halomonadaceae; genus Vreelandella. The sequence continues at coordinate 1,535,615 of NZ_CP189760.1, forward strand.
TTTCAGGTAGTCGTTCAGTGGTGGATGATCTTGTACACCCATTTTAAATTGCCTTCTTAAAGCCTATAATAGCTGTATTCTAGCTATGAGCACTGAAATGTTAAAGGCCACGAAAGTACGCATCTACCCGACACCTGAGCAGGCGGAGTTCCTTAACCGTCAGTTCGGCGCTACGCGGTTCGTGTACAACAAGGCACTGCATATCATCAGTTCACAGTATCGGCGGCATGGCGCGAAACTCCGCGCTAAGAAAGACCTCAAGCCACTGCTGGCGGTGGCGAAGAAGTCCCGCAAGTATCATTGGCTCAAGAATTTTGACTCGATTGCCTTGCAGCAAGCCTGTATCAACCTCGATAAAGCCTTTCAGAATTTCTTCGACCCGAAGCTCCCAGCGCGTTACCCGAAGTTCAAGCGCAAGCACGGGAAGCAGTCCAGTTACCACTGCATGAGCGTCAGTGCGGGTGAGAGCTGGATCAAAGTGCCGAAGATGAGGCCGATCAAAGCGCGTATCCACCGCGAGATCACAGGCGCTATTAAAAGCATCACCCTGTCACGCACTGTCACAGGGAAATACTACGCCTCGCTGTTGGTCGAGGACAGTATGGAAGCCCCCACCCCATTGCACACCGTTGATGCCGTGCTGGGCGTCGATATGGGGCTGACCCATCTTGCTATCGACTCGGAGGGGAATAAGACTGATAACCCTCGGTTCCTGAAACGCGCTCAGTCGAACCTGCGACGCAAACAGAAAGCCCTTTCGCGCTGCCAGAAGGGCAGCAAAGGCCGTGCGCAGGCACGGCTGAAACTGGCTAAGGCGCACGAGCGTCTAGCGAATACCCGTGCTAATTTCCAGCACAACCTGTCCCGACAGCTTATTGACGAAAACCAAGCGGTGGTAGTCGAGACACTAAAAGTCAAAAACCTGCTGAAGAATCGAAAGCTATCTAAGCACATCGCAGACGCAAGCTGGTGCAGCCTGATTCAGAAACTGGAATACAAGGCGAAAGAGCAGGGTAAATATCTGATCAAGATCGACCAGTGGTTCGCCAGCTCCAAAACCTGCTCCTGCTGCGGACACAAGGTAGAGTCCCTGCCGTTGTCGGTGCGCAACTGGAGGTGCCCAGCCTGTTATGCGGAAAGAGACCGCGACATAAACGCCGCCATCAATATCCGCCAGCAGGGTATTATCAAACTACGGGCCGAAGGACTGTCGGCTCCTGCCAATGATTACCACTTACAAAAGTGATATATCATGCTAGAGTCTCAATATGGACCTCTTCTTCAGCACGAACAAATTCAAGCTCAACGGCCTAAGCTACTCCGGTTTTCCAATCCTTATTTCTAGGGAGGGGAAGGTTGTTGAGGAAGCACTGGACTTTTGCATAGCGCACCTGATCAAGCGTGGAAGGGTTCAATCCAAGAAGTCGTGGGTCACCTACGGGAAAGCGTTGTATCAGTTCTTTGGCTGGTGTGAGGTGAATGGCATTGACTGGTGTGATGTGGGCAATGACCGAGAAGCGACGATCCTGGCGGAGTTTCGTGACTGGAATCTGAGTCCCGAAGGTGGAAGCCTTGCCGCAGCAACGGTGAATGCGCGACTACGACTTCTCTGTGCGTTCTACCGGTATGCCGCCAACAGTGGTTGGGTGACGACTGTTCCGTATGCGATGGAAACGGTAACGGTGAGGCAACCTAAAGGCTTCTTCGCTCACGTCGATGCGAGTGGTGGGAGTCTCACGACCGCAGATGTCATGCTGAGGACACCGCGAACCGTAATTCGGGTGCTGAGCAAGCATCAGTCGGTTGATCTCCTGAATGCTATCACCAATCCCACTCACAAGCTGATCATGCGGTTGGCGCTCACGACAGGACTGCGCCGTGAAGAGCTGGCTACGTTTCCGCTGAAGTACGTGATCGATCCAGTGATGTACACCAAGCACCGTTCCTTCATCCGGATCAATCTCGATCCACGCGACATGACCATCAAGCGGAATCAGCCCAGGGGAATCGACGTGCCTCGCACCGTCATGGAAGCCCTCTGGCAATACGTCCTGAACCGTCGCCATCAGCATGAGAGCATTTCGGGCCAGCGCCAGTCCGTTTTGTTCCTGACGGAATCCGGCCAACCCTACGCGAACGATGGGGCAGCCTTTCTGGGCCTTGTAAAGAAGGCTGGGGCGGCTGCCGGCATTCCTTACATCAACGTCCATATTCTGCGCCATACCTACGCCACGCATACGCTGTACGCAATGATGCAATCCAAGGCCCAGACCCATGCATTGCTGTACGTACGCGACCGCCTGGGCCACGCCTCGGTCACATCCACCGAGAAATACCTGCACTGTCTCTCAGAGCTTGAGGATGCGCTGATGAACGACTACCAAAGCGAAATCGATCTGATCAGCAGGGAGATTGGCAGTGCCTAGAAAAAAACTTCAATCGACAGCCTCCCGCCCTGGCAAAGCTGCCAGTGACAAAACGTTGGAACTCACGAGTCTACCTCCAGCCCAGATGGTCGTGTCCTTGCCCGAAAATGCGACGGGTCGACGCAACCTTGATTTCGCTAAGCACTACAGAAACGGGTGCGATGTGGTGGTCTATGCCACTCAAAGCGCACTGGATCGTATGGCCAGGGCCTGCGCCGAAAGCGATGGAAAAACGCTCAGCGCGGCTACTATCGCCAGATATCACCAAAACGGGCTATCAGCCTTTCTACCCTTCTGTGCCACGATGTCTGCCGCGTTGAAACGTGAGCTGCGCCTGGATGATATTGACCGTCAGTTTATCGACCAATTCATTGCCCATTTGCGGCAGTCGGATGTCCGCTTGCCGAGCCAGAAGGTTCGATACGCAACCACCAAGGCGGTACTGGTGGCGATGGGAGAATCAGGCTGGATTGCCAGAGATATTTTTCCGCGCAATCCCTTTCCGAACTCCAACCGATCAATGAAGGGCCAGACCGCTTTGAGCGAGCCAGAGCGCCGTAGCGTTCTGCAGGCGCTAAAAGCCGATATGCGGGCGATCATCAAAGGAAGTGGGCCGCTAACCTCTGAAGAACTTGCCGTCTGCCTGCTGGCCATTGCAGCGCGAACGGGCATCAACCCGACCCCCGCCCTGGAACTCCTGACCGACTGCCTTCAACCCCATCCCATCAAGTCAGACAGGTACGTGCTGGTCAGCTTCAAGCGTCGCGGCAACGCCACACACATCCAGAGCCTGCGTCGCGCCGCCGATGTTGAATCGATGGTGTCGGCGCTGCCTGACGTGGCCTGCATCATTGATCTTGTGCGCGAGCGCAACGACACGATACGACAGTCGAGTAACTCCCCGGCGTTTCTGTTTGTCTACGAGAGCCTATCCAGGAAAAATGCCGGGAAAATGGGCCGGCTGGCTCAACACACTCTCACCCGCGGCATTAAGGCGTTTCTCGACCGGCATCAGATAACCGATGCTGACGGCAAGCCTCTGAGGCTCAACGTCATGCGTCTGCGTAAGACGTTTGAGAACCGTCTGTTCACCCTGTCCGGCCAGGACCCCTTCCTGACCGCAAGGCTCGGTGGCCATACCCCGAAGGTGTCCGACAACCACTATCTGGAAGCTCCGGAAAGCGCCGAGCAAGATTGGCGGCTCATGGGCGAGGTTCGAACTGAAGAACTGTTGAACCACGGCAAGGTTGCACCTCTGCCGACGCAGAACACGCCGATAGCCCAATGTCGGGATACCTTGAACGGTGAACGTGCACCCAAGAATGGCGAGCACTGCCAGAAGTTTCTGGCTTGCTTTCGCTGTCGGTCATTCGTTGTGACGAGTGATGACCTCCACCGTGTCTTCAGCCTATATTGGGCACTGGTCAGGATGCGCCAGAAAATGGGTGCGAGCGCGTGGAAACGAGTCTATGGCCATATCATCCGAATCATCGACCAAGAGATCGCCCCGCAATTTGATGGCGAGCTGGTTAGTATCCAACGGCAGCGGGCGAAGGTCGACCTACACCCCTTCTGGCGTGATCCGGAGCGCTTGGAGGACATAGCATGAACGCAGCCGAATTCCGTGCAGGGCAACTCAAAGCCCTCCATGCCGTCCAGGCAGGAATGATCAACCCAAACGCGCTCATCTCGGGCATGCGTCTGGAAGATGGCTCTTACTACGTTCTGAGCCGCTACGGTGATGATGTGTGGACTCTGCCCGACAGCCTTTTTCCTGCTGGAGCGAAAGATACCCAGAAAAAGCTCAACTTCTTACGTGTGCCTGTGATGTTTCGAGAAACGCTGCGTGCCTGCACGGCGCATTACATCCTGAACGGCATTGAAGGCCGCAGCCGACCCAAGGGCACCACGATATACCAATTTTTCCAGAGCGTGACATTGTTTCTGACTTGGCTTCATGACCAACGCATAGCCCGACTGAGCGACGCGACGCCGCTGATCGGGCATCAGTATGTAAGCTTTTGCAGAGGGCTGAAGGGCCGAAAAGGAAAACCACTTTCAGGTGGCACGCTGAAGCAGCGTTTCTTGGCTGTAGAAACAGTCCATATCCTCAGTCAGCAGTCCGGCGACCCTATGCGACACCCCTGGCCGGAATCGTCAGCAAAGTACCTGGCAGGGCTGACGGGGCAAGGCAATCCTCAACTCCAAGAAGCCAGAACCGAAATCATTCCGGATGATATTCTAGGACCACTGTTCCAGTCGGCGGTTGAATGGCTGGATCGGGCCAATGAGATCATTAGTCTCCGCGCTCAGGTGGAAGGCTGGAAGTCAGAGGATCGGAGTTTTAGGTTCATTCAACCGCGCCTGAAAAAACTCGGCTGGACGTTAAGCGGCATCCGTACAGCGGAGCAACACCTTCAAACGGCGTGCATGTGCATCATCCTGACCACCACCGGTATCCGCGTATCCGAACTGTGTTCACTGGAAAATCAGTGTGCGTTCAAAACGCTGGATGAAGAGGGTGAGCCCTTTCATTGGATGCGCGGCACCTCATACAAGACAGGCGCGGGAGCCTGTGAATGGCTGGTAGCCGAGATTACTCACCGCGCCCTCGCGGTGGCGGAGGACCTGGTGCGCTCCCTGCAAGCGCAACTGGAACAACGTATTTTTGATCTGCGAACTGACGATCCGAAGGCCCCCGACATTGCGCGACTGAAAGAGCATGCCCGCCGTCTTTTCCTCGCGGTCTCAACGAGACAAAACAACCGAGTCGGAACGCTTTCGAGAGATTCGATCATTGATCGCCTCAATGCGTTTGCTGCCCAGTGTGGGCTGGACTGGCGCTTTGCGCCGCATCAGTTCCGGCGCACCTTCGCGGTCTACGCGGCTCACAGCGCCTTTGGCGATCTTCGCTACCTGCGGGATCATTTCAAGCACTGGTCGCTAGACATGACCACTTTGTATGCCATGTCCCGGCTCCAAGATGCCGAGCTTTACGACAGCGTGGGCCTGGCCGCACTGAGCATCAAGACTGATCTTCTGGAGCACTGGCTGGAGCCTGATACCATTCTGGTGGGAGGTGCTGCCGAACCAATCCGAGCCTTCCGCACGAAGAACGAGGCGCTGGCCACCAAGGAGAATCGCGCTGAGATGGCTAAGACGATCAGCCCCCTGGTTCATCTGCGGGCCACTGGTGTCGCGTGGTGTACCGCCGACACCGGAGGTTGCAACGGTGGCCAGGGCGTCGAGAAAACACGTTGTGCTGATTGTGGCAATGCGGTTATCGATGAGTCACGCCAGGCTGTATGGCAGGGTATTTATGCACAGCAGATCGAGTTGCGCGACCTCACAGACATTGGACCTGGAGGAACCGAGCGAGTCGAGCGTGATATTAAGCGCTGCGAGGCTGTCCTGAAGGGGCTTGGGGCAACTGAAGAGGATCTGGCTTATGTCGCAACCTAAAGATACTTCCCAACCCCCAACGCGAGGTGAATTGACCGCAAAGGCTATACGCCAAGCCATTGTAAGAATAGAGAAAGGTCGCCCCAAGGTGGTCAAGCCGGGACGCAAGCTTAGCATCCAGTCTGTGGCCGAGGAAGCCGGGGTCAGCCGAGCCACCATTCACAACAATCACCCTGGACTTGCTGAGCGTATTCGAGAGTCCGGAAACAAGGCTGTCCGGGCACAACGGGACGAAAAGAATACCGAGCTCAAAGAGCTGAGAGCCAAATACACCGGACTCAGACAGGAGCATGTTCACGCCCGCGAACTCAATCGAGACATGGCTTCTGAAATGGCCACTCTAGTCGCGGAGAATCAGCGTCTACGAGCCATCGCAGAGAACAAAAAAGTGATCGGTTTTCCCTCGAAAAAAACCTAAAGCTGTTATCTTTATCATTAATCAATAAAATCAATAGCTTATTATTTTATAACATAATACAAGCTGCGGTAATCTTTGTTGGAAAGGCTAATCCGCGCATCCGCTGCAGTAATGAGACGATCAAACGCTTCAAGAAACGGATCAGGCAACTGACCCGCGGGCATGATCGCGAAGCCATTGAGGTGAAGCTTGCCCGTCTCGATCGATATATTCGAGGCTGGACAAGCTACTTTCGGTTGGCAGAGACACGCCGCTTATTTGCTGATATCGACAGCTGGATACGAAGCCGACTACGCATGTGCCTGATGAAACAGTGGTTTAAACCGAGAACCCGAGTGAGGAAAATGATCGAACTCGGGCTCCCTGTGGATGAGGCGAAAGGATACTGTCAGCACAAACGCTGGTGGTTTCTGGCCCAACTCCATCATACGCGGTTCGCGATGAATAACCGCTGGTGGCACAAGCGAGGCTTCCGTGGTGTGCGCTTTTATATGGAGCGGTTTGCCAACACTTGACCAACCGCCGTGGTACGGATCCGTATGCCAGGTGGTGTGGGCGGACGGGGACTAGCTCCCCTCCGACCCGATCTGGGCGGTTTTTTTGCTTTTACAGCAAGCACTGGGTATTAGCTGTCAATAACCTGTGGATGAAAAATACCACATATGCTTGAATTGATTTTCCTATGGTCTATATATAGTATGCGTTGTATCTTCTAGAGAGGTGAGGTACTAAATGTGCCCTACCCGAAAAATGCCGCTATGAAAAGGGAAGCACCCATGGGAATTCAGATTTATAGCAAGCCAGCTTGTGTTCAGTGCACTGCTACCTACCGTGCGTTAGACAAGCAAGGACTCGATTACACCGTTATTGATATTACCGCTGAAACCGGTGCCCAAGAAGAAGTAGAAGCGCTCGGCTATCGTCAGCTTCCGGTTGTCGTTGTTGGTGAAGATCACTGGTCGGGTTTCCGTCCTGATCGTATCCAAGCGTTGGCCTAACCAACGCCATGTTGGCAAGTTGCTCACATACCACTATGCCTGGCAGCTTGGTGTACTTCTCTACGAAATCAGGTAATACCCATCGCTTTGTAGAAAAGCTTGGCTTCGCCGCAACGCGGCTGCCGCTGAATCGAGAAGAGCCTGTTCTGCGTGTCACCCAGCCGTATATTTTAATTACCCCCACCTATGGTGGGGGCAGTGCTCAGGGCGCAGTACCTAAACAGGTGATCCATTTTCTCAACGACACGCATAACCGAAGCCTCCTGCGGGGGGTGATAGCGGCGGGAAACACTAATTTTGGCGATGCCTATGGTCTTGCTGGCCGCATTATTGCCAAAAAGTGCCAAGTACCGCTGCTGTATCGATTCGAATTATTTGGCACCGACGATGACGTGGCCAATGTCCGCACAGGAGTAGATAAGTTTTGGAAACGACAAGCCTAGCCTCTAAAGACTTAGCCAGTAAAAACGCCGCCCCCCAAAATACGCTAGAAGTTAAGCACCCGGCGGCAGCTTCTGAAGCGCGCACGCTGGACTACCACGCCCTCAATGCCATGCTTAATCTGTACGGTGCCAATGGCGAGCTACAGCTGGATAAAGATCGCGAAGCGGCACGCCAGTATTTTTTACAACACGTTAATCAGAACACCGTGTTCTTCCATTCGTTACAGGAAAAACTCGATTACCTGGTGGAAGAGCAGTACTACGAGGCGGAGATGCTGGCTCAGTATAGCTTCGCCTTTATTAAGTCGCTGTTCGAGCAGGCCTACGCGTACAAATTTCGCTTCCCAAGCTTTTTGGGCGCGTTTAAGTATTACACCAGCTATACGCTGAAGACGTTTGACGGCAAACGCTATTTAGAGCGCTATGAAGACCGCGTTTGCATGGTCGCGCTGACCCTGGCACGGGGCGATGAAGCGCTGGCTAAATCGCTGGTGGATGAAGTGATCTCCGGGCGTTTTCAGCCCGCGACGCCGACCTTTTTAAACTGCGGTAAGCAGCAGCGTGGCGAGTTAGTGTCGTGCTTTCTGCTGCGCATCGAAGACAATATGGAGTCGATTGGCCGGGCGATTAACTCTGCCCTGCAGCTCTCCAAGCGTGGCGGCGGCGTGGCCTTTTTGCTGACCAATATTCGTGAGTCCGGTGCGCCCATTAAGCGAATTGAGAACCAGTCGTCGGGCATTATCCCGATTATGAAGCTGCTGGAAGATGCGTTCTCCTATGCGAACCAGCTGGGTGCGCGGCAGGGCGCGGGGGCGGTGTATTTGAATGCTCACCACCCGGATATTCTGCGCTTTTTAGATACCAAACGGGAAAACGCCGACGAGAAAATTCGTATCAAAACGCTTTCGCTAGGCGTAACGATTCCGGATATTACCTTCGAGCTCGCTAAGCGCAACGACGACATGTACCTGTTCTCGCCCTACGATGTTGAGCGCGTTTACGGCGTTCCATTTGGCGATATCAGCGTCACCGAGAAGTACCATGAAATGGTCGCGGATGCGCGCATTCGCAAGCACAAAATCAATGCCCGGGCGTTTTTCCAGGTGCTGGCCGAGCTGCAGTTTGAGTCGGGTTACCCTTATTTGATGTTTGAAGACACGGTTAATCGCGCCAACCCGATTGCCGGTCGCATCAATATGAGTAACCTCTGCTCGGAGATTTTGCAGGTCAATACACCCACCGAGTATGACGAAGACCTGGGTTACCGCCATATTGGCCAGGATATCTCGTGTAACTTGGGCTCGATGAACATTGCCAAGGTGATGGACTCAGGCGATCTCGGCACCAGCGTGGAAGTCGCCATTCGCGGTCTTACCGCCGTGTCGGAAATGAGTAATCTGCGTAGCGTGCCGTCAATTGCCGAGGGCAATGCTCAGTCTCGGGCGATTGGCTTGGGCCAGATGAACCTGCACGGCTATTTGGCGCGGGAGCATATTTACTACGGTTCTGACGAAGGTTTGGATTTTACCAATCTCTATTTCTACTGCGTGGCCTTTCATGCGATCCGTGCGTCGAACCGTTTGGCAATTGAGCATAAAGACACTTTCGCAGGCTTTGCGGACTCCACCTATGCCTCGGGTTCATTCTTCGACAAGTACACCGATCAAGCGTGGCTGCCGCGTACCGACAAAGTGCGTGAGTTATTTGAACGCAGCGGTATCGCGTTGCCGACCCAAGACGATTGGCAGGAGCTGAAAGCCTCGGTCATGGCCCACGGTTTATACAACCGTAACCTGCAGGCGGTGCCGCCCACAGGATCGATCTCCTATATCAACAACTCCACCTCCAGTATTCACCCGGTGGCGGCGAGAATCGAGATTCGTAAAGAGGGCAAGTTAGGGCGCGTTTACTATCCCGCACCGTTCCTGGATGAGGCCAATTTTGACTACTTCCAGGACGCCTATGAGATTGGCCCTGAGAAAATCATCGACACCTACGCGGAAGCCTCGCAGCACGTCGATCAAGGCCTATCGCTAACGCTGTTTTTCCCTGATACAGCGAGTACGCGAGACATCAATAAGGCGCAGATTTACGCCTGGCGCAAAGGCATCAAAACGCTTTACTACATTCGCCTACGCCAAAGTGCCTTAGAAGGCACCGAAGTAGAAGGCTGCGTTTCCTGCACGCTCTAGGCGTTTGACGACATCGAAGAGATTGACAATATGAACACTATGCAACGTTTATCGCGGGTTGACGCGATTAACTGGAACCGGCTTCAGGATGATAAAGACCTGGAAGTATGGAACCGTTTAACCAGCAACTTTTGGTTGCCTGAAAAAGTGCCGCTGTCGAATGATATTCAGTCGTGGAATACGCTGACGGACAAAGAAAAGCAGCTGACAATCCGCGTGTTTACTGGCTTGACGCTGCTGGATACGATTCAGAGCAGCGTCGGCGCTCCGGTGCTTATGGAAGACGCCCGTACACCCCACGAAGAAGCGGTGTACACCAATATCGCCTTTATGGAGTCGGTGCATGCACGCTCCTACAGCTCGATCTTCTCGACACTGTGTACCACCCGTGATGTCGACGATGCGTTTCGCTGGAGCGAAGAGAACCCCACGCTGCAGGCGAAATCTCAGCTGATTTTAGAGCGCTACCGCTCGGACGATCCGCTGATGCGCAAGGTCGCCAGTGTGTTCTTGGAGTCGTTTCTGTTCTATTCCGGCTTCTACCTGCCGATGTACTGGTCAAGCCACGCCAAGTTGACCAATACTGCTGATCTGATTCGTCTGATCATTCGCGATGAAGCGGTGCATGGCTACTACATTGGTTATAAATTCCAGCAAGCGCTGGCAGAAGCGACGCCAGCGCGACAGCAGGAAGTGAAAGATTACGCCTACGAGCTGCTACTGGAGCTTTATGACAACGAAGTGCGCTATACCGAGTCGCTGTATGACGAGGTGGGGCTGAGCGAAGACGTGAAAAAATTCCTTCACTATAACGCTAACAAAGCGCTGATGAACCTCGGCTACGAGCCACTGTTCCCCAGCAGCGTCACCGATGTCGATCCGACAATTATGGCAGCGCTGTCGCCAAATGCCGACGAGAACCACGACTTCTTCTCCGGCTCCGGCTCCTCCTACGTCATCGGCAAAGCCGTCGCCACCGAAGACGACGACTGGGCGTTTTAAGAAGTAGCGTTTACCTGAGGTTGTAGAGACGAGGGGAGATGAGTTTTAATTACTAAGCGGAGGCTAATATAGCCTCCGCTTTTTTTATTTTGGATTTATGCACCTGAACCCTTTTAAGTGCTAATGATAAATATTGTCATTTCTTATATTAGTGGTAGACTAGGCGGCGTAAAAGATAAACGCAAATCGTTCTTATACCTAATTAGTTTCTAGTTGGGCGGTGCTCGCCGCCCGCTACTCAGTAACGGAGATTCGACGTGCTGAACAGGCCTTTCTTTGCCTTGCGTGGATGGTGGCTAGCGGGAGTGCTGGCCAGCGGCACGTTGCTGGTAAGTGAACAAGCAGTGGCTCAAGCGGCCGAAAGTGTCGAAGCCCAGCAAGCCCAGGCAGCGTTTCAGGAACAGATTGATGCTGCCGATGAGCAGACCCGCGCGCAGTTGGAAGAGTTACGTCGTTTAGAGCGTGAAACCCAACAGTTAGACGCCAATAATGCCTCTTTAACCGGACATTTGGCGGAAGAGGCCGAGCGTCAGCAGCGGTTGGCAACCGCGCTCGATACGCTGGAAGAGACGCGTGCCGCGCTCCCCGTGATTGAACAAAATATGTCAGCGCAGCTTAGCCAATGGATTGAGCGTGATTTGCCTTTCCTACGCGATGAGCGTTTGGCGCGGGTTGAGCGTCAGCCAGACGAGCAGAGCGAAAACAGCGTTGAGCGCATCAATGGGCTGCTTGAAGCGTGGCGTGTTGAACTCGACTATGGGCGCGAGATGGATAGCTGGCGTGGCCGCTTGCGTCAGGATGACCGCGAGCGTGAAGTAGATTTCTTACGCGTTGGACGTATCGGCTTTTATTACTTAACGCCTGATGGCCGTGAAGGCGGCGTGTGGAATGCTGAGGAGAGCGCCTGGCAGCCACTGGCTGATGAGTACCTGCGTGAAGTTCGCACTGGCCTGCGTATCGCGCAAGATCAGCGTGCCCCAGATCTCTTAACCTTGCCGCTCTCAATCAGTGTGAATGATCAGCAGGGAGAGCAACCATGAGCCGTTACTGCTTGTCTACCAATAGATTAACCTTTAATCGCTCACCCATTCGCCGTATTGGCTATGCCTGCGCGCTGCTAGCGCTAGTGACAGTCAGCGGATTGTCTATGGCTCAGAGCGATAGCGCTACTTCACTGCGAGAAGCGCGAGAAGCTGCTGAGGCGCGTGATCAGCAGCGCCTGATGAGCTTTCTGGATGATCAGCAGGCACTAGCGTCTGCGCTGGAGCAGGCGCGTGCCGAGAATCAAGCCGCTGAAGAGCAGTACCAAACGCTTCAGGCCCAGCAGGAAGCGCAAACATCACAGGCGAGTGAACTGACCGAGCGCCAAACGGAGCAGGGCGAAGCGCTATCAGGTCTACTCGACAACCTTGCCCGGCATAGCTCTGAGGTGCGTAATGCCCTGGGTGATGAGAGTTTATTAACACTCGAAGAGGCCGCGTTGCCGCTGCGCTTGGGCGAAGTCGAAGTGCTTGAGCGCCACCAACTGGAAAATGTGGTCGATCGCTTGGCGGCGTTAACCGCCAGCACGGGCCGTGCCGAGCGTCTTGAGTTGCCCGTTGCAGATGCCAACGGCAATGTGGCAACGCGCGAAGTAGTGCGGCTGGGTGATTTTGCCGCCTTTACCGAGGGTGCGCTTTTACAGCGCGGTGAAGGAGATAATGGTTTAGCCGTATTGCCACGCACGCCTGATGAAATCGGTGGGTTGCTGGCGGCTTATTACCAAGGCGAGAGCAACCTATTCGCTGTTGACCCCACGCAGGGCAGCGTACTGCGTGCATTAGCCCAGCAGCCGAGCCTCTGGGAGCGTTTCCAACAGGGCGGTTACGTCGGTTATGTGGTCGTGGCACTGGGTATTGTGGGTTTGATCATTGGCTTAGGCCAATATCTTTACCTGGTGCTCGTCAGCGTACGCGTAAATCGCCAGCGTAAAGCGCTCAACCAACTGCGTGATAACAATCCGTTGGGGCGTGTGCTGCTGCGTTTTGAAGGCATGGATAAGCATCAAACCCCTGAAGCGCTGGAGGCACGACTGGATGAGGCGGTGTTAGCGGAACTACCCAAGCTGGAGCGGAGTCAGCCGATGGTCAAGCTGCTGGCGGCGATTGCCCCATTACTCGGTTTGTTGGGCACGGTGACCGGTATGATCGTAACCTTTCAAGCGATCACGGTATTTGGTACCGGCGATCCTCAGCTAATGGCAGGGGGTATCAGCCAAGCATTGGTGACTACCGTGTTGGGGCTGATTACGGCTGTGCCGCTGCTGTTTGTTCAGACGGCGCTCTCCGGGCGCAGTCGTTATTTGACCCACGTGATCGAGGGGCAGGCTAGTGCGACATTGGCAGACCACCTCGAATCTCACTCGGCCGTGGTGAATTAACATGTCCTCTCTTCCTCTCTGGCTCGAACCCGTTGAGCGCTTGGTAGAGGCGGGTGGGGTGGTGCTCGTCGTGCTGGCGGTCGTGGCCGTGCTGGTGTTTGCCATGGCCATGGAGCGTTGGTGGTATTACCGCATAACCTGGCGTTTAGCGAGGCGTCAGCTGCTGCGCCGCTGGGCGGCACGCAGCGACCACGTTAGCTGGAGTGCACGAACCCTGCGCCACGTATGGACGGAAGCACTGGTCGCTAGGCTGCGCAAGCCCCTGCCGTGGTTAAAGCTATTGGTCGCGCTGTGCCCTTTACTGGGCTTGCTGGGAACAGTGACGGGGATGATCAGTGTGTTTGACAGCCTTTCGCTGAGTGAGACCCACCAAGCCCGTGCTATGGCGGATGGCGTTGCACGGGCGACGCTGCCGACCTTGACCGGCATGGCCGTTGCCGTGGTAGGGCTGTTATTTATTAGTCGCTTAGAGCATGTCATTCGTCGTGAAGACCAGCGTCTGCACGATCGCTTAGCGCGGGCACTGGAGGATAATGATGCGTAGACGCCGTTCAATAGACGCCACGGCTGAGAGCAATGAGGTGAACCTCACCCCCATGCTCGACGTGGTATTTATTATGCTGATCTTCTTTATCGTCACCACCAGCTTTGTAAAAGAGAGCGGGGTTGAGATTAACCGCCCTGAATCTAGCGCCGCCAGCCCACGTCCGGATGCTCAAGTGTTAGTGGCGGTGTCGCCTGAAGGCGCGGTGTGGGTCGATGGCAGCCCGGTCGATGTGCATCGAGTCGGCCAACAAGTGGCCGAAATGCTCAGTGAAGATGGCTCGGTAGTTATCCAGGCGGATCGCGAATCCACCACGGGGCTGTTGATCGAGGTGATGGATCGCTTGCGTGAAGCGGGCGTTGACCAAGTAGCGGTGGCGGCGAGTCGGAGTGGTTCATGATGCGGCACCTGCTATCGTTATTGGGAGGCGTGGTACTCGCGGTAGGGCTGTTCTGGCTGCTTGCTCAGTTGGTTGCTCCGCCTGAGCGGGAGCCTGAAAAGCTGACCATGAGCATGGCGATGAACATGATCGAGGCACCGAAGGTGGCCCCGGAGCAGGAGGCACCTGCGCCACAGCCCGCTGAGGCAGCGCCGCAGCAAGCGCCCCCGCCTGCGCCTGCACCCGAGCCGCCACCGGTGGCCGACAGCGCGATTAGTCTGCCGGAAGTAGCATTGCCGGAGGAGCCGGTAGAGCCCGTTGAAATGGACAGCGAGCTCCCCGAGCTAACGGAAGTAACACCGGAGCCAGAACCGCAGCCGGCGCCGGAACCAACCCCGCAGCCACCTCCCCAGGAGGCGCCCGCAGAGCCCGCTCCGACGCAAAGTGCCTCGTCAAGTGAATTAGACGCCGCACCCGCAGAGCGCGAAGCGGCACCAGAAGCACAGCCGGCACCTTCCAATGAGCCGGTCAGCGTGGGGCAGGCAACCCCCACCAGTCGGGTGAATCCAAGCTATCCGGCACGCGCGCAGCGCCGCGGTATGGAGGGCTTTGTAGAAGTCGCCTTTATGATTCGCCGCGATGGCAGCGTCGACACCTCTTCGATTCGGGTAACCAATGCCCAGCCGCGTCGCGTATTTGATGATGCGGCGCGTGACGCCATTGCCCAGTGGCAATTTGAACCCAGTGATCGGTTACGCAATGCCACCCAGCGGATCGAGTTTCAGTTGAGGTAGCGTGATGAAGCGGTTTTTATGCATTTTATTGGTAAGCGCTTGGTCAGCATCGTCACTGGCAGCCCCGGCGTTGCAGGGCGACTTGATTGCCGATCTCAGAGCGCTGCAGGGCGATCTGCAGGAAGGAGCGCTTGATCAGGTGGTTGAACGGGCTACGGCCCAGGCCGAGCGGTTGAGCTCGGGCAATCAATCCGATCAATGGGCCAGCGCGCTCTATCAACAGCTAGCGGCCGGAGCCTTGGCGCGTCAGGATCAGCCCGCCGCGGCAGCCGATCGTTTGGCCATTGCGCAAGGTTTAAGCGGTGTTGATCGTGATCAGGCAGCCCGCTGGCTACGTGAAGAGGCTTCACTGCGCCGTGTCGCAGGGCAGCGGGATCAAGCCATTGAGCTACTCGCTGAGTGGTTAGCCGATCAACAGGATGTTGATACCGCTTGGCAATTAACCCGCCTGCTGGCGCACCAGGAGCGGTGGGATGAAGCGGCACAGTGGCTTGAGCAAGCCATTGGTCAAACCGCCGAAAATGAAGAATTGAGCGAAGCGCGCCAAGCTTTGACGTTAGCCATCTACCGCAATGCAGGGCAGGGTGACCAGGCGCTGGGCTGGCTGCTTGATGGTTTAAGCGCGCAAAGCGAAACGGTCGATTGGCGCCAAGCGGCCGGGCTTGCTCAGCAAGCAGGGCAGCCAGGCGTGGCCGCTGGCTTGTGGGAAACGGCCTGGCAACTGGGTAAATCAACTGAGCCTGAGGATCGCTGGTTGTTGATTCAGCTGCATCTTGCAGGCGGCACGCCCGCTCGTGCAGCCGAGCATCTTGAGCAAGCGCTGGTAGAGGGCGATATCGTCCGTGACGAAACGAATCTACGCCTGCTGGCGACTGCTTGGCAGCAGGCTAAGCACGTCGAAAATGCTTTGAGCACCTGGCATGGCTTGGCCGAGCAAACCCAGCTAGCCGCCGATTGGCGTACGTATGGCCAGCTTGCCTATGCCTGGGGAGAAAACGACCAAGCAAAGCAAGCGTTTGCTCGCGCCTCAGAATTAGGCGATGAAGAAGCCACTCAATGGCTGGCAAGTTTTCAATAGAAGTTCAAGGCGCCGCTCTAACGCCTTAGCAGTAGGTATGGAAATTACGCTTTAAGCGCAATATCGAAGTCGCTCCAGGTAGGCGCATGATCCGATGGCCGCTCCATGCCGCGCAGGTCGTAATCGATGCCCGCGCCGGTAACGTGTTCGGCCAATGCGGAAGTGACTAGAATATAGTCGATACGCAGGCCACGTTTGGGTTCCTGGTTAAATCCTTTTGAGCGGTAATCGAACCAGCTAAAGCGGTCATCGCTTTGCGGGTAGCAGAGGCGATAGCTGTCGGTTAGCCCCCAGGCTTTAATCCCTTCGAGCCACTCACGCTCAATGGGTTGAAAGCTGGTTTTGCCTTCACGCAGCCAGCGCTTGCGGTTAGCGTCACCGATACCGATGTCCTGGTCTTGCGGAGAGATATTAAAATCACCCATAATGGCCAGCCGTTCGTCAGGGCGGTGCTGCTCGTTAAGCAGCCGCGCTAACTGGCCGTAAAAGCGCTCTTTATGGGGAAACTTGGTCGGATGAGTGACATTTTCCCCTTGAGGGAAGTAGCCGTTCCACACCGTCACCGGTTCGCCATCTGCGGTTAGCAGACGGACGCCAATCATGCGCCGCTGGGCGTCTTCTGCATCGTCGGGGAAGCCATAAAACACTTCTTGGGGCGCCTGGCGGCACATTAAGGCAACCCCATAGTGGCCTTTCTGACCATGGTAAAAGACGTGATAGCCCATGGCTTCCACATCGGCGATAGGAAACTCGCTGTCTTGCACCTTGGTTTCTTGTAAGCCAATTACATCAGGCTGCTGGGTGTCGATCAGCGCCTGTAACTGGTGAAGGCGGGCACGAATGCCGTTTATATTGAACGAAACCAAACGCATTACGAGTCGTCCCCTTTTAGCTTGTCAGGCGAAGCGCTTTTGTCAGCGTGAATAGCAATATCCTGCCCGCTCTGCTGACGGGCCAGTTTGCGTACCGCCTGTAGCTTACGCTGCTGCTGCTTTTTAGCCACAAAACGGCGCGAAGGGGCGACCTGATCAGGATTGTCATGGCGCCACTTTTTATAATCCTTGCGCCGACCGGTACGAATTGTCACCTTGTCGGCCAGTGAACGAGTTTTTTTCTTACGCGTCATGTCGCGCTCCTTACGTCGATTTGACGGCCATTCTAACAGGCCTTGGGACTCCTTCGACAGCAAGACGCGCTCTTATCGCAAAGCCCTGGTACAATGCGCGCTTCATGATGCCAACTTCCACAGCAATGGACAGATAGACAGCCTATGAGCGAGTCGGAACAGACCACAGCACCGGCCCAGAATCGCAAGCCAAAACGCCGCCGTCGTAAACCGCGTCGCCGCCAGTCGAACTGGGATCTTCGTCAGTTTCAGGTGCCTGCCGTGGCCGGTAAGTGGCGCTTTCATGACTTTGATCTGCCGCTGCCCATAATGCGCGCAATTCATGCCCAAGGGTTTGAGTACTGTACGCCTATTCAAGCTGAGGCCCTGCGCCAAACGCTGTTAGGTGGCGACATTGTCGGCAAAGCACAAACGGGAACCGGTAAAACCGCGGCCTTTTTGATCTCGGTAATGGCCTACTTTCTGGAAGAGTCAGCGCCCAATGGTCAAAAACCGGGTGCACCGCGGGCGTTGATTATTGCGCCTACTCGCGAGCTAGCGTTGCAAATCGAGAAAGATGCCAAAGCGTTAGCGCGCTTCACGCAGCTTAACGTAGCCAGCGTCGTCGGCGGTATGGATTACCAGAAGCAGCGTGAAAGTCTGGGTAGCAAGATCGATATTCTGGTGGCAACGCCAGGGCGCCTGCTGGATTTCCATCAGAAGCGCGATATCGACCTCAATGAAGTCGAAGTATTGGTATTAGATGAAGCCGACCGTATGTTGTCGATGGGCTTTATCCCCGATGTGAAGCGAATCATTCGCTACACGCCGAAAAAAGAGGAGCGCCAAACCTTCCTCTTCTCGGCCACCTTTACTGACGATATCTTGAATCTTGCCAGTCAATGGACGCTTGACCCTGCTCACGTTGAGATTGAGGTCACCGTTGAGAACCAGGCGGATATCGATCAGCGGGTTTACCTGGTGTCCGATGACGACAAGCAGCGTTTGCTGGTGAATCTACTTCAGCAAGAGAGCTTTGGGCGCGTGATGGTATTTGGTAACCGCCGTGACTTAGTGCGCAAGCTTGACGACCTGCTCAAAAAAGCCGGTGTCAGTGTGGCGATGCTGTCGGGCGATGTGCCACAGAACCAGCGCATCAAAACCCTGGAGAGCTTTCGCGAAGGTGAGATTCAGGTATTGGTCGCTACTGATGTAGCCGGCCGTGGGATCCATATTGAAGACGTCAGTCATGTCATCAATTACACCTTGCCCGAGGACCCGGAAGATTACGTGCACCGCATTGGTCGTACCGGCCGTGCTGGCGCGAAGGGCGTGTCGATTAGCTTCGTCGGTGAAGAAGATGCCTTCTCGCTGCCGGAAATCGAGCGCTATATCAACGACAAGCTGCCCTGCGTACATCCGCCGGAAGGTATGCTCTAAGCCGCATGCTGGATACTGCCCTTAAAAGTGAGATTCAAGACGCTTACCGTCGCGTGGTGGACACCCTTGAGCTAACCCCACGCTACGGCCAGCGCATGATGATCGCTGAAATCGCCCGGACGCTGGGTAATATCGAAAGCGACGGCGAGGGTAAGCGGACCAGCGATACCCACGTCTGTGTGCTCGAAGCAGGTACCGGTACGGGTAAAACCCTGGCCTATCTGATCGCTGCTTTGCCGATCGCTAAAGCGCGCGGCAAACGGCTGATTATCTCGACGGCCACGGTCGCGCTTCAAGAGCAGGTGCTCAATCAGGATTTACCTTCGTTAGCCAGCCATAGTGGCCTAGCTTTTCGTTACGCCTTAGCCAAAGGGCGTGGCCGCTATGTGTGCGTGGCGCGTTTGGATCAGGCGCTGGAAGGCAGTGAACCCAACCCGACGCTGTCGCTGTTTGAGCAGTCGCTGCAAACCCAAAGTAGCGACTTCACGGTGATTGCCAGCGATATGGCGCAAGCCTATGGCCAGGGGGAGTGGGAGGGCGATCGCGACAACTGGCCCGAGGCAATAGAGGATGCCCACTGGCGGCGGCTAACGGTGGATCATCGCCAGTGCACGGGGCGGCGCTGCGGGCACTTCGGCGCCTGCGCGTTCTTTCGTTCCCGCCGCGAGCTTGAAAATGCTGACGTCATCGTTGCCAACCACGACCTGGTGCTGGCTGACTTGGCCTTGGGCGGCGGCGCGATCTTGCCCGACCCCGCAGACTGTATTTTCGTGTTTGATGAAGGTCACCACCTGCCAGAGAAGGCGCTTTCCCATTTTGCCCACCGCTTTGCGGTGCACGGCTGTTTGCGCTGGCTGAAAACATTGCGAAGCAGTTTGACCGACCTTCACCAGGCGCTGGCTATTCAGCCCACGGTGGCGCGCCTATTGGTGAGCTTGCCAGAGCTGATTCACAATCTGGAACCGGCGCTGGGTGATGTGTTTAGCATGGGGCATCAGCTAGCAGAGCGGCCCAACGGTTTAGCGGACGAAGAAGCCACCCATCAATCGCGCTTCGAGAAAGGCCAGGTGCCCGATGCGCTGCGTGAGCAGGCGCAGCAGCTATTGGTGATGTTTGCCTCGCTGTCGCGCTGCCTGGAAAGTATCAGCGATATTCTGCGTGAAAGCCTTGATCCCGATAAGCAGACCGGCCTTGACCGCGAGCAGGCCGAAGCCTGGCTGCCGTTGGTGGCGCTACTGCATGGGCGGGCGTTAGAGGCGCATGCACTGTGGCAGGCGTTTAGCGAGCAGGACGTTGCTAACGAGGCGCCCAGCGCCCGCTGGATCACGCTAAGCCGTGTAGCCGGTGAGCCGGAGGTTGAGTTTTCAGCCAGCCCGGTGTCAGCGGCGCATACCTTGGCCAAGCATTTGTGGGGGCGTTGCCACGGCGCGGTGGTTACCTCGGCGACGTTGACCGCGCTGGGGCGCTTTGAGCGACTTCAAGAGCGGTCGGGATTGGCCAATCGCTATCGCTATCAGGCGCTGCCTAGCCCGTTCGATTACGCCAATGCAGTGCTGCGTGTGCCCCAGCAGGCCACCGATCCCAGCGATAGGGATGCCCACGAAAGCGCCATCGTCAGCTTTGTGTCGCAGTTGGCCGACAAAGAGGCAGCGCTGGTGCTGTTCTCTTCCCGCGCCCAGCTGCGCGCGGTGGATAAAGCGTTGCCAGCCAGCGTGAAGGAGCGTGTACTCGCCCAGGATGCGCTGCCCAAGCGTGAGCTGATCGAGCGCCATCGGGCGGCGGTTGATAAGGGTGAGGGTAGTATTATCTTTGGCTTGGCGAGCTTCGCCGAAGGGATTGATTTACCCGGTGATTACCTGACCCATGTGGTGATTACGCGTTTGCCGTTTGCGGTGCCCGACGACCCAGTAGGCGCCACGTTAGCGGAGTGGATAGAGAGCCAGGGCGGCAATGCGTTTATGCGCATTAGCGTGCCCGATGCGTCTATAAAACTGGTGCAGGCCTGCGGCAGGTTAATTCGCAAAGAGAGCGACCGCGGAACCATTACGATACTGGATAAGCGGGTGATTACTCGCCGCTACGGGCAGGCGCTGTTGGATGCGCTGCCGCCCTTTCGGCGTGAAATCAGCCGCTAATGAAAAAAACCCCGCCGTGGCGGGGTTTTGGACATGACGAACGCAGCGTTACTTGGCGATGCGCTTAGCCAGCGTGGCGGCCAGTTTCTCGTTCATGCGGCTGAAAGTTTCCACTGTGGTGTCCCAGTCGATGCAGGCATCGGTAATTGAGACGCCGTACTCCAGCTGGCTGAGGTCTGCGGTGAGTTTCTGATTGCCCCAGCCAATGTTGGATTCAACCATCAAGCCAATAATGGATGTGTTGCCTTCCAAAATTTGATTGGTGACGTTTTCCAGTACCAGCGGCTGTAGCCCCGCGTCTTTATTGGAGTTGGCGTGTGAGCAGTCGATCATAATGTTGGGCGAGAGCTTGGCTTTCTCAAGTTCTTTCTCAGAAAGGGCAACGCTGACGCTATCGTAGTTGGGTTTGCCATTGCCGCCGCGCAATACAACGTGGCCATAGGCGTTGCCGCGGGTGCGGATGATCGCTACCTGGCCTGCCTGGTTGATGCCCAGGAAATTGTGCGGGCTGGCTACGGACTGGAGTGCGTTAATCGCCACATCCAGGCTGCCGTCGGTGCCGTTTTTAAAGCCGACCGGGCAGGAGAGCCCGGAGGCCATTTCACGGTGCGTCTGCGACTCGGTGGTGCGGGCACCAATCGCCGACCAGCTAATGCAGTCTTGCATGTACTGGGGCGAGATGGGGTCAAGCGCCTCGGTGGCGAGCGGTAGGCCTATTTCAGCTAAATCGACCAGCAGTTTGCGGGCGATGTGCAAACCCTCATCGATCTCGAAAGAGTCGTTGAGGTGGGGGTCGTTGATCAAGCCTTTCCAGCCGACCGTTGTGCGTGGTTTTTCAAAATAGACGCGCATTACGATATACAGGCTGTCGCTGACTTGATCGGCAAGCTTACGTAGACGGTGGGCGTAATCAAGGGCTGCTTCCACATCGTGGATTGAGCAGGGTCCTACCACTACCAGCAGTCGTGGGTCGTTGCCATCCAGGATATTCTGAATGGTTTGGCGACCCTCGATGACGGTTCGCTCTGCGGCATCGGTCAACGGTACGGCATTTTTGAGCGCTTCTGGCGTGGTGAGAACGTCTTGAGCGAGGACGTTAAGGTTATTAACCTGCTGTTCTGACATCTTGCTACCTGTGCTGGCGTTATTGCTGAAAAAGTGGCTCCTACTATCGCTTGCCCAGGAGGTAAAAATCAATTGCTGTGGAACTATCGTTGCATTAAAAGTGTCAGCCGCAGGGTTTTGTGAAAGGGCGGTAAGCGCTTGATGCGCTGCACAGAACGCGCAACACTGGCCGCATATCGTCAGACGATGCAGCAACGAAACTATGTAGCAACGTACTTATGTAGCAACGTACTTATGTAGCAACTTACTCGGCGAGGTATTCGCCCTATTATTTCACTCTATTATTAATCAATGCCCAAGGGACGCTATGCTGCTTGCTGTGAACGCCCACTTGTCAGGGCTAATAGGAATGGAGCTCGGCGCACGCCGTACGAGCTGGAGGAGCGTGTGAATGGGCACTCGGGAAACTGACCAACAGCTTGTTGAACGTGCCCAAAAAGGTGATACGCGCGCTTTCGATTTGCTGGTGAAGAAGTACCAGCACAAAATTATCGGCCTGATCGGCCGTTACGTACACGATCACTCTGAAGTTCAGGATGTGGCGCAGGAGGCATTTATCAAGGCGTATCGCGCCTTAGGCAAGTTTCGTGCAGAAAGTGCCTTCTATACTTGGATGTACCGTATCGCTATTAACACCGCGAAGAACTACTTGGTGTCGCGGGGTAGGCGGCCACCCGGCAGCGATTTGGATATCGTCGATGCTGAAATTATCGACCAAAGCGGGCGGCTAGCAGACTCTGAATCTCCAGAAGCGGCGATCGCCAGGGACGAGCTAGAAGCCGCGGTGTATCAGGCAATCGAAAATCTCCCTGACGACCTGCGTACGGCAATTACCCTGCGGGAACTCGATGGGCTTGCTTACGAAGATATTGCTCAGGTAATGCAGTGTCCGGTGGGTACTGTGCGTTCGCGTATTTTCCGTGCCCGCGAGGCGGTCGACGAACATATTCGTCCCTTAGTGTCAACGGTGCGGAACAGTCGTGACGAGTAGTGGTCAGTAGTGGGTGGCGGATATGACGACTAATCACTGCGAGCCCAAAAAATGAAGGTTTTAGTTTTTTAGTGAACTGTCTGGCATGTTAAGCGTCATATAGCCTGACTAACTTAATTGGCACGTTTGCCGTGCTAAATGTGCCAAGCGCCAAGTGCTTAGCGTTTGCAGATATTGGAGCTTTTCGCTTTAACGTTTGTGATTGGGTCTTGGCCTGTGAAGTCGTCGAAGTGACGGTACGCTTAATCAGCAGTCGTCACTTCAGTGCTTCTTTTAAACAGTGTGAGGGTGTGAAGTATGAGTCAAAACACACGGGAATCACTTTCGGTGTTAATGGACGGCGAAAGTGATGAGCTTGAGTTGCGCCGAGTGTTAAAAGCACTGCCTAAAGATGACGATGCTGCAAACACATGGCGCCGTTACCATCTTGCGCGCAGTATGATGCAGCGTGAGCAGGGTGTTGATGTGAGCGTAGATCTCTCCGCAGGTATTATGGCGCGGCTGCGTGACGAGCCTGCACCTGTGATGCAAGATGCAGAGCGTGTGGCTACTCGCACGGGTGGTATCTCGTTTGCCCGCGGCGCTGGCGTTGCTGCGGCAGTGTCATTAATGGTCATCACGGGCGTGCAATTCTTTGGCAACGACTCCTCGGTTAGCCAAGGTGGTGGCGAGATGCCAACAACTGCATCGAGTGCTAATGGCGCTACGCAAGTGCAGCCGGTTAGCTTAGCCTCTCAGCCAGCGGTGGCTAAACGTGCAGATATGCCCATGTTTGAGCCCACACCTTTTCGGCTTAGCGGTCAGTCGGCCCAAAGTGGCTTGATGAACGTGAGTGAAGCAGGTTTCTCAGCACAAACACCTAAAGGTGTGACAGCTTCTCAAGGCACTAATATTGATGTTGATCAGATTGGTATGCTGCAATCTTATTTAGAGCAACATACCCAGAGTGCCGCTTACGGCAGTGGTGATAGCTGGATGCCGCTTGTGCGCTCCTCGGCAGTCACTGAGCCCTTGGGTCAGCATTAATTCGCCGCTGGCTCTGGTTGCAGCTAAGCATTTGGTGTGTAGTCACCAGTGATTAGTGAATTGGAGTGCGCAGAATGATGGTTCCACGGCGAGCTAAGCACGCGTGGGCACTGCGGGAATTGATTCTGGTAATGGCGCTCGGCGTATTTCCGCTTCAGGCGCAGGCGCAAGGCGCAAGCACGCCGCCACAAGACCAGCAAGGCTACGAGTGTTTGGCTAAATCACAAGATGCACCAAATAGCGAGATAGAGTGGCTTGAGCGAGGTTTGTGGGCTAGCCACTGCTATGCTTTTCAGGCAAGAGCCGTCGCTATTGATGCTGTTGGCGTGCGCACACTGGCGCTTTCACATCGAATTAAGAACGGTATTCGCCAGCAAGTAGTGCAATATTTAGACGGTCCCACGGTCAGTATTGAGCGCCGGTCGCCAGTGGGTAGGTTAGCGTGGACTGAAGAAAACGTTAACAGTGAGCAGCCTTCCCCAGCCAGGTGGGCAGCGCATTTATCGCAACATTATACTATCGAACTTGAAGACAATGCCCGCGTAGCAGGGCGCGACGCCGTCAAGTTGGTTTTTGAACCGCTTGATCAATGGCGTTTTTCTCATCAATGGTGGTTAGATCGCGAGACAGGGCTGTTACTTAAGCATGTGCTCACTGACCAGCAAGGTCGGGTCATTGAAACCTTCCAAATTACTCAGCTACAGTCACCTGAACAGTACGCTGGCAGTGTTCGAGTTGATACCCCTAGCAATATGCCCGCTATTCCCTGGAACACTACTTGGCTTCCCGGTGGTTTTGTTGCGCAGCCGGTTCCGTTAACGGGTAATGACGACCACCAGCGAGTGTATAGCGATGGCTTGGCCACAGTGAGTCTCTTTGTCGAGCCAATTTCAACAGATGCCAAAACGACGCTGGAAGAGGGCGTACAGCAGCTAGGCGTTTCTGCCGTTGCCATTGAGCACTATGCCAGTGCTGAAGGGCGCTGGCAGCTAGTTGCGATTGGCGAGCTGCCAGTCACCACCCTGCAGCGTATTGTTCGTTCTATCACTTTTGACGCCGCTCCGCCGCCAGATACGGACGATAATAACGAAGCTGACAGCAGTAATGAAGGTGAGCAGTAATGCTACCCCCAAGCGCATGGCGAGCTAATCAATGATGACCACTACTCCCTGTCGCTCTCTGCAACGTACCCCACTGATGCGCATGGGAACCGTTATTGATTACTCCCCTGGTGGAGATTCTCCGCAGCATCTTATCGTAGAGATTTCGGCCCAGCAGAACTGTGAACAGTGCGCCCAGGGAAGAGGGTGCGGCGTTGGGCTTTTGGCTCCTCGTCGCAGCCAGCGTATTGCCGTCGCGCCTCCCGCTAACGCTCATAACGTTAAGCAAGGCTATCCGCTAGGTACGCCCGTTACCATCAGCTTGCCGCGTGCTTCTGTCACGCTGCTGGCTTTTTGTATTTATGCACTGCCGCTATTCGTCGCATTGGTGCTGTCCGGTTTAGCCGCGCAGGTTAGTGCCACGATTTGGCTGGCGCCGTTGGTCTTTTTCATCGCCTTAGGGGGCGGTGTTCTGAGTGTTAAATACCTAATGCGCGGGCGTGGGGAACGCTTTCGCCCGCGCTTGGTCAGTTAGTTCGTCAATTTAGTTCTCCGGCATCTCACTGTGAGTTGTTGATCGGCCTTCGTTTAATATCACTTTAAGTAGGAGCTCTCGCATGAAGCGTTTGATTCTCCCTTCCACTCTGTGGATATGTGTGGCGGCGTTACTAACCTTTGGGCAAGCTGCCAGCGCACAAGGGCTGCCCGACTTTACCGAGTTGGTTGAAGATGCCGCCCCTGGGGTGGTTAATATCTCGACCAGTAGAACGGTTCAGCGCAGTGGCGCACCTGGGTTTGGTGGGCAGGAAATTCCAGAAATTTTCCGCCACTTTTTTGGAGAGAGCTTTGGCGATAGCTTTCCAGCACCGCCCGGTGGAGGTCAAGGGCGTAGCGAGGAGCGTCAGTCGTTAGGCTCAGGGTTCGTGATTAGCGATGACGGCTACGTGATGACGAACGCTCACGTTGTTCAAGACGCTGATGAAATACTCGTGCGTCTCAATGACCGACGTGAGTTGAGTGCTGAAGTGATTGGCAGTGATCCGCAGACCGATGTGGCGCTGCTAAAAATAGACGCCAATGACTTACCCGCGCTTACCTTGGGTGACTCTGACGATCTTAAAGTAGGCGAGTGGGTCGCCGCGATTGGTTCGCCGTTCGGTTTTGATCACTCGGTAACAGCAGGTATTGTGAGTGCGATTAACCGTACCTTACCCCGGGATGCCTACGTGCCGTTTATTCAAACGGATGTGGCGATCAACCCAGGCAACTCCGGCGGTCCGCTGTTTAATCTTGAGGGGGAAGTGGTGGGTATCAACTCACAAATTTTTACCCGCAGCGGCGGCTTTATGGGGGTCTCGTTTGCAATCCCGATCAATGTTGCCATGGAGGTAGCGGATCAACTGCGTGAAGACGGCCGGGTCAATCGTGGCTGGTTGGGGGTCATGATCCAACCTGTTTCCCAGGATTTGGCCGAATCGTTTGGCATGCAAAATGCGATTGGTGCTTTGATTGCCGATCTTGATCCCGAAGGTCCCGCAGCTCAAGGCGGTCTCCAGGTGGGTGATGTCATTCTTGAAGTGAATGGCGAAGAGGTGGAGCGTTCAAGCTCACTGCCGCGGCTGATTGGTAAAGGCGAGCCAGGCTCAGAAGTCGAGCTTACCGTGATGCGCGATGGTGAAGGGATGTCGGAGTCAGTCGAGCTAGGCAGTTGGCCTGATGCTGAGCAACCGTCGGAGCAAGCCAGTAACAATAACCAAGTTCGTCTTGGCGTGATGGTCGCTGAAATTGATGACGCAATGCGTGAGCAGTTGAATATTCCCGGCGGCGTGGAAGTTCGCCAAGTGGAGGCGGATAGCGCGGCTGCCAGTGCAGGTATTCTCCCAGGCGATGTGCTGGTGAGTATTGACCATCGCAGCGTCTCTTCATCACAAAAGCTGGTGGAAATTGTTGAAGCGCTGCCGACGGACCGTGCTATTCCGCTACGTCTATTCCGCGAAGGACGCTCGCTGTTTGTCGCCTTGCGTCTGGAATAAATCCCGCTCTTTTTGCCTCTAGTCCGGCGGTTCTCGCCGGACTGCTGTTCCTAGCCTGCGCATATCGCTACAATGGTGGATATCTTTTTGTCGAAAATAGCCATTGTGTACCCAACGGCAGCTGTTTTCGAGCTTTGAACTCTCGAAGCGGCCTGTACATGCGGCCGCTTGCGTACCACTAAGGCAGAACAGATTCGATGTCCCAAGACGTTCCCAGCGGAAAGCTTAAGCACATACGTAATTTCTCAATTATCGCCCACATCGACAACTGATCTCGCACCACTGCCTTTCACAGACCCACGCAGCGCCCTACTAAATCCCCGCCTTTATTCATATCCTCGCCATTCTGCGCAACACTACGCATTGCTATAAAACACTACGAACCTCTAGAAATATGTACTTATCCGTGTACATACTGTGCCCCTTAATCAATTTATGCTGGGGAGCATGTACACATGGCGCTTACCGACGCCTGGCTAAAGTCCGTCTATAAAAAGCCAAGGGAACGATCTTTAGAGAAAGCCGACCGAGATGGCATGGGCGCGCGCGTAACGCCTGCGGGTAAGGTGGTGTTCCAGCTTCGCTACCGTTATCAGGGTAAGGCGGCGCGAATGGATCTTGGCAGCTATCCAGCTATGAGCCTGAAAGATGCACGTGACGAAGCTATAAAGCGGCGTGGGCAATTAGAGCAAGGTCATGATCCTCGTGTGCAAAAGCGCGTAGAGCAGGCATCTATCGCCACGGCTCACACCAATGAAAGCTTGGTGCGTGATTGGTATGCACGCTATTGCGAGCCCAATAAAGTCGATGCGCGCAACATCCTTCGCTCGTTCGAGCTGCACGTATTCCCTACGCTGGGAGCGCTACCAGTTGATGGCACCGGCTTACGGCAGTGGATGGATCTGCTAGAGCGTTTAGCAGAGCACAAGCCAAGGATCGCCGAGCGCGTACTCGCAAACATGAAGCAAGCCCACAAGTGGGGCGCTAGGCGAGGGCTAACCGAAAGCCAGCCGCTAGCGGCCATTAGCGCGAAGACTGATCTTTATGTTAACCGAATGAGGGAGTCGGGCAGGGCGCTGAGTGACGAAGAGCTCGCCGTGGTGTGGCGCGCTATGGAGCGATCGCGCATGCCTAGGCGCTCGCAGATATTCGTAAAGCTGGCTCTTCTATACGGATGCCGCCCAGGCGAGTTAATGCGAGCTGAAAAGAAGGAGTTTGATTTAAAGGAGGGAGTCTGGACGATACCGCCGGAACGGCACAAGACCGGAAGGAAAACAGGTAGGGCGCTCAAGCGACCAATTATTGATGAAGTGGCGCCACTGATAAGCGAGGCAATGCGTTTGTCGCACAGTAATGAGTTGTTATTTAGCGCTGAAACGTCAGACAAGCCCATGCACCAAAGCTCAACGCTAAGCTATCCAAAGAACATCATGAAGGTGGCAGAAAAACAGCTTGGCTATCTGATGGAACACTGGTCCATGTATGATCTGCGTAAAACCGCTAGAACGAATTGGTCGACCCTGGCCGAGCCCCACGTCTGTGAGCTTATGCTCGGCCACGTCCTGCCAGGCGTGTGGCAAGTGTACGACCGCCATGATTATCTGGAAGAGCAGGCAGCAGCCTATAAGGCGTGGCATGAGCGCGTTATGCGGCTTGTTGCTGGCGATCTTCCCACGCCTTGATATCACTCTCACGCCAGCGAGACTCGGCGCCATGGCCGCCCTGAATCACAGGTTTAGGAAAGCCCTTCGTGCTTTGCCAGCGCTGTAAGGTGTTGCGGCTTCTGTCGTAGCGCTCACATAGCTGGCTTGTGCTTACGTATTGATCTTGCATGGATTGTCTCCTCGCAAAAGAAACCGCCTCTTGGGCGGCTGTTAAATGTCAGCTTTCGGTTGCGGCCATATTCGTCGCTTCGGCCTCATCTCAAGATCACCGCCGCACCGCTTACATAAATCACCGCTCTTAGCGCATGACTTGCAAAGCACATCGGTTGCCGTGCTGCTGTATTGTTCTTCGCTGCCACACGACATGCATGGGCGCATCGTAAAGGCCTGCCCGCCGATGCGCTCAAAGTAGTGACACGCCTTGCAGAGCTGCGCATTTAGCCTTGCCTCTTTCTCCGTATCATTGGCTACTTTCTCGGCTCGATTTACCAAATCCTGGCAACGATGGTTAGAAATACTCGACGCCCTTACCATATTGGTAATATCCATTACCGCTTTACGCTGTTGCATTACCACCTCCCAGATAGTAAAAAGCCCCTTTCGGGGCTAGGCTCTGCGTTGTTCGGCGGCTAGCTGCCTGCCGACTGTGTTGTGGGGCCATGATTGCCATAGCTCTGGCGGCAATAGGCGTTTCAATGTGCCGCAATAGATGCCTATGTCAGCGGCTAAGTCGCGCCGTGCTAGCTTCCGTCTTAGGTAATCTCTGGCAACGGCATCCAGCGGCTTGCCTTTGCGCGCCTCAAAGTTCTTTACCGCCAGTTCCGTGCAATGCCGGGGGCGGATAAGGCCCAGCTTTCGAGCGCGAAAGGAAACCTGCTCCTCTGATCGCTCAATGGCTTGGGCTATGTCGCTGATTGGCTTGCTGGTGGGGTAATGCTTCTTGAGGTAGGCGTATTCTTTTAGCGTCCAAGGGCGTCGCTGTTGAGGCATAAACCCTCCTGCATTAAAAAAGCCCCTGCGTGAGGGGCTAGGCTGCGTTTAACTCTTCCATTGCGTCGCTGTAACCAGTCCAGTTATCAACGCCATGAGCTTCTAGGGCGTCTAGCTTGGCCTCGGCTGCCAGCAATCGGTCGTACTCTTTACGGCTGATCGTCACCTGCTCCGGTGCTTTCACCTGGCTACCACGCTGGTAGTTATCGGCGGCTGCACTGAGGCGGCTGGTATCCAGCGGTTTGTGCTCGGCAGCGGCGGGCATAGGCTCCGGTGTTGGCTGCGGTTCCAGCTTGCGCTTCTGGGCTTCTTGCTCCGCCTTAAATCGGCGCAATTCTTCCAGCTCCTTACGCTCAGATTCCTGGCGCTCCGCCTCTTCACGTAAGCGGCGTCGCTCAGCCTCTACCTCAGCTTGCTCAGCGGCCAAACGCTCACGCTCCAATGCTTGCCCATGCTGCTCACCGATACGCCGCAGCACGTCCGCCTTGGCGTCTTCTGCCTCCTTGGTCACGTCGTAGTAGCCATCAACGTCAATTGCAAGCGCTGCATCGTGCAGCTCAGCAAGGCCGGTTGAATCCAAACCATTAGCCGTATCAATAAAGCTCAGGATTTCGGCGTTGATACGCTCGCGCAGCTTGGCAATCCGAGCCTCTTTCTCACGCTCGGCCCGCTCGTCTTCATGCTGCTTGGCCTCTTTTAGCGGCTGCTCAATCTTCTTAATCCGCTCGATAACCTCCTTGCCGTAGTTGTTCACTTGCTCGATGAAGCTACGGTGAGGCTCAGTTATTTCCAGGCGCAGCTTGTCGGCTTTGGTGCGCGTGCTGGTTAGCTCGCGAATACCTTTCTTGCAGAGTGCGTAACCCTCCTTGTTGGTCACGTCTGGCACGGTGCCGTACTGCTCGCGAAGGGCAGCGATACCCTTATCTACGGCATCTAGCTCAACCAGCTCGCTCTTGTAGTCTGGGGCGGGGACTGTATCAACCATTGGCTGCTTTCTCCTGATGTTGTTTGGATTGCTCTTTAGCTACCATTACCCGCGCAATACCTTCATCGCGTGCACGTATAAGAATTTGCTGGCCTTTGGCGGGATCAACACGCGCAACGCTGGCTTTGTCCGGTAAGCGCCGAATGATGGTGTCTGCGGCCATAGTGATGCTTTTCGGGTGGTCGATCTTGTTGCGCAGCGTGTCGCACTCACGCCGTAACCACTCGGTGTAGTCGTCACGGCATTTCTGCAGCTCGGTGTCGAAGTCCTCAGCTTGCTCCAGGCGCGTTTCCGCTTGGCGCTGGGCAACATACTGTTGGTCGTCATACAGGCCGGTGAAGATATCGGCGGCAAACCCTAACTGGCTAAGACACTTCTTCATGGCGTCGGTGACGCTTTTCTTAGGCGCCTCACCATCGGTGATAAACTTGCCTTTGTTGGTCATGTAAACGGCGCGCGTGTGGCCGAAATGGGTTACCTCGCCACGCTTGCCTTCCCATTCGTACCAGAGCGTTAGCTGACAAGTGTGCGTCTGTTCATAGCCAATAACCTGCTCTTTCAGGAGAACCGGCGCACCCTGGTCGAAGCGGTCTACGTCGATCTTGTATCCCCAGCCAATGCCGACCGGCCCAAATACTTTTGTTGCCAGCTTAACCATGTAGATGGTGTCAATGGCCGTGATCGTCTGACCGTTTACGTTGGCCTGCTTGGTGGCGGTAGTGGCGGTCTTCTCTACCGCCTTCCATATCAATAGGTGGTTGTCGTTGAATTCCATGTGATATCCTCTGTTTGATCTTCTCGACGTTGATCCGGCCCGTTCCTATGTGCGTAGGAGCGGGCTTTTTATTTGGTGGGCGGCTTAGGCAGCGGCATCCAGTAGGTAACATCTGCTGCCCAGCAAGCCGCCGCCCTGTCTTCGTAATGGAATGGCTCAAACCAGTCGGCTGAATCATCTGTGCCGTCGCGCATATACGTCACGTGCTGAACCACGCCGTTAGCGACTATCAGGCACGGCTCACCGTATTCAGGCAGCTGCTTATCTGCGTCTACCCACCCGGCCAGCAACGCCTCAAGCTCGTCCTGCTCATCCAGGCCGATACGTTTGCTACCCTTGGTCACGGCGAAACACCAGCGGCTTTTGGCGTCGAAATGGACGCCCGTTATTTTCCACTGGCTCATGTCCACTCTCCCGCTAGAACCTGCTTGCTCCAAGCCTCTTTCAAGCTGTCTAGCGTTAGCCCTGGCGTCGTGCTCAGCAGCATGTCGTAAAGCTCCCGGCCTTCCTTCTCCTGCTTCACAAACTCAACGAACGAATCGCACGCCCACTGCTCGCCGTCTCGCAGGCAGTCAATCGGCGTTGCGCTGTCTAAATCAGGATGCACACCCACGATAGGGCGGGCGGCTTCTCTTAATGCGAGTGCTGCGTTCATGTCGCTCTCCTCATGCCAGGGCAGGCATCCTCAGCAATGCCGCGATAGTCGGGATGACCAATACGGTGGTTAGGATCAACGCCCCGCGCTTCTTCTGCGGCCCACACAGCTACCTCAGTGCAGTACGTTTCGTGTAGCCGCTCAGTGCTAGATGCGTCGATATTGGCCGCTAGCACCATGCTGGCGACGATCACCAGCAGGCCCGCGACGCTAAGTGTTCTCGCGTTCATTTCGTCACCTTCTTGATTAACTGGGGCGGGTAGCCGAGCGCCTTGGCTGCTTGCTTTGCCAAACGCAGGCCAAAAAAAAGACCCTTATCAGGTCTCGGCGTAACGATTTCTCCGCGCTTTTCGCGAAGTAGGTAGCGTGTAGTCATGGCGCACCTCGCGTCCTACTTATGGGATTTTCGCCGCGCCTAAACTTCTCCCAGTGGGAGGCGGCCAGCCAGCGCTCTTGATACAGGCAGTCTTTAAAATGCGGGTGCTGTATCTCAAAATTTCCAGCCAGTGTCTTTTTTATCGGCGCCCGCTCAGGGAGATGCTCATTGCTCATACATCCCCCTCAACTGTCGCTGTAGCGCCAATTCATCGCGCTTGTGATCATTTGCCAGCCGCAACCGAAAGCGCTCGGCATCCTTGTCTTGCGATACCGGCCTGGGTGCTGTGCGGCGCGTGATGTTGATGTGCTTCGTGTGTTTTGGCTTAGCCATAAATCACCTCTCTAATTAGGCGCGCTGCCTGCTGTATCTGCGCCCCTCGCAGTGCCAGTGGATGGGGAGCCAAGCAGCGCGGGTATGTCGACGACATTGGTGTCGTCGACATACCAATAAAAAGACCCTCAAGCGAGGGGCGAAGGCATATCCGTATGCAAGGAGTTGATG
This sequence comes from Halomonas sp. H2, assembly GCF_050215315.1. Taxonomy (GTDB): domain Bacteria; phylum Pseudomonadota; class Gammaproteobacteria; order Pseudomonadales; family Halomonadaceae; genus Vreelandella. The sequence goes on from NZ_CP189760.1 coordinate 1,568,674, forward strand.
CCAGGACAAGCATCGGTGGAGTGCTCGTCTTACTTGCTCTGGCAGTCATAGCCACCAATGTATGCCTAGAACACTCCCCGATGCTGGCTCTATTCTCAGCCGAACCAGCAGGCTTTAGGTCTCACTGTCGCAGGTAGCGCGGCCAGCACTTAACAGCCCTGGCGGGCATCTGCCTAACGGCCTCTCGCATATCCAATACACTACGGACGGTTAGGCTATATCGATGTTAAAGAACTCCACATTGCCCGGTGGTGCGGGTCGTGCTGCGTTGCTATGAACCTAACTATACAAGACAAACTTGTAATTGCAAGCGCAAAACAAGCGCCGAAAGGCAAATAAACAAGATAAATTTGTAAAGGGCTGAATTACAGGCGAAAAAAAACCGCCTCAATAGGCGGCTTTCTTACAGTATCGGCTTGTTAGGAAAAGGTTTCCCACCAGAATACGCGGCCTATGATTCGCGGCGCCTCTGGATCGTCAATAGAGTAGACCTCTTCAGGGAATTCTATGTGGTTCTCACTGACAACGCGCATTCGGTTTAGGGGTAGTCGGTAAAGCTTCTTAACTCGGAGCATGCCATCGTGATCTAAGGCGTAGACCTTGCCATCAACGATGTGGCGGCAGCCTTTATCAATACCAATAGGCGAGCCATCCATAATCATCGGCTCCATAGAAGCGCCGGTAACAGTGGCGCACCCTGCGTTACCTGGCTGAACATTAGCCCTTGCCAGGCGCGCCAAGCTAAAGCGCATCGTTCGGCCCTGGTTCTCTATAACCTGTGTCTTGCCGCTTCCCGCTGCCATTTCCACCTCTCGAAAATATGGCACCTCGATTTCATCGGGTAGCGGTTGCCCCTCATCTTCATACAATTCCGTTTGATGCAGCACTGCGTCATCTTTAACGCCCTCTAACATAGGGCCTTGCTCAAAGATGAGCCACTGCGCTCTTACTCCTAGCTGCTTCGCCAGCGCATCTATGCGCTTATGGCGCGGCATTGTGCCACCTGATTCCCACTGCTGCACTGACTGGGCTGATACGCCAAGCATAGTACCAAGCTCTGTTTGGTTTAAGCCGCGTCTTTCACGAGCCTTTTTAAGCCTATCTGAAAATTCCATGGGTTGTCTCAAAGCGCTTCTTGGCCTGGGTTTGTATACCTCTAGAAGTGTACAAGGCGTGCTTGTGGGCATCCAAACAAGATCGACTTGTAAAGCGCTTGTCATGGGTTTATCCTTACTACAAGAATTTCTTGGAGACATGGCTATGAAGCCCAAAAAAGCCCTCGAAAAGGCGATTAAGAAACTAGGTAGCCAAAGCGCCCTTGCTCGTGCTTGCGGTGTAACCCAGCAGGCGGTTCAGCAGTGGTGTGAATCAGGCAACGTTCCCCCTGCTCGCGTTCATTCCGTTGTGACTGCCTGCGATGGGGTCGTAACTGCCAACGACCTACGCCCTGACATTTTCATTGAGCGATCTGTTGCCTAACCACAACAACAGTTTAACCGGCCTCCTCGCTTAATTTAGAGGTCAAGCAAAACAGGAGTTTAACCCATGGATGCATACACAGCCGGACTACGGGAAGCGGCATTCGAGTACGGCATCAAGAAGCTGGCTTATCAGCTCGATATGTCTGAGTCGCGTTTGTACAAGAAGCTCGATCCCGATGGCGGCGTATCGCTAACCCTGGCCGACTTCTTCCGCATCAACCGCGTACTGAAAGACACGCGCTGCATTGATCGCGCTATGAAAGACCTGGGCATGGTGGCAACGCCGCTATCCGCAGACGCCAGCGAGTTTGAAGGCGAGATTCGTGAACTGCTACTGGATCAGCAAGAGCAAGCCGCCCGTTTTGTGGCAGTGGTACGTAAGGCAAAGCAAGACGGAAAGATTGACGCACAGGAAATGGAGGAGATCAGGAAACAACGTCACGAGCTAGCCGTATTTGGCAACACCGTGATGAACCGCATCGAGCAGATGCATGTGACGGGTACTGCTCTCAAGGCAGTCAAGTAATGAAAAAGCCCACCATATCGCTGGGGAGCGTGGCGGGCCTTCTAAATGATCTAACGATAGGTGTTGATATGAATAATACCGCACTGACACAGAATGTCCAGCCAACGATGACCAGTCGTGAAATTGCTGACCTTACTAGCAAGCGTCACGACAACGTTAAATCTGACATTCAGAAGATGGTTACCGAGCTAGAAATAGATGTCCTTACGATTCAGGGCATCTATTTCGACAGCATGAACCGCAAACAAACTGAATATCATCTCGACCGCGACCTAACCGACTGCCTGCTAACTGGCTACAGCGCAAAAGCACGCATGGCCGTTATCAAGCGTTGGCGTGAACTCGAAGGCCATATTGCCGCGCCTGCACTGCCAAACTTCGCAGACCCGATTGAAGCTGCCGAAGCATGGATTGAAGCGAAGAAGGCTGAGCGCTTAGCCATTGCAACTAAGGCAGAGATTGGCACTCGCCGCGAAGCCACAGCAATGAACACAGCCAGCATCGCTACCCGCCGTGCCAGCAAGCTAGAGCGTGACCTGGATCGCTCAAAGGAATATTGCACCATTAAGCGTATGTCGATGCTGACGCACGGCCAAGCCTACAACTGGCGCCTGCTCAAGTCAGCCTCGCAAGATATGGGCATCCCCCCGATTGACGTATTCGACGCCAACTACGGCACCGTTAAAGCCTATCACGCTGATGTATGGATGGAGGCTTACGGCCTGGAGGTGGCTGCATGAGCAACGTTGCTTACTTCCCTGGGCATAGTCCCGACGCAATACCAGAGGCGCCTCAGAAAGCCGCCAGGGGGCCACAAGTGGAGGAAGGATATACACGCATAGCCAATGAGCTACTCGAGCAGGTGATGGCTGCACCGTTGACGCTAAGAGAGATCCGCATAGTGATGGCCGTCATTCGCCTCACCTATGGCTGGAACCGCAAGCAGGCACGCGTTACTGGCGGCTTGCTGGCTAAGTTGACCGGACTTCCTGACACCATTGCAGCCAAGGTTCTGTCGGGCCTGATCGCCAAAAACGTAATCCTTCGCCATGGCGGAAGCCGCTCACCAATATCGCTGAATAAACACGCTGATGAATGGCAGCTAGAGGCGGCAAAACATACGCCTCCCACCCCTAAATTGAAATGCTCCGAATCAGAGCAAAATGCTCTATCTGACTCAGAGCAAAATGCTCTCCCTTCTAAAGACAGGAAAGACACTCCTAACCCTAACGGGTTAGGAAATGTGCAATCACACCGCGCTGCCTTCGAAGTTTTCTATAACGCTGGTCTGCCAAAGAAGAACCGCAAAAAGGCAGAGATTGCTTTCAAGGTTCAGGCTCGCAAGCACACCGACCCGATGGCGTTCGGCCAAATGCTGGCTGACAACATCGCTGGACGCTTGGGTACTGGCGAACTGGGTTTTGATGCCATGCACCCGACGACCTACCTGAACCAACAGCGCTGGGAAGACGATCTACCCGAGCGTTGCCCGCATGCCGCCATCATCGAAGCATGGAATGCCGAGATGCCCGCGCACATCGAGAAAGTCAGCCCCGAGGACTGGACGCCAGATAGCCAAGGATTCCAGACCCTGGCTAACGCGTGGCAGAACTTCAAAACCAAGCCGCGTGCCAGCACTGGCAAACCGGTGTTCGCTGATGAAGCCGAAGGCGTGGCGTTCTACCGCGAAGTGTTCCGCAGACTAGCTGCCGTTGATCGCATACAGCGCGAGGACGCCGCCCGCTGGTGTCGCCTGTCTTGGGCCACTAAGCAGCAAGAAACGGTGAAGATTTTCAAGGGAGAGGTCGCATGATTTATAGCCACGAAGCCGAAGCCAGTGTGATCGGCGCCTGCATTCTCGACCCTTCGCAGATCGATGCCGTATCCGACTTGGTTTCTCTCGAAGACTTCTACGTCGAATACCACCGCGCCATGTGGTCAGGTCTACAACAGTTAGCCTTGAGCAACAGCGTTGACCCTGTGTCGCTGCATGAACTGGTAAGCGACTACGCAGAGTATTACGGCGGTTTGCAAGGATTGTGCGAAATGGCCCGCACAACGCCTACCACCAAAAACGCCAAGGCTTACGCATCAGCCGTTAGAGACAAGGCGCTGCGCCGCCGCCTCAATATTTACCTTGACGAAATAGGCGAGCAAGTTGGCAGTCCTCACACCAGCCTGCCTGATTTGATCGACAAGGCCCAAGCGAAGCTCGCCAGCGTTATCGGTCAGCGCGCCGGAACCGTTCAGCCCGTTCAGAGCTGGCTTTCAAGCTGGGTTGACGAGCTGGACGCCCGCTTCAATGGCGAAATCGACCCGATGGGGCTCCTGTTCAACATCCCTGAGCTGGACGCCAAGACTAGCGGCATGCATTCCGAAGACCTGATTGTGCTAGGCGGCGAATCCGGCATGGGTAAAACCGTCGTGGCCGCCCATATCCTCGACAGCGTGTGCCTGCGTCAGAAAAAACCAGCGTTGATGTTTCAGCTTGAGATGCGCAAAGAGCAAGTCTTTAACCGCGTCATGGGCTCCTATTCTGGCGTAAAGCTTGATGCCTTGAAAAACCCACGCCGCTTTATGAATAGCGAAGGCTGGAGCCAGGTGACAGCAGGCGTTGCGGCTGCCAAAGAAGCTGGCTTAGTCATTGATGACCGCCCCGGCCTGACACCTACCCAGATGCGCGCCGCTGCCAAGCGCTGGAAAGAGCATTACGGGGAACTGGGCTGCGTAATCATTGACCACGCGGGCATTGTCCAGCCCGACGACAAGTCTATCCCACGCGAACAGCAGATGGCCGAAGTCTCCAAATCTTCAAAGATCCTCGCAAAAGAGCTTGGCTGTCCAGTCATTCTCCTAGCGCAAATCAACCGCGAGAACACCAAGCGCGGCGATAAGCGGCCAGTTATGTCTGATCTTCGCGAGTCGGCATCCCTTGAGCATAACGCCGACATGATCCTGTTCATCTATCGCGAAGCGAAACACAACCCTGACTGCGAGTACCCCGGCGTCGCAGAGCTAATCGTTGCCAAGCAGCGCGATGGCGAGGTGGGCACGGTTCAGGTGGTATGCGACCTCAGCCGCTCCCAGCTCAAGCCAGCCACAGCCGAAAACATCGCTAACTACCAACGCGAGTTTCCGCGCGCATCCGTTGCGCCGATGGAAGCCGACAAGTTCGCCGTTTAGGAGGGGTAATCATGACTCTAAGTATCAAGCAGCTAGCCCAGCTCCGCGACAAAGGCATCGTCGTACTGATCGAGCGGACAAATGGCAACGTTAAATGCATGACCAGCGCCGGAGTTCGCTACTACACGGCAAGCGACCTAGTGCAGATGGCGAAGCCTGGGTTTATGGATCGCCTCACCGCGCTTATGGGGGTGCGTCATGCGGCTAACTAAATACGACCAGCCTCAGCGCTCGAAAAAGCAGTGGTACGCAATCGCTGAAAAGAACGGCATTAGCAAAGGCCTGTTCTTCAACCGGCTCAAGCAGGGCTGGACTGAGCGCGACGCGGCCACTGTCGAGAAGCGCGACTACAAGATCACGAAACCGGTACCCAAGAGCAAGATTACCAAACTGGCTGAAAAGAGCGGGCTTCCCTACGGCACGGTCTATGGGCGCCTCAAGCGGGGATGGAGCATTAAAGACACCGTGACGCTACCGCCTAACAACAAGGGCCAGCGAGCGGCTAAGGCTAAGCGGGAGGTGGAGCATGGGTAACGCCGCAGAACAGCACGCAGGCAGCTGGATGGTGACGTGTCTTGTCTCTGGCTATGTCTGGGAGGTATTTGACCGCGAGGATGCGCGCAAGGCCGAAGAGGTCGCGCTGGTTGAAACCGCTCAGGACTACTTGGCGCGGATCAATGAGGAGGCTCGGCATGGGTAAGCCAGCCACCAAGCCGTTCGTATCGCGGGCAAGCACCTTGCAAGAGGCGTTTGCCGCTATCGCCAAGCTGCCCCGGGTGCTAACCGATGCCATTCAGCTATGGGGCGACATAGAGATCATCGTCCAAAAGCGCCCGGTGAAGCGCAGCGTCGACCAAAACAAACTCCAACGTAAATGGCTGCTAGAGGCTGAGGCTCAAGGCGACCAGACGGCGGAAGAGTATCGCGGATTCTGCAAGCTGCACTTCGCGGTGCCGATGCTGCGCTGGGAGCTGCCCGAGTTCAAAGAGAAGTATGACCGCATCGTTAAGCCGCTGCCGTATGAATCCAAGCTGGAGTTGATGCAGGAGCCGCTCGACTTCCCGTGCACGCGACTAATGACCAAAGACCAAAAGACGCGCTACCTCGACGCCATTTACCAACATTTCACCAGCCAGGGCATGCGCCTCACTGATCCAGGGCTGAAAGGCATTAACGCTAGCGATTACCGGGAGTGCGCGTGATGAGTGACGTTATCTATTTCCTAGGCGGGCTTGCCTTCGCCCTGCTTTGCGGGCTAGCAGGGATTGTTATCGCTTGGCTGCTGTTTGGGCGCACACAGAAAGCGCGGGGTGACTCCGATGCTTAAACGGAAAACTCCCCTCAAGGCCAAGGCGCCCATGGCCCGCAAGCCCATCAAACAGCGGCGCCGCAAAGCGCAGTCAGCAAAGCAGAAAGACGTGCGATGGAGAAGTGAGCAATACCTGGCGTTCGTTCGCTCGCTGCCATGTTCAGTATGCGGCGCAACGGAAGGCGTAGCGGCTCACCACATCACAGGCATGTACCAGCTTAGCGGTATGGGCTTAAAACCCGCTGACAGCTTCGCTATGCCCGCTTGCGACCCGATCTATAAGCACAACCGCGACTGCCACCAGCAGATACATGCGAACAAGGCGCTACGCGATATGCAGCCGACATTCCTGCGCACCACGTTACGCGCTGGCTTAAAGCAATTCACTGGCGAGACTGCCGAGGCACTTATGCACGCACTGGCGTTTTTGGAGGCACAACAACAATGAGCGGAATGAAATTCGACACCGAGAAGCCGCGCTTTGACTTGCTGCTGGCTGATATGCCGCTAGCACTGGAAGCGGTCGTCAACGTCCTGACCTATGGAGCAGCCAAGTATGCGGACGGCAATTGGGCACACGTTGAGAACGCACAGCGTCGTTATCTAGCCGCTGGCATCCGTCACGAACTAGCCCTAGCCAAAGGCGAGCGCTGCGACCCAGAAACCGGCGAGCACCATCTCGCGCACAAGCTATGCAGCGACCTATTCCGGCTAGAGCTAGCACTACGGGAGGGCGTGCTATGAGCATCTGGATTATCCCCGCTTTGCTAGGCATTGGCGCTGTGGTGCTAATCGCTTTCACGGCATTCATTTTCAAAGGCCTAGATGACCAGGGCGCGCCGATGGAGCGTGACGAATGATCATGATCAGCAGCAAGGCCGGGCAGCGGCTGGCTAAGGCTAAGCATGAGCTGATCCAGGCCAGCGAAACACGCGATCAGACATGGCTTGATGCACTAGATAAGTTCGATGAAGCGGCAACCCTGTTAGCTGAAGAGATCATGGCGGACGGCCACCACTTGGCGGAGGACTACACCTAATGCGCCTATTCATCGAATACCTAGGCCCAAGCACCAACGCTATATACGCCGGGCTCCACTGGGCCAAACGCAAGAAGGCGAAAGATGACGCCGCGGTAGCAGTTAAGGCCGCTATCAACAAAGCGAATATTGGAGCGCCCATAGCCGACCGCGTTGACCTTGTATTCACGCCGCAGCTAGGCAAAGGGATGCGCAAGCGGGACACCAGCAACAACAGCATGACGGCCAAGCTGATTGAGGACGCGCTGGTTAAGTGCGGCCTGCTGATCGATGACACCGATGAATACGTGCGCAACGTGACCAACACGCCTGCCCTGATTGATCGCAAGGCTGGCACTGGCGTGTGGGTCGAGATCATTCCTGTGGAGGTGGCAGCGTGAAGCATAAGCCGAGAATGAGAAACGTAGGCAAGTTGTTATGGGAATGCCGCGGCGGTGGGGTTGTGGCAGTAGGACTCGGTATCCGACAGGCATATGAAGAGTGGTGTCGTATTTCGCGCGAGCCGTTGCGCTCTCGACTGGATCGCTCCATGGCGATTGCAGATAAGGGCAGCCCCTCATCCAAAAAACCGATTGTCGAGCTGCTGTTTGACGTAATTGCAGAGGCTGAGTCTCAAAACCAAGCCATCGATTTCATAGAGCTCAGCAAAGATGAGTGGAAAGAACTAAGGGCCACGTCGGGTTTGGCATATAGCAACTCACTGGGCTGCATGAACATGAGAAGAGCTACGTTCTCAGGCGTCACCTTGAAGCTGAAGCAGGGCGCTGAGTGATAGAGCGCCCAACCCAGTGGCCTGATGGCCGCAAGCTAGGCGGTGAGAACGGCTACCCACCTGAGTGGCACGCCTGGGCGCGGCAGTGTGAGGTGAAGTTCATCGCACGGCAGATGCTCAAGGTGCCACAAGCACAGCGCAAAGCAGTACACGCTCAATGGGTAAAGAAGCTCCCGCACGCAACACCGCAACGGATAAAAGACGTTTGGAATGAAGTAGTTGAAGAAGAACGCGCAACGCGGCAGGGCAACAAAACGCAACAGTTGCGCAATAACGCAACGAAAACGCAACAGCAGCGCAACGGCAGGGGGTAGTGATGCGGTATATCTCAGCGAGGCAGTGTATTTTTGACGCGTATCACGAGCAGCGGGGCAGTGTGATGGCGTATGCAGCAGAGATAGCGCGGATGGGGGCCCAGGTGCAGACGACTCAGCGCAATAACAACGATTGGCGCATCGTCAGCGGATTGGAAGCGGGCATGGTGATCAGCGCCGTTGAGCGTTTGCCGCAGCACCTGCAGGCTTTAGCGCGCTACTGCTTCGGCCCATTTACTCGTGATGAACTAGCAGAGGATCGGGAGTGGCTGCACGCTGTTTTGATGCAGGTCGCTTTAAGGATGCGTTTACCAGGGCAGGGGCAGAGTGACTACCCGAACGCCGAGGCGGCACGGCAACTGCGCTGGATAGTGTCGGCAGCAATTCATCACCACGCCGAAACCACGTACCCGTATAACCGGCCAGGGCTGCATAATCCTCGGCGCATTGCGGCATGGATTGAAGAAGAGCATGGCGAGGAGGTAGACGTTGGACGCTGGTCACGATCAGGCCGCGCTTGCTGGGGCGGCGTGTGGGAGCGGTTGCTAGACGTGCTGGATACATGGGAATGCTCAGCGCTTGCGCCGGTGGCCGCGCTGATTCCAAAAGCGGCTTAAGGAAAGGGCGTAGGTGTTTTTGTTGAAGCCGAAGAAGCCGCTTTGAGGGCTAAAGAAGTCAGGCTGAAAGCTGGATTTACGGATAGACACGGAATGCCGAAAACTTGACTTGCGGGCACCGCTGAGCGATTATTTCCCCACTATCTAATTCTACGCCTCGCCATTGTGCGGGGCGTTTCTGTTTAAGGCCCTGCCAGTTCTGGTGGGGCTTTTCCGTCTTCCCCCGCCGTGAGGCGCCGGAGCCTAACTCTATGCCCGCCTCCCTGAAGCAACGCTTAATCGCGGCTGTCATTGACCGCGAAGGCGGCTATGTGAATCACAGCTCAGACCGTGGCGGCCCAACCAATCACGGCATTACCCGTGCAGTTGCTCGCGAGAACGGCTTCCACGGCGATATGCGCAAGCTGCCCAAGTCGCTGGCCGTGAAGATCTACGAAGCACGCTACTGGACGAGCATTCGACTCGACCGCATCGCGCCGATCAGCGCCACGCTTGCCGAGTACCTGTTCGACTTCGGTGTTCACTCTGGGCCAGGTCGATCAGCCCAAGAGCTGCAGCGCACGCTCAATGTTCTCAATAGCCGCGGCAAGCTGTTTCCTGACATGAGGGTAGACGGTGCCGTCGGCCCCGCAACGCTGAGCGCGCTTGCTGATTACCGTAAGCATAGGGGCGGGGCAGGCGTGCATGTGCTGGCTGAGTCGATCAACGGTGTACGCATCGCCTTCTGTCGTGGTCTGGCTGAGCGAGATGAGCGGCAGGAAGATTTTGCATACGGCTGGTTTCATCGTGTTGTGAATCTGCGCAACGAAGTCGAGAGCGACCACGGTGAGCGACTAGCCCTTTCCCTTTACTCAGAGATAGAGACGGGGATGGCCTGATGATAGCGTCGCTTTCTAGTCTACTGGCTATTGCCCACATCCCTATCGGTGTTTACATCGTCTACCGCTGCATATCGGCGCTGCGCACGACTCATGACAGCCAGTCACGATTCGCCATTGAATGCGTGCTCGGTATCGCTGCAGCGGTGATTGCGCTACGCCTAACGGATTACACTATTCCGCTGGAGGGAGAGGCCCGATACGTCACCTGGCGCGCCATGGTTTCGCTCACAATGCTGTCGTTTCTCCCTCTCATTAACGCTCTGGCGAGGTCAGATCGGCGAAAAGAAGATTGAGGTGAGCCATGCCAGACCCGCTGCTCATGGCATGGCTTGCCTTTCGGGGGTTTATTGCAGAGCCATCTATTAGCGCTGCCATTGCCGCAATGATTATGGCGGGCCTAAAGATATTCGGCTCGCCACCCCCTCGTCCGCCCCGTAAATGGCTTGAAGTTCCCATGGTTGGTCTTGCCTCATATGGCATGGTGCCGATCTCCATCACACTCGGCGCCGACCCCTCATGGGCGGCAGGTATAGGCGCAGGTATTGGCTACGTCGGCATGGTGAAGCTAGAAACGCGCCTAGATAAACTACTAGGCGTGAAAGGCGATAAAAAATGACAGGCAGCGATTACAAGGCCGCGACGGCGAGCGCTCGTAAGTACCGACGAATGTATCGCAGTCTCTTATGGTCATTCTTGCTGGCGACTGTGTTTGCGGTAGTACAGACGTTTGATAAAGCAGCGATCCGTGAGGACTACGCAAGCACTGTCACCGCTCACCGAGCAGCGGTCTACGGTCTGACTTACGCATTAAGCGAAGAGCAAGCCAAGGCAGGCGGCTTCGAGGCGGAAGCGAACAGTAACGAACAGCAGCTTGGCAACGAGCAGGGTTACACCAGCAATCTAAGGCGCCGCATATCGTCGCTGGAGCAAGAGATTCAACAGTGCCGAGCAACGCAGCAGGAGTGCCGAGCAACGCAGCAGATGATGGCAGACCCTAGCTGGACGGGTAGTGCCGCGATCATACCGGAGAGTGAGTGATGAAAAGACTTCAGCTAGCCGATGATGCCCCCATTTGGTATCTGCTCTGGTCCAACCAGGCCACCTTGCTATCGGCTATCACGATGATGCAGGGCCTACTGCCATTCTGGGACGGGATCGTTCCTGATCGCTGGTTCATGTTGGCCGGTGCAGTCATCTCCAGTGCTGCCTTCATCCTGCGCAACATCGAGCAGCCTAAGGCGAAAGCCAAACTGGAACAAAAGCGGAGGCCGACCAATGTTTAGCACGATATGGAGCAAGGTCGCGGGCGCCCTGGTCATGATCGTTGGCTTACTGGGTGCTGCTCTGCTGTTCGTTGGTGGCCAGCGTGACCGGGCAAAGGAAGCCGCTAGCCGTGCGAAGGCAGAGGCCAAGAGTAAAACAGCCGTCCTTGAAGCAGAGCGTTCAATCGAACGAGCGCGCACGCAAGCGCGCACGCAATCAGCGGAGAAGCAACGTGAAGCCGATAACCGCCCTGATGGTAAGCGGCCTTCTGGCACTTTCCGTCGCTAGCTGCACGACCACCGAGTTCATCCACGTCACGCCTGAATGCACGCCACCGCCTCAGCCCGCGCTGCCCGAGCTAAGCAAAGGTGAACTATGGGATGCGTTAGGCGACGAGCGGTACCGAGCGTTGGAGCGTTACATCAATGGCGTATGGGCGTTTTCTGATGAGCAAGGCGCAATGCTACAAACCCTTTGTACCAACTCGCTGTGAAGCGACACGCCACGCTGTGAAGCGTTGCACCGGCCATGCCGTGAGGCAGCGCCAACCTCGCCGCACGCTGTGAAGCGTCCGGCCCCTATTTAGGTGAAGCGTTATGGATGTCGAAGCCATCAACCTGCGCAAGCGTTTGGCGCTGCTGGACACAGGCCAAACGGTCGAGATTGACACGCTCATGGATGATGAAGGCGACGAGTGTGGCTGCGAAGGTGCCTGCGCATTTGTCCTTGAGTTACCCGATGGAACTTGGTTCGCCGACAGCGTTGATAGCTACGCAACCGCAACGATTCACTAAAGCATGGAGACGCTGCCAGCAATGGCGGCGTTTTTTTATGGCGAAACGACACGACTGGGAGCTGATCGAGCGGGAATATCGCACCGGTCGTTTTTCGCTCACGCAGCTGGAGAAGCGCCACGGCGTTCACCGCTCCAACATCTCCCGACGGGCTAAAAAAGATAACTGGGAAAAGGATCTAACTGGCCGGGTACGTGAGCGCACGCAGCAGAAAATCACCAAGGCGTCGCTGTCTCCGGAAGCCCAAGCTGCTTTCGACAATGACGATGATCAGATCGTTGAGCATGCGGCGAATGAGAACGCTGCCGTCGTTAAGGGCCATCGTAAGAACCTGGAGCGCTGGCGGAGTATCGCTGAGCGCTTTGCCGAGCTGCTGGAAAACCAACTAGCAGAAGGCAAGATCAAAGTGGAGCTGCCCACCGGGGGCTCAACAGAGATTGATATTCCCCTGGAGTACGTCGGCAAGTGCATGGGTCACGGCACCCAGGCCTTAGACCGCGTTATCAAGCTAGAGCGCCAGAACTATGGTCTCGATGCCAACGATAAAGACGAAGGCGTGAAGACGTTCGAAGAGCTAATGAGCGAGGTGGCTCCTGATGATCCTGCCGCCGAGTGAGCGGGCGCGTCAGGTCAAGCGCGCTAATGCTTACTTGCGGGCACATGCTAAAGGCAGGTTGACCGACAAAGCCGACCTTATAGAAGCGCTAAGCCTGAAATGGTTCCGTCTCAACTCGCTTTACAAGATCAAGGATAAGTCCGGCAAGAAGGTTCGGTTCAAGCCTAACAAGGCACAGCGGGAGCGCTATCTGTACGGCCATTGCCTAGACCTGATTTTGAAAGCTCGCCAGCTAGGCTTTACTACGTTCGAGATGATCGACGCGCTGGATGACTGTCTGTTCAAGGACAACTTCGCCGCGGGCTGTATCTGTCACAAGCTGGAAGATGCCCAGGACATATTCAGAAACAAGATCACCTTCGCTTACGAGAACATCGACGACGCCTGGCACGCGCTGCTGAAAATGCTGGGCACCAAGATACCCAGGCCTGTCAGCGACAAATCAGGCTCCGGCGCTTACGTCTTCGATAACGGCTCAAGTATCAAGGTCTCCACCTCTTATCGTGGTGGCACACTGCAGCGCTTGCACGTATCCGAGTTTGGCAAGATATGCCGCCAGTTCCCGCATAAGGCTAAGGAGATCGTTACCGGTGCCTTTGAAGCGGTGGGCATCGGCAATCAGATAACGCTTGAATCCACGGCTGAGGGGCGAGAAGGCTACTTCTTCGACTACTCGCAGACAGCGCAACAGCTCAAGGAAATGGGCCGCACGCTGACAGAAATGGACTTCCAGTTCCACTTCTTCCCCTGGTGGCAAGAGCCGACGTACACCATGTCGCCTAAAGGTGTGGTGATACCGCAGCGGCTAAACGAATACTTTGAGCAGCTAGAGCATAAGCACGGCATCCAGACGACTGACGGCCAGCGCGCTTGGTACGCCAAAAAGGCTGAAAAGCTGCAAGACGACATGCAGCGGGAATACCCCAGCACACCAGAGGAAGCGTTCAGTCAGTCAGTAGAAGGCGCGTACTTCGCTACACAAATGCAGCACCTGCGCAAGAATAAGCGGCTTACCAGTGAGGTGCAGGTTAATCCAAGCCTGCCGGTTTATACCGGCTGGGACTTGGGCATGAACGACACCATGGCGATTTGGTTTGCCCAGGTCGTTGGGCGTGAAGTGCATCTTGTCGACTATCTGGAAGGCGAGGGCGAAGGCATCGAGTACTACGCCGACCTACTGAATAAGAAGGGCTATCGCTACGGCGGACACTTCGGGCCGCACGATCTAGCCGTTAGAGAGCTGGGCACTGGCCTGAGTCGTTCCGATGTGGCTAAAGGCTTCGGCATCAACTTTGAAACGGTACCGCGCATTAGTAACCACGCCGAGGGCGTGCAGGCCACGCGCCAGTTCCTGCCGATGTGCTGGATAGACGAGGAGGCCTGCCATCAAGGCGTTCTTTGCCTCGACAACTATCGAAAGGAATGGGACGACAAGCGCGGCGTGTACAAGTCGACGCCTCGCCACGATTGGGCATCACACGGCGCCAAGGCGCTGGAAACCCTTGCTCGCTCATCACTATTTGCTAGGGCTCAGCTACCCGGCACGTCGTCCAGTACGAGCAAGCGCGGTAGCTGGGCAGCTCACACTTAACCATCGCCGGGAGGCAGACGGTCATGATTCATTCCGCACCGGATAGCACGCAACAGCAGAGGGCCAACACGGCAGTGCTACGCCTGGCAGGCCTGCAGAGCCGCGACATTGAAAAGCTCGCCCGCGATTCGGCGATGGGGATTGCGCAAGAGCTGATGAAGTACGGCATCCCGATTCCAACGAAGCGTTTCCGTCCGGACGTTGGGTACGTTCAAATCGATATGGTCATTATCGAGGAGAAGGTTTCAACGCCCGAGCCAGGCATGCGCCTACAATTTGAAGTGGAAGGCAATATGGGCGTGACGTTTAACGTCAAGCTGCTGGAGTTCCTTGACGATCCTGCTGGCTACATCACCGACCTGTTCAAGCAGCTCGGCCCGATGCGCCGCAACGTGCAGCGGATGCGTACCCACAAGCGCGCTGCTGATGCCGCTATCTACCGCGCGATAACGCAGGGTGCTGCTAATGGCTAGTTTGGGGCTACTGCAATACAAATCAGCGTCGGATATGCACGCCGAGCAAGCTGCCGAGGCACAGCAAATGCAGGCCGAGGAGGAGCGCCGCCGCCAGCTAATGGAATCGTCGCTGGGTGCGCACATTCGCCGGTCGTGGGAATCTGCCAAGGTGGCTAAGCAGGAAGTCGAATACCGCCTGCTGGATTGCCTGCGTCGCCGCAAGGGCGAATATTCCCCCGATAAACTGTCGGCGATTCGCAAGGAAGGCGGCGCCGAGATTTACATGATGCTGACGGCCACCAAGTGCCGCGCGGCGGGCTCATGGATACGCGACATCATGATGCCTGCGAATGAGCAGCCGTGGGGGCTACAGCCGACGCCAGTGGCTGATGTGCCCGATGAGTACGTTGCCCCTGTATTCCAGCAGATGCAGCAGCAAGCTATGCAGGCTCAGCAGGAAGGCCAGCAAGTTGATATGGCTGCGCTTATCGAACAGGCCCGTGAGCAAGTGCGGCAAATGGCGCAAGAGAAAGCCGAGGAGGCTGCAGAGCGCCACGAAGACACCATTGCCGACCAGCTAGCCGAAGGCGGTTGGAGTGAAGCATTTGAGCAATTCGTGGATGACTTTGTCACTTATCCCGCTGCGTTTGTGCGCGCACCCATCCTGCGTCGCGTGCCTACGCTGGAATGGCTGGAAGGCTGGCAGCCGGTCAAGAGTACAGCCATACGGCCCGAGTTTGAGCGTGTATCGCCGTTTGATATGTATCCCAGCCCTGATGCCACTAGCGTGGATGACGGCGCCTTCATCATCGAGCGGGCACGATTTACGCGTATGCAGCTTAACCAGCTGATCGGCGTGCCGTCGTTCAATGAAGAATCTATCCGTCGTGTTCTGGAGCAATATGGCCAAGGCGGCTTACGCGACTGGCTATGGACAGATGGCGAACGCGCCGAGCTAGAAGGGCGCGGCCATGAATGGCTTACCCACGGCGAAACCATTGACGGGCTTATCTACTCCGGCGGTGCTCAAGGCGTCACGCTGCTGCAGTGGGGTGTAAACCCTGACGATATTGAAGACCCACTGGCAGAGTATGAGATCGAGGCCATCTTGATTGGTCAGCACGTTATCCGCGTTCGCATTAACCGCGACCCGCTAGAGCGTCGCCCGTATCACAAAGCCAGCTACCAGCCGGTGCCAGGCAGTTTCTGGGGCCAAGCTATCCCCGAGCTGATGGCTGATGTTCAAGACGTGTGCAACGCCACGGCACGCAGCTTGGTGAACAACCTCGCTATTTCCTCCGGGCCGCAAGTGGAAGTGTACGAGGATCGCCTGCAACCTCAGGAAGACCCGACCAACATCTACCCCTGGAAAATCTGGCGTACTAAAGACAGCCAGGTGACCGGTAATAACGCCGCTGTTCGCTTCTACCAGCCCAGCAGCAACGCAGGCGAACTGCTTACGGTCTACGAGCAGTTTGAGCGCCGTGCCGATGACGCCACCAATATTCCCCGCTACACCTACGGCAATGAGAACGTAGGTGGTGCCGGACAGACCGCCAGCGGCCTCTCAATGCTGATGGAGTCAGCCAACAAGGGTATCAAAGATGCGATTCGCCATATTGACCGGGGTGTTATGCGTCGCGTGATCGAGGCGCTATGGCTCTACAACATGCAGTACAGCGAAGACCCCAGCATCAAGGGTGATTGCAACGTTGCCGCGCGCGGCAGCTCTGCCATGCTGATACGCGAACAGACGCACATGCTGCGTCAGCAGTTCCTGCAAATGACCGCCAATGAGATAGATATGGGTATCGTTGGCATGGAAGGCCGCCGCAAGCTGCTAGAAAGCACGGCTGAGAAGCTAGACATGCCAGGGCTGATACCAACCCAAGAGCAGATGGAGCATAACCTGGGCGAGCAGCAGCAGGCCCAGCAAGCGCAATTAGAAGCCCAGCAACAGATCGAGCAGGCGAAGGTGCAGGCCGAGGTGGCGGTTAAGCAAGCCCAAGCACAGAAGTACGGCGCCGACGCGGCTGAAACCCAAGCTGATACCCAGATAGCGCAGCAAATGGCGCCGCTGGATGCGCAGCACCTGCTTGCCCAGATCGCCAAGCTCATCGCGGAGACTCAAGGACGCCAGAATGAACGAGCAGCAGTGGAAAGCCCTGTCGCGAATCAACAGCAGCCAGGACGGCAAACTCCTGCTGGAAATGCTCAAGTCCCAGCGCGAGGATTGTCGCAACCACCTGGAGCAATGCCGCGATAGCACAGAGTTAGCGCGTAAGCAGGGCGAGGCCACTGCACTAGCGGGCCTTATCGAAAAGTTAGAAACCGCGCGTGATGTTATCGACACGCGCTTTAAGTAGCCGGGCACTGCCCGGCCTCACAAGCAAGCCGCTTCCATCGAGGCGGCTTTTTTGTGGGCAACGCTCAACACTGCAGGTTGAACCCGTTACCCGAATCGTGAACCCCGGCACTTGCCGGCTCACAGACACGCCGAGAGGCGTCATAGGAGTTGAAATGTCATTACCCCAGTCCGTTCAGGCACAAGCTGCCGCCGCCGCACAGCACTTTGACCGCGAGCCAGAGAATCCCGACGCCGACAAAGCGAAGGCTCCTGAGCGCGAGCAAAACCCGCCACGCGACGCTGAGAAGCCGGACACTGACAAGCCCGATACGCAATCCGCTGAGCCGCCGAAAGACGAGCCAAAAGCCGAACCCACAACAGAGGCAAAAGATGCCCTGTACTGGGAACACCGCTTTAACGTCATTCGCGGCAAGTACGACACCGAAGTGCCGGCACTGCGTAAAGAGAACGAACAGCTAAAGCAGCAGCTAGCCGATGCCAGTAAAGCACCCGACGCGCCTAAGCAGTCGCTGCCAGGTGTAAGCGATGAAGAGCTAGCTAGCTATAAGGAAGAGTATGGCGACGACCTTGTATCGCTAATGATGCGGTTAAGCGGCTCCCAGCAGCAACAGCCCAATACAGAGATCGCGCAACGCCTTGAGCGTCTTGAGTCTGAGAAGCAAGAGGATGCAGAAGCGCGTTTCTGGATCGGGTTAGAGCAAGCAGTGCCTAAATACCGCGAGATCAATAGCGAGCCAGGGTTCATGCAATTCCTTAGCACGTTCAATCCACAAACGGGTAAGCAGTACCAACAGGCACTCAGTCAGGCGCAACAGAGCCTAGACGCCAAAGGGGTGGCCGACGTTTTCAAACTCTATCTGAATCAGGCAGCGCAGAATCAGCCGCAAAAGCGCGCGGTACCCGATGAGCAAGTGGAGCCTCGCACCACGAAAGCAACGCAAACGCCGAATTCTCAAGGCGGCAAGTTGTGGACGGGTGCCGAGATTTCCCAGTTCTATCGCGACAAGACCGCTGGCCGCTATGCCGCCGATGAAGCGCAACGCCTGGAAGCCGACATATTCGCCGCCCAACGTGAAGGCCGGGTTCGTTAACCCGGCTGGCGGTTCCGATTCCTCGCCGTGAGGCGATAAGAGGTTATTCCAATGGCAGGTCCAACACGTGATGCAGGGCATCCCGACTACTCCAGCACGTCCAGCGCAGGGTTTATCCCGCAGGTCTGGTCTGGAAAGATGGTTTGAGAATTCTGGCCATCGTATCAATTGGGTCTAAATAACGGGGAACCGAAAGGCAACCCGATGCAAGCGCAAATAATTAACCAAGGTCCGGAAGGAATAAGGGTTGATATATGAATGAGAAATACCTGGCAGGATTCATTGACGCAGACGGCCACCTCAGTGTCCGAGCGAGAAAAGGCGCCCGGCCTGATCTTGAGCTATCCGTCGCGCAGCGTGCCGAATACCGTCACATACTGGAATACGCTCAAAAGCAATTTGGGGGCGTCATTCGCGAGAAGTTTGACGGCAAGCACTTAGAGTTGCAGATGCGTTCCGGCCCTGCCAGAAAGGCAATGGAGAGGCTAAAAAAGTACATGGTGTTGAAGCGACACCATGCCGAGCAAATGATTGATCTGATCGATAGTGCCGACATTCTTAGAACTGACGAGGATGTTAGGGCGGTAAGAAACAGGGTGAAGGCCATACGCCAGCAAGGCGTAGGCGTATTGCCCAACTTCCCTGCGAGGAAGTGGCTAGCCGGTTATGCAGATGGAGACGGTAGCTTTGCCGTCAAAGTTTGCAGTAAAACTGGGTACGCTTATCCAAAACTATCCATTATGGCTGCGCCGAACTACACCGCAGGCATTCAGCTGATCAAGAAATGCTTCGGCGGAAGGATTGGCCGTCAAGGCGATAACTTCATGTACTCCATCGAGCTTTCTCAGCCCAGTAAGGCGACAGAGTTTCTTGGCTATTTCGCCAAGCATCTACACGTCAAGAAAGGGCAAGCCTATTTTCTTTTGGGGTGTGCCAAGGGTGGGAACTTCAGAGACGGAGAGACCATCCGCGAGGCAATCAAAGCCCTAAATGCGCAGCAGCACAGACTGAGTGACCCAACATCGCATGCGTCAAGGCTGATCGACACAATCAGCTTTGACATTGAAAAACGCCCCACCAACTGGATAGGGCGTGGCGCGATGAAGCGACAGTCGAACCTACACGCTATGTAGGCCGCGAAAAACTTTACCAGCGAACCTGCTTCGCTGAAATTTCCAACACGGATTATGAGGGGGAGATTAAAAGCCAAGGCGACACGGTGATGATCCGCACCACGCCGTCCATCACCATCCGCGATTATGAGCTGGGCGGCGGTCTCAACTATGAGAAGCCTACTAGCGACAAGGTCGAGCTACACATCGATAAGGCGAAGTACTTTGCCTTTGAAGTGAACGACGTTGATGAGTACCAGGCGGACATCAAGTTGATGGACAACTGGTCTGATGACGCTGGCCAGCAGATGAAGATCGCCATCGACAAGGTGATTCTCGGTGACGTGTTTGCCGACGCGGCCGCAGAGAACGCAGGCGCTGCCGCTGGTCGTGAGTCTGGCGGGTACAACATGGGCGAGGCTGGTGCGCCGGTGTCTGTGGACAAAACCAGCATCCTCGATGTGCTGGTGGACTGTGGTTCGGTACTGGATGAGCAGAACGTGCCCGATGACGGTCGCTGGATTGTGTTGCCCGCCTGGATGAACGGCATGCTCAAAAAGTCCGACCTGCGTGACGCGAGCGCGATGGGTGACAACACCTCGGTATTCCGTAACGGCAAGGTCGGCATGCTCGACCGCTTCGACGTGTATATCAGCAACAACATGTCGAAAGTCACCGACGACACCACCACACGGCAGGCTACCAACGCGATTTTTGGTCACAAGAAGGCGCTCACCTTTGCGTCGCAGATGACCAAGATGGAGAACCTGCCTAACCCGCAGGACTTCGGTCAGTTGGTGCGCGGCCTCAACGTCTTTGGCTATGAGGTCATTGACCCCAACGCCATGGGCCACTTGTACGTCGAGCGCGCCGCCTAAGCGCTCCACATCGCCACCTTTCGGGGTGGCGTTTTACTTTCCGCGAGGAAACACGCATGACCAAGACACTGATTGAGCAGATTGAAGAGGCGGCGACCAAGGATGATTTTGATCCTATCGCCACACAGCTAAACGTCGAGATCAATAAGCGCCAAGGCGTTGAGACGATCCGCGCCGAGCTGCTGGAAGCTGCTGAGACGCTGGCAGAGCAAGGCGTCACGACCTCGGGCGAGCTAGACCCCGGCGAGGGTCAGACCGAGGCAGTCGAGCCAGATGAAAAGCCTAAGTATCAGGGGCGCATTCTCAAGCATCTGAAAAACGGGCGCACATTCCCGTGGACGGCTGCACTGGCAAAAAACCGTTACATGCAGGAGGTGTAAGCAATGGCCGTCACAACTGTAGGCACCGTCATCCGCAATACCAAACTGGTACTGCAGGAAGTGACGGCCGCCGGTACCCGCTGGACAAACGAAGAGCTGATCGGCTGGCTAAACGAGAGCTACCAAGCCATCGTTCAGATTAAACCCGACGCCTCTTCAATCAACGCAGCGGTGCCACTTGTATCAGGAACCCGGCAAGAGATACCTGACGATGGTCTTCGCCTGATCGATGTAGTCCGTAATACGGCAGACCTCAGCGACAAATTAGGTATCTTGGTGACCAGTCGCCGAGCACTGGATACCACGCGCCGCAGCTGGCACGCCGACGAGCCTAGCGTGGACATTGAGCAGTACGTGTTCGATGATCAAGACCCGACGCGCTTCTATGTGTACCCGCCGGCGGATGACGGCGCAGAAGTCGAGTTGATCTATTCCTCAACACCGACACCGCACGATGTATCGTTGGGGCTGGACGGCTTGAAAGAAGACCCGATTCGTCTTAACGACAGCTATGCGCCAGTGATTACCGATTACATCCTGTATCGCGCTTACAGCAAGGACGCTGAACACGCGGCCAACCTTAACCGCGCCCAAATGCACATGCAGGCGTATATGGGCGCACTAGGGCAGAAGGTGGAAGTCGCGCGCGCCATCTCGCCTAATGCGCCGGATAACTCATCCAATCCGCCACGGACGCGGCAGTAATGGATTTGCTGCAAACGGTGGTGCAGGACGTGCCCGAAGCGCCGCTAATGACCGTTCGCGACGCTATCAAATGGGCAGAGTTCCGGCTGTGCCAGGACGGCAATGCGTGGATTGTTCATGCGCCAACCACTAGCGAGGGGGCCATTACGGCCCCTGTTAGTGCTACGTGCGTGCGAGCGCTAACCGTGTACCGCAATGGCAGAGCAATGACGCCAGGCGTGGACTATGAGCAGCTATCACCAGATGCGGTTGTTATTCATCGCCAAAGCGATACCGATACGTTCACGGCGCGCGTTGCGGTTAAGCCAGCACCAGACAGCGCGTTGCCCAACGAGCTACGCGACCAGCATTTTGAAACGCTGCGCCACGGCGCGACGCATCGCCTGCTTCTCTTGCCTCAGCCATGGCGCAACGTCGAGCAAGCCGCTTACCACGAAACGCACTTCACTGCAGGCATTAACGACGCCTACCGCTTGTCAGTGTACGGGCAGCAACAGGGCGCGCGCGTTCAACCACGTCGATTTAGCTAGGTGGTCATATGTCACTCGAACAAGCTGTTGTACAGCTAGAACAAACAAACGCCGCGCTGCAAGAGGAGGTGGTTCGCTTCCGCGACGCAGCGATGGGTCTTAACGCGGTCTACTCAACGATCACAGAGGGGCGTCAGAACACGGCTGATGGAAAATATTTCAGCGTTCCTGGTGGTGGGGCGTATATGCGGCTCTATCGCCGTACGGGATCGAGCGCGGAGCTGATTGCCGAGTTCCCCGACCGCGATGAGCTTAACAGCGTGATTGATCAGTTGGGGCCATTGTTGGGGCGTGGTGTTACAGGGTCTGGCGACCTAATGGCGGTAGGGTTTTCCGGGTTGGGTGTGCAAATAGGTTCATCGGTCAGCCTGCCGTGGGAGGAGGCACCGGTGGGCGGGTTTTACAGCGTTGGATCAACAGACATTGCTGGGCCAGTGGGCGACGGTTTCCCGTCTCAGAGTACCGGGAGCACTATGTATGGTGCCGCGTGGTCAGGTGGTAACTGGTCAAAAATACTGGTGGATGGCAGGGGCGATAATTCCCGACCTCCCGAGGTATACGTAAAAGCTGCCAACCTCGGCAGGATCAAAAAAGCCGTACGACTCTGCCATTCCGATAACATCCTCGGCACAGTTTCCCAGTCCGATGGCGTGCCCACTGGTGCGATTATTGAGAGTGGATCAAACTCGAACGGAGAGTGGCTTAAGCTCGCTGACGGCACCTACAGAGTGATGTTTGGTGCGGGCGGCTCCGCCGTCGGGGCAGACATATCATCGATACAGACCGTGAGATCCATTCCCGTTGAATACAGTTCCTTCGTTGGCACGCCTCGGCTGACGATATCTGCACGTTTTCGTAACTACGAGGACGTGGGGTTGCCCGTGGAAGCGCGTTGCGTCAGTTTACACGGCGAGTTGGTCCCGGACACGTCAGAATGTCGATTTGTCGCGGATTTTAACCCCAGCGTAAGTAGAACCCGTAACGAAGCTTACTCACTTACGATAATTCTTGAAGGCCGCTGGTACTGAGGAGACCCCATGAAACTAACCCTTAATCTATCGCCCGTCGCTAGCGACAAGGGAACAACTATCGCTCTAACCGGGACGGTGCTAACGGTCAACGGCACCGACTACGACCTTAGCGAGCTACCTGACGGTGCCGAGGTGAAACACCCCACGTTGCGCAGGGTCAGGCGCGATGGTGACAAATACGAATGCACAGTTCGTCTTGGCCATGGCCCCAATGCCCCGCATGAAACTCGGTTCCCAGACACCATAGTGCTGGAAAACCATAACGGGCCTATCGAGCTACCGCTTTATGACGTAGTGCCCGAAGCTGAGGAGGATATTGCACCATGAGCTGGCTATCAGATGCAGATGTTACAACTATTGAGAGTCGCGATGCTGTGCAAAAAGCGTCACTAAAAGAGGTGATTGAGTCGCAGCGCAACGTGGCAGAAGCCGAAGGCGTCGTTATCAATGACATTCGCTACAGTGGAGCTCCTGCTAACCGACAAGCGTTACTCGAAGTAGTGCAGTTTGCCCGTGAAGCGAGTATCGAATCGTTTGAAAGCTGGAAAGATAGTGACGACCAGTTTCACGCAAATCATCCGCTTGTAGACGTAGAGCAGGCGTTACAAGCCATCGCTTATCGTCGTGGTGCGTTAATCGCGCTTGAAGCACAGTATCAGTCGCAGGTAGATGACGGCACGCTAACCGATGCGTCGGAGCTTACGTGGTGAAATACACCCACCTCCCTATCAGTTGCTTGGTCGTGATACTGACTCTGTTCTCTGGTGGCGATGCTCTATTGGCTTGGGCCGTGATGGCAACACTTTGGGTTAGTCGAGAATGGACACAGGCTGAGTACCGCTGGATAGCGCAGTATGGTGATGGCACCCGTACTTCTATGCCGTGGTGGGGTGGACTTGATCCGCGTGTGTGGTCATTTAAAAGTTTGGTGATGGATATGCTGGCACCGGCTGTTGTGAGTGCCGCAGCAGCATGGTGGCTGGCTCAACACCTCAGTTAGACATCTCGGCAATCATTGCTCCCGATGCCGCCTTGAGCGGTTTTTTTGTGCCTGAAAGGTGGACATATTGAAAATCCAACATAGCGCCTTTCGCGGCGAGTTGCCGATTTTAAACGCGCGGCTACTGCCAGAAAACAACGCCCAGCGGGCGCGTAACGTTTATCTTAAACGCGGCACGCTCAAGCCTGAGCACGCACCATTAACCGTCGAATCGCTTAGCGCGGTGGCGAATCCCTCCACGCTTTACCGCTACCCAAGCGGCAATGACGGCCAAGGCTTCTGGCTGACGTGGGGCATGGGGCGCAACGTTCATGTAGTGAAGTCGCCGCTCGCCAATGACGAGTTCTCCCGCGTGTACTGGACAGGCGACGGCCCGCCAAAGATGGGCGGCATAAGCGACATTACCAGCGGCACACCGCCTTACCCTGGCAGTAGCTACCGGTTAGGCATACCCACGCCAAGCAGCGGCCCTAGCGCTTCTGCGCCTAGCAATCGCGCGCCTGTTGACCGTCCACCGACCACGCTTGAAACCTCTTATGTAGTTACCCTTGTGTCGCGTTTTGGCGAGGAAGGTGCGCCCAGCGCCCCCAGCAACATCATTGAGCGCTGGGATATGGTGAGCGGCGCGCCTGCGGGAGGCGGTGTTCAATTGGCACTGCCCAGCGCGCCAAGCGGCAGCTATGGCATTGTGACAAAGCGCATTTACCGCGCTGAATCGAACGGTATCTATCAATACGTGGCGGACGTGAGTGCCGCCAACAACGAATACTTTGATAACTACACCAGCGCCCAGCTTGGTCGCGCGCTGCCATCGGTCGAGTGGGATATGCCAGACCCCAGGCTGCAGGGATTAACTGCACTGCCTGGCGGCATCCTCGCTGGATTCTTTGAAAACACGCTGTGCTTTAGTGAAGCGTATTTGCCGCACGCATGGCCAGTGGCTTACCAGCTTGCGTTCAAAGACAACATTGTCGCCATTGGTGCCATGTCGTCGGGCCTGATCGTGGCCACGCAGGGGCAGCCCTACCTTGTCAGTGGTGCTAGTCCCGAAGCTATGTCGCCCATGCAACTAGACGTTGACCAACCCTGTATATCTGCGCGCTCGCTAGTCGATATGGGCGAGTACGTTATCTACGCAGGGCACGAAGGGCTAGTTGCTGCCGGTGGTCGTGATGCCCGTGTGGTGACTGCCGAGGTGTTTACCAAAGACCAGTGGCAAGCGCTGAATCCTGAGACGATGCACGCTTACCGTTACGATGGCCGTTACCTTGCCTTCTATGACGGCGGTTGCATGGTGTTTACCCCAGGCGAAGGCGTCGAGTTTTTGGATATTAATGCCAGCGGCGGCTATCACGACATTGCTGCGGGCACGCTTTACCTGATCCAAAACAGTGCGATTAAGGCATGGGGGCAGGGTGGGCCAATGACCTACACCTGGCGCTCCCGCTTACATGAAGTGCCCCCAGGAAGCGCTGGCTTTACGTGCGGCAAGCTGATTGCCTCCCATTATCCTGTTCGTCTCATTATTCGCGCTGATGGTAACCAAGTGCTGGATACCCAAGTTCCCAATTCGGGAATGTTTCGACTCCCTGCGGGCTACACTTTGTGCCGCGACTGGGAAGTCGAGATTCAAAGCAGCAACGAAGTACAGTCCATTCAGATCGCAACCTCTCCCAGCGAATTGATTTAACCCTCTTTGGCTCTCCGTGAGGTGCCCATGAACCGACGCCGTCGGACATTACCGCCGGTGCCTCCCAAGGCGCCGAGTGAGTTACGCCCCCTGATTGCTGCCATGACCGAGATTCTGGAAACCGGCGAAGGCGTGCGGGGTGACCCCTTAGACCGCAAGCTAACGCTGCGCGACATTCTCGACAGCGGCATTGGCCGGTTAAAGCCTGGCATGCGCCCAGGCCAAGATGGCAACCTAGACTCTGGCGCACTACCGCCAGCGCCTGATCTAAGCATACCGCCAGCGCCTGCCAATTTTGACGCCCAAGGCGGCTTCTACGGCATGATTAACCTCAGCTGGACCATTCCAGGCCAGCAGTACCGCAACCATGCCTATACCAACATCTTTCGCAGCGAAGAAGATAACTTTGCTAACGCAGAAGTCATTGGCCGTGAAGCGGGCGGCTTTTATACCGACTACGTGCGCGATGATGCTGTTGATCCAGACGACCCGACCAAGCTCAAGGGTTACTACTACTGGATTACGTTCACGTCGGTTGTTGATATTGAGGGGCCGCCAAACAGCCCGAACGGCACCTATGCCGCACCGCTAGCGGACGTAGGGTATGTGCTTGAGCTACTAACCGGCGAGATCGACGCGGGCGTTTTAGCGACTGAGTTGCGTCAAGAGATCGAAAAGATACCGGCAATCGAGTCTAACATCGAGCGGCTTGACCCGATTGAAACCGCCATCGAGCGCATCCCTGCGATTGAGACAAACATCGAGCGCATTGGGCCGATTGAAACGGCTATCGAGCGCCTAGACCCAATCGAAACCGCCATCGAGCGTATTGGGCCGATTGAAGCTGAGCTACGTGGGCCTGAGTCGCTAGACGGAACGGTCGCCAATCGCATTGCGGCGGAGCGTGATGCTCGTATCCAGGCGGTAGATGATGAGCGCGCCGAACGTGTTGACTCGCTGCTAGCAGAACAAGAAGCGCGGCAGGACGCGATTAGTTTTGAGGCCCAGGCGCGACAAGACGCGATTCAGGCGGAGGTTCAAGACCGCGTGGCGGCGGTTGCTGCCGAACGTGATGCGCGTGTGGCAGCACTACAGGCAGAGCAGGGAGCCCGCGCTGCGGCGATTACGTCAGTCGAAGAGCAGTTAGTGGATGGCGATACGGCACTTGCTAGCCAACTCACAACGCTAACCAGTGTCGTGGATGGTAATAGCGCGGACATTAGCAACGAGCAACAGGCGCGTGTGTCAGGTGATGAAGCCCTGGCATCGGATATTACGACGCTACAAGTTCAGGTGGGTGATAACGAAGCGACAATTATTAACGAGTCGCAGGCCCGCATCGAAAACGACGCACTTCGTGCTTCGCAGCTAGCGGTGATTGCCGCGACGTATAACGCCAATACCGCGTCGATTTATAGCCTTGAAGAAATCCGTATCGGTGACCGAGAAGCGACAGCGACGCGAATCAACGGGCTAGATGTTCAGGTTGAGGACAACGAAGCCTCTATCTTTCAAGAGCAGATTGCGCGCGCTAATGCTGACTCGGCGCTAGCGTCACAGTTGAGTGTGTTATCGGCCAAGATTGATGCGCTGCCGACGTTCGCTAATGGCTTTGAGTCAGGGCTTGAGTTTGATCGCTGGGTAGCAGCCAGCGGTCACAGTATTACTGCCGAAACAAACGACGCATTTTCGGGTGACCAGTCGGCGCTCATTGGCTCGACCACTAGCAGTGTGGCTACAGGCGTAGCACCGTTTGCTGTATCAGCACGGATTCCTAACGGTACCGCTGATGCGTTTGCTGGCCGCCGCGTTCGCGTGGGCATTGCGGCGCGCGCTGTGTCTGGTGGCAGTGCTGAGTTTGCTATCGGTTATGCAACAAGCGACGGTTGGTTCTCAGGCTGGCATCGTCATGAGCCTGCGGCGGGGTGGGGTATTTTCGAGGCGCAGGTTGAAGTGCCCGAAGTCGCCAACGAAGACCATTATGTGGTGGTTTGGGGTGACACGTCCGGCGGCGGTGGCAGCGTCGAAGTCGATCGCTTGTTGATTGACGTTGCTGACACAGAAATACCTGAAATCACCGCGCAGATTGAGACATTACAGCAGGCTATTGCCGACAATCAGCAGGCGATGGCGACGCAATTCAACGCGCTAGGCTCCCAGTTCGATACGTCTATCGCCACCGTTAATGGCGAACTAACCGCGCTTTCTACAGCCGATGAGGCGTTGGCGTCCAGTATCCAAACGCTACAAGCCGAGATTGGCGATAACGCGGCGGCCATTGTCGATGAGCAAACGGCTAGGGCGTCGGAAACCGATGCGCTTGCTCAGCAGCTAAACGCTGTCGATGCGCGTGTTGACCAATCTAGGGCGCTGATTACGTCCGAAGCTCAATCGCGTGCCGACGAAGATAGCGCACTCGCGCAGCAGATCAATGCCGTTGATGCTCGCGTGGACGGTTCACGCTCACTAATTACGAGTGAACAGCAAGCAAGAGCTGACGGTGACTCTGCATTGGCAAGTGACATTCAGACGCTAACAGCGGTTACCGGTGACCTCGCGGCGGATATTCAGAACGAAAGCACGGTGCGCGCTACTGCTGACGAAGCGCTTGCGGAAGACGTGACTGACTTATGGGCAGGCGTAGGCGAGAACGAGGCACGCATTACTGACGAAGCGCGCGTGCGGGCTACCGAAGATGATCTTCTTGCCGCTGTTCAGCGAGTTATCTCTGCGTCGCGCGGCACTGCGTCGGCAACATTCTACAGCCTGGACGAAGTTCGGTTGGCAGATAGCGCGGCGACTGCGTTGCGCATTGATGGTGTTGAGGTGCAGCTAGGCGATGCGTTTTCTGCTATCGAGCTAGAGCAGAGTTTGCGCGCGTCAGAAGACCAAGCGTTGGCAACGCAAATTACAACGGCGGTTGCCGAGCTAGACGGCGATATTTCGACGGTACAACAAACGCTTAGCACCGAGGTGACGCGCTTAGATGGCCGTGTTGATGCGACAGCGCAAGCGGTGACGGCGGTACAGTCTCAGCTGGACGATGACATTGCGACTGTTCAGCAAAGTTTTGATACGGAAGTATCGCGTATCGACGGCCAGCTACAAACTAATGCTCAGGCAATCACTGATGTACAAGCGTCAACCAACAACGCATTGGCGGGAGTGCAACAGGATTTTAACGCGCAGACCAGCTACCTTGATGGGCGAATTACTACCGAAACATCAGCGCTAAAGGATGAGCAGGCGGTTGTTGCTGCGGCATATAAGGCCAACGCCCAGGCGATTACGACAGTACAAGCAGGGATGGAAAACAACCTTGCTGTTGTACAGCAAGACTTTAATCTAGAGGTGACACGCCTTGATGGTCGCGTTGATAGCACCGCACAAGCGTTGACGGGTGTTCAGTCACAGCTGTCAGGTGACATATCGACCGTTCAGCAGAACCTTAACACCAACGTTAATCGGATTGATGGCAACGTCAGCGCTAACGCCCAAGCGATCACTGATGTTCAGGCGGCTACCGACGATGCGTTGGCGGGCGTACAACAAGATTTTAATACTGAGGTAGTGCGCCTTGATGGTCGGGTAGACGTGACAGCCCAGGCAGTGACAGAAGTTCGTTCTGATCTTGAGGGCGATGTAGCCGGTGTTCAGCAAAATCTCAACACCAATGTGAGCCGTTTAGATGGACGTATTGACTCGCAGGCACAGGCGCTCACGACGGTACAGTCTGACCTCGATAGCGACATATCAACCGTCCAGCAGAACCTCAACACTAACGTCAATCGCATCGATGACGATCTTAGTGCTAATGCCCAGGCAATTACCGATGTTCAGGCAGCTACTGACGATGCGTTGGCTGGGGTTCAGCAGAACTTTAATACTGAGATAAGCCGAGTTGATGGGCGTATTGATACGGCTGCTCAGGCAGTAACTGAAGTTCGTGCCGATATGGAAGAAGGCGTGGCGGGAGCTTTGACTGCGATAGACGCCGCCGTTGCCGGTAACGATCTGCTGAAAAACGGGTTATTCAGTACAGGTGACTTCACGGGCTGGGCGCCTGATTGGAGTAGCATCGCTGTCGTTCAGCGCAATGAAGATGCGGGTAGTAGCGCCTTGCAGAGCATGCCCACTGAGTTTGCTGCTCGATTCTGGGACAGTGGGTGGGGGGCTAATCGACGTTTAAGGAGTGAGCCACAGACCGTTTCAGTAGGCGATATATACACTATTAGCTTGGATTACGCGACAGGTGGTGGTAGCCGGGATGTTCCTTTTGGTATTTGGCTGGGTTTTCGTGCTGCTGGAGATCAATGGGACTACACAAATATAGGCAATTTTAGGGCTAGCTCCACTAGCTGGAGCAAAACTCCTTACTACACCGTCACTATCCCTGATGGGATAACACAAGCCCGCATCTCTGTCAGTAGGCAGGCGGGAGGAAGTGGTGAGTTCTATGTGACGAACCTTCGTGCTTATCGCATTGACGACGCCATGGCGCAGTCTATTACGACGGTGCAGTCGCAACTTTCAGGTGACATATCGACTGTTCAGCAAGATGTTAATACTCAGGTTCAACGCATTGATGGCAACGTTAGTGCTAACGCCCAAGCAATTACCGATGTGCAAAGCGCGACTGACGATGCGCTGGCAGGCGTACAGCAAGACTTCAACACTGAGGTGGCGCGTCTTGATGGTCGCGTGGATGTGGCGGCGCAAGCAGTGACGGAAGTTCGCTCCGACCTTGAAGGCGACGTAGCTGGCATTCAGCAGAACCTAAACACTAACGTGAGCCGGCTAGATGGGCGTATTGATTCGACCGCCCAGTCAATCAGCACGGTGCAATCGCAGCTGTCGGGCGATATTTCAACGGTTCAGCAGAACCTCAATACTAACGTTAGCCGTATTGATGACGAGCTTGATGCTAACGCCCAGGCAATCACTGATGTTCAAAGTGCTACTGATGATGCCTTGGCGGGAGTGCAACAGGATTTTAATACCGAGATAGCGCGGGTCGATGATGCTATCGACGCCAATGCGAATGCAATTACCGAAGTGCGCTCTGATCTTGGTAGTGATATAGCGACGGTTCAGCAAAGTCTTACGAGCAACGTCAATCGCATTGATGGCAATGTGGCAAGCAACGCCCAAGCAATTACCACAGCACAATCTCAGCTTAATGGGCAAATATCGACGGTTCAGCAGAACCTAAGCAGTGAAATTAATCGCGTAGATGGCGAGATTGAGGCAACGGCCCAACTGGTTCAGAGTGTTCAAACTGACCTTGGTGCTGGTTTAAATGCTGTCGAAATTAAAGCGATCACCAATGCTGGGGGGATTCTGTCGAATGGGCAGTTTGGTACGGGCGATCTTGCAGGGTGGGGCAATACGTGGTCGGGCGTTAATGTTATCGAGGCAAACCCTGATGGCAGCAGTAGCGCTATACGTGGCGCGCCGACAAAGTACATTGCTCAATGGTCTGACAGCGCGTGGGATAGCCAGCAATACATGCGGGGCGAGCATTTCGCCGCTATTGCGGGTGAAACATATACGTTTCAGTTTGCGTATGCGAGTGGAGGAAGTGGCCGAAATATAGATGTGCAGTTACGAGTAGCCTGGGTTAGTGCGGATGGTACTAACAGCTATCAAACGCTGCGAAACCAGAATGTCAGCTCAACAGGTTGGGACAAAACGCCGTTGCTTAGCGCTGTTGCACCTGACGAAACCGTCGAAGCGTGGGTGTATTTCCGTCGCCTTAGTGGCGGTAGCGGTACACTCTTCTTAGCTGACGTTCAAGCATCTCGTACCGACATGGTGGCGGGTGCGCTTTATACCGCCAAAGTACAAAGCGGTGGGCTGATTGGTGGCTTTGGTATCTACAATGATGGCACCGAAGTGGACGCGGGTTTTGACGTAGACCGTTTCTGGTTAGGACGAACCAATAGCAACAAGCGTAAGCCGTTCATTATGGATGGCGACGTTGTTTATATAAACAACGCCATGATCCGCAACGGCTCAATTCAAGAGGGACAGCTTGGGCCTATTACTATCGGCAAGTTCTTCCTCGATGACGGCACCCCCGTTACAACTGCTGGCGGGTTGATACGCGCAGAAGCTATCGACGTTGATAATCTCAGCGTGGCGGAAGCAGCGCGCTTTTATGATGACGTGCAGTCGGGTAATTACATTGCTGGGCAAAGCGGTTGGCGTATACGCCAAAACGGCAGCGTTGAGTTTAATGACGGTCAATTTAACGGCACGGTTAATGTAGGCAACGTTTCAGGGGCTGGGGCGTTAGCATCTAAAAACTCACTTAGTTACTCGGAAGTGAGGGGGACTAAACCGCCGACTAATGCTGACCGAACCGCTAGTAATACAGCGGCGGATACCGCAAAAGTTGATGGAGAGGATGCATCCGCTGTTCGAAACTGGGCGTCGAGTACGTTTGGTCGTGTGTTTGATAACTGGACTCGTCCTGGCTCTACAGAAATTTGGGGCAATCGGATTTCAACTGCCGATGCTTATGTGGACACGCTAGTTATTAAAGGTAACGCGGTCACAATTCCAGTTTCGGCTGCTGCAGGTTCGGAGTTCCAACTGCAAAGATTTATGCGAGAAATATTATCCTGCTCAATAGATGCTAAGGGCTCAAACGTCATGGTAATGGCGTCTTTTAGTGTGGGTGATGGGGGCATAACATCGGTTCAAATCCGTCGTAACGGCGTAACGGTTTTGCAGCGTGCAGTAGTGGGGCGTTTCTTTTCAATCGCTGGGCATGTGGGCGCTACTTCTGGCGGTGTGGACACTTATACGATGTGGGCATCTGGTGGTGGTATTGCCGGTGGTCGTTCTCTCGGGTTATTAGCAACAAGGAGATAAACAAAATGGGTGATGTTCATAGATATGCGATGGTGTCAGACAAAGGCGAAATTTTACAAATAACGTCTGGCCCTTATCGGTATGTAGCATGTGACGACACTATTGATGATTCGGCTCATTACGTGGACGCAGACAACAATTTTTATCTGAAAGAGTTAATTGCTCTGGATAAAAATGTAGATGGATTAGTTGTAACTTTCACTGGCCTACCCGAAGGGCTAGAAGTTAAGACCAACGGTATGGATACCGTTACGGATAACGAATCGTTAGTTATTGAGTATGACGTTCCAGGCACTTACACGATCAGCTTTAGTGGTCTTGTTAATTACCTAGACCATCAAATGGAGGTGACCGTTGGCTAACCTCAAAGCGTTTCTACACAACACGCTGGACGATGCCGTTCGACATTACCTCGATATTGTAGATGACGCCGCAGAGAACGCTCGACTAAAACATCTGACTCCTGGCTCGGGGCAGTCGATGACCTATGAAGTCAAACACCAAGAGGCGCTTGCCGGTGGTGGGCCGATGATCCAGGCGGAAGCCGAAGCGTTGGGTATGACGGTACAGGAGGTGATCGACTCGGTGCTTGTGGCGCGTCAGCAGTGGCAAGTGCTTGGCGCACAGATTGAAGCGGCGCGATTAAAAGCCAAGAAGGCTATCCGCGAAGCACAAACCGCTGCGGAGATGCACCGTATTGCGAGCGAGCTACAAGACCAGTTCACGCCGTAACCTGCTACACTAACCCTTTAAATTGCCCCACCGTGAGGTGCTGCATGCCCCGTCAGAATGAGGCTACGTTTTTACGTGGCGTACTCCGTAATAATGAAGCGGCCGCGCAATATTGCGAGATGCTGTTTCGTATTTCCCAAACGCTCGACGATCTGATCGATAAAGACAAGCCTATTACCGACGGAGTGCTGATCCGCACGTTCTGGGAGGCGTTGATCGAGCTACCCGCTAACCCGTTCTACCGCGAGCATGAACCCTATCTGCGACCGCTGATGGCCAGTGCATTGCAAGACTGGCGCGATAGCGCGTGCCTGGAGCGTTCTGATAGCCACCACTACAAAACCCTGGCCTTTGTGCTTCGCGATCAGCTGACCGGCATGGTGACCCAGTGTGCCTACTTAGTCGGCGGCTATGAGTGGATGAATAAAGTCAGCCTCTCCATTCGAGACCATTTCCATGAAGACGGACTTGATGACTACTTGGCTGCGCTCGACCCCACGCAAGACGAAGCGTATCAACAAGATGTCGACGCATCGCTGAACGGGGGTGACCAGTGAGCGGCGGTGGCGGTGGTGACAACACGGTTAAGGATACGCCCGAGCAACGCCAGCTTGCCCAGGTAGCCGCCGAAAAGTGGAACTTCGCACAAGAGAAGCTGGCACCGCTGGAAAACGCCTATATGGAATCCGTGGGCGATATGACCAATGCGGGCAATATGAGCTACATCGCAGGCCGCACCATGCAAAGCCAACAGCAGGCGGTAAGCAGTGCTAGTGAGCAAGCAGGTATGCAGCTGAGCCAAGCAGGCATCGATCCGTCTAGCGGTCGCGCGCAGTCTGCTATGAGTGGCATTGCGCTAGGTGGTGCCAGCGCCGGTGGTGAAACCCTGGGGCGCGCACAGTTCGAGCAAGAGAACCAGCAGGTTCAAGGCTTGCAAAACATCGTGGCTATCGGCCAAGGCCAAGCCGGGCAGGCGCAAGCGGGGCTTTCCGGAATCGCGGCGCAATCGGCGCAGGATGCACGCCAGTCCGCAGCTACCCAATTCAACCGGCGCAGCGCTAACTTACAGCTTCTGGGCCAAGTCGCGGGGGCGGGCACTGCTAACTATATGAACGGCGCGAGTGCCTCCCCGCCAGCTGCAGGCGGTGCTGCGACACCAGGCTATCAGGCAGGGCAAGGGCTCGATCTCTATGGCAGCGGTATTTAAGGAGGCGCTATGCAATATCAACCTACGCTAGGGCAAGTAACACCGACGCCAGGGGTGCAGCCAAGCCAAGAGGCGGGCTCTGACAGCTATGCAGACGCGATAAGAGGGAGTAGCTCGGTACCCGAGGCGATACAAAACGTGGTTCGGTTACGAGATTCGACGCCACAAGCATCACAAACATCACAAATACACATCGACCCAAGCCAAGCCATGCGCGGCGACCAAGGTGCTTCCAAGCTACTTGGTCAACTTAACCGCGCCCAATGGGCTGACTGGAAAAACCGTTTTGCGCCTTACGTTGACGAGCTAGCCCGCGTTGCTCAAGACAACAACGCGCCTGGCATGGCGGCATCGAACGCCAGTAATGCTGTTGGCCTTGCCTATGACAGTAGCCAGCAAGGACTAGACCAGCAGCGCCAGGGTTACGGCATTAGCCAGACACCTCAACAGCAAGCCGCCGAAGATCGTCGCACCAGCTTAGAGCGCAGCGCCTCCATGGTGAGCGCAGGCAATGAAGCGCGTATCTCTGCCCAAGACCGACAAGACGCGATACTCGCCGGCGGCATGGGCCTTTCCAACATTCCTGACAGGGTGATGAACCAATGAGCTACGGATTACTAGGGCTGCGTCAGCAAATGGAAGGCGAGGCCATGCAAGGGCTAAGTGATCTCGCTGGCCAGCAGCGCCAAGCCAAAATGCAAGAAGACCAAATGGAGCAGGCAGAGAAAGCCCAACAAATGCAGGCCGTCGGCACCGGTGCTGGGGTGGGCATGATGGCCGGCATGCAGGCGGGAAGCGTAGGCGGGCCATGGGGCGCCGCTATAGGTGCGGGTATTGGCCTGCTAGCCAGCTCAATTTTCTAGGAGAACATTATGGCGGGACTCGATACACGCGGCTTGGCGGGTGGCTTTGCGCAAGGGTTTGGATTAATGAACCAGTTTCAGCGCGGCCAACGTGCCGACGAGCGCGCCGACCAGCAAATGGGCATGCAGCAAGAGCGAATGGACATGCAGCGCGAACAGTTCAGTGCGCAGCAGGAAGACGTAACCCGGCAGCGCGACATGGAGAACATTCAGTTCACGCTTGGCAAGATCGGGTCCGGCATGGAAGTCGGCGAAGACGAGCTAGAAACCCTGCGCAAATACCCCAAGTTCTGGTCAGCGCTCGACCCCGAAACCGATAACTCGATTAATCAGGCAATGTCGATTATTGATCCAGACACCTCAGTGGATGCCAACGACCCCGAAAGCCTGGCAGCGCTCAATCAAATGTTTGGCGCCGAGATTAATCGCGGCGAAGGCGGGCAAAAGCGTGTGGTCGGCATGTATCCCGGCACCGACGGACAAAGCGTTATGCTTGAACTTGAGGTGACTGGCGAGGATGGCAGCACCTACCGCGCACCAATGACCGAAGGCCGCGGTACCGCTGACGACGACCTGGTTAAAGCGGTGCCAATCGAAAAGCTGGTGGAGCAGGTGCAGGGCATGCGCATGCTACGTAATACGATGCGTTCTCCTGAGGCACAACAGCGTGCAACTCAAGTGCTAAGCCTGCTGCGTGGCGACAGCAACGAGCAGTGGGAGCAAGTCGAAGGCCCAGGCGGGTCGATCCTACAGCGCAACACCAAAACCGGCGAAACCAAGCAGGTGATTGGGCGTGCGCCGCAAGCAGGTAGTGATTACGGCAATCGGCCTACTGCAACACAGAAAGACATCGAATACTTGGTTAACAATGGCCTAGCAGAAGACCGTCAGGCGGCGTGGGAAATGCTGAGACAGGGCAGCGGTGACCACTCCTATTCGCGCTCTGAAGATCGCATCGAGGCGCTACGGAATCGAGCTGAGGACTTGGGTAAGTTCATCCAAGGCGATGCTGCGCGGATGCCTGATGATGAAGAGATGGCCCAGGCGCAAGAAGAGCTGCAATCCATTAATCAAATGATTCGAGAAAGCGAAAACCAAACATACGGCATTGTTATGCCAGGCCAAGGGCAGCCTGCTCCTTCATCCCGAGCCCCGGTAGAACAAGGCGAGACCTCGCCGTCTCAGCGAGAGCGCGGCTTAAGACCTGGCCCAGCGTCTAGCGGAGAGGCTAACGAAGATCCCGCCGCCGCTATTTTAAACAAATACTTCTAATCACGAAGGAGCCGCGTGTGAACGCCGCCGAAAATCGCACCCCGCCCAAATGGACAGATATTGCCAACGATCCAGACTTCCAAGCCGCTGGCTGGGAAACCAAACAACGTGTACGCGGCGAGTTTTACCGTCGCGCTATTGAGCCCAATACGCCTGCGTCGCTGCGCGAAGACGTGCAAAGCCAGTTCTTTACCCGCACTGAAGCCGATGTTTTTGGTAAGCGTGAAAAACAGCAGAGCAATAATGAGAGTCAGGCTGAAGCGCCCAATTTAGCCAGCAATGCTTTGCGCAATGCTGGCGAGCGTGGACTTGATCTAGCGGGTAACGCGCTACAGTTCGTTGGTAACGTGGCAGACCGTGGAGAGCAAGCAATTACCGAGGCGCTTGGAGGCATTAACCCTGGCGTGATTGGCGGCAGCGTTGACGAGATGCGCGAGCGTGGCTACGAGCCAGATATTGCGTTAGGCGGCTTTGGCCTAGATTTCACCATGCGCGCCAAGCCCGAAGATACCAGTACTGGACTTATCGATACCGGACAGGCAGTTGAAGATATAAGTCTTGGCTACCAGCCTAACTACACGATTGATCGCGCGCTAGACGAGCCGAGCATTAAAACCATTGCGGGTGCGGCTGCCGAGCAAGGGCCAGCAGCATTGGCCGATATGGCAGGCCTGGTTGTAAGCTTGCCCGCTTATTTGGCGGCGCGCACGCAAGAGATTGGCGAAGGGCGCGTAGAGAATGATAACCGTGAAGGGATGCCGGAAGGTCGCGACTATGCTGTATCCGGCCCGACGGCTGCCGCTTCTGTGCTGCTAGATCGCTTTGCTCTTGGCCGTTTACTTCCAGGCAGTGGAAATGCGGTAACTAGCGCACGACAAATACCCGGGGCTGTTGGTCGTGCCGCCGCTACAGAAAGCGTGACTGAGGCGATTCAAGAAGGCGGTATTGAGTACGCTGGGGAGTCTGTGGGCACTGAGACAGGCTGGAATGCCACAACCGCTGCGCGCCGAGCGGCAGGTGGCGTAATTGTTGGCGGCCCCACCGGGGGCGCTGTGCGAGCTGGTACCGCCGCCATCGAGATGCGCGGAAATAATCAGCAGGGAAGCGAGCAGCCAGAGCTGAGCGAACCCCCTGCCGAACAATCTCCCCCTACTCCAGAGAAAGCGCCGACTCCAGAAGCTGAAACCGCTAATGCTGAGGCAGTCGGCACCGCTGCCGAATTAATCGCCAAGCCTCGCTTTGAGCTGTCATCCGCTGAGCGTGAAGTGCGTGACTCTATTAGCTACGGCGACGCTTTTAAGGCACTGCGAGCGGCTGCTGAAGATCGCGGTGATAGTGACGCCGTTGCAGAACTGGACGCCGTTAGTGGCGAGATTTCAGCAGCGCTGGAAGCGGAAACCATGGCGCGCACACGAAACGATAGCGACGCGTTTGCGCCTATTCGTGAGCAGCTACAAAACGCGTCTGAGCGCTTCGCGCGTGCAATGGATCGCCTTAACACGCCCGAGGCTGAGAGCGAGGCCGGCACGTCTAGCGCTAACAAGGATGGCAACGCCCAGTGGGAAGAAGCTTGGCGTGAGCAAGCCGCACAAGACGGCATTGCCGATTACGACCCTAATGCTGATCTTCCCGATACAACGATTACCATTAATGGCGACGACGCGGCGCAGGCAGATGGCCTGACGCTGCAGGACTCGGTTGCGCAAATTGAAAAAGCCGCTAGCGAGACAAACACCGAGCCTACCCCGGCTCAAGCAGAGGCCGGTAACTATCGGAAGGGGCGCGTAAGACTAAACGGCTTTGATATTGCTATTGAGAACCCCAAAGGCTCGACGCGTCGTGGCACGGCGCCCGATGGTACCGAGTGGGAAAGCAATATGGCGCACCACTATGGCGATATTAAAGGCACGAAGGCGGCAGACGGCGACAATCTTGATGTTTTTGTAGGCGATAACCCCAGCTCACAGCGGGCTTACGTGGTTGATCAAATCAACCCTGACGGCAGCTTTGATGAGCACAAGGTGCTGCTTGGCTTTGATTCTTTAGAGCAGGCGCGAAAAGGCTATTTAGATAATTACGAGGATGGTTGGCAAGGCTTGGGCGATATTTCTGAAACGCCCGTTGAAAACCTGAAGCAGTGGGTTAGTGAAGGCGCTATGGAGCTGCCTTTCGGTAATGTGCCTACAGCCAATAGGGAGGCGGCAGAAGAAGCGACTCCCGCTATTGCGCCCGACCAGCCGTCAGAAAACCCCGACCGCATAACGCCTAAGCGCGTGCCGGTGGCTGATATTCAAGTTGACCCGGAAGCCTACCAGTTCCGCACCAACGTCAACCAAGACGGCGTTGATTCGCGCCTGGAAGGCGTCGAGAAATGGGACGATTTGCGCGCGGGCAATCTGGTGCTTCACGAGCGCCTAGACGGCACGCTGTACGCTGCCGACGGCCACCACCGCATTAACCTTGCCCGCAAGCTTGAGCAGCCCGATGTTAACGCGCTCGTACTGCGTGAGGCTGATGGCGTGACCGTGGAAGATGCCCGCATCGAAGCAGCCACTGCCAATATCGCAGCAGGCAACGCTTCAGCGATTGATGCCGCCAAGGTGTTCCGCAACACCGATGCCAAGCCTTCCGAAGCAATAAACCGGTTTGATCTTCCGCGCAAGTCGCCTGTCGTGCGCGACGGTATCGACATTGCCAAGCTGGCCAACGAGCCGTTTGGCGCAGTGCTTAACGGGGTAGTGACCGAGAAAGACGGCGCCACCATTGGTCGTGCGCTTGATGATCCCGACCAACAGATGGCTGCTATCGATGTATTCCAGCGCGTGAAGCCGACCAACGACAATCAGCGCGCGCTCCTGGCTAACGAGGTACGCCAGGCGGGATTTGCAGAAAGCCAAGGCGAGCAGGGTGGCCTGTTTGGTGACGATCCGGCCGAATCATTAATTGGCGAGCGCGTTCGCGTGATGGATAGCTTGCGCCAAACGCTAGTGCGCGACCGTCGCTTATTCGCTACGCTTAATGATAACGCCCAGACCGCCGAGCAGGCAGGCAATCGCATTGCCAAAGAGCGCAACGACGCGCTGCAAGATGCCTCTGCCGAAGCC
Source organism: Halomonas sp. H2 (assembly GCF_050215315.1). Lineage (GTDB taxonomy): Bacteria > Pseudomonadota > Gammaproteobacteria > Pseudomonadales > Halomonadaceae > Vreelandella. Next base: position 1,608,357 of record NZ_CP189760.1, read on the forward strand.
GTCGCGCTTTTGGAGCGAGCAACTACCACGCCGGAAATTAACCAGCAGATTAACGATGCCGCGCGGCGCGTGAAAGAGGGCGAAACCCTCGCCAGCGTTACCCGCGAGCTCAAGGAGACATTGCTTAATGGCCCTGACACAGCAGCAACGCAACAGCCACGTACACCAGCACCTAGCAGCCGACCGCCTGATCAAGCAGGGCAAGACGCTGGAAGAAGTGGACAAGTACCTGGGGGAGACGACGCACGAGCAGCGGGTGCACGCCAACAACGAGTGGGCGATGACGCAGGGCAGCAACAAACAGGCGTAACCCTTAAGTCCGATGGCACTCCTTTCCAGACCCGCCGCGCAGTCGAGCTATCCAAGCGCTTCCGTGATGCGCCCAACGCCCAGCCCGTTGAGGTGGAGGGTGGATGGGGCTTTGCTGCACAGGACGCTGCGCAACCATCGCCCATTACCTGGCAACGCCGTACTAACGGCAGTCGCGTATGGGAAGGCAGCGACGGCACTGTTATCGCTGACCACTCCATGGGAAGCGGTGGAAGCCGTATTCCCATGTTTATGGTGTTCGCTGATAAGAAAGCCTATGACCAGGGCAATAATTTCACGACTGGTGAAACGCTGACTGAAGCTAAGCAGTTGGCATTATCCGCTGAGCGCCCGGAGGCGCTTAGTGATAGCCAGCCCGCCAGTGAGCGGAAGGCGTCTGATATCGCTCAAGAGAGGACGCCTGACGAAATACGCGGTGAGCTCAATCGTGTTATGGAACCGATAGAGCAGCGCTATGCCGAGGCGCTTAAAAACGCAGACCCCAACGATCAATTGAGCGTGCTAGATTTTGCGACAGATGCAGAGCAGGCGCGCCGTCATGAATTGATACTGTCACTCCCTAGCGCGGCGCAAGAAAGAGCGCAAGCGCGAGAGCGCATCATTGAAAGGCGAGCAGCGCAGCGTCAGGCAGCACAGCAGCAAGAGCCCTTACTCGAAACCCAAACAGAAGAAAGCCTTGCCCAGCGAGAGCAGGAGGTTCAGCAGGCCGAGCAAGCCGAAGCCAGCCAGCGCCGCGAGCAAGAGCAGCGCGCCCAGGCCGACCGTGATGCTAACGACTTTGTACTAAGTGGTAGCGAACGAAGCGCAGACGTCGCCGCATCGCGTGGGCAAGATGCGCTCTTTTCACTTGCTGACAATGGAAACAATGCCCAGGCCATAGACAGCGCAGCGTTTAAGCGCTGGTTTGGCGATAGCAGGGTTGTGGATAAAAAGACGGGCGAGCCGCTGGTTGTATATCACGGCACGCCAGGTGGAAGCATTACTGAGTTCACATCTCAAGAGCAGATCAATAATGCCAATGGGGGCTCGCAGGGGCTGTTCTATTTCACGCCATCAGCAAAGCAGGCGGAAGCCTATGGCTTCTGGGATCGAAGCGAAAAGATTCAGCCGGATGATATAAGCAAAGTGAGGCGCAAAGGCATGAGTCGCGTTATGCCTGTCTATCTTTCCGTAAAAAACCCAGCTTATAGAGGCACCCCTGAAGGAAGTGCTGCACTCACCGAGTCCGCTCGTTTGGCTAAAAATAACAACACCAGCCAAGCTGAAGAGCTTCAAAAGATGGGCTATGACGGCATTATGGAGGGAAAGCCCGGCTCTGATATCAAGCGTCATTACGAGATAATAGTATTTGATAGCAGTCAGGTTAAATCCGCTATTGGCAACACAGGCACCTTCGACCCAGCCAATCCCGATATACGCTTTGCGATTAATTCAGCGACAGAAAGCATCAACCTAGCCCCGCGTGCGGCTGACATATCAGCAGCACTGAAGGGCAAGCCTGAGCTTGCAGAAGCTCGCGTCATTCAGTCCACCGCAGAGCTCCCTACTGATGCGCTTATGGGCATGGTGCTTCGCGGCATTAACCCGACAGATGTTCGCGGCATGTTTGTCGGCGGCGAGCTGTATGTTGTCGCCGATAACATGGCCAGCGTAGAAGAGGCGGTGCGCACAGCGGTGCATGAGTCAGTTGGCCATAAAGGTATGCGCGGCGTGCTGGGTGCCGAGCTTGAGCCCCTGATGCTGGAGGTTTACAAAAGCCATACCCGATCACAGGCAGGGCGCGACAATATCGCGGCCATCCAGGCAGCGTACCCGTTCATCGATGTAACGACCCATAAGGGGAAAGTAACGCTGGCCGAAGAGCTGGTTGCTCACTACATCGAGGAAAGCAACGGCAGCCCAACGCTAAGCCAGCGTATCAAGTCCACCGTTCGCCGACTGTTGAGAAAACTATTTCCCAACATCGAGTGGCGGACAAGCGACATCTTGGCGCTGGGTGAGCAATCCCGGCGCTGGCTGCGTCGCCAACAGGCCCAACGCGACCTTGTATCGCAAGATGAAGCGCTCTATAGCTTGATGGAGCAGCAGTCCTCGGTTACGCATCGCGAGCTATCAAAGCAGCTCCGGGACGAGTTCCCCGGCTTAAAGCTAGATATGGCGGGGCGTGGCCAACGCGTGACTATTTCTCGCATTGTCTCGCCTGCACAAAACGAGGGCACAGGTTCTGAAGTAATGCGGCGCCTAACGCATTGGGCAGATGCTAGCGGCAAGACAATTGCGCTGACGCCGTCAGCTGACTTTGGCGGTAATGCTAAACGTCTACGCGAGTTCTATAAGCGCTTCGGCTTCATTGAGAACAAGGGCCGCAATAAAGACTACGAGATCAGCGAGACCATGTACCGTGAGCCTGATCACGGTGTGGGCGAGCAGCGCTTTAGCCTGAACGCACCGCCAGGAACAATTGGCGGCAAGTTCTCCAGCACTGATAGTACCAACTTTGCGATGCCTGACGAGTCACTTAGAAATGCAGCTATACGCAAGTTTGTAGATAAAATGCGGCCGCTTGAGATTCTGGAAAATGCGATTCGCCGTAGTGGTCGTGAGATTGAAGAAGAGGCTAATGCCTATTTGGCTGAAGAGCTATTTCACGGCAAGGCTGAGTATGACCTGCGACTGTTGCGCGAGCAGTACGTGGAGCCACTGGCGGAAGGGATGGCCATCGCCAAAATTAGCCAAGCCGACCTTGATGAATATCTCTACGCGCGACACGCACCAGAACGCAATGCGACCATTGCAGAGCGCAACCCCGACAAGCCTGATATGCAGGATGGTGGCTCTGGCATGACCAATGCCCGAGCGGCAGAGATTATCGACAAGGTGGCCAATTCCGGCAAGCAGGTTGAATACGACCAGCTGGCCAAGATCGTTTATGACATGACTCGAGTGCGCCGCGATGCAATACGCGATGGCGGACTGGAAGATGACACGGTGGTGGATGCCTGGGAAGCAGCGTGGCAGTACTACGTGCCGCTAAAAGGCAATGCGGCCGATGAACTAGGGCGCCCCAGAACTGGCCGCGGCTTTGAGGTTAGCGGTCGAGAATCGCGCACTGCAGCGGGCCGTAAAAGTATCGCTGACTCACCCTCATCTCAAGTCATTATAGATGCCAACGAGTCGCTTATCCGCCGGCGCAAGAACGAAGTTGCACAGTCGCTTCTCTCGCTGGTGACCGATCACCCCAATCCTTCGCTATGGGAAGTTTTTACCGACAGCAATCCTGACACGCAGCGCACGCCGGTAACCGTTACCGACCCTGATACAGGCAAGAGCCGCATTGAGGTGCAAGAACGGCCTGTGAATATGGCGGGCAACGACAAGTACTTCAAAGTGAAGCGGGCAGGGCGCACGTACTATCTGAAGATCCACGATGAGCGCCTGATGAATGCAATGCGTAATGTTGGGCCTGAAAAGCTAGACATGTTCACGCAAATCGCCAGCACAGCCACGCGGGCAATGTCGGCCATGATGACCAGCTATAACCCAGAATTCATGTTGAGCAACTTCACACGGGACGTTCAAACTGCGTTGCTGAATCTAACGGCTGAGCAGACGCGTGACGACGGCAAGATTAAAGGCGAGGCCATCGTTCGCCAAACGGCGCGAGACATTGGCCCCGCCATGAAGGCCGCTTGGAGAGGCCTGCAAAACAAGCCGGGCAAAAATGACAGCGGTCGCGAATGGAATACTTGGTTTAAAGAGTTCCAAGAAGATGGCGCCAAAACGGGCTATTTCGATATGAAGGATATCAGCTCGCAGGCAAAGGAAATTCAATCCATGGTGCGCCGCGCTGACGGCACCACCATGTCGCATATGCTGAAGGCGCGTAAGAAAACCGCTGACTTTGTTGAAAACATGAACGGCGCGGTTGAGAACGCGGTGCGCCTATCTGCTTACGCCAATGCTCGGCGTGCTGGCGTTTCACGCAAGCAGGCGGCCAGCCTGGCCAAGAACATGACGGTCAATTTCAACCGCCGGGGGGAGGTGGGCACCAAGCTCAACGCAGCGTTTATGTTTTATAACGCATCAACTCAGGGCATTAAGAATTTTGCCCGCACCATGGTCACCATGAAAAACACGCCGGATGGAAAAAGCCCGATGAACGTATGGGCGCGGGCCAACATGGCGCAGAAGATAGCTTTTGGCATGGCGTCGGGTGCTTTCGCCTTGGGCATGTTAAATCGCTGGGCGTCTGAAGAAGATGAAGACGGAGTGCTGTTCTATGACAAGGTTCCCGACTACGTCAAGGAGCGCAATATCGTCATCATGAGCAGTCTCTGGGGCGGCGAGCCTGACGACTTCGTGTCGATCCCACTGCCCTACGGGTACAATTTTTTCTCGGCCATCGGCACTCAGGCAGAAGCTGTCGTGGCTGGCACAACAGACGCGACCGTAGCAGCTAAAAACCTTGGCTTAGCAATCCTGGGTAGCTTTTCACCTATAGGGTGGGAGGATTCAGATAGTGCGACCGGGCTTTTTTTAAAGAATATATCCCCAACGCTCATTCGCTCATTCGCTCAAGTCGGCTTCAATGAAGACTTTGCTGGGCGCATGATCTATAAAGAAGATCTGCCATTTGGTACCCCTACGCCTGACAGCTCCCGAGCCATGCCCAGCACGCCTGAGCCCTATAAAGCGTTTGCCAGCTTTCTTAACAATGCCTTTGGTGGTAGCGAATATCGAACAGGTGGTGTGGATATTAGCCCCGATGTCATGCAGCACCTGGTCAACTACTACGGCGGCGGCGCCTGGGGCTTTGTCGAAAAGACGTCCAGCTTTGCTGCCCGTGTAGCTACTGGCGAGGAGGTCGAACGGTACCGGATACCGTTTGCTGGACGCTTTGCCAGCAGTACTTCGCCGTACCGAGATCAAGGACTGTTCTATGAGCGTCGCGATGAGCTCGGGCAAATCGCCAATGAGGCCGACGCACTAAAAGGCCGGGAGCGTATCGACTTTCGGCGCGATAACATCGAGCAAATCCGACTATTTAACCGCGCCAAGAATATCGAAAAACAGCTGCAAGAGGATCGCAAGCGGCGAGACCGCATTCAAGAAACCGAAACGCTCAGTGATGAGGCTAAGAAGAACCGGATAGAGCTGATTGAAAAGCAGATGAAGCGCCGAGTAGATGACTTTAATCGGCGGTATAACGAGCTGTAGAGAGGAAAGATTGCAGGCCTCACCGATCCCACTGGTTTTGGTGAGGGCCTTTATCTAGCATATCCATCCGCGTATCCCAATCATCCACGAGACGGCGCTGCTGGTTTTCTGGAAGCATCTGAAAGAGCATTTGAGTCTGTTGGCGTAGATCGGATATATCTTCTCTGGCTGCAAAGTAAAGCCCTGCAAAGAGCGTTGAAGCAAAAAATAGCAATAGAATTATGCCGTTCTTATCCATAGCAGCCTCTTATAAAGCTAAGCATTTGTTAGAAGGTTAATAGACAGAGAGGTGAACAGCGAGGGCCTGGCTTTATTATGCTATTGGTATTTTTCCCAGGGGCCTGAAGATGGCTCATCGAATGCATCAAAAGCATTTCTGTCTAAGTCAGGTTCTGTGCGATCCATAAACATGGCGCGCACTTCTTCTCCGAGCATCTCTCTCTGATCTTCCGTCATATCTGGGATAATCACCCACTCAAGGAATTTTCTGCGCAGAAGGTCTCGCGTATCCCTATCTGCCAATAAAAAATCTTCTGAGCTAGCTACTTGCCTCCAGGTTGCCGCCACGCTGTCGTCAGTTTCGTCTGGCTCGGCAACCACAGGCGGAGCGTCACTCGAGTACTTAGACTGACCACTAAGGTCGGTTTCATGCTTACGTGCGCAAGCCCGAAGAAGTTCGTCGGCTGCAAAATCGGATCTTGCTATCGACACAAACTCTAATACGCAATCATTAAAACCCTCAGGGTCATAAGCGCTTACGGCTTGGGGTGAGCAAAGCGCGCCTAAAACACCTGCTATCAAAATCGGTTTTAACATTGGAGTGCTCTTTGTTTGGCAGCGAGGGCCTGCTATTGCTTGTCTTTCGGCTTAGTTGTTTCAGGCTTAGGGTCCGCAGCTTGCTCGGCATCCGGCTTCTTAAGCCCTAGGTTAATCCTGGGCAAAAGCTGGTTTAGCCAAAAGTGTATTTCTTCGACACCCATGCGGCGGGCAAAAATGAGAAGGGCAAACAGCTGAGTAATACCTACTACTAATGGCAGGGTCCAAGTATCAACATCCTGCATTGCCCACACATCAAAAATAATGACCAACGCAACAACAAATAGAAATCTATCTTCGCGTCGGCCATCCTTTTCGCTTGCTAGCGCCTGTTCCAAATCCACCCAGGCAGTGCTTTGTGCTGTGCGGGATGATGCAGAAGTACCTCCGCCAGCGAGCGTATCAAGCTCGCTGGGCCGTCCAGGGTTCGGTGGTGGGGAACCGTTCTCTGTACTCATTAATGATAGCTTCCTGTTGAATTGGTACGTTCCGCATGCCTGGCACGTAGCTGTGCGCCCAAGCCGAAATAGGTTCGTGGGTGATATCCACTAAGCGGAAAGGCTCTATGCTTCCCAGACGTCCCACAGCATCTACTATGATTTGGCCTTCTTCAGTGCCCGGATCAAGGTCAGGAATATGATTGAAAATATTCTGAATATTCGAGCTGCCATAACTAGAAGCGTAATTGTAGACAGAGGGAAGCACTGGGCCATAGGGCCACGCCTGAAAACGCTCATCATTAATCAAGGGCTCACCATCGTGTCGGCCCGAGTAGATCATGTGCGCAATATAAAGAATTTTGTGCAGCTGTAAGTTGCTCAGCGCCCAACCGGACGCGGCGCATGCTGCTTTGGCTGCCTGCATAGCGGAGATAGCCATGGTTACCTCCTTCCAAAAACCGTAGGGGTATTGGTGTGTGTGGTTACAACATAGCGCATTTTGCTACACCTTAGATAGCGAATAACGGCAAAGGTTTAGGCTACTTGTTCTTTTTCCATTACAGCCAGCTGAAGAAGTCTATTTAAGCAGATCGTCTTTAACGTCTAGCTTTTCTGGCTGGCTTTCCTCGACAGCTTTCTCTTGGTCGTCGCGCACCTCATGAAGCTGGTTGAGGGCACGTTCAAGGTCTTGCAAGGCCTTGCTTAGCTTCTTATCTCTCCCAAATCCTCCGCGAGAGATCGTTTTAGTTTTTGGCCCAGCTGACAAACTTTCATCCAGGCGCGCAACTATCTCCGCATTTAATGAGCGATGATTCTCTTTGGCCGATGCTTTCAGTTTATCGTGCAGGCCGGGGGGCATACGCAGTTTGTATTGAATATGAGTGTCATGAGTGGTCATCCGCTAATAATGAACCTGATGGGTTCTTGACACAATGGAACCCAATGGGTACTTTTAAAGAGTGGAACCCAAAGGGTGCAACGGAGAAAGAAAGTGAATCAGCGCGATCCTCAATTAAAAATTCGACTAAAGCCTAAAAATAAAGCATGGCTTGAAGGGAAGGCAAGGAAGGACGACAGAAGCCAGAACTGGCTAATTAATCACTTGATAGAAGAGGAGATAGAGCGTGAGGAACAGAAAGCCGTACAAAAGTGAAGAAACCCCTGGGGCGGCCACCCCAGAGGTTTCGGATTACCACCAACCAACTACGAAAGGTGACGCTATGAATAATAGCACTACAAGCCAAGTCTCGCATCCGGTCATCGCTGGTCATGAAATCACCACGGACGAGCATGGGCGATTCAGCTTAAATGCGATTCATCATGCCGCTGGCAGCGAGCCGCACAAGCGTCCAAGTCAATGGGCTAGAAGGGATGAGGCAAAAGAGCTAATAGAAGAAATTTCCCAAAGTGCAGATTTACACTTTGACCCAATCCACTCTGTGCGAGGGGGTTCTTATAAAGGCACTTTCGCCCACGAGTTATTGGCCATCAGTTACGCCGGATGGATCAGCCCCAAGTTTCAGCTGCAGGTTAACCAGGTGTTCCTCGATTACCGAATGGGCAATCTGAAGCAGGTCGAAACGAAACCCACTTACGAGGCCCTACCAAACCCTCTTACTCCAGCGCATCAACGCGGCATCCAAAAAGCAGTAGGGCGCCGTTGCTACAATTTCCCAGAGCCAGCACGGCCTAAAGCCTATAAGCGCATCTACTCACACTTGAAGGATCGCTTCGGTGTCGCGAAGTATGACCAGATACCCGACGAACGTTATACCGAGGCGCTGGGGGCTGTCGAATCTTATTCCTTTAGCGGCGATTTCCTGGAAGCAGAGGTTGCTACTATCGCCCAGCCACTGAAGGTTATTAATATCGATGCATGGCTTGATATGAACTTCTACATCAAGCACCGGCAGATGGATTCGCGGCGCGTGTTGATAGCGGCCAAGTATTTGATCGATTCAGAGTACCGATCACCAACCATGCAGCTAGTCAAAGAAATGGAAGCGGAAGGGCATAACCTGGATGCGCGCCGGTTAGAGATCGCTAGCCTACGCCACCATCTTTCCAGCGCTATAAGCAAGGTCGATCAGATGATGGGGATTGCGCAGAGCATTAATGCGCAAGCCGTGAGCTTTTCACGCTAGAAGGGCAACACGACATTATATAGCCGCCTACGGGCGGCTTTCTCATGGATCAAACCTTCTCGCCGTCCTGCCTATCTCCGCATCTTGATTGCGCGCCCTACGCCACACACCTTCCTTAATCATATCGGTACGTCGCAATAGGAACAGAGTAGTCCCTGCAGTCATCACATCGCTGCTGTTCAGCCCCAACGGCTTGCATCTGCCACTATATAGATACCCACGATAAAGAACGTGATACTCAATCAGGATGTTCATCGGGAGTCCTTTGCGCAGATTCTTCCAGCCCCGGCGCTCCAGTGCTTTCCGCCATAACGTAGCGCGGTATTTACTGGCCTCGGTTTCTTCGCTCATCGGCCATGTCGTCCAGACGTTCAATAAACTCAGGCTTGGGCACGGCGAGGCCGGTCAGTTCCTCCAAGCGTGCAGCAGCTTCACGACATACGCGGTGACTTGGGCTTGAGCGCAAGCCAGCAATCAGTTCTTCATCTGTTAGCTTGCGGCGAAAGTAGTCGGCTGGGGTTTCCATGGAAGGCTCCTGTTGTTTTCGATCAACATAGCACCGGAACCGCCAGAACGGTACAATGCCACCAAATTCCTATTGAACGCAGCAGGGCATTTTATTTTACGGTACATGGCTGCGTACATACCCCGGATTAAATCGGCAAATGACAAACGAAAAAGACAGCAAAATCAATCATATAAGAAATTTCTCCATTATCGCCCACATTGATCACGGTAAGTCGACGCTCTCAGATCGTCTGATACAGACCTGCGAGGGATTAACCGAGCGTGAGCTCAAAGAGCAAGTGCTCGACTCCATGGACATCGAGCGAGAGCGTGGTATTACCATTAAAGCGCAGTCGGTGACGCTGGATTACACCGCTCCCGACGGTCAGGTCTACCAGCTCAACTTTATCGATACGCCGGGGCACGTTGATTTCTCATACGAAGTATCACGCTCGCTCTACGCCTGTGAAGGGGCGCTGCTGGTCGTTGATGCGGCGCAAGGTGTCGAAGCTCAATCGGTGGCCAACTGCTATACCGCTATCGAACAGGGGCTAGAAGTTCTACCGGTGCTTAACAAAATTGATTTGCCCCAAGCAGATTGCGATAAGGTAGCCCAGGAAATCGAAGAGATTATCGGCCTGGACGCTACCGATGCCTGCCAAGTGTCGGCCAAAAGCGGTATCGGTATCGATGCGCTTCTAGAGCGCTTAGTGCGTGATATCCCGCCGCCGAAAGGCGATCCGGATGCGCCGCTGCAAGCGCTGATTATCGACTCCTGGTTTGATAACTACCTCGGCGTTGTCTCGCTGGTGCGCCTATTTGATGGCGTGTTGCGCAAAGGCGATAAAATTCGCATTAAATCGACAGGGCGCGATTGGGGTGCCACGGAAGTGGGTATTTTTACGCCTCAACGCAAACAGACGGATATTTTGCGTGCCGGTGAAGTCGGCTTTATTGTCGCCGGTATTAAAGAGATCCACGGGGCGCCGGTGGGCGATACCATTACCCACACGAAGACGCCTGATGTGGAACGCCTGCCGGGCTTCCAAAAAGTGAAGCCACAGGTTTACGCTGGCATGTTCCCGGTCAGTGCGGATGATTACGAAGATTTCCGTGATGCGCTGGAAAAGCTTGCCCTTAACGATGCCTCGCTTGAGTATGTGCCCGAGAACTCTGATGCCCTTGGTTTTGGCTTTCGGGTGGGCTTTCTTGGCACGCTGCACATGGAGATCATTCAGGAGCGTCTAGAGCGTGAGTATGATATTGACCTACTCACTACCGCCCCGACGGTTGTCTATGAATTAGCGATGAAAAATGGCGACGTCAACTACGTCTCCAACCCTTCCAAGTTGCCCGATATGGCCGACGTGGATGAAATGCGTGAGCCGGTGGTGCGCGCCAGTATTCTGGTGCCCCAGGAGTACGTAGGCAATGTGATTGCCGAGTGCGAACAGCGTCGTGGCACGCAACGCGATATGCAGTTTTTGGGTAACCAAATTCAATTGGCCTACGAATTGCCGATGTCAGAAGTGGTGATGGACTTCTTTGATCGCCTGAAGTCGATCTCCAAGGGGTACGCATCGCTTGAGTACAACTTTGAGCGCTTTGAAGAGGCCAAGTTGGTGCGCCTGGATGTCTTGATCAACGGTGATAAAGTCGACGCGTTAGCGGTGATTATTCACCGCGACCACGCTCACCAGCGGGGTCGTCTGCTGGTAGAAAAAATGAAAGAGCTGATTCCCCGGCAAATGTTTGACGTGGCAATTCAGGCCGCTATCGGTGGTCAAGTGGTTGCCCGCTCAACCGTTAAGGCGCTGCGCAAAAACGTGACGGCCAAGTGTTATGGTGGCGATGTCAGCCGTAAGAAGAAACTGCTCGAGAAGCAGAAAGCCGGTAAGAAACGCATGAAACAAGTGGGGAGTGTGGAAATTCCCCAGGATGCCTTCCTTGCAGTACTCAAGGTTAACGACTAGGAAAGAACGCCACCCATGGATTTTTCATTACTGCTGGTACTTGCCGTTGCGCTTTCGGGCGTTATTTACCTGCTGGACGTGTTGCTATTAAAGCCCAAACGCCGCCAGCGATACGAGACAGCTGAAGCGAACACACAAGAAGGGTTAGACGCCGCGAGCAGTGAAAAACTGCTTAAAGAGCCGTGGCCTGTCGACTACGCACGGTCATTCTTTCCGGTGCTGCTCGTAGTATTGATAGTGCGCAGCTTTATCATCGAGCCTTTCCAGATTCCGTCTGGCTCGATGCGGCCGACGCTGGAGATTGGGGACTTTATCTTGGTCAACAAGTTCGCCTACGGCCTACGCTTACCGGTTGTGAATACCCGCTTTATTGAAGTGGATGATCCCGAGCGTGGCGATGTGATGGTGTTCCGTTTCCCTGACGAACCCTCGGTGAATTTTATTAAGCGTGTGGTGGGCATGCCGGGTGATAGCATCCGCTACGAAGGCAAGCAGCTTTACGTTAACGGCGAACCGGTGGCTAAAGAGTTGATTGAAGAAGGGCCTGCGAAGTCTCCGCAGGAGCTACTATTAGAAGAGCAGTTGGGCGATGCCAGCCATTTTATCTATAACAACCCGCGTGACCCTGGCCCGCAAATGCGCGAAGTAGAAGTCCCAGAAGGGCACTACTTTATGATGGGCGATAACCGTGACCACTCGAATGACAGCCGTTACTGGGGCTTCGTTCCTGAAGACAACATTGTTGGCCGAGCGTTTGCGGTATGGATGCATTGGGATGGCGGCTTGCCAAGTTTTACCAGCATTCGGCGTATCGAATGACGCCTCTGCTTGGATTGTATTTAGTCAGTTATGTCACTTTAGTTAACGTCAATGACGAAGGAGAGCTGTGAGTAATTCCTTGAACGCTTTTTGCCGACGAATCGGCCATACCTTTGGCGACGATTCGCTAATGGAACTGGCCATGACCCACCGCAGCTTTGGTGGTCGTAACAATGAGCGCCTGGAATTTCTGGGTGACTCTATCGTCAACTTTGTGATCGCCGAAGCACTTTTTCAGCGCTTCCCCATGGCACGCGAAGGCCAGCTTTCACGCCTGCGGGCGCGCCTGGTGAAAGGGCAAACGCTGGCGGAATTAGCTCGCGAAATGGCGTTCGGCGAATGTCTGCGACTCGGGTCGGGTGAAATGAAAAGTGGCGGCCATCGGCGTGAGTCGATCTTGGCGGATGCGGTTGAAGCCGTGATTGGCGCTATCTATCTGGATGCTGGAATGGACGTGGTACGTGACCGCGTGCTGGAATGGTACGCCGAGCGGCTGGAAAATATTTCGTTACAAGATACTCAAAAAGACCCTAAAACACGGCTGCAGGAGTTTTTGCAGTCGCGACAAGCTGCGTTGCCGCGTTATGAAGTTGTCTGCGTAAAAGGTGAGGCGCATGCCCAGACCTTTACCGTGGAGTGCTACATTGACCTGTTAACCGAGCACACCACTGGTAAAGGCCCTAGCCGCCGCCATGCTGAACAGCAGGCGGCAGAAGAAGCGCTGTCGTACCTCGAAAAAAGCCCTGGAGACAAACCATGAGCCAAACCTGCGGCTTCGTAGCCATTGTCGGCCGACCCAATGTTGGCAAATCGACCCTCATGAACCGTATTCTGGGGCAGAAAATATCGATCACCTCACGGCGCCCGCAAACCACGCGCCATCAGGTGATGGGCATTAAAACGGTTGATGAGACACAGTTTATCTACGTTGATACCCCGGGCATGCACATTATGTCCAAGGATCGTAATAAAGCCATCAACCGCTTTATGAACCAAGCGGCTACCCAAGCGCTGCGCGACGTTGACTGTGTGGTATTTATTATTGACCGCACCCGCTGGACCGAAGAAGACCAAGCGGTTTTAAAGCGCCTGGAGCACGTTAAAGCGCCGATAATTTTAGCCGTTAATAAAGTTGACCGTTTAGGCGAAAAGGGCGATTTGTTGCCTTGGCTGGCAGAGGTTGGTGCGCGCCGCGACTTCGCCGCTATCGTGCCTATTTCTGCCAAACACGGCACCCAAGTAGATACCCTGGAAGAGGAGGTTGCCAAGCACCTTCCTGAAAGCGTCCACTTCTTCCCAGAAGATCAGATTACCGATAAAAGCCTGCGCTTTATGGCCGCCGAACTGGTGCGTGAAAAGGTCATGCGCCAGTTGGGTGATGAGCTTCCCTACCAGATGACCGTTGAGATTGAAGAGTTCCGTGAGACCGAACGCGTTACTCACATCAGCGCGTTGATCTTGGTGGAGCGTCAGGGTCAAAAAGTCATTTTGATCGGTGAAAACGGTGATCGACTCAAGAGCATTGGCCGCGAAGCGCGCTTGGATATGGAGCGCGCCCTAGGCACCAAAGTCATGCTCAATTTATGGGTGAAAGTAAAACGCGGCTGGTCGGACGATGAGCGCGCGTTGAAAAGCCTGGGTTACGACCTCGATTGAAGGCAGCGATGGTGCCAGAGCCGGCTTTTTTACTGCATCGTCGGCCGTATCGTGAAACCAGTGCGCTGGTGGATCTTTTAACGCTGGACCACGGTAGAGTGCGCGCCGTTGCGCATGGAGGCCAGCGCCCTGGCTCGAAATCGCGGCAGCGTCTGCAGCCTTTTACGCCGCTATTTGTAACCTGGCAGGGCAGTCGTGACTTAAAGCGGCTCACGTTGATGGAGTCACGCGGCCAAACGGCGCTGCTGGCGGGTGAGGGGTTGCTTTGTGGCCTGTATGCGAATGAAATTGCCACCCGGCTGTTGCCGCTAGAGCTACCAGCGCCCGAGGTGTTTGCATTTTATACCGCGCTATTGGAAGCATTGCCCGCGCCTGCTGAAAGGGCGCTAGCGCTGCGCCGCTACGAGTGGGCGATGCTAGAGGCACTTGAAGCAACGCCGCAGTTTACAACCCCGGAAGGCAGCGTTTTAGACCCTCAACTGCGCTACCGTTTCGATGCCCCAACGCGGGCATTTATTGCCGCCGAACGGGGGCTAGACGGAAGAACGCTACGCTATATCGAACAAGGGGATTGGCAGCACGAAGGGCTCGCCAATGCCCTCAAAGCGGTAATGCGGGCGGCGCTGGCGCCCCACCTGGGCACCACCGTTTTACGTTCGCGGGAACTCATGCTGGATTTGGCGCGTCGCCGTCATCGCCCCTAGTTTAAACTTAACTTCATCACTCGCTTTTCTCTTCATGCTGCGCTGGAGGCACTATGCACCCCCCTCGGATACTGTTAGGCGTCAATATTGACCACATTGCGACACTTCGCCAAGCCCGAGGTACGCGTTATCCGGACCCGGTACAGGCCGCGTTAGTGGCTGAAGAGGCGGGTGCCGATGGTATTACCGTGCATTTACGCGAAGACCGTCGCCATATTCAGCCCCGCGATGTGCGTATTCTTGCCGAAATGCTCAATACGCGCATGAATCTGGAAATGGCCGTCACTGAAGAGATGCTGGCGCTGGCCGAAGAGGTGCGCCCAGCGCATGTCTGTTTAGTGCCTGAAAAGCGTCAAGAGCTGACCACCGAAGGCGGCTTGGATGTTGTCGGCGGATTTGACGCCATTGCCAGCGCCTGCCAGCGGTTAAGCGAAGCGGGTTGCGATGTATCACTATTTATTGACCCTGATGCTGATCAGATCGATGCTGCTCAGCGCGCCGGTGCCCCCACCATTGAGCTACATACCGGTGCGTACGCGGAAGCACGGCCAGGCAGTGAGGCTGCGAATGGTGAGTATCATCGCTTAACCGCTGCTGCCACCCACGCGGTCTCGCTGGGTCTGGTGGTTAATGCCGGTCACGGATTGCACTATCACAACGTGGAAGCGATAGCGGCGCTGCCGGGCGTTAACGAACTCAATATTGGCCACGCGATTATTGCGCGTGCTCTATTTGTGGGCCTAAAAGAGGCCGTGCAGGAAATGAAGCGCTTGATCATCGCCGGACAGGAGGCGGGCTTAATGGCGGCCCTGGATGCTCATGACCTTGAACACGACCACGGCCATGACCACGGAGAGGGCTCTGAGCACGTTCATAACGGTTGCTGTGGGCACTAATCAGAGGTTCCCTATTAAGAGGTTGTTTAGGCGATGATAGTGGGAATTGGCTCTGATATTGCCCGCGTTGAGCGGTTTACGCGGGCCGTGCAGCGCCACGGCCCGCGCTTTGCCCAGCGCATTTTAGGTCCCGATGAGCACGCCCTATGGCTGCAAAGATCCCAGCCGGTGGCATTTCTGGCCAAGCGCTTTGCCGCCAAAGAGGCGTTTGTGAAAGCGCTTGGGTTAGGCCTGCGCGAAGGCATGCAGTGGAGTGATATTCAGGTGCTTAACGATGCCTTGGGCAAGCCCCACTTGCTGCTTAGTGGTGAAGCCCAACGACAAATTCAGTCGGCAGGCGTTACCGCCAGCCATATCACACTGAGCGACGAGGCCGAGTACGCGGTTGCCTTTGTGGTCTTGGAACGTTAACGGCTTGGAGCGTTAATAGTTTACAACGTCAGCCGTCAGGCACATCAATCTGAGTTGGGTGAGGGCCTGAGTAGAAGCGGGCGCTGCGCCCGCAGTCGTGCCATTGCCCGGTAAAGGTCTTCAAGCAGATTCTCTACGTGGTCTAAACCACTGGTGCGAAGACGGGTTTCCAGGGTCTCGATCAGCAGTGCAAGCTCTGACGCACCGCAGTAGCGGCTGGCGCCATTCAGCCCGTGTACCCAATCGAGTAAGGTCGGCAAGTTTTGCTGCGCAAACGCGGCGCGCATATGCTGTTCGTTCTCGTCTAGAGTATCAATCAAACGCTTTAGCTGCTCACGCGCTAGAAACTCTTTGCCACCCGCTAGGCGAGCCCCCATCTCAAGATCTACCACCGGTAGCGTGGCCGGAGCCGCTTGGGTATAGCGTTTACTTGCAGGTTCTTTAGACGTTTGCACCGCAGCAGTCACGTCCTCAGGGGGCGGCAGGCTCACTGCCAAGAAGCGATGCAGCAGTTGCCGTAGCTGTACTTCATCAATTGGTTTGATAAGCACATCATCTAAACCCTCTGCTAGCCACTTTTGACGCTCGCTGTTAAGCGCATGGGCGGTCACCGCAATAATGGGGCAGCACGCCCAAGTGCTGCTGAGGTGCCTCAGCGCCTGGGTGGTCTGCACACCATCCATGCCCGGCATACGAATATCCATTAACACCATGTCAGCGCTACTGACCCGCGCGAACTCCAGCGCCTGGTGGCCGCTTTCTACGCTGGTGATATGCAGCGCCGGGTTTTCAAGCATGCTTTTGAGCAGTTCGCGGTTGGGGGCATTATCGTCAACAATCAGCAGCCTAAGGAGCTGGGAGGTGTTCGAATCTGCAGGTGCGGGTAACAGCCCCGCCGTTCTAGCTGCCGCCGCTGGTAACAGCAGTGGCTTTAAAGAGGCCACCAGCTGGGCACGCGAAAAGGGTTTGTAAAGGGTTTCACCGCCATGGGGTAGGCGCAGCGCCGGTAGGTCAAAACTAGTGCCATTGGCTAACACCAATACCGGGCTGGGCGTTTGATCAATGACCGCTTGCCAGTAGGCGTGGCGTTCGGGGCTGAAATCGCTGTGCTCCAACCCTAATATAAGTAGCCGTGCTTGCTCAGGATCATCAAAGCCAATCGGTTGCGCTTCCCAGCGCTGCAGTAAGTGCTCCAGTACATGCCGTGTCGGAGCATGGGCTTCATATAAACGAATAGACGGATTGGCCAAGTTAATCTCTGGCGGCCGTTCGCTGGCTTTCTGCGCAAGCATGGGCAGCGTAAACGAAAAGGTGGTGCCTTTACTCAGCTCGCTCTCTACGGCAATTTCACCGCCCATGCGCTCAATCAACTGGCGGCAGATAGTCAGCCCCAGACCACTGCCGCCAAACTGGCGTGAATGGCTGGGTTCGGCCTGGGAAAAGGCGCTGAATAACGCCTGCTGATGGGCATTACTTAAGCCTATTCCCGTGTCGCTAACGCTGAGGTTTAACACCACATGCTGGCCTTCCTGGTTGGCCAGCATAACGCGCACAATCACTTCGCCTGCATGCGTGAATTTGAGCGCATTGCCAATTAAATTATTCAACACCTGATGAATGCGTAATGGGTCGCCACACAGCGGGGTGGGCACGTCGTCATACACCATGGCCACCAAGTGTAATTGTTTGCGCTGAGCTTCTGGGGCGTGCAGTCCCACGACTTCATCAACTAATGAGACAATATCAATATCCGCCTCTTCCAGGGTAAGCCGGTTGGCTTCAAGCTTGGAAAAGTCGAGCACGTCGTTAACCAGCATGAGCAGATTATCGCAAGCTCTGTGCACGTGCTGTAGCCACTCCTGCTGTCGTGTATCCAGCGATGAGCGCCCTAAGAAGCGACAAAAGCCGATAATCCCGTTCAAAGGGGTGCGGATCTCATGGCTCATATTGGCTAAAAATTCAGACTTTACGGCGTTAGCCCGGAGCGCGCTGCGGTGGGCCAAATCGAGCTTGATATTCTGCTCTTCAATGGTTTCCATTGACTCTTGCAGCTCGCTGGTGGCCTGCTCAATTTGCGTTTGCAACTCTCGCTGAGCCTGCTGAAAGTGCTTGGCCAGTGCATTAACGTGGGTTGAAAGGTGTTGCAGTTCCGTGGCGCTGGAGGGCATTAGGTGGAGCCGGTAGTCACCGCGGGATAAGCGGTAAAGGGCTTGGTTGGCCTCTTCGAGAGGGCGAGTGGCGTAGCGGCTAATCGCAAAGGCGACTAAAAACATTAATAAGCCCAGCAGCATGCCGCCTAAGCTGAGACTGGCGATAAGTTTGTAGCGGCCCAGGGGCAGCGTGCGGGTGTCCATCTCGATATCTAACCAGCCAGCGCTGCTGTTAATATTGACCGGGCTGGCACTGAGCTGGGCGGCGACTAGCGGTAAGCGCAGTCGCCACGTGTCGTCCTCCATGATGAGCTGGCTCTCTGCCGGTGCCTCAAGCGGCGGCGGGGTGGGCTGACCAGTGGCCAAGAGGCGATTGCCTTGCTGATCAAACAGCGCTACTGCCCGTAACCCTTTGAGGTTGAGCAACTGGCGCGCTAAATTTTCCAGCCGCTGCGAATCGCCATCAGCGATCGCATCCGTCAAGCTGGGCGCTAATAGTTCACCTGCGCTTTCTAAGCGCTCCTGCTTGGCAGCGCGTGCTTGCGCATCACTCTGAATAACCAGCAGTACCGCCATTAAGGCGTATACCAGCAGCGGAAAACCGAGTAAGGCAAACAGCAGACGCGTGTTCAAAGACATGAAAGAAGCTCGCTGATTCAATGAGGTTGCCTGTCCAGCCCAAGGCGACACCGATATAATGCAGCATAACGGTTAAGATAAGGAAAGTACGATGAATTATCCCACCTTGGAAGATGTGGTAGGCAACACGCCGCTAGTGCGACTTAAGCGCATTAGCGCAGGCCGTAACAATACACTGCTGGCCAAGCTGGAAGGCAATAATCCAGCGGGGTCGGTCAAAGACCGACCTGCGCTTTCGATGATTAGTGAAGCCGAAGCGCGGGGCGATATCACTCCTGGCGACACGCTGATTGAGGCCACGTCAGGTAATACCGGCATTGCCTTGGCTATGGCCGCGGCAATTAAGGGCTATCGCATGGTGCTGATCATGCCTGAAAATGCCTCGGATGAGCGCAAACAGGCCATGGCGGCCTTCGGTGCTAAATTGATTCCCGCCAGCAAAGCCGGTGGCATGGAAGAAGCCCGAGATATTGCCGATGACATGATCGCTCGCGGCGAGGGTAAGCCGCTTAACCAGTTTGCCAACCCAGACAACCCGCTAGCGCATTACCATGCGACAGGCCCAGAGGTGTGGCAACAAACGGCAGGCGAGGTGACCCACTTCGTTAGCTCCATGGGCACCACAGGTACCATTATGGGGGTGTCGCGCTATTTAAAAGAGCAAAACCCGGCGATTCAAATTGTCGGTTTGCAGCCTGCTGATGGCGCCAGTATTCCCGGCATACGCCGTTGGCCAAAAGAGTACTTACCCGCCATTTTTGAAGCGCCACGAGTGGATGTCACTCTGGATATTGGCCAGCAAGAGGCCGAAGAGCATATGCGCCGTCTAGCCCGTGAAGAGGGAATTCTGGCAGGCGTGTCATCCGGCGGCAGCTTGGCAGGCGCGCTGCGGGTTGCCGAGCAGGTGGAAAACGCCGTGATCGTGTTTATTGTCTGTGACCGTGGCGATCGCTATCTCTCCACCGGCCTATTTGCCCCGGGAGTATAACCATGGCCATGTTGGGAAAACGGCGGCCACCCAGGCCCGCATCGGGTCACTCTGGGTTAGCGGGTACGCCGGGCGGAAAAGTGCGCAATCCAGTAGTGGATGATACATCACCTTTGGTGATTGAACGTTTGGCGCACGATGGCCGTGGCGTCGCTCATGCGGCTAACGGCAAAACCGTGTTTGTTGACCAGGCGCTGCCTGGTGAGCAGGTCGATGTGGCCATTCATCTTACCCGTAAGCGTTTTGATGAAGCGCATATCAAGTCACTGCTGACCACGTCTGAGCAGCGGATTACACCGCCTTGCCCACATTTCGGCCACTGCGGCGGCTGCGATTTGCAGCACTTAAACATTGATGCCCAGCGCGCCCATAAACGTGAGGTAGTGCGCGACCTGTTTTCGCGTCAAGGCATTACATTGCCCGATATCGGTTCTATTCACGGTAATGATCAAGGCTACCGGCGGCGTGCGCGCCTGGGTGTCAAAGTCGATAGTCAGGGCAAGCCGCGTCTCGGCTTTCGTGCCGCCCATAGCCATCGCCTGGTGGATGTCGAGCGCTGCCCGGTGTTGGTTGAGGGTTTACAACAGCTGTTAACGCCTCTGCGTGAGTTACTGGGAACGTTAGATGCACCGCGCTTGGTCGGCCACATTGAGCTGCTGGCAACGCCCACCACGAAGGTGGTGTTGATTCGGCAGTTAAAGGAGCACGCCCAGGACGCCGAGCGCTGGCAAACCTTTGCGGATCAGCAGCAGGTGGCGTTAGGCACTTGGCTGGGGCGTGAAACACCCGTGCTGCACTGGCATGGCGCACCGCCAGTGCTGGAAGAGGCGCTGATACTGGAGGGCCAGCCACCGTTAACGCTAAGTTTTGCGCCAGGAGATTTTTTACAGGTCAATGCCCAGGTGAATCAGCAAATGGTCGCTCAGGTTATGCACTGGTTGGCACCTAAGCCAGGGCAAAAACTACTCGACCTGTTTGCGGGTATTGGCAATTTCAGCCTGCCCATTGCGGCCACCGGGGCAGAGGTGCACGCGGTGGAAGGCAACCCCGCCATGGTGGCGCGGATTGCCATTAATGCCCAGCGCAACCAGCTTATGGTCAGCGGTCAGCAGGCCGATTTAAGCGATACTGCTAGCGTTAATGCGCTGTTAACCGCCCATCGCGATAGTGATGCGCTGGTGCTCGACCCGCCGCGCAGCGGGGGTGAAGCTATTTGTCAGGCGCTGGCGCGTCATCCGGTGCCCAAGGTGGTCTATATTTCCTGTGATCCCGCAACGCTTGCCCGGGATGCGGCACATCTTGTGCATGCGGGTTACCGGATTAAGCAAGTAGCAGTGGCCGATATGTTCCTTCACACTGCGCATATGGAAACGCTGATGCTGCTTGAAGCTTAGGTTATTAAATGCCGGAGCTCATGTCCCATTGCATCAAGCCACGGTGACGGCCGTGTTGAGACCGTCTCCCTGAATGGATGAGTTATTGTCATGGTGAAAGTGCGTGAAGACCAACCGTTAACAGCTAATGGAAGAGTGGACATACCGCAATGGTTAACGCGCCTGCAAGAGGATGTGCGCTTACCTGAGCCTGAGCGTTTAGTCGATGCTTGTGAACTCGCTGAGAAGTTGGAGCTTGAGGCCCCACGCACCCACCGCGTATGGCTATCGCCAGGCTCTAGCTTTCGCATGGGCCTGGAAATGGCCGATATTCTCGACGAATTAAAGATGGATCAAGCCACACTGGAAGCAGCGGTGCTTTATCGTGCAGTGCGCGAAGGGTTGCTAAGCCTTGAGTCCGTGTCAAAGCGCTTTGGCAAAGAAGTGGCCAGCCTGATTGATGGCGTGTTGCAAATGGCCGCGATCAGCTACCCGTTGGCACCCGATCATGGCATGGGCCAGCACAACCAGCAGGAAAACCTGCGCAAAATGTTGGTCAACATGGTCGGCGATGTGCGCGTGGCGCTGATCAAAATTGCCGAGCGCACCTGTGCGTTGCGTCAGGTAAAAGACGCTCCCCGGGAAAAAAGTTTACAGGTGGCCAGGGAAGTCGCTGATATTTATGCACCGCTAGCTCACCGTTTGGGTATCGGCCAGCTCAAGTGGGAACTGGAAGATCTATCCTTTCGCTACTTGCATGAAAATGAGTATAAAGCGATTGCCAAGCTGCTGGCGGAAAAGCGTCTTGACCGCGACCGCTATATTCATGACGTAGTGGAAACGATCAAAGGCTTGATAGAGGCTCAGCATATCCAGCGCCACGACGTGGATGGCCGGGCCAAGCATATCTACTCAATCTGGCGCAAAATGCAGCGTAAAGGGATCGAGTTTTCCCAGGTTTACGATGTGCGCGCGGTACGTATTCTGGTACCGGAAGTCGCCGATTGCTATGCCATGCTAGGCATTATCCACTCGCGGTGGCACCACGTGCCGAACGAGTTTGACGACTACATCGCCAACCCCAAAAAGAACGGCTACCAGTCATTGCATACCGCCGTCATGGGGCCAGAAAATAAGGTGCTCGAAATTCAGATTCGCACCTTCGCCATGCACGACGAAGCGGAGCTGGGCGTCTGCGCCCACTGGCGCTACAAAGGCCACGATACCAACGCCAAAAGCCGTAGCTACGAAGAGAAAATCGCCTGGCTGCGCCAAGTATTAGAGTGGCAGGACGAAGTGGGTGGTTTTGGCGACTTGCGCGAAGGGCTCGCCAGCGATGTGGCGCCTGACCGTATTTACGTATTTACCCCCGACGGCCACGTGATCGATTTGCCGCGGATTGCCACCCCTATCGACTTTGCCTACCGGGTGCATACTGAGATTGGCCACCGCTGCCGGGGCGCCAAAATCAACGGACGCATCGTACCGCTCACCTACAAGCTTAAGACCGGCCAGCAGATAGAAATTCTTACCGCCACTAAAGGCGGGCCGAGCCGCGACTGGTTAAACCCCAGCCTGGGTTATGTGCGCACCTCTCGGGCACGGGCCAAAATCCAGGCATGGTTTAAACATCAGGCGCGTGATCAAAATCTGGACGAAGGGCGCGTGCTGTTTGAGCGTGAGATGCGCCGTTTAGATGTAGAGGGGCTCAATCTGGCCCAATTGGCCAAAGCCGTCAATTACCTCAACGCCGAGGATATGTACGCCGCTATAGGGGCGGGTGACCTGCGCATTGGCCAAGTGCTGCATCAGGCGCAGCAGCTGTTTGGTGAAACTGACGACCAAGATCAGTTGGAACGCCTGCTGGCCAAGCCTAAACGACAGTCCAGCAAAGCCACCAAAAGCGATATTACTGTGCTGGGCGTCGGTAACCTGAAAACCAGTATGGCCAACTGCTGCCGCCCGGTGCCCGGTGAGCCGATCATTGGCTTTATTACCCAGGGGCGCGGCGTTACTGTTCACCGTCAGGATTGCAGCAATATTCTGCAATTGCGCCTGGATGAGCCCCAGCGCATTATCGAGGTCGAGTGGGGCGAGCGCGCTCAGACCCGCTACCCGGTGACTATTGAGATACAGGCTTGGGATCGCTCTGGCCTGCTGCGCGACGTTACCGGGCTGCTGGGTAATGAAAAAGTCAACGTACTCGCAGTGAACACGCTAACCGATACCGACGAAGGCATTGCCCGGCTGCGCATTACCCTGGAAGTCGATGGCCTTGAATCCCTGGGGCGCCTGTTTTCGCGCATTCAACAGTTGCCCAACGTTACCGAAGTACGCCGCTTGCGCAATGCCGACCCGGAAAAGCAAGCGCGTAAAGGAGGGGCATGATGCGCTATGGTATCGATGATCTGCTGACACTCATGCAGGTACTGCGCGACCACGAACAAGGCTGCCCTTGGGATATCAAGCAAGATTGGGACAGCATCGTGCCCCACACCCTGGAAGAGGCCTACGAGGTTGCCGATGCCATTGAGCGGCGCGCCTTCGACGAGCTACCCGGTGAGCTTGGCGACCTGCTCTTTCAGGTGGTCTATTACGCCCAGTTTGGTGCCGAACAGCAGCGCTTCGACTTTGCCGATATTGTCGATACGCTGACGGCCAAGATGCTGCGTCGTCACCCGCATGTATTTCCTGAGGGCACCTTGGCCTCGCGTCGCCCGCCTGGGGTGAGTGCTGAGGAAGTGCAAACCCAGCAAGTCAACAGCCGCTGGGAGGCATTAAAGGCAGACGAACGGGCCGAGCGGGCCACCCAACCCCCTTCAGTGCTGGATGACGTACCAAGAGCGCTGCCCGCGCTTAGCCGCGCCGCCAAACTGTCTAAACGTGCCGCACGGGTGGGCTTTGAATGGCCCGATGCCCGCGGTGTCATTGACAAAATTCGTGAAGAGTTGGCCGAGGTGGAAGAGGCGCTAGCCGCCGGAGATCAACAACATGCTCGTGAAGAGGTGGGTGATCTGCTGTTTGCGGTGACCAATCTTGCTCGCACCCTAGACGCCGACCCTGAGCAGTGCCTGCGCGGGACGAATAGCAAATTTGAATGCCGCTTTCGTTACGTCGAGAGCGCGCTTAACGCTGCCCAGCGGCCATTGACGGAGGCTTCGCTCGACGAGATGGAAGCCTACTGGCAGGCAGCCAAAGTACAAGAAAAACAAGCTACCCATTCCTGATTTAATAATGTTGCGACCCCTGCAAGGAGGCCATGCCAATGAGTCACGACCTACACGAATCTCTGCGCGACAACGTGCGTATTCTGGGCGATAGTCTGGGGCGAACTATTGCCGATGATTTGGGCCAAGCATTTGTCGATAAGATCGAAACCATTCGTGCCCACGCCAAGCAAGGGCGTCAGGGTGATTCGTTGCAGCAGCGCGAGTTGATCGAGTACCTGCGTGAACTCCCCGAGAGCGACCTGTTGCCGGTCACTCGAGCCTTTAATCAGTTTTTAAACCTCGCCAATATTGCCGAGCAGCACTATCGAGCACGCTTTCGCCGGGTAGAGGACTACAAGCCCGGCTTCCAGCCAGTGCTGGGGGAGCTGCTTGAGCGCGCCCAGCAAGCGGGTAGCTCACCGCGCAAGCTGGTCGAGACCCTTGCCAGTATGCGCGTGGAACTGGTGCTCACCGCGCACCCCACCGAAGTTATTCGCCGCACCTTGATCCAAAAATATGACGCCATCGATGAATGTTTAACCGCCATCGAGAGCTCGGAAGACTACCCTGAGCGTGGCACCCGCGCTCAGGGGCGCCTGGAAGAGCTGATTAGTCAGGCGTGGCATACCGATGAGATTCGTCACGAGCGGCCCACGCCGGTGGATGAGGCCAAGTGGGGCTTTGCGGTGATCGAAAACTCGCTGTGGCAAGCGGTGCCGGATTTTCATCGCGATTTGGATAACCTGCTACTGGGCACCGCCGGTGAGCGTCTTCCCCTTGACGCCGCGCCGATACGCTACGCCTCCTGGATGGGCGGCGACCGGGACGGTAACCCCAACGTCACCGCCCGGGTAACGCGCGAGGTATTGTTACTAGGCCGCTGGATGGCCGCCGACCTTTACCTGCGCGACCTTGAGCAGTTGAAGACCGAACTCTCCATGTGGAAGGCCAACAGCGCGCTAAAAGCCGAAGCAGGCGATGTCAACGAACCCTACCGCGAAGTATTAAAACGCCTGCTGGCGAAAATGGAGGCGACCCGTGATTGGGCCAAAGCGGAGCTGGAAGGCCACAGCTATGACGGCGGGCCAATTATCGAAACCCGCGATCAGCTCTATGCGCCACTGCTGGCGTGCTATCGCTCGCTGTGCGATGTCGGCCTCGATACCATCGCTAATGGCGCGCTGCTGGATACCCTGCGCCGGGTAGCGGTCTTTGGCGTGACGCTGACCAAGCTCGACCTTCGCCAAGAAGCCAGTCGCCATGCCCTGGTGATTGAAGAACTGACCAGTGCGCTCGGCTTAGGCCACTATCGCGAGTGGGACGAAGCGCAACGGCAAGCATTTCTGCTTGCCGAACTGGCTTCCCGCCGCCCGCTGATTCCGCGCCGCTGGGAGTGCTCCGCCGAGACCCGTGAGGTGCTGGACACCTTCAAAGTCATCGCTCAAGAGCATTCTGAGGCGCTGGGGACTTACATTATCTCCATGGCGGCAGAACCCTCCGACGTACTCACCGTCGCGCTGCTGATGAAAGAAGTCGGTGGCCAGGTAACGCTGCCGATTGCGCCGCTGTTTGAAACCCTCAACGACCTGGATCATGCCGGCGACGTTGTCGATAAACTGCTCTCAATTCCTGGCTATCGTTCGCTCATCGATGACCGTCAGGAGGTTATGATTGGCTACTCCGACTCAGCCAAAGATGCCGGCCAGCTAGCCGCCGCCTGGGCGCAGTACCGGGCCCAGGAGTCGCTGGTCAATGTGTGTAACCGGCACGGTGTCGATCTAACTCTGTTCCACGGCCGCGGTGGCACCGTTGGCCGTGGTGGTGGCCCGGCTCACGCGGCGATTCTCTCCCAGCCTCCCGGCTCGGTGAACGGCAGCCTGCGGGTGACCGAGCAGGGCGAGATGATCCGCTTCAAGTTTGGTCAGCCGGATATTGCCCTGCGCTCCATGGAGATTTACGCCTGCGCGGTGTTGGAAGCGAC
Organism: Halomonas sp. H2; assembly: GCF_050215315.1. Taxonomy (GTDB): domain Bacteria; phylum Pseudomonadota; class Gammaproteobacteria; order Pseudomonadales; family Halomonadaceae; genus Vreelandella. The sequence continues at coordinate 1,634,610 of NZ_CP189760.1, forward strand.
CCTGTTGCCGCCCCCTGCGCCCGAGCCGCACTGGCGCGAAGAGATGGATCAGCTCGCGAAGGTAGCGCACGTCGCGTACGTGGGCGTGGTGCGGGAGGATCCGGATTTTGTGCCTTACTTCCGCTCGGTAACGCCGGAAGGCGCGCTGGGCAGGCTGCCGCTGGGCTCGCGGCCCACCAAGCGTCGCCAGGATGGCGGGGTCGAAACTCTGCGTGCGATTCCGTGGATTTTCGCCTGGACGCAGATTCGCCTGATGTTACCCGCGTGGCTGGGCAGCGGCGAAGCCTTTTCGCAGCGTTTAGAGCAGCCCGGCGGTCGTGATGTGCTGCAAGAGATGCGCAACGACTGGCCTTTCTTCGGCACCTATCTGGACATGCTTGAGATGCTGTTGGCGAAAGCCGATGTGGCGATTGCCGCTTACTATGAACACCGCTTGGTCGACGAGCCATCGTTGAAGGTATTGGGTAAAAAGTTACGCCACCGTTTTGCGTCCTTGGAAGGTGCTTTGCTGGATATTCTCCAGCAAGAGAAGCTGCTGGAGAACACGCCGTTGATTCGCCAAGCGATCGATGTTCGCAACCCCTACATTGACCCGCTGCATGGTTTGCAGGCGGAGTTGTTGCAGCGTAATCGCGATGCCGATGGAGCGATTAGTGCCGATCTTTCACGCGCACTGATGGTGACCATGGCGGGCATTGCGGCAGGGTTGCGCAACACCGGCTAGACTTTTTTGCCACAATTGTTTACCACAACGTTCTACCATAGCGTTCTACCATAACAGGGAGGCGTCAATGCCCTCAGATTCACAAGCGGTACTCGATTTCTGGTTTGAAGCGTTGACGCCTGCTCAGTGGTTTAAAAAAGACCCTGAAATGGACCAGACGATTTTGCAGCGATTTGGCGCACTGCATGCCAAGGCTGCGCAGTGCGAGTGTTACGCATGGCGCAGCACCGCACACGGCCGGTTGGCGGAGATCATTGTGCTGGACCAATTCTCGCGCAATATCTACCGCGATGACCCACGCGCTTTCGCTACCGATGCCTTAGCGCTGGCGCTGGCTCAAGAGGCGGTAGCCGCTGGGTCAGACACAGAACTAACCAATGAACAGCGGGCGTTTCTGTATATGCCCTATATGCACAGTGAAGCTGCCACGATTCATGAAGTCGCTATGCAGCTGTTTGACCAGCCAGGGCTAGAAAATAATCGCGATTTTGAAGTACGCCACAAAGCGATTATTGATCGCTTTGGGCGTTACCCGCACCGCAATGAAGTTTTGGGGCGGGTCTCTACGCACGAAGAGCAGGTCTTCTTAAAGCAGCCTGGTTCGTCGTTCTAAGCTTTCTTTCACCCCTTTTGCCACATGGCGTTTTATGTCGTTACGAAAATCTACCCGTATCAATAAGTACATTAGTGAAAGTGGCCTGTGTTCTCGCCGGGAAGCCGACCGCTTTGTGGAGCAGGGCAACGTGTGGATTAACGGTCGCCGTGCCACCGCCGGCGATCAAGTTATTGCGGGGGATTTGGTTAAGGTTAACGGCCAGGAGATCGAGCCTCAGGAAGAGGAAGATCTAGTGCTTATCGCACTGAATAAGCCGGTGGGCATTGTCAGTACCACTGAGTCCAGCGAAAAGGACAATATTGTTGAGTTTGTGAAGCATGGGGTGCGTATTTTTCCCATTGGGCGGCTCGACAAAGACTCCCAGGGGCTGATTTTTTTAACCAATAACGGCGATCTGGTTAATAAGATTCTGCGCGCCAATAACAGCCACGAAAAAGAGTACCAAGTGACGGTGAACAAGCCGATCACTGATGAGTTTATCGACGGCATGCAGAGCGGCGTGCCGATTCTGGGCAAAGTGACCAAGCGCTGTAAGATACAAAAAGAGTCCACCTTTGTGTTTACCATTACCTTGGTGCAGGGGCTTAATCGGCAAATCCGCCGCATGTGCGAATACTTCGGCTATGAGGTTACCCAACTGATCCGCACGCGGATTATGAATGTGCCACTCAAAGGGTTAGCCCTAGGGGATTGGCGCGATCTCACTGCTAAAGAGATTGATACTATTATCGCACTGACCGAAAAATCAGAAGCCGTGCCGGATAAGAAAAGCAAACCTGAACGGCCCAACTACAGTGCACGTTCGGGCGCAGGAAAGACAAAACAGCCAGCTGCTAAAGCCGCTGGGGCGAAACCTCCCCTCAAGGGTAAAAGAGCTGCCAGTGGTAAAGTGCGTACTGGCCCGAAAGCCAGTGCGCCAGGTAAGCCGCATCCCAAGGCCAAAGCCCCCGGCAAGCCTAGTACTAAAAGTAAGCCTAAAGGTAAGCCCGTTGGTAAAGGCCGCGGTAAGCCAGCGGTGGCGGGCAAGCCTTCTCAGCGGCGCAAGTAACTCCTCATCATTCAAGAGTCTTCACTGTGACCCCAATCGTCGCCTTTTACGCTGTGGTTAGCATGCTCGCTTACATTACCTACGCCATCGACAAAAAGGCGGCTATCAATAACCGCCGTCGGGTGAGTGAGAAAACGTTACATCTGCTTGGGGTAGTGGGTGGCTGGCCGGGTGCGTTCCTGGCTCAACAGCGGCTGCGGCATAAAACCCAGAAAACCGCCTTTCAAGTTACGTTCTGGCTGACGGTTGTTGTGAATCTGGTCTGTGCAGGGTGGCTAACGGTTTCATTGAACCTCGTTTAGCCACCCTAGCTTGGTGCCTACGCTTTGGCTTGATCGTCGGGCGCGAAAAGAAAGTTAGCGATCAACTCCTTGCCGCCTTCGGTAGCAAACGATTCCGGGTGGAACTGAATGCCGTGTATCGGGTACTCCCGGTGCTTAACGCCCATCAGCTCGAATTCACCCATTGCCTGCCAGCGGCTGCGCTGCTCAAAATTATCCGCGTCCAGGGCGCCCACGGTGGCGGTCACTTCCAGGCACTCGGGCAGGGTAGTCGCATCGGCAATCAGTGAGTGGTAGCGCATTACCTCAAGCTGGTCGGGCACGCCGTTAAACACCGATGCGTTATTGTGGTTGATCGGGCTGATCTTGCCATGCATCGGCAGCGGCGCTTTCACCACCTTGCCGCCGAACACATGCACAATGCCCTGCATGCCCAGGCAAACCCCCAGCAGTGGGGTGGTTTTGCCCAATTTCCCGATCACCTCGGCGCACACCCCAAAGTAGCGTGGGTCATCCGGCGAGCCCGGGCCGGGGGAGATGATAATACGGTCCGGGGCCATGGCTTCGATGGCGTTGAAATCGATCTGATTGTTGCGCTTAACGATGATCTCAAAATGAGGCAACCCGCCGCGATTCTTCTCCGTGGTCAGAATCTCACCAATAAACTGGTAGAGGTTATAGGTGAAAGAGTCGTAATTATCGATGATCAGCACCTTCATACGGGGCTCTCCATATCCGTGCTCATAAAAGGGGCCAGGGCCTTGCGGGTGCCAGCGAACTTGCGGCGAATCTCTTCGTACTCATCCTCGGCGTTGCTATCGAACACGTTGCCGCCACAGGTTTGCACATAGGCGTGTTCGCCGTTCACAAACACGGTGCGAATGGGGATGGCAAAGGTGCAGTCGCCGTTAAACGAGAACTGACCCACTGCGCCACCGTAGGGGCCGCGCCCGTCGGTTTCCAGATCATCGATAATCTTCATCGCCTCGATCTTGGGCGCGCCGGTGAGCGTGCCCGCCGGGAAATTGCTCGCCAGGGCTGTGAACATGTCTTCGCCTTCGGCAATGATGCCGACGATCTCGCTGGAGATATGCTGAACGTGGCTAAAGCGCTTGATATCCATCAAGCTGCGCACTTTGACCGTGCCAAACTGGGCTACCCGGCCAATATCGTTGCGGTGTAGATCCACAATCATATTGTGCTCGGCGATCTCTTTAGGGTCGTTGAGCAGCGCCCGAGCGAGCTGGGTGTCTTCTTGGGGTGTTTGACCCCGGGTGGTAGTGCCCGCCAGCGGAAAGGTCTCCATCTCGCCCTGGCGCAGCCGGAACAAAAGCTCAGGGCTTGCGCCGATCAGCTTCTGCTCGCCGAATTTCACATAGTACATTTGCGGCGACGGGTTGATGGTGCGTAGCTGCTCATAGAGCGCTAAGGAATCGCCTTTAATACTAAAGCGTTTTTTAAAGCCAACTTCGCACTGGAACACCTTGCCGTCGATAATATCCTGCTTCACCTTGGCTACCGCCTCGGCGTGCTCTGCCTGGCTCATGGTGTCGCCTAAGGCGGTGATTTTCAGCGGGCCTGCTGGCTCATCGTCTGCATCGATCAGCGTCTGCAGAAAGTCGTAGCGGCTATTGTCGTAATAGAAGTAGGTGACTTCCCCAGTCATCTTGTCGAGGATCAAACCATCTTTATAGAGCCCGAAGCGGAAGGTGTCGAAATCGTCGCTGGCTTTTAAGGTTAGCGATGGCTCGAAGTACTGCATCGCGTCGTAACCAAGGTAGCCGCTTAAGCCACCCGCGTACTTACGCGAAATAATATTCTGGGGGATCAGGCTGCGCAGTAGTTCATAAGGGTTATCGCTTGGGTAGTGGTTGGCATGGCCGTTGCGGTCTTCAATGGTCAGCGTGCTGCCGTTGGCGTAGAGCGTGTGCTCGGGGTCAAAGCCAATAATCGAGTGGCGCGCCATATGGCTATCTTCGCCAAGCGATTCCAGCATGTAGCAGGTATCAAACCGACGCTCGATTTTTTGGAATAGGGCAAAGAAGTCGCAGTCCGCCGCCAAGGTCACATAGTGCGGCTTGCGTGGCAGCTTAAAAGGCTGCGGGCCTGGTGAGGCGAGCGTGTCAGCAGTGGTCATGATCAATCAGTCCGTGAAGAAGGGCTTGAAGAAGGTAACGTAGTTAACGCGCGGGAGCCCCGGGAAACCGTGGCGATACCCACGCCCAGGGTTTCGGCAATTTTGCGGTGGGGCACGCCTTCACGCAGCAGTTTAAAAATTTGTAGGCGTTTACTGATTTCTTGGTACTCTGCAGGCGTTAGCAGGCTCGCCAGCGCTCGATCCATTGCTTCAGGCGAATCAATGGAGAGTAGGTGGTCGATTAGCTCAGCCTGATAGTGGCCGTTTGAAGGCATAGTTCGCTACCGAGTAATTAGTGATGTACTAACGTACTAGTACGCTACCTGATTGCTCTGGGAAGTCAAGCAGCGCTTTCTCGGTGCTGGCCCGTGCGTTCGACCGTGGGCATGGCTATCAACTGCGGGATGCTGGCGCAGACGATGTGGTCAGTGAAACCTACCACTCAGCGCTGGAACTGGGCGGACACGCACTGACAGCCATGGGCGTGCACCCCATGCGAGCTAAGCAGATGACCTGGGCGTTTGTACAGAACGAAGATGCCCATGAGGGTGAACTGTTTGAAGCCTGGAAAGAGATCGAAGAAGGCATCAGCTTCAGCCCACGCTACGGTGAGCTATTTATGAAGCTGGAAGAGTCGCTGAATAGTGCTATGCAGCAGGACTGGCCCGAGCCGCAACGGGAGGATGTGCCTATCTGGACACCGCCCGACCATCATCGCGATAACGTTTAAAATGGCAGATGCAGCGAGGCGCTTAGCATATTGAGGTGACTGAGTGTTGGGGCGTCGATGCGTTCGTACTCTAGGCGGCTGACAAGGCGTTTAATCGTTACGGTGGCACCAAAGCCTTGCAGCATTGCAGTACCGCCCTCGTCGGCTCCTTTTACGTCGCTTTCGCCGCGCCATTCGGTAATGCCGGACTTCGCATAAACGCTAAAAGCACCCATGCGAACACCGGCGACAATAGCGCCGCCCAAACTGAGTGTATCCATGATAAGCGGGTTAACGCTGGACGAGATGGGGACGTCTTCGCTTTCGCGGTAGGCAATTTCAGCACCAATATCCAACTGCGGAAGTCGCCAGGGGCTGTAACCTGCGGTAAGGCGGAAGCCGCTGGTATAAGTATCCAAACTGCTGAGGTCGCTACCCTCCAAGATAACGCCGTTATCGAGCTGCATAAGTTCGCTGTCGGAGGCGGCATAAGCCATTGCCGGCGGAGTGTCGTCGGCAATGGCGCTACACCAGGGAGCGGAACAGAAGAGTAGGGTGCTTGCCAAGCGATTGATTGGCATTTCTCGTACGCCTATTGTTTTATACCCACATGTTGTCGTATACCCATGGGCAAGGAGCAGAAATCGTTCCTTTCAGGTTAGCAACTGGCTTGGATTTCCACCACTTTAATTGCGCCCTTAGCCAGGTTATCGACTAAATTTTTGCCCATGGTGAGAAATCGCTCACCAAATACCCACTGAGGTGAGAGCACGGTTTGCCGTGGTGTTTGCTCTTTTTGGCGTTGGCGCTGGCGCCATGCTAAGGCCAGGTCGCTCCAATCCTCCACGTGCTCAAGCGAAAAGCCGCTTACTGCAAGCAGCTTGTTCAACTCAGCAACGGTGAGCAAGTGAGAGTGTTCCGGAGAGCCCGCCCAGGGAACCGGGTAGTGAAGCTGTGCCACGTTGGGCCCGCTGACCACTTCATGCATCACTACCTGCCCACCAGGGCGAAGAACGCGAAGGCTTTCAGCGATGGCCTTGGCGGCATCGGGCATATTCATCAGGCTGTGCTGAAACAGCACGGCGTCAAAGCTGTTATCGGCAAATGGCAGGGCGCTGGCATTACCGGTTACCCAGGTGAGTGGTGGCGCGGTAGGCTGATTAACCCGCGAGCTTAGTGTCTTATTCAGTGCACTGAAGCCATGCGTGATATCCAGCCCGGTCATCTGAAAGCCCAACGCAGCGCCTTGGCGCATCAAACCGCCCAACCCAGCGCCAATATCCAATACTTTCACATGCGTTGTAGGGTCTAGTCTCTCAAGCAGCCGAATGGATGCCGCCACACCACCAATATGCAGCTGATCCAATGGGGCCAGTTGATGCAGCGTGGGGCCAGCGGGGTAGTGGGCATCTATTTGCGCTAGTACCTCATCAGTGCGCAGGGCGCGCTGATAGTGATTCGCTAAACGCTGGGATGGGAAGTCCATCGTCACTTACGACTCCTGATCCAAACCAAGTTCTTGTATCGAAATTTCGCGCATTTTAAATTTCTGAATCTTGCCGGTAACGGTCATCGGGAATTCGTCAACAAACTTGAAGTAGCGCGGGATTTTAAAGTGAGTGATCTTGCCTTTGCAGTACTCGCGTAGTTCTTCGTCAGTCACATCTTCCGCCGTGCTGTTGAGTTTTACCCAGGCGATCAGCTCTTCACCGTACTTCTTGTCGGGCACGCCGGTGACCTGCACTTCTGAGATCGCCGGGTGGGCGTAGAGAAACTCCTCGATCTCTTTGGGATAGACATTCTCACCGCCGCGAATGACCATATCTTTGATGCGGCCGACGATCTGGATGTAGCCCTCTTTATCCATGGTAGCCAGGTCGCCGGTATGCATCCAGCCCGCTTCGTCGATGGCCTCGGCGGTGGCTTTATCGTTGTTCCAGTACTTCAGCATCACGCTATAGCCGCGCGTACACAGCTCGCCGATTTCGCCACGGGGTAGAATACCGCCGTTGCCGGGGTCGACAATTTTGTTTTCCAGGTGGGGCTGGGTGCGGCCCACCGTAGAAACGCGCTTTTCAATGCTGTCGTTGGCACCCGTTTGGGTCGAGACCGGGCTGGTTTCGGTCATGCCGTAGGCGATCTGCACGCCCTTCATGTTCATCTTGCTAATGACCTGCTTCATTATCTCGGCAGGGCAAATGGAGCCCGCCATAATGCCGGTACGCAGTGATGAAAGGTCGGTGTCGGCAAAGTCAGGATGATCAAGTTCAGCGATAAACATGGTCGGCACGCCGTACAGCGCAGTGGCTTTTTGCTCGTGTACTGCCTTGAGCACTTTGCCTGGGTCAAAGCCCTCATCCGGGTAGATCATCGTCGCGCCGTGGGTCACGCAGCCCAGGTTGCCCATGACCATGCCAAAACAGTGATAAAGCGGCACGGGGATAACCAAGCGATCTTCGCTGGTAAAGCCCATGCTTTCCGCCACAAAAAAGCCGTTGTTGAGAATATTGTGGTGGGAGAGTGTGGCGCCTTTGGGGAAGCCGGTGGTGCCGGAGGTGTACTGAATATTGATCGCGTCATCGAACTGTAGCGTTGCCTGAAGATCGTCCACATCGGTTTGAGTAACTTTGTTAGCCTCGCCCATTAAGTCGGACCAGCGCCACATGCCGCTAAGCTTTTCGTGGCTTAAATTTATAATGCACTCGAGGTCTGGTAGCTTTTGCGACTTCAGCTCACCTTCAGTGCAGGCGTTTAGCTCCGGCGCCAATTCGTACAGCATCGCGGTGTAGTCAGAGTTTTTAAAGCTGTTGGCGGTGACCAAAAAGCGTGCGCTGGATTGATTTAGCGCGTACTCCAGCTCATGAGTACGGTAAGACGGATTAATATTGACCAGAATAGCGCCAATTTTGGCGGTGGCGAACTGGGTTAGCGTCCATTCGCTACAGTTGGGCGCCCAAATGGCCACCCGGTCGCCTTTGTTTACACCGATAGACAGCAGGGAGCGGGCACAGCGGTTAACCTCTTCCTGAAGCTGGCGATAGCTCCAGTGAATATTCTGGTGCAGCACAATCAAGGCGTCGTTATCTGGGAACTCCGCGGCAATTTGGTCAAATTTGTCGCCAATGGTCATCCCCAGCAGCGGTTTGTCCGCCATGCTGCTGGAGTAACTGGGTTGGTTAAGAGCAAGTGATGCCATGTTAGGTCTCTCCGGTATTTTTTTTATCTGAACGGGAAGGCAGAAAATAGTTAGCTGTTTTTATAGGTTTTATTATCATCTATTAGCATTAACGGCTAGCGCCTTTTGCCAGCGCTACTTTGGAACTGGGCTTGCGGCCTAGCTCGCCGGTGATCCAGTAGCCGGTATCAATCACCGCTTGGAGGTCGATGCCCGTTTCAATGCCTAGGCCCTCAAGCAGATAGAGCACGTCTTCAGTGGCCACGTTGCCGGAAGCACCCTTGGCATAGGGGCAGCCGCCCAGGCCCGCCGTCGCCGCATCAATCACGCTAACGCCTTCTTCCATGACGGCGTAAAGGTTCGCCAGCGCCATCCCGTAGGTGTCGTGGAAGTGGGCGGCCAGAAATTCAACAGGCACCTGCTGGCGCGTCGCCTCAATCATACGCTTGGCCGCCAGCGGTGTGCCGACGCCGATGGTATCGCCTAGTGACACTTCGTAGCAGCCCATCTCATAAAGTGCTTTGGCCACGTCGGCCACCTTTTCAGGAGCGATCTCGCCCTCATAAGGACAGCCCAATACGCAGGAGACGTAGCCGCGCACGCGCACGCCCGCATCCCCGGCACGCTTGAGTACAGGCTCGAAGCGTGCCAGTGATTCGGCAATCGAGCAGTTGATGTTCTTTTGCGAGAAGGCTTCTGACGCGGCACCAAACACCGCGACTTCTTCAACACCCACGGTTAGGGCGTTCTCCAGCCCTTTTAGGTTGGGGGTCAGTGCGGAGTAGACAACGCCGGGCTGGCGCTGAATGCCCGCCATCACCTCTACGGCATCGCCCATTTGCGGCACCCACTTAGGTGATACAAAGCTGGCGGCTTCAATATAGCTGATACCCGCTTTGGCCAGCCGCTCAATCAGGGTAATTTTGGTCGCCGTGGGTACTATTCCCCCCGGCTCGTTTTGCAGGCCGTCTCGGGGGGCCATCTCGAACAGCTTTACAGAGGTAGGCAGTGGCATAAGCAGTGACTCCTATTCGTTAGCTGCAAAGTCGAGCAGTACGGCGCCTTGGCTAACGGTGTCGCCGGCCTGGAAGTGGAACGACTCCACGCTGCCATCGGCGGGGGCGGTCATGGTGTGCTCCATTTTCATCGCTTCCATCACCATTAGCGGCATGCCTTTCTCGACGATAACGCCAGGCTCCACCAGAAGCGCCACCACCGTGCCGTTCATGGGAGCCGTCAGGGTGGATTCCGCTTCGTGGTGGCCATGATCGATGGCATCGATGCGCCGCCAGAACAGGCGGGTTTCGCCGCTGGGGTCGGCCATCACCACCACATGGCCATCGCGGCGCGCCTGTAGGCGGCGGCGATGGCCATTCAAGGTAACGGCCACCGCATCGCCAGTAAGCGGCTGTAGGCTAGCGGTAAGGGTTTCATCACCGATAGTCAGGTTCCACAACGCTTCGCCCGCGCTGCGTTTGCCTTCGACGATCACCACCGCCTCGTCACTATCAGCGGCCTTTACATCTGCCGGGTCACAAAGCGCAATACGAATGGTGTGAGGGGCATTTAAGCGGAAGCCGTCGTGGCGGTCCCAGGGAGAATCGCTTTCACACTCCTGGGCTAACTGATTCAGGCCAATCAGCGCCGCACTGGCGTAGGCTTCCCTGCTGTAAGTGCGGGCTGCAAACAGCGTTGCTTCGTTGCGCTCGATAAAGCGGGTATCCAGTTCGACGTTCTTAAAGCCAGGATGAGTCGCCAGGCGCATTAAGAAGGCGCGGTTGGTCACGACACCTTGTACATCCAAGGCCGCCAAGGCACGGTTCAGGGTGGCCAGCGCCGCATCGCGATCGGCGCCGTGAACGATTAGCTTGGCGAGCATGGGGTCGTAGTGCATCGACACCGCGTCGCCGCTCTCTACACCGCTGTCCAAACGAACCTGATCGCCGCTTAGACCCGCGCCCTCTAAATCGAGTGCGAAGCGGGTTAGCAGGCCGGTGGCGGGGAGGAAATCCTGATCCGGGTCTTCGGCATAAATACGCGCTTCAAAACTATGGCCGGTAATCGTCAGCTCATCTTGAGAGCAGGGCAATGGTTCGCCCATGGCGACGCGCAACTGCCACTCGACTAAATCCTGGCCGGTGATCATCTCGGTCACCGGATGCTCGACCTGAAGACGGGTGTTCATCTCCATAAAGTAGAACGAGCCATCAATGTCTAGTAGGAACTCGACGGTGCCCGCGCCTACGTAGCCAATCTCTTGAGCGGCGCGCACCGCGGCATCGCCCATGGCGCTGCGCAGCTCTGCCGTCATGCCCGGGGCGGGGGCTTCTTCGATGACTTTTTGATGGCGGCGCTGAACGCTGCAGTCCCGCTCGAACAGGTAGACGCCGTTGCCGTGACGGTCGCAGAATACCTGCACTTCCACATGGCGCGGCTGTACCAGGTACTTCTCGATCAGCATCCGGTCATCGCCGAAGGCCGCTTTTGACTCACGGCGACAGCCGTCTAATGCGGCTTGAAAACCATCGCCTGATTCGACCACGCGCATACCTTTACCGCCACCACCGGCGCTGGCTTTAAGCATGACCGGGTAGCCAATTTTGTCGGCTTCATCGCGGAGCAGAGCGTCGTCCTGATTATCACCGTGATAGCCAGGTACCAGCGGTACACCGGCATTGGCCATACGCGCTTTGGCGGCAGACTTATCGCCCATGGCAGCAATCGCTGAAGCAGGCGGACCGACAAAGGTAATACCCGCTTCTTCAAGGGCTTTAACAAAGCTACCGTTTTCAGAAAGAAAGCCATAGCCAGGGTGAATAGCGCCGGTGCCGGTGCGCTTGGCGGCGTCGATGACGGCATCAATATTAAGGTAGCTTTCCCGCGCTGCAGCAGGGCCTAAACGCACGGCTTCATCGGCTTCACGAACGTGGCGGGCGCTGGCGTCGGCATCGGAGTAGACCGCCACGGTTTTCAGGCCCATGCAGCGCGCAGTACGCATCACTCGGCAGGCGATTTCGCCGCGGTTGGCCACCAGTAAGGTGTCGAATTTGGTTGGGATAAACGTCATGAGCGTGGCTCCGCAGCGTTATTGTGTTCTTCAGGTGACGTCCAATCCGGGCGACGCTTGTCAAAAAAGCTGGCTAAACCCTCTTGCCCCTCTTGGCTTACCCGCAGCTTGGCGATGACCTGGCAGGTATGTTCGCGGGTGTTGTCACTGTCAGGCGCTTGAGCCACCGTCGCCATCAGCGCTTTGGTAGCGCGCTGGGCCTGGGGTGAGCCTGCTAATAGCGTCGTCAGCATGGTACCCACGGCGCTGTCTAAGGCTTCGTGTTCAACCATCTGATGGGCTAAACCGAGCTGAAGCGCGGTTTCGGCATCCATCACTTCTGCCGTTAACGCATAGCGGCGCATTTGCCGCTCGCCCAGTGCGCGCTGCACGTAGGGGCTGATGACGGCGGGTGAAAGACCAATCTTGACTTCCGAGAGGCAGAACTTAGCTTTCTCTGAAGCAATCACCACATCACAGCAGGCGGCAAGCCCCACCGCGCCACCATAGGCGGCCCCTTGTACCCGACAAAGCGTGGGGCAGGGCAGCGTGTCCAGGCCATGCATCAGCGCGGCGAGCTTGCGGGAATCAGCGAGGTTGTCTTCCAGGTCGTAATCGACCATACGCTTCATCCAGTTTAAATCCGCACCCGCCGAGAAGCTTTTGCCTTCGGAGCCCAGCACCACCACACGCACATCGCCTGCTTCAGCCAACGTATGCAACTGGTCAAGGTGCGCATTTAACTCAGCGATCAGGCTGTCGTCAAAGGCGTTATGCACCTCGGGACGGTTTAAGGTCAGGCGCGCCACGCCGTTTTCGATCATCAGTGTTGAATAAGCCATCGTATTCGCCCCTTACATCCGGAACACGCCGAAGCGTGTCTCTTCGACTTCTGCGTTCATCGCAGCTGCTAATGACAAGCCGAGCACATCGCGGGTTTGCAGCGGGTCAATCACGCCGTCGTCCCACAAGCGGGCACTGGCGTAATAGGGGTGACCTTGATGCTCATACTGCTCACGGGTGGGCTGCTTAAAGGCTTCTTCTTCCTCTTTGCTCCACTCGCGGCCTTCGCGCTCATGCTGCTCGCGCTTAACCTGGGCTAGTACGCCTGCTGCTTGTTCGCCGCCCATCACAGAGATGCGCGCGTTGGGCCACATAAACAGCAGGTTGGGGTCGTAGGCTCGACCACACATACCGTAGTTACCGGCGCCGAAGCTGCCGCCAATCAGTACGGTGTACTTGGGCACTTTGGCGCAGGCCACCGCAGTCACCAGTTTGGCACCGTGCTTGGCAATCCCTTCGTGTTCGTACTTGGAACCGACCATAAAGCCGGTAATGTTCTGCAGGAAGATCAGCGGAATTTTGCGCTGGGCGCATAGCTCAATAAAGTGCGCGCCTTTCACCGCGCTTTCTGAAAACAGCACGCCGTTGTTGGCCACGATGCCCACCGGGTAGCCGTGAATATGGGCAAAGCCGGTGACCAGGGTTTCGCCGTAGTAGCGCTTAAACTCATCAAAGTCGGAGTCATCGACAATACGGCCAATCACTTCGCGCACGTCGTAGGGCTTTTTCAAGTCGGTGCCGACAATGCCGTATAGCTCAGTAGGGTCGAGCTTGGGTGGCTTGGGCACCTGCATAGCGAGTTTGCCGCGCTTTTGCCAGTTCAGCCGCGACACGCAGGCGCGGGCCAGTTGCAGCGCGTGGGCATCGTTTTCCGCGTAGTGGTCGGCGACGCCGCTGACTTTAGCGTGAACGTCTGCGCCGCCTAAATCTTCAGCGCTGATGCTTTCACCGGTGGCGGCTTTTACCAGGGGAGGGCCACCCAGGAAAATCGTGCCCTGCTCTTTAACGATAATCGACTCATCCGCCATGGCAGGTACGTAAGCGCCGCCCGCGGTGCAGGAGCCCATGACCACGGCAATTTGCGGAATGCCCTCGGCGGACATGGTCGCCTGGTTATAGAAGATGCGCCCGAAGTGGTCGCGGTCAGGGAACACTTCATCTTGCCTGGGCAGGAAGGCACCGCCGGAGTCGACTAAATAGATACACGGCAGGCGATGCTTGCGGGCGATCTCCTGGGCGCGAATATGCTTTTTCACCGTCAGCGGAAAGTAAGTGCCGCCTTTTACCGTGGCGTCGTTAGCGACAATCACGCACTCGACGCCGGAAACGCGGCCAATGCCGGTGACTACGCCCGCGGCAGGAATCTCACTGTCGTAAATATGGTGAGCGGCGAGGGCGGAAAATTCTAAAAACGGCGAGCCTTCATCAATCAGGTGATCAATACGGTCACGCACAAACAGTTTGCCGCGGCTTTCATGGCGCTCGCGGGCTTTGCTACCGCCACCCTGGGCCACGGCGGCGGTCAGTTCGCGCAGTTTCTTGACTTCACCCAGCATCGAGGCTTCATTGGCTTGAAACACATCGCTGCGCGGGTTGATCTGGCTATTCACAGTGCTCATGGCGCGGCCTTTTATTTGGTTTCAGTAAACAGTTCGCGGCCAATTAGCATCCGCCGAATCTCGCTGGTGCCCGCGCCGATCTCATACAGCTTGGCGTCGCGCAGCAGTCGCCCGGTGGGATACTCGTTGATATAGCCGTTGCCGCCGAGTAGCTGAATAGAGTCCAGCGCCACTTGGGTCGCCTTTTCAGCACAGTAGAGAATCACCCCCGCGGCGTCTTTACGTGAGGTTTGGCCGCGGTCGCAGGCACCGGCCACCGCGTATAAGTAAGCGCGGCAGGCATTCAAGGTGGTGTACATATCTGCCACCTTGCCCTGCACCAGCTGGAACTCACCAATCGACTGGTTGAACTGCTTACGCTCGTGGATATAGGGCATCACCACGTCCATGGCGGCCTGCATAATGCCAATCGGGCCAGCGGCGAGTACGGTGCGCTCGTAATCCAAGCCGCTCATCAGCACGCGAACGCCTTTGCCTTCGCCGCCGAGGATATTTTCAGCGGGTACGGCGCAGTCCTGAAACACTAGCTCGCAGGTGTTGGAGCCGCGCATGCCCAGCTTGTCGAGTTTTTGAGCGGTCGAGAAACCGGGCATACCTTTTTCGATAATAAACGCAGTGATGCCTTTGGAGCCGGCTTCGGGATCGGTCTTGGCGTACACCACCAATACATCCGCATCGGGGCCGTTGGTGATCCACATCTTGTTGCCGTTAAGGATGTAGTGGTCGCCATTCTGCTTGGCACGCAGCTGCATCGATACTACGTCCGAGCCTGCGCCGGGTTCCGACATGGCCAAAGCGCCCACGTGGTCGCCGCTGATCAGTTTGGGGAGATATTTGGCTTTTTGTTCGGGGGAGGCGTTGATCTTGATCTGGTTAACACACAGGTTGGAGTGGGCGCCGTAAGAGAGCGCCACCGAGGCGCTGGCGCGCGAGATCTCTTCCATGGCGATACAGTGGGCAAGATAGCCCATGCCACTGCCGCCATCCTCTTCAGATACTGTGATGCCCAGTAACCCCATATCGCCAAACTTCTTCCACAGATCGTTGGGGAATTCGTTGTTGCGATCGATTTCGGCCGCACGGGGAGCAATCTCGCTGGCGGCAAAGGCGTTGACCTGCTCGCGCAGCATGTTCAGTTCGTCATCAAGACCGAAGTTGAGTTCTGAGTAGTGTGAAAACATGGTCAATCACCTGTTGTTAATTGTACTGGCTAATGATGTTGGCTGAGCTGTGTCGGCAAGTTGAGCTGGCGGCACGGATAACCAAGCGCCGAATCAGTGCATCGTGGAGGAGGAGGGAGCCGTGGCTTCGCCGCTTGAACCCGCACGCTCCTCTTCATGCTTTTTTTCGTTTGGTTCTTTTTCGAATAACTCTTCAAGTGCCTGGCGGCAGCGTATTTCAGCGCTCTCTAGCTCTAACTGCACCATGGTAATGTCTTTCATTTGCTGGTCGAGGGCAGCGCGTCGTTCACCAATTTTGCTAAGCATTAAGTGCAACTGCTTTTTACTGCCGCTGCGGGTTTCGTCCCAAAGCTCGAACAGTTCGCGAATTTCGGCCAGAGAAAACCCCAGCCGTTTACCTCGAATGGTCAGCTTGAGGCGTACCCGATCTTTGCTGCTATAGATGCGGGTCTGCCCCCGACGGCTGGGGTGAAGTAACTCCTGGTCTTCGTAAAAACGGATACTGCGGGTAGTTAAATCAAACTCGCTGGCCAGCTCGCTAATCGAGTAAGTTCTGCTCATGGCGACGTTCTCTCAAAAAAGCATTGTTGTTAAGAATTATTCCTAAGATCCGTTTCTAAGAGCTAGTCCCAAGAGCTAGCCTTAAGAGCTATTCCTAAGAATCATTCTTACGGTATGCCTTCTATGGAACACTGCCACTGAGGCTAAAACAGGTTTACGTTAACGTAAAGTGATAGTTGCTAACAGTTGAAATGCGTTGAATAGCTATAAGTGGTTGATAATTATGTTTTGAAATCACTTATTAATTCATGAAAATATGCTTAATAGACCAAAGTTGTAATTGTATTACTATAGCGAGAGTTGCTAGTTTGCGCGTACACCTTACGTTCAGGTAAGGAAGGGCAGGCGCTTATGCTTGTACCGCCTTAGCTATAAAGCGTTCAGCGCAACAATAATTCAGCGCAACAACAATAAGAGGCTTGCCGCTTTATGAGTGCAAACGATGTCCTCCAAGGACCTGTCCTCGAAACTCGAGGGCTGACCAAAGAGTTTCGCGGCTTTACCGCCGTGGATGATGTCAATCTACAGGTGCAAGAAGGGCATATTCACGCGCTAATTGGCCCTAACGGTGCTGGAAAGACCACTGTCTTTAACTTGTTGACCAAATTTTTGCCGCCTACCCATGGCGATATTTTGTACCGCGGCAAATCGATCACCAGTAAAAAATCCAACGAAATAGCCCAGCTAGGGTTAGTGCGCTCATTTCAGATTTCAGCGGTGTTTGCCCATATGACCGCGCTGGAAAACGTGCGGGTGGCGCTGCAGCGTAAGTTGGGTACCTCGTTTCATTTCTGGAAATCCGAGAAATCGCTCGATCACTTAAATGAGCGTGCCCTTGAGTTGCTTGAAGAAGTGGGGCTGCGCGAGTATGCCGATACCCTAACGGTTGAAATGCCCTATGGTCGCAAGCGCGCGCTTGAGCTAGCCACCACGCTAGCGCTTGACCCCACCATGATGCTGCTCGATGAGCCGACCCAGGGTATGGGCGCGGAAGATGTAGATCGTATCGTGGCGTTGATCAAGCGCGTCTCTCAAGGGCGCACCGTATTGATGGTCGAACATAACTTAAGCGTGGTTAGTCGCTTATGTGATCGGATTACCGTGCTGGCACGAGGCGCGGTATTGGCTGAGGGCGATTATGACAGCGTTTCCCGCAATCCGTTGGTGCGTGAAGCCTATATGGGCAGTGACGCTGCTGAAGAGGATGGCACTGGAAAAGAGGAAGCTGCCGTATGAGCATCGCTGAAGCGCAAGCACCTATCGAGAACAATCAAAGCCTGGAAATGCTGCGGGTGCAGGATCTGCACGCCTTTTATGGCGAGTCGCACATCCTGCACGGCGTCAATTTTGATGTGAAACGCGGCGAGCTGGTCACGTTGTTAGGGCGCAACGGCGCCGGACGGAGCACTACGCTGAAATCAATTATGAATATGGTGGGGCGGCGCACTGGCTCGATTGTGATTAATGGCAATGAAACGCTGGATATGAAACCACACCATATTCCACGCTTAGGGATTGGCTACTGCCCAGAAGAACGTGGCATTTTTGCAAGCCTTGATGTGCACGAAAACCTACTGCTTCCGCCCACGGTGCGTTCAGGCGGTATGAGTCTCGATGAAATTTACGCCATGTTTCCTAACCTCTATGAGCGGCGTCGAAGCCAAGGCACACGGCTCTCCGGTGGTGAGCAACAGATGCTGGCCATGGCGCGCATTTTGCGCACCGGGGCGCGCATGCTGCTACTCGATGAAATCACCGAAGGGCTGGCGCCGGTTATCGTGCAGAAGCTGGCCGAAGTGCTAGTGAAACTAAAGGAGCGCGGTATGACCATTGTGCTGGTGGAGCAGAATTTCCGCTTTGCGGCACCGCTGGCAGATCGTCACTTTGTGATGGACCACGGTCAGATTGTCGAAGAAATCAGCGCCGCGCAGCTACCATCGCGTCGGGAACATCTCAATTCAATGCTAGGGGTATAACGCATCAAAACAGCACATTAGCGCCACTTAGCTCTGAACTATCTTTCGCTGCGCTATGCATAGAAGTCGTATCACAACAGTTCAATAACTAAACAATAGCCGCACAACAACTGTTCAAAAAACTGCACAAAAACTGTACAAAAACAACGGGGCCCTTAGGGCCAGGAGTCGAATATGACCTTTATGAAAAAAACGCTCACCGCTAGCATTGCCGTTGCGGCCGCTGCTAGCTTTGCTATTTCCACCGCCCAGGCGGATATGAGCGATGGTGAAATCCGTATTGGCTACTTGGCCGATATGTCCGGCACTTATCGGGACCTGTCTGGCCCGGGCGGCCTAACCGCCATGGAGATGGCGGTGGCCGACTTTGGCGGCAGCGTCAACGGCTCGCCCATTGTTATTTCCAGTGCTGACGACCGTAACAGCGCTGACGTAGGCGCGAACACC
This sequence comes from Halomonas sp. H2, assembly GCF_050215315.1. Taxonomy (GTDB): domain Bacteria; phylum Pseudomonadota; class Gammaproteobacteria; order Pseudomonadales; family Halomonadaceae; genus Vreelandella. The sequence continues at coordinate 1,652,973 of NZ_CP189760.1, forward strand.
GTACGTGGCTGGATCGATCAGGATAACGTCGATATGGTCGGCGGCTTAGTGGCGTCTTCTGTGTCCATTGCGGTAACAAAGGTGCTGGAAGAGAACAACGGGCTGGGTATCGTCTCTGGCTCGGCGGCTTCGAGTGTTACCAATGAACACTGCACGCCTAACCATATCCACTGGGTATACGACACCTATCCGCTGGCTAACGGTACCGCTAAAGCGGTGGTCGAGCAGGGCGGCGACAGCTGGTTTATGCTCACCGCCGACTACGCCTTCGGCCATGCACTGGAAGCCGATGTAACCAAAGTAGTCGAAGAGAGCGGCGGTGAAATTATCGGCGGCGTTCGTCATCCCTTCCCGACTAACGACTTCTCTTCGTACATTCTTCAGGCCCAAGGCTCCGGCGCGAAAATTGTTGGCTTGGCGAACGCCGGCGCCGATACCGTTAACGCCATCACCACGGCCAGTCAGTTTGGCCTGACCCAATCCGGACAGCAGCTTGCAGGCCTACTAATTTTCTTGAATGACGTCCACGCCCTTGGCCTGGAAGCCACTCAGAATCTGTTGCTGACTACCGGTTGGTACTGGGATATGGATGAGCAGTCCCGCGAATGGTCCCAGCGCTATTTCGATGAAGTAGGCCGCATGCCGACCATGGTTCAAGCGGGTATCTACTCCAGTACCATGCACTACCTGAAAGCCGTTGAAGCGGCGGGCACCGATGACCCGGAGACCGTGCGCGCGCAAATGGCCGAGATGCCGATTGACGACTTCTTTGCCCGCAACGGTAGCATTCGTGAAGATGGGCGCATGATTCACGATATGTACCTGGCCCAGGTGAAAACGCCAGAAGAGTCCACCGGTGAGTGGGATCTTTACGAAATCCTCAGCACTATTCCCGCCGCAGAAGCCTACCGCCCGCTGTCTGAAAGCCAGTGCAAGCTAGTACAAAACTAGGCCGAGCCACTGAAAGTGATGTGTAGTACCGGCTGGCGGCAAGTTGCCGCCAGCTGCTTGACGGCGAGGAGAGTCGCGTTATGACGATGATATTCGGCGTGCCATTGGCCGTCTTCATGGGGCAGCTAACGCTGGGCCTTGTGAATGGTGCCTTTTACGCACTGCTTAGCCTGGGCCTGGCGGTCATCTTCGGCCTGTTGAAGATCGTCAACTTCGCCCACGGGGCGCAATACATGCTGGGGGCCTTCGCCGCGCTGTTAGGCTTTCGTTATCTGGGTATTAATTACTGGCTGGCGCTATTTTTAGTGCCGTTAGTGGTCGGTGCTTTTGGGGTGTTGCTGGAACGCTTTTTGCTCCGCCGTATCGCCCATCTGGACCACCTTTATGGGTTACTGCTGACCTTTGGTTTAGCACTGATTTTTGAAGGTACGCTGGTCAACTTCTTTGGTGTTTCTGGTGCGCGTTATGCCACGCCGGAAATTTTTCAGGGTGGTTTGAACCTGGGCTTTATGTTCCTGCCCACTTACCGCGCTTGGGTACTGGTGGCGGCACTGGCAATGTGCCTTTTTACCTGGTTTATGATCGAGCGCACGCGATTGGGGGCTTACTTGCGCGCGGGTACTGAAAACTCGCAGCTAATGCAGGCGTTTGGGGTCAATGTGCCGCTGTTGATCACGCTTACCTATGGCTTTGGCGTTGGCTTGGCCGCGTTTGCCGGCGTGTTGGCTGCGCCGCTCTATCCGGTATCACCCACCATGGGCTCCAGTCTACTTATTGTGGTGTTTGCGGTGGTGGTGATTGGCGGTATGGGCTCGATTTTAGGTGCCATTATTACCGGTCTCGCCATGGGTGTCATCGAAGGCCTGACCAAGGTGTACTACCCAGAGGCCTCTAATACGGTGATCTTTTTCGTCATGATCCTTGTGCTCATGTTGCGCCCAGTTGGGCTGTTCGGTAAGGAGGCATAAGCATGGCAGAATCGCAATTAATGACGGCCCCATCCGCCGTACTGAAACGCCAAAAACGAGCGAAGTTTCGACGCAATATGTTTTACCTGGCGTTAATTGTGGTGGGGCTGATAGCGCCATTTTTGGCTTACCCCGTGTTCTTGATGAAAGTGCTCTGTTTTGCCCTATTCGCCTGCGCCTTCAACCTTTTGCTTGGCTATGCGGGGCTGCTCTCTTTCGGGCATGCGGCGTTCTTGGCCACCGGCGGCTACGTCACCGGCTATCTGCTGGCGAGCTATCCAGGCTTAACACCAGAGTTAGGTATTATCGCCGGTACGCTGCTGGCCACGTTGCTTGGTGTGGTCTTCGGGGTGCTCTCCATTCGTCGCCAGGGTATCTACTTTGCCATGGTGACCTTGGCGATCGCCCAATTGGTGTACTTCATGTTTGTTCAGGCACCGTTTACTGGTGGTGAAGATGGCTTGCACGGCGTGCTTCGTGGCGAGCTGTTTGGGTTCATCAGCCTGAGCAGCAATCTAGCGATGTACTACTTTGTCTTCGCGATATTCATCTTTGGCTTCGCGTTGGTTCAGCGCACGGTGCACTCGCCGTTTGGCCAGGTGTTAAAAGCGATTCGCGAAAACGAGCCCCGCGCGGTGTCGCTGGGCTACAACGCCGATGCTTACAAGCTGGTGGCATTCGTCATCTCCGCAGGCTTAGCAGGGCTGGCCGGTTCCACCAAAACGGTGGTATTCCAGCTGGCTTCGCTGACCGATGCGCACTGGCATATGTCCGGTGAGGTGATTTTGATGACGCTGCTGGGCGGCGTGGGTACTTTGCTGGGCCCCTTAATGGGCGCAGGCATTGTGGTCAGCCTGCAACATATTCTGGCGCAATCGCCCTTGGGCAATTGGGTGAGCGTGATTCTGGGGATTATCTTTGTGGTCTGTGTGCTCAGCTTCCGCAGCGGGATTATCGGTGAGCTGGATAAAATGTACCGCAAAAACTTTAAGTAGCACTGAAAATAATAGCTCATTTCCCCGTACTCATTAACCTCTAACGTTGGGCGCCGCTTGGCGCCTTTTTTTATCTTTTCATTTCAGTCTTACGCCTAAGGTCGCAGGTGCTAGGTTGTTGCTTGTGGCTAGCTAAAAATATAAGTTAACGTAAACGTCAAGTATAACGACAACAGCCAGTGCGCACGCGCATTAGCGGAGATACGCCATGAATTTTGAGCTCAATGAAGACCAGGTTGCCTTTGCCGATATGGCCCGGGCGTTCGCCCAAAATGAGCTAGAACCCCACGCCGCCGAGTGGGATCAAACCTCGTTCTTCCCCGTCGAGGTAATTCGCAAAGCGGGTGAGCTGGGCTTTTGCTCCCTCTATGCGCCGGAAAGCGTGGGCGGGTTAGGGCTTTCGCGCTTGGACGCCAGTATCATTTTCGAGCAGCTTTCTATGGGCTGTACCTCAACCACCGCCTATCTGACTATTCACAATATGGTCACCTGGATGCTGGCGGATTTCGGTACGCCGGAAGCGGTCGCGCAGTGGGGTGAAAAACTCGCCACGGGCGAGCTGCTGGGCTCTTACTGTTTAACCGAGCCCAATTCAGGCTCAGATGCCGCATCACTGAAAACCACTGCAAAGCGTGACGGTGACGATTACCTGATCAACGGCAGCAAGATGTTTATTTCCGGCGCCGGTAGCACCGATTTTCTTGTGGTGATGGCGCGTTCGGGTGGCGAAGGCGCCAGCGGGGTCTCGGCGTTTGCGGTAGATGCCAAAGCCGACGGTATCAGCTACGGGCGCAAAGAAGAGAAGATGGGTTGGAACAGCCAGCCAACCCGCATGATCACCTTTGAAGACGTGCGTGTACCCGCCAACCACCTGCTCGGCAATGAAGGCGATGGGTTCAAAATCGCCATGAAGGGCCTCGACGGTGGGCGAATCAATATTGCTACCTGCTCGATAGGTACCGCCCAGCAGGCAATTAACAAAGCACGGGAATATATGCTGGAGCGCAAACAGTTCGGTAAGCACTTGGCCGAGTTCCAGGCGCTGCAGTTCCGCTTAGCCGATATGGTCACCGAGCTGGTCGCCGCGCGCCAGTTAGTGCGTATGGCCGCCACCAAGCTAGATGCAGGCCACGCCGATGCTCCGACCTACTGTGCCATGGCCAAACGCTTTGCCACCGACGTGGGCTTCAAAGTGTGCGATGAGGCGCTGCAACTTTATGGCGGCAACGGCTACATCAAGGAGTACCCCATGGAGCGCTACGTGCGCGATACCCGGGTGCATCGAATTCTCGAAGGTACCAACGAAATCATGCGACTGATTATCTCCCGCCGGGTGCTGGCAGACGGCGCCACCGAGCTGTAAGAGGATAAGGAAAGCCAATGAGCAGCGTACTGTTTACCGAACACCCCACCGATGACGGCCACGTGATCGGTGAAGTTAAGCTAAATGCCGAGCGCTCGCTAAATGCGTTAACGCTTGAAATGATTGAACTGATGCTGCCGCGCTTAAAAGAGTGGGCTATCGACGAACGGGTGGTGGCGATACTGCTGGATAGCGCCGGCGAGAAAGCGTTTTGTGCCGGTGGCGATGTCGTCAATCTGTATAAAACAATCAGCGGCGAGGGCGATCCCAGCTTCCCAGAGCGTTTTTTTGAGACCGAGTATCGGCTCGACTTTCTACTCCACACTTACCCCAAGCCGGTGATTTGCTGGGGTAATGGCATTGTGATGGGTGGCGGCATGGGGCTATTAAGTGCCAGCAGCCATCGTGTTGTGACCGAAACCTCGCGCCTGGCAATGCCAGAGGTCACTATCGGCCTCTACCCGGATGTTGGCGCCAGTTGGTTTTTGAACCGACTGCCTAATGGCGCAGGGCGCTTTTTGGCCATGACCGGTTGTCAGGTCAATGCACCGGATGCGGTACATCTGGGTTTGGCCGATCGCTGCATTGCCAGCCACCACCGTGATGCTCTAGTGCAGCAATTAACCAAGGCAGGCTGGGGGAAAGGCGAGAATACCGACGCCAACGGTGTGGTTAACCGCATCATGCGTGAACTTGAGCAAACGTCACAACCGGTGTTCGCCGAATTAGCAGCGCCTGTTTATGAGCACTCTGCGCTGATTCGCGAGTTGATGGATCACGACAGTGTAGAGCAAGTCGTCGCGGTTATTGCGGCGGTCAAAAGTGACAATAAATGGTTTAACAAAGCGCAGAAAACGCTGGCCCACGGCAGCCCGGTATCGGTTAAATTGATTGATGAGCAGCTAAAGCGCGCCAAGCATATGTCGTTGGCAGAAGTGTTCCAATCCGAGATGGCGCTTTCGGTACAGTGCTGCCGCCACCGCGAGTTTCCTGAAGGTGTGCGCGCATTGTTGGTCGATAAAGACGGCCAACCGGCGTGGACCTACCCGGATGTGGCCTCGGTCGAGCAAGGCTTTATCGATGAGCTATTAGCTTCGCCGTGGGATAAGAATCCTCTCTCAGACCTTAAACAACATTTGTAAATATAATAAGGACAACACCAATGACAACTGTCGCATTTATCGGTTTAGGCAATATGGGTGGCCCGATGGCGGCCAACCTAGCAAAAGTAGGCTTCAACGTACGCGCTTTTGATCTTTCTGAAGACGCACTGGAGACCGCCAAATCCAACGGCTGTGAAGTGGCTTTTTCAGCGCAAGAAGCCGCCACCGGCGCAGATTTCGTGATCTCCATGCTGCCCGCTGGCAAGCACGTACGCGGGCTGTATGCAGAGGGCGACACGCCGCTGTTTGAGGTCATCAAACAGAGCGCACTGGTGATCGACTGCTCCACCATCGATGCCGACACCGCCCGTAGCGTTGCCGCTGAAGGCGAGAAGCTGGGTATCGGCTTTGTCGATGCGCCGGTTTCCGGTGGGGTGGGCGGCGCCCAGGCGGGCACGCTGACCTTTATCGTCGGCGGCTCTGATGCTCAGTTCGAACAGGCCAAACAGGTGCTGGACGTGATGGGCAAAAACATCTTCCACGCCGGTGACCATGGCGCAGGGCAGGTGGCCAAAGTGTGTAACAACATGCTGCTGTCGATCTTAATGGCAGGCACCTGCGAAGCGATCAACCTGGGGGTCAAGAACGGTCTCGACCCTGCGGTACTTTCAGAAATCATGAAGCAGAGCTCCGGCGGCAACTGGGCGCTAAATGTTTACAACCCCTATCCAGGCGTGATGGAAAACGCACCCGCTTCCAAAAATTATCAAGGCGGCTTCCAAGTCGATCTGATGATCAAAGACCTGGGGCTCGCCATGGATGTCAGCCAGCAAAGCGCCTCTGCCGTGCCCATGGGCTCCGCCGCCCGCTCACTGTTCACCCTGCATAAAGCCAACGGCAACGGTAAACTCGACTTCTCAAGCCTGATGCAGTTTTATCAGGATAAAGAGGGTGAATCGTGAGGGGTAAATGGTAAATGGTAAATGGTAAATGGAGAGGGGTGAATAGGTTTTGTAGCGCGTGGTAACGAGTAGCGAGCGCAGCGAGAAACGAGGCACCCGCGAAAGGGCGGCGAAGCCGCCCCTGAATCGCCACCATGTCCACCCCTAACTTGCCACCCAACCCCGCGAGAGGCAAACTCAACGTCCTCTCTATGCGCAAATAAAAGGACTACCATGATCACGCTTTGGGGCCGCAACAACTCTACCAATGTCAAAAAAGTGCTCTGGGTGTTAGAAGAGCTGGAGCTGCCTTTTGAGCAGATCCAAGCGGGTCTTGAGCATGGGGTAAATAACACCCCGGAATATTTGGCCATGAACCCCATGGGCTTGGTGCCGCTACTCAAAGATGACGCCACCCATAGCGTGCTGTGGGAATCCAATACGATTATCCGCTACCTTGCTGCGCAGTATGGCCCAAGCAAGCTGTGGATTGATGCCCCCGCCGAACGGGCGCAGGCAGAAAAGTGGATGGATTGGTCGAGTACCACGCTGTCACCCAGGCACCGCAAGATACTAATGGGCTATGTAAGAACCTCGCCTGAAAAACGCGATGATGCCGCCATTGAAGCAGCGGTTAATGAGAGCGAAGCGCTATTTGCAATAATGGATAACGCCCTGGCAAAGCAGGCCTGGTTCTCCGGTGACGACTTTGGTCTCGGCGATATCGCCATCGCGCCCTTTGTTTACAACATGCTCAACAGCGGCCTAGCTTGGCAACCTCACCCCAACTTGGAGCGCTGGTATCAACAGCTCACCGAACTGCCCAGCTTCCAAAAAGTCGTAATGATTCCCGTTACTTAATTACTGATTGTCGGTGAAAAACTTCAGAAACCGCGTACTCAGCATTGGTTTTAGACGCGGTTTTATGTAGCGTGTGGTAACGAGTAGCGAGCGAAGCTGCCTCTGAAGGTGGCTAAAAAGTCGCCTCCAACGCAGCTAACTCACTATTCAGCTCTTGCAACACCTCACACCTCAAACCATGCCGCTGGGCACTCACAATCAACGGCCCCAAAATCGCCCCACGCTCGGTAAGCCGTTTAGCCTCTATGTCCTGCAACATCGAGGCCTTATTGTTCGCGGTGTTTTCCACCACTTGCCACACCAGCGCTAACCACGCTTCCTCACCCTGGCCGTTATTGGGTGGCTGAATGCCTTCGGCAAACATAATCGATGCAACTTCTTTCACTACGGCCACCACACGGCCTGAATAGTCCTCACCGCGTAATTCTCCGTTACGCACGCCATGTAGCGCCACCAGCGGGTTAATTGCCGCATTCACCGCCAGCTTTTGCCACAACCGCTGGCGAATATCATCCACTGTCGTGGCGGCAAGTCCCGCCTGCGATAATGCCTGCGCAAGATCCTTGGCCAAGGCACTGTGCTGGTTTTTCAAATCGCCAACAAAGGTATGCCCGCGACCCGCATGCACCATGCCATCATCACCGGTTAGGTAAGCGCCTTCAGTAGTGGTCGCGCAAAGCACCGGCCCCGGCCACATTTGGATAATACGCGGCTGAGCCAAAAAACCGTTCTGCCAAAGCACCAGCGGGGTAGAAGGGGGAATAACACTGGTAAGGCTTTCAAGCGCGGACTCAGCGGCCATCGCTTTAGTGGTGATATGCACAAAGGCGGGTGATTCATGCGTTTCAGAAGCCAACTGAGCAACAGTAAGAATGTTGAGAAGCTGCAAGCGCTGCTCGCCTTCCGGGATAGTCAGCACCTGACGTTCAGGCAGCACTCGGCGGCCAATCAGCGCGGTAGCCGCAAAAGGTGAAAGCGAATGGGCCAATAGGCGGCCAATGGCCCCAGGGCCGATAATCCAATGGGTAGTCATTTTGTAGGTGCTCATCAGCGGCGTTACGCCCAAGCTTACCTTGTTCGAGGCAAGGGGATGAAGCAGCACTAAGGACGGGACTAGTTTCTAGTGACGGCAGCAAGCATAATCTGCTAGCTTGGAAGCTAAGCAGATTTTGAACATTGAGCGTTGTTTGGGTGGCGTAAGTGCTGACTATTGCTATTAAGAGGCGCTGTCGACTCAAAGCGGGCATTTTGGAGAATGCAGCAGGCGCGCAAACTTTTGATAGGTAGCCTAGTTTAAATTATAAATTATTTAATATCAATAGCTTAGTGTTGTTTTTTTAGGCTGCATTTGTCGAATAAATGCTTAACTGTTATGCAGTCATTTCCAGGTCATGTTGACATGTGTCACGTGACACAACACACTCTTCCTCATGATCAAATCCTTCGCTGACAAACGAACCCAAGAACTCTACTCCAAGGGCAAGTCAAAGAAATTTCCTGCGGATGTTGCACCGAGAGCCGCTAGAAAACTTGAATACGTGGATCTGGCCGTACAGCTTGAGGATTTGAAAGTGCCGCCCGGCAATCGCCTTCAGCCACTGTCCGGAAACAGGCAGGGGCAGCACGCAATTTCAATCAATGAGCAGTGGTGTATCTGTTTTCGTTTTGAAGACGGCGATGCGTATGAAGTCGAAGTGTGTGACTACCACTGAGTGAGGTGATGACTATGGCTATTCTTAATACTGACGGTATGCAGCGCAAACCGACTCATCCTGGCGAAATGCTGAGGGAAGATTTTCTTCCGGACTATGGCCTTACGGTTTCGGGGTTGGCTGAATCTCTGGGCGTCTCTCGTCAGTCAGTTAATGAATTACTGCGCGAGCGTCGTGCTGTCAGCCCTGAAATGGCGCTCCGGCTTGCCCGTTTGTTCGGTAACTCTCCGGAATTCTGGCTGAATGCGCAGCGATCAGTCGATCTTTGGACGGCGGCTCAGTCGGTCAAGGAAGAAGTCAATCGGATCAAGCCGTTACATGCTGCATAACCAAGCCATGCACCGGATGCCAGAACCTCTGCTTCGCGCCGGTTTAGTCACCGGTGATGGCCAGCGTTAAAGAGCTACATCACTGATACCTAAATGACCGCTCTTGGCCGATTACGACAGTCCCGCCTAGACCGACGTTTGAGCACATCCAACTTCCGCTTGCTCTGCCATTTCCAAAGCATTATCTACTTCTATCCCAAGATCCGCTGAGAAGCTTAGCAAGCTGTAGCTGACCACGGATGGCCCAAATGTCTTTCAGCCTCAGAGGAGCCTTCTGGCTAACCAGCCTGCATAGGCGGATAGATGATCGCGTACAGCAGATCGTCGGGTGCACCCATGTTGGTAATATCTACTTCAACCGTTTCTGCCACACCGCTTAAGAGGCGCAGCACGAATCGCCGAACGGAAAGGCCGTGAACGCCAAGGCATTCCAGTCGGCCTTCGTCGGACTAGACGCGCGAAGCGGGGCAGCGCCTATCAATCGTATCGACGTGCCGCTCAAGGCCCCTAAAATTAGGGAGCGATGCGGGTACTGGCGTCGGTAAAGCCGATCAGCGAAATATCTATGTCCATGCGGTCACCGCGTGGATCAATCATGCTGAGGATTGCCGTATTGCCACTGCGGAGTTGCTGCAACATTGACGGTTCAATGGGGGCGTCAGCACGGCACCCTTGTTCCTGGCAGACCTGATAGGGGAACCGGATTGGCTCGCCGTTATCCACACTCAATTGCAAGCCCGCGGCCAGACGTACCCCCAGCGGCACGAAGAAGCTCATCACCGGGTCATCGATCTGGGGCGTATAGTCGAGAATTACCTGCATCAAGGGTTGGTCGCTGTCAGGTTGCGTGATCAATTGCGACATCGCACAAGGGGGCGGGCCCTCGGCATTACGCTGGCAACGGACTTCCCAGTCCTGAAATGACTCGGTGGTGACATCATTACCGGAAGCAGTCCCCGGTTGTTGTTGGCTGAAGGCGCTGGGAGGCAACACCAAGATAGATAATAGCCCCATCCTGCATAGGTTTTGAGTGAGATAGTGCGGCATTGGCGTAGCCTCCTGTTGGTTCGTTGATGGTGGATAATCATATTCACCATGCTTGCTTGTTCTCCTGAGGTCGAGCCCCATGGGTTACGAGAGCGTGGTTGGGCGGTTTACCTTCATCTTCCTAATATCGCTCAATACCTGACCGTCGCCGCGATGGGGCTGCCCCATTGTTTGATGCTACATAGGCGACATTAGCAAAGTAGGGTTTTCTGACCAAGTTAAAGCCTCACTTGCTGATGACTTCAATATATTTTCTCCCTACTAAAGATATCTCCCTTTGTATGAGTAAATTGATCCTTATGGATTAAATGTCTCAGCGCTAGCTAATGATAATTTTGAGGAGGTGAATGAATATTTCTTAACGTAAAATTATGTAATCGGTAGGTGTTAAAAAGTTACCTGAGATGATGTGTCCGTCGAGGTGTGACGATATACCTGTCGGCTTTTAAAGACAGAAAACAGCAGCCCGCTAGTGAGGTTTATGGGGTCGCAAAAGAACGTCTCGTTTATAAATAATAACTAGCAGAGCCCTGTGGGGCCTGGGAGGGAACATGGCTGTCAAACTGAACCAACATGATCTGCAATTCATTCTGGATCAGATCAAGATCGCGGAAGCGCATTCCGCGGGAACGCCCCTTTCGGAGCTCATCGACAGTCCGCTTCTGCCCTCGGGCCTGCGCACGGTCGACGGTAGCTATAACAACTTCGGGATTGGCCGCGAGCAGTGGGGTTCTGCGGGCGAAATCTTCGGGCCGATTGCCGAGGGATCGTACCGGGAGGGAAGTGGTGCCTTGCCGGAGGGCGTCGGCTATCCGACGAACAATGATTACGGCGAGAACGGCCATGTCGTGGATGCCGAGCCGCGCCTGATCTCTAACCTGATCGTCGATCAGACGCTGGATAATCCGGCGGTCATCGCGACGGCACTCCAGCATGCGGGGTTGAACGGCCAGCCGATGCTCGATGCCCTGGGCGAGATCCGCTCGCAGCACGACCTCGTGCGGGCGCTGAGCGATGCCGGTCTCGAGGAGACGCCCATCTATGCAGCGCAGAAAGAGGAGCTCGACACGCTGCTCGTCTCATACGGGGTCGAGATGGATGGCGTTAGCGTCATGCTGCCGAACATGGCCCCGGACGAAGGACTCTCGGCCTCCTACAATTCCGTTTTCACGCTTTTCGGCCAGTTCTTCGATCACGGGCTCGATCTGGTCGCGAAAGGGGGCAACGGCACTGTCTTTATGCCGCTGTCGCCGGACGACCCGCTGTATGATGAAGACAGCCCGCACACCAACTTTATGGTGATGACGCGCGCCACCACCGACGATGCCGCGGGTAACGTCACCACGCCGTGGGTGGATCAGAACCAGACCTACACGTCACATCCGTCGCACCAGGTCTTCCTGCGCGAGTACGCGATGGTCGACGGTCGGCCCGTGGCAACCGGCCACTTGCTCGACGGCGAGCGCGGTCTGCCGACCTGGGGCGACATCAAGGCACAGGCACGCACGCTTTTGGGTATCGAGCTGACCGATAAGGATGTGGGCTCGGTGCCACTGGTGGCGGTCGACTCCTACGGTGAGTTCCTGCGCGGCGAGAACGGACTTCCCCAACTGATCACCGGCTTCGACGGCGCGGGCAACGCCATCCTGACTGAGGGAGATCTGGCCAACCCGGTCGATCCGTCGGAAATTGGGGCCGGGCGCACCGGCGTGGCTTTCCTGGACGACATCGCCCATGCCGCTGTCCCCGTGGTCGCTGGCGGTGAGCTGCAAGCAGACGACGATTCCGAGACCGGCTACAGCGGCGGCTTCGACGCGCGCGGCAGCCAGACCGCGTATGACGACGAGCTGCTGGATGCACACTACATCACCGGCGACGGCCGCGGGAACGAGAACGTCGGCCTGACTTCGATCCATCACATCTTCCACTCGGAGCACAATCGCATCGCGGAGCAGGTGAAGGCGGTGGCGTTAGAGAGCGGCGACCTCGACTTCCTGAACCAGTGGCTGAGCGGCCCGGAACTTACTTCATGGCCCAGCGCGGCTGAGGTCGAGGCGCTGTCCTGGGACGGCGAGCGAATCTTCCAGGCAGCGCGCTTCACCACGGAGATGGAGTACCAGCATCTCGTCTTTGAGGAGTTTGCGCGGAAGATCCAGCCGGATATCGACATCTTCATGGTGCAGCCCGACGCTGAGCTGAACCCGGTGATTTTCTCCGAGTTCGCGCATGTGGTTTACCGGTTCGGGCACTCGATGCTCAACGAGACGGTCGACCGTATCAATGCGGATGGCAGTCGCGCGGACATGGAGCTGTTCGATGCGTTCCTGAATCCGCTGGCGTTCGGTTCCGAGACAGTGAATCACGACGAGGCGGCGGGGGCTATCCTGCGTGGCATGACGGCGCAGACCGGCAACGAGATCGACGAGTTTGTTACCAACACCCTGCGCAACCAGCTCCTCGGCATTCCACTCGACCTCCCTGCGATCAACATCGCGCGTGGGCGGGACACCGGTATGCCCACCCTCAATGAAGCTCGGGCGCAGTTCATGGAGATGGCGGATGGCGACTCGCAGCTCAGGCCTTACACAAGCTGGGCCGATTTCGCCGAGAACATGAAGAACCCCGCCTCGGTCATCAACTTCATCGCCGCCTACGGCACGCACGAATCGGTCACCTCCGAGGATACTATTGCCGGCAAACGTGCGGCGGCCACCGATCTCGTCCTGGGTGCGCCGGGTGAAAGTGAGGCGGCGCGTGGGTTGCGCCTCGACTGGCTAAATGCGCCGGCCGAGCAGACGGGCGTGAACGACATCGACCTGTGGATAGGCGGCCTCGCCGAGAAGAAGATGCCCTTCGGCGGTATGCTCGGCTCCACCTTTGCCTTCGTCTTCGAAATGCAGCTTGAGAACCTGCAGGACGCCGACCGGTTCTACTACCTGTCGAGGACCCAGGGGCTGAACCTTCTGACGGAGCTGGAGAACAACTCGCTCGCCAAGATGGCCCTGGCAAACACCGACCTCGGGGAGACCGGCTTTGCGATCCCGGCCGATATCTTCTCGACACCTGATTATATTCTCTATCTCGATTACGCCAAGCAGATGCAGATGACCGGCGTGGACGATCCCCAGCACGAGGATCCGTTTCTTCAATCTGCCTCTCAACTGGTCGAGCGCGGTGCGCCCGATGCACAAGGTGACGGCGCCTACCTGCGCTATAACGGCGCCGACCATGTTGTCATCCAGGGGACGGACGGTGACGACCGGATCGTTGCCGGCGGCGGCGATGACACAGTATGGGGCGGCGCGGGTAACGATCGGATCGAAGCCGGGTATGGCGTCGATATGGTCAACGGTGGAGAGGGTGATGACATCATCACCAACTCCGGAACCGATATCGGCGAAGTGGACATGCTCAAGGGCGACGATGGCAACGACGTCATCCATGGCGGAAGTGGCATGGCGCTGATCTTTGGCGGCCGTGGCAAGGACTTCCTGATCACCGGCCCGGATGGGTCCGAGATCCGCGCGGGCATGGGGGACGACTTCCTCCTCGGCGGTGACGGCCAAGACATCCTGTTCGGCAACGAGGGCAACGACTGGATCGAAGGTAAGAGCCGCTTTGAGTATATCGCCGGCGACAATGGGGAGCTGTTCTTCAACTCTACGGTGATCGGTCACGACGTCCTCAACGGCGGGAATGGTGATACCGACTACGACGCTGACTCCGGCGACGATATCATGGTGGCGGGAGAAGGTATCCAGAAAAACATCGGCATGTGGGGGCACGACTGGGTCATCCACAAAGGCCAGAACGTGGCGGCCGACGCCGACATGAACGTGGAGGTGTTCACTACCCTGCCGCTGGAAGTGCTGCGAGACCGCTTCAGCCAGGTGGAGGCGGTATCCGGCTGGGAGCATGACGACATCCTGCGCGGCGACGACCGGAGCGACGAAGAGGAGGAGGTCACCGCGCTCATCGCTGACCCCACGCCTGAAGGTAACTTCGTCCACAACGAGCTCGATCAGGCGGGTATCGATCGGATCGACGGTCTCGACCATTTGATCACTCCCGGCATGATGCGCGACGCGGAATACTGGGCCGATGGTTCGGGTACTGTGAAGTCGGTGTTCACTGGGGGCAACATCCTGCTTGGCGGTGGTGGCAGCGATACGATCGAGGGGCGTGGCGGTGACGATGTGATCGACGGCGACGCGTGGCTCAACGTGCGCATCGCTATCATGACCAACCGCGATGGAACCGGCAACGAGATCGCTACGGTCGATAGCATGGACGGGCCGGTGACACTCATCATCGACGGCACGGATGTCACTCGGCCGCTGTCGGCCTGGATGGTCGAGGGCCGGATCAACCCCGGGCAATTGCAGATCGTCCGCGAGATTCTTGAGGTCGATTCCGGTATCGACACGGCGCTCTATTGGGGCGATCGCGACGCCTACGAGATCGCGGTGAACGAAGATACCGGCCGGTTGACCGTGGCGCATGTCGATGTGGATGATGCAGCGGTGGACCCAGTGACCGGGAAGAACCGGGTCTCGGACGGCACCGACCTCGTCAGCAACATCGAAGTACTGTCCTTCGGCGATGTCGATGTACAGGTTATTACCGGCACCAACGGCAACGACGTTGGCGCAACGCGCCTTAATGGCACCGAGGGGGACGACATCCTGATCGGCCTTGCCGGCAACGACAACCTGCTCGCGGGTGGCGGCGACGACCTTGCCTTTGGCGGTGCTGGCGACGATCGCCTGATCGGCGCTGACGGCAACGACACCCTCGACGGCGGCGAAGGTGATGACTTCCTCAACGGCGGGGCTGGAGACGATACGTTGCTGGGTGGCGCTGGTGCGGATGACCTTCGCGGTGGTGCTGGGGACGATGCCCTCGAGGGCGGCGATGGGGATGATACCCTCTTCGGCCATGCCGGCGATGACACGCTCGAAGGAGGCGCCGGCAATGACGACCTCAACGGCGGTGGTGGCAACGACGTCCTGAACGGAGGCGCCGGTGACGACGTGCTGTTCGGCAGCGCCGGTGATGACCTGCTGATCACTGAGGCCGATGGTGGGCGCGATACCCTTGATGGCGGCAACCAAGTCGACACCGCAGAAATCCGCGGAAACGCCGACGAAGCCGAATCCTTCGCGATCCTTGACCGGGCCAATGCACTGGCGCAGGGCTTTACTGATCTCGCCACCGGAACGGAGATTGTCATCGTCCGCAACGGAGAGGTGATGGCGGAACTCGCCAACATCGAGGAAATCGTCATCGACGGGCAGGGCGGCGGAGATAGTTTCCAGATCGCCGGTGACTTCAGCGGCACCAGCCTGGCGATGAGCACCATTCACGTGATGGGCTCGGAGGACGACGATGTCTTGGACATCTCGGCACTGAGTTCCGCACATCGGGTGGTTTTCAAGACCAAGGGCGGCCACGACACGGTAGTGGGCAAGCTCAGGGAGCAGGATGTCATCGAACTTGCCAACGGCACAACGCTCGCTGAGATGTCCGAGGGGCTCGACGGCGACGGCGAGCAGAGAGTGGGCGACGACGAGAACTCCATCAGCTTTGAGATCCCCACAGAGACGCAGCAGCCCGGAGAGGACGAAACCGGCGGTGGCGATGATACCGAGGAAGAGGACGAAACCGTCGACGAGTCGGAGATCGAGGAAGACGGAGATGACGATGTCGCACCAGTCCCGGTAGCCGCGATGGTCGGCAGCGAAGGCGCTGATGCGCTGGTCGGGACGGCGGACGGCGAGACGATCATGGGCTTGGGCGGTCGAGACGTCGTCTTTGGCCATGACGGCGACGACGACATCCTCGGCGGTACCGGTGCCGACATGCTCTACGGCGATGACGGCGACGACCGTATTCTTGGCGAGGACGGCAACGACTTCATCAATGCTGGCGCAGGTGACGACACGGTCTTTGGCGGCAACGGCGATGATCTGTTCGTGGCCGAAGCCGGTGACGGTGACGACACCTACTACGGCGACGACATGGTGGGAGGTAGCGGCAACCACCGCGGCGATCACAGCGGATCTTGGCACCGGGTTCATGGGACGTGGCAGCGTCTCGAGCGCTGAAACCGGCAATGATGGGCTGTGGGGTGTTGAGAACATCGTCACGGGATCGGGAGACGACACGATCACGGCGAACCACGCGGTCAACGTGATGGACGGTGGTGCAGGCAACGATACCTTCCGCTTCCTCTCCGCGGCGGATGCGGACGGCGATACCATCATGGGATTTCAGCCGGGCGACCGTATCGATCTCAGCGGTATTGACGCGAATGGCTGTGCAACGGGGAACCAGAGCTTCACGTTGGTGACCGAGGCCTTCACTGGCGCTGGGCAGCTCATGTTCAGCCATCAAACGCTCGACGGCGAGGACTACACCGTCGTTCAGGGCAACACGGCCGGAGACGATGATGCCGACTTCGCCATCAGCATCAAGGGTCGACATGAGCTGGGAGTGAGCGACTTCAACCTCTAACGAACGACAACAATAACGATCCCTGTGGGCCCGCCCGCAGGGATCGCCCGTTCAATTTAGGGGCAGGGGGTAGTTCACATGGGTAAAAAAGATGCCAGTACGTCGGCGAAGCGCAAGAGCGCAGAACAGCTGACCAAAGGTTTCCGCGGAATCTTTTTCTTCCTGTTCAGCATGTCGGGGATCATTAACATCCTCGCACTGACGGGTGCTTTCTACATGCTGCAGATTTACGACCGCGCGCTGACCAGCGGGAGCATTGCGACGCTGATCGCCATCTCCGTTCTGGCGCTCGGCCTGTATTGCTTTCAGGGGATGTTCGACATCATCCGCTCCCAGGTTCTTGTTCGTGTCGGCGCGCGCCTCGACAAAAAAATCGCGCCGATGGCCCATCGGGTCGCTATCGACATGCCGCGCTTTGGGTTTTCGACAGCTGAATCACTGGAGCGTGGCCGCGACGTGGATACAGTGCGCGGCTTCCTGGGAAGCCAGGGTCCCATCGCACTGCTGGATCTTCCCTGGATGCCACTGTTTTTGGTGTTCGTCTACATACTGCACCCCTACCTTGGCGCGCTCGTTTTTCTAGGGGGATTTATCCTGGCCATGCTGGCGATTGTCACTGAACTGATGACCTCCAAGCTAAGCAGCGCCATGCAGCAGGCGGTTATCACCCGCAACACCATCGCCGATTCCAATGCCCGCAATGCCGAAATCCTCAAGGCAATGGGCTTCGCCGGTCGCGCGGTTGCGCGCTTCAACCGCGCCAACGACGATCATCTGGAGTTGCAGACGCGAACGAACGATATCAGCGGCACTCTCGGGGCAGTCTCGCGGGTTTTGCGGATGATCCTGCAGTCAGCCGTCCTCGGCCTGGGTGCCGTGCTTACTATTCAGGGAGAGCTTAGTGCTGGCGCAATCATAGCCGCCTCTATCGTGTCCGCGCGGGCGCTCGCACCCATCGATCTTGCCATTGGCAACTGGAAGAGCGTTGTCGCTGCGCGAACCGCCTTCACACGGCTGAAGGAAACGGTCATGGCGCTGGCGGAGTCTGACGAACCGATGCAACTGCCTAGCCCGAGTTCATCACTCAAGGTCGAGAATATCACCGTCGCAGCACCTGATTCCGGGCAAGTTCTGCTCAGCGAGGTGAGCTTTGAACTAAAGGCCGGCCAGGCTGTAGGGATCATCGGCCCTAGCGGTGGTGGCAAAACCACGTTGCTGCGCGCGTTGACAGGCATCTGGCCCGTGTTGCGTGGAAGTGTGCGGCTAGACGACGCGGAGCTCTCGCAATGGCAAGACGAAGCGCTCGGTCAGTTCATTGGCTATTTGCCGCAGGAGGTCGCGCTGCTTAATGGCACGATCGAAGAGAATATTTCGCGGTTTCAGGAAACACCAGATTCCCAGGCAATCGTGGCGGCGGCGATGGCCGCCAGTGTCCACGAGATGATTGTACGCTTGCCAAACGGCTATCGAACGCAGCTCGGTTCGCTCGGTGCGTCCCTGTCAGGCGGTCAACGGCAGCGTATTGGACTCGCCCGAGCACTTTTCGGCAATCCCTTTATCGTTGTCTTGGACGAGCCCAATTCCAACCTCGACGCGGAAGGTGAAGCAGCCCTGACGGCGGCCATTCAAGGCGTAAGGCAGCGTGGCGGCATCGCCGTCGTGGCCGCCCACCGCCCAAGCGCGCTGGCTGCTGTCGATCTCGTGGGGGTTGTTCAAAACGGCCGGTTGGCCGCACTCGGACCGAAGGACGAAGTCATCGGCAAGTCCAACGTGCGAGCAGTGCATTCTGCCAAGCCGCCGACGAAGGAGGCATCGGTCGGATCATGATTAACGTCAAAGGCACCAAGAACGCCTTACCCGAAACTGACACCTCTCAGCGCTACGTTCTGAAGGACGAGGACGAGGTTTCTCGAAAGCCTCTTATTGTTGGCGGGCTGCTGATGGGGGTCGCTGCTTACCTGGGCTCGATCTTTTCCTGGGGCCGGGAGAGTGCTCCCCAACCGCAACCGGAGGAGCCAGCCGCCGTTGCAGCGGAGACCGAAAGTCCAGAGGGCATGATTGACGAAACCGTCTCCCCGAGCAAACCTCCGGATGTGCCCGATTCCGACCCTCCCGGCTCCGCAATGCCTTCGGTCGCCGATGCACCGCGATCGACGCC
Source organism: Halomonas sp. H2 (assembly GCF_050215315.1). Lineage (GTDB taxonomy): Bacteria > Pseudomonadota > Gammaproteobacteria > Pseudomonadales > Halomonadaceae > Vreelandella. Next base: position 1,671,917 of record NZ_CP189760.1, read on the forward strand.
CTTTAGCTATCCGGGCGAGAGCGGAGACGTACTCATAGTAGCCGGATCAGCACGCGGCAATGCAGGCGGTGAAAGTGCCGACCGAGTGGGCACCAGCACACCACCGATCGACATTGCTAATCCCGCCGGAAATCGTTCCACACTGGATGGCAACGGCCCCTTGGGTGTCGAATCATCGCCGGACGACGCACCTCCCGCCGAAGGCAAAGATCCCACGGACGGCGCTGGTTCTGATGATGGTGGTAGTTCTAGGGATGACGGTAGTTCTGAGGATGGCGACCCACTCGAAACCGAAGGTGACGACGATGTCGATATTCGGCCCGACGGCAACCGTGCCCCTCGAGTGTCAGGTCCTGTTTATCTGCTCGACGTAGCTCCCTGTGTGGCGCTCGTCATCGCCTTCGACGATCTGCTGCGCAAGGCAGTGGATCCCGATGGCGACGTCCTCTCGGTTCAAAACCTAGCCGCGTCCTCTGGCGCGCTGACGGACGTGGAAGACGGTTGGGTGTTCCAGAGCGACAGCGGGCAACTAGGGCCTGTGACTCTCACTTATCAGATCACCGACGGCGAGCTTACCACCGATGCGGTCGCCCATTTTTCGGTCGTCAAGCAGCCCGTTCTCGTAGGAACTTCCGCAAACGACATGCTTCTCGGCAGCCTGTGTGCCGATGAGATAGACGGTGCAGGTGGCGATGACAACATTGATGGACGGGCCGGCGATGACGTTATAAACGGCGGGGCTGGAGATGACCACATTGTCGCGGGAGACGGTGATGACGTGGTATTCGGCGGTGATGGCAACGACATTATTTTCGGCGGCGCGGGAAACGACCATCTTTTCGGCGGATCTGGTGACGACAGGCTATTTGGCGGTGACGGCGATGACGTGATCTTCGGCAACGCCGGTGAGGATCATCTGAGCGGCGGAGACGGCGACGACCTGCTGCTCGGTGGCGATGGTAACGATGTGATTATGGATGGCGCGGGTCGCGACCGGGTTTTTGGCGGCATGGGAAGTGATCGGGTCGTGGCGGCGCTCGATGGGGACGATGACGTGTACGACGGCGGCGGGAACTCGGACACCATCGACTACAGCCACGCGACGGAAGGGCTCGTGGTCGATCTCGCCAACGGCGTTGCCAGCGGAGTGGAAATCGGCCATGACTTCATCACCGGATTCGAAAAAGTGCTTGGTGGCCGAGGAGCCGATCAGTTCATTTTTGGCAGTGAGTCGGCCACGCTCACTGGCAACACGGGTGATGACGTCTTTGCGTTCGCCAGCGCCGGAGGGGGGCGACCGAACGACGTTTCGCACGTGATCATGGACTTTGGGGTCGGCGACCGTATCCGGATGTCTGAATACGATATTTTCTGGAAGGGCGACAACGAACTGGACGACCGTTTCGAACAAACTTACCACGGTAAAGACGATGATGATTCGCCGATACGTTATCGCCACGATCGGGATGATGGAAGTGAGTGGACCGTGATCGAGACCAATTTCGACGACGAGATATGGGCGACGGCGGTCACGCTGCAGGGAACGCACAAGCTGTCGTGGTCTACAGAACGTGACGATAGTCTCGAGTGGCTATCATAGGAGCACAAAATGAGCACATATGATCCTTCCGGCACGCCTCTTTTAGAGGAAAAAGCCAAGCTCTTGCCGAATCCAGAAAGCGCTTTTCGACTTGGCCCGCGTGTATTTGTGGGCTCGGCTCTCGCCCTGTTTCTGATGTTGGGAGTCGGCGGCTGGGCCGCGAGCGCTCAACTCAGTGGGGCCGTCATCGCGCAAGGATCCGTGACGGTGGATCAGAACCTGAAGTCTATACAGCATCGTGATGGTGGCATCGTCGGCGAGATTGCCATCAGAGAAGGGGACTTCGTTCGAGCTGGAGACGTGCTGCTGCGGCTCGAAGACACACAGACGAAAGCGGAGCTTTCGATCGTGCGTTCTAAACTCGTGGAATTGGCCATCAGGAGAGCGCGCCTTCTGGCAGAGCGGGACGGGCTTGCGGCAATCGAGTTTCCGTCCGACTTGGACGCAAACGACTCTCCGGATGTCTTCCTTGGCGAAACACGCCTCTTCGACGGCAATCACACAAGTCGTCAAAGTAAGAAGCAGCAGCTCGAGCTCAGCGTCGAGCAAATTGAAGAGGAGATAAAGGGGCTGGAAGCGCAGCGGCAATCAAAAGACGAGGAATTCCGTCTAGTCGAGACCGAATACGAGGGGAATAAAGGCCTCGCTGACAGAGGGTTGATCGCACGAACACTCCTCGTTCCGATGGCTCGTGATAGGGTACGAATTTCGGGGGAACGCGGTGAGATCCACGCCTCCATTGCCAGAGCGAGAACCCGCATGAGCGAAATTCGCCTGCAGATTATTGCCATCGACGAAAACGCCCGTACCGAGGCGCAGCGGGAATTAAGTACCGTGGAGGCGGAATTTTCGGAACTGCGTGACCGGCGCATCGCCATCGAAGATCGGCTGGCGCGAACGGACATTCGCGCACCGATTTCTGGAACCGTTAACGAGCTGAACATCCATACGGTAGGAGGCGTGATCACGCCGGCCGAAGAGCTTGTCACCATCGTTCCGGAAGACGCCAAACTGAAGGTCGAGGTGAAGCTTACGCCGGTGACCATCGACCAAGTCTGGGGTGGCCAGCCGGTCAGGCTCCGCTTTACTGCCTTTAACCAGAGAACGACACCGGAGCTCAAAGGTAAGATTGTCTATGTCTCCGCAGCGACGACACGCGACGACACGACAGGCGAGGCCTACTACCTTGGCGATGTCGACGTTTCTGTAGAAGAGCTTGAGAAGCTTGGCGATATCACGCTGCTGCCTGGTATGCCCGTCGAAGTCTTTATCACGACCGAAGAGCGCACCGCACTGACGTATTTTATTAAGCCTCTCACCGATCAGTTCAGTAGAGCCTTCCGAGAAGAGTAAAGTCGCGGTCTGATAGCTCGTAGTGTTCTGCCATCGGCCACCTATGCTGCTGCGGCATAGGTGACATTAGCAAATATGGCATACATACATTCAGGCCGGGAGGATGTTCTGGTTGATACGGAAGAGGTTTGTCGGATCAAACTTCTTCTTGAGCTCCACCAGCCGCTCATAACTTGCCCCATAGGCGAAGGCAGTGCGGTCGGCTTCATCGCCGGTCAGAAAGTTGACGTAGGCGCCTCCACTGGCATAAGGCTGTGAACGGGTGAAAAATTCACGCGCCCAGGTAATGCAGCGTTCGTCCTCAACAGCTGTCTCCCAACGGGCATGTACATTCAGCACGTAGTTGGCATCGCGGTTCGAGTAGGCCATCGCTTCAGGTTTTGGTCGGCCCGTTTGACCGCCTATAGTGGCAATAAATATCTCGCACTGTGAAGATGGTAGGGCACCGGCGTACTCGATAATGACATCGATCGACTCTTCGCCGAGGGCCGAGAAATTATGCGACTTCCAGTAGTTGCGTGCGCCTGGGGTTAACAGTGGGTCGAAAGCCTGTTGCCAGTCGGTGTATGGCTGTACACCAATATGTTCGCCATATGCGGTACCGAACCTTCGCAGCGGCTCGATGTGCTTCTTGCCTTCAACAGGATCGCCTGCGTAGCAAATGGCCAGCGCAACAATCTCTTTCCCGTGGACTGTCTCAGGTAGGAAGGGCAAGGGAGGCGCTTTGCGAGTCACCATCCACACGTTGAGCTCGTCCGGCATCGTCTCCGTGAAACACGCGAACTGCGTGATGACCGATTTCGCCTGGTCGAAGGGATAAACGATGAGACCGCACAGCACATCCGGGCCTACGCAATGCAATTGGTATTCGAAACGGGTCACAATACCGAAGTTCCCGCCTCCACCGCGTAGCCCCCAGAAAAGGTCGGCGTTTTCCGATTCACTGGCATGCAATTGTTGACCATCGGCGGTAATCACATCCATGCCGAGCAGGTTGTCGATGGTCATGCCGTACTTTCGGCTGAGCCAACCGAATCCCCCACCCAAGGTCAGGCCAGACACCCCCGTGGTGGAATTGATGCCTAGCGGGGTAGCAAGGCCGTACGCTTGGGCAGAGGCATCGAAATCTGCAAGGGTACAGCCTGGCTCTACGGACCCTCTGCGAAGCTCCTGATCAATGATCACTTCCTTCATTAATGCGAGGTCGATCATCACGCCATCGTCACAGGCAGAATTGCCCGCAATGTTGTGACCACCGCCGCGTACGGAGAAGGGCAAGTCGTGTCGGCGTACGAAGTTTAGCGATTTGACAACATCGTCAGGTGAAGTACAGCGGGCAATCATAGAAGGCCTACGGTCGATCATGGCATTCCAGATCTGTCGAACTTCCTCGTATTGCGCATCATCTGGAAGAATCACACTGCCCGAAAACTCGGCCTTAAACTCTTCTATTGTGGTTTGCGAAAGCTGGCTCATGACGACCACCGTTACGTATGCTCGGGAGGTAATGCATACAAGGGGTACCGGGCGGGAAAGTAGGGGGAAACAAATCGGCTGGCGATTAGCCCCAATCCTCACAGCGACCCCTTGATTGGCATTTCGTCAGTGGATAGTCACAGTATAGGCAGGGCAGTCGATAATCGCGCTTGTTTCTTCGGTCGCTTTCGGTAAATCGCACTAGCTTGCTTTTGCCGTTGATATATTGGGCTTTTTATAAGTACGCTTCTGGCCGAACCAAGAACTTTCCTCCATATTAACAACGTGCAGGTAACAACTCACTGACGTACATATGTTATCTGCTAAATTAGCGATACACATAAAGAGAGAGGATTGCACCAATGACAGGGACTAATAAACCATCAACGACAGCATTGTTGAGCGATAACCGCGTAAAGGTGATCTTAGCCATCGCGGTTATTGCCGTGGTCTGGGCCGTTGTGGCGCACACCATTGCAGGGGCGCGGCAAAACAGTGTGGAAGCAATCGAGGCGCGGCTGGCCCAAACTGAGCGTGAGCATCAGCAGATACAGGCACAGATGTCTGAGGTTGAAGCCGCGGAGCTGGATTTAGCAACATTGCAGCAGCGGATGAGCAACCTTGACGTTGCACAAGCCGAGGCGGAAGCTGCGCTTGCATCGACGAGAGCCGAGATTGCCAATACTAAAGAAGACTTGACCGCTTTACGGGGCGAGCGTGAAACTCGCGAAGAAGAAGTGGGCACGCTCACCGAACAAATAGACGAAAGGGAGAGCATCCTTGAGGAATTGAATGAGACATACGCCGAGGTAGAAAAAGACAAACAAGAGGCCGAAGCCGCCCGCGATGCCGCTCAACAGTCTCGACAGGATGCAGAAGAGACCCGCAGGCAAGCTGAAGCAGACCTAGAAGCACTAAACGCCGAGATTGAAGAGGCTAATAACCAACTTGCGGTGGTGGGTGAACAGGTACGTGAGTTAGCAGCAACGCGTGATGCGCTCAATATTGAAATCACCTCGCTTAGAGTGATGCGCGACGAAGCGCAAACACCTTAACGATTTACACGCCAGCTCGTATTCGGGCATTACAGCAAGGGTTGGAAGAGGCTACGGCCACCTATCGCACGACTACTCCGGCAGAAGTCGAGTTTCCTAAACCTCCACCAACGCTTGCTGTCGAAGCTCTACCAAGCTTTGACAACAGGCTCGCGCTGCTATGCCTTCCACGCTATTACTCCTCCTCGCCGACGTTATCCTTATTCTCCACGTGCTGTTTGTGGCTTTTGTGGTGCTCGGCTTATTCGTAGTGTACGTAGGCAGTTTGCTGAACTGGCAGTGGGTGCGTAATCGCGCTTTTCGTATCGTGCACCTATGCGCTATTGGCTATGTGGTTATTCAAGCCTGGCTGGGGGTGGTCTGCCCGTTAACCACCTGGGAAATGGGACTAAGGGCAGAGGTGGGCGCCGCCACCTATTCAGGCTCATTTATTCAGTACTGGCTGCATAGCTTGCTCTATTTCACTCTTCCGGAGTGGGTGTTTGTGGTGGTTTACACGTTATTCGGTAGTTTGGCGTTGGCCAGTTGGTTTGTTGTACGGCCAAATGCTCGTTTTCGTTAATTTTTTCAGGTTCTGGTGTTCTTTTCGAACTCGGCTAGACAAGGCTATGCATTGGTAGAGTTCCCTGCGCGACTGACAGGTAAGCTTGTCGCTTCATTTTTAGCGGTATATGATTCGTATGCATTTTATATTCGTTTCATATATTGGGTGGTGTGATGGGTATCGTTAAGATCAATGACCAGCTTCATGAAGATATTCGTAAGTCGAGTGCCGTTATGGTGCGCTCAATCAACGCCCAGGCGGAGTACTGGATAAAAATAGGCATGCTTGCTGAGGCGAATCCAGGTATGACCTTCTCTGACATTATGCGTGAGCAAATGAAACAAGCCGACGTTGATGTAAGGAAGGTGATCGGTGGGTGAGGTAACGCTGAAAAGCGAAGAGGAGCTGAGCGTAATGCGTGAAGCGGGACGGCTACTCGCATTGGTCTTTAAGCATCTTGATAAGCAAATAGTGCCCGGTATATCCACCATGGATATTAATAATTGGGCCGAGAGATACATCGTGGATGATTTGCAGGCCCGTCCAGCCAGTAAGGGGCAATACGATTACCAGTACGTGTTGAATGCGTCAGTCAATCATGTGGTGTGTCACGGCATTCCGTCTGCAACGCAAATGCTCAAATCAGGCGATATTGTTAATGTCGACATTACTCTGGAGAAAGACGGCTTTATTGCTGACTCCAGCAAGATGTACTTGATCAGCGATATCACACCCTATGCAAAGCGGCTGGTGGATAAAACCTACGAGGCCCTATGGCAAGGTATACATGCGGTCAAGCCCGGTGCCACGTTGGGGGATGTGGGCTACGCCATCCAGCAACATGCCGAAAAGCATGGCTACGCTGTTGTGCGTGAGTATTGCGGTCATGGAATTGGTCGGGAAATGCATGAAGAACCCCAGGTGCTGCATTACGGAAAGAAAGGCAGGGGGTTGGTTTTAAAAGAAGGGATGGTGTTTACCATCGAGCCGATGATTAATCAGGGTAGGGCCAAGATAAAAACCAAGCGAGATGGCTGGACGGTGGTTACCAGCGACAAGAAATTGTCTGCTCAGTGGGAACATACAGTCGCGGTCACATCCAGCGGTTTTGAAGTGCTCACACTTCGCGATGAAGAGATTAGTCAACCTGGATTTAAGTAATCTGGCGAAGATCATTAGGTGCGTTAAGCTGAAAGCAGCAGTATTTCAATATTGCTGTCCAGCCAAACGAAAAGGGATCTACGATGGCTAAAACACCTAAAGGTAATGGCAGCGGTAGCCAGTCGTCTGGCCCGAGCGGTTCACTTAACTCGGTTTCCTGCGGCACTGAGAAACTCCTGTTGGCAGCGCTAGAGCGTGGCGGTAGCTGCCTTGAAACCGGGCGTTTTCTGATCAGTTACCGCGAGGGAAGGATGGAAGAGGGCATCAAAGCCTTGAAGGCTCAGAACTTTCGAGTGGCCGATGCGCGTGACTTTACCGATCAAGCCGTCAGCCTGGAAGATGCCGGGGATGCTGAAGCGATGGTGTTTCCAGAGCTCGGTGTTGCGTTGATTGGCGGTGACGCTCTACAGCAGCACGGGATGAGTGTTTTCGACAAGATCTCAGCGGATAGTCCGATAGAAATTATTGAGCCCGAGTATTTTGCGTTTTCTGAAAGCTTTGATTTTAAAAACCCTGATTCTAAAAACTCTGGTTCTAAAAACTCTGAGTACCTGCGGGGCTTTTTGCGCGCAGCGAGTACCATCGCGCGCGACCTAGGCGTTGATCTTGATAGTGACGAACGCGAAGAACCGCGTGAGACGGACGCGCTTGAGGTGACTTGGGGGTTGGCTCAGTGCCAGGTGCCGCAAAGCCGTTGGAGTGGCGCTGGCATTAAAGTCGCCGTGCTGGATACCGGGATGGATCTTGGTCACCCGGATTTCGCTGACAGGGAGTTCGTTACCCGCTCTTTCGTTGGGGAGCCGGTTCAAGATCTCAATGGGCACGGCACGCACTGTATCGGTACCGCCTGTGGCCCAAAAGCGCCTTCCGAAAGCACTTCGCGCTACGGTATTGCTTTCGATTCTCAGGTGCTGGTCGGCAAGGTGCTGACCAACTCAGGCAGCAGCACCGGGGCGGGTGTGCTGGCAGGCTTGAACTGGGCGATTGCCAATCGCTGCGAAGTGATCTCGATGTCGCTTGGCAGCCAGAGCCCAGTGCAAGCCGCCTACACCCACGCTGGCGAGGCGGCACTGCGTAAAGGGTGCCTAATTATCGCCGCCGCAGGCAATTCTTCTGCAAGCACGGGCGCGCCTGCTAATTCGCCCACGGTGATGTCTGTAGCGTCCCTTGACTCGAACCTGAAGCCTTCCAGTTTTTCAAATCATGGCAAGATCGAGATTGCCGCACCGGGGTGCGATATCTTCTCTTCATGGCCCCGGCCCACTCGCCATAAAACCATTAGTGGCACCAGCATGGCGGCGCCACACGTGGCAGGCTGCGCGGCTCTCTGGGCAGAGTCGGATGCCTCGCTGCGAGGAATGAAACTCTGGGAGCAGCTAGTGGCTTCAGTGAAAGCGCTGCCATCGCCTGAATCCCACGTGGGAGCAGGGCTGGTACAAGCCCCCTAGAAGGGAATATTCGATGCCGAATATAGAACTGTGGATTATTACGATTTCCAGCGATCAACCGATCAATGAAATGGCCACGCGCCTCAGCGAGGAAGGGCTGACCATCAAGGATATCCTTGAAGAGATCGGCTGCATTACCGGTTCGGCTGATAATGTCACCGTCGAGCGACTAAAAAAGATCCAAGGCGTGGTAGATATTGCGCCTGATATTCAAATCGATATGGGGCCGCCAGGCTCCGACAGTACTTGGTAAGCCTACTGATTTCAGAATAAGACCGAGGCGCAAGCCGACATGCCATAAGCCGTGATGTCATATTGGATAGCGCAAATTCCTGTTTCATTGGAGAAGTGACATGACAACGCCAGCAAAGAACACCGTTTGCCTTTGGTACGATGGTAGCGCAGAAGAAGCCGCACGCTTTTACGCTGATACTTTTCCTGATTCGTACGTTAGTGCTGTCCACCGTGCGCCGGAAGATTTTCCAGCGGGTAAGCAAGGGGATGTTTTAACCGTTGAGTTCACCCTGTTGGGTATTCCTTGCCTTGGGCTTAATGGCGGGCCTGCGATTACACACACTGAGGCTTTTTCGTTTCAGGTCTCAACCAATGATCAAGCTGAAACGGATCGCTATTGGAAAGCGATTATTGACAACGGTGGTCAAGAAAGCGCGTGTGGCTGGTGTAAAGATAAATGGGGCTTGTCTTGGCAAATAACGCCCGCCATTCTGATGAAAGCGATTACCGATCCTGATCCTGTGGCCGCTAAGCGCGCGTTCGATGCAATGATGCAGATGAGAAAAATCGACATCGCTGCAATTGAGGCGGCGCTACTCGGTTGAAGCAACTGGAATACGCACTCATATGCTTGTTTGTATGGGGGCTGCGTTATTTATCTTAATTCCCCAGCAAGCAGGTATGGCTGGATCGGAGATAAGTCTGGTATCAAATGAGGCTGAGTCGCTATAGAAGGGATTACTAAGACCATGGATGAAACGGAGTCCTTGAAGCGAGCGATTAATGAGAAGGTGGAGCTCTTCCCATTCGAATCAGCGTGGCTACCCATGGAGAGGTGATGATGTCCGCCTATGCAGTTGCTCTTATCCGAGAAACCCGATTCGATCCCGAGATTAAACAATATTTAGAAGGCATTGATGCAACGCTCGCTCCATTCTCGGGCAAATACCTCGTGCATGGTGGGCCATACACCCCTCTTGAGGGGGCGTGGGTGGGCGATATGGTTGTCATTGAGTTTCCTTCCATGGAACAAGCACAAGGGTGGTATGACTCGACTGCTTATAAAGCGATCCGCCCGATGCGTACCCGGCATACAGAGGGCGATGTGCTTTTAGTCCAAGGCGTACCAGATGGGCATAAAGGAGCGGATATCCTGGGGTAACGATAGCCGCTCCTCATGCTACAGCCTGTTGACGGTAAAAGGTCATCTACTGCATTTAGGCCGGTTGAGGTGATGGCGCGCTTTTCAGCGCCACCTGGAGCTCATTTACGAGCGTTTCGACTTTCCGTATCGCGCCAGTAATCGACTTGGCCAATACCTCACCGCCCACTTCCTGTCCTTCGATCGCGATGTAGTGAACGCGAGTGATGCCGATAAACGCCAGCGCAGTGGCCAAGTGTGGTTCAAGGTGGTTCATATGGGCCATTTCTTCACCTGGTGCCATATTCACGCCGCCTCTAGCCGTGAGCACAACGGCATGCCTTTCTCGGTCTGTGAGCTTGGGTATGTAAGGGTCTATCGGGTTGGTGTCATCGAACTCCACTGTTCGTCCGGGGCGAACTATCTGGTCGATCCACGCCTTGAGGGCGGCAGGCATGCCGAAGTTGTAGAGCGGCGTACCGATCACCACCACGTCCGCGGCAATCAGTTCATCAATCAATTGGTCACTTTCCGCCAGGGCGTCTTTCATCCACTCTTCTCGTTGTGCTTCCGGCTTAAACGCTGATGCAATCCAGTCGTGGTTGAGAAATGAGGGCGGGTGTTGACCTATATCTCGATAAGTGACCGTGTCTTGAGGACGCCGTGCTTGCCACTGGCCGGTGAAGTGGTGGGTCAGATGGCGGCTGTGGGAGCCGTGATTGTCGGTTCCCGCAATACCGGGGCGAGCGCTAGCGTTTATGTGCAGAATATGAGACATGGGAAACTCCAGTTTTGAGATTAACTCATCTATAATTAACAACGGGCTTAGCGTAGGCCCTGCTTAATAGCCCAAACAAACGATTTTTTCTTCCTGTAATAGATGAGTAAAACTCATTCATGAGCAATCGACGATTACCCTCACTTTCGGCACTTCGTGCCTTTGAAGCGGCTGCCCGCCATGAAAGTGCCAAGCAGGCGGCACTAGAGCTCTCGGTTACCCCTACCGCGATTAGCCACCAAATTCGTGGGCTTGAGGAGGCGCTAGGCATTGCGCTGTTTGTGCGCAAGCCCAGGCAACTTGAACTTACTCCGCGCGGGCGGGAGCTTCAGCAGGTGTTGGAAGCCTCGTTCGACAATATTAGTCATACCATCGAGCGTCTGAGTGCCATGCCGGAACGCCGGGGCATTACCCTGACGACTACCCCTGTTGTGGCAGTACGCTGGCTGCTGCCTTGGGTTTGCTTGCTACGTGACTCCCATCCAGACATTGACCTGCGCATTCATGCCTCCCATGAACCTGTTGCACTGGATGGGGTTACTGCCGATCTCGCCATTCGCCATGGTGATGGACGCTGGCCAGGGTTAGTCGCTGAGAAGTTGTTTGATACCACGTTGATCCCAACCTGCAGCCCTCAACTTGTTCAGCACGTTAAAGGAGATTTCACGAAGTATCCGCTGATTCACTTTCGTCCTCAGGGCATATTAATCTCGCCAATGGATTGGGTTGGCTATCAAAAAGTAGCGCAGATACCGGGGTTGAGTATTGGCGCCGGGCTGGCTTTTTCTGATGAAAGCCACGCTATCTCAGCGGCCGTTGGTGGTCAGGGTGTGATGCTGATGAGTCGTCAACTGATAGAGGATGAGTTGGCCGAAGGACGCCTAGTGCAACCCTTTGGTCCCGAACTAAATGATCGCGCCTTTTTTCTGGTCTATCCGGAGAACCGCCGGAACGATCCAACAATTCTGGCTATTCGGGAATGGGTACTGGCAGTGCCAGGCGTGCAATCTAAGCAGTAAGCATGTTGTTTAACCCAGTTTTATACCGTTATATTGAAATCTTGTATATCAAGGTTGTGACCTTTCCCCCAAAACTAACACCAAGGACGCAGCTGCTTATTACATGCGTAGCCCTATCAGCAAACGGCAGGCAGCTAATTCGGTCGTAGGGAACATCACGCGGAGTATGGAAAGTGCTTTGGCCAACGAATGGGATGTAAAGCCGTACCATAGGAATTACAACCTTCCGCAGTCCTCACTGAGTCGTGTCATTTTCAATATGATTCTGGGCACTGACGACGGCGGATTGGATTACCGATTTGCCGACGTTTTTGAAAAGCGTGGCCTTTACGAGCAGAGTGTTTGAGCAAGAGTTAATATTGCTCCAGGCGTCCTTGTGTTGCACACAGGACGCCAACCATCTAAACATTGAAATAACCGCGTTATGCAGTTAGTGCCGTGCTACTTTTTTCTAGCTGTTTTTCTTTTTCGCATCGGCTTCTTGCCCATTCCACGTAGAGCCGAAAAATCACCGACTTCTACTTCAGCAATTAGCGCTTTCAGGCCATCAGTGAGGGGCTGCATAAACTGCCCGTAACGCATCCGCTTCTCGCTAATGGCTTCAAGCTGAGACTCCCAATGTGCGGTCATATCAGGAACAACCATTCGTTTAGGCAGGCTGTTAACTAGGTGCTTTCCTGCCTCTGTCGAGTGGATTTCCTTACCTTTCTTGGTTAAAAACTGTCGTTTAAACAATAACTCGATGATCCCTGCACGGGTGGCTTCCGTGCCGAGTCCGTCTGTATCCCTAAGCACTTTTTTGATTTCTGGGTCTGATACGTATCTCGCTATTCCCGTCATGGCGGAGAGTAAAGTTGCATCCGTGAAACGTTTCGGGGGGCTGGTTTGTTTCTCGTCCATTTTGCCGTCGATGCAGGTAACAGGATCTCCAGACTTCACGTTGGGAAGATCCACCGACGAAAATTCAGCGTCTTGCTTTGGGGTCTTTTGAGTTGGCAGCAGCGCCTTCCAGCCGTTAGCAATAACGGATTTCTGTTTGGCGATGAACAATCCGCCTTCCACCTCGCTGTCGATTTGGTGCTCTGCATACTCAAACGGTGGGTAAAACTGCATCAAGTACTGGCGGGCAACTAGCTCGTAGATATTCTTCTCATCCTGAGATAAGCGATCACCAGGCACTGCTCTGGACGTTGGAATAATTGCGTGGTGAGCACCTACCTTGGCATCGTTCCACGCCTTACTCTTCAGGTCGAGGTCAGCTTTTCGAACGCTGTCGGAAAGCGTCGCCGACGTTTTGGCTATCGACTGAGCCACTGTTTGACGTTCAGCGTAATGGCCTTTGGGTAAATACCGACAGTCTGACCGGGGGTAGGTGATCAGTTTATGACGTTCATATAACTGTTGGCATATGTCCAGAGTCTTCTGGGCGTTTAAGTTGAAGCGCTTTGATGCATCAATTTGCAGTGATGAAAGGCTATAGGGCAGGGGAGCAGGCTGTTTTTTCTTGTCACGTTTAACTGCGATGACGTTGCCTGCCTTTCCGACTACCTTTTGCAGAACGACTTCGGCAAGCTTGCGTAAAAGCACGCGGCCTTCCTCGTCCATGTAAGGCTCGCAAGCAGTACTCGGCTTCCATTTTGCTGTAAAAGACTCACCAGCCACTGTCTGAAGCGTTATAAAGACCTCATAAAATGGTTTGGTGATAAAGCTTTCGATTTCTTGGTCTCGGTGAACGACCAATCCCAATACAGGCGTCTGCACTCGGCCAATCGACAAAACGCCGTTATATCCAGCGCTTTGGCCAAGCAGGGTGCAAAGGCGAGTCATATTAATACCATAGAGCCAATCGGCCCTTGCCCTTGCCAGGGCTGATGTTGCTAACGGTATGAAGTCAGTATTCTTGCGAAGATCACTCAGTGCCTTCTGGATAGCAGCAGGGTTCATATCGTTGACGAGACAGCGCAATGTGGCTTCGCGTTTTGTCTTATTTACACCTGAATAGTTGATTACTTCATCGACCAGGATCTGACCGACGCGATCAGGGTCACCCATATTGACCAGTTGGTCGGCTTCTTTGATCAATTTTTTGACGGCATTAAACTGCGAGCGGGTTTGGCTTTTAACTTGATGTTTCCACTCGACCGGAATAATTGGCAGGTGCTCTTTTTTCCACTTTTTGTACTCAGGGTCATAAGCGTCTGGCTCAGCCTGTTCCAGTAAGTGACCAATACACCAGGTTACAACATCGCCATTAGCCACCCTGATAAACCCATCACCTTTCTGATGAGGTTTGGGAAGCACATCTGCAACTGCGCGCCCGACACTCGGCTTTTCTGCAATATAAAGAATCAAGAATGTTTCCCTCGACTGAATCCAATCTATGGTAGCAGACGCGTTGTCGCTGCGGCGATGTTAGCCTTCGTGATAAACTATGCCGCTTTTGAACAGTGGAGACGGCAATGCTGGCGGTATGGGTCGATCAGCTGCTGGGATTTGCCTCCGGGGCACTCTCGGCAATCAGGCAGCAAGAACACTATCCGGATTTCATGACCTGGGTGCGCGCCAAAGGTGCGGACGCCTTTGAGGGCGATGTAGCCATGGCCCAGGCGCTGGCGCCAGTACTGTGGTCGCAAACGCCGCTGGAACGGCTCGATTTTGCCTGCGAGCCCCTCGCCACGCCAGGGCGGAACGAACCATGCTGGTGCGACTCCGGGCGCAAATTTAAGCGGTGCTGTTATCAGGTCGAGTTTCCTACCGACATCCCCGAACAAATGATGTGGATGCTCTCGCTGCGCGAATGGAAGGGTGCCGCCCTGAAAGCCGCGTTGGTTAGCCAGCAAGCACCGGCTCAAGCGCTGCTGGAAGCCGGGTTGATCGCCGCTGAAAGTGGCCAGACGGGTCGTGCTATGCAAATCCTCGAATCGCTGTTCGATGGCAGCGACTGGTCTCGGCTGCCCGAGCAGGCTGAGCCCGCCTTTGAACTCCTGCTGGATATTTATCAAGAGCGCGGCTTTAGCCGTAAACGCGCCGACCTACTTGATGATGTGATGGAGCGTGGGCCGCTGTTTCTGCGCGGCGTTGCCCTTGAGCGGCTGTGTTTGATGCACCTGGATAACGACGACTTGGATAGCGCCCGCGGCGCCTTTGTTAAAGCCCAGCAGGCGCTGCCCGATTCGCCTACGCTGGCCTACATTGAAGCCATGCTGCTGCTGCATGAAGGCCATGAGCAGGAAGCCAAAGAGCGTGCCAACTTCTGGTATCGCCGCCTGGTTCGGCAGGGCGAACTGGACGAAGATCAGCTGGATTTTTTGGCCGCGCTAGCGGATAACCCCGGCGCGACGCTTGCCGACCAGCTGCTCAGCGCAGAAGAGGATTTGGCTACGCCGCTGGTTGCGCTGCAATCACTGTTAGCCGCACTGCCCACCGCCCCCAAAATCGATGTTAGCGCTGACCCCGCAAACGGGCGGTTGCTTTACCACTCAAGCGCCCGTGAAGCGACCCTGTTTGCTGCTTGGCATGAGCAGTTTCAGGTGCTAGTGGACGAAGACGTAGCGCTGGGCTTTCGCGATGATCCCTGGGGCAACGCTATTGAGTGGATGTCGGCACTCTGCGCGCATCCCGAGTGGCTGGACGCGCCTCAGGTCGTGCAAGACTTAACGCTGGCCCTCACTAGCCGCTTTGGCAGCCTGCCGTGGATGGCGCCGAGCCTGCTAGAGCCGCTGGCGCTGCGCCTTTCGCGCTGGTTGGAGCAAGCCCGCGCCGAAGGTGACGGCAACCTGTGCTGGGACGATGCCAATAACGCCATGCTGCTGCGCACCGGCCTGGCATTGGTGGTCGGCATGGAACGCGGTGCACGCCAGCACTCTCGCGAGTTGGCCGAAGAGCTGCTGCTGATCGACCAGGAAGATAGCTTGGGCCTGCGCGAGCTGGTGCTGGATCAGCTGCTGCGCGATGATCGCAATGAAGAAGCGCTGGTGCTAGCGAAAGAGAGTGACGACGACGGCTCGCTGGTACTTGGGTTGCTAATGGGTAAAGTCCTGGCGCTCTATCGATTAGAGCAGCGTGAGGCCGCTGAGCGCGCGCTGGGCGATGTGCTGGGCCATAACCGCCATGCGTTAGAGCTGATTTGTGCTGAAAGCCCGCGGCCCTCTATGCCCCACCCGGATGGCCAGGTAGACCCTGGCTCCCGTGCGGAAGCGTGGCAGTACCGCACGCTGATGCGCGATCAGTGGCGCACGACGCCAGGCGCGTTGGACTGGCTAGAAGCACACCGCTAGTCTAAATCTTCACTGGTCTAAGCCTCCAAGCCTGTTTAGGCAGGCTTGGGGGTTGGCACTAACTGCTTGTCTCGGCTGATCCAGGCCGCCAGCAAAATAGCCGGTAAGCCGAGCAGGGTTGCGATAACAAAAAAGCTTGGGTAGCCCTGCGCGTTAACGACCAGCCCGCCAAAGCCGCTTAAAAATTTCCCCGGTAGCGTCATTAATGACGAGAACAGCGCGTACTGCGTCGCGGTGTAGGCGCGTGATGTGAGGCTGGAGAGAAAAGCGATAAACACTGCGCTGGCTAAGCCGTTGGCAAGGTTGTCACCAATAATCGTCACCACTAGCATGGGGAGCTGATTGCCCACTAAGGCAAGCACAGCGAACAGTAAATTGGTGACCATCACCAATCCCGCACCGAAAATCAGCAGCGGCCCAATGCCGTAGCGCGCCACGCAAAGCCCGCCTAAAATCCCCCCGGTAATGCTCATCGCAATGCCGAATATATTGGTCACGCTAGCAATCTCTGCCAGTGAAAACCCCAGGTCGATGTATAGCGGGTTGGCCATAGACGCCATGGCTAAATCGCTAATTCTAAACACTGCAATAAATACCAAAATCCACAGCGCTTTCACCCCGTAGCGGCTAAAGAAATCGGTAAATGGGCAGACCAGCGCACCAATGCTCCAGGCACCCAGGCGGCGTAAGATTTTGGGCTTGCCCCGGCTGGCGCGAATAAACGCGCGCACTTTGGGTTCGTGAATAAGCTGAATGGACAGCGAGGCACGTTTGGGCTCCGGGCGTACTAACACGGTAAGCACGCCAATGCTCATTAGTGCCGCCATACTTAGATAAGCCACATCCCAAGAGGCAGACGCCGCGATATACAGCGCTCCGGCACCGGCGGAGAGTAGACCGCCGCGATAGCCAATAATATAGGTCGAGGCCATGGCCGCCTGAACATCGTCATCGGCGGACTCAATACGGTAGGCGTCGATGGCAATATCCTGGGTCGCCGAGCCAAAGGCCACCAGCAGTGCAAACAGGGCCACCCAACCGAGGTTGCCCACCGGGCTCAAACCCGCGAGTCCCACTAGCCCCGCAGCAATGGTCGCTTGAGCCAATAGCATCCAGCCACGGCGTTGCCCAAAGGCGCGGGTCAAAATCGGTAGCGCTAGCCGGTCCACCACCGGCGCCCAGAAAAATTTGATTGAGTAGAGCATGCCGATCCAGGCAAAAAAGCCAATCGCCGCCACCTCAACGCCATCGCTGCGCAGCCAGGCCGAGAGCGTTGAAAACACCAGCAGAAATGGCAGGCCAGCGGAAAACCCCAAAAACAGCATGGTAATAACGGGCGCACGACAATAAACAGCCAGCGCTGCAAGCCAACTGCGCTGGGGGGTGGGACTTAACATTAAACGCTACTCCTGGTGGAAAGACGCTGGCAATGGCCAAGTGGTAAACTGAGGCAGTGTTCTATCACAAAGTTCTATCACAAAGTTCTATTACAAAGCCGACAGCTTACCGGAGAGGAGTTTTCCATGTCGATTACGGCGCATCAGGTCGTTACCTTGCACTATGTCCTTAGCGACGTGCTCAACGATGGCAGCAAGCAAGTATTGGATGATTCCCATGCGCGCAATAAGCCGCTCGAGTACCTACACGGCCACGACAATATCGTGCCGGGGTTGGAGAGAGCGCTAGCGGGCCAGACAGACGGGGCCGAGTTAAGCGTTCAATTGATGCCTGCCGATGCCTACGGCGTGCGCAACGAAGACCTGGTTCAAGACGTCAGCCGCGGCTCTTTTGGCGGGGCTGAGTTGACGCCTGGCAGCCGCTTTCAAACCGAAGGCGAAGCCGGCCCGCAAATTGTCACGGTACTGGAAGTCAATGGCGACCGGGTTACCGTCGATACCAACCACCCCCTGGCGGGGCGCACACTAAATTATAAAGTAGCCATTTTAGACGTACGCGAAGCCACTCGTGCAGAGCTGGCCAAAGGCCATCCGTTACCGCCAGGTACTGAACACAGCAAAGTTGAAGACCGTAAAGTTCTGTAGCGTCGAAACACAGCAGATAACGCCTAAAAATTGACCCCAGTCAATTTCCTGTTTAACTACCTGCCTATGCCCCTCGTCATTTGATCTAGGTCAGTATTCTCCCGCCGTTGAGTGGCTAGTATGAACGCATACATCACGGCGGGGGGAATCACCATGTATTGGGATGACACAGTTATTTTCGGTTTAGTGACCGTCGCGTTAATGATCGTTTTTATGCTGGGCTGGGTGGGGTTTGTAATTCGTGATCATCTACGTAAAGACGAACGCAAAAAATAGCCGCCCTAGCTTTTTGTAAACCTTGTCAGGGGAGGAGGTTTGCTAGCTTATCTTGACTAGCGTAGTGAGCCTTCTGTTGCCAGCCTATAGTGGGCTGGCTTTTTTTGGGGTGTAAAAAGTGAGCAGATCATCAATACATTGTGCGTTGGAGTTGTGCAAAAAGAGTAAACAATAGGGAAAGCGGCCTGATTGAGTGGCGCTCTGGCTAGACAGTGGTTAAATTGAACACTCAGGAAACAGTGTTCGATAACCGCGGAGAAAAGCAATGAGCCCTCAAGATGAAGCGTCCACGTTATTAAAGCAGCGTCGATCCCGTCGGCAGGTATTGGCTAGCTTAGGTTTAGGGGCGGCTGCTCTGTATGTAGCCCCAACACTGCTATCGATGGGGCAAGCCGAAGCCCAAGGGCACAGCCGTTCAAGACCCAGTCGTTCAAGGCCCAGCCACTCTCGACCAAGCTATTCAAGACCCCGCTATTCTCGCCCTAACTACTCGCGCCCCCGTTACTCTAGGCCTGATTATTCACGCCACCGTTACTCGCGCTCGTCTAATCCTCGCCATTGGAATTCGCGCCCCCAGAGGCATCACGAACGTTCTCGTTGGGAGCGCGATGGTGTCATTGAGCTGCGTATCAGCCGCCTACTTCCGCACCGTTGGTGAGAGCAACGATGACAAACTCTGACGCTGTGGTGGCCGATTATGCGTTACCTGGGATTGGCCCTTGTCTTCGCTTAGTGGATGCGCAGCCGCTGTTGCCAGTCCTTCAAGCGGCAATACCGGGCTGGACGTTAACCCAGTCCCCGCTTCAGCCGACCCCGCCTGAGATCTGCGTTTGGCAACAAGAAGAAGGGTTTTGGCAGCAGGCACCTGCATTGTCGCAAGGCATGTGGCTTGAGACGCCAGTGAGCACTGCGTGCAGTGTTATTGCGGATCTGTCAGGGGCGTATTTACGGCGAAACCCCGACTATATTGGGCTGCACTGTGGGGCCGTTGAGATAGATGGCCAGTTGGTGATTTTCCCTGAATCCCACCGAGCCGGTAAAAGCACCCTTACTTGCGCGTTTGCTGCAGCTGGTTATCGCGTATTTGGCGATGATGTGGTGGCGCTAACGCCAGAAGGAAAAGGCGTGGCGCTCGGTGTTGCCCCACGGCTGCGCCTGCCGCTTCCCACCGCCATTGCTAGGGAGTTTCACGACTTTAGCCACCGCTACAAAGGGCCATTTGATGGCCGGTATAGTTATTTAGCGCTGGATAAAACGCTGCTCGCCAGCCACGGGGAGCAGTGCCCGGTAGGTGCCATTCTTTTAATTGACCGTGATAACAGTGTTACCAGCCCCCAACTGACTCCGCTGCAGCATGGGGAGGGTTTATGGCTACTGTTAAAGCAGAACTTCGCCGATACGCTTTCCGACCAGGAGCTGCTTGCCAAATTCTGGCCCCTGGTGCAGCGCATGCCCTGTTTTCTGTTGCGTTACTCAGATGCCTATCAAGCGGCAGCGTTTGTGGGCCGAGAGCTCAAAGGCGCACTCCACGCCCAGCCATCAACGTATACGTCACCTTCACTGCCAGCGGCAATCTCTCCAGCCGCTGCGCTTGAAAGAAGCGATCAACGCTATTGGCGTGCGCGCCAAACAGCTCATGAGTACCCGCTCGGCGACGAGCTATTTGTGATTACTGAAGAGGGCGGCACCATTCACCGTATGAATGTGACCAGTCGTGCGGTGTGGGCGTTACTGCAACATGAAGCGATGAATGTTGAAGAGCTAAGCCAAACGCTGGTGGCGTTTTTTATGCCCGTCTCCCTTGAGCAAGTCCGCAGAGATATGGCTGAGCTACTTGGTCAGTTCTGGGCTACGGGTTTAGTCGAGCCTGCGACAACAAAGTAACGCGATTAACGCGGCGCAGACGCACGCCAGGTATCTCGCCAGGCATGCATGACCCGCTCCGGGTACCAGGTTTTCCCTAAGCTGCCGTTATAGCGGGCCAGCGCCCGAGTAAAGTCGCCATTTTCGATCGCCAAATAGTGCGCCAAAATCGTACAGCCATAGCGCAGATTGCGCGGCGGGTGGGTTAAATCGTCAATCGGCAGGCCAAGCTCACTGACCCAAAAAGGCATGATTTGCATCAGGCCGACCGCGCCCGCGGAGGAGATCGCATCGGCTTTAAAGGCGCTCTCTACCTGAATCAACGCTAGCACCAAATCCGGCGGTAAGCCTGCCAGCCTAGCTTCTTGATAGATGCGGGTTAGCAGTAGTTGGCGCTGCGTGGCATCAGCCATAAAACGCGCTAGTGGCGTGTCCATACGTTCACGCCACTGACGCGCTACCCACTGTTGTTGGGGCGTTTGATGCTGCTGATTAGCGGCTTCAAGGGTAGGGCGCAGGGTTGGGGGTAGCGGCTGAGCCGCAACGGGGCTTGTCGCTATAAACCCTGCACCGCTCAGCAACACCCCGCTAAGCGTTACTACCTTAGCTAGCTTTCTCACGCAAAAAGTCGATGATTTGATCCGCAGGTACCATGGTGGCTTCGCTATCTCGGCGACCTTTATATTCCAGTTCGCCGTTGTCCAGGCCGCGGTCGCCGATCACTAGGCGGTGCGGAACGCCCATCAGTTCCAAATCGGCAAACTTAACGCCGGGGCGGGTATCGCGATCGTCCAACAAGACGTCTAAACCAGCCGCGCTCAGCGCTTGGTAAAGACGTTCAGACTCTTCGCGAACACGCTGGGATTTGTGCGCGTTCATGGGTACCAGCGCCACCTGGAATGGGGCAATGGCGTTGGGCCAGATAATGCCCGAGTCGTCATGGTTTTGTTCAATGGCTGCGGCAACCACACGGGTCACACCGATGCCGTAACAGCCCATCCATGGGTGGCTGGTTTTGCCATTGTCGCCCAGCACGTTAGCGTTCATGGCCTGGGAGTACTTTTGGCCAAGCTGGAAAACGTGGCCGACCTCAATCCCGCGCTTGATAGAGAGCGTGCCCTGGCCATCGGGAGAGGGGTCGCCTTCCACTACATTGCGCAGGTCAGCCACGTCGGGCAGGGCTACGTCGCGCTCCCAGTTAATGCCGAAGTAGTGTTTATCATCCACGTTGGCGCCGGCGCCGAAGTCGCTCATCAACGCCACGCTGCGGTCAATAATTACCGGCATTTTCAAGCCTACCGGGCCAAGTGAGCCGGGGCCTGCGCCAACCACGGCGCGAATCTCTTCTTCATTGGCCATGGCTAGCGGCGCGGCGACTTGGGGTAGGTTTTCCGCTTTTACCTCGTTCAGCTCATGATCGCCGCGCACCAGTAGTGCGATCAAGCCGCCTTCGGCTGCGTGAACCATCAAGGTTTTAACCGTTTTTTCAATCGGCAGCTCGAACTGCTCAACCAGCGTCGCGATGGTTTTGGCGTCAGGAGTATCAACCAGGCGCAACTCTTCGCTGGGCTCAGCGCGGGCAGCCTGGCTGCCAAGCGGCGCGGGCAACGCTTCGGCTTTTTCCATATTGGCCGCGTAATCCGAAGAGTTGGAGAACACGATATCGTCCTCGCCAGAGTCTGCGAGCACGTGGAATTCGTGGGAGCCGGTGCCACCGATGGAGCCGTTGTCGGCAATTACCGGGCGAAAGTTAAGCCCTAAACGCGTGAAGATACGCGTGTAGGCGTCGTACATATCCTGGTAAGTCTGCTTCAGCGAGTCTTCATCCAGGTGGAAGGAGTAAGCATCCTTCATGATGAACTCACGCGAGCGCATCACCCCAAAACGTGGACGAATCTCGTCGCGGAATTTGGTTTGGATCTGGTAGAAATTGACCGGCAACTGCTTGTAACTGGCGATCTCTTTACGCACCAGATCGGTGATAACTTCTTCGTGGGTTGGGCCAACGCAGTAGTCGCGGTCGTGGCGATCTTTAAGGCGTAAAAGCTCAGGGCCGTACTGCTCCCAACGGCCAGACTCCTGCCAAAGTTCGGCGGGCTGCACGGCGGGCATGAGTACCTCTTGAGCACCGGCGCGGTTCATCTCCTCACGCACAATGGCTTCCACTTTACGTAGCGTGCGCAGGCCCAGTGGCAGCCAGGTGTAAAGCCCCGAGGTTAAGCGTCGAATCATCCCAGCGCGGAGCATTAGCTGGTGGCTAATGACTTCGGCGTCAGCCGGGGTTTCTTTTAGAGTGGCAATCAGTAATTGGCTGGCGCGCATGGGCGTGAGCATTCCTTAGTTCTTGATAAAAGTTCTTGATAAAAGTGCTTATAAGCGTTGGATGCTGGCATTGTACGGCCTAGCGGTGAAAGCGGCAAAATAGTCCTTATCGCCAAATCATCTATGCTTTGAGATGGC
The DNA here is from genome assembly GCF_050215315.1 of Halomonas sp. H2. Lineage (GTDB taxonomy): Bacteria > Pseudomonadota > Gammaproteobacteria > Pseudomonadales > Halomonadaceae > Vreelandella. The sequence goes on from NZ_CP189760.1 coordinate 1,694,644, forward strand.
TGTGCTAAACTTATCGGGTTTTATAGCGCGATAGTCGGCAAAAAACGCAAGCGAAATACGCTATATCGACGATTATCGTTACTTTTTTGTTTGAGGAAATCTTCATGCATCAAGCAGTTCGTCGCTGGTTGGCTGGTGCCGTAATTGGCGTTTCTATTGTGTCATTAAGTGGTTGCGGTACGCTTTTTCATCCGGAGCGAAAAGGCCAGTTAAGCGGTGATATTGATCCGGCTATCGCTATCGCCAATGGGGTGGGTTTGCTGTTCTTTATCGTACCCGGAGTGATTGCTTACGCCGTGGATTTCTCTAATGGCACCATCTACCTGCCGGGCCACAGCAGCGCCTCAGTCGATGTTCACCACTTATACGATACTATGGATGTTGCTTCCCTCGAAAAATTGCTCTCTGAGAAAGCCGGTCAGCCGGTGAGTTTAGAGAGTGAGCTGGTCATGATCGAAGAGATGGGCAGCCTGGACGAAGCGTTGGCCATGGTACGTATGTCTGGCGTACTGGATGAAGAGAAGCTTTCAGCAATGTAAGGTTACGCTGAAAAAGAAAACCCAGCTCGGCTGTATGCCGGGCTGGGTTTTTTTATGCTCGCCGATAGCGCTTGAGTTTAAGCATACTGGGCGGGGTTAGGCACACTAGGAAAGAGCCCGCCGGGGGTTAAGCGTGTGTCCCAGGGGTTGGCCGAGTGAGGCTTGGGTGAAGGAGTCTGAGGGTAGGCAAGCGTTGCCCGACGTGCAAAAAACCACGCACCGGATTATTTGTCTTGAACTGTGTGTGCCTGAGCGCGGAGCCAGCTAATCTCTTCAGCCCATATTTCGGGTTCGACGGTTTCTAAAATCATCGGAATGGCGTTAATCCGCGGCTCTTGCATGATGGTGGTGAAAGCGGGCAGGCCGATGTTGCCTTTACCCAGGCTATGGTGACGATCCACGCGGCTGGCAAAGTTACTTTTAGCATCGTTTAAGTGCATCCCGCGCAGGTACTCAAACCCCACCACCTTACCGAGCTCATCCAGGGTTGCTTGGGTCGCCTCTGCGCTGCGTAAATCATAGCCCGCCGCAAAGGCGTGGCAGGTATCAATGCAAACGCCGACACGGTTTTGGTCATCGACGTGGGCGATAATTTCAGCTAAGTGTTCGAAGCGCCAGCCTAGGTTGGTACCTTGCCCTGCGGTGTTTTCAATCACTGCAGTAACGCTTTTAGTATGCGTTAGCGCTTCATTAACGGATTCAGCAATGCGCTTTAAACAGTCGCTTTCGCTGATTTTGTTCAAGTGGCTGCCGGGGTGGAAATTAAGTAGCGTCAGCCCCAGTTGCTCGCAGCGCTGCATCTCATCTAAAAAGGCGTCGCGGGATTTGCGTAGGCCTTCCTGTTCGGGATGACCGAGATTAATTAAGTAGCTGTCGTGGGGCAAAATCTGCTCAGGTACGAAGTGGTGTTCACTGCAGGCGTCACGAAATGCTTGAATTGCTTCATCAGTCAGCGGTTTACCCTGCCACTGGCGCTGATTTTTAGTGAACAGAGCAAAGGCGTCAGCGCCGATTTCTACCGCACGCTGCACGGCTTGATCGGCGCCACCGGCGGCGCTTACATGGGCTCCTAGGTACTTCACACTAGACTCCTTGTCATTTTCTGGCAGCTCAATTCACACTGATTAATGGCTATTTAAAAAGCGCTTGAACGCGGCGGGCTCGTCAGTAATGACGCTGGCGATTCCCCATTTCCAACGGCTATGAAAGGCACTGGGGTCATTGGCGGTATAGCACAAAATTTGATAGCCATCGCGCTGCATTGCGTCGGCTTGGGAACGTTTCAAGCGCGGCCAGTCAGGGTGAACGCTAAAAGCCTCAATGGCCTCGCACTGCGCTTGCCAGGTTTTGGGTACGCTACCAAACAGTACGCCAAGGGCTAACCGCTCTTTATCTGCAAATTGGCGACAGTGGTGGAGGGCGCTGGGATTAAATGAAGAAATGATTAAACGCTCCGCAGGCAGCGTATCCAGCATTTCCGGCAAGGCGCGCTCAACCAGTGCAATTGGGTCGCGGCCTTTGTTGACCTTGATCTCCATATTAACGCCCATCTTTAGCTCGTTAAGCAGCGCCAGCATGGCCTCCAAACTGGCCATTTTCTCGCCTGCAAAGCTATCGCCAAACCAACTGCCTGCATCCAGTGTTTGCGCTGTCGCCCAGCTCATTGAGGCTAATTCGCCACGCACATTTGAGCAGCGCGCCACATCGCTGTCGTGCCAAATCACCGGCGTACCGTCGCCGAGTAGCTGTACATCCAACTCAACCCATGTGGCGCCGGCTTGATGGGCAGCGCGCACTGCCGCTAAGGTGTTTTCGGGGGCTGCAGCGGAGTAACCGCGATGAGCAATCAGCGTGGGTAGTTCGATTGCGGGATGCGTCATGACAAATCTCTACGCCTGAGACGAAATTAAGTTGGCTAAGTCTAGCATGGCTGCATGACAGCGGGATTTCACTATGCAGCGTTAAAGTTCGTCAAAGTCCGCTAGCGTGCTAGCTTGATTTATCGCTCGCGACGCGCTTGTATAGCGGCACCAGTTGTCTTGTCTATCTGTACAAACCCAACAATGAATGAAAGGAAACCCTAATGTCCAAGCGTATCCAATTTGCCCAGACCGGTGGTTCCGAGGTGCTTGAACTAGTCGACGTGGCCCCCGCTGAACCCGGTCAGGGCGAAGTGCGTATTGCCAATAAAGCTGTTGGCCTCAATTTTATTGATATCTATTTTCGTACCGGGCTTTATCCTGCACCCGCTATGCCTTCTGGCCTTGGCACCGAAGGCGCCGGTGTGGTCGATGCTGTCGGCGCTGGCGTGACGCACTTAAGCGTAGGTGATCGCGTCGCTTATGCCCAAGGGCCTTTGGGCGCCTATGCAGAGCTGCATACTTTGCCCGCAGCGAAAGTGGTCAAGCTACCTGACTTCGTGGATTTTGATACCGCAGCGGCCAGTATGCTCAAGGGGCTTACCGTGCAGTATCTGCTGCGCCAAACCTATGAACTAAAAGGTGGCGAAACCATTCTGTTTCACGCCGCCGCCGGTGGGGTGGGTTCGATTGCCTGCCAGTGGGCAAAGTCACTAGGCGTTAAGCTGATCGGTACTGTGAGCTCACAGGAAAAAGCGGATCTAGCCATGGCCAACGGCGCCTGGGCGACGATCAACTACAGCGAAGAAAACGTGGCCGAGCGCGTGCGTGAGCTCACCAACGGCGACATGTGCGATGTGGTCTATGACTCGGTGGGTAAAGACACCTGGGAAATATCGTTGGACTGCCTAAAAACACGTGGGCTAATGGTTAGCTTTGGCAACGCCTCCGGGCCAGTCGATGGGGTTAATATCGGCATTCTTAACCAGAAGGGCGCACTCTACGTGACTCGCCCCAGTCTCAATGGCTATGCCGATACCCGCGAGCGGTTGGAGACGATGTGCGAAGAGTTCTTCGCCATGATTGAAAGCGGTAAAGTTAACATCGATATCGCCAATCGCTACCCGTTGGCAGAAGCGGGCAAAGCCCAAAACGCGCTGCAAAGCCGCAAAACCACGGGTTCTACTATTCTGTTGCCATAGCGGGTTTGATGGCCCTTTTGCCATCGCTGATAGGGGCGCCACTCAGGCGGCGGCAAGGGAGTAGGAAAAGGATGTCGATTGAAAACTTAGCAATAGCGCCCAGTACGCTGGTGTTTATCGTGCTTGGGCTAACGCTTGCCGCGTTTATCTGGGGGCGATTTCGCTATGATTTGGTGGCGCTGGCGGCCTTGCTGGGTTCGGTCATGTTGGGGCTTGTACCAGCCGAAGGCGCTTTTGCAGGCTTTGGCCACCCGGCGGTGATTACCGTCGCCGCCGTGCTGGTGCTAAGTCGTGGGTTTGAGCGTTCCGGCGTGGTCGATATTATTGCCAACCAAGTGCTGAAGGTTGGTGAAAACCTGCTGCTGCAGCTTTTGGTGCTAGTGGGTACCGTCTTACTGCTCTCAGGGGTTATGAATAACGTGGGCGCCTTGGCCCTGTTGCTACCAGTGGCTATGCGCTTGGCCCGTGAGCACAACACTTCGCCCTCGTTACTGCTGATGCCGCTTGCGTTTGGTTCTTTACTTGGCGGCCTGACAACGTTGATCGGCACCCCGCCTAATATCATTATTTCCAGCTATCGAAGAGAGGTGACCGGTGAGGCGTTTAGTATGTTCAGCTTTGCTCCGGTCGGCATCGCGGTGGCGTCGGCCGGTTTGGCGTTTATTGTCCTGATTGGTTGGCGCCTGACCCCCAAGCGTAGTGGGCAAGCCTCTACCGATGAGATGTTTGATACCGCCAACTATTTGGTTGAGCTCAAAGTAGGCGAAGAGTCGAAAGCCAAAGGCTTAACGCTGCAGCAGTTGTACGACGAGCTGGATGAAACGATCCCCGTTTTGGCGGTGGTCCGCGATGACAATCGCCGTGCTGGCTATAACTTTCACGGAGCCTTGGAAGAGGGTGATATTCTGCTGTTAGAAGCGGGCCCCGATGAGCTGCAATTGCTGGAAGACAAAGTGGGGCTTAGCGCCATTGCTGAATTGGAGGAAGAGCCGGAGGAAGAGTTAGAGGAAGAACCGACAGAAGAGTCACAAGCGAAAGACACTGATACTGCCAATAAGAAAGAGGCCGCGCATGATCGCCAGCCGGTGGATACCGAAGGCCTGCAGCTAATTGAAGCCGTGGTGCGCAATGATTCGATGATGATTAATCGCAGCGTACGCCAGCTTCGCTTGAACCATCAATTTGGACTGCACTTGGTGGCTGTCGCGCGTGATGGCGGCCGTTTGAAGCAGCGGTTACGCGATATTCGTTTTAAAAATGGCGATGTATTACTCCTACAGGGCAGTGAAAACGAGCTATCGGAAAGCCTTGCCTCACTGGGCTGCCTGCCGCTTGCTAAACGTGAGCTGCACCTGGGTCAGCCACGTAAACTGGTAATGTCGCTTGCCATTTTTGCCCTGGCGATTGTGGCTATGCTGTTTGATTTACTCCCCGCTGCCGTCGCTATGAGCACCGCCGCGTTGATTTCCCTGCTGATTGGCGTGCTGCCATTGCGCGAAGGCTATCAAGCCATAGACGGCCCCATCATCGTGCTACTGGCGGCGATGATCCCCGTGGGTGAGGCATTAGAAACCAGTGGTGGCGCAGATTTAATTGCCAACGGGTTGCTGCACTTTGGCAGCGAGTGGCCGGTAGTCATCACTATGGTCGGGCTGTTTGTGCTCTCCATGCTGCTCTCTAATGTGGTTAACAATGCGGCGGCGGCACTGCTGATGGCGCCTATTGCGGTGAGTTTAGCCAACGGTTTTGACGTATCGCTTGACCCCTTCTTAATGGTGGTGGCCGTGAGTGCTTCCTGTGCATTTTTAACGCCGATTGGCCATCAGTCGAATACCTTGGTACTAGGCCCTGGCGGTTACCGGTTTGGCGACTATTGGAAGTTAGGGCTACCGCTTTCGCTAGTGGTTGTGGCGGTGGCTATTCCGCTTATTCTTTTAGTGTGGCCGCTTTAAGCAGCGCTGCAACTGCCCGGTCTGTCGGTTAGGTAGCTATCTAATTGCGCCATGAATGTTATGAGCTTTCGAAAATTTTGCTAACCTTAATGTTAATATATCAATAAAAATCGAACAGGCCGGGCTTATGAATCAACAATTCCGTCAGGATGCTATTGTCGAGCTAGTTCGCCAGCACGGCTATATGAGTATCGAACAGCTCACCGATCACTTTGCTGTGACGCCACAAACCGTTCGTCGCGATTTAAATACCCTCGCCGATGAAGGCCGGGTACGGCGCGTGCATGGTGGTGTGGGAATTGAGTCAAGCACGGTCAATACCGCTTACAGCACTCGCAAAACGCTGCATCTTGATGAGAAAGAGCGCATTGCCCGCTGTTTAGCGCAGCACATTCCTAATCACTCCTCGCTGTTTATCAATATCGGCACCAGTAACGAAGTGATCGCCCAAGCGCTGTTAGAGCATCAGGGCTTAGAGATCATTACCAATAACCTGAATGTCGCCGCCATCCTGCAGCACAAAGAGGACTTTACCGTGATCATCGCCGGTGGTCAGGTGCGCTCCCGCGACGGCGGTATTATTGGTGAAGCGACGATCGACTTTATCAACCAATTTAAGGTGGATTACGGCATTATTGGGATTAGCGGTATTGATGAGGATGGCTCATTGCTGGAATTTGACTACCAGGAAGTGCGTGTTGCTCAGGCGATCATCGCTAATTCGCGGCGCATATATCTGGCGGCGGACTACTCTAAATTTCACCGTAACCCGGTTGTTCGACAAGGTAACTTGGCACAGTTGGATGCACTATTTACCGACCGCAACCCTCCGGAGGCGATTCAGCGATTGCTCAACCAGCATGATGTAGCACTCTATATCGCCTGACGAGACGAGTTTCGGCCTTGAGCATTACGAGTGGCTGGAGTAGTCTTGAATGATAATAAAGCGAAAACAAACATACAAAAACGAAAGACTCTCCAACAAAGCGAACTTGTTATGTCCTCATTTATTCTCGCCATCGATCAAGGTACCACTAGCTCGCGCGCTATTCTTTTTGACCGCCAAGGAAAGACCGCCGCTGTCGCCCAGCAGGAGTTTACCCAGCATTTCCCCCATGACGGCTGGATTGAGCACAATCCTGAGGATATTTGGGAAACGGTGGTGGCGACCTGTCGTGATGTCATCGAGAAAGCTGAAATTTCCGCTGACCAAATTGCCGGTATTGGTATCACCAATCAGCGGGAAACCACCATTGTGTGGGATCGATCAACAGGTAAACCGCTCTACAACGCCATTGTTTGGCAGGATCGCCGCACCTCTGATATGTGCCAGTCGCTGCGCGATCAAGGCCACACCGAGACCGTCCAAGCTAAAACGGGCCTATTGATTGACCCCTACTTTTCGGCCACCAAACTAGCTTGGGTTCTGGACAACGTCGAGGGTGCAAGGGCGCGCGCCGATAAGGGCGAGCTAGCGTTTGGAACGGTGGATAGCTTTTTAATTTGGCGGCTAACTGGCGGCCGGCAACACGTTACCGATGCGACTAACGCGTCGCGTACAGCGCTGTTTAATATCCATACCCAAGAGTGGGATAAAGAGCTGCTGGCGCTGTTTAATATACCCGCCACTTTGCTCCCCGACGTGAAAGACTCCAGCGATGATTTTGGCACTGCTGAAGCGCACTGGCTGGGTACTTCGCTGCCTATTGCAGGGGTGGCGGGAGACCAGCAGGCTGCCTTAGTTGGCCAGGCGTGCTTTCAACCGGGCATGGGTAAAAGTACCTACGGCACCGGCTGTTTTATGATCGTGAATACCGGGGAAACGCCGTCGCTGTCGCGTAATCGTCTATTGACCACAATCGGCTACCGGCTGAACGGTAAGCCGACCTACGCGATGGAGGGCAGTATTTTCGTGGCCGGGGCGACGGTACAGTGGCTGCGCGATGGCTTGAATCTATTTGCTGACGCCTCGGAAACCGAAGCGTTGGCGCAGAAAACCCGTAGTGGTCACAGCGTCTATCTAGTGCCAGCCTTTACGGGCTTAGGCGCGCCGTACTGGGACCCCAAAGCACGAGGGGCGATATTTGGTTTAACCCGCGATACTGGCATTGCTGAAATAGTCGCTGCGGGCCTGCAAGCGGTTTGCTACCAAACCCGCGACTTGCAGCACTGTATGAACGACGATATGGAAGCTCCCCCCGGTACACTGCGCGTCGACGGCGGTATGGTGAAAAACAGCTGGGTGATGCAGTTTCTTGCCGATATGCTGGGCGTTCAGGTGGATCGACCGACCATCCTCGAAACCACTGCGCTGGGCGCCGCTTATTTAGCGGGGCTGCGACTAGGCTGGTATCAAACCCTGGAAGAGATCGAGCAGCTGTGGCGCTGTGAGAAGAGCTTTATGCCTGCAATGGAGGAGGCTACCCGCGAGCAGCTTTATCAGGGGTGGTTGGATGCGGTGTCAAGAGTGCGTTCTACCTAGATAAGGATCAGTAGCAGATGCTTAATGACTATTTTGTTTAACCATGCTATCCCCCTCACTTAGTTGAGGGGGATGTTTACTCACTGAAATGTTAAACCACGGATGAAGGAGTAGGCGGCAGCGCGGTATCACGGTTCTGTTCAAAATAGTGATTAAAGCGCTCGTCTGCATCCTCGCCAAATAGTACGCGGCAGGCCTCTTTTAAGCCGCTGGATTGACGTAACTGTTCGTGCCGCACTACTAGCGAGACTTTGGCACGACGGCGTAGAAAGTCCTCCAGCTGGGTAATCATTTCATGGTCGCGAGCATGCTCAAGTTCACAGCGGATGTACTCGGTGCCTTCAATTAAGATGTCGCCCTGGGCAGGATCCTGGCGAATTTTCCCCAGCATCTGAACGGCTTGGTCGGCGTAGCGCCGCCAAAGCCGCGTCGATAGCAACTCACCTGAGGTGGACGCCGTCATGGCGTCGAGATTCATGCGTTTGGCTTGATCCATAAACTGCTGTTTCACCGCCTTGGGTGGCTCGCCGTACCACTGAAAATCGGGGTCTGACAGAGCAACGCCCAGGCGGCTCATCTCTTCGGCAATCTCATCCCCAACGTTTAAGCAGTCGGTCAGTTTGCCGCCAAAAATACTGATATGTGCGCTTTCGGTATTGGTGTCGACGACATGCTTGCGCGATAGCTGGAGAAAGTCGCGGTCGCTGCCTTGATCGTCTTTAATAGCTAATGGCCTTACGCCGCAGCGGGTCGAAATAATGTCTTCTTGGCTAAGCGGCTTCGCTAATGTCAGGCGCTTATTGATATTTTCCAGCACAAAAGCGATATCGTCAGCGGTCACTTCGACCTCTGGATGTTCCATATGTGTATCCGTAGTGCCGATACAGGTGCGATTGCCCATGGGGATAACAAAGAACAGCCGACCATCATCAGCGAAAAACGCCAACACGCGTTTGGAGTCGGTTAACTGCGGAACAATAAGGTGAATGCCTTTGGAGTAGAGGTGGTGATGGGTGGTTTTTTGCCCTGTCAGCTCATTATGTTTATCTACCCAAGGCCCCGCTGCGTTGATGAGCACCTTGGCACGAATATCGAAGGTACTGCCATCCATAACGTTACGCGCTTTGGTTACCCAGAGGTCACCGACCCGCTCAGCGCCGAGGGATTCAACGTAGTTGGTGGCAATCGCGCCATAGTTAAGCGCGCGACGTACAAAGTTGAAGACAAATCGAGCATCATTATCGTGCAGGTAAGCGTCGGAGTACTCGAAGCCGCCTACGGAGCCCTCAATGTCGATAATTGGCTCTTCCAGCTTTATCTTTTTCGGCGAGAGCAGTTTCGGCAATTTGGTAAAGCCGTTGCCCATCAGCCAGTACAACCAGGTGCCCGCCCACAGGTAACGCGGTGAGTGGCGGAAACCTTTTGAAATAGTGGTCAGGAAGCGGATCTCCTGAACCGTTGAGGGGTAACTTTTGATCAAGTGATTACGGCTTTTGCACAGCTTGCGAACCAGCGAGAAATCCTTACTTTCCATATACTTAATTCCTCCCCACACGAGGTTGGAGGAGTGCATGCTGGTGCTGCCTGCGAAGTCGCCACGATCAATCAACGCGACTTTCGCGCCTTTGCCCGCCAGCGCCGCCGCCGTGGCCGCGCCATTAATGCCGCCCCCGATAATCAGGGCATCAAAGGTATCAGTGGGTAGTTTTTCAATGTTGCGATTACGCAGTTTCATAGCGGATCCAATTAACTGATTAAAAGCCCCGTTGTAGTGGGAGTTCTCTTTTTTGCTATGGCGCGCCGCCAATGAAACTTGTTACAGGGCGAGCGGTGGCCCGCCCTGTAAGCTTTTACGCGTATGCGTAGTTGCTATTACACATAGGTGTTCTTACGCATAGTCTTTCTTACGCATAGTCTTTCTTACGCATAGTTACTATTGGCGCGAACCGGCTTCCATCCAGGCTTCCATCATTTCATCGTAAGGAACGGTGGTGCCCTGGGGCATTTCATCATCCAGCTTGGGTTTCGGAGCGCCGTCTTGATCCAGCCAGTATTGCGGATCCTGCTCTTCATTGAGCACCGGCGCGTAGCTATCGAACACGTTGGCACGGGCCAGACGATTCATGGTGCTATCCAAATCCGCTGCCAGCTTATCGAGACCTTCTTGTGGCGTGACTTCACCGCTCATCACCGGCGCTAGGTTCTGCCACCACAGTGGCGCCATACGTGGATAGTCGGGCACGTTGGTACCGGTTGGCGTCCAGTTAGACTCGTTGGGGCTACGGTAGAACTCCACCAGACCGCCAAGCTTGGGTGCCATCTCGGTCATCTGCTCAGAGAAAATGTCAGATTCACGAATCGGCGTTAAGCCGTGCATGAGTTTTTCCAGCGAGACCGATTTAGATACGGTGAACTGGGCAAATAGCCATGCCGCGGTGCGACGATCTTCAGGCGTTGAGTCAAAGAATGTCCAAGCACCTACGTCTTGATAGCCAACCTTCATACCCTCTTCCCAGTACGGGCCGGTGGGGGACGGTGCCATACGCCAAAGCGGATTGCCTTCGTCGTCAGTCACCGCCACTGACGGATCGGTCATATCGGCGGTGAAGGTGGTATACCAAAAGATTTGTTGCGCAATATGGCCCTGCGCGGGAACAGGGCCCGCCTCGCCAAATGTCATGCCCTGGGCTTCTTCTGGCGCGTAGTTAGCTAGCCAGTCGACCGCTTTTTGCATGGCGAACACGGACGCCGGTGAGTTAGTGGCGCCGCCACGGCTAACGCTTGCGCCTACTGGCTGGCTGTCTTCATTGACGCGGATCCCCCAGTCATCGACTGGGTTGCCAGACGGCACGCCTTGGCTTCCCATGCCTGCCATGGAGAGCCAGGAGTCGTGGAAGCGCCATCCAAGCGACGGGTCGCGGCGTCCGTAATCCATATGGCCGTAAATCTTGGTGCCGTCTATCTCACCCACATCCTCGCTGAAGAACTTGGCGATATCTTCATAGGCGGTCCAGTTGGTCGGCACGCCTAGTTCGTAACCGTAAATTTCTTCAAACTGAGCCATGATATCGGGGTCAGTGAACCAGTCATGGCGGAACCAATACAGGTTAGCGAACTGCTGGGTCGGCAGTTGATAGATGCTGCCATCTGGCCCGGTGCCGTACTGCAAACCGATAAAGTCGTCTAAATCCAGCGTGGGCAGGGTGTAGTCGGCCCAGCCATTTTCCATTGCTTCCGACAGGTTGATTGTGGTGCCGTAACGGATGTGCGTACCGATGGAGTCGGTGTCGTTGACGAAGCCGTCGTAGATGCTATTGCCCGACTGCATCTGGTTCTGCATGGTGTCCACCACATCGCCTTCGCCGATGATGTTGTGGGTGAGGTTGATGCCGGTAAGCTCGCTAAAGGCTTCTGCTAATACCTCGCTTTCATAAACGTGGGTGGTGAGACCTTCAGCGACGGTTTGAATATCCATATCGCGAAAGGGTTCAGCGGCTTCAGCAAACCACATCAGCTCTTCGATCTGCTCTTCACGGCTCAGCGTCGAGTTTTGGAAATGCTCATCGACCAAACGCTCAGCAATGGCGCGGGCATCCTCTTCCTGTGCTGACAGCGTGCCCGATGCCAGCATTAAGCTGGCGGCGAGGGTGGTCAGTTTGAATTTAGTTAGCCTGGATTTATTGTAGTGCTTTTGCATGGAGACCTCGTTTTGTTGTGCTCTTCCCTGATGGCTTGGCCGTCCTTGATACCGATTTAACGCTGATGGCTATTTTCCCAAGGGCTAGCCCCAACGCATTAAAACAAGCAGCCATACGGCTGATATTGCTAGTGCAATCCAAATGGATAATGCAGTGAAACCGATCACTCCCAGGTGGATAAAGGCCGCAGAGAGCAGGCCGATAAACAGCCGATCACCACGGGTGGTGGCAATGGGTAAAAACCCTTTGCGTTCAATCGTGGGAGACAAAATCTCCCATACCGTCATGCCTGCTAGCATGGCCGCGATTGATGAAAAAAATATGGCGGTGGGCACTGTCCATACCATCCAAGACATAGCGAGATCTCCTCAGGTACGGCCCAGGGCAAAGCCCTTGGCGATATGGTTGCGAACGAAGTAAACCACCAGAATGCCGGGAATAATGGTCAGTACTCCGGCGGCGGCCAGCGTGCCCCAGTCGATCCCCGAGGCAGTCGAGGTACGCGTCATGATCATACCGATAGGCTGAGCATCGGTAGCCGTCAGCGTGCGGGCCAGCAGCAGTTCTACCCACGAGAACATAAATAGGAAGAACAGCGTGACGCCAATGCCAGAGCGAATCATGGGGATAAAAATCTTGACGAAAAAGCGCGGAAAGCTATAACCGTCGATATAAGCGGTTTCGTCGATCTCCTTGGGTACGCTGCTCATAAAGCCTTCCAAAATCCAGATCGCCAGCGGAATATTGAATAGGCAGTGAGCCAGCGCCACGGCGATATGGGTATCGAACAAGCCCACAGAGTAGTAGAGCTGGAAGTAGGGCAGCAGGAATACCGCAGGCGGTGCCATCAGGTTGGTCAGCAGCCAAAAGAACAGGTGTTTGTCACCAATAAACGTGAACCGGCTAAAGGCGTAGGCGGCGGGTAGCGCGACACAAATGGTGATGAGCATATTCATCGCTACATAGAGCATTGAATTGACGTAGCCCATATACCAACTTGAGTTGGTAAAAATGCCGATGTAATTATCGAACGTTACGTTTTGTGGCCACAGCGTCATTGAGCCGAGAATTTCGCTATTGGTCTGTAGCGACATATTGATCAGCCAGTAAATAGGCAGAATCATCAGTGCCAGATAGAGGCCAAGCAAGAGACGTGAGCGCCAGTGCGCACGAGCAGCGCGGTTGCGCCGTTGGGCGGGCGATGCTTTGCTAAAAATGGTGTTGTATTTCTCACCGTGCTGGGTGTTTTCGAGTTGGTAGCTCATGTTAAGCACCTCCATGCGGGGGCTTGTCTTTCTGCATATTCATAATGGTGGTGTAGAACACCCAGCTCACCAGCAGAATGACCAGGAAGTAGATAAGCGAGAATGCTGCAGAAGGGCCTAAATCCTGTTGGCCGACCGCCATAGTGGTCAAGGACTGGCTTAAAAAAGTGGTGGCGCTGCCCGGCCCGCCGCCGGTTAGTACAAAGGGCTCGGCGTAGATCATAAAGGAGTGCATAAAGCGCAGTAGTACAGCGATAACCAGCACATTAGTGAGCTTGGGAAGCTGGATGTAGCGGAATACTGCCCATTTAGACGCACGGTCGATACGCGCTGCTTGGTAATAAGCTTCGGGAATCGAGCGCAACCCGCTGTAACACAGCATCGCTACCAGCGGTGTCCAGTGCCACACATCCATCAAAATGATCGTCACCCAGGCATCGCCTGCATTGCGGGTAATGTTGTAGTTGACGCCTAACTCGCGCAGCCCCCAGCCCATCAGCCCAATGTCGCCACGAGTAAAGATTTGCCAGATACTGCCCACCACGTTCCAGGGGATTAGCAGCGGTAGGGTAATCAGGATCAACACCGCCGAGGCCTGCCAGCCGCGTTTGGGCATAATTAGCGCGATGCCAATCCCTAGCGGAATCTGGATGGCGAGAATAATCAGCGAGAAAGAAATTTGGCGCAGAAACGCTGCTTGCAAAGCATCGTCATTAAGCATGCTTTTAAACCACTCGGTGCCGGTGAAAAAGCTCGCGTTAGGCCCGAGCACGTCCTGCACTGAGTAGTTGACCACGGTCATGAGTGGAATGATGGCGGAAAAAGCCACCAGTACCAGCATGGGAAGTACCAGTAGCCAAGCTTTGTTATTAGGTACTTTGTTATTCATGGCCAGCCTCCACCAAGTATTCATCGATATACAGCGCAACGTAGGCGTCGTCGAGGTGCGCAAACGCCGCGTCACTCACGGGCGGATGGCCTTCAGGCAGGCGTGCCTTAAACGTCTGCTCGTTAAGCTTGAAGGTTAGTAAAGAATAGGTGCCCAGATCCTGCATGCTGGACACTTGAATGGGCACGCTATTGGCCGTCTGGCTTGAGGAAATCGCAATAAACTCGGGGCGGATGCCCAGCTTGATATTGGCAGAGCTGGCATTGGCAATCGCGCGTTTCATCTGCGCGCTAACTGGCATCGGTTGAGCGCCGAACATAACGTGATTGTTTTGATATTCGACAGCCATAAAATTCATGCCGGGGCTGCCAATAAAGTAGCCCACAAAGGTGTGCGCAGGGCGCTCAAATAGCTCTCGCGGTGTACCGAATTGCACCACCTGACCCTCATACATCACGGCAATTTTATCGGCGAAGGTGGAGGCCTCTAACTGATCGTGAGTCACATAGATCATAGTGATGTTAAAGCGCTCGTGAATCTCTTTAAGCTTGCGGCGCAGCTTCCACTTAAGTTGCGGGTCGATCACGGTTAGCGGTTCATCAAACAGAATCGCCGTGACGTCATCGCGCACCAGCCCACGCCCCATGGAGACTTTCTGCTTCTCATCGGCAGTTAAGTTTTTCGCTTTGCGGTCCAGTAGCGGGGTTAGCTCAAGAATATCGGCGATTTCAAGTACCTTGGGTTTTACTCGGTACTCGGGGGTATTCATATTGCGCAGAGGAAAGGCAAGGTTGTCGAACACCGTCATGGTGTCGTAGATCACCGGGAACTGAAACACCTGGGCAATATTGCGCTCTTCTGGGGGCAGTTCATTGACCCGCTGGCCGTCAAAAAGCACATCGCCATCAGACGGTTCGAGCAGGCCGGAAATAATATTCAGCAGGGTGGATTTGCCACAGCCTGACGGCCCCAGTAGTGCATAGGCGCCACCCTGATGCCATACGTGATCCATATGGCGGATGGCGTAATCTCCGGCGCTTGCCGGTGTTTTTTCGTAGGAGTGCGCCAGGCCCGTTAACGTGATTTCAGCCATGAGCAGCTCCTCCTTGGCGCACAGGAATATGCACCGTGTGGCCCTGCTTATCGAAGGCGTACAGTTGATGCGTCGGGAAATAAACTTTTAGCGGTTGATTAACGCTGAACTGATGAATACCGGCCAAATGCAGCACTAGAGGGAAGCGCTCGTGGTGCACATGCAGGAACGTTTCAGAACCGCTAATTTCCGCCACATCCACATGCACATCGAGCGCTAAGTCATCGGCTCGCTCGGGTTGTAGCGTGAGGTGTGAGGCGCGTACGCCAAAATCATACTCGCCCGGCTCGAGACGCTTGAGTTTCTCATCGCAGGGGAAGTGCAGCGATTGATCAAAGGTAATCTCAGTATCGGTAAGCTGGCCGGGAACGATATTGATCGGCGGCTCGGAAAACATTTCAGCGCTGAAGCGTCCGTTGGGCGCACGGTAGATCTGCTCGGTGAGGCCGTACTGAAGTAGTTTGCCTTCATGAAGCACCGCCGTGTTACCACCCAGTGCCAGTGCTTCATTGGGCTCTGTGGTGGCATACACCGCAATGCAGTTACGTGCTTTAAACAGCTCACGCAGTTCATCGCGAAGCTCTTCGCGCAGCTTGTAATCCAGATTGACCAGCGGTTCGTCAAACAAAATTAAGTCAGCATCTTTAACTAACGCCCGGCCCATGGCAGTACGCTGCTGCTGGCCGCCAGAAAGTTCTTGGGGGTAGCGATTTAATAGCTGCTCAATATGCAGCATTTCCGCGACTTCTCTAACGCGCTTATCAATGTCACTTTTAGCCTGCTTGGCCAGCTGTAGTGGTGAGGCTATATTGTCGTAAACGGTAAGGCTGGGGTAGTTGATAAACTGCTGGTATACCATGGAGACATTGCGTTTGCGCACGGAAACGTTAGTTACGTCTTTGCCGTCCATGATGATGTTGCCACGGCTGGGTGGTTCAAGCCCCGCCATTAGGCGCATCAAAGTGGTTTTTCCGGCCAACGTTCGACCCAGCAACACGTTGAAGGAGCCTGGCTCAAGGACTAGGTCGACCCCACTGATATGAGGCACACCGTTAACGATGTGATCGATATTTTGCAAATGTAAGGACATGCCGATCTCGCAAGTGTCATTGTTGTTGGATTAGGGTTGTTGGATTAGGGTTGTTAGATAGGG
This sequence comes from Halomonas sp. H2, assembly GCF_050215315.1. Taxonomy (GTDB): domain Bacteria; phylum Pseudomonadota; class Gammaproteobacteria; order Pseudomonadales; family Halomonadaceae; genus Vreelandella. The sequence continues at coordinate 1,710,776 of NZ_CP189760.1, forward strand.
TTATTGGATAGAATAGACTGTTTTCGTTTACGAAAGGCTAGTTGATCGTTTTCGAACTTGCAACGCGTTTTTGGCCCATCGGTCTACGCATTTAGGTGTAGAAAGCGAACAAAAAAAGCCGACTCTTAACTATAAGAGTCGACTTTTTTACAGGTAACGCTTTGAAATAGCACTACTACTTAGTGTTTCTTTGTTCCTGCTTAGGCGCTGGGGCCGGTTGGCCGTTGTGATTGATCAGCGTGGTCTTGTTCTTGGCAAAGGCATCGTAGGCGAAATCGTCCACGGTGAGCATTTCCAACACTTCAGTTTCGAAGGTGCGCATAAATGCGGCGTCCTCTTCGCTGATCAAACCTTTTTCCAAACCCGCTTCAACGCGTGCTTCTGGGTGTAGCGCCGTCTGTGGCAGTTCGCCTTTGGCATAAGCTTTGTTGACGGTGCGGTATAGTGCTTCGGCACGTTCATAATCGAGCAATAGGGCGTTGTAGCGTGCCAGCGGGTTACGCTGTTCACCATCGTCCGCGTCCCAGGTGTTTTCCAGCAGCTTCGTACGTAGGGCGCTGTGTGTGGAAATACGCTTAGCGATATCACGGGCCAAGTCATCGTGAGGTTTATTCCAGCGGCGACCGGTGGGCATCACCACGGCGTTGAGCGTTTTGCCCAAAGCCCGGTTGGGTAGATTATCGAAAATCTCCACAAACGCCTGCTCGGCACGCTGAAGCAGGAAACGACAGCTGTAATGCAGCAACGCTTCTTCACCCTCAACCTTGCTGCCTGCTTGCCACTGCTTGAGCACCATAGAGGTAAGGTAAAGGTTGGATAGCACATCGCCCAATCGCGCGGAGATCATTTCGCGCTTCTTAAGCGCTGAACCCAGGCTTGCCATGGCGGCGTCGGCACACAGGCCAAAGCCAGCGGAGAGGCGGGCAATATCTTGGGCATAAACCGCGGCGGGGCCGTCGAAGGGTACGCTGGCTTTACCGATGCCAAAGCCCAGGGTAAAGGCCCGCGCCGCGTTGCCAAAGATTAACCCTGTGTGGCCGAAGAAGGCTTTATCAAACGCGTTGATATCGTTGGCGTCTTTAGCCGCCAGCTCGTCCAATACGTATGGGTGGCAGCGAATCGCGCCCTGACCAAAGATCATCAGGTTGCGGGTCATAATATTGGCGCCTTCCACGGTAATCGCTACCGGGTTGGCGCTGTAGCCGATACCTAAGTAGTTACGCGGGCCAAGGGTAACCGCTTTACCGCCGTGAACGTCCATGGCGTCGCTCAGTATGACGCGCTGGAACTCGGTCAATTGGCTTTTCAGAATGGCCGAAGGTACGGCGGGTTTTTCGCCGTGATCGATCATATTAGCGGTTTGATAAACCGTGGCTTGAGAGATGTAGGCCAGTGCCGCCATACGGGCGAGCGGCTCTTGTACGCCTTCCATCTCGGCCACCGGCACGTTGAACTGGCGACGAACACGGGTAAAGCCGCCGCTCCAGCCCAGCGCGTAGCGGGCGGTGCCGGTAGCGCCTGAAGGTAGCGTGATGCAGCGACCGATCGACAGACACTCCACCAGCATCCGCCAGCCTTGGCCGATCATGTCCGGGCCACCAATAATGGTGTCTAGCGGTACAAAGACATCTTTGCCGATAATCGGGCCGTTCATAAACGGGCTGCCGATGGGGTAGTGACGGCGACCAATTTCCATTCCGTCAGTATCGCGAGGGATCAACGCTAAGGTTATGCCGCGATCCTCTTCGTCACCGAGCAGTTTTTCCGGGTCAAACAGACGGAATGCAAGGCCGACTACGGTGGCGATGGGCGCCAGGGTGATCCAGCGTTTTTCAAAATTGAGGCGCAGGCCAAGTACTTCTTCGCCATTAATGGTTTGCTTGCAGACCACGCCTGTATCGGGAAGTGAGGTTGCGTCAGAACCTGCCCGAGGGCCGGTGAGGCCAAAGCAGGGAATCTCACGGCCATCGGATAAGCGCGGCAGGTAGTGATCTTTCTGCTCTTGGGTGCCGTATTTCAGCAACAGCTCGCCAGGGCCGAGAGAGTTAGGCACGCCCACGGTAACCATTAAAGTTTCATTGGCAGAAAGCTTTTGCAGCACCATCGACTGGGCTTTGGCTGAGAAGCCCAGGCCGCCGTACTCCTTCGGAATAATCATGCCGAAGAAGCCCTCTTTTTTCAGGAAATCCCACAGCTGCTGGGGCAGGTCGGCGCGCTCTTGGGCGATATCCCAGGCGTTGCACATGCCAGCGGCTTTAGCGCACTGGTTATCCAGAAAGGCTTGTTCGTCTTCGCGCAGGCCTTCGTCTTTAAAGGCGAGCAGTTTGCCCCACTGGGGCTTGCCTGAGAACAGCTCACCATCCCAGCCAACGCTGCCAGCTTCCAAGGCTGTACGTTCAGTGGCGGAGACTTTTGGCGCGACTTTTTTGAAGATGACGAATAGGCGTGGTGTCAGCCACTTACGACGCAGCGCCGGCAAGCCAGTGGCAGCCACCGCGGCGGCGCCTATTAGCAGCAGTACGCCGATGACCTCGGCATCAAGCAGCAGGCCAACAAGGCCCAATACGCCAAGCACCGCTATCGCTGCCGGGGCGCCTGCTTCACGACGCATAACCACGAGCAAGCCAACAATGGCGAGCACGATAAGGAGTAGGGTGAGCATAGTGTCTCTCTCAGTGGGTGGCCTTTATTGCGGCCAGCTGTTGTTAGAAGTAAGTTAGCAAAATAGGTTGGTAAAAACGTTTAGTCGAACACTTGTTTGAATCTTGGCAGATAGGAGCCGTTTCACGCAAGTATTTAGGCATGTTTAGCGTCGTTAAGGTGGCCGCGTTATCAAAAAAAATGCCATGGCGGTGGGCCATGGCATTTGGAGTGACAAACAGACTAAATATTCAGGCACGTTTGGCCGGTGCCCCGTTGGCGACATAGTAATCAACGCTGGCGCGAGGGAGTGGCTGGTGACCTTTGATATGGTCGGCGATCTTCTCCGCCAGCATGATAGTGGGCGCGTTCAGGTTGCCAGTAGGAATCATCGGGAAGAGTGAGGCATCGACTACGCGTAAGCCTTTAATCCCATGCACGCGGCCTTGACCATCGGTAACCGCCATTTCGTCACTGCCCATCCGGCAGCTACCGCAGGGGTGGTAGGCGGTTTCGGCGTGCTGTTTGACGAAAGCATCGAGCTCGGCATCTGATTGAATGCCTGGGCCTGGAGCGACCTCACGGCCGCGGTATTTATCAAACGCGGGCTGGGCGATGATGTCCCGAGTGAGGCGAATAGCGTCGCGGAACTCTTGCCAATCTTTCTCTTTGGCCATGTAGTTGAACAGAATGCTGGGCGCAGCATGGGGGTCTTTCGAGGTGAGTCGAATACGACCGCGGCTTTCCGAGCGCATAGAGCCAACGTGGGCCTGGAAGCCATGAGCCTGCACCGCGCTTTTACCGTTGTAGCTAATCGCGATGGGCAGAAAGTGGTACTGCAGATTAGGCCACTCTTCTTCGTTGCGGCTACGAATGAAACCGCAGGATTCAAACTGGTTGCTGGCGCCCACGCCGGTGCCGTTGAACAGCCACTCGGCGCCAATTTTGGGCTGGTTGTACCACTTCAGCGCGGGGTAGAGTGAAATCGGCTCTTTACACTCGTACTGAATGTACATCTCCAGATGATCCTGGAGGTTTTCACCCACGCCTGGCAGCGCGTGAACGGTCTCGATATCGAGTTCTTTAAGCAGTTCTGGGTTGCCAATGCCGGAGCGCTGAAGAATCTGTGGTGAGGCAATAGCGCCACCGCACAGCAGCACTTCACAACGGGCGTAGGCCTGCTGCTTTTCGCCTTTTTGCTCATAGCGAACGCCAGCGGCACGCTTACCTTCAAACTCAATAACGTCGGTGACGGCATGAGTTTCGATGGTGAGATTATGGCGCTGTTTGGCCTTATCCAGATAGCCTCTCGCCGTTGAGGCGCGGCGACCTTTAGGCGTCACGAAACGATCCATCGGGCCGAAACCCTCTTGCTGGTAGCCGTTAACGTCTTCGGTTTCCGGATAGCCTGCCTGCTTACCCGCTTCAATAAAGATGCGATAAAGCGGGTTGTTAGTGTTCTTTGGCGTAGTCACGCTGACCGGGCCGTCGCCGCCGTGGTAGCTATTGGCCCCAACGTCACGGGTTTCGCATTTTTTGAAGTAGGGCAGGCAACTTAGGTAATCCCAGTCTTCAAGGCCTGGCTGCTTGGCCCAGTTATCGTAATCCAGCGCGTTGCCGCGGATGTAACACATGCCGTTAATCAGCGAGGAGCCGCCGAGGCCTTTGCCACGGCCACACTCCATACGGCGGCCATCCATATACGGTTCGGGGTCAGTTTCAAACGCCCAGTTGTAGCGCTTTCCCTGCAGCGGGAAGGCTAGGGCGGCGGGCATTTGGGTACGAAAATCAAAGCGGTAGTCTGGGCCGCCCGCTTCTAGCAGCAGTACGCTGACGCTGCTGTCTTCGGTGAGGCGAGTAGCGAGTACATTGCCCGCCGAACCTGCACCGATAATGATGTAATCAAATTCACGAGGTTGAGACATGAAAGCTCCTTAAAACACCGACTCAAACGGGCCCATTTCAATCTGTACGGACTTAGTTTGGGTATAGTGATTAAGCGTCTCGATGCCGTTCTCACGACCAATACCCGACTCTTTATAGCCACCCACCGGCATTTCTGAAGGTGACTCGCCCCAGGTGTTAATCCAGCAAATACCCGCTTCCAGCTGGTGAATCACGCGGTGGGCGCGGTTCAAGCTCTCGCTGAAGACACCGGCAGCAAGGCCGTAAGTGGTGTCATTAGCGCGGCGAATGACTTCCGCTTCGTCATCAAAAGCGAGCACCGACATCACCGGGCCGAAAATCTCTTCGCGCACGATACGCATATCGTCGCTGCAGTCGGTGAATACGGTAGGTGCGGCCCACGCGCCATTGGCGTAGCTACCGGTGTTCCACTCGTCGCCGCCGACTAATAACCGTGCACCTTGCTGTTTGCCCAGGGCAATATACGAGAGCACTTTCTCCTGATGCTCAAAGCTGACTAGTGGGCCAAAGTTGATGCTGGGGTCCATCGGGTTGCCCGCCTTGATGCGCTTAACGCGCTCCACCAACTTGGCTTCAAAGGCATCTTTAACGCTGCGCTCAACAAACACCCGTGTACCGTTGGTACAAATTTGCCCGCTGGAGTAGAAGTTGGCCATCATCGCGGCGTCGGCAGCGCGGTCGAGATCGGCGTCCGCGAAGACTAGCAGTGGCGATTTGCCGCCCAGCTCCATGGTGACGTCTTTTAGCGTCGAGCTAGCCGCGGCGGCCATGACTTTTTTGCCGGTGCCCGCTTCGCCGGTGAACGAGACTTTGGCGATGCCGGGATGGCCGGTGAGCATTGCGCCTACGCGGCCGTCGCCCTGAACAACGTTAAATACGCCGTTGGGCAAGCCCGCCTCGGTGAAGATTTCCGCCAGCTTCATCACCGTAAGTGGAGTCACTTCGCTGGGCTTAAACACCACCGCGTTGCCTGCAGCCAGCGCCGGGGCAGCTTTCCAGCAAGCAATTTGAATCGGGTAGTTCCAGGCGCCAATGGCGCCAATTACGCCCAGCGGTTCGCGGCGGGTATACACAAAAGAGCTATCGCGCAGGGGAATCTGGTTGCCTTCAATAGCCGGTGCCAAGCCAGCGTAATACTCCAATGCGTCTGCGCCGGTGACGATATCGACACTGGCGGTTTCGCTAATCGGCTTACCGGTATTGCGGGTTTCCAGTTCGGCGAGCTCATCGTTACGCTCTCGTAGCAAAGCGACGGCACGCAGTAGAACGCGCGAGCGCTCCATGCCAGTCATCGCCGCCCATTCGCGCTGGCCGCGTTGAGCAGCGGCGACGGCAGTGTCGACGTCGGCTTGGCTAGCTTGGCCGACAGTGGCCAGCAGGCTGCCATCAAACGGGTTGGTAACGGTAAACGTATCGCCTGAGGTGGCGTCTACCTGGCGACCATCAATATAAAGAGGCTGTATTTTTTGAGCGGCCATGTAGGTTTCCTCCAGTGAGGTGAAAATTAGCTGCTTTTACCGGATGCCGACGTTGTGCATCCATAATGAGCAAAAAGTTGATCAAGATAGGTGTGCGCGAGAAGGCGAGCTTCTTCAGCATCAAGGCCCTCTGGGGTGAGCGCGCCACGCAGCCATAGCCCATCAATCATGGCGGCCAAGCCGCGTGCTGCGTTACGGGCTTCGGCGCGCGGCATTCCCCGTCGAAACTGGTGACATAAATTGGAGTAAAGGCGGCGATCGTTAACGTTTTGTAACCGCTGCAGCATAGGTTTATGCATGCTGCTGGCCCAGAACGCTAACCAGGTCTTGGCAGCGGGGCCGGTCACCTGCGTACGGTCAAAGTTGCCCTCAATAATGGCACCGATATGGGCGCGGGCAGAGTCGTCTTCCAGCGCATGGCGGCGCACCGCAACGGCTGTGGTTAGGTCGGTCAGGATTTGCCGCATGGTCGCTTCCAGCAGGCCATCTTTACCGCCAAAGTAGTGGCTGATAATGCCCGCTGAAACGCCTGCATGGCGCGCAATGCGCATGACCGTTGTTTCGGCTAAGCCGACGTCATCAATCGCGGCCATGGTTGCGTTAATTAACTGCTGGCGGCGTATCGGTTCCATTCCCACCTTTGGCACAGTGTTCTCCTAAAGATGTTCCCCTAATTCGTTGAATGCCAGATGCGGGCCGATGCTTGAAACCCAGGCCTAGGCATGATTACCTAACCATGATGGCATTTTTTTATTGAACGTTCAATCAATAAAAGGCGCCGACATTTTTTCAGTCACTGCGACCACTGCAGTATCCGAGTGTTCGCAGCAGACGCTTCAAGGGGAGCCACTATCATGAGCAGAACTTCTTCACGTTATGCAGGTGTTTTATTGTTGGTAGCGGGTTTACCAACGGCGATTTATGCCGATGAGTGCAGCAGCGTACGCTTTGCCGAAGTGGGTTGGACGGATATTACGGCGACGACAGCACTGGCCAGTGAAGTGCTCGAAGGGCTTGGTTATGAACCAAGCGTGGATACGGTTTCCGTGCCGATTGCCTATGCCGGTATGCGCAATAATGATTTTGATGTCTTCCTGGGTAACTGGATGCCCTCAATGGCTTCTATCAGCGACCCCTATATCGAGCGTGGTGAGGTTGAGCGCTTGGTGGCTAACCTGGAAGGGGCGAAGTACACCCTCGCGGTGCCACAATATGTTTACGATGCTGGTGTGACCTCGGTTAACGATCTGGCGGAGCATGCCGACCAGTTTGATCGCAGCTTGCACGGCATCGAGGCGGGTAACGATGGCAACGAAATGATCGAACAAATGATTGATGACGACGCTTACGGCTTGGGCGATTGGCAGGTCATCGACTCCAGCGAAGCAGGGATGCTGGCAGAGTTGGGTGCCCGAGTGCCCAACGAACAGTGGATGGTCTTTTTGGGCTGGGAACCGCACCCCATGAATTCCAACTTCGAGATGGCTTATCTTTCCGATGCAGATGATTATTTTGGCCCGGATTTAGGCGGTGCGACGGTGCACACCAATACCCGTACGGGCTTTGTGGAGGAGTGCCCAAATGTGGGAACGTTATTGCGCAACATGACGTTTACCCTGGAAATGGAAAACCAACTAATGAGCGCGATCATGGATGATGGCGAAGATCCCCGTGATGCCGCGCGTGACTACTTGAAGGCTAATGACGGCGTGCTGGATGAGTGGTTAGACGGCGTTACGACTCGTGACGGCGAGCCTGGTGCCGAGGCCGTACGCGCCGCTATTCAGTAAGTTGATTTAGCTGAGGGAGGCAGGCCGGATTCCGGCTTGCCTTTCGTATTCAAGGTAGGCATAATCTGCACCCGTTGATGACGGAAAGGCTACGTAGCTCAGCTGGTTAGAGCACATCACTCATAATGATGGGGTCCCCTGTTCAAATCAGGGCGTAGCCACCACATCAGCATTAGCACACTTACTCAATAACCGAGTGTGCCGTTATGGTGGCCCCTTAGGTCCTCCCGCAACGCTAAACTGCGAACCCCGCCAGGCCCGGAAGGGAGCAACGGTAGTGGTGGCTGCGTGTGCCGGGATGTGGCTTTTGGGGCCGCCTCCATTTTATGTCGATATTCCCTTCTTTTTTATTTTGTTTGCCCAGCTTTGTAGTAGGCTGTTTTATGGGTTTTAAAACTCTTTTTCTAGCTATACAAACCAAAAGCAATTGGGCAATCTGTGACGGTATTTAGCTACAACTCAGACCTCATTGGTGGTGGATTGATGGTGCGTGAAAGTCGTGCCATTGCAGATCTGCTGCTTTCTGATGCTGACGAAGGGCAGTGGCATCAAGCCATCATCGTTGAAAACCGCCTACAGAAGAATCGCCCAGCGACAGCCAAGCGTGCAGCGCAAGCCATTCGAAAGCGCTTAGAAAAACTGGAACCCTCTTTTTGGAAAGCCCTGCACGAAGGAGATGATCAGCTAGCGTCGCAGGTATCGTTTTGTGCTGCCATGGCACGCAACCTGCTGCTGGTGGAGTTTCTCGAAAGCGTGGTGGCCGATGCGTTTTTAACGCGGTCTGAAAAGCTGCAGGCTTACCAATGGGATGAGTTTCTTGCTGAGCGTGTTAACCGCGATGCAGCGATTGCTACCTGGGCAGAAAGCTCAAGGCGCAAAATGGGTCAGGTAGTGTTTCGGATGCTGACAGAGGTCGGCATATTGGATTCCAGCCGATCACGTAGACTTCAGTCTTTCCTACCCCGCCCCGAGCTGAAGATGCTGCTTGATACCAACCACCATGTCCGTTTGCAAAATTGTCTTCAAAAATTGCGCTAAGCATTTATCTGTTGGGCAAAACGCATTAGTGAGCTAATGAAAACTTAGTAGACCTTGCGGCTATGGCTGCAAGCAACGTAATCTTGCCCAAAACAAGCCCGACATAGAGACGCTCCGCATGTCACATAATGAGCAGCACCTACCACCTACCAGCGTTATGTTCCATGAGGATGACCAGCTACGGGCACGATTAAACCAAGTCGCCGAGAAAATCACACGACCGGATTTTTTAGCAGGCCAAGGATTAGGTAACGAAATTGGCTTCTGGATTTTTGATTACGCCCCTGAGCATGAACTACAGGTGCGTGCTTACCTGAATTTCCTCCCCTCGTTAATGGCACGCCAGCACCCGAATATTAAAATGGCACAGGTGAATCTACTTGAGGTACTCAAGGAGTATCTAACCGAGCGCGGCTTCCTAGACAAAGCCATTGCCATGCAGAAAAGCAAAGGCGATTCAGCACTGCTCAGAGCGTTGCGAGGGCCGCTGCACATGGACAAGTTCGCCCCTTACCTCATCCGACACTACTTGTCGCATGACCCCGATATCGTACTGCTCACCGGTGTTGGCAGCCTATGGCCCATGGTGCGAGCGCATAGCTTGTTAAATGCGCTACACGGGCCGCTCGGCCACAAGCCTCTGGTGCTGTTCTATCCAGGCCGTTACGACGGGCAGACGATGTCGTTGTTTAAGCGGATAGAAAGCAATAGTTACTACCGTGCGTTCGCACTCGTGCCTTAGCGCAACGGATTACGTCATTCCGTGTACTACGTTCGCTTGGTGAGTCGTGGTCTTTGATAGCGCGGTACCTCTCAGCTTGAAACACCCAGGGTTTACATATTTATAGGACTGATATGCACATTCAAGAGCTCTTCCTCAAACCGCTCAGCCGGTCAATCAACGGCGTGGTCAAGGCCGACCAGCGTGACCAGGAAACCATCTACCAAGAGCTGGATGAGTATGTCGTCACCAACGAGCTAGACAAGCACTTTCGTGCCTTTTTTGAATCCTACACCACCCCTTTGGATGACCCCTCTATCGCCAACCGCGTGGGCGTTTGGATCAGTGGCTTCTTTGGGTCGGGTAAATCGCACTTTTTGAAAACGCTCTCTTACTTGCTAGCCAACACGGAAGCGTTTGATGCACACGGCCATGCCAAGCGGGCGGCGGATTTCTTTGACGAGCAGAAGCTGGTGGACAGCTCCATACGGGCTGACATCACTAACGCAGTACGCGAGCCGGCCCATGTGGTGCTGTTCAATATCGACAGCAAGGCCAGCTCTAACGACGATGGCAACCCCATTCTCAACGTCTTTCTGCGCGTATTTAACGAGTACCAAGGCTTTAGCTCTGATTACCCGCACATTGCCCACATGGAGCGCCACTTAGAAAAGCGGGGCGTGTATGAGCCATTCAAGCAGGCCTTTAATGACGCCAGCGGCATGGCGTGGGAAGAGGAGCGGGACGGCTATCAGTTCTACCAAGATGACATCGAGCAAGCGATTAGCGTTGCACTAGAGCTTTCCCCGGAAGCGGCGCATAAATGGTTTGAAGAGTCAGAAGCCAATTTTAGTGTTTCAGTGGAAAACTTCTGCCACTGGGTGAAAGAGTTTTTGGAGTCGCAGTCAGCTACCCAGCGCATGGTGTTCATGGTGGATGAAGTTGGCCAGTTCATTGGCAGCGACACGCGTTTGATGCTGACCCTACAAACGCTCACCGAAAACCTGGGCACCATTTGCGGGGGCCGCGCCTGGATCGTGGTCACCTCCCAAGCGGATATGGACGCCGTGCTAGGCGAAATGACTGCCTCAAAAGCCAACGATTTTTCCAAAATCGCCGGACGCTTCAAAACCCGCTTATCGCTCTCAAGCTCCAACTCTGACGAAGTGATCCGAAAGCGCCTGCTGGTGAAAACCGACCCGGCACGCGCGGAGCTGGAAGGCGTGTTTGAGGCCAAAGGCTCCATTCTGCGTAACCAACTGACCTTTGACCGCTCTGGCCCCACGCTAAAAAACATCGAAGGCGTGGAAAGCTTTATCGCCAATTACCCCTTTGTGCCTTACCACTTCCAGTTGGTGCAAAAAGTCTTTGAAGAAATCCGCAAGGTAGGGGCGACGGGCGCCCACTTGGCCTATGGCGAGCGCTCCATGCTCGATGCGTTCCACATGGCCGCCAAAGCCGTGCAAGAGAAAGCGATTGGCGCGCTAGTACCAATGCACTGCTTCTATACAGCGGTAGAGGGCTTTCTTGATACAGCGGTGAAGCGCACCATTGATCAGGCCAGCGAAAACCCCGTGTTAGAGGCGTTTGATGTCGAAACTCTACGCACGCTGTTTATGATCCGCTATGTGGATCTGGTGAAGGGTACGATCGATAACCTGGTAACGCTCTCACTGACCCAAATCGACGATGACCGCATAGCCATTCGTGAGCAGCTGGAAGCGACCCTGGCACGGCTGGAAAAAGAGAGCCTGATAACCCGTAACGGCGATGAATACCAGTTTCTCACCAATGAAGAGCGTGACATCACCCGTAAGATCAAAGCCACGGAAGTCACCAGCAGCGACGAGAACAAAGAGCTTTCCAGCCTGATCTTCAAAGACTCGTTTCGTGACCGCAATAAATACCGCTATCCGGTCAACAAAACCGACTACAGCATTGGCCGCTACCTGGATGGCCACACCCTGGATGGCCGCTACCAGAGCCAGCTAAGGGTGGAGGTGGTCTCACCGCTGGACGTGGAGTATGTGCAGCTAAGCGAAGCGGGCTGCATTCACAAAAGCGGCGATTACGGCGGGCAAGTGCTGATTAAGCTGCCCGACGATAAGCGATTTACCGATGAACTGCGCACCCTGCTGAAAACCGATAAGTTTATCCGCCTGAACCTATCGGCCAACGACCACAGCGTAGAGCGCATTCTGGCCGACCGTGGACGTGAGAACCAAGAGCGCAAAAAACGCCTGCGGGTGCGCCTGGAAGAGATGCTGTTGGATGCGGACGTTTACGCACTCGGGCAAAAGCTTGATCTCAACCGCAACCAGCTCAACACTCGTTTGGATGAGGCCTGTCGCTATCTGCTGGAAAACACCTACAACAAGCTGAGCCAGCTCACGGTGCTTAGCCCTGAGCCGATGCGCGAGCTGCAGGCCGTATTAACCGCCGATGACCTGGGCATCCAGAACCTGAACTTAGACGGCGAGGAGGGCAACCCCCAGGCCGTGAAAGAGGTGGAGCAGTACATCACCCTGCACGGTGGCGAGCCGGTGCCACTGACCCCGCTGATTGAGCGCTTTAGCAACCGACCCTTCGGCTGGCCGGAAGGTGAAACGCTACTGATACTAGGCCGCCTGCATGCCGCAGGGCGCTTAACCTTCCACACCGCTGGCCCCGCGCTCAGTGGTAAAGAAGCCTTTGAGCTACTCAACAACGCCCGCCGCCGCAGTGAAGTCCGCCTCCAGAAGAAGCGCCAAACCGAAGATGCGGTGCTCAACAAAGCCCGTAACCTCACCAAAGAGCTGTTTGGCCAGCTAGGCCCCACCAGTGAAAAAGAGCTGTTTACTTATTACGTAGACCGCTTATCCCACTGGCGACGTGAGCTAGAGGCGTACAAAAGCAAAACCGACGTGGGCAACTTCCCCGGTCGCAACGCCATTGATAGCTCGCTTTTAGAAGTGGAGCGTTTGCTGCGCCTAGACGACAGCTTTGATTTCTTCAAAACCGTCGCTAGCCAGCAGGACACGCTGCTCGATGTCGAAGAAGACTACCGCGATCTCAACGACTTCTTTACTAAGCAGCTCACCACGTGGCAACAGCTGGAGCAAGCGCTCAACCGGTTTGCGGTGAACCGCCTAGAGCTTGAGAAAAACACCCAGGCCCAGCAAGCGCTGGCCGAGTGTGAGCGTATTTACCGGGCCGAAGCGCCTTACGCCATGCTGAACAAGGTAGATGGCTTAGTACGTACGCTGGATGACATTAACAGCGGCCTCGTGGAGGAAAAACGTCAGCACGCCATTGCCCGCATCAATACGCGCATCGCCAAAGTAAGCGCAGAAATAGCCAAAAGCGGCATTGGCACCGCCGAGCTTAGCAACCGCTTACTTCACCCGCTGCAGCAGCTCAAAGCCTCGGTCAATCAATCGGTCAGCGTCGCGCAGATCTACCAGCTACAAACCGAAACTGCCGTTGAATTAGAAGAAGAAAGTTTGGATGCGCTTCACAACGCCCAGGCCGACGCTGCTAAGCGGCAGCCGCCCGCGCCTGCGGGAAACACCACAACACCGGCTCCCACATCAGAGAACCCCAAGCCAGCCCCACAAACGGCACCAGGTGATAAAACGTACGACCCGCATACCGAAACAGCACCGGCTGCGGTAAATGCCCCCAAACCCGTGGCAAGAGTGCGTGTTAGCGACGTACTCAGCCGCGTGCATAGTGGGGTGTACCTGGAAAGCCAAGCGGAAGTCGATGCGTTTATGGACGAGCTGAGAAAAGAGCTGGAAGGGTCACTTTCAGCGGGCAAACGGGTACAGGTGCGTTAGTGTTCGAACGATTTTTGTTGACACGGGCAATGTGCCTGTTCACTGCTGTCCCATGTCCTAGGACGCGGGACAGCAAAGCGGAAAGAAACATGAAAAGTCAACGAGACACCTATGACCACCGCGACCATTGAACAGCGCCTAAGCGAGCCAGAAGGCAAGCAGCTTGAGTTCAAGCGGGACCTATCATCGCCTAAGCCACTGATGAAAACACTGGTCGCCTTTGCCAATACGGCCGGTGGCCAGTTGATCATTGGTGTTGACGATGATGGCACCGTGCTAGGCGTGGATGATCCGCTGGATATAGAAGAGCGCCTGACCAGCATGATCGCGGATGCCATTCACCCCCGGCTACTGCCTAATATTGAACTGGTGAGCGTGGGCGAACATACCTTGGTGTGTATTGAGGTGTTTTTGAGTAGCGCACGCCCACACTTTTTCAAAGCGCTTGGCGAAGAAAATGGTGTGCTGGTGCGACTTGGTTCTAGCAATCGGCAGGCGGGGCTGGCCCTCATTCAAGAAATGCAGCGCCAAGCGAGCGGAACCACCTTTGACGTTCAGCCCATGCCTGAGCTGAGCCGTGACGACCTTGACCAAAACGTCATACAGCAAGCCTTGCACAGCGAACAACTGCTTGATGACAATAAGCTTCGCACGTTACGGCTACTTGTCTCTTATCAAGGTCGCCTAGTACCCAGCGTGGGCGGAATTTTGCTGTTTGGCCGCGAGCGCCAATGGCACTTTGAAGATGCTTGGATTCAGTGCGGCCGTTTTCGCGGCACCGATAAGGTCGAGATTTTCGACCAGACAGATATTCATGCGCCGTTACCCAAAGCGGTTGATGACATCGAGCTGTTTCTCAAAAAACATGCTTTCAAGCAGGCAGAGTTTGGCGCCATGCGTCGCCGCGATGTGTGGAGTATCCCGCTGACCATCCTGCGTGAAGCGATTATTAACGCCTTGGTACACAGCGACTACTCCCAACGCGGCAGCCCCATACGCATTGCGTTTTATGACGACCGTATCGAGATTGAAAGCCCAGGACTACTGATGCCCGGCATGACCATTGAAGACATGAAACGCGGCGTCTCCATGATTCGCAACCCAGTGATTGCCCGCGTGTTTCGTGAGCTTGGGCTGATAGAGCAGTGGGGCAGCGGTGTGAAGCGTATTTTCTCGGAAGCCCAAGTCCAAGGGCTGCCTGAACCGCATATTGAAGAAATTGCCAACCGCGTGCGTTTGAGTATTCGGCTGGCAACGCCGGTTTCTATCCAGCAGTCAGCTTCAGTGACCCAGGCTGAGTCAGTGCAGTCAGAGTCACGGCTAGAGTCACGGCTAGAGTCACGGCTAGAGTCAGCGCTGGCAGCCAGAGTGCTGTTGATACTGCAGCAGGAGCCGCTGGGGAAAGCTGCCATGGCGCGTGAGCTGGGTCACAAGAGCGTTTCCGGTGAGCTCAATAAACAAGTAGGCAATTTACGCCAGCAGCAGCTGATTGAAATGACGCTGCCCGAAAAGCCCAATAGCCGCCTTCAACAATACCGCCTAACCCCTCAAGGCCAGCGCTTTTTGCAAGACACTTTCAAGGATCTAACATGAACACCGCCAACATCAAAAAATACGCCCCCAAGGCCCGCGCCCGCTTTATCGACACCATGACGCGCCAGGCGGCCCGGGTGGGCATTAGCCCAGACGGCAACGGCGGTGCTGTAATTGCCCCCCTGGAGCAAAAGGGCGATGTGTTGGTGATGACCGCCCAGGATGGCCAAACCCACACCGTGCCCGCCCACCTGAAAGGCGCACGGGAAGCGCTGGCCGCGTGGGTGCAGCGCGATGGCTTTACCCAAGCGATAGAGCAGGCCGCCTACAGCTGGTTCAACCGCCTGTGCGCCATTCGTTATATGGAGATTCACGGCTACCTAGACCACGGCCGCCGCGTGCTGAGTGGGGCAGGGGGAGAAGCCGGGCAATACCAACTGCTGGATGAATGCTTAGAGGTGGACTTGCCGGCCCTTGATAAGAGCCTAGACACCACCCGCGTGCGCGAACTCAAGCTCGACGGCACCCAGGATGAAACCCTCTACCGCGAGCTGCTGCTGGCCCAGTGCCACGCCCTGCATGAGGCCATGCCGTTTCTGTTCGAGCCGCTGGACGACGCCAGCGAGCTGCTGCTGCCCAACAACCTGACCAAAACCGACTCGCTGATCCGTGAGCTGGTCGAAGCGATTCCCGAAGCCGACTGGCAAGATGTGGAAGTGATCGGCTGGCTCTACCAGTTCTACATCAGCGAGAAGAAAGATGAAGTGATCGGCAAGGTGGTGAAAAGCGAAGACATCCCCGCCGCCACCCAGCTGTTCACCCCGAACTGGATCGTGCAATACCTGGTGCAGAACTCGGTAGGCCGCCAATGGCTGCAAACCTACCCGGCCTCACCGCTCAAGGCCGATATGCCGTACTACATCGAACCCGCCGAGCAGGAGCCAGAAGTGCAGGCCCAGCTGGATGCGATTACCCCGGCCAGCATCGACCCCGAAACCATCAAGGTACTCGACCCCGCCTGTGGCTCTGGTCATATTTTGGTGGAAGCCTACAACGTGCTGAAGGCGATCTACGAAGAGCGCGGCTACCGCACTCGCGACATCCCCCAGCTGATTCTGGAAAACAACCTGTTTGGCCTGGATATCGACGACCGCGCCGCCCAGCTGGCGGGCTTTGCGCTGTTGATGAAAGCCCGTGAAGACGACCGCCGCATCTTCAGCCGAGGCATCTGCCTCAACGTGATGGCCCTGCAGAGCACCCAGCACTTGGATGCCAGCACGCTATGGCGTGATCTCAACCTGACCGGCGACTGGCATCAGGGCCAGTCCCAGAGCCTGTTCGAGGGCGAGCAGAAGGAGCTCTCCAGCAATGACAACACCTACAAGGCCATCGTCGACTTGATCGAGCGTTTCCAGGACGCCAAGACCTTCGGCTCGCTGATCGAAGTGCCGAGTAGTTTTGCCTCCCCCCTCAAGGCTCTGGTGGAGGTTCTCACCGAGCTTGCTGATGGTGGTGACACCATTCAGAAGTCTGCGGCCAGGCAGCTAATGCCCATCGTGCGGCAGGCGTGGGTGCTGGCCCAACGATATGATGCATTGATTGCCAATCCGCCCTATATGGGCAGCAAGGGTATGAACAAGACGCTGAAAGATTATGCTAAAAGCGCTTACGCCAATAGTAAATCAGATCTGTTTGCGATTTTTATGGAGCATGGCTTCAAACTTTTGAAGGGAAGCGCCGCTTTTAACGCCATGGTGACCATGCAAAGCTGGATGTTTTTATCAAGCTTTGAGAATTTTCGAAAGAATATTATAAGTGACTACAGTATTGAATCCTTGGCACACATGGACAACGGCGTCATGAAGATTGCATTCGGGACAAGCGCGACAGTGTTCCGGAATGTGGATATCGTTGGTTGGAAAGGCGTTTTCTTTAATGTAGAAAATGGTGACATAGGAAATGGTGGATATCCACTGGAAACTCCTATAGGAAGAAGAAGGTACCGCCAAATCGCCCCTGAAAAGTTTAAAGGCATCTCTGGATCTCCTGTAGCATACTGGGCTCCTGAGCAAGTAATAAAAGCATTTGAAAAAAGAGATAAGGTGAGCGACTATTTTAAACTAATACAGGGGATGATAACCGGTGATAACGAAAAGTATGTGCGATACTGGCACGAGGTCTCAAAAAATAAGTTCTATTACTTTAATTCTGATAGTAAAGAGTGGGTTCCATATAACAAGGGTGGCGAAGCTAGGAAATGGTATGGAAATCATGATCTGGTAGTTAATTGGTCGGATCAAGGCGAGAATTTCACAAGAAACCGAAGCACTAACAGCAATCTTTACTTTAAGCCATATGTTTCATGGAGCTACTTAAACTCCGGCCTCCCTGCCGCGAGGTTTTATCCAGAAGGTTTTCTGTGGGATGTTCATGGGTCAGGCGCTTTTGAGAAAGTCGAAAAAAAAACAGAATACCTCGTGGGTTTTCTTTGTTCGAAAGTTGGGGCATATTTTTTAGAGGTGCTTAATCCAACCATGAGTTTTCAGGTCGAAAATATCTCTGCGCTCCCCTGGAGTGAGCCGAGTGACCTACCCCTATTGGTAATGGAATGCATCAGCATATCAAAAAAAGACTGGGATCTTTACGAGACATCCTGGTGCTTCAGCTACCCCCCAATAATTAGCAATAAAAAAATAGGAAATAAAATTAAAGACAACTATGAGTCCATGCAAAAAGATGGTAAGAAAGATGCAGAAAGACTATCCCATCTGGAGTCTGAAATTAATAATATATTAATTAATGACTTTGGTTTGCAGAATGAGCTCTCTGGAAGCGTACATTTAGAAGAGGTCTCACTACAAGTAAATCCCCATTACCGTTATGGAGGCAGCCGCTCGAAAAAGGAGCTGGAAACCATGCTCCAATGCGACTCTCTAAAAGAGTTGGTTTCTTATGCCGTCGGCTGCATGATGGGGCGCTATACTTTGGACAAGCCTGGCCTGATTCTCGCCAGTCAAGGTGAAACTATCCGGGATTATCTTTCTCAGATCCCCGAGCCCAGCTTCGCACCGGATGAAAACGCTATTATCCCGCTTACTGACCAGGAGTGGTTCCCCGACGACGCCACCAACCGCTTCCGCGATTTCGTCCGCACCGTCTGGGGCGATGACTCTTTACCAAATGGCCGCAGCGTTCTGCAAGAAAACCTCGACTTCGTCGCCGAAAGCCTCTGCCTGCACGCCATCAAACCCAAGAAGGGTGAGACTGCGCTGGAGACCATCCGCCGCTACCTCAGCACCCAGTTCTTCAAAGACCACCTGCGCACCTACAAGAAACGCCCCATCTACTGGCTGTTTTCCTCCGGCAAGCAGAAGGCCTTCGAGTGCTTGGTTTACCTGCACCGTTACAACGAAAGCACCCTGGCCGAGATGCGCACCGACTACGTCATCCCGCTCACCACCAAGCTCGCCAGCTACGTGGAAAAGCTAGAGCAAGACAAAGACGCCAGCACCTCTGCGGCCGAAGCGAAAGCTATCGAGAAAGAATTGAGCAAGCTCTACAAACAGCAAGCCGAACTCAACACCTTCGACGAAAAACTCCGCCACTACGCCGACCAGCGGATCTCGCTGGATCTGGATGATGGGGTGAAGGTGAATTACGGCAAGTTTGGGGATTTGTTGGCGGAAGTGAAGGCCGTGACGGGGCAAAAGTAATGGATGAGCTTTGGGGATATCTAGCCGCATCTTTTATTGAGGAAAACAAGCTGTACATCTCAAGTGAGCTGGCTGATCGCTACGACGATTGGTATGGCGTTGCTCATCCTTACTATAAGCAGTCTGTTGTCGATGGTTATAAAGTGTATCAGAGCGTGCCCGACGATGATGATGGCAGGATGCACGTTTACTACTCGGAACTAGGCGCGATATCTGAAATGATTGATCAAACAATGCCTCAGATGGAAGCTGTTTTTGCTCAGGTGGATCAGGACATCGCGCAGATAAGGTCGTATGTTGATCTGGCCATTAGAACCAACCCTTCGGTGATATCCGCATGATTCATCAAATACGCATCGACAATTTTAAATCGTTGGTAGATTTTGAAATTCGCTTGGCACCCTTTACCTGCTTGGTAGGGCTTAACGGTGCGGGTAAATCGACCGTGCTTCAGGCGTTGGACTTCATTTCGCAGCAGATGCGTGGTGATATTGATGGCTGGTTAGAACAACGCCAATGGGAGCCGAGAGATCTGGGTTCGAAGCTGACGGCGAAGCAAAATATCGACATTGCGGTTCAGGTTGAGACGGAAAAGCATGGTTTGATCGAATGGTCTGCTAGTTTCAACCGCCAGTCACTGCGTTGCACAACGGAAGAAGCTTTCTGCGATGGTGTGAGGTTGTTGAAAGTGGAGGATGCTGAGTTCTGGATAGACCGCAGCGTGAAGCAGGGCAGTCTGCGTGATGTAAGAAGCGAAATTATGTTCGAGTATCAAGGCTCGATTCTCTCGCAGCTAAAACGTAACCAGATAGGTGAGCCGCTGCAGGTGCTTAAAGAAGCACTAGCCAATATTCGCTCGCTGGATCTACTTTCGCCAGAATACCTTCGCCAACGTACACGAGATTCAGCAGGGCATTTAGGCTTGGGCGGTCAAAAGCTCTCTGCGTATCTTCACGAGCAGGGTGGTGAGGTTCGTCAGCGGCTGCTGGAAAAGCTGCAGTTTGCATATCCTCAGCTAGTCAGTATTGATACCCGCTCGTTGCGTTCTGGTTGGAAGCATCTGGATATTGCCGAGCAGTTCAAAGGCAAAGTGCTCAACACACCCGCACGCCATGTTAATGATGGCTTGCTGCGCTTACTGGCGGTGCTTTCACAACTGGCTTCCGATGAACATTTTTTGTTATTCGATGAGATTGAAAATGGCATCAACCCGGAGCTAGTCGAGTTTCTGGTAGATACGTTAGTTAAGAGCGAGCACCAAGTGATGGTGACGACCCATAGCCCCGTCATTCTCAACTATTTGGAAGACAAAGTTGCCAAGCACGGTGTGATCTATCTCTACAAAAATGCTAAAGGGGCAACCCAAGCAATACGCCTGTTTGAAATACCTTCACTGGCTGAGAAGCTGCAGTTTATGGGGCCAGGTGAGGCGTTTATTGATACTCAACTCACTGAGTTGGCGGCTGAAATTCAATCGCTTAGCGCTGAGAGAGGCAAGGATGCATCTGCTTCTAAGCGGTGAAGGCCCTAGTGATATAGGCGTGTGCTACCCAGCGGCAGAAGCCTGTAGCGTGGAAACTTTTAAGCCGGGGCCAATGGCATGGCTGGTGGATCAATGGGTAGAACGGGTGCAGGGCTATGAGTTCTCTCACCTCCAAGCCGGACTCGTGAGCTTTGTGAGTAAGCAGCACTTGATTGCGACAAGGCCATCCGCCGTTAAGAAGCCTAGTCGTTTGCCTGGTAAAAAACGCGCTAAAGAAACAGGCTATTACTTTAATAATGCGCGTGCATTAGCGCAGTGTGCAAAAGAACTAGCGGCTGAGATTGGCGATGGCGTGATCGCCGTGCTATTTCGCGATAGTGACGGCACGGCATCTGCTGGGAGAGGTGATTGGCAAACCAAATATGATTCGATTCTGGAAGGGTTCGAAGCAGAGGGCTTCTCGTATGGCATAGCGATGATGCCAAAGCCGAAATCTGAGGCTTGGTTGTTATGTGCATTAAAACCAGATTCGCCCTACCAGCACTGTGCAGGGCTTGAGCAAGCCTCGGGTAATGATGACAGTCCCAATGCACTCAAAAAGCAGCTTGATGCGGCACTCCAAGGGCAAACCTCGGCAGATGAGTTAGCGGAAACTGCCAAAGACGGAAATATACAGTGGGAAAATATCGACATGCCTTCTCTAGACGTCTTTAAGCACCGGGTGGAAGAAGTGGTGTCTCGTGTTTTGAGCAAGTAATTGAGCGGCAACCGTGAAGTGAAAAATAATGAGTAGCAAGCTCCCATAGAGACCCATATACTAATATTTAATAAATTAGTAGTTGGAGCAATGTGATGAAGGTGCCTGTCTCTCCACCGTCCCAGGAAAAGCTACTTGAGCTGCTCAAAAGTGGCGATGTCGCTAAAATGGCGTTGCTCTTTGGTCAGGCGGTTGGGCCGACGGACAGTAAAGGCCGTTACCTACACTGGGACAAGCTTAGGCACTTGGCTATGCCGGAAGGCTATGACGCTGAACTTTACTGGCTGGCCATGCGCAACGCGCGAGAGAAAATTTCAAGAGATCTGCCTTTTAAGGATAAGCAGGGTGCTCCCTTTCGGTTTTGCATACCGGATACCGTGATGCGTGACATTCTCTGGATCAGTGAGAACGCGACGGGGGCGATCAAAGCAGACAGCAAAATCTCAGACCCGCACACAAAGCAAACCTATCTGATCAACTCGCTGATTGAAGAAGCTATTAATTCCAGCCAACTGGAAGGGGCTTCAACCACCCGCCAGGTGGCCAAGGACATGCTACGTTCGGGGAGAACACCCAAGGATCATTCTGAAAAAATGATTCTTAATAACTATAACGCCATGCGTTTTATTCGTGAGTACAAGGATGAAACGCTCACGAAGTCAATGATATGCGAATTACATAAGATCGTGACAGAAGATACGTTACCTATAGAAGATGCTGATAAAGCCGGTGTTTTTCGGGGGCCAGATGAAGATATAAGGGTGTACTCACTCGATGACAAGCTGTTACATACGCCGCCATCCTATAAAGAGCTTAATGACCGTATTCAGCAGCTATGTGACTTTGTTAATGCGGAAAATGAGAGCGAGGCTAGCTTTATACCGCCTGTTATCAAGGCCATCGTTGTCCACTTCATGATTGGGTATGACCACCCCTTTGTGGATGGTAATGGCAGAACGGCACGGGCCCTTTTCTATTGGGTGATGGCCAAGGAGGGGTATTGGCTGATGGAGTATATCTCTATCTCGCGGGTGCTGAAGCAGGCACCCGCACAATATATGGCGGCCTATCTGCATACAGAAACGGATGGTAATGATGTTACTTATTTCATTATTCATCAGCTTGAAGTAATTAAAAAATCGATTGCTGAACTGCATCGCTATCTCACTGACAAAGCAGGAGAGTACAGAGAAGCAGAAAAAATCCTCAAGAAATCAAAGCTCAATGGCTTACTTAATCATCGGCAACTGGGGCTGTTAAAAAATGCGCTGGATAACCCAGGGATGGAGTACACCATCAAATCCCATCAGAATTCTCATGGGATTGCTTATCAGACCGCACGAACCGACTTATTAGCGCTATCAGATAAGTACAATCTGTTGAAAAAATACAAGGTGGGTAAAAAAGACGTGTTCATCGCACCTGCGAATATGTTGAACCTTATAAAAAATGATTAATTCAACATTCCCAATGGAGGAGTAGCGCGTGGCTCGGCGCTCGTCACACCACGCGTGGTAGAATTCAGCCATTATCTTATCTTGGTTAACTATTTATCACCTACACAGGGGCGAAGCGACTGGTAGCTCGCTGCCTCTGTGCGGTATGGGCAAGGAGGCTAGATGCAGCTCGATCAACTCCAGCAGGGCTTACAACACGCCTTCTTCACCGACCTCCATCGGATTGTTTTCTGGTACGACGCTCCCTGCCACTTTGCCGAGTCGTTGAATGATCTCGCGCTAGAAGGCGTTCAGGTGATCATGATGGCGGGGGAGTCGACCCTAGGCGTAAAGCTACGTTTAGAGCTGGAAGAGCCTGACACTCCCACGCTGCTCTACTTTCCCTACGCCGAGCCAGCCGCAGAAGACGACTGGCTGCTGGATATAAAGCTCTACTCCGGCCGGTTTTATGCGGATCGCGTCTCGATGATCTTTAATGAGCTGGGCTTGACGCGCCATGTGCTGCGCGAGCATCTAGCACAGCGGCAGGCGTTTTTAGCCAGCCGGAAGCGTATTGAAGGGTTAAAGCGTTTAGTCACGCCTTCCATGATTGAAGATGATCTGGATCTTGCGATGTTGGCCGTGGTGGTGGGGGCAGCGTCAATAGATGTGGCGACGCTGCTGTTTCATCTGGCAGAAGAGGCGGTGACCCACGAGCTGGGGTTAGAGGCTAACCCCGCATCATTGGTTGAGTCCGAGAAGTACGCCCTAGTGCCTGCGTTTGTACGTGTCCTACAGGCCGAAGTCGGTTACCCCGCCAGCCGAGAAGAGTTGAGCGGTGAAACGCCTCTGAATTTCGGTCAGCTAATGTTGCGGTTACTAATTACTGGCTATTGCGAGAGTATTTCTGATATTCCTGACTGGGCACGCCAGGTGGCGATTCCCTCTGTTAATGCCCGTGCATCTTCGCGGGCGTTGCTGACTCGCTGGCGGGATAGCTCACGGTTTTACCCCGCGTTCGATGTGATCTCTGGTTGGGTAGCTGATGCGCAGCGTATTGATGACAAACTGCATAATGTGCCGCTAGAGCAGCTTAGCAATGTGGCCACCTTTGAAGTTGTTGAAAAACAGATCATTGTGGATCTCTGCCAAGCGATTCCTACTGCTGATGTTCGCGACCTGCGGCTATTTGATAGCATTATTGTTGAACGGTTAGATGGCTATTGGGCGTCTCGGCATAAAAACGATGCCCGCCGCGGGCGTTACCGGCAGCTGTACGCAGCGCTCACCGCCGCTATTGCCCTGTTCAGCCTGCGCCACCAACATGCCAAAGGGTTTCACTTTGAGAGCGTTGAGGCGCTGTACCACGCTTATCAAACCGACCTCTACCGTTTTGATACGGCTTATCGCCACTACGCGGTGGCTTCTGACGAGACCGGTGTTGAGCTGCTGAAAAACCTGGATGGGGCCGTTGAGCGCTGTTACGACGAGTGGTTTTTGGGGCAGTTGACGCGCAACTGGAGCGAGCGTGTAGAGGCCGAGCAGCGGCTGACGCACTGGAAGCTACCCAACCTCCCTAATCAACAAAACTTCTACCGTGACTGGGTGCAACCTCAGCTAGCCGCTAGCCGCCAAAAACGCGTGGTCGTGGTGATTAGCGATGCCTTCCGTTATGAGGCTGCCGAAGAGCTGCGCGAGCGCATTAATGCCAAGCGTTACAGTAAAGCGACGTTAAAAAGTCAGTTGGGGGTAGTGCCTAGCTATACCACACTGGGCATGGCCTCGCTGCTGCCTCACCGTGAGCTAAGCTATCAATCAGGCAGTGATACGGTGTTGGTGAATGGTCAATCAACCCAGGGCACCGCCAACCGTAGCAAACTCTTGAAGGAAGCGCTGGATGGTGAGGCCATGGCGGTCACCGCCGACGAGGTGAAAGGTTGGTCTCGGGAAGAGGGGCGCGAAAAAATCAAAGGCGTCCAGCTGATGTACGTTTACCACAATGTGGTGGACGCCCGCGGGGATTCAGCTAACACCGAAAGCGAGACGTTTGCGGCGGTGGAAGATGCCATTGATGAGCTGGATCAGCTGACCCGTAAAATTTTGATGCACTTGAATACCAGCACGGTGCTGGTGACGGCAGACCACGGTTTCTTATTTCAGCGTAGTGCCTTGGATGCCACCGATCGCACGGCGCTTACGGACAAGCCAACTTCTGCCTTCAAAAGCAAAAAGCGCTATGTGCTGGGTGAATCGCTGCCTGACAATCCCAGTGTGTGGCATGGGCATACCCGCGATACCGCAGGCACCACCTGCGCCACCCAATTCTGGATACCCAAAGGCGCGCACCGTTTCCATTTTGTGGGCGGGGCGCGCTTTGTGCATGGTGGCATCATGCCCCAAGAGATCGTTGTGCCGGTGCTCACGATACAGCAGCTGCGCGGCGAAAAAGCCGAGAAACGCAGTACCCGCAAAGTCGAAGTGATCTCACCTAAGGCATCGCTGAAGATGGTCAATAACATTCAGCGCTTCGACCTGCTGCAAACCGAAGCGGTGAGTGAACGCTTGCGGCCAGTCACACTTTCAGTCGCGATTTATGAAGGCAGTGCCGTGGTCTCCAGTGAAGAGGTAATCACCTTCGATAGCGCGAGCGACAACATGAACGAGCGCATGAAGTCGGTGCGTCTTTCGCTTTCTGGCACCTCATTTGACCGTAAAAATGACTACTTCCTAGTGCTGCGTGATAAAGACCTGGGCACCGAGCGCGAGCGCTACCGGGTAGTGATTGACTTGGCGTTTACGGATGATTTCTTTTGAAACAAGGGTATGTATGCAGTTAGCTAAAGATAACATGGGCGTCAATATTAATGGGGTGCAAGTCAGTTGTAATGATAACGGCTTTTATAACGCACACGCCTTGCACAAATCTTCATCTGGTGAAAGAGCTAAAGGGCCAGAAGAGTTTTTGATACATTTCCCTGAATATGAGGCAGAAGCTAAGCATCTTGAAAGAAAGTTTGGTAGTAGACCAGGACTGTTTTTTTCGCAGTGGTTGTCAGTCGTATATGCTTCATGGATATCAATTAAGTTCTTCAATTTAGTGGTAAATAAAATTGAAGAAAATATTGTGACGCAAGCATATACGTTAGGTGTACAGAGTAATGAGAGCGAAGATATTAGGCACCAAGTCTTTAATAAAGGCTTACTTAGAGGGCAAGAAGTTGAAAGAGAGAAGCTGAATCAAAAATTTGCAAATATGCCTGATCATCCTGTGCAGAAAAAATCGATCAATACGCTTGAACTTTGGAAAGAGGCTACATCACAAGAAGAAAGCACTCCCTCTGACTTTGTGAACTATATGCTTTTGGCTGCACAAGTGTATAGAGATTTAGGTCGAGATGATGTTCTCTCAAACTATGACTGGAATGCTGAAAGCTACTGGGTAACGCCGGAGTTTGCTTTCTACATACTATCTTATTTTCCTTTTGGTTCGTCACAGCGAGCTAATGGGCTAAGTTACTTGAACAAGATGTCCAATGGACGAGTGTGGGCCAACTCTGTTGGATAGTAGCGTGTACTGACAAAATAATGGAATTTTTCTTATGGACAACGAATCGCAATATGATCTCGACACGCTACTCAACACTCACTTTGCTGGCCGCGTGGTGCGCAAAGACCTTACCCAGCGAGTGAAAGAGGGCGCCAACGTGCCGGTGTACGTGCTGGAGTACCTGCTGGGTATGTACTGCGCGTCTGATGATGCGGAGGTAATTGCGAAAGGCCTGGAAAACGTCAAAGCGATTTTGACCAATAACTACGTTCGGCCTGATGAAGCGGAGAAGGTGAAGTCCATCGTTCGGGAGCGGGGCAGCTTCAAGGTCATTGATCGTGTAACGGTGCGACTGAACGAGAAGAAAGACCGCTATGAAGCAGCTTTTAGCAACTTAGGCATCAAAGATGCTGAGATCTCCGCAGGCATCGTCAAAGAGAACGAAAAGCTGCTAGTGGGCGGTATTTGGGTAATTGCAACGCTAAGCTACTTCCATGAAGAGGGGCAGACAACATCACCATTCGGCGTCAGCCTGCTCAAGCCGATTCAAATGCCGCACATGAATATGGACGAGCTATTTGAAGGGCGGCGTGGGTTCACCGATTCACAATGGCGTGAAGTACTGATCCGCTCGATTGGCATGGAACCCGTTGAGCTAGACGAGAGCGTGCAGTGGCATTTGCTGGCCAGGATGATCCCGTTTGTTGAAAACAACTATAACGTTTGTGAGCTAGGGCCACGCGGCACCGGCAAAAGCCATATCTATAAGGAGTGCTCCCCCAACAGTATTCTGGTCTCCGGCGGGCAGACAACGGTAGCTAATTTGTTCTACAACATGAGCTCACGGCGCATTGGTTTAGTCGGCATGTGGGACTTGGTGGCGTTCGATGAAGTAGCGGGTATCTCGTTCAAGGATAATGACGGGGTGCAGATCATGAAGGATTATATGGCGTCTGGTTCATTCGCCCGTGGGCGTGAGCAGATGGAGGCATCGGCCTCGATGGTGTTTATAGGCAACATCAATCAGAGCGTTGAGTCGATGGTGAAAACCAGCCATCTGTTGACGCCATTTCCTGATGCGATGATTGATGCAGCATTCTTTGATCGCTTTCATGCCTACATTCCCGGCTGGGAAATCCCCAAGATGCGGCCATCGTTCTTTACTCAGCGCTATGGGTTTATCGTCGATTATCTGGCTGAATTTTTTCGCGAAATGCGCAAGCGCAGTTTCGCCGATGCGATTGATCGCTATTTCTCCCTGGGTGACAACCTCAATCAGCGTGATGTGATTGCGGTTCGAAAAACGGTTTCTGGCCTGCTCAAACTGATGTTCCCGCATGGTGAGTATGCGAAAGTAGAGGTGAGGGAGTGCCTGGAATACGCCATGCAAGTGCGACGCCGGGTGAAAGAGCAGCTGAAAAAAATTGGTGGCATGGAGTTTTACGATGTCCATTTCAGCTACATCGACAAGGAGACCCTGGAAGAGCACTTTGTGTCGGTGAAAGAACAGGGCGGCGGTGGTCTGATTCCAGAAGGCCAAGGTAAGCCGGGCGTAGTACATACTATTGGCCTAAGCGACAAGGGTATGCCAGGTGTTTACCGCATCGAAATGCAGGTAACCGCAGGCAGCGGCAAGCTGGCGATGTCGGGGTTGTGGAATTCCACCGGAGCCAAAGAGCAGGTCAAAATGGCATTTGATTACTTCAAGGCCAACGCCAGCCGTATCAGCGGTGCCCGTAAGGTCATGGAGCATGATTTCCACCTCCATGTGGTAGATCTGCAAAATAGCGGTGTCCTGCGCGATTTGTCGTTAGCCAGTTTGGTGGCGTTTTCATCAGGCCTTGTCAGCAAGCCGACGCAAAGCCAAATGGTGGTGCTAGGCGATATGAGCCTGGGCGGAAGTTTAAAACCCGTTCAAAACCTCGCTGAGTGCCTGCAGGTCGCCTTCGATGCCGGCGGCAAGCGAGTCACCCTGCCGATGAGCAGCGCCATCGATATTCCCACCATCCCGGGAGAGCTATTTACCAAGTTTCAGACCAGCTTCTATGCAGAGCCAATCGACGCAGTCGTGAAGGCGTTGGGAGTGGATTAGTAGAAACCCTCGCTATGCCCACAACTTCAACATCGGGTACAAGCCGCTACGATAAAGCTACCCGCTTTGGCAACGACCACAAAATAGACAATGATACGTGGATTGTTAGATAAATGCGCTTACCTGTCCGGCGAACGACTATCACTACGAGGAAATAATGATGAACACCGCACCAGATATTTTATTCCTCTCCCACGGCGGCGGGCCTCTGCCGCTATTGGGCGACCCGGATCACCAAGAGATGGTCGAGTCGCTAAAAGGGATAGCCAATGTGATCAGCAAGCCGTCAGCTATTTTGGTCATTAGCGCCCACTGGGAAGCGTCTGAGCCCACGATCACTTCCGGGACCGCGCCAGAGCTGATTTATGACTACGCTGGCTTCCCACCCGAAGCTTATCAAATTCAATACCCCTGTCAGGGTGAACCTAAGCTGGCGCAACAGGTGAAGCGGGCGCTTGAAAACGCCGGTATTCCAGCCCAGCAAGATACTCAACGGGGCTTTGACCATGGCGTGTTTGTCCTGCTCAAAATCATGTACCCGGAGGCCGATATTCCCTGTGTACAGCTTTCGTTGGTTAATAACCTTGACGCTGATACTCACCTTGCCATCGGCCGCGCGCTCAAATCTTTGGAGCGTGAGAACCTCTTGGTGATCGGCTCAGGTTTTTCATTTCATAACATGCGGGAATTTTTTAGCCCTATTACGCAAGAGAGCCAAGCAAAAAATAAGGCATTTGAAGACTGGCTAGTGACTACGTGCTCCAGCCAAGACATTGATGAAACAGAGCGCAACCGTCGCTTGGCTCACTGGGGTAGTGCTCCATATGCACGCTTTTGTCATCCGAGGGAAGAGCACCTTTTGCCACTGCATGTATGTTACGGCCTAGCGAACAGGCCGAGTGATAAGCAGTTATCAGCCATTATATTGAACAAGACATCAGGCATGTTCTATTGGTCACGAAAAAGCGCCTAAACGTGCTACTGGAACCAAGCGTTTTGACGCCTGGATGATTTTCTACAATGACCAGAAAGTAGGGCACGTCAGGGTGGCCACCGACAACGATATCACCTGTACATACATCCCGCTTAATGGGTGGGCTTCGTGGCGAATACGCTGTCGGCCAGCCAAGCATCTAGCTATAAAAATCGGAACGGTGACTTATAAGCCTAAAGTCTACTGCTACTAAACCCAGTGTGTCGTGGTCGCTCTAAAAATTAGTATATTTTTATGAATCACTTATCTGTAGCTAGCTAAGTAAGAGGTATGGCTTTCTGGAATCGTCTGTCTCTTAGTCCGGTGTTCGACAACCAAGACGTTTGTACCCATTACATCGGCATCCAGCAAGACATCACTCAGTATCGCGAGCAGGAGGCGCAGATCGCCTATCAGGCGACACATGATCTGCTGACCGGCCTACATAACCATACCGCACTGGATAAATTCCTGGGGGAAGCCTTCGAACGTGTCGAGCAGGCGCAAGGCCTGTTAGTGGTCATGCATCTCGATTTGGACGGCTTCAAAGCGGTCAATGATGGGCTGGGGCATCATATTGGTAACTTGCTGTTGGTCGCGGTGGCTGAGCGCCTGGAGCAACTGGTTGCTCCAGGGGATACGGTGGCTCGGCTGACTGGCGATGAGTTTGCACTACTTCTTCCGAGTGTCGATAGTATCCAGGCTGGTAAAGCATTTGCCGAGCGGGTGCTGGAGACGCTGTCTACTCCCGTGCTGGTCACGGATAAGCCCTTGCACATCACATTGGCATTGCTTGCAACCGCGATACAGTAGAACACCCCCATGAGCTGATGCAGCGTGCCGACCTGGCGATGACTGAAGCTAAGCAGCAGGGCCGTAACACGTGGCATTGGTACCAGGGTGACATACAGCGACACACCGAAAAATCGGTATTGTTGCGTATTCCGCCCTATCGTGACCGCCCATTCCGTTTGAACGTGACCGTCTGTTCTGGATGATGGTGACCGCGCATTCCGTTTTATCGTGACCGATTTTGGGCAGTTTTCCGGAATCGCCGGTCACGTTGCCGGAATCATCGGTCACGTTCCCCCGGAATCACATCCAACACGCTGGAATTCTTCAACTTTATTCGGCATACCCTTCTTTTTCATCACGAGGAAGTGCGGATGCCGGCTGCGAGGATTTCCATGCGACAGATCATCGAGGTCTTGCGCCTCAAGCACGAAGTAGGCCTGAGCCACGACCGCATTGCCCGCGCCTGTGGTCTCTCCAAAGGCGTGGTCGGCAAGTACGTCAGCCAGGCCCAGGCGAAGGGCATCACTTGGCCGTTGCCCGAGGATGCTGATGAGGCCTGGCTGGAAGTACGGCTGTTCCCCGTCAAGGCACCGCCCTCACGCTTTGCCGAGCCGGATTACTTCCAGGTCCACCAGGAACTCAAGACCAAGGGCGTTACCTTGCAACTGCTCTGGGCCGAGTACACGGAACGCCACGGCGACAAGGCCTACCGCTACAGCCAATTCTGCCACCACTACCGGCTCTGGCGGGGGCGGCAACGGCGCAGCATGCGCCAGGTTCACCGGGCCGGCGAGAAGGTCTTTATCGATTACTGCGGACCGACCGTGCCGGTGGTGGACCGGAGCACCGGAGAGATGCGTCAGGCCCAGGTCTTTGTCGCCGTGCTTGGCGCCTCCAGCTACACCTTCGCCGAGGCCACCGGGAGCCAGAGCCTGCCGGACTGGATCGCCTCCCACCAACGGATGCTGACGTTCTTCGGCGGGGTGCCGGCACTGCTGGTTCCGGACAACCTCAAGGCAGCGGTCACCAAGGCGGACCGTTACACCCCGAAGATCAACGAGACTTACGCTGAACTGGCTGCTCACTATCAGACGGCGGTGCTGCCCGCGCGTCCCTACAAGCCCAAGGACAAGGCAAAGGCTGAAGCCGCCGTGCTGTTGGTCGAGCGCTGGATCCTGGCCCGGTTACGGCACCAGACGTTCTTCTCTCTGGCCGAGTTGAACGCCGCCATCGCCGCGTTGTTACCAGCGCTGAACCAACGCCCGTTCCAAGGACGGACAGAGAGTCGTCAAAGCCTGTTCGATGCCCTCGACCGACCGGCACTACGACCACTCCCCGCCACGCCCTACACCTACGCCGAGTGGCGTAAGGCACGGCCGGGTATCGACTATCACATCGAGATCGAGAAGCGGCTATACAGCGTGCCCCACGCCCTGGTGGGGGTGAAGCTGGACGTTCGGGTGACCGACACCTCCGTGGAGGTCATGCACAAAGGGCAGCGAGTGGCGCTACATCCTCGTCATGGTAAGGGCCGCTTCGCCACCCTGACTGAACACATGCCTAAATCGCACCAGGCCCATCAGAACTGGTCACCGGGACGGTTCCTGAACTGGGCCAATGACATCGGCCCCGGCACGCTGGGCGTGGTGCAGAAGCAGCTCAAGGATCGGCCTCATCCGGAACATGGTTACCGCGCCTGCCTGGGACTTCTGAACCTTAGTCGGCGCTACAGTCGTGATCGCCTGGAGCAGGCCTGTGCCCGGGCGCTGGCCATCCACTCCGCCAGTTACCAGAGCATCACCTCGATCCTGAAGCAGGGGCTGGATCAGTTACCGCTGCCGTTGGTCGAGGAGCCACCGGAACTGACCGAGCTGCCGGTTCACACCAACGTTCGCGGCCCCCACTACTACCACTGATCCCGGAGAAACGTATGCTAACGCACAACACCCTCGATACCTTGCGCCACCTCAAGCTGACGGGCATGGGCGATGCCCTGGAACAACAACGCGCCCAACCGGAAACCCACGACCTGGCGTTCGAGGAACGCCTTGCCCTGTTAGTGGATCGGGAGGTGCTGCACCGGGAAAACCGTCGGCTGGACCGGCTGCTCAAGGCCGCCCGCCTGCGCGTGCCGGCGTGCATCGAAGACATCGATTACCGTCATCCCCGGGGACTGGAACGCTCGCGTATGGCGGCCCTGGCGAGCAGCGACTGGATCCGCCAGTCCCTGAACCTGTGCATCACCGGGCCTACCGGTTGCGGCAAGACCTGGCTGGCCTGTGCCCTGGGCAATCAGGCCTGCCGGCAAGGCCTCTCGGTGCGCTACCTGCGAGTGCCGCGCCTGTTCGAGCAGGTGCGCATCGCGCACGGTGATGGTAGCTACGGTCGGCTGATGAACCAGTTGCTGAAGACCAACCTGCTGATCCTGGATGACTGGGGCATGCAGAAGATCACGGCGCAGCAGCGGCAGGACCTGATGGAAGTAATCGAAGACCGACACGGGCGGGGCTCCACCCTCATCGCCAGCCAGTTACCCACGGAGCACTGGCATGACTACATCGGCTCCGCCACGCTGGCAGACGCCATCATGGATCGGCTCCTGCACGGCGCTCACCGACTCAATCTGAAAGGGGAATCACTGAGAAAAACCAACGCACAAAAAACGGAATCGGTTGACCCATCGTGACCGCTCAGCGTACAAAACTCTCTCCAGCGTGAAGGCCGTGTGCAAATCGGTCACGATCACCGGAATGACCGGTCACGTTCGCCGGAATACGCAATTGTTGCGACACGACCTGCATACAGCATTGGGTCATGATCAGTTCGAGTTGTATTACCAGCCCATTGTGGAAGCTGTGAATGGCCGAATTCGTGGCCTGGAGGCCTTGATTCGTTGGCATCATCCTGAGAGGGGCATGATTTCGCCGATGGTGTTCATCCCGCTCGCTGAACAAACGGGGCAAATCATTCCGCTCGGGCGTTGGGTGCTTCGTCGCGCCTGCCAAGATGCCGCCGCCATGCACGCTGCAGGTGAGCGTGTGGTGCCCATCGCTATCAATATTTCATCCTTGCAGTTTAGGCGCGACGGCTTCTTGGAAGATGTCCATCAGGTATTAGCCGATACAGGCCTACCGCCAGAGCTACTGGAATTTGAGGTTACTGAGAGTGTGCTGCTGGATGGGGCCGAGCAGGCCATCGAACTGATCAAACGGCTCAAAGTAATAGGCATCAAGGTAGCGCTTGATGACTTTGGTACTGGTTTCTCAAGCCTTAGCTATCTACGCGACCTGCCCATTCATAAAGTCAAACTGGACCGGGCGTTCATCAAAGATATCACTACCAGTCGTAGCAATGCCGCTATTGTGCAGGGAATCATTACCATGGCGCATCACATGGACTTAGAGGTAGTTGCCGAGGGTATTGAAGAGCGAGAGCAGCAGCAAGATCTGATCCGCCGTCATTGCGATCTGCTGCAAGGCTACCTATTCGCTAGGCCCATGCCATGGGAGGAAATCATAATGCTTCCTAACCTGCTGCCCATGACCAAAGCGTAAGTTCTGGAAGAAGCGTCGAATGTAAACATCCTGCTGCTGAAGCTGGGGTAACGCCAGAAGCATCAAATTTCGCACCACAGGCGTTCTTTCAAATCTTCGCTAAGCTCTGCCACCTTTTGCATGCGCTTCAATGTACCTTCAGTCATGTCACTAGCCATATCATGGTAACAAGACATTATTGAAAATGGTGTCTGGACTCCTTCAAGACCTAGCATACAGCTTGTTAGCTTGCTGTATGAGGCAGTGATAGTCGACAAAAACTCGATTTCGTGACGCATGGCATCATTAAGTGCATCAAACCAAATATGCTGTAGCTTGACTGTCGAGTCGCTGGTGGCCATCCAAGGCTGATACCACCCGATGAAGACACCCTCGTAATTGGTCGCATTCAAAGCTTTTTGGGGAGATTGTAGTGTTGTCATTGTCTTGGCTCCTCCTGTGAAGTTATACCTCTTGTGAGGTTAAAAAAGTATAGTCGTTGACGACCTAACTACCTTGTGTAATACACGATAGCTTGACGGTCATCATGGTCCGTTTAAATAATTTCAAGTTAAATGATAAGTAGCTATCTCAATATGCTTCATTAGTTTATTAGCAAGTACTTGACGGCTTTTCTATGCGGCGAATGAGAAAAGCGATTAGTAGGGAAAACTTCATCTTCATCTAACGTTGAGTCCTTCGCGATACGCCGCACTGACCTGCCATTGCTAAACGGAGATGTTCAATGTCAATTCGCAATTTAGATGCGTTGTTTTCTCCCACCACGATCGCTTTGATTGGTGCCAGCAATCGCCCAGGCTCAGTAGGTGCTGTGCTGGCGCGCAACTTGTTTGATGCCGGATTCGAAGGGCCGATCTTGACCGTAAACCCAAGAGAGCGGGCTATCCGCTCGGCTCTCAACTACCACTCGGTAAGTGAGCTGCCGTTAGCGCCTGACTTGGCCATTATTGCGACGCCACCAGATACGGTTCCTGGGCTTATTCGCGAGCTCGGGGAGCGTGGGTGCCGGGCTGCGGTGGTTATTACTGCGGGCTTCGGTGAAGGTGAGCATGCCGATGGCCAAGTGCTCAAACAGGCGATGCTCGATGCAGCCAAGCCTTACTTGATGCGTATTGTTGGCCCTAATTGCTTGGGGATTTTGGCACCGCACCGGGGGATCAATGCCAGCTTTGCGCATATCATGCCCCAAAAGGGGAATGTTGCCTTCGTGACGCAGTCTGGCGCGGTGGCCACTTCTATTCTCGATTGGGCATCAGCGCGGGGGATCGGCTTTTCGCATGTGGTGTCCCTCGGTTCGATGAGCGATGTCGATTTTGGCGATATGCTCGACTACTTAGCCCTCGACCCCAAGACGCATTCCATTCTGCTTTATGTTGAGGCCATTACTGAGGCACGAAAATTCCTATCCGCAGCTCGCAAGGCCTCTCGTAATAAACCTGTGGTGGTGGTCAAAGCAGGGCGCAGCGACGCTGGCGCCAAAGCCGCGCTGTCACATACCGGGGCGCTGGCGGGTGCTGATGCCGTTTACGATGCAGCATTTCGGCGTGCAGGTATGCTGCGGGTCAATACACTTGATGAACTATTTCAAGCCGCAGGCACTCTGGCCACCGGTATCCACGTTAAAGGCGACCGGCTAGCTATTCTCACCAACGGAGGAGGAATTGGTGTGCTGGCAGTTGATGAACTGGCCGAGATGCAGGGGCGCTTGGCCGAGCTTTCTGAAGCGACACTTGCGCGTTTGGATAGTGTGCTGCCACCCACGTGGTCCCATGCCAATCCCGTCGATATCCTCGGTGATGCACCAGGGGAGCGCTACACAAGTGCACTTGAAGCCTTACTCAATGAGAAGGAAGCGGATGCGATTCTTGTTATGAACTGTCCCACAGCGGTCGCTGATAGCCTGGACGCCG
Source organism: Halomonas sp. H2 (assembly GCF_050215315.1). Lineage (GTDB taxonomy): Bacteria > Pseudomonadota > Gammaproteobacteria > Pseudomonadales > Halomonadaceae > Vreelandella. The sequence continues at coordinate 1,745,980 of NZ_CP189760.1, forward strand.
CCCAAGCGGTGGTTGATACCCTGGGGTCGCAACGCCCGGCCGTTCTTACCTGCTGGCTGGGAGAAGGGGCGCCGACGAAGGCCCGCCATTTGTTCGCGGCACAAAAAATTCCAACTTACGAAACGCCTGAGCAGGCCATCCGGGCCTTCTGGCACTTATCCAGCTATTGGAGAAACCAGCAAACGTTGATGGAAACGCCACCGCCCATTTCCACTGGCGGTACCATCGATAAAGCCAGCGCGAACGCCATTATTGACCAAGTCCTTAAAGATGAGCGCAACGTGCTAACCGAGCCAGAGGCCTCGGCAATATTGTCAGCTTATGGGATTCCAACCGTCCCTGCCATTGCTGTGCATACACCTGAAGAGGCGAGTGAGGCAGCAAAGCAGTTGGGCTTCCCGGTCGTGCTGAAGATCCTCTCGCGTGATATTTCGCATAAGTCTGATAGCGGGGGCGTGCAGTTGAACCTGGCCTCGCCCGGTGCGGTGGCACAGGCGGCCGAGGATATGCTGGCGACGCTGCGCCAAGTGGCGCCTGAGGCGCGGTTAGATGGTTTTAATGTGCAGCCGATGATTCGTCGCCCTGGGGCGCATGAGCTGATTTTAGGTGTCGCGGAAGATAGCGTTTTCGGGCCGATTATTATGTTTGGCCAGGGAGGCACGGCAGTAGAGCTAATCGGTGACCGGGTGGTGGGTCTCCCGCCACTCAACCCGCTGCTAGCACAAGAAATGATCCAGGCGACACGTATCTCACGTTTGCTGCGCGGCTACCGTGACCGCCCTGCGGCCGACTTGGAAGCGATTTCTCTCACGCTCATTAAACTGTCACAGTTGATCAGCGATCTGGATCGCGTGGTTGAACTGGATATCAACCCGCTACTGGTCGATGCTACCGGAGTGATTGCCTTGGATGCGCGCATCGTGGTCAGGGCCGACCGTGAAGGGCGGCCTCCTTTTGCCATCCGACCCTATCCGCAGCAACTTGAGCAAACTATCGAAACACGCATTGGCCAGCATTATTCACTGCGCCCCATTCGTCCCGAAGATGAGGGTGCGCTGGTGGATATGCTTCGTCATTCCACGTCCGATGATGTGCGCCTACGCTTCTTTGCCGCCATCCGGCGGTTCGACCATGCCTTCGCCGCCCGGCTGACTCAGATCGATTATGATCGGGAAATGGCGTTTATTGCGATGCCACAAGGTAAACAGGAAATCGTGGGTGTTGTCCGTTTGTCTGCTGATCCCGACAAGGAAAAGGCGGAGTTTGCGATCATGGTGCGTAGTGACATGAAGGGCACCGGGCTTGGCTATCGGCTTATGCAGCAGATGATCGACTATGCGCGTGAAAATGGCCTTCAGCAGGTCTTTGCCGATGTTCTGCGAGAAAACCATGCCATGCGAGAAATGGCGAAAGAGTTTGGTTTCGTGGTCCAGTCAACCAAAGATGAAACAGATACCGTCATGATTGTGCTTAATCTGTAACGCCGCTATCCGGCAACTGCCTGAGTTGGTAACCCAGGGAGCTATCTTGGTCATCTGCTCTGACACCCCGGGTTATGTGTGTTAATTAACGATGGTCTGAATGTTCAAGGTTTCGCATTCTGTAGCGCTTGTTCTTCGATGGCCCTATCGACTGAAGAGACATAGTACTCGTCGTCGAAAGCGCCTTCTGGTTCCTTGAGCCACACTAGGCAGATCACCCAACTGATGAAGGCACCCGTCGCGATGATGTAGAAGAACTGCGAGGGTGTGACAAACGTAAAGATGGTTAGGTAGACCACCGCGCCAACATTACCGTAAGCGCCCGCCATGCCCGAGATTTGCCCAGTGATGCGGCGTTTGATGGAGGGAATGATACCGAAGGTTGCCCCCTCAGCCCCTTGCACGAAAATCGAGGTGCCGATGGTCACCGCAATGGCCAGAATGAGTGGCCAACTCGAATTGAGCATGGCCATCAGCAAGAACCCAACGCTAATGCCAAACATGTAGCACAGCATTACGAAACGCCGGTTACCCATGCGGTCGGAAACCATGCCGCCCATGGGGCGTGCGACCAGATTGACGAAAGCGAACGACGCCGCGATCAGGCCGGCCGTGGCGGCATTCAACCCCCAGGTCTCCTCAAAGAACATGGGCAGCATCGATACCACCGCCAACTCAGCGCCGAAGTTGGCAAAGTAAGTGCTGTTAAGCGCGGCCACGCTGTTGAATGAGTACTTATCATCCTCAGGTACACCCTTGCGCAGAATCGGCAGATTGACCCGTAGGATTTGTACTATCTGATAAATGACGATCGCTACGATGGTGAGGTAAGCGATGACCGCACCAGTGACCGATAAATAGCCCATGTACTGGATGCGCCAGACCAGAATCGCGAGTACGCCGACCAGCGGGATTGTCCAGATAATCAGCTTGATCATATCGCCCCAGGAGCTCACTTCCATAGCGGCGGTTTTGCGTGGCTTGCGGTGGGCTTTAGCGTCCGGGCCATCGGTGATCGCGAACCAGTAGTAAACGCCGTAGGCTGCCATCACAATAGCGCTCTGGGCAATTGCCCAGCGCCAGCCATCGGGGCCGCCGTACATGCTCAAGGCGATGGTCGGCAGCGACATGGCTGCGACGGCGGAGCCGAAGTTACCCCAACCAGCGTAAAAGCCCTCGGCGAAACCGATGTCTTTCGGCTTGAACCACAGCGCGGTCATGTGGATACCGACCACAAAGCTGGCACCAATCGAACTCAGCACCAGGCGCGCCACCAGCAGTTGCGTCATGCTGTTACCGAAAGCGAACGCCAACGCCGGTAGCGCCATAGTGACCATGAGCACCGAGAACACCCGTCGCGGGCCGAATCGATCCAGCGCCATGCCGACGATGATGCGGGCGGGAATGGTCAAGGCCACGTTGCAGATGGCGAACAGCTTGAGATCATCCGTGGTCAGCCAGTCGACGCTCTTGAGCATGCTCGACGCGAGCGGCGCCATGTTGAACCACACGTAAAAGGTAATAAAGAAGGCAATCCAGGTCAGGTGCAAGGCCCGAATCTCGGGGCTGCGAAACTTGAATACAGCGGAAACTTTCATGGTCGTATCGTCCTGTGTCCCAAAGGTGGTTTGTACCAAAAAGAGGGGGAGGGGCTGTTCAAGGGCTTGGTAGGATCAACAAGGGACACTCGGCGCGCCGGGCCAGGAACGAGCTGACGCTGCCGAAAGTCATGTAGTCGAGTTCATCAACAAAATAAGTTAACGACTTGGCGATGATGCCGCCGTCCGGCTGATGGCTATGGCGGGCAATAACCAGTAGGTCTGGAGAAAGTTTGCGAGTGGCCTGCAGCAACATCTTGCGCGCATCCCCTTCGGCGAGAAGCTGCTCGGCCTGGAAGCCCTCGCCGATGGCGAATGCCACACCCTCTTGAAGGTGCCGTTTAACCTCATCGCGTTCCTGCTGAAAAAGCGTTTCGTTGCTATCGGTAGCGTCGAGTGGGTTCTCCACCACGCCGACCAGTACCAGCAGGGGTTGGTTACAACGGAACATAGTGACGACTTGAGCGAGTGCCAGCTTGGCGTTTCGCGAACCGTCATAGGCGATCATGATTTTCATGGTGTCCTCCCGCATTGGGGTAGGGGGTAAAGACCCGGAGCTTGGCTCCGAGCGTAAAGAAGCAAGCCCTATTTAGGGGTTCTAAACGTAGCTCAGGGGTTCTTTACGTAGGCACTTTTGCGTAGATAGAACCACCAGTTGATGACCAGGCAGATGGCGTAGAAGACCGCAAAACCATACATGGCAAGTTCCGGTGTGCCGGCCTGGATTTGCTCGCCCATTACCCGCGGGGCGATAAAGGCGCCATAGGCAGCGACGGCTGAGGTCCAGCCAAGTACCGGGCCTTTCTGCTGCTGGTCGAAAATAACCCCGATGCTGCGGAAGGTAGAGCCGTTGCCGATGCCACTGGCGGCGAATAACACGATGAATAGCAGCAGGAATAGCCAGAAGAATTGATTTGGATCGGCGGCGTTGTAAGCCAGCATCATCACGTAGCCGGTGGCGATAGAGGCGACCACCATGACCGCGGAGATTATTTGGGTAACGATGGAGCCACCCACTTTGTCGGAGATCCATCCGCCCAGCGGACGGATCAGGGCGCCCACGAAGGGACCTATCCAGGCCCAGGTTAAAGCGCTGGGCGCCTCTGGGTTAGCCACGCGAATCAGCGTGCCATCGGCAGTGGCTTCCATCATGTTGCCGAAGATGACGTTGATGGAGAGCGGCAGGGCTGCAGAGAAGCCGATAAAGGAGCCGAAGGTTAGAATGTAGAGGATGGTCATTGACCAAGTGTGCTTATTGGAAAATATCGCGAACTGCTTCTGAATATTGGGCTTGATGTCGCCTGGAATCAGGCGCAACAACACTAGAGTCAGAACAATGGTTAACGGCAGGGCAATCCACATATTAAGCCAGCCAAGTGCCAACATACCGACGATGGCGGTCACCAAGCCGACGCCGTAAAGCCCTAATATTTTGCCGAAAGCCGCCAGCGGCGAACCAGGGTTGGGCGTAATAGTGCGAAGATTGTTCATGCCGAACCAACCGGCGAACGCCAGCGGAATCAGAAAAACGAGCCAGATAAAGCCAGCATTCTGGATCCAGGTATCAGTTCCCGCTTCGATGCGACCAATCAAGGTGCCGCTGGCGCTTTGCAATTCCATCGGCGAACCGGCTATAGCGCCGAAAATGCCGACGGTCATTACCAGCGGGATGACAACTTGCATGGCGGTGACGCCGAAATTGCCGAGGCCTGCATTCATGCCCAGGGCGTAACCTTGCTGCTTGCTGGGATAAAATGTGGAGATGTTGCTCATCGAGCAAGCGAAGTTGCCACCGCCGATACCGGAAAGTAGCGCCAACGCCTGGAAAACCCAGAACGGCGTGTCTGGGTTCATCAAAGCGATACCAGTTCCTGCGGCGGGGATCATCAATAGCGCGGTGGTCAGAAAGATAGTGTTACGCCCGCCAGCGATGCGGATCATGAACGATGCTGGGATGCGCAGTGTGGCACCGGCTAAACCGGCAAGTGCGGTCAGGGAAAATAGCTGGTTAACCGTGAACGAAAAACCCAGGTTCTGCATCTGGGTGGTAATCATTCCCCACATCATCCAGACAGCGAATCCCATCAGCAGACTGGGAATGGATATCCATAGATTGCGGTTGGCAATGTGCTTGCCTTCCTGTTCCCAGAATTGGGCGTCTTCGACATTCCATTTCTCAATGTCGGCATTTCTCTTGCTCATGGCGGATTCCCCTTGGCTTCAAACCTTTCTGCATTTGGCAGTTAGAAGGCAAGATACGCTTGCAAAGGGGATTGGGAAACTAAGAGAAATAACCTATAAATCAGCGACATACCTCTTGAGAGGTAGCCGCTGGAAAGCCCATGTTCATTGTTTTTAAAGACAAAAAATAGAGAGGGGGTAAGCGCGGGTCAGAGCAAAAGTATGCTGTGAGTCTTTGGAGGTAACCACACAGAATCGACTAGTGATCGATACCTTCCTGGACTGCCCAGACGGCGGCTTCGACACGCGAGCGTAAGTTGAGCTTTTTGAGCAGGTGCTTGACGTGAACCTTGACCGTGCCTTCGGTAATATCCAGCTTGCGCGCGATGAGCTTATTGGAGAGGCCGCCAGCAAGCTGTTGCAGAATTTCGCGTTCACGCAGCGTTAAGCTATGAATATCCGGGGTGGTGGGCGCATTGCGCTGATTACGCAGGGCTTCAGCGAGTAGGGCGGTCAGGCTTTCGCTGATGACCATGCGCCCCAAAGCAGCCTGACGCAGCTGGCGAACCATGTCTTCAGGCTCCATATCCTTTAACAGGTAACCGTCGGCACCGTTGCGCAGCGCAGCGACAACATCATCCTCATGGTTGGAAACAGTAAACATCACCACCCGGCCGCTATAGTTAGCTTCCCGTAGGCGGCGCAAGGCTTCTAAGCCATTGACGCCTGGCATGTTCAAATCAAGTAGAACCAGGTCAGGCTCAAGTTTGAGGGCCAGCGCAATGCCTTCTTCTGGGTCGCCCGTCTCACCAACCAATTCAAGGTCGTCTTCTAGTTCAAGCAGTTGAATCACGCCACGCCGTAGTAGCGGGTGGTCGTCGATAATCATCAGGCTGGCGGGTGTATCGTTGGCGGTGGTCAGCGTCATTAAGAAGTCCCTGTACCTAAGTGAGAGTCGGGGGCAGCCGTCACAGGCTGCTGCTGAATTAAGCGAGCGGTCAACGGCGTAAACACAATCTCAACACTGGTGCCGCCCGTGGGGCGATTGGCGATGCTCAGCTTCCCGTTCAGGGTAGTGGCACGGTCGCGAATGATCACCAAGCCGTAGTGCATCGGCGGCGAACTATCGTCTTCAAGGCCGATGCCGTCGTCCTCAATACGCACTAGCAGGCGAGCATCGGCGAAACGCACAGTGACCCCAGCCCAGTGGGCTTGGGCATGCTTGTGGGTATTGGCCAGCGCCTCGCGAATGATCTGCAGGACGTGAATTTCTTCATTGGGGTTAAGCAGATAAGGCGGCACATCGTAGTCAAGGTCGACCGCTACCCCCATGCGCTGGCTAAACTCCTCGATGGTCTGGCGCAAGGCAAACTGCAGCCCCGGTCCCTCAAGTTTGAGCCGGAACGTAGTGAGTAGCTCACGCAGTTGACGATAGGCGCTGTTCAAGCCGGTACGTAGTTCGTCGAATACCGCAGACTGCGCCTCGCGGGTTGCCTCTTTTTGCTGCATGCGTTCGAGACGGGCGACCTGCATCTTGAGATAAGAGAGTGATTGGGCTAGAGAGTCGTGCAGTTCGCGCGCAATGATGGTTCGCTCGTTGATCAACGTGACGTGCTGCTGCTCCTCGATACGCCGCTGCAGGTACACCGCCGTGGCGAGCTGGTCGGCTAACATGGTGAGCAGCCGACGGGTGCTATCGTTGAGCCGCTCCTGGGGATACCACACTTCTAAGGTGCCTAGTAGCGTATCGCCTACGCTGATAGGTAGCAGTAAGCATTGGGACCGGTTATTGGCCACTATTTCCAAGGGGCGGGGATCGATTAGGCAGGCGTGGCATTCCTGGTCACGGCAATACTCTGGTCGGGTACGCGAGTGGGTTTCTAAAACCGGCATTTCCCGTTGATCAAAAGGATCGTTTAGGGAAAGCCGTATCGGGCCAATATCCAGCAGCTTTTCAAGTTCGCGTAACATGGGCGCTGCGCTAGAGCAGAGATCATTACCGCCCCCATACAGCGAGCGGCTGGCATCGTGCATTACCCGCAGCGCCTGATTGCTGCGTTCAAGCTCCTGCTCCTTGCGCGACACCTTGTCTTCTAATGCGGCATAGCTTGTTGCCAACTCGGCAGACATCTTGTTAAAGGTGTGTCCCAACAATGCCAACTCGTCGCTGCCGCGAAGCTGTGAACGCGGCTTGAAGTTGCGCTGAGCCGCCTCGCGGGCAAGTACCATAAGCTGGCGTAAAGGCACTACCAGATTGAAGCGAACATCGTAGAGGGCTATCGAAACGACAATAGCGATCAGTACCAGGAAAAGCACTTGCATCATGCCTAGCAGTCGCACCTTGGCCTCGGTGCTCTGCTCCAGATAGGTCACTAGAATTTCGATGTCACTGACCATCGCCACGATCATCATTTCTAGCGTATCCAGGTCAAGCGCTGTGGCGGAGGGTGGTGTCTCTAATGCCGGGCGAAGCGTGTGCTGCCAGTAGACCTGAAGTTTCTCCAGTTGACGGCGGCGCTCATGGCTATCATCAGCAGGGATTGTTTGTTGTAGCGTTGTGCCATACAAACGCTGATCGAAGCTCGAAATCAGGCCGTCGAGTTGTTCTTCGCTGGCCCCCTCTGGGACATACGCCAGGCGCTGCAAGGCCCCCATGATCTGATAGGCATTCATGCGTAGTGAGCCAGCGACATTGATCGCGGCCGCATCGCCACGGCTGCTGTTAGACATTGCCATGGTCAGGGTGATGCTGATGAGTGCCATCCCGCTAATGGCAAGTAAGGACGCAATGATGCGAGCAACCAGGGAGCGCTGAAGTAATTTCATGGCATTTCCGATAGCGCGGAAGAGGTAAGGGAGTGTGGCACTGTCTGCATTTCGATACGAGGGCTATTCCTTTGGGGATAGCTGGCCTACCTCCGATGTTTTTTGACCTACACCCGGTATTTGCCGACAATTCTGGCATGTCTTCCGATGCCTTTATACCTTTGCTGGGAAACGCCATGCCGTCATCTGTGCCGCCTCCCACGTTGAAGGCATCAATACAGCCAGTTGATGGTTATCAAATGCTGGTCGCTATGCTGTTAATGCCACTGGCAAGCGCTTTAGCGGTGGCTAGCTGGACACTTTATGCCCTGCTCGCAAAACAACCAATCTATGTGCTGATACCGCTGTGTAGTGGTGCCCTGCTGGTGTGGCCGGCTTTGTATATCGCCAGGCTAGGTGACACTTGCCGCTTGGTGCAGTGGCTATTACTGGGGCTAGCGTTGGTGCTGGGCGGGTTTGGGATGGCAAGCCAGCCGTGGGAATTTCTGCTGGTGGGCGTTGGGCTCGGATTAGGAGGTGCGGTGATTGCTACCGGTATCGCCCACGCCAAAGGCTGGATGCCTGGTCGTTGGGTGCATCTTTGTGTGGGGCTTTGTCTTGCCTTAGCGGCAGGGGTAGGGCTTTCCTTGCGGATGGCGCCCCTGGTCGTCCAAGCCTATGGTTGGCGCGCAGCGCCATTCAGTCTGCTGATCCCACTGTTGATGATAATGCTGCTGCTATGGCTTTTTGTAGAGTCACCCGAGTAACGTCATCTACTAGTCTCACCTACTGATTCTTAACTACTGATTCTTAACTACTAGCGATAAGGCTCCTTTTATGACCATAGCGACGTTTGCCGATTTACTGCAGGAAGCACGTAAACAACCTAAGCCCCAGCGACTGCTGTTTGTGTTCGTTCGCGCAGAGCTGCCCGATTTCCCCGATGCTGATCAGCGGCGCCGCTTCGAACAGGGTGAAGGGGGAGTGTTGGTGCCTGTGGTTTGCGTAGACAAGTCGATGGAGGAACTGAGCAGCATGGCTGCTTTGGTCGAGGAGTCTCGCCGTATCGAGATTGAATGGGATCTAGTCTTCGCTGCAGCCATGGACGACCCAGAAGATGATACCGAGGTTGAACGGCAGCTCCAGCGTATGATGGAGTCGCTGCAAATGGGTAATATCACCGCCTATCTAGCTCTCGATCATCACGGCGATGCGGTTGACGTTGGTTAGGGACGGCTACCATGGAGCACTATTTCCTCATCAAGCACCTGCACATGACGGCCGCTGCGCTGAGCATCACGCTCTTCGTAGTGCGCGCCTGGTGGTCGGTACAGGAAAGCCTGCGGCTCAACGCCCGTTGGGTCAAGGTATTGCCCCATCTCATCGACACGGCCTTGCTGGGGCTTGGGGTGACCTTGATGGTATTGCTTTCCGTATGGCCCTGGCAGCTTCCTTGGCTTGGCGCCAAGTTACTGGCGCTGCTGGCCTATATCGGTATTGGCACCATTGCGATTAAGCGCGGGGCAACGCCAACGGTGCGAGCCTTGGCAGCATTAGTGGCGTTGGTCATCTTCGCTTATATGGTGGGGGCCGCTATTTGCCACAGCCCGCTTTCCTGGTTGGCATGAGTTAGGGCAATAAACCCTAAGCTCTAACCAGGGGACAGGTGTCAGGCTGCTTCGAGTGGGCGCGAGGGGCCAAAGTGCTCGAAGTGGCGGCGATCCTCATCGACACCCAATTCAGACAAAGCACTATTGATTGCCGTCATAAATCCTTGGGGACCCACAAAATAGCAGCGTGTCTTAAGGTCTGGTAGGTAGTGAGCTAATAAACTGCGGTCGATACGACCAATATGCTCGGCTTCGTTGCCACGCTCATGAATGCGGACAGCCTGAAGGTGTTCAGGGTACTCGCTCTCTAGCGCTTCTAATTCGCCTTTAAAGGCATCATGCTCGGCATCCAAGGCGGCGTGTAGATAGATGACCTGCCGCCCAAGTGACAAGGCATGGCGAGCCATGGGGAGCAGGGGCGTTTGCCCAACCCCTCCACTGGCAAGCAGCAGGGGTTCGTCACCCTCAACCAAGGTAAGGTCACCAGCTGGTGGTAACAGTTCCAAGATATCGCCTGGTTGTAAAACATCGTGGAAGTGGCGGCTTACTTGGCCCTGTTCTTCGCGTTTGATCGAGATTCGATAGCTTTGGCCATTTGGCGTATCTGAGAGGCTGTAATGCCGATAAACCCGCTCGCCATTAATGGTTAGACGTACACCGATATACTGGCCTGGCTCGTGATCAGCCACGCGTTCCCCATCCTCGGGCTCAAGGATAAAAGAACGAATTAAGGCACTTTCCTGCTGGGTACTGGCGATAGTGAAACGACGTGTGCCGCGCCAGCCGCCTGGGCGCTGCTCAAACTCACGATAGCGCTGATCTTCAAGATCGATCAAAAGAGCGGCGAGCTCGTTATACAGAGCGCCCCAGGCGTCGGCGATTTCTGGTGTCACGGCATCACCGAGTACTTCGCCAATCGCCGCCAGCAAACATTCACCGACGATAGGGTACTGTTCAGGGAGAATGCCTAGCGAGATGTGTTTACTGACCACAACATCCAGCGTGGCCCGCGCCTGAGCTGGGTTGCTGCGTAGTTGGACATAGGCCAAAACAGCGTTGGCCAGGGCACGGGGCTGACCACCGCTTTGCTGATGAACCTCATTAAAGAGCGGTTTGACCTCTGGGTAGCGGGTAAACATTAGCGGATAGAAGCGCTGGGTAATCGCATTCAGGTGTTCGGCCACGACGGGAGCGGTTGCGTTGATCAGTTTTTCCTGCTCATGTGTTAGCACTGTTAATCCCTCGGCATATTAAGAAGTATTTAAAATGAATCTTAATGCCTTGGGTCTATAAACGCCAGCCATAAGATGTATTTTTGATACATGTCATGGTCTTTGTTGATGGCTAGGCGCACAATCATATTTCCAAGTAATTTAGTCGGGATTACGCCATGCCAACGACCACCTCATCCCAGCCTGCTTCTAAGGTTGAGCATCTGCCATTAATGCGTCTGGCTTTTCGGCCCTTCTTTCTGCTGGCCGCGCTGTTTAGCGTGGTGTCCCTATTGGTGTGGTTGGGCTTCTGGCACGGCAATATTTTGCTGCGACCTTATGGAGGCCTGGTGTTCTGGCATCAGCATGAGATGCTGTTTGGCTTTGCCACGGCGGTGGTAGCGGGATTTTTGCTTACTGCCGTACGCAACTGGACCGGATTGCCGAGCTTAAGCGGCGCGCCGCTACTGGGTCTGGTGGTGCTATGGCTATTGGGTAGAGTGCTGATGGCTTTTCCCATGGATTTGCCAGGATGGCTGCTGCTGGCGGTTGACCTTGCATTTCTTCCAGTGGTCGCCATTACTATGGCGCGTCTGGTTATTACCGCAAAGCGTTGGCGCAACTTGATCTTTATACCTGTGCTGTTGCTGTTTGCCACGGCTAACCTGGCGATGCACTTAGGGGTGATGCAGGGTGACGCCGAGCTGATCCGCCAAGCCGCCTACTTGGCCGTACTGTTAATCACACTGATGATGACCGTAATGGGCGGACGTGTGATTGCCATGTTCACTGCCAATCGTTTGGGCCGCACCAAACCTGAACCTATTGCTTTGCTCGAAGGGGTGACGCTGGTGAATACGGCTGGCGTAGTCGTGCTGCAGTTGGTCATCATGTTGGGGGTTGCCATTCCTGCTTTATTAATGGGGGGAGTGATGCTCTTAGCGGCGTTGGCCAACACTGTTCGCATGGCGCGTTGGGGTGGGTTACATAGCTGGCGTGAACCTTTACTTTGGGGGCTGCACGGCAGCTACGCCTGCATTCCGCTAGGGCTTATCATGTGGGTCTTGGCACTCATGGGGCTGATGCGCGTTGAACTTGCCGTGCACGCCCTGACCATTGGTGGCATGGGCACCATGATGCTGGCCATGATGGCCAGGGTTTCGCTAGGTCATACGGGCCGCCCCATACGCACTTTGCCCGGTATTGGTGTGGCGCTGGGCTTAATGCTAATAGCCGCCTTGGTGCGCTCACCCGTCTTGGTGTTATTTCCCCAGATCACTCACTGGACCTATACGCTGAGCATCATCTTCTGGTGCGTGGCCTACGTAATATTTCTTGTGCACTACACATGGCCTTTGATGCAGGCAAGAGTCGACGGGCAGGATGGCTAGTGAGTGCTAAGCGCTAACGGTAGGAATGCGCATAAGTTGCGCCAGTTGAGATTGTTGACTGCCCAGCAGGTCGGCCAATGTGTAGCGGTCGAGCACGTCTAGAAATGCTGACAGTGCATCATTAAGAATCGGTTGAAGGCGACATGCTGGTGTAATGATGCAGGCATTGTCGCTATGAAAGCACTCCACTAACGCCATGTCATTTTCCATCTCGCGTACCAGCTCGCCTAACCCAATGGTTGCGGGGTCACGTGTCAGCAGTAAGCCGCCATTCTTGCCACGAATAGCGGTAACGTAGTTCTTCTGACTAAGCTCCTGAACGATTTTCATCAAATGATTGCGGGAGATATCAAAGGTCTCTGCGATCTCATTAATAGTTGAGCGCTTTTCTCCCTTTACAGCGAGAAAAATCAATACGCGTATCGAATAATCGGTAAATCGGGTGAGATGCATGGAGTGAGCTTTGCTCCGAGGGCTAGCTAGTTATTAAACAAGTATGTTGTATGAATGTTCAGTAAGTTGCAATGAGAAAAGCCAACACTGGCGCGCGGCGCACGGTGTAATTTCAACAACACCCAGCGTCTATTCCTTTACGTTGGCCGCTCTATCACCTTGGGGGTAGACAGGGTGTATATGGAGGTAATCACGCAGTAATTCGCTTGTCGATCACGCAGAATCCACTCCATGGAACCCGCACTGACGGGTATGCAAATTTCCGAGGAGCCTGGAGATCGACCATGAGTCACTTCATAGATCGGCTGAATTTCTTTCGCAAGTCCCGCGAGCCTTTTGCCAACGAACACGGCGAACTACGCAGCGAATCCCGCCAGTGGGAAGATAGTTACCGTGCCCGCTGGCAACACGACAAGGTAGTGCGTAGCACCCACGGGGTGAACTGCACCGGCTCCTGTAGCTGGAAGATCTACGTTAAGAACGGTTTAGTCACCTGGGAAACCCAGCAGACTGATTATCCCCGTACCCGTCCCGACCTGCCTAACCATGAACCCCGTGGCTGCCCCCGCGGCGCCAGCTACTCCTGGTATCTGTACAGCGCTAACCGCCTCAAGTACCCGTTGATCCGCAAGCCGTTGCTGGCGCTATGGCGCGAAGCGCTGAAGGCTAACCCCGATCCGGTAGACGCCTGGGCGTCGATTGTCGAAGACCCCGCCAAAACCAAACAGTATAAGCGTGCTCGCGGCATGGGCGGCTTCGTTCGCGGTAATTGGGACGAGCTCAACGAGCTGGTGGCGGCCTCTAACGTTTACACCGCCAAGCAGTACGGCCCCGACCGTATTCTCGGCTTCTCGCCGATTCCTGCCATGTCGATGGTCAGCTACGCAGCGGGTAGTCGCTACCTCTCGCTAATTGGCGGCGTCTGCATGAGCTTCTACGACTGGTACTGCGACTTGCCGCCGGCCTCGCCAATGACCTGGGGCGAGCAGACCGACGTTCCTGAGTCTGCAGACTGGTACAACTCAGGCTACATTATCGCCTGGGGCTCCAACGTACCCCAGACGCGTACCCCGGATGCCCACTTCTTTACCGAAGTGCGCTACAAAGGCACCAAGACGGTCTCGATCACCCCGGATTATGCCGAAGTTTCCAAACTCACCGACGAATGGCTGTCCGCCAAGCAGGGCACCGATGCCGCCCTGGCGATGGCCATGGGCCACGTCATCCTCAAAGAGTTCCATCTCGATAACCCGAGTGCCTATTTCACCGACTATGTGCGCCGCTATACCGACATGCCGTTCCTGGTGGAACTTGAAGTGCGTGAAGATGGCAGCTTCGCACCGGGACGCCAACTGCGTGCCAGCGATTTTGATGCTGCCTTGGGTCAAGAAAACAATCCCGAGTGGAAAACCGTTGCCTGGGACGAAACCCGTGATCAGTTGGTGGTACCACGCGGTTCAATCGGTTTCCGCTGGGGCGAAACCGGCGACGAAGTGGGCAAGTGGAACCTGGAATCGCTGGACGCCGCAGGCACTGAAATAAAGCCACTACTAAGTTTGGTCAACCACCACGATAGCGTCGCGCGCGTAGCGTTCCCTTACTTCGGTGGCATCGAGCACGAGCACTTTGAGCACGTAAAAGGCGCCGGTGTTGGCGCCGCCGATGACTTACTGTTCCACAATTTGCCCGCCAAACGCTTGAAGAGAGCCGATGGCAGCGAAATGCTAGCGGTCACCGTTTTTGATCTGATGTGTGCCAACTACGGTATCGACCGTGGCTTTGTCGGCGACGGCGAAGATGATGGCGCGACCTCGTTTGATCAGATTCGCCCCTATACCCCCGCGTGGCAGGAGAAAATCACCGGTGTCTCGGCAGAGCAGTGCACCCGTATTGCCCGTGAGTTTGCCGACAACGCCCATAAAACCAACGGCCGTAGCATGATCATCGTCGGTGCCGGTATGAACCACTGGTACCACATGGACATGAACTACCGCGGCCTGATTAACATGCTGGTCATGTGTGGTTGTATCGGTCAGAGCGGTGGCGGCTGGGCCCACTATGTGGGACAGGAAAAACTGCGTCCGCAGACTGGCTGGACGCCTTTGGCCTTTGGCCTCGACTGGCAGCGTCCGCCGCGTCATATGAACTCCACCTCGTTCTTTTACAGTCACTCCTCCCAGTGGCGCTACGAGAAGCTGGAGATCAAAGAGATTCTTTCGCCGTTGGCCAAGGCCGAGGATTACCCCGGCAGCCTGATTGACTTTAACGTGCGTGCTGAGCGCATGGGCTGGCTGCCGTCAGCACCACAACTGGACACTAACCCGCTACGCCTAGCGAAAAAAGCCGAAGCGGCGGGCATGTCTACTGCCGACTATGCCGTTCAGCAGCTCAAGAGCGGTGAACTGCGCTTTGCAGCGGAAGACCCGGATGCACCGGAGAACTTCCCGCGCAATATGTTCATCTGGCGCTCCAACCTGCTGGGCAGCTCCGGTAAGGGCCATGAGTATATGCTCAAGTACTTGCTGGGTACTCGCCACGGTATTCAGGGCAAAGACCTGGGCGACTTTGGCGGCCAGAAGCCCGAAGAAGTGGTATGGCGTGATGAGGCGCCGGAAGGCAAACTCGACCTGCTGGTGACGCTGGATTTCCGTATGTCCACCACCTGCCTCTACTCGGATATCGTGCTGCCCACGGCGACCTGGTATGAGAAGGACGACCTTAACACCTCTGACATGCACCCCTTTATCCACCCGTTGACTGCCGCCACCGACCCCGCTTGGGAATCGCGCAGCGACTGGGATATTTACAAGGGTATTGCCAAGGCGTTCTCCAAGGTGTGTGTAGGCCACCTGGGCGAAGAGACCGACTTGGTCACACTGCCGATGCAGCACGACTCGCCAGGGGAACTGGCCCAGCCGGCGGTGATGGATTGGAAGAAGGGCGAATGCGCGCCGATTCCCGGCAAGACCATGCCATCACTGATTGAGGTCAAGCGTAACTATCCCGAAACCTATGAGCGCTTCACCTCCGTAGGGCCGCTGCTGGAAAGCATAGGTAACGGTGGCAAGGGCATCGCCTGGAATACCGACGCTGAAGTCGAGCTGCTGGGCAAACTCAACCATCGCAAGTTGGATGGCCCACATAAAGGCCGCCCATTGATCGACAGCGCTATCGATGCCGCTGAGATGATTCTGACCCTGGCACCGGAAACCAATGGCCAAGTGGCGGTAAAGGCGTGGGATGCGCTCTCCAAGATTACCGGGCGTGACCACACCCATCTGGCAACGCCCAAGTTTGATGAAAAAATTCGCTTCCGCGATATCGTCGCCCAGCCGCGTAAGATTATTTCCAGCCCCACTTGGTCAGGCCTGGAAGACGAGCACGTCTCCTACAACGCCGGTTACACCAACGTTCATGAGCTGATTCCCTGGCGCACCGTTAGCGGTCGTCAGCAGTTCTATCAGGATCATGCCTGGATGCGCGCTTTCGGCGAAAGCCTGCTGGTCTATCGTCCGCCCATCGATACCAAGGCGGCCAAAGGCTTCACGCTTCCCGCCGACAACGGCTTCAAGAGCAAGGCGCTGAACTTCCTCACGCCGCACCAGAAGTGGGGCATCCACTCCACTTACTCGGACAACCTGCTGATGTTGACGCTCAACCGAGGCGGCCCGGTGGTGTGGCTCTCCGAGGCAGATGCAGCAGAGATAGAGATCGAGGACAACGACTGGATCGAGGTCTACAACGCCAACGGCTCGATTGCCGCGCGGGCAGTGGTCAGCCAGCGGGTCAAGGCGGGCATGGTGATGATGTACCACGCCCAGGAGCGCAACGTGAACGTGCCTGGCTCTGAGGTCACCGGTACGCGGGGCGGTATTCACAACTCGGTCACCCGTGTCTGCCCCAAGCCAACCCACATGATCGGCGGCTACGCGCAGCTCTCTTACAGTTTTAATTATTACGGCACCGTCGGCTCAAATCGCGATGAGTTCGTGTTAGTGCGCAAGATGAAACACGTTGACTGGCTGGATGGTGAAGGCAATGACAGCGTTCAGGAGGCCGTGAAATGAAAATTCGTTCCCAGGTAGGCATGGTTCTCAACCTTGATAAGTGTATCGGTTGCCACACCTGTTCGGTGACCTGCAAAAATGTCTGGACCAGCCGCGAAGGTATGGAGTACGCCTGGTTCAACAATGTCGAGACCAAGCCCGGTATCGGCTATCCCAAAGAGTGGGAGAACCAGGCCAAGTGGAAGGGCGGCTGGATGCGCCGTAACGACGGTCGGATTGAACCGCGTATTGGTGGCAAATGGCGGGTGCTGGCGAACATTTTCGCCAACCCCGACCTGCCCGAGATGGATGACTACTATGAGCCGTTCACTTTCGACTACCAACACCTGCATACCGCCAAGATCGGTGAGCACCAGCCGGTGGCGCGTCCGCGCTCGCTGATTTCCGGTCAGCGTATGAAAAAGATCGAGTGGGGCCCGAACTGGGAAGAGATTCTTGGCACCGAGTTCGCCAAGCGGCGCAAAGACGCCAACTTCGACAAGGTGCAGGCAGATATTTACGGCCAGTTCGAAAACACCTTCATGATGTACCTGCCGCGTCTGTGCGAGCACTGCTTGAACCCAACCTGTGTAGCGGCTTGCCCCAGTGGTGCGATCTACAAGCGGGAAGAGGACGGCATCGTGCTAATCGACCAGGACAAGTGCCGTGGCTGGCGTATGTGTATCTCCGGCTGCCCCTACAAGAAGATCTACTACAACTGGAAAAGCGGTAAGTCCGAGAAGTGTATCTTCTGCTACCCGCGTATCGAGGCAGGGCAGCCGACCATCTGCTCCGAGACCTGTGTGGGCCGCATTCGCTATCTCGGCGTGCTGCTGTATGACGCTGATCGTATCGAGGAGGTGGCAAGCTCTCCCGACGAGCGTGACCTCTACCACCGCCAGTGCGAGATTTTCCTAGATCCTAACGATCCGGAAGTGATTGCCCAGGCCAAGCGGGATGGCATCCAGGATAACGTCATCAAAGCCGCCCAGGCCTCACCGGTCTACAAGATGGCCATCGACTGGGGGCTGGCGCTGCCGCTGCACCCGGAATACCGCACGCTGCCGATGGTGTGGTACGTGCCGCCGCTGTCACCGATTCAGTCCGCCGCAGAGGCGGGAGATGTCGAGTTCGATGGCATCCTGCCCAAGATCGAATCGCTGCGAATTCCCGTGAAGTACCTGGCTAACCTGTTGACCGCTGGTGAAGAGGAGCCCGTGGTGTTGGCACTCAAGCGCTTAATGGCAATGCGTGTCTACATGCGCAGCAAGCACGTGGAGGGTGCCCCCAACGCCGACGTGCTCGATGCCGTGGGGCTGAGCGTCGCCCAGGTAGAGGAGATGTACCGCTACCTGGCCATTGCCAACTACGAGGATCGGTTTGTAATCCCCACCAGCCATCGGGAAATGGCCACTGAAGCCTTCCCAGAACGCGGAGGATGCGGTTTTACCTTTGGTGATGGTTGCCACGGTGAGAGCCAGCCCAGCCTGTTCAATGGCCGTAAGCAGACCAGCGTTTTGGTAAAACCGGTAGAGGTCTTCGACCCGCAGCCACAACTTGAGGAGTCTCGTCATGACTGAAGCCGCTACCCAATCGCCTACTCCGGTAGAGCCGTCGTTCGAACCGCTACAGGGTATGCGTAGCCTACGCGTACTGGCCCGCCTGCTCGATTACCCGACTCAAGAACTGCAGGATGCCAGCGGCGAGCTCATCGAAATTCTCAATGCCGAGCGCCGCCTGGGGGCGGCTCTCAAATCGTCGCTAATGGCGTGGTGCCAGCGTCTCCAAGAGGGCGACTTGCTTGAGCTGCAGGCCGAGTACGTCGCCATGTTCGATAAGGGGCGGGCTACGTCGCTGCTGCTATTCGAGCACGTTCACGGCGAGTCCCGTGATCGTGGTCAGGCCATGGTGGATCTCATGGCTGAGTACAGCGCGGCCGGCTTCGAGTTGGATGCCCGTGAACTGCCCGATCATCTACCAGTGTTCCTTGAGTACCTTTCGCTGTGCGACGACGCCGAGATCGGCCGCTGGCTGGGCGAAATACGCCATATCCTGGCGTTGCTGACCGCACGGCTGGAGGAGCGGGGAGCGGATCACGCCCTGGTACCGCTGTCACTATTGGCGTTAATCGGCGCTGAGGGTGATGTCGAGGAGCATCGGCCCCAGGTCAAAAAAGAAGCACCGGACAACACCCCCGAAGCATTGGACGCCGTATGGGAAGAAGAAGCGGTGCGTTTCTCAGCGACCTCTGACGAGGACTGCGCGCTGCAGTCTGCTGAAGGTCGCCGCTTGGCAGAGCGCAAACACGCCGTTCAGAGCCAGCCGGTACGCATTATGCCTGCTCCGTCTTTAAATGCCTCTTCCGCTCCTTCCGCCGATCGTTAATAGGAGAATCGCCATGTTTATGGAATACCTGCAACATCTTATCTACGGCTATTACCCCTACCTAGCCGGTACGGTGTTCCTCGTCGGCAGCCTAATGCGCTACGACCAGGGCCAGTTCACCTGGAAGACCGGCTCTAGCCAAATGTTGTCCTCGAAAAACATGCGCCTGGCCAGCAACTTGTTTCATATCGGGATTATCGTCATCTTCTTCGGCCATCTGGTGGGTATGCTCACACCGCACTGGGTTTATGCAGCCTTCCTACACGCCGGAACCAAGCAGCTGATTGCCATCGTGGTCGGCGGTGTCGCGGGTGCCATGTGCGTGGTGGGCGGCGCCATGTTGCTCTATCGGCGATTGTTCAACCCACGCGTAAAGGCGTCGTCGAGCATGATGGATACCTTGATCCTGGGTTTGATCGTCTTGCAGGCGTGCCTTGGCATGGTGACCATTATCTTCTCGCTAGGCCATATGGATGGTGAAATGATGCTGACGCTCTCCAGCTGGGCACAGTCGATTGTGTTCTTCAGCGGCGGCGCGGCGGACTACATGCAGGAAGTGTCGTGGATCTACAAGCTGCATATCTTCCTTGGCCTGACCATCATCCTGTTGTTCCCGTTTTCGCGGCTGGTGCATGTGTGGAGTGCGCCGTTTGGCTATGTGACCCGGCGCTATCAGCTTGTCCGCCGTCGTGGCTAAAAACTGTTTGTGCTCGGCCAGGCCTAGAGGAGAAATAACATGCAGATGATTGATATCGAACAGCTACCCGGGGGCGCTGCTGCGCCCCTGGTACGCGTCGGCGACACCCCTATCGATGAAGCAACGATTGCATTAGAGATGCAGTACCACCCCGCCGAAACGGCGGGGGAAGCCCAGCTTCAGGCAGCCCGTGCGTTGGTGGTCAGAGAGCTGCTTCGCCAGCGTGCTAGCGTCCTGGGGCTACTATCGGCACAGGAAGCTAGCGGAGAACAGGAAATTAGCGAAGCACAGGAGGATGCGGCGATTGCTGCCTTGCTCGAACAGGAGCTCGAGGTGCCGGAACCGGGGGAAGCCGATTGCCAGCGCTTTTTTGACACCCACCGTGAGCGCTTCAGCGAACCGACCCAGTTACGCGTTCGGCATATCCTGCTCGCGGCAGCGCCGGATGACTCCCTGGGTCGCGACGAAGCGTATCAGCTTGGCGAAAAGCTACTCGAAAAACTCAATCAGATACCCGAACGGTTTGCCGAATTTGCTCAACACCACTCCGCGTGCCCTTCAAAAGAGCTGGATGGTGATTTGGGCTGGCTGGTGCCAGGGCAGACTGTTCCGGAGTTGGATCGCGCTTTGCAGCACTTGCCCGAAGGGCTACACGAGCGCCCCTTGGCGTCTCGCTATGGCTGGCACGTGGTGAGTATTGACGAACGACGAGAAGGTAGGGCGTTGCCTTTTGATCAAGTTATTGGCCGGGTGCGCCATAGTCTGCGGGAGCAGGCGACGCGACGCGCGTTACGCCACTATTTGCTGGCGCTAGAGAGTGAAATAGGCGTCGCAGGGATTGTTCTGGATGACGATGCTGGCGGCAGCTTGATGCAATAGCTTGATGCACTAGGAAAGCTAATAGGAGAGGCTTGATGTCCCATGTTCCTGTAGATGTACTTTTCACTCCGCTTGGCATCGCGGTGTTAACCGTTTCCGATACGCGTGGATTCGATCAAGATGGCAGTGGTGATTTACTCGCCGCGCATCTTATTGAAAGCGGTCATAACCTAATGGAGCGGCGCATTGTGCCTGATGATGTTTATCAGGTTCGTGTCGTGGTTTCGGAATGGATTGCGCGTAACGAAATTCAGACGATTCTGGTGAATGGCGGTACGGGCTTCACTGCTCGCGATACCACACCTGAGGCGTTAGTTCCTCTTTTTGACAAAGCAATTGAGGGGTATGGCGAGCTGTTTCGCTACTACTCTCTGCAAACGATTGGCACGTCGACTATTCAATCTCGGGCGGTGGCGGGGGTTGCCAACCAGACACTGCTGTTTGCAATGCCCGGTTCGCCCAAAGCATGTGAATTGGCGTGGGAAAAAATCATCTCATTGCAGTTGGACTCCCGTACTCGGCCCTGCAACTTTGTAGCAATGGTGTTGCCTTCTGCTCCTGCTTGTAGCGGTCGTCAAGTAGAAACGACGTCTCATGTTTCGGAATGCTTATGAACTGTCACTGCGCAGACATCGTCACGCCTGGGTTGTTAGGCTTATTTGATGCACGCCAACGAGTTATCGACGCAGCCACGCCGATTAATGCCGTAGAAAATGTCTCCCTTGAACAGTCGGCGGGGCGAGTGCTGGCA
Organism: Halomonas sp. H2; assembly: GCF_050215315.1. Taxonomy (GTDB): domain Bacteria; phylum Pseudomonadota; class Gammaproteobacteria; order Pseudomonadales; family Halomonadaceae; genus Vreelandella. Next base: position 1,767,468 of record NZ_CP189760.1, read on the forward strand.
GAAACGGTAGTGGCCCCTCTCGATATGCCGGGGGTGGACAATAGCGCTATGGATGGTTACGCGCTGTGTTTGGCTGATTACCAAGCGGCACCTCCCAGTGTAGGTCTACCCATTCTCCAGCGCGTGCCAGCTGGCGCAGGTGTCATGCTGCTACCGAAAGGGGGCAGCGCGCGTATTTTCACCGGCGCGCCGGTACCCATAGGGGCGGATATTGTGGTGCCTCAAGAGCGGGTGACACTTGATCAGCGTGGGCATATACACCTCGGGGGCAGCTTGGTGCTAGGCGCTAATATTCGCCGTCAAGGCGAGGAGACCCGTATGGGAACCCCGCTACTCGCTGCTGGTAAGTTTCTTGACGCAGCGTCGATTGCGCTGCTGGCAAGCCACGGGATCAATATCGTTGCCGTCAAGCGGCGCCTACGGGTGGCACTGCTCTCAACCGGCGACGAGCTGATTGCCCCAGGCACGGTGCGATCTCCGGGGCAGATATACGACAGCAATCGCGCCATGCTTAACGTACTGCTAGCACAAGCGCAGTGCGATGTACTGGATCTGGGCGTCATCGCTGATTCGTCACAGTCATTGCACCAGGCCTTTGAGCACGCACAAGCCATTGCAGATGTGGTGATATGCACCGGTGGCGTTTCGGTAGGCGAGGAGGATCACGTTCGTCCGGTGATTGAGCAGCGCGGTGGGCTACATTTTCATGGTGTTGCGATGAAACCCGGAAAGCCCTTTGCATTCGGTTATCTAGGCGCGGAGCCTTCCACTTGCACACCGTTAATGGCGCTGCCGGGTAATCCCGTGGCCTCTCTGGTGGGCTGGCAACTGCTGGCGCTGCCGTTTATCCATGCTATGCAGGGTCGACACTTAGCTTCGCTACAGTGTTTTCCAGTCAAAGCGGGCTTTTCTCAGCGTGGGCCCAAAGGGCGCTGCGAGCTATTACGGGTAGTGTTGGATTGGTCACAGGGGAGTCCCGTGGCGCAGTTAGCGGGTGGGCAGGGCTCGCATATGCTCAGTGCGGCTAGCCAAGCTGATGGTTATTTAATGATTAACTCCGAAACCGATGTGGCAGAAGGGAAGGCGTATCACTACTACCCCATCAATCAGTTCGCCGCTTGAACCACTTTTCCTATCGTGGCCACTGACCTCGTTTTCTCTTATAGGAGAGGGTATGTCTTCATACCATAAGCCACACATACAGCTGGTCAGTTCTCAAGTAGAGGAGCCCTCACCATGAGCGCCTTGGTCGATGGGTTTGGCCGTACGGTGCGGTACCTACGTATATCTGTAACGGATCGTTGTGACTTTCGCTGTGTGTATTGCATGGCCGAGGAGATGACCTTCCTGCCTCGTGCCCAACTGCTTACCCTTGAAGAAATAGCTACGCTGTCGCGGGCATTCGTTGAGCTGGGCGTAGAGAAAATCCGTCTAACCGGTGGGGAGCCGTTAGTACGCCAAGGCGTGCTAATGCTAGTGCAAAAACTTGGTAAGTTGGAAGGCCTGGGCGAGCTAGCGATGACCACCAATGGTTCAGGGCTGGTCAAACATGCCGATGCTTTGCGGCAAGGCGGGCTGGATCGGCTCAATATTAGCCTTGACTCGCTCAAGCCCGAGCGCTTTAAAGCATTAACCCGAACAGGTGACTTAAACCAAGTGATCACGGGTATCCGTGCCGCACACCGCGCTGGTTTTCAGTCGATTAAGCTCAACGCCGTATTGCTTAAGGGGCGTAATGACGACGAAATTATCGACTTGGTAAACTTTGCCCGGGATGAACAAGTGGATATCAGCTTTATCGAGGAAATGCCGCTAGGCGCTATCAGTGAGCATAACCGCAGTGAGACCTTTCTTTCCACCGATGCGGTACGCGAGACCATAGAAAACCATTACCAACTCCTACCCACTACCGAGACCACCCTAGGACCATCCCGTTATTATCGCATGGTGGATAGCCAGTCGCGCATTGGCTTTATCTCTCCCCATAGCTACAATTTCTGTGCTGCCTGTAATCGTGTTCGAGTGACGGCGGAAGGACGGCTACTGCTTTGCTTGGGCAATGAGCATTCGGTAGATTTACGCGCCGTAATGCGACGTTATCCGGGTGACATCCAGCGGCTTAAAGCTAGCATTGTGGCAGCAATGGAGAAAAAGCCAGAGCGCCATTACTTTACGACCGATGGTGAGGTTCAGGTTTTGCGGTTCATGAATGCAACTGGCGGTTAGTGCAACCGGTATTGAAAACGCTACTGCGATAGGGCAGCTGGGGATGTCTGCTAATGTGTGGGGAAGCTGATAGTCATTCCACCCGAACAGATACCTTTCAGGATTCGTGGCTGCTCTTATGCGGTTGCGCCATTACACAAGTGAACCATCTGCGCTGTTTCCGGCAATGAGCGGGCTTATTTGTTCTGCTGCTGTTCAGTAAAGCGCTGCATGATCGCGAGGGTTTCATCGCTAACATGGTGCTCCATACCCTCGGCATCAATGCGCGCAGTACCATCCTTAACCCCAAGAGCGCGCAAAAAATGCAGCACAATATCGTGGCGAGTGCGTGAGGTTTCCGCCATTTTTTGGCCTGCTTCGGTCAAAAACAGCGAGCGATAGGGTTTGCTGGTGACCAATTCCAACTCGTTTAAACGTCGAATCATCTTCGATACCGTCGCTTGGCTGACCGCCATGCGATTGGCAATATCCGCTGCGCGCGCTTCACCGCGATGCGCCAGCAAGTCGCCAATTAGCTCAACGTAGTCTTCAATTAGCTCGGTTTCATGGGCATTGCGCACCGTTGCATACTGCTGAGCGTGCTGCTCAACGGGTGGCAGGGCATCACCAGGAGTGCTTGGGGCGGACAATGAGGCGTTCGGATTAGAATCAGTCATTGGCAAATTATATCGGAGGCAGTGGGAACAATCATTGGATCATCGTTGAGATAGTAGACTATTTCTATGCATAATTGTTAGCCAAGGCTAAACTGTTTGCACAAAGCTTTTTTATTAAGCTACAGTCTACTTATCGGTAATGCAAAAAGGAGAGACTCAGTGGTTAAGCGCAAACTTGGTATGGTTCTAAGCCTACCGCTATGGCTAGGTGCCACAATGGCCAGTGCTGAGCCTAAAGATGACGCCTCGTCTCCCCTGAATGTGGCCGTTACCTTTTCTGTGCTCGGTGACCTAGTCACCCGAGTGGCGGGGGACGATGCCAACGTTTCGGTGCTAACGCCGATTGGCGCTGAAGTGCACGAGTGGGAATTAACCCCTAGTAACTTCGCTGCGTTAGAGACGGCAGACGTGGTGTTTTACAACGGTTATCAGCTTGAGCAGTGGATGCCTCAGGTAGAAGCCACGGTGATAGACGGCTCGCCGCTAGTACCTGTCGCGGAAGCTTCGGGCTATCCCACGCAATCTATTGCGACCGGTGATTTAACGGGCGATACCGACCCGCATTTATGGATGGACCCACGGGCAGCGGCGGCGTATGTGCAAGTGATTGCCGATGAACTTGCCAAGGCCTTGCCTGAGGAAGCCGAAGATTTTCAGGCGCGTGCTAAAGCGACTAGTGACGAACTCAGTGCGCTGCACGAAGAGCTTCAAGAACATTTAGAAGCCATACCTAAAGAGCACCGTGTTCTGCTGAGTAGCGAAGCCGCGTTTTTATACTTCTCTGATGCCTACCAATTTGAGCACGATGGCATCTGGGGCACTAACGCCGAAACCGAAGGCTCGCCCCGCCAGTTAATGCGTGTGGTCGATATGATTAATGAACGCCAACCGGCGGCACTGTTTTGGGAAAGTACGATTTCTGACCGGCATGTCACCAGCCTGGCACGCGATACCGGTGTTAAGGTGGCCGGGCCGCTGTATGTCGATTCGCTCAGCGAACCTGACGCTGAAGCAGGCGATTACTTCACCATGATGCGCCACAACGTTGAGCTGTTGCGCCAAACATTGGCAACTGAGTAAACGATCATGGCAACCACCGTTGGCGATGCCCCCGTAGCGATTGATATCAAGGGGCTTTACGCGGCTTATCAACGCCAGCCCGTGCTGGAAAACATTACGCTCCAGTTCCCTGCAGGTAAATGGACCGCCATTGTAGGTCCGAATGGCGCGGGGAAATCGACACTGTTTCATGTGCTTACCGGAAGCATGAAGGCGCTACGAGGCAAGGTGCAGGCGTTTGATGAGCCCATCGCAACGCACCGAAAAGCCGGGCATATCGCCTACATGGCGCAGCGCGAAGCGATTGAGTGGGATTTTCCTGTGTCGGTTTGGGAGACCGTCATGGGCGGCCGCTACGGGCATATGCGTTCAGATCGTTTATGGCGGCGTCTGCTTCCATCGCGTTGGTACCATCCTCGGCATGCCGAGGCGGTACATAGCGCACTAGAAGCGGTGGATATGCTGGCGCTGGCTGAATGCCCGATTGGCGCGCTCTCTGGAGGGCAGAAGAAGCGCGTGTTGCTGGCTCGTACGCTCGCTCAACAGGCCAATATTTTACTGCTGGATGAACCGCTGGCGGGGGTTGATCCGCCTAGCGAGCGGTTAATTTTAAACGTATTGGCAAAGGAACGAGAAGCCGGGCGTACGGTAATTATGGTCACTCATGATATGCCCGGTGCGCGCCGGCACGTTGATCATGTGGTGTTGATCAACCGCTTTATCCGCGGTACCGGTTCGCCTGACGAGATGCTCAGCGATGCTAAACTGGCCGAATTGGCGGTGAGCTCTATCGAACAGTCGGCAAATGATACGCCACATGCTCAAGCAACTTCATTCACGGCAGCCAGGGGGTAAACGAAGTGGCCGAATTCATGGTGGCAGCTGGTCTGTTGGGCGATGCGTTGGTGAGTGGACTGATTGCAGCGCTGATGGCTATCGTCAACCTATTGCCTGGCAGAGTCTCGGATGCCTTCCAGTACGCCTTTATGCAGCGCGCTTTATTAACCTCGGTGCTGGTGGGCTCCATTTGCGGCATTTTATCCTGCTACGTGGTGCTTAAGCGCTGGTCGCTGCTGGGGGATGCGATCTCCCATGCAGTGCTGCCGGGAGTGGCGATTGCCTACCTATTGGGCTGGCCGTTTTTTATTGGCGCTTTTATTACCGGTGCGCTGACCTCGGTGGGGATCGGCGCTATTGAGCGCCACACGCGGATAAAGTCTGACGCGGCCATGGGGCTGATGTTCACCGGCGCTTTTGCGCTGGGCATTGTGATTATTAGCAAAATCGCCTCTAGCACGCACTTGATGCATATTTTGTTTGGCAATGTGTTGGGCGTTCAGCAGTCGGCGCTGCTGCTGACGTTAGTGGCCAGCGTGATTGCTCTACTGGTGGTGTGGCTGGCTTATCGGCCACTGCTGCTTTACGCCTTTGACCCTCAGCAGGCTCAGGCATTGGGCTTTAATACCAGCGTGATTCACTACGGATTAATTCTGCTGCTAACGCTGACCATTGTGGCCAGCCTGGAAACCGTCGGTATTATCCTGGTTGTGGCGATGCTGATCACCCCAGGTGCAACGGCACATCTACTCACTGATCGCTTTAAAACCATGATGCTAATATCAGTGGGGGTGGGGGTTAGCTCGGCAGTCATAGGGCTGTGGCTTTCTGTGATGTTAGACGTTGCTTCTGGTGGCTCCATTGTATTGGTGGCGACAAGCTGGTTCTTTATGGCGCTGCTGTTCTCGCCCAAGCAAGGTGTGCTGGTGCGTCAGTGGCGCCGTAGGTATATGGGTTAACGTTAAAACACTCCTTTAAGCTGTCTTTCCGCTTTCTCAAGAGCTTCTGGCGTGCCCAGTAGTACCACTACATCCTCTTTGGATAACTCCGTTTCATCCATAGTGTAGCGAAGTCGCTCACCGTTTCTCACTAACGCGGTAACGGTGATTTCTAGCGATTCAAAATCATATTGCCTTAGTTTTTTTCCGAGACAAGGGCTGCCCTCCTCAATCAGCACGGAGTGTAAGCGCTCCACTTGCTCATTATCCTCCTCATTGAGCCTTTCAAGATTGCCGCGAAAAAGCTCTTTCAGCATAGGGTAGCGATGTATGCGTTGTTCTTGTAGACGCTGCGTTACGCGCCACATGGGGACATTCAAAGCAAGTAAAGAATGCATCGCCATTACCATGCCGCTTTCAAGAGTTTCAGGGATGACTTCGGTTGCCCCTGCCTCACGTAACTCCTCGGTCCCAGATTCGTCGCGCGTGCGCACCACAACAGGCAGATTGGAGTTAACATTTTTAATATGCTGAAGTGTACGTAACGCTGCTGTTCTGTCGTCATGACCGATAATCACCAGTGTTGACTGGCCGATACCAATGCTTTCGAGCGTTACAGAGTCAGAGGCATCGCCATAAAACACGGGGTGGCCTGCTAAGCGCGCCTCTTTGACGATGGTGGGATCCATATCCAGCGCGACGAAGGGAATGGCTTCGTGTTCAAGAAAACGGCTAATCACTTGGCCAGTGCGCCCATAACCACAGATGATGACATGATGTTGATAATGGTTATTGGCGTCGGGACGGTCGGCATCATGTAGATGACGCTGTCCTCTGTCTTTGAATAGCCAAGCTGCTATTGGTTGGTTGTAGCGAATAAGAAACGGCGCTGCAATCATTGAAAAGAGCACAGACGTAAGTGCTATTTGCGCCGCATGAGTATCAATTATATTTCCTTCTAAGCCGATAGAAAGAAGAGCAAAGCCAAACTCTCCCCCTACCGCGAGGGTGATGCCTGTACGAAAAGCCGTTTGCATATCTATACCGGAAAATCGCACGATTAAAGTCACTATCAGCATTTTTATCGTTAATAATGCTAGCGCGCCTAGCAATGCTGCTTGCCAGATATCAGGGAGTAGAGCTGGCTCAACCAGCATGCCAATGCTTATGAAGAAAAGGCCTAATAAAACATCACGAAACGGTCTTATGGTCGTTTCAATTTGGTGTCTGAACTCAGTTTCGCCTAAAACCATGCCAGCGAGAAATGCCCCAAAGGCCATGGAGAGGCCTAGCGTATTGGTTGTCCATGCAGCTACTAATGAGACAAATAAGACGGTAAGAGTGAAAAGCTCTGCTGAGCGTCGCTCAGCTACTATATGGAAAAGGGGTTTCAAAACGTAACGACCGGAGACCAACACTATAACGAATGCGGCGAGCGCCTTTAATAATGCAAACCCCAGCGCCCCGGCGACCTCACTAGCTGCAACCGCTCCCAATACAGGAATAACAACAACAAAAGGTACGGCTGTTATATCTTGAAAAACTGACATGGTAGTACCCAAACGGCCGTGCCGGGTCTGGCTCTCACCTTGTTCCATTAATTGTTTACTGATGATCGTGGTCGACGATTGAGTAAATACCGCACCGACCACAAAAGCGGCTGCAATTGGTAGACCTATCCACCACGCTAATAGCGTAATAGCCGCAGTTGTCACAGCGACCTGTGCAGTCCCCAACCCCAAAATGGTATGTCGCAAAGCGTAAATTTGCGGTAGTGAAAAGCTTAGGCCAATGGTAAACAATAAAAAAACGATGCCGAATTCTGCAATCATCCGGATGTGAGTTTCCTCTAATGCCGGACCCGCAGTATGTGAACCTAAAATAACCCCAACGAGGAGGTAGGCTAAACTAGGAGGGATGCGCAAACGCTGAAACAAAAGAACGATAAAAACGGTGACACCCAGAAGTATCAGTGTTTGTACCAGCGTTTGTTCCAGCATCAATATTAAATCCTTTCTTAATCAAATGTGTTAACCAAACATTTTTAGATGCAGGTTTTGGCAAGCAATCAGCAGAACTCCGCGAATCAAACAGTGCGAAGGTTAAAAGCACAATACAAAGTGGCGAAATTAGCGATTAGCCTGTATTTCAGTAGCAGAACGTGTGTTCAACAAAGCCGACTACCCAATAGCAGAAGCGATGGATCCAGGTTTTGCCACCCCCACCATGCTAATGCCAAAACGCCCATCAAGGCAGCTGCAAATAGTAGAGAGGTAAAAGCTATGGAGATGTTCATAGGGTTGCCTTGGTTAAAACACCACGTTCCAGCGGCTTTTCACTGATAGACCAATGCAATGCAGCGGCCACTACCGAGAGCACAATGGCAAGCTGCCATACTGTGTTGTAGTGGCCGGTAAGATCATAAAAATAGCCGCCTAGCCATACGCCCATAAAAGACCCTAACTGGTGAAACAGAAAGACGATGCCTCCCAGCATGGAAAGATGACGTACACCAAATACTGAAGCCACAATGCCATTAGTCAGCGGTACGGTAGAGAGCCATAGCAGCCCGATAGCAATACCAAAAATATAAGCACTGATAGGACTAAGCGGTAAATATATAAACGCCGTAATCACTATGCCACGAATCAAATAGAGCCAAGTCAACAGCTTGGGTTTGGACCAGATGCCCCCCATCCAGCCTGCGGTATAGGTGCCGACAATGTTAAACAGCCCTACTAGTGCCAATACCGTTGTTCCTACCTGTACCGCTAGACCGTTATCAAACAGATAGCCGGGCAGGTGGACAGCAATGAAAACTACCTGAAAGCCACAAACAAAGAATCCCAGACAGAGCAGCCAAAACCCTTTTTGACCTGCTGCTTCGTTGAGCGCATCTTTCAAGCTTAAATCGGTGGTGGTTTTGGCTGAGGGTTTATCACGCAACATGGCTCCCAGCGGAATGATAATGGTCGCGATAGCCGCCATTGCCAGCAGCGCCGCCGCCCAGCCAAGCCACTGTAGCAAGCCAAGCGTTCCGGGCAGCATGGCAAATTGCCCGAATGAGCCAGCTGCACTGACAATGCCCATGGCCATACTGCGTTTTTCAGGCGCCACAGCGCGGCCAACGGCGCCTAAAATGACTGAGAATGTCGTCCCCGAAAGACCAAGACCAATCAATAACCCGGCGCTGACCGTCATGCCTAATACCGAGGTCGAGAGGCTCATAAATAGCAACCCTATTGCATATAACAAGCCGCCCACAACGATAATCCTTGCGGCTCCGAAACGATCCGCCAGGGCGCCGGTGAAAGGTTGCGATATGCCCCAAACCAAATTCTGTAGGGCTAGTGCGAAAGCGAACACGCCGCGCCCCCAGCCTAGCTCACTGCTTAGGGGCTCCATAAAGAGCCCAAAGCCATGGCGCAAGCCCATGGCAGTGGAAATAACCAAACTTCCTAATATAATCAGTAGCAGCGCATGATGGCGAGCGAGAGCCATAGTGTTCTCTTTTATTTGCAGGCTTACAGTTCGCTTACTATCGCATGGCTAGTGAGTGTTTAGAAGCTACCCAATACGCTGCCTAGTATAATAATGCTGATATGAGTGGCGTAATTTAGATTTACACTTTTAATCTGCTAAAATCCGCTTTCTTCGCCGTTAATGACCTCTCAATAGCTCTAGGGATCTTCATGAATGCAGTAATTCTTGCCGTGCTAGTGATGGTGGCACTGTCACTTGCGCGCGTTTCAGTGGTATTTGCTTTGGTGGTAGGCGCCCTAGTCGGCGGCTTAGTGGGTGGGTTGTCATTAGAACAAACCCTGGACGCCTTTAATCAAGGCGTAGGCGGTGGGGCGCAAGTGGCGCTGGCTTATGCCACCTTAGGCGCCTTCGCGGTGGCGATCTCCCGCTCTGGATTGCCGGATATGCTGGCTAATCGTTTGATTAAGCTGCTGGGTCAAGAAGAGGCTACTGCCACGCAGCAGGCGCGGGTCAAAATGTTGCTGCTCATGGCGGTATTGCTGGTGGCGATCTCTTCACAGAATGCGATTCCGGTGCATATTGCCTTTATTCCCGTGTTGATTCCGCCGCTGTTAAGCGTAATGAACCGCTTAAAGTTGGATCGCCGTGCGGTAGCGTGCGCCCTCACCTTTGGTTTAACGGCGCCTTATATGCTGCTGCCGGTAGGGTTTGGGGCGATCTTCCTTAATGACATTTTGTTGGCCAATTTAAATAGCGCCGGGGAGCCGTTAGGGTTGGAAATTACTCGTGGCATGGTGCCGATGGCGATGGCGATACCCGTAGGCGGTATGGCGCTGGGGTTAATCGTTGCGCTATTTTGGAGCTATCGGCGTCCGCGAGAATACCAGGCCCAAGATATTGCTAACGCTAATGTGATGGAAGGGCATACACCTGCTCAGCCACATATGCTGGGGTTAGTAATGTCGGGAGTGGCGATCGTTGCGGCACTTGGTCTGCAGCTTTATAGCGGCTCAATGATATTAGGTGGCTTGGTAGGGATTGGCCTGCTTTCAATGGGCGGGATCTTTAAATGGCGTGAAGCGGATGATCTGTTTACCAGCGGTATGCGTATGATGGCGCTGATCGGTTTCATCATGATTTCTGCTGCGGGCTTTGCGGAAGTAATGAAAACCACCGGAGAGATTGATGCGCTGGTGTCGGGCGCCTTCGCGCTCTTTGGTGATAACCGTGGTTTGGCGGCGTTGGTGATGCTGCTGGTCGGGCTGTTTATTACTCTGGGCATCGGTTCGTCGTTCTCGACCATTCCGATTATCGCCGCGATTTTTGTACCCTTGGCGGTACAGTTTGGCTTCTCGCCCATGGCGACCGTTGTGTTGGTTGGCACGGCCGCGGCGCTGGGTGATGCTGGTTCACCCGCGTCTGATTCAACCTTGGGGCCAACCTCTGGTCTTAACGTTGACCGTCAGCATGATCATATGTGGGACAGCGTCGTGCCGACGTTTTTGCACTACAACATTCCGTTAGTGGGTTTTGGCTGGCTAGCGGCGATGATGCTTTAAAGGCGCTGTTGCTAAACAGCACTATTTTAAACGTAAAAGGGACAACCACTAGTGTTGTCCCTTTTCACATTTTAATAACTCACTATTTAGGTAGGTGGCTTTCAAACGCGCTTAATAGCCCCCGCAACAGCGAAAGTTCTTTGCGGCTAGGCTGAGCGCGGGCGAAGAGGGCTTGAAGCTGCTCTTCAGTGCGGGCGTGAGGCTGGGTTAGAAAGCCACTCGCCTGCATCAAGCAGCCCAGGTGCGCTTGAAAGTGTAGGAACTGTTCGCGGCTGGGCGGCGTTGCCGCTAGCGGGCGCTGGTAAGCAAAGCCACTGTCCTCGCCTTTGCGCCAGGCGCGGTGCACTTCATAAGCCAGTATCTGTACCGCCTGGGATAAATTCAGAATGCCGTAATCAGGATTGGCAGGAATGCTGACTTGATGTGTGCAGCAGTGAATCTCATCGTTAGTCAGTCCCGAACGCTCGCGCCCAAACACTAGCGCCACCGGCGCGGTTTGCGCGTTGTGAATGACGTCTGCTGCCATCTCATCGGGTTCGTCAAAGTGGGGCAAGGGTAGGCTGCGTAAGCGGGCGCTGGCACCGACGACCTGAACGCAATCGTTAACGGCTTCATCCAGTGAGCTAACCACGCGAGCGCTCTCCAGAACATCGGTGGCGCCCGCCGCTAGCCGAGTCGCCTCTTTATCCGGAAACATGCGTGGATTAACCAGCACCAGTTCGGTTAGGCCCATGGTTTTCATCGCCCTTGCCGCAGCGCCGATATTACCTGGATGAAAGGTCTGCACGAGTACGATACGGATATGTTGCAACATGCGCTAGTTAGCCTGGTCGCTTAAAAAATCGCGCTGATGATACCACGCTTGCCCAACGCATAGGGGTTCAAACTGCGTAAAACAGCAAGCCCTAAACGCAACAACCCCTAAACGCAACAACCCCGCACAAGGCGGGGTTGTTGGTGACTGCTTTAACAGCTAACAGTCTTGAGCAGAGGGCTCAGGGGTGCATTACATCATGCCGCCCATGCCACCCATTCCGCCCATGCCACCCATATCAGGGGCAGCGTCTTTCTCTTCCGGGTCTTCAGCGATCATGCACTCGGTGGTGATCATCAGGCCCGCAACAGAACCCGCGGACTGCAGCGCAGAACGGGTAACTTTAGCTGGGTCTAGAACACCCATTTCGAACAGGTCGCCATATTCACCGGTTTGAGCGTTGTAACCAAAGTTACCTTCGCCATCTTTCACGCGATTGATTACAACGGCGGGCTCGGCACCGGCGTTAGAAACGATTTGACGCAGCGGTGACTGCATAGCGCGTAGCGCCATGTTGATACCGTGGTTCTGGTCTTCGTTGTCGCCGGTCAGGCCTTGCACTTTGGCCATGACGCGAACCAGTGCAGTACCGCCACCAGGTACAACGCCTTCTTCAACGGCCGCACGGGTAGAGTGCAGGGCGTCTTCAACGCGGGCTTTCTTCTCTTTCATTTCCACTTCGGTGGCAGCACCGACGCGGATAACGGCAACACCGCCTGCCAGTTTGGCAACGCGCTCTTGCAGCTTCTCTTTGTCGTAGTCAGAAGAAGTGTCTTCGATCTGCGCACGGATCTGGTTAACGCGTGCTTCGATATCGTTTTCCACGCCAGCGCCATCAATGATGGTGGTGTTCTCTTTCGACATCGTCATGCGCTTAGCGGTACCCAGGTGATCCAGGTTCGCTTGCTCAAGCGTTAGGCCAACTTCTTCAGAAATAACCGTGCCGTTGGTCAGGATGGCAATATCCTGCAGCATGGATTTGCGACGGTCGCCAAAGCCAGGCGCTTTAACAGCGGCTACTTTAACGATACCGCGCATGTTGTTCACTACCAGTGTTGCCAGCGCTTCGCCTTCGATATCTTCAGCGATGATAGCCAACGGCTTGCCCTGCTTAGCAACGGCTTCTAGCACCGGCAGCAGCTCACGGATATTGGAGATCTTTTTATCCACTAACAGGATGTAAGGATCTTCCAGTTCAACGGACATGGTGTCTTGGTTAGTCACGAAGTAAGGTGACAGGTAACCACGGTCGAACTGCATGCCTTCAACGACTTCCAGCTCATCTTCAAAGCCACGGCCTTCATCGACAGTGATGACGCCTTCTTTGCCGACTTTTTCCATCGCATCGGCGATGATTTCACCGATGCGCTTGTCGCCGTTTGCAGAGATTGTGCCTACCTGAGCAATCGACTTGGTGTCGGTGCAAGGTACAGACATGGCTTTGATTTCTTTAACCGCAGCGTTGACCGCTTGGTCGATGCCGCGCTTAAGGTCCATCGGGTTCATGCCGGCGGTCACGCCCTTCAGGCCTTCTGCGATGATTGCCTGGGCCAGAACCGTAGCGGTGGTGGTACCGTCGCCAGCGACGTCAGAAGTCTGTGAAGCAACTTCTTTCACCATCTGAGCGCCCATGTTTTCGAACTTGTCCTTCAGTTCGATCTCTTTGGCGACAGACACACCGTCTTTAGTAACAGTGGGGGAGCCGAAAGATTTTTCCAGTACCACGTTACGGCCTTTCGGGCCGAGGGTTACTTTTACTGCGTTGGCAAGAACGTCAACACCGCGCGCCATGCGCTTACGGGCATCATCGGAGAACTTAACTTGTTTAGCTGACATATCTGCTACTTCCTAAATTGAATGCAAAAACGTGAAAGTAATTAATCGAGGCGCTGGTTAAATAAGTACCAGCTGCAACGATGGTTAGCCTTCAACAACCGCAAGAATATCGGCTTCGCTCATGATCAAGACTTCTTCGCCGTCGACTTTTTGTTTCTCGACACCGTAGCCATCTTTAAAGATCACGTTATCGCCAACTTTAACGTCTAGCGGACGGACATCGCCATTTTCGAGAATGCGGCCATTACCAACGGCAAGTACTTCGCCACGTGTTGGTTTTTCTTGGGCATTGCCCGGAAGCACGATGCCGCCAGCGGTTTTTTGCTCTTCTTCAACGCGACGGACGATGACACGATCGTGCAAAGGACGGATATTCATTCACGTTCTCCTGAGTATGGTTGAAACCCTGATGAGGGCGGCTAGCTAAAAAGTGTTCTCGAGGGAGTAACCCGCGAGAATCGAAGACCTCACGGTCTTCGTTGTTAATGGCAGCTACCGTTTAGATCGCCACCGAATTTGTGTGCTGGATGAAAAATGGGGGCTGTGGATGGCCTTTCAAGGGGGCGGGTAATAAAAAATTGCTTTTTCGCTGATTTTCTTTCGAGGGGAAACCTTAACGACGGCGTGGGGGCTCATCTCGACTGATAAAATCCCCCTCAATCGGGCCATCTTGTGGTGACGATTGACTGTTTTGAGATTCATTGGATCGGGCTGATGAAGCACTCGGGCCTTGCTGTTGCCCAGCAACTTTTTTAAGCCCCAGCCAGGTCAGTGCCTTGAACATCAGCTGACGTGCGCTGGGAATCAAGCACGCCAGGCCTAGAGCATCAGACAAAAAGCCTGGGGCCATTAATAAGGCGCCACCGAAGATAAGCGCAGCGCCAGTTAATAGTTCACTGGAAGGAACCTCGCCAGCCTGCATACGCTGGCGTGCACGAGCAAACGTCGCGACCCCTTCTTTACGGATAAGATGAAGCCCGGCAAAACCGGTGCCGAGTACTAAGAGTAGGGTCGTTAGTAAGCCTATTTGACTGCCAATTGAAAAAAGGACAACAAAATCAAGTAGAGTAAACAGTGATATAAAAATAAGAATAGGCATGACTAACTCCAAAAAAACGCCAGAAAGCGGCTCGATAACCGTCGTAATTGCGTAATATGGTGACATAAATATAAATAGCAAGCAGCTAGCGTTGCGTATGGCAGCGGTGATGGGGCTCGATTTATGTCAATGCCTCTTCTATGTTGCAGTGCATAATGAGGCTGATTTAACCTGTCGTAAGGAGTCACAAATGGTACTTGCCGATAAAGTATTTGCAGTTACAGGTGGGGCGCGTGGGTTGGGTTATGCCATGGCGCTGCGGTTGGGCAAGCAGGGTGCGCGTATGGCGCTTTTGGATATGAGCGCTGAAGCGCTTGATCAGGCGGTATCGCAGCTTTCCGCTGAAGGTATCGACGCTCAGGCGTTTGTAGTCAACGTCGCCGACGAGGCCTCCGTAACTCAGGCATTTGCCGATATCGCGCGACGCATGGGGCCGGTCAGCGGCTGTGTCAATAATGCGGGTATTACTCAGGATGCGCTGCTGGTAAAGGCCAAGCAGGGGCAAGTGGATAAACGCATGTCCTTAGAGGCTTGGCAAAACGTCATTAATGTTAATTTAACCGGCGTTTTCCTATGCGGTCGCGAAGCTGCCACCCAGATGATTGAAGCCGGACATGAAGGCGTGATTGTCAATATCTCGAGCATTTCCCGGGCGGGCAATATGGGCCAGAGCAACTACGCTGCCGCCAAAGCGGGCGTACATGCACTGACGGTTACCTGGAGTCAGGAACTGGCCCGTTATGGTATTCGTACCGGCACCGTAGCGCCTGGGTTTGTGGCGACCGAAATGACCGCTGCAATGCGACCCGATATGTTAGAGCGCATCTCCTCAAGTGTGCCGTTAAAGCGTTTGGGTGAGCCCGATAATATTGCCCAAAGTGTGGCTTTTATTATTGAAAACGATTACTTCACCGGGCGCATCATTGAGTGTGATGGAGGGTTGCGACTGTGAGTTATCGCTGGGGCCGCGCAGGTTTTGCTAATTAAATAAATGGGCGGCCCAATAAGGCCGCCCATAAGGCATGCTTCATTGGCTTAAAAATAGTCGCGGCTAATTTTGCGCTGAAAGTACATCTCCAGGCGCAGTGTCATTGCCCAGCGTGGGTCGTAGCTGACATCGCGTTGAAAGTGCAGCTCTGGGATTACGTCGGCGAATAAAATGCCTTTATGAATATCGCGGCGGTAGCGCGTTTGCAGGTAGTAATTGGTCATGCGCGGGTTGGAGGCGCTTTCACCAATGGCAATGGCGGAGTAGCGCAGTGCGCTGCGCCGGTTAATGCGGTGATTGATTTCGGCAACTTCACTGTATTCGAGTTTATCTTCTTCCTCACGCCACTGAACGGTTGAGATAAAGCGTAAATGGCGGCTATCACTTAGCGCGCGGCCGACATCCCAGCGCGTCCGGGCGGAGTAGCCTTCATTGTTGAACCAAGAAACACGGTTATTCGATTCAAGCTGCCAAGGTCCTTCGCCGAGTTGCCATAGGCGTTCGCTAGTAAAACGTACGTAAGGATCCAACGGTAGGCGTAAACGCACCCCGGCACCTACTCGATTGCTCCAGTTTTCGCGTTTGTCGCGGCTTTCTAGCCAATCTAGCCCCAGCGTTGAACTGCGTCGGTCGCGCTGATCATTATTAAGGCGGCCCGAGCCCTGCTCTTCAAGCGTGCCTTGAGACTCTTCGGGATCACTCTCGATCACTAGGCGCAAGCGCTCTTCTGAGGTGGGTAGATCGATACGGTAACGGATCGATGTATCGCCGCGCGTGCCGTCGCCCTCCATCCAGTCAATTTCCTGGCCTAAGCGTAGGTAGGACTCGTTCTGGGCCTGCATATGATCGTCGGTGCCAAAAAAACCATCAATGCGCCGCGATGTATTGTCTACCCAGTTGCCTACGCTTTCGCGAAACGGCTCAACACGCTCTTCAGCCCACTCGGGTAAATCGCTATCTTCCTCTTCGGCATAGGCGTTAGCCGCGACGGAAGTCATTAGGCCAAGCCAGCAAAAGGTTATAATTTTATGCATCGAGTCGTTCCAGTCATTGCGTGCTTCGCCGTTTAGTATAAAAAGCAGTGTTTAGGGTGTTTATGGGTCTCTATCTCTTTTGCCCACTCTAGTACACGCTTTCGTTGGCCACGGCTGTTAAGACGACTGGTATCGACCTTGGCCGGAATAAGCTGGCGATTGAGCGCTGCATCTAAATCAAGATTAAAGGTACGTGAAGCGCCCATGGGCATATCTTCGGACCCATAAATGGCAATGACACGAATTTCGAGCTTGAGATTCTGCTTATGCAGCAGATCATCCTCAATTTCCCAATACGCTTTAACCTGGTTCACAATGTCACCAAACGATTGAATATTCAGGTAATCTCCTGAAGCCAGTGGGCCTTGATGGGTGCGATAGCGGTTTTCATGCTGTTCGCTGCTACGCTGTTGGTACTCCACCACGTCGAGATTGTAGCTGTGATTTTGGGTATGCAGTACCGCTACAAGGTGTTGGATATAGATCGCTTCACTACTCATATTGCTGATTAAGCAGATAGCATCGACGCCAGTGCCTTGGCCGCGATTAATAATAACGCGAGGACGCCGCTGGCGGACATAGCCGTTGTAGAGCAGCTGGGCATAAAACACCCATACAAACAGGGTGAAAATACTCGCAACTGCCGAGATTGCCTGAGCGTTTTCGTTGAGCCATTCCATTATTTGAGTTCTTTCTCATGTAGTTTGGCGAATTTAGGTTAATAACTTAGCGGAGAATTGCGTTTAAGTCAGCCACATGGCCAGCAATTAGCTATAAAATTCGCAAATGTCAGGCACAAAAAAATGGCATTAAGCCATTGATTGATATGAATATATAGTATGAGAGGGAACGCTTGATCCGTTGACTTTAAAGGCTGATCAAAGATATGCCTGTATAGCTAACTAGGCGATGACCAATTTAGGGGGGATAGGGTAATGCTAAGAGATTGAAGACTAACAAGTAATTGGTGCGGATGGGGAGACTCGAACTCCCACACCTTACGGCACTAGAACCTAAATCTAGCGTGTCTACCAATTCCACCACATCCGCTAAGACGAGGCGTATATTATCAAATTTTTGGCGTAAGTCAATCAATGATTTGATATTTATGCAGGTAGTCGTAAGGAGAAGGCATGGTGTTACAACAGTGGCTGCAGCGGGGAAGTCGTTGGTTACAGCGAGGCATGCCAGGGTATTGTGCGTTCTGTATGGCCACTGCCTTGCCAGGGCAAGGGTGGTGCGCTGCCTGTTTAAAAGAACTGCCTTGGAATCTTCACGCCTGCCAGCAATGTGGAGACCCGGTGGCGCATGAAACGCCACTGTGTGGGCACTGCCTAACGGAGCCGCCGGCATTTACGGCCACCCAGACTGGGCTGCTATATCAAGGTGCCATTAAAGCGCTGGTGCATGATTTTAAATTCCATGCCTCCTCGCGGGCGGGCATGTTGTTAAGCGAGCTGATGTTATTGGCCCCGCCGCTTATCAAAGCAAACGCTTTTTTGTCAGTACCGATGCATCCAACCCATGCCCGCACACGAGGCTTTAATCAATCGCACTGGTTAGCTGAGAGGCTTAGTCAACAGCTGGGCGTGCCCATGGTGAGTAGTGCAGCGCGAGTAAAACACTCGCCCTCTCAGCGCACCCTGAACCGCCGTCAACGGGCTGCCAACCTAGCGGGCGCCTTTGTATTGGCATCGCCGCCACCTTCACATGTCGTGATAATCGATGATGTGGTGACAACTGGCTCTACAGGGCACGCATTGGCTCAAGCTGCGCTAGAGGCCGGAGCCAGCCGAGTCGATATATGGGCTGCAGCGCGGACACCCCTAGGCAAGGATTGATAGAATAGACTTTTCGCAATCTTTAGCTTCTTCGCCAACCCAGGAGTGACCGATGTCACACCCGTTTAGCTCTCTTTCGCCCGACTTGGTGATGTCTGCCGTAGAGTCACTGGATATTTGGCCTGCAGGCGAACCCTTTGCGCTAAATAGCTACGAAAATCGTGTGCTGATGTTTCGCGATGATGATGGCAAAAATTGGATTGTTAAGTTTTACCGCCCTGACCGCTGGTCCGATATGGCGATTCAGGAAGAGCACGATTTTCTGCAGCAACTAGCCAATCAAAATGTACCGGTAGTGGCCCCGTGGCGCGATAAGGCCGGTGCGTCGATACACTATTTTAAGGCATTTCGATTTACCCTATTTCCCCATTGCCCCGGCCAAGCACCAGAGTTGGATAACCCGTCGCACCTGTTTGCCATGGGGGAGCTGCTAGGCCGATTACACCAAGTGTCCGCTAACAAAACGTTTCAGCATCGCCCACGTTTAGAAATGGCCAGCGGGGTGCTTGATGCTCAGCAGCGCGTGCTAACGAGCGAAAGGTTGACGCGGCATCAGCGGCGAGCTTATGAGAAGGTTGTTCAAAAAGTGCACCAGCAGCTGTTAAAGCACAGCGTGCCTGCCAGCAGCATGATCCGCTGCCACGGAGACTGCCATTTGGGCAATGTGCTGGGGCGTGACGAGCAGTTTACGCTCGTTGATTTTGACGACTGTATTATGGCGCCTGCTATGCAGGATATCTGGATGTTACTACCCACCGATGATCCCCAGGGCTGGCGATCCCACTTAAGCGAAATTACCGAAGGGTACGAAGAGAGCTGTTCATTCCCGAGTGATCAAATGGCGTTAATTGAGCCGTTAAGAAGTTACCGCCTTATCCGACACTCAGCATGGCTGGTGTCACGCTGGGATGACCCGGCGTTTCCACGTGCATTTCCTTGGCTGGCAGATAGTGGCTACTGGGATCAGCATATCCGCCAGCTAGAGCAACAGTGTCTTCAGTTAGACAATCCACGTTGGCTAGCGTAACCAGGTGGAGTAGGGCGCTTATTTGCTCAGTCAGGCACGGATTCTTCGCGGGGAACGGGGTTGGCGATGCCTTCACCATCTACTTGGCGGCGCTGCTGATTAAGTTCTGCAGAAGGATTATCCAGCTCGGTTATTTCCAGCGCTTCGTCTAGCGTAAGAAGAAATGTTTGCCCGGGGGAAAGCGTGCAAGGCGTATCTTCGCAAGCGATGCCGTATTGACCATCCTCAGCATAAGCGCTAGCACTAAAATCGCCGCTGAAAATATTGCTGTCAGCGCCGTGGGTTTCAATGCACGTTGCCTCTTGTGTGGTAACACGAATACGTTCATCCACTCGTTGCGCATTGCCCACAATTACACAAAACTCCGGCAGTGAATGGGAGGCGCTGCCTGCTTGAGTAGGGTGCAGTAAAATATCGCTTAGGCGCGCTTGGTTCGAATTAAATGTTAGCTCTTCTACAACCTCAACACCGACGGTCGCCTCGTTGGGCAGTGACAGTGTAGCGTCTGCCGCTGAGGCGTATAGAGGCATTGCAAAAAATGGGGCCGCGATGGCGGTTAACCAAAAATGTGATGGCTTAAATGACATGGCGAACTCTCAGGGTTGGTGCCTGCAGTAAAGGCAGTAAAATAGTACGATTTATCATATCACAGGCCCCTGGTATGCAAAGTGGGTGGCGCGGCGCTCTGCCGCAGGCAGGGGAGGCCTTCGTCGGGCAGATGCGTTAAAATGCGCTCTTTATTTAATTTCTATTACGCATCCGTTTGAAATGGTTTTTAAAATAGTTTCTACAATAGTTTTTGACGAGGCTTTATATGTCCGATGATATCGCTGAGCACTATCGCCAGATAATTTCCGCACTGGGTGAAGACCCCAACCGTGAAGGGCTGAGAGATACGCCTAAGCGGGCAGCGAAGGCCATGCAGTTTTTGAATGCAGGCTACACGCAGTCGTTGGACGAAATTATTAATGGTGCGGTATTTGAATCACAAACCGATGAAATGGTGCTGGTGAAAGACATTGAGCTTTATTCGATGTGTGAGCATCACCTGCTGCCGTTCATTGGTAAATGTCACATTGCCTATTTACCCAATGGTAAAGTATTAGGATTGTCTAAGTTTGCACGTATCGTCGATATGTTTGCCCGCCGCATGCAGATTCAGGAGAACCTTACTCGCGAGATCGCCGAGGCAGTGCAGGAAGTTACCCAGGCTAAGGGCGTGGCTGTAGTGGTTGAAGCGCGTCATCTATGTATGATGATGCGAGGCGTAGAGAAACAGAATTCCAGCATGACGTCGTCGGTGATGTTGGGTGGTTTTCGCACCAACCAAGCGACGCGGCAAGAATTTTTGATGCTCATTAATTAAATTAGCCTCGTTTATGGGCCAATTAAGCACGCCACAAACTTGGTCTAAGCGGGCGTTTCGTCTTAGCATGAGGACGTTAATGAGCCTAATAAGGCCATCATTTTGGTTAGGAGCCTGTCATGGAAGCGCTTAACGAAACACAGCTATATTGCCCATTTGCCTATATTGATGGCAGTTGGGTTGCGGCAGATAGCGGCGAGCAGATTACGGTATTAAATCCGGCAACTGGCGAGGCGATTGGCAATATTCCTCGTTTGGGTAAAGCCGAGACAGAGCGCGCAATTGATGCAGCCGATGCTGCGTTACCGGCATGGCGAGCGCTGACCGCCCAGGAGCGCGCTGACCTGCTAATGAAGTGGCACGACTTGATGCTCGAGCATCAGCAGGATCTCGCCATGCTGATGACGTTTGAACAGGGCAAGCCGCTTAAAGAAGCCGCCGGTGAAATTGCTTACGCGGCCAGCTTTTTACGCTGGTTTGCCGAAGAGGCGCGGCGCGTTTATGGTGAAACGATTCCGGCGGCGAAAGCCAACCAGCGCATTGTGATTACCAAGCAGCCGGTAGGGGTGGTGGGCGCGATTACGCCCTGGAACTTCCCCGCCGCGATGATTACCCGCAAAGCCGGAGCGGCATTGGCTGCTGGCTGCACGATTGTGGTTAAGCCAGCCAGCCAAACCCCATTTTCAGCCACTGCGCTGGCCTTGTTAGCCGAACGTGCAGGCATCCCTCGCGGGGTTTTTAACGTGGTGCCGGGCAGCGCCAGTGAAATTGCCCAGGCCATGACCCAGTCACCGAAAGTGCGCAAAATCACCTTCACCGGCTCTACTGAAGTAGGCCGTAAACTGATGGCGCAAGCGGCGGAGCATATTCAGAAGATCTCGCTAGAGCTTGGCGGTAATGCACCCTTTATCGTGTTTGAAGACGCCGATTTGGATGCCGCCGTTGAAGGCGCTATGGCCGCCAAGTTCCGCAATGCTGGGCAAACCTGCGTATGCACTAACCGTTTCTTGGTGCAGTCGAGCGTCATTAACGCTTTTTGTGAAAAATTAGCGGTCGCCATGAACAGCGAGCTATACGTGGGTGATGGCACCAAGCCGAACATCAATATCGGCCCGTTGATTGACGAAAATGCGGTTGAAAAAGTCAGTGAGCATGTTCAGGATGCCATTGATAATGGCGCTGAGCTGCTGCTTGGCGGTCATCCGCACCCGCTGGGCGGTAATTTCTTCACCCCCACGCTGATCAGTTTCGCTACCGACCAAATGAAAGTAGCGCACGAAGAGACGTTTGGTCCGCTGGCGGCGGTTTTCCCGTTTGACGATGAAGAGGCCGCTATTGAGATGGCCAATGACACTCAGTATGGCCTAGCCTCTTATTTCTATTCTCGTGATTTCGCCCGCGTATGGCGTGTGGCCGAGGCACTGGAATATGGCATGGTGGGTATTAATACCGGCATTATCTCCAATGCCTCTGCACCGTTTGGTGGCGTAAAAGCATCCGGTTTAGGCCGCGAGGGTGGTCATCAAGGCTTGGAAGAGTATCTGGAAACCAAGTACCTATGTATTGATCTTGGCTAGGCGCCTAGCTGCTATTGCTGAGTGAATGAAATAGTCTAAAAAGCCCCCATCGGCAGCATGCTGATGGGGGCTTTTTTTTTACGGCGGTAATTAAGGCCGGGCTAGCGGCTGATCTTAATGGCGGAAGTGGCGCATGCCGGTAAACACCATGGCAATACCAGCTTCGTTGGCAGCATCAATGACTTCCTGGTCGCGCATTGATCCGCCCGGCTGAATAACGGCGGTAATGCCCGCCGCTGCGGCGGCATCGATGCCGTCGCGGAAGGGGAAGAAAGCATCAGATGCCATCACCGAGCCAGGCACTGAAAGACCTTCGTCAGCGGCTTTAATGCCGGCGATCTTGGCCGAGTAAACGCGGCTCATTTGCCCGGCGCCCACGCCCACGGTTTGGCCCGCGTTGACGTACACAATGGCGTTGGATTTGACGAATTTGGCTACCCGCCAAGCAAAGCCAAGATCGCGTAACTCCTGCTCGCTGGGTGCGCGCTGGCTAACCACGGTCAGGTCGTTGCGGGATACCATGCCGTCGTCGCGCTGCTGAACCAGCAAGCCGCCGTTGACGCGCTTAAAATCCAGCGCTGGCTGTTGCGCACCGGGCCAGTGAGCGCTGACGTCCAACAAGCGTACGTTTTGCTTGTTAGCCACAATGGCGGCGGCTTCGTCGCTGACGCCAGGGGCAATAATCACTTCGACAAACTGGCGGTCGATAATTGCCTGAGCTGTTTCGGCGTCCAGCGGCATATTGAAGGCGATAATGCCGCCAAACGCGCTGGTAGGATCCGTGGCAAACGCTTTTTCATAGGCTTCAAGCGCGGTGGTGCCAATAGCAACGCCGCAGGGGTTGGCGTGCTTAACGATAACGCAGGCCGTCTCGTTAAAGGCCTTGACGCACTCAAAGGCGGCGTCGGTATCGGCCACATTGTTATACGAAAGCGGTTTGCCCTGGAGCATTTTTGCGGTGGCAACGCTGGGTTCGCTTGCCTGAGGGTCTACGTAGAAGGCCGCTTGCTGATGGGGGTTTTCGCCGTAACGCATATCCTGCTTTTTAGCTAGCTGCAGGTTAAAGGTGCGCGGGAAAGCTTCATCGGCAGTCGTTACTTTGCGGCCTAGGTAGTCGGCAATGGCGCCATCGTAGCCAGCGGTGTGCTCGAAGGCTTTTACCGCTAAATCGAAACGCGTGGCGCGGCTTACCTGACCATCTTGGGCGGCCAGCTCGCCGAGCACTCGCGGGTAGTCGCTGCTATTGACCACAATGGTGGTGTAGGCATGGTTTTTGGCGCAGGCGCGAACCATGGTGGGGCCGCCGATATCGATATTCTCGATGGCATCTTCTAGCGTGCAGTCGGGTTTGGCGACAGTGGCGGCGAAGGGGTAAAGATTGACCACCACCATGTCGATTGGGGTGATGTTGTTCTCGGCCATTACCGCATCATCCTGGCCACGGCGGGCTAAAATACCGCCGTGAATTTTCGGATGCAGCGTTTTAACCCGGCCATCCATAATTTCGGGGAAGCCAGTGTGCTCAGAGACCTCTTTTACAGGGATGGCATTTTCTTGCAGCAAGCGGAAAGTGCCACCGGTGGAGAGCAGCTCAACACCCTGCTCAGTCAGCCCGCGGGCGAATTCCACAATGCCGGTTTTATCAGACACGCTCAACAGGGCGCGGCGGACGGGGGTAGCGTTGCTGTCAGTCAGGGAAGGATTATCAGCCATAAGAGGGGTATCAGCCATTAGAGTGCTCGTGTGCAGAGTCTAGAATTAAAAACAACAACGCCCCTGGGTTTATGGGGCGTCACCTTCGATAAGTCCGTATAGCTTGAGTTTTTTGCGCAGAGTGCCTCGGTTCAGCCCCAGCACATCAGCGGCTCGGGTCTGGTTGCCGTCGGTGTGCTCCAAGACACTGGCGAGTAAAGGCGCCTCTACTTCAGCCATCACCATGGCATAAAGATCGCTAGCCTGGCTGCCGTCCAAGTGCTCAAAGTAGCGGCGCATAGCCGCTTCCACGGCCTCACGAAGCGGCTGTGGCGGTGCGTTAGTCGCAGGGTTCGCGAGCGTGCCCGCTAAATGAGCGTTGCTCTCGTAGACGGCATCGCTGGAGTAGCTGTCACTAGAGAGAAGATCGCGTTCGGTCATGCAGCATAGCTTCCTTTGGCTAGCAAACGCGTGGCGGCGCCGGGGGCCATCGCGTCGTTGATCCAATCAAATTGTGTCTCAGGTGACGCTAACGCATTGAACTGCTGTTTAAGCGCGCGCTGTTGAGGCGGCGTAAAGCGTTGGTCATCGCTGAGGTACCAGCCGACATGCTTGCGCGCAATACGCACTCCCATGGTGGTGCCATAAAACTCATGCAACGCTTCGACGTGCCCGTGAAGCACCTGATGGCGCTGCGTAAGGCTGGGAAGCGCCATCCGCTCTCCATATTGGAGATAGTGGCTGATCTGTTGAAAGATCCACGGGTTGCCCTGGGCACCACGGCCAACCATTACTGCGTCAGCGTCGGTATAAGCGAGTACCTCGGCGGCTTTTTCGGGACTTGTTATGTCGCCGTTGGCAATCACTGGGATCGATAGGTGAGACTTGATCTCAGCAATTGTGTCGTACTCTGCTTGTCCAGTATAGCGCTGTTGACGATGACGGCCATGTACAGCGAGCGATTGAATACCGGTTGACTCGGCGAGCCGTGCAATACGCAGGGCATTATTTGATTCGGCGCACCAGCCCGTGCGAATTTTCAGCGTCACGGGTATATCAACCGCTGCCACCACCGCCTCAAGAATCTTGGCCACCAGGGCTTCATCGCGAAGTAGCGCCGATCCGGCTGCTTTGTTGCATACTTTTTTGGCCGGGCAGCCCATATTGATGTCAATAATTTGTGCGCCCAGCTCGGCATTTAAGCGCGCCGCCTGGGCGAGCATTTCAGCATCGCCCCCGGCGATTTGCACCACCCGCGGGTCGGGCTCGCCGCGGTGATCCATGCGCAGCTGCGATTTACGAGTATGCCATAAGCTTGGGTCTGACGTGACCATTTCGCCCACCACCCAGCCAGCCCCAAGCCGTCGGCATAGCTGGCGAAAGGGGCGGTCGGTGACGCCGGCCATTGGCGCAAGCATTACCCTATTCGGTAACGCATACGGCCCAATGGTGGGTAATGTAGTGGTTGAGGTCATGGCGCGGGCTTTGTGTTTGCTGGGCTGTATGCGTGAGCTGACGGCGAGTAGACGCTTGCAAGGGGCGGTATGATACGCCTACTCGACGATAGGGTGAAGGCTGATTGCCGCTTTAACGTGGGCGCTGGCCATTTAGTCGCACCCAGCCTTCACGCATCACCGGCTCTTCCATGCTGATGCCTTGTGCTACATAGGCCTGATAAACATCATCGGCTTGATTGGCGAGGATGCCTGAAAGCGCAAGCCGACCGCCGGGCGCCACATGTCCGGCAATCATTGGCGCCAGCTCAACCAGCGGGCCCGCTAGGATATTGGCGGTCACGATAGGGTAGTCACCGTTATTGCCTAATTGCTCAGGGTAGTAGAGGCTCAAAGCCGGCTCAGCAATAGCGTTACGCTCGGCGTTATCACGGCTGGCCTGTAGTGCCTGGGGGTCAATATCGGTGGCGTCCGCGTGGCTGGCGCCCAGTTTGAGCGCAGCAATGGCGAGAATGCCCGAACCACAGCCCACATCCAGTACGGTCTGCTGTGCTAAATGTCCCTCAACCGCCAGCTCATCTAGCCACTCCAAACACAGTGCCGTGGTCGGGTGCGTACCGGTGCCAAAGGCAAGGCCAGGGTCGAGTATCAAGTTAACGGCGTCGGCCTCGGGTGGCTCGTGCCAGCTGGGCACAATCCACAGGCGTTGGCCCATGCGTAGCGGGGTGAAGTCGTCCATCCACTCGCGCTCCCAATCCCGGTCGGCTAGCAGCTCATACTCGATGGTCGGGCAGGGCTCGCCGGGCATCTGCTCAGACCAAGCGGCTTCGATGCGCTCCAGCATGCTCTCGACGCCTTCAAGGTCGTCATATAGGCCGGTTAGTATGGTGTCTTCCCACAGCGGTGTGGTGCCACGCTCGGGCTCAAATACCGGGTCGTCGTGGGCGTCTTGAAGACCAATGGCCGTCGCGCCTTCGTCAAGCAGTAGCTCTTCAAGAAGCTCTGCCTGTTCAGGCGCGACGTGGGCTTTGAGTTGCAGCCAGGGCATGGAGGTTCTCCGCAAGGCGATTTAAAGACAACTATAATGAGGACACATATAGTAAAGGCACATTCTGTAAAGACGCATTCTGTAAAGACAGGTACGGGGTGGACATGGCCACCCCGCTGGGTATCACACAGTGCACTGGAAAGCGCTTGGCTGCTGTATTAGCTGCCGAGTTTCTTTTCCAGGTAGTGAATGTTGACCCCGCCTTGACGGAAGTAGCTGTCGCGAACCAGATCTTTTTGCAGGTCGATATTGGTTTTAATACCTTCCACCAACAGCTCGTCGAGAGCATTGCGCATCCGCGTCAGGGCTATTTCACGATCGGCGCCCCAGGTGATCAACTTGCCGATCAGAGAGTCGTAGTGCGGTGGCACGGTGTAGCCGGTGTAAAGATGAGAGTCCATACGTACCCCCAGGCCACCTGGGGAATGAAACAGCGTTACCTTGCCGGGTGAAGGCATAAAGGTGCGCGAGTCTTCAGCGTTGATCCGGCATTCAAAGGCGTGGCCATTGAGCTGCACATCTTCCTGGCGAATCGACAGCGGTAGCCCCGAGGCAATGCGCAGCTGCTCTTTGACAATATCCACGCCGGTGACCATTTCAGTGACCGGGTGCTCAACTTGAACGCGGGTATTCATCTCGATGAAGAAGTATTCGCCGTCTTCGTACAAGAATTCAAAGGTACCGGCACCGCGGTAGTTGATCTTGATACACGCTTGGCGACACGCTTCGAGCACTTGGGCGCGGGCTTCAGGGTCGAGGCCTGGTGCTGGCGCTTCTTCCAGCACTTTTTGGTGGCGACGCTGCAGCGAGCAGTCACGATCATAAAGATGAATTGCGTTGCCTTGGCCATCGGCGAGCACCTGAACTTCTACATGGCGCGGCTTTTCAAGGAATTTTTCCATGTAAACCGTGCCATCGCCAAAGGCAGCGTGGGCTTCAGTGCGGGTAACCGTGATTGCCGACAGCAGATGGCCTTCAGTGTGCACCACGCGCATGCCGCGACCGCCGCCGCCAGAGGCGGCTTTGATGATCACCGGGTAGCCAATGCGGTGCGCGGTAGCGAGATTAGTCGCCTCGTCGTCACCCAAGGGGCCGTCTGAGCCGGGCACCGTAGGAACGCCGGCTTCCTTCATTGACTGGATAGCGCTGACTTTGTCGCCCATCAGGCGAATCGTCTCGGCGCGGGGGCCAATAAAGGTAAAACCTGAACGTTCAACCTGCTCGGCAAAGTTGGCGTTTTCAGACAAAAAGCCGTAACCAGGATGAATAGCGGTTGAGTCAGTGACTTCAGCCGCGCTGATCAGGGCTGGAATATTTAAATAAGACTGCGCTGACGAAGCTGGGCCAATACACACGGCTTCATCCGCCAAGCGAACGTGCATAAGTTCACGATCAGCTTTGGAGTGTACCGCTACGGTTTTGATGCCCAATTCTTTACAGGCCCGTAGGATACGAAGGGCAATCTCGCCGCGATTGGCGATAAGTACCTTGTCCAGCATGGGAGAGTCCACCCGTGTTGAAAATGAAAGATTAAGCGATAACGATCATGGGTTGATCGAATTCCACTGGCTCGCCATCTTCCACCAGGATGGCTTCCACCACACCGTCGCGGTCAGCTTCAATCTGGTTCATCATTTTCATGGCTTCAATGATGCATATGGTGTCGCCCGGCTTGACGCTATCGCCGACTTCTACAAACGACTTGGCGCCTGGCGCTGGGCTACGGTAGAAGGTGCCGACCATCGGCGAGTTGACCGCTTCACCACGGTAGCTAACGCCCTGAGGCTCTGCTTCAGCAGCAGGCGCTGCTGCCGGAGCGCTCGCTGCGGGGGCTGGTGCGTAGCCAGGCTGGGCGTATTGCGGCATGGGCTGTGGCTGCCACGAGGCACCATTAGGGTGGCGGCTGATACGCACTGACTCTTCGCCTTCCTGAATTTCAATCTCGCTAATATTGGATTCTTCGAGCAGTTCAATCAATTTCTTAACTTTGCGGATATCCATGGCATAGCCCCATCAATGGCATAAAAAGGTTATGAAAATTAATCACAGAGCAAGCCCGCCGAACCGGTAAGGAAGCTGAGCTGCGGGGCGCTTTGGTAAGCGCAGTAAACCAAATTTGAAAATGAGGAGAACGCTGCATGTTAGCGAACGTTACCCCGTTCTCACTGCTAAACAAGCTGATTTCTGGCTAATGTGGGAGCGGAGTTTGCAGAAAAAGTGCCAGGATGTCCAGCGGCAACCTAAGCTGCCAACCAGATCATCGGTATAGTACGAAGTTAAACAACTGTTTGACGATGTTTGCGCTAGAAGGCTGATTTAGCGCTTTAAAGCGCTGTTAGCAGGAAGTGGGCATTAGCTATTCGCCAGCCACTGGCTCACGGACTCAAGGTGTTCACGCAACTGCTCGGCAGTCACTTCGCCCTGAATGCGCGCATCACGAATTTCATTGCCTTGGCTAAAAAACAGCAGGCTGGGTGGGCCAAAGAGGCTAAACTGGTCAAGCAGCTCGCGGCTTTGTAGATTGGTATTGGTGACATCGGCAGCAATCAAGGTGTACTCGTTTAGCGCAGCAGAAACGCGAGGGTCTGGGTAGACATCACGCTCCAGCAGTTTGCACGAAATACACCAGTCGGCGGTAAAGTGGACAAACACCGGTTGGTTGGCACCTTCAGCATTGTTAACGGCCTCTTCAAGCGCGATTAAATTATCTACTTCAATAAAATCGAGTGCTTGCGCCTGTGGTTCTCCGGTACCGTTAGAAGCGGTAGCCAGTGGGCGCAGCGGGTTGCTGCTACCTTGGGCAGCGCCGATTACCAACACAATTCCCCACGCTAGCAGCATAAGCCCCAGCGTTTGGCGTGCCCGGGGCCAGCCCTGGGGCTGGTTGAAGTTCAACGCCCCCAACGCCAGTGCAGTGCCGATCGCTAGCGCTGCCCATAGCAGTAATGCAATGGGTGCGGCCACTAAACGCTCAATCATCCAAATTGCGACGCCCAGCAGCAGCAGACCAAAGGCGATTTTTACCCCGTTCATCCAGGCGCCCGAGCGGGGCAGCAGCGTGGCACCAAAGGTGCCGACCAAAAGCAACGGCACGCCCATGCCGAGGCCAAGCGCAAATAGTACCGCGCCGCCCATTGCCGCATCGCCGGTTGATGATATAAACACCAGCGCTCCAGCCAAAGGTGCCGTCACGCAGGGTGACACCACAAGCACCGAGAGGGCACCTGCCAAGGCTAAGCCCGCTGGGCCACTGCGCTGCGCACGCGCCTGCCAGGCGTCAATTCGATTGGTTAAACGAGGCGACAGGTTCAGGTTAAATGCCCCAAACATCGCCAGCGCAAACAGCGTGAACAGCCCGGCAAAGGTGATTAACACTGGGGCCGACTGTAAACGCGCCTGAAGATTAAGCCCTGCACCAAATAACCCCATCAGCACGCCCACCAGCGCGTAGGTCAGCGCCATGCCCATAACATAACTGAACGAGAGGGCAAAGGCGCGAGGGCGGGTAGGGTTCTGGCCGACCACTATTGAAGAGAGAATCGGGATCATCGGCAGCACGCAGGGGGTAAAGGTTAGCCCTAGGCCGGCGATAAAAAACAGCCCCAGCGCGAGCGGCAAACTAGCATCGCTAATCAACGCGCTAAAGCGGCTGTCTTCGCTTTGGGGGGCAGAAAAAGCCCTTGGGTCGGAAGCGTCAGGCGCCGCGTTAGCTGCGGCGTTATCGGCTTGCCAGTTAGTAAATTGGCTGGGTGGTTGCGTTTCACTGGCTTCTAGGCTGATTTGTTCCGGCGGGTAGCAGAGACCAGCGTCGGCGCAGCCTTGAAATGTTAGCGTGATGTTAAGAGGGCCTGAGTAAGGCGCGTCCAGAGCAACTTCAAAAACCAGTTGATCCCTGAACACATAGACATCGCCCATGAACTCATCATTGGTGAAGGTGCCTGGGGGGATCTCTGGCTCGCCGAGCGACACGCTTTTAGTCTGGCTGGAAACGGCAAACTGATGCCGATAAAGATAGTACTCGTCGGCGATATCCATCCCAATATAGAGCGTATTGCCATTGTGCCAGGCCGTCGGCTGGAAAGCCTGCGTGACAGGCAAAAATTCGTCTTGATGACTGGAAGAGGAGAACCACTGGGCGTGGGCGCTCAGCGGTAACCAAACGATAAACAAAACCAGTATAGGAAGTAGGCTCAGGCGTTTAAAAAATAACACGGTGCGTCCTTAATCAATGGCATCGCCAAGTAACCAGAAGAGCGACAAGAAAAGCAACATGCACAGCATACCGCAACCTGAAAGCGCTGGCGTATAAGCTGCGGTGACGTGACGCGGTCGTTAATCGAGGGTTAATGTTACCCATAAAAAAGACCGCCCGGTGGGGCGGTCTGATTAAGCGCACAGTAAAAACTGGGCGATTAAAAGTAATTTACGCTTTTTGGTAGGCTATAACGGATTTTTCAATCGCTTTGCGCGCAGCGTCAGCGCTTTCCCAAGACTCAACTTTCACCCATTTGCCTTTTTCGAGATCTTTGTAGTTCTCGAAGAAGTGGGCGATCTGCTGGCGCAGTAGCTCAGGCAGGTCAGTTACTTCCTGAATGTCATCATAGATCGAGCTCAGCTTGGCGTGCGGTACGCAGATCAGCTTGGCATCTTCACCGGCTTCGTCAGTCATATTCAAAATGCCGACCGGACGTGCGCGAACGATGCTGCCAGCTTGAACCGGGTGCGGAGTGACGACTAACGCGTCAAGCGCATCGCCATCGTCGGCCAAGGTATGCGGGATAAAACCGTAGTTGGCAGGGTAGAACATCGGCGTGGCCATAAAGCGGTCAACGAGGAGCGCGCCCATGTCCTTATCAATTTCGTATTTGATCGGATCGTGGTTAGCTGGAATTTCGATCACCACGTAAATGTCGTTGGGTAGATCCTTTCCGGCAGGGATATTATCAAAGTTCATCGTTGATTCCTTGGTAGTACTGTTTTGGCTAGGCAATCGTATCGGAGGCGTTTATGGCGAAGAATTATACGAACATGACCGCACGATTACCAATGCGACATAGGTGGGCAGGTAAAGGTGGGCCAACAAAGCGCAAAAGTAATAGCGACGTTTGGTGGGCATCGCTTCTGCTTGGCTGTGTGTATCATAGGCAGTGTTGATTGACAGTGTTTAGTTGACAGCGATGTCTTTTGATCAAGTCGACAGCCTAGGAGGATGACTTGTCGCACGCCCAGTTGCTCATTAGTTATGGTCAAGCGTTTGTCGCGCCCGGCCGACGTCTGCACCGCAGCTCAATGTCGGTACGTTTCCCTGAGGCGCCGCTGCTGCGCGCCAAAGGTGGCTGTGCGGTTATCAGCGACTCCATTTCACGTAATACGATGGCCAAGCAGGCTGGCGATCTAAGTGTACGTGGGTTTCTGGCTGACTACTTTTCAACCCCCGATCATTGGGATGTCAAAACATCGGCAACCCGAGTGCTGCGCGCGTTGAACAGCTGGTGCTATAGCCAGAGCCAGCACGTTAAAGAGGGCAGTTTTGTCTCCTCTGTGTCGGCCATGGTATTTCGGGGGCGCGAAGCCCACCTGTTTCATATCGGCGACACGCTGGTGTTTCGTTTACGTGGCGCGGAGTTTGAGCAGTTAAGCCGCGACCATGTGACCGATTTGGGCGGCTATCGCTACCCTTCTCGGGCATTGGGTATGGATGGTAGTGTTGACATCGACTACACCCACCTCGCGCTCAAACAAGGCGATCTGTTTCTGTTCACCACCCAGGGCGTGCGCGGCACGCTGCTGCCTTCTGATTACGTGCGCTTGATTCGCCAGGACGCCAGTGACCTGGATGCC
This sequence comes from Halomonas sp. H2, assembly GCF_050215315.1. Classification (GTDB taxonomy): domain Bacteria; phylum Pseudomonadota; class Gammaproteobacteria; order Pseudomonadales; family Halomonadaceae; genus Vreelandella. Next base: position 1,799,843 of record NZ_CP189760.1, read on the forward strand.
GCCTGCGAGCGCCTAGCCGATGAAGCGAAGCAGCGCGCCCAGGATCGCGGCTACGGTGGTGACCAATTCTGTTTCCAGCTGGTACGTATCGACGAATTACCCGACGAGATAACCGAGCACCCAGGGCAGCTTTATGGCGACCTGCCAATCCCTCCTGAACTGGCACCCGGTAGCCGTTTAGATGGTCTGGAAGTGCTTGCCGTGCTGTCACGGACGGCGCAGTCGCGGGTTTACCGTGTCCGTGATGTACACAGTGAGCGGGAAATGGTCATGAAAGCTCCCAGCCCGGAGCTTTCTTTACGCAATGCCTATCTTGAGCACTTTTTGCTCCAGCAGTGGGTGGTGGAGCGCGTTAACTCGCCTTTTGTGGTTAAAGTGATGGAGCCGTCGCGACCTCGGCGCTACCTCTATTATCTGATGCAGCATATTGAAGGCGAGACACTGCGAGAGTGGGCAGAGCGCCATCCTCAGGCGAGCCTGACCCAGCGATTAGATATCGCTAACCAGCTTGGCAAGGCGGTACAGGCGCTGCATCACCGGGACATTATTCACCAGCAGATCAATCCCGATAATATTTTGATCGATCCGCACGGCAAGCTGGTGCTTACCGATTTTAGCGCTTGCCATATGCGCGATGGCGAAGGCCACCGCCATTCAGGTGAGCTACTTCGTCAGGTTGGTTTTAACGAGCACACCGCTCCCGAATATGCCTTGGGCGACAGCATTGGGCGGCGTAGCGATCAGTACTCGTTAGCCTCCACCACGTATTGGCTCTTAACCGGAGCGTTGCCGTATATGCTGACGCCTAACCGGCTGCGCAGTCATACCGACCTTGAAGAGTTGTCCTATCGAGGCGCGCGCACCACCAATCCGGAAGTTTCACCGGAGTTGGATGATGCTCTGCGCCGCGCGCTGGATCCTCAGCGGGCGCTGCGCTTTAGGCGGCTGTCAGAATTTTTGCATGCGCTAAGAGTGCCACTTGGGCGACAGTCAAACCGAGAGGAGAGCCGTCAGGAACCGCGGCGTTTTTGGCAGGGTGTAGCGGGGATATTGCTGCTACTGCTGGTGCTTTCCTGGCTGTTGAGGTAGCAAAAGGCAGTAAAACGGGGCGATGAATGATTTCATCGCCCCGTTTTATATAGCGGCTACTGCCAGTGTTTATAGCGTGAAAATAGGCAGTTTGCGCTCAGCTTTGGCGAGCTTTAGCTTAGCCACTTTAGGCAGGCCGTTTTCAAACGGCGGGAAATCTTCGCCCTGGATTAACGGGGAAAGGTAGTCGCGGCACGCTTGGGTAATACCAAGTCCGTTCTCACTGATAAAGTCACGGGGCATAAACTTCTCTTGGTTGGCTACCTGTGACAGCGGAGCAGAAATCACATCCCACTGGTAGGGCACCTGAGAAATACGCCGAATTGCGGGCATCATGGCGTTTTTACCCGCTAGCGCCAAGGTTACTGCTTCGCGGCCGACCGCATAAGCCTGCTCGACGTCTGTCTTAGAGGCCAAGTGGCGCGCAGCACGTTGGAGATAGTCGGCGACAGCCCAGTGGTACTTATAGCCCAAATCCTGCTTGATCATGCCCGCAAGTGTCGGTGCCACGCCGCCTAACTGGCGGTGACCAAACGCATCGGTATTGCCGGCATCGGCCAAGAAAGTGCCATCTTCGTAACGCGCGCCTTCTGAGACCACAATAACGCAGTAGCCATAGTTTTTAACGCACTCCTCAACTCGTGCCATCGCTGTCGTACGATTAAACGGCACCTCGGGGAAGATAATCATGTGCGGCGGCTCGCCTTCCGCTTCGCCTGCTAAGCCACCAGCAGCGGCAATCCAGCCCGCATGGCGGCCCATCACTTCCAGCACAAACACCTTGGTAGACGTGGCGCACATGGAAGCGATATCCAGTGAGGCTTCCAGGGTGGAGGTGGCAATGTACTTGGCAACGCTGCCAAAACCCGGGCTGTTATCAGTAATCGGCAGGTCGTTATCAACGGTTTTTGGCACGTGGATAGCCGTAAGCGGATAGCCCAGCTTCTCAGAAAGCTGAGAGACCTTTAAGCAGGTATCGGCGCTGTCGCCGCCACCGTTATAGAAGAAGTAACGAATGTCGTGGGCTTTGAAGACTTCAATCAAGCGCTCGTACTGGGCGCGGTGGGTATCTATATCTTTAAGTTTGTAGCGGCAGGAGCCAAAAGCCCCACCTGGTGTGTGGCGAAGGGCGGCAATTGCCTCGTCGCTCTCTTGGGTAACATCGATAAGATCTTCCGTTAACGCACCAATAATGCCGTTATGGCCGGCGTAAACCTTGCCAATTTGTTCGGGCGCTTGGCGGCAGGCTTCGATAACGCCGCAGGCGCTGGCGTTGATCACGGCGGTGACGCCACCGGATTGGGCGTAAAAGGCATTATGCTGGGCCATGGAAACGTCTCATCTCTTGAATACGGAAAGGGTAAATAGTAGTGATCTGTCAACGCCAGGAGAAGACAACGTTACGCCTAGCGGTGACGGTAAAGCTTGATTTGTTGCAAAGTGCAAAGCTTAGCGTAAAGCTCTGCTCTCTGCATTAGTGGCTGCAGCAGCGTTAGATGCTAATCCGGCCCATCCATCTCCTGCTCGCGCTGGGCTAACTGCCAGCCGCCCAAGTCTTTATAGCGATTGACCATGGCGCAAAACAGCTCGGCGGTACGCTCGGTGTCATAGCGGGCGGAGTGGGCGGCTTTGTTATCAAACTCGATACCCGCCGCGCGGCAGGCGCGGGCGAGCACCGTTTGACCATAAATTAAGCCTGCCAGGGTGGCGGTATCAAAGCTGGAAAAAGGGTGAAACGGGTTACGCTTAATGCCGCAGCGATTGACCGCCGCGTTGAGGAAGCCTTGATCAAAGGCTGCATTGTGGCCAACTAAAATAGCCCGGGTGCAGTCGTGGGCTTTGATCGATTTACGAATCGGCCGAAAAATTTCCCCGAGCGCTTCGGATTCACTCAGCGCTACCTGACGTCGTAAAGGGTCGTCGAGATTAATGCCGGTAAAGTCGAGCGCTGACTGCTCAACGTTCGCTCCGTCAAAGGGCTCGATGTGATGGGCATAGGTGGCATCAGGCAGCAGGTTGCCTTCTGGATCCATGGTTAGCGTGACGGCGGCTATCTCAAGCACGGCATCGCCTTGAGCATTAAACCCCCCGGTTTCTAAATCAACGACCACCGGCAGGTAGCTGCGAAAACGTTGGGCCATTAATTCGCGGGCAATTGCCTCGCTCATGCAGCTCTCCTCAGTGTAAAGCGAGTAATGGTAAAAAGTTTGAAGCGAGTAATCAGTCAAGATAAGCGGCAGACCGCCGCTTTGAACGGGGTGATTCTAGCAGCTTTCGCCCCCAGGCGTCGTTGACGGTATTCGCTGGGCATTGAGAACGCTATACTCAACGCCTGTCTCAAAACTTAATCGCTAAGGTTTATCTTTTAAAGGAGCAAAGAATGTCCGATGTCAAAAAGGTTGTGCTGGCGTATTCAGGCGGCCTGGACACATCCGTCATCGTTAAGTGGTTGCAAGAAACTTACAACTGCGAGGTAGTGACTTTTACTGCCGACATCGGTCAGGGCGAAGAAGTTGAACCGGCCCGCACCAAGGCGCAAGCCCTCGGCGTAAAAGAGATTTACATCGAAGACCTGCGCGAAGAGTTCGTGCGTGACTACGTCTATCCGATGTTCCGCGCTAACACTATCTACGAAGGCGAGTACCTGCTGGGTACTTCTATCGCTCGCCCGCTAATTGCCAAGCGTTTGATCGAAATCGCCAACGAAACCGGCGCCGATGCTATTTCCCACGGAGCCACGGGTAAAGGCAACGACCAGGTACGCTTTGAATTAGGCGGCTATGCACTGAAGCCCGGTGTTAAAGTCATCGCCCCTTGGCGCGAGTGGGACTTAACGTCTCGCGAAAAGCTGATGGCCTATTGCGAAGAGCACAACATTCCGGTCGATTTTGCCAATAAAAAGAAGAAGTCGCCGTACTCCATGGATGCCAACCTGCTGCATATCTCTTACGAGGGCGGCATCTTGGAAGATCCTTGGGCCGAAGCCGAAGACGATATGTGGCGCTGGAGCGTGTCTCCTGAGGCCGCACCCGATACGCCTACTTATGTTGAACTGACGTATGAAATGGGCGATATCGTCGCTATCGACGGCGAGCCGTTGAAAGCGCACGAAGTGCTCGAAAAACTCAATAAGCTGGGTGGCGACAACGGTATCGGCCGGTTGGATATTGTCGAAAACCGCTATGTAGGTATGAAGTCTCGTGGTTGTTACGAAACGCCAGGGGGCACCATTATGTTGCGCGCCCACCGTGCGATTGAGTCGCTGACGCTGGATCGCGAAGAGGCTCACTTGAAAGACCAACTGATGCCGAAATACGCTGAAGTGGTCTACAACGGTTATTGGTGGAGCCCAGAGCGTCGCATGCTGCAGGCGGCGATTGACGAAACCCAGAAAAACGTCGCTGGTGTCGTGCGCATGAAGCTCTACAAAGGTTCCGCGACCGTGGTTGGCCGCAAATCTGATGAGTCACTATTTGATGAATCGATCGCTACCTTTGAAGATGATGCGGGCGCATACAACCAGAAAGATGCCGAAGGCTTTATTAAGCTGAACGCCCTGCGGTTGCGTATTGCCGCAGGCAAAGGGCGCAAGCAGAGCTAATTAAAACAGCACTGCACACCTTGCTAGGGCGGCAGCCAGCCATTGCCGCCCTACAAGCAAAGGAGCCACTGTGTTTAAAAAGGAGCCATTATGCTAAAAAAAATCCTTTCCGGTCTTTTTGGTAGCGATACTCAAGCGGCGCCCGGTGCTAAGACTAAAGCGGCTGATCCAGTTGAATATAAAGGCTATTCGATTGTTTCGCAGCCGGACGATCAGAGTGGCCAATTTCGTGTAAGCGGTTGGATCAGTAAGCCCGATGCTTCCGGCGAAATGCTTGAACACCGTTTTGAACGTTCCGATATGCTGCCCGGACGCGACGCCTGCGATGCCATGATGGTGACCAAGGCGCAGCGCTATATCGATGAAGTCGGCGAAGCGATGTTTGAGCCCGATTCACGCAGTGCTGGCGACGTCTAATAGCAAAGTAGTCAAAGATTTGTAGTCAAAGGTTTAAGGAAAGGCGTATGCGTGTCGTCCACCGAGCTTCACCTTGGCGCTCTCTGCTAAACGATGACGGCATGTTAAATGCTCAGGCACTTAACGCACCGCTCAACGCTCTGTTCACTAAAATCTCTTCGCCGCCCGTCTCGTTGCCTGATGCTTATACCTGGCAACTGTCGCTGGTCGAATCACTTGCGCGCTACGATCTGCCAGCCTGGCGTATTAGCCAGATTATTAGTGATCACAATGCCTGGCTTTATCGCCAAGCCATCGCGCTATCGCTCGACGAAATGCAGGCACAAGGGTGGGGCGAACCGCCGGTCGATTATTGCGTACTGCTGTTAGGTTCTGCGGCACGCTTTGAAAGTTTGCTCGGCCCCGACCAAGATAATGCGCTGATTATTGATGACTACCCTGATCATCGCCATGTCGAAATTGACGGCTATTTTCAAGCACTGGGTGAGCGGTTTACTCAGCGCTTAGATGAGGCCGGTATACCGCTCTGCCGCGGTCATGTTATGGCACGCTGGCCGATGTGGCGCAAACGGATAAGTGAATGGCACGCGCAGTTAGAAATTTGGAGCGCGGATCGTCGGGTCAAGCGCGTACAGCAAACCAATATTTTGCTCGATTTTTGCCCGGTAGCGGGTAACCCAGCGTTGGCCCAACAGCTGGGCGAAAGCATTGCAGCCACGCTGCCCAAGGCAGCGCTTTTTATGAGCGAGATGGCCGCGTTACTTGACGAACTGCCGGTGGCACTGGATCGCTTTGGGCGTATCGCCTCAAGCCCAAGCTTGGACGCGCCCCACGAACACGCTATTAATCTTAAACATCAAGGCTTGATGCCGTTAATCAGCGCTGCGCGCTTACTTTGCGTGCGGCATCGGCTGCGCAAAATCGGCACCCGGGAACGGTTGATCGCACTTAGCCACTTATCGAATGTGCTGGCGGCTGCTCAATCGGAGTTGCTTTTAGCGGCTTTTGAGCGCTTGCAGCAACGTTTGCTGGATCAGCAGCGTTACAATAAAGCCCGTGGTCAAACCGCCGACGGCTGGGTTGACGTGCGGCGCCTGCGCAAAGATGAACAGCTGCTGCTGAAGTTTGACCTGCAGCAGATTAGGGCGTTTGTACAACACGTAAAAAATGCCTAGCGGCTGAGCCTTTATGGTGCAGTCTTGTCAGGTGCGGCGGGCAGTTCCAGCGTTAGGCAGGCGCCGCCCAGTGTTTTAGCATCCTCTACCCAAAGCCGACCGCCCAGGTGAGCGATAATGCCTCGGCTGATCGGTAAGCCGAGGCCGCTGCCTCTTGGCCGCCCGCGCGGAATCTCATCGTCCTGCTGAATTTGATGGAATTTTTCGAATACCCGCTCGCGCTCGTCAGCGCTAATGCCTGCCCCGTTATCTTCCACGCTTAATCGAAAATGGCGCCGATGACGATACAGCGTAAGGCGTACTTTGGGCTGATGGCGATCGGCAAACTTACTCGCGTTATCAAGCAGGTTAATAATCACTTGCTCTAACCGGTCATGATCGCCCACCACCATCGCCGGGTCAGCATCTAAGCTTACGTCTAGCGCAATGCCACGCTCTTGGTGTAGATGCGCAATGGCGTCAATGCTGTGGCGGGTGAGAGTGGCGAGGTCGAGGGGCATGGGATTAAGCGTTAAACGACCACTCTCCAGGCGGGCAAGGTCGAGAATCTCCTCAATGAGACGCGAGAGCCGCTGACTTTCGTGAACAATCACGCCGAGAAAATGCTGGCGCTTCTCATCGGATAACTGGCCGCTATCGCGCAAAATCTCAGCGAAAGCACGAATAGATGTCAGCGGCGTGCGTAGCTCATGACTGACCATCGCGACAAACTCATCTTTCAAACGGTCTAGCTCGCGCAGGCGCTCGTTGGCGCTACGTAACTCTTCGCCGATTTGCACTAGCTCCTGGGATTTCTGTTCTAGGCGCCGGTTGTACTCCAAGGTTTGTGACGTTGTATCCAGAATGCTTAGAATAGACTCAATATCCAGCGCCTCCCCGCGTACCACCGAGTTGATCAACACCCGCGCCGAGGCACTGCCCAGGGACCCAGCAAGCGCCTGTTCGGCGCGGGTAATGAGCTCCGCGGTGGCAGGCTCATCGCCGGCATAAGCACTATTGGCGGTGCTTTTACTGAATACACGGCGGGTAGCATGGCTGCCTAAATAGCGCACAAGCAGCTCTTTTAGCGCCCCTTGGGTGGTTTGTCCGCGCCATAGAGACGTCGATAGCGAGGTGGTTTGCAAGTTGGGGTGCATCGCTTCGGTAAAAAGTGCGGCCTGGGTTTGCTCCATGGGTGTCGGCCGCGTAAACAGCGAAATACCCACCAATAGCCCCGCATTGGCCAGCATGCTCCATAGCAGCGAATGGGTATAAATATCCCAATTTTCGAGCCCGAACAGCGCGTACGGCATTAGCCAGGAAACGCCCCAAGGACCCTCTGAAAGCAGCGTGGCATCCAGCCAGCCGGACTGGGCGAAACCGGGTAGCAGCAACGTATAGCACCAGACCAAGAATCCGGCGATTAAACCAACGGTAGCTCCCTGGCGAGTCGCCCCGCGCCAATACAGGCCAATCAACAGGGCGGGGGCAAACTGCGCCGCGCCCGCAAATGAAACCAGCCCAATAGTGACAAGGCTATAGGAGTCACCAATCAGCGCATGGTAGAGATAGCCAAGCAGTAGAATCAGTACGATAGCAATGCGACGAATGCCCAACAGCCAGCCAGCAAGCTCGCCTTTGGTGCTCAAATGCAGACGGCGCGAACGCAGTAACAGTGGCATCACCAGTTGATTGCTGACCATGGTGGAGAGAGCAATCGTTTCGACAATTACCATGCCTGTGGCCGCGGATAAACCACCGATAAAGACCAGCAGCGGCAAGCCTTCAAGCCCTGCAGAAAGCGGTAGCGTCAGCACGAAACTGTCCGGATCACCCGCGTTGACGCCTAACAGCAGCCCCGCCAGGGCAATCGGGATAACGAATAGATTGATCAGCAGCATATAGAGGGGAAATAGCCAGCTTGCGCGGGCTAAGTGTGCCTCATCGACATTCTCTACCACTAGCACCTGAAATTGGCGGGGAAGCGTCAAAAAGGCCAGAAAAGCCAACACTAACATGCCGACCCAGCCGGTGATGCCCCCTGGCACGCTGTCTAAACGCATGCTGTTAACCAGCGCTGGTGTGGCTGAAACTTGAGCCAGCAAAGCCCCAGGCCCTTCAAACATCACAAACACCACAAATACGCCAACGGCCATAAAGGCCACCAGTTTCACGATAGATTCCAAGGCGATCGCTGCCACCATGCCTTCATGGCGCTCGCTGGCATCCAGGTGGCGTGTGCCAAACAGAATAATAAACACCGCCAATACCAGGGCGACCCAGAGGGACTTATCCATCCAGAAGTGTTCATCTACCAAGGTGGTGTCGGCTGCGCGGGGGTAGTTGATCAGCACCGCGTGGCTCACGGTAATGGCTTTTAGCTGCAGGGCGATATAGGGGGTGATGCTAATCAGTGCCATCAGCGCAACCAGTGCACCTAAGCTGGTGCTTTTGCCGTAGCGGGCGCTGATAAAGTCGGCAATTGAGGTGATCCGTTGCCGCGCTGCAATGCGCACCATCTTGCGAATGACAAAGGGCGCTAGCAGCATCGCAAGCGTCGGCCCCAGGTAGATGAGTAAAAAGCTGGGGCCATACTCGGCGGCGCGCCCGACACTGCCGTAAAAAGTCCAGGCGGTGCAGTACACGGCGATTGAGAGTGCGTATACCGTTGGTGAACCAATGATCGAGCGACCCTGCTCCGCTCGCCGGTCACCCCAGGCGGCTACCACAAACAATAGCGCTAGGTAGCCAAAGGCAGTGCCGAGGATAATTGCGTCAGCGCGCATGGTCAGCGATCCGCACGGTGTTCCATCAGCCAAGCGGTTAAGCCAATGACTACCGCCCAGGCGCAAAATAGGTAGAGCGGCAGCCAACCCCCAATAAAAGAGGGTAAGCGATCAATCACAATAATCAGCGGCGGGCTGAACAGCAGCAGAGCGATGGCTACTAACGCCATCAAACGCTCATTGCGCCGCGATTGGGGGCCTGAGCTTTTCATAAATCTAAGCTCTTCATAAATCTAAGTTATTAATAAAAAAGTTTTTCATGAGGTACTGGCATCCTGTCGATCAAAGGCGTTGGCTTGCAGCGCGATCAGTTGCTCCAGGGTGTCGACGCCGCGTGCTTCTAAACGCGGTAGCAGAGCTAGCCATAGCTCGGCAGTCACACGGGCGTCGCCTAATGCAGTGTGACGGGTGCCGGGCGGGAACGCCAGGTCGTAGCGCAGGGCAAGGCTATCCAGGTCGTGCCCATCCAGCGCTTCGTCGAGTGCTCTGGAAATCAGCAGGGTGTCGATAATAGCAATATCAAAGGCGACACCCTTATGGCTAATGGCAAGCAGGTCAAAAGCGGCGTTATGAGCGAGCAGAACCGCGTCCCCGACGTAATCGCGGAAGCGGGTAAGCACGATATTCAGCGGTGGCGCACCAATCACATCGGCATCGGTAAGGCCGTGAATCTTGGTGCTCGCGGGTGGAATCGGCCGCTGCGGATCAACTTTTTGATCGAATACGCCGCTGGCCAGCAGGCGAGCGTTGACCACACGGCAGGCGCCCAGGCTAATAACGGTGTCGCCGCGGCGCAGCTCCAAGCCGGTGGTTTCGGTATCAAACGAGACTATTTCCAGGCTGCGCAGCGTTCGACCGGCGAGCGCTTCATCCGGCGGGGGCAGGTCGGCAATGCCAAAGTCATGGAATTCAGGACGCGGCGGGGCGGTTTCTCGTGGAGCGCCGACGCGCTCCATGGCGGGCAGAGGAAGTCGCAGGCGTGAATGAACGCCATCATCGTCGGCAAGGCTCCAGATGTCGCTGGCGTGTTGTCGCAGCACATCCGCGACGTTGGGCGTTAGCGGCAGTGAGTTGAGTGGCTGCTGCCGCCACGCCGCGAGTTCATGCTCAGGGATCGCTTTGCCACGCCAGATAAGATCCAAATAGACGCGTTTATTGCCTAGGCACATTTCACCTTCGAAACCGCTATCAGGCAGGTGAGCATTAAGGTGTTTGACCAAAGAGTCAAACAGCGCGATTAAGGCGGGGGCATCGCCTTTAAACCAGGCTGGCATGCCGACGGGGGTAATTAACCGGTGTTCCGGGTCAAGGCGTTCGTCCAGGGCTTGCCAGAAATCGTTGGACCACATAGGCGTTAATCGCTCGCCCTGGTGCTGCATGTCATCTAGCAGTTGGCCAATTTGAGCTACGTTGTCGCCCAATGTTTTGCCTTCTTCATGGATAACGCGCTCAAAACGTTGGCGTAATGGCGATGTGTCGGCATCGTTCTGATTGCGCAATTCGATCAGCGCATCGGCGGCGCTGGTTAGGCTTGCGGTGTGCTGACGTAGCGGCGTCAGCATATCGGCTAGTTCTGCTCTGACGCCCATTTCACTCGACCAGGAGGCGGTGGCGTCGCTAAAGGTCAGCAGCGTTTCGCCGTCGCTGCCCGGTACGCGACGCAGTATCACTTTTAGCCAGCGGTTGTCGCAGGGGGCAAGCAGTTCGCGGGGGGAGCCGTCGTTAGGCAATTGGCTAAGCACCTGCTGTAGGCTGGTGACTGGGAGCAGGGCTTCCAGGCGTTTACCCAATCCTAACCCGGTATTACCGACAAAAAAGTCTTCGGCGGCCTGATTGAACAGCATGACACGACGATAGTGGTCGCATAGCAGTAGCGGCGTTTCAAGCACTTGCAGCAGTGTTTCCAGCTCCTGTCGAATGCGAGCCGCGCTACGTGCTCCTTCGGCGTGAGCGGTAGTCAGGCGGCTGCGATCCTCACGCCAACTTTCGCGCACACGGCGTAAATCTGGCCCCAGGCCTTTTAGCCAACCCTCGGGTGGGTGTTCGTCGCGAGCGCCGGGATTGGCAACTAACCGTGCCAGTTGCACCTGTAAATGGCGTAGCGGCGTAAACAGCATGCGTTCAAGCACCAGTCCAATTAACAAGATGGTCGCGCCGCCGGAAAAGCTGCCAATCCATAGCGCTATCCGGGTGGCGCCAGTAGGACTGAATTGGGCATCCAGCCAAGCGGCAAAAATTGCACCGCCCAACAAACTGATACCACTAAGTAGCAGCCACAGACCTATCAGGCGCTGGCGCTTGGGTAGCCCGCCTCGGGTCATGGTTGCTCCTTGAGCAGCAGTGCTTTGACTTTTCCCACCAGCGATTGGGTCGAAAAGGGTTTGGTGATGTAGTCATCGGCACCCAGCGCCATGCCTTTTTCGCGTTCAACGTCGCGCCCGTGGGCAGTCAGCATAATAATCGGCAGTTGAGCGGTAGCTGCTTCATTGCGTAATCGCTCTAGCACATCAAAACCGCTAATGCCTGGCAGGCTAATATCGAGCAGCAGAAGGTCGGGCTGGGCGTCATTAACTCGCGCCAAGGCCTGCTCACCATCTTCGGCCGTCACCACCTCAAACCCGGCTTGCTGCATTAAGAATTCTAGCGATAAAACAATATTGGGTTCGTCGTCGACCACGAGCACTTTAGCCATGGAGCTCTCCTGTCGTTATTAGGGTCTGTCGTTATTAGGGTTAGCGCCGCCGAGAAACCTTGATTGCAGCAATACGTGTTTAGCAGTTTAGATAGATTGCCGAGAACGGCCAAGACGACCTTGGCCGAATGCCGTCCCAGTCAATAGTGGAATGTGCATGGGGATGGCCAAGTCGAACAGAGGCGACACTTTGGTAAGTACGACTTTAGAAGCAACTTAAGTAGTTAAATTCGTATTGTTATGGACTTAATTGTTGACTCATACCACCCTGTAAAAGGAGAGCCGTAGCGATACGCTGGCTGAGTAAATAAACAATAACAATCAAATCCAAAGGAGCTGCGCCCATGAGTGCTATTTTCCTGCTGGTGGTAGGTCTTGGCGCAATGGCCTTGGGGTACTTCGTGTACTCCAAGTTTATTGCGGAGAAGATTTACCAATTAGACCCTGATTTTAAAACCCCTGCCCATGAGTTTGAGGACGGCGTCGACTATGTGCCGACCAATCGGTTTGTGTTATGGGGCCATCACTTTACCTCCGTTGCTGGGGCTGCCCCCATTGTTGGTCCCGCTATCGCGGTGATCTGGGGCTGGGCGCCGGCCTTTTTATGGGTGGTGTTTGGCACCATATTTTTTGCCGGTATCCATGACTTCGGCGCTATTTGGGCCAGCGTGCGCAATAGAGCCAAGTCGGTTGGTGCGTTAACCGGCGATGTCGTCGGCAAGCGGGCCCGCAGTATCTTTATGATCGTTATCTTCTTGGTACTGCTGATGGTCAACGCGGTATTCGCGGTGGTCATTGCTGGACTGATGATGAACTTCCCCAGCGCCGTGGTACCGGTATGGGGGGCGATTATCGTTGCTTTAATAATCGGCCAACTGATTTATCGCCGGATTATCAGCCTGGCGGTGGTGTCGGTGATCGGCGTGGTGGCGCTCTATGCGTTAATCGGCATTGGTCCTTCGGTGCCCATTCAAATGCCTGCTGAAGTCGGCGCTATGTCGGGTAATGCGGTATGGATTCTCATTCTGTTCGGGTATGCCGCGATTGCTTCGCTGCTGCCGGTTTGGATGCTGCTTCAACCGCGTGATTATATTAACGGTCTTCAATTGTTTATTGGCCTGCTTATTCTGTACGGCGCGTTAGTACTGTTGAACCCAACGCTGGTAGCGCCTGCGTTTAATAGCGATGTTCCCGCTGGTACGCCGTCGTTAATACCGCTGCTGTTCGTGACCATTGCCTGCGGTGCGATATCCGGTTTCCACGGGCTTGTCTCGTCAGGCACAACGTCTAAGCAGTTGAATAAAGAGACCGACGCCCGCTTCGTAGGGTATTTCGGTGCGGTGGGCGAGGGCATGCTCGCGCTGGCGGCGATTTTGGCCGCCACCGCTGGTTTTGCCACCGTTGGCGACTGGCAGGCAATGTACACCGCCTTCGGGCAGGGCGGCGTTAATGCCTTTGTTGAAGGCGGCGCCTTTATTATCCATAACGGCCTTGGCTTGCCGGAAGTGACGGCAGCAACGCTGTTAACGGTGATGGCGGCGCTATTTGCGGGTACCACGATGGATACCGGTTTACGCCTGCAGCGCTATATCTTCCAAGAGTGGGGCGATATCTATAACCAGCCATGGATGAAAAAGCCAGCGATTGCCACGGGCTTGGCGGTGGGCACCTGCCTGCTGTTAGCGTTTGGCGCGGGCGGTGCCGACGGTTCCGGTGGTTTGATCATCTGGCCGCTATTCGGCACCACTAACCAACTGCTGGCTGGCTTAACCCTGTTGGTGATTACCGTGATGTTGGTACGTATGAAGCGGCCCATGTGGTTTACGCTAGCGCCACTTTGCTTCCTGCTGGTGATGACTATTCTGGCGCTGCTGATACAGCTACGCACCTTCTGGAATCAGGGCAATATGTTCCTGTTGGTGCTGGATATCGTGGTGCTGGTGGCCGCTATTATGGTGGCGATGGAGTGTGCCTCAGCGCTCAAGCGTTCGCGCGCCGAAATGGCTGCTCAAGGTGACTAACTTGGAGGATTAACCTTATGCACGATGACCCGATGCACGGGTCGTCGTCACGTCGTGACAAGTTGCGGGCTTGGTTAGACCAGGCCCGCTTCTTCACTGAAGAGGTATATAGTTCGCGCTACCGTGGCGCTATTGCGCGGGCGCGACGCGACGAAGACGACCTGTTTATGCTGTTGGTATTTTCCGAAATGATGGGCTTACAAAATCCAGCCTCTTACTACACCCTTGAACTCCAGCCGCTGCTATTAGAGCGTTTTCATGATTGGCACATGCGAATGGGCATGGAGCACTCGCCGCTGGATCACTTCCGCTGTTGTTAGTAGTGAGTAGTGAGTAGTGAGTAGTGAGTAGTGAGTAGTGAGTAGTGAGTGGTGAATGGAAGCAATCGATAACTGCGCGGTTCTATTACCATCTAATCCGAACAAGTGAGAAGCGCCATGCAAGCAGTACTCAACCGTCGCCTTTTATGGGTGGGCGGCAAAGGGGGCGTGGGTAAAACCACCGTGGCGGCTTCGTTAGCAGTGTTGGCCGCTAGCCGTGGAAAGCGTACCTTGGTGGTCTCCACAGACCCCGCGCATAGCCTAGGCGATGTATTTGATCGCGAATTGGGCGATGTGCCACGTCGCCTGCTGCCCAACCTTGACGCCATGGAGATCGACCCTGATATAGAGGTCGAAGCCCACTTAAAGCGGGTAACCCAGCAGATGCGCCGCTACGCTGCGCCTGACATGATGCAGGAGCTGGAGCGCCAGATGCGCCTCACCCGCCAATCACCCGGTACCCAGGAAGCCGCATTGTTAGAACGCTTGGCGCGCTTAATGGTGGATGACACGGCGCCTTTTGACCTAATTATTTTCGATACGGCGCCGACCGGACATACGCTCAGGCTGTTAACACTGCCCGAAGCCATGGCCGCTTGGACGGATGGTTTACTGGCCCATAACCGCAAGTCGGCTGAGCTTGGGAAGGTGTTGGATCACCTGACTCCCAAGCGTGGTCGCGATGTGGCAACCCCTTTCGATGACCCCACTGAAGACCCGTTGGATGATTTAGACGAGCGCACTCGGGATGTGGCGAAAACGCTGATCAATCGGCGACGTTTATTTCATCAAGCCAGACGTCGTATTGAAGACCCTAAAGCCTGCAGTTTTCTGTTTGTTATGACACCGGAACGGCTGCCGATTCTAGAGACGGATCGCGCCGTGCGCGCGTTGGAAGAAGTGCATATACCCGTGGCGGGCACGCTGATTAATCGAGTGATACCTGCTGATGCTGACGGGGCGTTTCTGCAAGCGCGGCGTGAACAGGAAGCGAGTTATTTAGCGCGTATTGATAGCCTGTTTGCGCGCTTACCCCGCCCGATGCTGCCTTGGCTGCCCACCGACGTTCAAGGTATTGAAGTGTTAGAGTTGCTCGCAGGAAAGCTGGAACAGCAGGGATTTTAATGCGGGTATTACTGTTATCTGCCTATGAGGCGGTGAGTCACCGCTACTGGGCGGAGAGTTTGATGGCGCAACTCAATGACATTGAGTGGACGCTATTGAGCCTGCCGCCACGCCATTTTGCCTGGCGTATTCGCGGCAATCCGCTGAGCTGGATGTTAAAAGAGCACGACACTCTCAGCCAATCGTTTGATGCGGTGCTCACCACGTCGATGGTTGATCTGGCAACGCTGATTGGGCTGTTTCCACATCTTGGGCGCGCCCGAAAGATCGTTTACTTCCATGAAAACCAGTTCGCCTACCCGGAATCAAGCGATCAAATGCCGCAAGTTGAGGCCATGATGGTCAATCTCTATGCGGCGTTGGCGGCGGATAGCGTGGTGTTTAACAGCGCCTACAACCGTGACTCTTTTATCGATGGCGCCCGGGCTTTCCTGAAGAAAATGCCCGAAAATCTCCCCGCAGCTAAACCTCTCGAGGCATTACGTGCGCGAGCCCAGGTATTGCCGGTACCCATCCCTGCTAGCAGTACAGCTCATCAGCATAAAACGATACCCCACCGTATTGTGTGGAATCATCGCTGGGAGTACGACAAAAATCCCGACGACTTCTTTGCGGTGCTATTTGCGTTAAGCGATACAGGCGTCTCGTTTGAGTTAGCGGTATTGGGCCAGCGATTTCGCCAAGCGCCGGCTATTTTTGCCGAGGCTGAGCAACGCTTAGCCAAGCATGTTGTGGCTTGGGGACCGCAGCCGGAAGAGGCGTATCGCGAGCTGCTGGATAGCGCCGGTATTGTGGTATCAACCACATGGCATGAGTTTCAGGGCTTGGCGATTATGGAAGCGGCCCAGCGCGGGACACTGCCGCTAGTACCTGATCGACTCTGCTTTCCCGCGCTCTATCCGCCAGCCTATCGCTATGATGGGACGCGGGAAGGGCTTTATCAGCGGCTTAAGGCTTGGCTAACCGATCCAACAACGCGTCCTGAGCCCATCGATAGCACGTCTTGGGAGTGGCCTGCATGGCGCGAGGCTTATCGAAAGTTGCTAATGGATTAAGCTGGGTAGCGTAAGTGGCTATTAATCCCCTAGGCAAGCTCGGTTTTGTCTTTATAGTCGCACAGATCCTCGATAATGCAGCTACCGCAGCGGGGCTTGCGGGCAATGCAGGTATAACGGCCGTGCAGAATCAACCAATGGTGAGCATCTTGCAGAAAGGCTTTGGGCACATGGCGCAACAGCTTGTGCTCCACTTCAACAACATCTTTGCCTTTAGCGATGCCGGTGCGATTGGAAACGCGGAATATATGCGTATCTACCGCCATGGTGGGCTGACCAAAGGCGGTATTGAGAATCACATTGGCGGTTTTACGCCCCACGCCCGGCAAGGCTTCTAACGCTTGGCGGGTGTCTGGCACCTCGCCGCCATGTTGGTTGACCAGCATGTGGCAGGTTTTCATCAGGTTTTCGGCTTTGGTGTTGTATAGGCCGATGGTTTTGATATGTGCTTTAAGCTCGTCGATACCCAAATCAATGATCGCCTGAGGCGTGTTGGCAACAGGGTAGAGCCGCGCCGTGGCTTTATTCACCCCCACATCGGTGGCTTGCGCGGAAAGCAGCACCGCGGCAAGCAACTCAAATGGTGTATTCCAATTAAGCTCGGTGGTTGGGTGCGGGTTTTCCGCCTGAAGGCGAGCAAAAATTTCATGGCGCTTTTGGGCATTCATGGCAGATCTCTTGGTTTAATTATCCCCGTTATTTACTTAACGGCTATTTAATCGTACCTGTGACCCGCACGCGGCGATCAGCGCGCGGCGTGGCGGCCAAAGGGTGCGCACGGGCAGCGCTGCGTTGATCGATGACATTTTTTAGGGCGATTAACATACCCGCTACAAAAAATGCCCCCGGCGGTAGCACGAAAAACAGGAACTGGTAGTCGTCAGCAATGGTTAGTTGCCAATGGGCCGCGCCGGGCCCAAACAGCAGCGCCATACCGCTGAACAGCGTGCCTTGGCCGAGTAACTCGCGTAGGGCGCCTAAGAGCACCAGTACGGCACCAAACCCCAGGCCCATCATAAAACCGTCGATGGCTGCTGGCAGCACCGGCTGGCGCGAAGCAAAGGCATCGGCGCGACCAAGAATGGCGCAGTTGGTGACGATCAGGGGAATAAAAATCCCCAATATCTGATAGAGCGGGTAGGCATAGGCAGCCATCAACAGTTCAGCGCAGGTGACAAAAGCGGCAATCACCATCACGAAAGCGGGCAGGCGCACCGCGCTGGGCACCTGGTGGCGAATTAGCGAAATCGCTGTGCTAGCGCCCACCATGACCAGTAGCGTGGCCAGTGCCAACCCCAGCGCATTAACGACGCTGATGCTAACGGCTAACAGCGGACAGAGCCCCAGCAATTGAACCAGCGCGGGATTATTCGACCAGAGGCCGCTGCGGGCCAGTTCTTGCCATTGGCTCATTGTTGGGTCTCCTCAAAGGTAATCGGCAGCGGTGTGTCGGCGACGTACTGGAGCGTTTTATAAACGGCATCAACCACGGCGCGTGGGGTGATCGTTGCGCCGGTGAAGGCATCAAAGTGACCGCCATCTTTGGCTACTGCCCAGCCGTTTGGCGGCAAGCTATCTAGCCCGAGACCATTAAAATGGGTGACCCAGTCGCTGCGGCTGCGCTCAATGTCATCACCTAGGCCGGGGGTTTCCTGGTGCTGGGTAACGCGCACACCGCTAATCCGCTGCTGCTCGTTAATGCCGACTAAAAGCTGAATTTGGCCGTTATACCCCAGCCGCGACACCACCGGCAAAATCACCGCACTGCTCGTGTTACTGTCCTTGTTGCTGTCTTGATCGCTCACCCACCAGCCTTGGCTGCCACTCTCAATTCCCAGCGCTGCTGGGTTGGGGATCGTAAACGTGCTTTCAAGCACCTGGGCGATGGGTGTCTTTGCCAACGCATCGGGCAGCACCTCTTGAAGCTGGCGGTGTTGGTAAGCTAGCTGATGCGTTGCTATACGCTCAGCGGTTAGTGCCCGGGTCAGCGCCACGCTGCCCGCAGTGACCAGGGCAAAAATGCCTAAAGCAAACGCACCACGCTGCATAGCCTGAAAGAGGGTCATGGCCGCTCTCCTGGCGAGGCTTTTGGCTGACCGGTGGGGCGTGGCATGCTATATAAATCCAGTAACGGCACGCACAGGTTCATTAGCAGTACCGCAAACGCCAGCGCATCCGGATAGCCGCCAAAGGTGCGAATAATCATCACCAGTGCGCCAATGCCGGCGCCATAAATGAGTTTGCCGTGTTGGCTGGTGGCGGCAGAAACCGGGTCGGTGGCAATAAAAAACGCCCCAAATAGCGTTGCCCCTGTTAGCAGGTGAAACAGCGGCGAGGCAAAGTGGCTGGGGTCGCTAAGATAAAACAGCGTGGCCAGTACCCCCATGCTACCCAGCATAGCGATTGGAATATGCCAACTGATGATCCGCTTCGTTAGCAACAGGAGGCCACCCGCTAGCCAGGCAAGAGCCACCCATCGCCAGGCACTTAGCGTGCCTTCAGGCAGTGGGTTCGTGGCCCAGAACTCGCTGGCAAGCACTGCTTCGCCTTTATGTTTAAAGGCATCAAGCGGTGTGGCGCCGCTTAAGCTGTCCAGCTGTACGGTTGGCAGCGTTCCAGCGATTTGCGCCCATAAGTCGCTGGGCAGGAGTTCCTGGGGCGGCGCCCATAGCGTCATATAGGTAGGAAAGGATACCAGTAGCAAAGCGTAGCCAATCATGGCGGGGTTGAATGGGTTGTGCCCTAAGCCACCGTATAGCTGCTTGGCGACCACGATTGCCGCGATCATCCCCACACCGATCAACCACCAGGGGCTAGCGGGAGGCAGCGATACGCCCAGTAAAATGCCGGTTAGTAGGGCGCTTGAGTCATTCAATGTTACCCGTATGGGGCGCTTGCGAAGCCATAGAATGGTTGCCTCTAGGCCGAGGCCAAACGTTGAAGCCAGTAGCACATTGCTGACAACGCCCAGGCCAAAGAAGTAGCTCATGGTGGCAATGCCTGGCAGCGTTGCCACGATCACCCAGCGCATTAAGTTTGCCGTTGGCGGCACGGACGTCGCCTTCGCGGCGTCTTTAACACCTGAGGCGTGCATCATGCTCATGGTGACTCCTTACTGGCACTGTCGAGTGGCTGCTGCTCACGCGCCTGGGCAAGCTGATATTCGGCGGCTTTTAAGTTTTCTTGCGCGGTGGCAAGCTGCATTTCCAAATCATCCAGCGGTTGCTTGGGGTCTTCCTGGGCCACGCGTGCCAGCGTCTTCTCGGCTTTTTTAACCGATGCTTTGGCGGCGGCATGAGCAATGCGTAGGCCACGCAGGTCTACTTGCCCGCTGCTAGCTGTGACGGCATCGGTGGGAGTGCGCCGGCTTTGTGCTTTGCGCGCGTCACGGCGGGCCTGTTTTTCAGCCTCTTCTCGTGCTAGTCGTGCTTGGCGAAATTCAAAGCGGTGTTTTGCGTGCTCTGCTTTTACCGTCTCGATGCGCTGCAGGCGCAAGCGCTCTTTGGCCTCGCGGTAATCCGTCACCAGCGGAATATGGCTGGGGCAGACATAGCTGCAGGCACCGCACTCAATGCAGTCGAACAGGTGATAGCGCTCCAGCTTGGCATCGTCTTGGGCGCGGGTGTACCAGTGTAGCTGCTGTGGTAGCAGCGCTACCGGGCAGACACTTTCACACTCGCCGCAGCGAATGCAGGGCGATTCGGCAGGGGCAGGCGGCAGCTCGTCGAACGTTGCGGCGACTAAGCAGTTGGTAAGTTTGGTAACTGGCGTATCGAGCGTGAGCAGTGGAGACCCCATCATGGGGCCGCCTTCGATCACTTGGTGTAGTGCAGACGGGTTTAATCCCGCCTGTGCCAGCAGTTCCTTAACAGAAGTGCCCAGGCGCACCCAGCGATTGCCGGGTTGGCTGATCGCCTCGCCGGTCAGCGTGACAATTCTGGAAATCAACGGCTGGCCATCGCGGACGGCGTGTAGAGTTGCCAATAGCGTACCGGGGTTGTGGCAAAGCACACCTACATCAGCGGGCAGGCCATCGCTTGCCACGTTAAGGTCGAGCAACTTTTTAATTAGCTGGCGCTCGCCGCCACTGGGGTAGCGGGTGGGAATCACCTTTAATTCAAGGGCGATCGGCTGGCTCACCTGAATAGCGCGCCGCAGCGCTTCAATGGCGTCGGGCTTGTTGTCCTCAATGCCAATAACGATATGCTGCGCGCCGCATAGTTTGGCGATGATCTGCGCGCCTTCGATTACCTCACTGGGATAGTGGCGCAGAGTGAGATCATCGACGGTAATATAGGGCTCGCACTCCGCCGCGTTTATGACCAGGGTGTGAATGGCATGCTGCTCGACCACCCGGGCTTTAATATGGATGGGGAAGCCCGCACCGCCTAAGCCGACAATCCCGCTTTCGTTTAAACGCGCTAGTAGCTCACCGGGCTCGGCGCTGTGCCAATCGAGGCTAGGCAGCCGTTGCCCGTTATCTTGCCCATCGCTATCAATGGTGATCTGGACGTCGCTCACTTCGGTAACCGTGCCGCTAATGCTGGCGTGTAGGTTGCTGGAGATCATGCCTTCTCGCTTAGCAATCACGCTGCCGGTTTTTACGAGTTGGCCCGCCTCCACGCAGGGTGTGGCGGGCTGGCCACGGTGCTGCTGCAGCGGGAGAATTACCCGGCTGGGCAGTGGAGCTTCCATCAGCGCTACTTGGTTAGAGCGATATTTGCGCTGCGGTGGATGAATGCCACCAGGAAAGTCAAAGGCGCGCGACATGGCTATCCCCTAACGTAGCGACTCGGTCGCTGGCAATCACATCCGCTGACGGCGTTATTAACGGCTGCCACTGGGTGAGCGGGGCTGAGCGTGGCAGCATATCAATACAGTCAACGGGGCAGGGGTCCAGGCAAAGGTCGCAGCCGGTGCACTCGTCTTCAATCACGGTATGCATGAACTTGGCGGCGCCGATAATCGCATCGACCGGGCAGGCTTGGATGCACTTGGTGCAGCCGATGCACTCCGCTTCGCGAATAAACGCCACCTTGGCTTCGCTTTGGGCGTCGCCGTCCAGCGGTTCAGGTTCGCGGCCTAGAAGATCAGCCAGGGCATGAATCGTCGCTTCGCCACCCGGTGGGCATTTATTCAGCGCATCGCCCTGGTTTATGGCTTCGGCGTAAGGGCGGCAGCCCGGGTAGCCGCACTGACCGCACTGGGTTTGTGGCAGTAGCGCATCAATTTGCTCAACCAGCGGGTTATCTTCACGTTTGAAGCGCGCGCTGACCACCCCTAACAATGCCCCGAAAACAATTCCCAACCCAGTGAGAACCCCCACGGCGCTGAGAATGCTCCACCACGAAAACGTGTCACCCATGGCAGTTACCCCTGCACCAGTCCGGAAAAGCCCAAAAACGCCAGCGACATTAAACTAGCGGTGACCATGGCAATCGCGGCGCCTTGGAACGGTTTGGGAATATCGGCCCCCGCTAAGCGTTCGCGCATGGCGGCAAACAGCACCAATATCAGCGAAAAGCCCAACGCTGCGCCCAAGCCATAAAGCGTCGTGTGAAAAAAGCTTAACTCGCGATTCAGCGACAGCAATGCAACGCCTAATACCGCGCAGTTAGTGGTGATCAGTGGCAGGAAAATGCCCAGCACTTGGTGCAGCAGGGGGCTCAACTGGCGCACCATGATTTCGGTAAACTGCACCACGGCGGCGATCACTACGATAAAGCTAATGGTACGCAGATAAGTGATATCCAGCGGGACAAGCAGGCCGTGATAAACCACAAAGCTCGCTGCAGACGCCAGGGTCAGCACAAAGGTGGTGGCCATGGACATGCCCATGGCCGATTCCAGTTTATTGGAGACGCCCATAAAGGGGCACAGGCCCAGAAACTGAACCAGCACGAAGTTGTTGACCAGCGCAGTGCTGATCAAAATGATAAATAGCTCACTCATGGTGACGTATTCTGCGAACAAAAGGCGGCATTGGCTAGTGCGAAGCTAGGAAGCTTGATGAGATAACAGCCTCTGAATGGAGTGGTCTGTGTTCGAAGTGCGCTAAGCAGTAATGAAAAAAGGGCAGAGCGCTTGTGCCTCTACCCTTTTGCATTGGTGGCTACGCTCGGTTAAGTAACCCGTTGGCCCGGCTCTGCGCCAGTGTCGGGGGAAAGCAAATAGATACCTTCCTGGTTGGCCGAGGCCAGTACCATGCCTTCAGACATGCCAAAACGCATTTTACGCGGTGCCAAATTGGCCACCATAACCGTCAAGCGGCCTTCCAATGCTTCCGGCGCATAGGCGGAGCGAATGCCGGAGAACACGTTGCGGGTTTCGCCACCTAGGTCGAGGGTCAACTGCAGCAGCTTGTCGGCGCCTTCGACATATTGGGCTTTGGCAATGCGCGCAATGCGCAGATCGACTTTGGCAAAGGCGGCAAAATCGATTTCCGCGGCGATGGGCTCTTCTGCCAGCGGGCCTTTAGGCGCCTCTTTGAGTTTCTGCTCTTCCACGAGATCTTCCTTCGATGCTTCAATCATCGCATCGATTTTATCGCGTTCAACGCGGGTCAACAGCGGCTTGAATTTATTGATCGAGTGACCGGTCAATACGTTTTGACGCGAGTGCCAATCCAGCGACTCAACGTTAAGAAACGCACGGGCCTGTTCCGCCATCGCGGGCACCACAGGGGCAAGATAGACCATCAGTTGTCGGAACAGGTTAATGCCGACCGAGCAAATATCGAGTACTTCAGCGTCGCGGCCATCCTGCTTGGCCAGCGCCCAAGGCTCTTTATCAGCGATATAGGTGTTGGCCTCGTCGGCCAGCTCCATAATTTTGCGCATTGCCCGGCTAAATTCACGTGCTTCAAAGTCGTCGGCAATATCGTCACCGGCGGCAATAAAACGGGCGACCATTTGCGGTTCAGCGCAATGCGCGGAGAGTGTTCCAGCGCCGATTTTTTTCACGAAACCGGCGCAGCGGCTGGCAATGTTAACGACTTTACCGACCAGGTCTGAATTGACCCGCGCGCTAAAATCTTCCAGGTTTAAATCCAAGTCATCGACTTTGGAAGTAAGCTTGGCGGCAAAGTAGTAGCGCAGGTATTCAGGATTCAAATGATCGGCGTAGGTGGCGGCTTTAATAAAGGTGCCACGAGATTTCGACATCTTGGCGCCGTCCACCGTCAGGAAGCCGTGGCAGTTGACGGCGGTGGGCGTGCGAAGGTCTGCGCCATGCAACATGGCGGGCCAAAACAGCGCATGGAAGTAGACGATATCCTTGCCGATAAAGTGGTATACCTCGGCGTCGGAGTCTTTGTTCCAGTAGCTGTCGAAGTCGATGCCTTCGCGATCACATAAATTCTTAAAGCTGGCCAGATAGCCAATCGGTGCATCCAGCCAGACATAGAAATACTTGCCGGGCGCGTCAGGGATTTCAAAGCCGAAGTAGGGCGCGTCGCGGGAAATATCCCACTCGTTAAAGCCCGACTCAAACCACTCCATCAACTTATTGCGGATTTGCGGCTGAACGTGACCGTCGTCGATCCAGCGCTGTAAAAAATCCGCAAAGTCGGGCAGCTTAAAGAAGTAGTGCGTCGAGGTACGTACTTCGGGTGTCGCGCCCGATATGGCCGAAACGGGGTTAATCAAGTCGGCGGGGGTGTAAGTCGCGCCACACTTTTCACAGTTATCGCCGTACTGATCATCGGCGCCGCACTTGGGGCAGGTGCCTTTAATAAAGCGGTCCGCTAGAAACAAGCCTTTTTGGGGGTCGAACATCTGCTCGATATCGCGGGTGGCGATATGGCCTTTGTCGCGCAGGCGCTTATAAATCATTTCGCTGAAGTGGCGATTTTCGGCGGAGTGAGTCGAGTGATAATTATCGAACCCAACGCCAAAACGGGCAAAATCTGCTTGGTGATCCTGGGAAACCCGCTCAATGAGCGCTTCAGAGGTAATCCCTTCCTGCTCGGCGCGCAGCATAATGGCGGTGCCATGGGCGTCATCGGCACACACGTAGTAGCACTGTTGGCCACGGCTTTTCTGGAAACGAACCCAGATATCAGTCTGGATATACTCAAGCAGGTGACCGAGGTGGATAGCTCCGTTGGCGTAAGGGAGCGCGCTAGTCACCAAAATGTTGCGCGTGGCGGTTGTAGACATGGTGAAGGTTAATTCCGAGTGAATAGGAGTGCCGGGCAGGCAGTAACAAAAAAGGCGGCGAAGTTACTAAATACTTCGCCGCTGGCGCTGTTGGCGGTAATGCTTAGTAGAGCGCTTGCTCTTCTTGAACCACTTCGCGCAGCAGCTCTAAAAAGAGTTTATCCGCCTCAGAGTGCTCCGCCGGATCTTCCGGAATATGCACGCTGGTAGTATCGGAAATTTCGTTGGCAATCCGCGCCATCGCCGCTGGGCTGTTGCCTTCAGTTAACTGCTGCCGGGCAACCACCAGGGATTGCTCGAGGATTTTAGGGTCTTGCAGCAGTTTACGAATAAAACCACGCAGCTCATTGATGACACGTGTTTTCTGAATTTCTGAACCGGACATGGGAGTCTCCTTAGGATCGCGCTTGGCGACGGCGCCAAGCGAAACCAATCAATGCGCTGACCATAGCATTTTTTCCGCCAACCGGCATGAGTCACCGAGCATTAATACGCAACATTAAAGGGTCAGCCGCCCCGCCTTATGTTTAACGGGATTTGCGTACTGGGCAAGCCAATAAGGGCGCAGTGGCTCAGGCACATCGGCAAGCCGAGCATTAAAGCGCTCTCTATCTTGGCGTGTAATCGACTTACGCGCTACTAGCTCAGGTGTTTCGCCTAATGCCTCTAAGGCTAAATAGTGGCTGGGAAACAGGCGATAGCCGCCAATCACCTGGCGGTCAATTTCAGCGGCGACTTCATCGGGGGTGGCCATGTCGGCGTCTACCGGGGAGCCAAAGTGTAAGCGAACGCGACCCTTGGAGCCGGTAATGCCCGCCACTATTGAGCGAATATCCTCAAACTCACTCTTAGCGTAGCTACCTTGGGTATCGATATCGTGCAGTTCCTGAGCCTTTTGCACGTCGCAGGGGTCGTACTCGTAGCTAATCGATACCGGCACCAGTTTCAGCTCGGCGATGGCTTCGCCGAACACCATGTCACGCTCGGCGTTGCGTCTGGCCATGGTCAACATTTTGATGATCGCTGGCTCAGTGTGGTCGATGCCGTTTTTGGCGCGTCCTTCACGCTGGGCCATCCAGATGGAGTGCTGGTCTTCGGTAATGGTGTGGCGAATATAGGCTGACAGCTGCTGGTACGCGGCTAGCATCGCCCGCTTACCCCGGGCGCTGCGTGGCACAATAAAGCTTTTATTCAGCCGCATCAGGTCGGTGACGTAGGGCTTTTTAAGCAGATTGTCACCGATAGCGATGCGAACGGTGTCGCGGTTTGCCTGATACAGCGCATAGTTGACGAACGCGGGATCCAGCGAGATATCGCGGTGATTGCCAATAAAGAGATAGGCACCGTCGGGGTCGAGTTTGTCGAGGCCAGTCACTTCAAAGGCGTCTGTGGTGGTACGAATCATGCGCTCCATATAGTGGGCAATGCGCATTTGAAACTCGTAAACCGACGAGACGCCTTTGACTTCACGGCGCACGGCACGGCTGGCAAAAACACGCGCCAGTGACGGCGCCCAGCGTGCCATACGCGGCAGCCGAAAGCGGGTCAGCGCATCCAGCAGCTCGTTGTCTCGTGAGAGCCTAGCAAGTACATCGGCCACTTCATGATCCATAAAGGGCCGAATGTCGGCCCACGGGTCTGTCTCAGTAGAGGCGTTGGTAGCGTTATTGTGATGAGTCATGCGAACCGTTGGATGATAAATAGTGAAGATCGATTAATAACATCGAGGCGAACGTATATAGAACCATTGACTGCTATAGAGCCACTTACTGCGCTGCGGGTTCCCGCTGCGTCTCGCCGCCGAGCCACTCTATCAAGCGCGGAATATCGTCCGATAGCGCCTGCGCCATTAAAACAAAATCCGTTTCCAGCCGCGCAAGGGCGTCATCACCGTCGTCAGCATGATCGGCTTCCTCAATCAGAGCATCGCCAAAGCGCAATGATTTGAGCGCTAAATCATCATGCAACACGAAGCTTAAGCGGCCTTCCAGGCTAATCGCGAGCTTGCTGGCCTGACGGCCGCTCTCTAGCAGTTGCTGAATTTCATCGCTGTCTAAGTCGACTTGGCGCGCGCGTAGTACGCCGTCATCGCCTTTGGCCTTGAGCTCTACCTGGTCGCCAAGTTGCAGGTCGGCAGGGCGACTCGCGGCATCCCCAAGCCAGGTAGTCATGGCGCGGATAGGCAGCGTTTGTGAGCTGAGCGGGGTGACTTTTAAGCTGCCCAGCGTTTCACGCAATAAATCTAGAATATCTTCAGCGCGGGTACGCGAGCTGGCGTTAATGCCGATCATTTGCCCCCGGGTATCCCACCACAAATCGATTTTCTGGCTGCGCACAAAGGCGCGGGGCAATAAATTCTCAGTGACCTGCTCTTTGAGTGCGGTCTTCTCTTTGCGAGTGACTTTGCGGCCTTCGCTGGCCTCAATGTCGGCGACCTGCTCATCGACTTCTTCTTTGACCACAGAGGCGGGCAGTAGACGCTCTTGGCGCAGGGCGGAAAGCAGCCGATGTGCTTGGATTTCGTGAACCAGTTGGCCGCCGCCCATACGGCCAGCAGGCGCTGTCCAGCCCAGGCGGCGCGCATCGGCGTTGCCGAGTGGTTTGGCGGAATGCTCGTCTAAAGCGCTAGCCAGCGCATCGCTGGATATTTCGGGCGCATCGTGCAGGCGGTATATATGCAAGTGCTTAAACCACATAGGGCCAATCCTGTTCAAAAGGTGGCACATTATGGCGAAAGCGGGGCCTTCCTACCAGCATGCAACGGGCAATCCATGTTATTGCACACGTTTCAAACTTGTGTTTGATTGAGTTGTCGGCTAATCGATATAAAGGAGCTGTTATGACCGCATCACTTTCACGGGTTCAATTGCGCGTTCGTGGCTATCACTTGGATGGCTATGGGCATGTGAATAACGCTCGCTACCTGGAGTTTATGGAAGAGGGGCGTTGGGATTACTTTGATCAACACCCAGCGATGATCAAGGAACTCCATCAGGCTGGCCGTGCGTTTGTAGTGGTTAACTTGAATATTGATTATTTAGCCGCGGCGCGTCACGGCGATGATATAGAAATTATGACGGGTATCGTCGACGTCGGTGAGCGCAGCGGCCTCTGCCATCACCGCATCGTGCGCAAAGACGGTACCGTCATCGCCCAGGCAGATTTGACCTTTGTGCTTCTGGATATGCGGGCTAATAAAGCCGCTGCCATTGAGGGCGAGGTGCGCGATGCGTTGGCTTCATTAACGTTGGCGAAAGAGGCATTTACCCCCTAAACGGCTTTGGTGAGCTCTCTGGCTGCCCTTGCTGCTTTTGCGGTGGTATGATGGTGGAGTATTTGCGCGCCGCTCTAATTTTCTTTTAAGGGCGGTGTTTTTAAGCGCTTTCAACTCTCGCAGTGCCAATGCAGTGCAAAGGATCTGACTTTCATGGGTGACATCGCCAGAGAAATCTTGCCCGTCAATATTGAAGACGAGCTCAAACAGTCGTACCTCGACTATGCGATGAGCGTCATTATCGGCCGCGCGCTTCCTGATGTGCGGGATGGCCTTAAACCAGTTCACCGGCGTGTGCTGTTTGCCATGCATGAGCTGAGTAATGACTGGAATAAACCGTACAAGAAGTCGGCGCGTGTCGTCGGCGATGTCATCGGTAAATACCATCCGCACGGCGATAGCGCGGTTTACGACACTATCGTACGTATGGCGCAGCACTTCTCGATGCGCCATGTGCTGGTCGACGGCCAAGGTAACTTCGGTTCTATTGATGGGGATAATGCGGCGGCCATGCGGTATACCGAGGTGCGCATGGCGCGCCTCTCTCATGAGCTGCTCGCTGACCTTGAGAAGGAAACCGTCGACTGGGTCGATAACTACGACGGTACAGAGCGTATTCCCGCCGTATTGCCCACTAAAGTACCCAATCTGCTGATTAACGGTTCTTCGGGTATTGCGGTCGGTATGGCGACCAATATTCCACCGCACAATATGCGTGAAGTGATTGACGGCTGTTTGGCGTTAATCGACGACTACACGCTGACGGTGGATGACTTGATGGAGTACATCCCCGGCCCTGATTTCCCCACCGGCGCGATCATTAATGGCCGTGCGGGCATTTTGTCGGCGTATCGCACAGGCCGTGGACGTATTTATGTGCGCGCTTGCCACACCATTGAGCACCACGACAAAACCGGTCGCGATCACATCATCATCACCGAGCTGCCTTATCAGGTGAACAAGGCGCGGTTGATTGAGAAGATCGCTGAGCTAGTGAAAGACAAGAAAATCGAAGGCATCGCCGAACTGCGCGATGAGTCGGACAAAGACGGCCTGCGTGTGGTGATTGAAATCAAGCGCGGTGAGTCCGGCGAAGTAGTGGTTAATAATCTGTTTGCCCAGACGCAGCTGCAAAATGTGTTCGGGATTAACATGGTGGCGCTGGAAAACGGCCAGCCACGTATCCTCAATCTTAAAGAGATGCTGGAAGCTTTTATTCGCCACCGCCGCGAAGTGGTTACTCGGCGCACGCTGTATGAGCTGAAAAAAGCCCGTGAGCGTGGCCATCTGCTGGAAGGCTTGGCGGTCGCTATCTCGAATATCGATGAAGTGATTGAGCTGATCAAAGCCTCGCCCAACGCGGCAGAAGCGCGTGAAAAGCTGCTGGCCAAAACCTGGCAGCCAGGGCAAGTGACCGCCATGTTGGATCGGGCTGGGGCGACCTCTTGCAAGCCTGAAGAACTGGAAGAGGGCTTTGGCTTAAATACTGAAGCGACTTCCTACCGGCTGTCACCTGCTCAGGCGCAGGCGATTCTTGAGCTACGCTTGCACCGCTTAACGGGTCTTGAGACAGAGAAGCTACTTGATGAATACCTCTCTATCCTCGAGAAGATCGCCGAGCTTACCGAGATTCTGGCATCTGCCGACCGCTTGATGGAAGTCATCCGCGAAGAGCTGCACGCGGTGCGTGATCAGTTTGGCGATGACCGTCGCACGGAAATTCAGGCCAGCCATCTGGATCTCTCCATTGAAGACTTGATCGCCGAAGAAGACATGGTGGTAACCGTGTCGCGTTCCGGTTACGCCAAGACACAGCCGTTGTCGGATTATCAGGCTCAGCGTCGGGGCGGTCGAGGTAAGTCTGCCACCGCAATGAAAGACGAAGATGTCATTGAGCACCTGCTGGTAGCCTCTACTCATGACACCGTGCTGCTGTTCTCTAATCGCGGCAAGGTGTACTGGCTGAAAGTGTATGAAATGCCCAACGCCAGCCGTGGTTCTCGCGGTAAACCGCTGGTCAATATGCTGCCGCTGGAAGAGGGTGAGGCGGTTAACGCCATCTTGCCGGTGCGCGACTACAACCCCGATAACTACATCTTCTTTGCTACGGCCAAAGGCACTGTCAAGCGGACTAGCCTTGAGCAGTTCTCTCGGCCGCGCAGCGTAGGTCTGATTGCGATTGACCTTGAAGAGGGCGACCGCTTAGTGGGTGCGGCGATTACCACCGGTAATGACCATGCCATGCTGCTGTCGTCTAACGGCAAGGCGATTCGTTTTGAAGAGGGCAAAGCTCGCGCCATGGGGCGTACTGCTCGCGGCGTGCGCGGTATGCGCCTGACCAGTGATGCGGAAGTGATCAGTCTGATTATTCCCAAGAGCCAGCAGATCGACGCCGAGGCGGATGCCGAAAGTGAAGCGCAGGATACCAACCAAGAGAGCGTGGTGTCCGAAACGGCTGATGGCCAGATCTATATCATGACCGCCAGTGAAAATGGTTACGGCAAGCGCACGCGGCTGGAAGCGTTCCCGCTACGTGGCCGCGGTGGCCAGGGCGTGATAGCCATGCAAACCAGTGAACGTAACGGTTCGCTGGTGGCGGCGATGCAGGTTTACGACAGCGATGAAATGATGCTGATCACTGACCGCGGCACGCTGGTGCGTACCCGTGTGGAAGAGGTTTCTACCACGTCGCGTAATACCCAAGGCGTCATGCTGATTCGCTTGGGCAAAGAAGAGAAGCTGGTCAAGACGGTACGCGTCGACGAGCCCGAAGAGAGCGATGAGCCAAGCGGTCTTGAAGAAAGCAGCCTTGAGCATGTCCAGACGAACGAAACATCCGATGACGCACAGGAACCGGGGACTGATGACACGTCACTATAATTTCTGCGCAGGGCCCGCGGCCCTGCCAGTCGCTGTGCTTGAGCGCGCCCGCGAAGAGCTGCTGGACTACCAGGGGCGCGGCCTTTCTGTCATGGAAATGAGCCACCGCAGCGATGAATTTATCGCCATTGCCAAGCAAGCGGAGGCAAATTTCCGTCAGCTGCTAGGTGTGCCCGATAACTATAAAGTGCTGTTTTTGCAGGGCGGCGCCAGTATGCAGTTCGCCATGCTGCCGATGAATCTGCTGGGCCAGGGCGGTCGCGCCAACTTTATTCAGACAGGTATCTGGGGTAAGAAAGCGCTGAGTGAAGCCAAGCACCTTGGTTTTGACTGCCATATTGCCGCTAGCAGTGAGCCTAACGGCCATATGGCGGTGCCCGCGCGCGACTCTGTTGAGATAAGCGACGATGCCGCCTACCTGCATTACACGTCCAACGAAACCATCGGCGGTTTGGAGTTTGACTATACGCCTCATGTTCAGCGTGCTGACGGCGCTAGTGTGCCGTTGGTGTGCGATATGTCGTCGAATATTCTCTCCGGGCCAATCGATGTTAGCGATTTTGGCGTTATCTATGCCGGTGCACAGAAAAATATTGGGCCTGCGGGTCTAACGCTGGTGGTTGTGCGTGACGATCTGCTAGGCAAAGCCCAGGCCAATACGCCTTCGCTGTTTGACTACCAGATGCTGGCGGATGCCGGTTCTATGGTTAATACGCCCCCGACGTACGCATGGTACCTAGCGGGGCTGGTGTTTGAGTGGCTGAAAGACGATATCGGCGGGTTGGCGGCGATGGATGCTATCAATCAGCGTAAAGCCGATAAGCTCTACGCCGCGATTGATGCCAGTGAGTTTTATAGCAACCCGATTGCTAAGCACAATCGTTCGCGGATGAACGTGCCTTTTGTATTAGCCGATGCGGCGCTGGATAAGACGTTCTTGCAACAAGCCGATGCGGCGGGGCTGCTTAATTTAAAAGGCCACCGCAGCGTCGGCGGAATGCGCGCCAGCCTATATAACGCGGTGCCTGAGTCAGCGGTAGATGTGCTGATTGCGTTCATGGCTGATTTTGAACAAACAAGAGGCTAACAACACCATGTCCGACACGTCGATCAATCTGGATGAGCTGCGCCAGCGTATCGATCAGCTCGATAGCGATATTCTGAATCTGATCAGCGAGCGTGCCAACTGCGCCCAGCAAGTGGCGCACGTAAAGTTGGCCGAAGATAAAGATGCAGTGTTCTACCGCCCTGAACGAGAGGCGCAGGTACTACGCCGCATTATGGCGTTGAACAAAGGGCCGCTCGATTCAGAAGAGATGGCGCGCTTATTTCGTGAAATTATGTCGGCGTGTTTGGCACTTGAACAGCCGGTTAAAGTGGCTTACCTAGGCCCTGAGGGTACCTTTACTCAGCAGGCTGCCCTCAAGCATTTTGGTGAAAGCGCCGTAAGCCTGCCCATGGCGGCAATCGACGAGGTATTTCGTGAGGTAGAGGCGGGCGCCGTGCGCTACGGCGTTGTGCCGGTGGAAAACTCCACCGAAGGGGTGGTTAACCACACCCTGGATACCTTTATGGACTCATCGATTAAAATTTGTGGCGAGGTGGTGTTACGTATTCACCACCATCTATTGGTGAGTGAAACCACTCGCCGCGATAAAGTCTCGCGTATCTATTCGCACCCGCAGTCTTTTGCCCAGTGCCGCAAGTGGCTGGATGCGCATTTTCCCCATGCTGAACGCGTGCCGGTTTCCTCTAATGCTGAAGCCGCCAAACTGGTGAAAACCGAGTGGCACAGCGCGGCGATTGCGGGTGATATGGCGGCTAAGCTTTATGGCCTTGAGCATATCGCTGAAAAAATTGAAGACAGCCCAGATAACTCCACGCGATTTTTGATTATTGGTAATCAAGACGTGCCTATGGCGGGAGAGGACAAAACCTCGATTGTGGTCGCTATGCGTAACCAGCCGGGGACGCTTCATGCTTTATTGGAGCCGTTTCATCGCCACCAGATTGATCTAACCCGCCTTGAAACGCGGCCTTCGCGTACCGGCGTGTGGAACTACGTCTTTTTTATCGATTTTAAAGGCCATCGTGATGAGCCTAAGGTCGCTGCGGTACTTGAAGAGGTAAGGCTGTGTGCGGCGGACTTGCGTGTATTGGGTTCCTACCCTGTGGGCGTGCTGTGACGTTGATGACGACAGAGTGCGTAGAAAAGTCTCGCTGTCATGAACCTCGCTTACTGATTGTTGGCTTGGGATTAATTGGTGGTTCGCTAGCGGCCGCGCTGCGCGTGGCAGGGTTTCAAGGGCAAATAGTTGCCTGTGATCCTGACGAAGGTGAGATTGCTCGCGGTATTGAAATGGGGCTGATCGATTCAGGCGGTGCCCACCTTACTGAGCAAGTAAATGACGCTAGCATGGTGGTGCTGGCGGTGCCGGTGCTCGCCATGGAGAGCGTTATGACAGCCCTGGTTGATGCGCTGCCTTTCGCTGCTGCCAATGTGGTTATCACCGATGTGGGCAGTACCAAAGCCACTATTCGGGCTTGCGCTCAGCGTGTGTTTGGTCAGGTGCCCGCTAATATGGTGCTTGGGCATCCGATTGCCGGTTCAGAAAAAAGCGGTGTCGCGGCGGCAAGTCCACGCCTGTATGTCGATCACAAGGTAATTCTCACCCCTGAGCCGAACGTTGAACCTAACGCTCTGCAGCGTGTGCGCAGCCTTTGGCAGGCCTGTGGTGCAGAGGTGTTGGAAATGGGCGTAGAGCGGCATGACCAAGTGTTGGCACGTACCAGTCATCTTCCCCATTTGCTGGCATTTTCACTGGTAGATACGCTAGCCCGGCAAGATGAGCGGCTGGACATCTTTCGCTACGCTGCGGGCGGTTTTCGCGACTTTACCCGTATCGCGGGTAGCGACCCGGTGATGTGGCGGGATATTTTCATCGCCAATAAGCAGGCGGTGTTAGCCTCGCTGAATGATTTTGAGGCGGGGCTTGCCCGTCTGCGCCAAGCGGTGGAGACCGGTGACAGCGATGCGCTGATTGCCACTTTTGACCGGGCGAGCCATGCCCGCCACTATTTCGACTCTTTATTGAACAAAACCAGTTACCAGGCGGAATATCATATGCAACCACAAGGTAAAGTCACCTACCGTGTGCAGCCGGGCGGTCAAGCACAGGGACGTTTGCGCGTACCTGGCGATAAATCGATGTCGCACCGCTCTATTATGTTGAGTGCGCTGGCGGAAGGTGTGACAGAGGTGAAAGGCTTTTTGGAAGGCGAAGACAGTCTGGCGACCTTGCAGGCGTTTCGTGAAATGGGCGTGGCGATTGAAGGGCCGCATCAGGGCAAGGTTACCATTCACGGTGTGGGTATGCATGGCTTAAAAGCGCCCGCTGGCCCGCTCTACGTGGGTAATTCGGGCACTGCTATGCGGCTGTTTTCAGGGCTGCTCGCCGGTCAAGCCTTTGACAGCGAGTTGACCGGCGATGAATCGCTGACTAAGCGCCCTATGGGGCGTGTGGCTGACCCGCTGCGATTGATGGGAGCTACGATTGATACCGCTGAGGGTGGTCGCCCACCGCTAAAAATTCGTGGCGGGGCTGCCCTTAAAGGCATTGATTACGATATGCCCATGGCCAGTGCTCAGGTCAAATCCTGCCTGCTGTTGGCAGGGCTGTACGCCGAAGGCGAAACTCGGGTGCGCGAGCCTGCACCGACCCGTGACCATAGCGAGCGTATGCTGAATGGTTTTGGCTATGCGGTTTCCCGCGAAGGCGATACCTGCTGGCTTCAGGGTGGCGGTAAACTGACGGCGGGGTCGATTGATGTGCCCTCTGATATTTCCTCAGCGACCTTCTTTCTGGTAGCTGCCGCGATTACTCCAGGCTCAGATATTACTCTCGAACACGTGGGTATTAACCCCACTCGCATTGGTGTGATTAATATTCTTACCCTGATGGGCGCTGATTTGGCGTTAGACAATGAACGCGAAGTAGGCGGTGAGCCGGTAGCCGATATTCGTATTCGCTACGTGCCGCTCAAAGGGATTGATATCCCTGTCGATCAGGTGCCGCTAGCCATTGACGAATTTCCCGCGCTGTTTATCGCCGCGGCCAATGCTGAAGGTGTCACCCGGCTGCGAGGCGCGGAAGAGCTACGTGTCAAAGAGTCGGACCGCCTTCAGGCCATGGCGGATGGCTTAGCTATTTTAGGTGTGCAGCACAGCGTGGTCGAAGACGGTATTGATATTGTCGGCAATGGCGATGCACAAAAAGCCAGCTACGGCGGCGGACGTGTCGATAGCTTGGGCGATCACCGTATTGCGATGGCGTTTGCCATTGCGTCGCTGCGTGCAAGCGATGAGATCGTCATTGAGGACTGCGCCAATGTGGCCACCTCGTTTCCTGATTTCGTAGCGCTAGCAACGCGCATTGGCATGGGTGTTAGCGTGGAGGGCGCGCATGAGTGATTGCGCTGCTGCTGTTCCCGTTCT
Source organism: Halomonas sp. H2 (assembly GCF_050215315.1). Lineage (GTDB taxonomy): Bacteria > Pseudomonadota > Gammaproteobacteria > Pseudomonadales > Halomonadaceae > Vreelandella. The sequence goes on from NZ_CP189760.1 coordinate 1,834,911, forward strand.
CACCATCGATGGCCCCGGCGGCGCCGGTAAAGGCACTATTAGCGGTTTAGTGGCAGAGCGGCTAGGTTGGCACTTGTTGGATAGCGGGGCGCTGTATCGACTGACCGCCCAAGCAGCGGTTAAACACAACGTTGCAGTAGACAACGAAGCGGCATTGGCGCGTTTGGCTCAACAGCTAGATGTGGCATTTCCGGTGGAAGAGGGGCGGCCCCGCACGCTGCTCGAAGGTGAAGATGTCGGTCAACTGATCCGTACTGAGCAAGCCGGTGAGCGTGCTTCTCAAGTGGCGGCATTGCCTGCGGTGCGCCAAGCATTGCTGCAGCGCCAGCGCGCTTTTTGCCAAGCGCCGGGGTTGGTTGCTGACGGTCGTGACATGGGCACCGTAGTATTTCCCGACGCGCCGCTGAAGATTTTTTTAACGGCGAGTGCCGACGAGCGTGCGCATCGACGCTATCTGCAGTTGCAGGAAGCCGGGGTGAGTGCTAGTCTTTCGAGTCTTTTAAAGGAGATTCAGGCACGCGATGCACGCGACACGCAGCGCAGCGTGGCTCCTCTCAAGCCGGCAGATGATGCCATTACGCTTGATACCACGCGTCTGAGCATACCGGAAGTGGTTGAACGACTGACCGAACTACTCGCCCAAAGAGGGCTGGTAAGCGGCGTATGATTCACCCTTGCGGCGCTTTTGGATAGGTGTCACGACGTGGCAGGGCACTAAACTCACATCGGTGAGCCCGGTCAGGTCTAACTAGCGTTAACACCCCCGAAGGCTGAGTGACATTAGGCCCGCACTTGCTAGTGGTGCGGAGAAGGCATTTATGCCTCAACAACGTAATTACGTAGGAACACCATGAGCGAAAGCTTTGCTGATCTGTTTGAACAGTCTCTTAACGACATCAACATGGAGCCAGGCGCCATTGTCGCGGCTCAAGTTGTCGACATTGACGGTGACTGGGTTACTGTCAACGCTGGTCTGAAATCTGAAGGTCAGATCCCGGCGTCACAATTCCGCGATGAACACGGTAATCTGAACATCGCTATCGGTGACGACGTGCACGTTGCACTTGAAGCCGTGGAAGATGGTTTCGGTGAGACGCGTCTGTCCCGTGAAAAAGCCAAGCGTGCTGAAGCTTGGAAGATTCTGGAAGCTGCCTTCGAGAAAGACGAAGTCATCAAGGGTGTTATCAACGGTAAAGTTAAAGGCGGCTTCACAGTCGAAGTTGACTCTATCCGTGCCTTCTTGCCTGGCTCGTTGGTTGACGTTCGTCCAGTTCGCGACACTGCGCACCTGGAAAATAAAGAGCTGGACTTTAAAGTCATCAAGCTCGATCCAAAGCGCAACAACGTGGTGGTATCACGTCGTGCGGTTCTGGAAGCAGAGAACAGTGCCGAGCGCGAAGCGCTGCTGGCTACTCTGCAAGAAGGTCAGCAAATCAAGGGTATCGTTAAGAACCTGACAGACTACGGTGCTTTCGTTGATCTGGGTGGCGTTGATGGCTTGCTGCACATCACTGACATGGCTTGGAAGCGTATCAAGCATCCGTCCGAAATCGTTGCTGTTGGTGACGAGATCAATGTCAAAGTGCTGAAGTTTGACCGCGAGCGCAACCGCGTTTCACTGGGTCTGAAGCAGTTGGGCGAAGATCCGTGGGTCAACATCAAAGAACGTTACCCGGAAGGCATGAAAGTGCACGCTGTCGTCACTAATCTGACTGACTACGGCTGCTTTGCCGAGCTAGAAGAGGGTGTTGAAGGTCTGGTTCACGTGTCTGAAATGGACTGGACTAACAAAAACATCCATCCGTCTAAAGTCGTTCAAGTGGGCGATGATGTTGACGTCATGGTGTTGGATATCGACGAAGAGCGTCGTCGTATTTCTCTGGGTATCAAGCAGTGCACCGCTAACCCATGGGAAACCTTCAACACTGATTACAACAAGGGCGACCGCGTTTCAGGTACCATTAAGTCAATTACTGACTTCGGTATCTTTATCGGCCTTGAAGGTGGCATCGACGGTCTGGTTCACTTGTCTGACATCTCTTGGTCTGATACTGGCGAAGAAGCCGTACGCAGTTTCAAGAAAGGTGACGAAGCAGAAGCGGTTATCCTGTCTATCGATCCAGAGCGTGAGCGTATCTCGCTGGGCATCAAACAGATGGATTCCGACCCTGTTGCTGAATACCTGTCAGTCAATGACAAGGGCAGCATCGTAACGGGTCGTATCATTGAAGTTGATGCTAAAGAAGCCCAGGTTGAGCTGGCGACCGACGTTGTTGCCGTGCTGAAAGCCTCTGAAATCAGTGCTGATCGTGTAGAAGATGCGCGCAATGTGCTGAACGAAGGTGACAGTGTTGAAGCTCGTATTGTCAGTGTCGATCGTAAGAGCCGTCAGATTAATCTGTCGGTAAAAGCGAAAGACCAAGACGATACGCGCCAAAACCTTAAGAAAATGCGTGAGCAAGAGCCGGAAGCAGCAGGTGGTCCGACCACTATCGGTGAATTGATCAAGCAGCAAATGGGCCAAGACTAATCACGTATTAGTTATTGGTTTGTAAAAAGCGCCGCCCTTATGGGCGGCGCTTTTGTTTTTAGTAGTTTAATCCAAGTAATAGCTGAACGACTGTAATAGCTGAGCTAGTGAAGTAGTAGCTGAGCGCCAAAGCTTCGTATAACGATCATGTGCAATTACGCTTTAAACTTTTAAATAGCAATTGGGTTTTAAAAAACGAATAGTAATTGAGCAAAAATCAACTAGACTGTTGTCAGTTAGCTTTTTTACAGGAATAATGTCCCAGCATTCTGAACTAGTGGGTGCCATGGTTGTCCAGTCAGCACCTAAGCCAGTTGGACCCCGTTCAGTTGGATACGATACTAAAGGAACCCCAATGTCATTACTTAACGAATATATTCAAAAAGAGCAGCAGTTAAAGCAGCTACAAGAAGACCTGCAGCGCTTAGAAGGCGACCAGCGTCTTAAAAGCGAGCTTGAGTTCAAGGCCAAACTTGAAGCGCTAATGACGGAGTTCGACAAGTGCCCGAGCGATGTGATTGCATTATTGGATCCTGCTGCTGATCAGCGCAGTACTAAAACCACGGCGAATGGCAATGTGCGTCGTAAGCGTCGCCTTAAAATTTACAAAAACCCTAAAACGGGCGAAGTAATTGAAACACGTGGTGGTAATCATAAAGGTCTACGTAGCTGGAAAAATGAGCATGGCGATGAAGCCGTCGAATCCTGGCTGGTACGCATGGAAGACTAAGTAAGTTCATAGCTGGCATTTCTATGCAGAAATGCCGGTTTTTTATTGCAGTATGCTCACCTATTCTTCAATGCTTCATCAGCCCCTTGATATGCTCAGGCGCTTTATAGAGGCGCATCAGAATCATTTGCGGCCACTGGTTTTCGATCTTCGTATTGAGGCCGTGACTGGGTATTGGTTGGTGTAGCGTGGTTCAGAGCTTGCCGGAAGTCACGTGGTGTTAATTGATAGCGGCGCTGAAATGCCCCTGAGAAAGAAGAGTGATTATGGTGCCCGCAAGGTAGCGCAATTTGCGCTATATTAAGGGGAGTCAGCGCCAGCAATATACCTGCGCACTCTAAGCGCCTCTGTTCATGCTAGGTGCTAGGTGAAAAAAGCTGTGATGGAATTGGCGTCGAACCTGAGAAGACGAATATCCTATATGGTTGGCAAGGTTTCTGCTGCTAAGTGGCTTATCAAGTGTATCCTGTAGCCAGTCTCAGCTCGTGTCATCGCGTTGAACATTATCTGGCCTCTCATGCGTGAATCGTACAGGTCGTGCTTGTCTCGCCTGTAGTGCACTCTCCTAGTGCGCTAAAGTTGGTAACCTAGCTGATGAAGAAAACGCTCAGCACACAGCTGAGAATTCGATCTGTATTCAGGCTACTTTTGGGTATTATTGATGCTGCGCCAATCTAATCAGCTGTCGTTGGCCTAGCCGTGCTTAGTAGCTGCACTTTTTCACCCCAGATGCATAATGATGGTGACTTTATGCTGGCAATCGGATTGCAAAGAAAGTTTGCTCGGTAGTTTACGCGTTTGTGCACGATTTTTTGCGAAAAATGCTACGTTGGCTGTCATATCGACCATTTCAAGTAAGGTGTAAATGAAACATCGATGAAATATCAAAAGGTTCAAAAACCGGTAGATGAGCGTGAGAAGCTGCGCAAGTTTCGTGAGCTAGATGACGCCTTTGCGCAAGCTCTACAACAATTAGACGATCCAAATAGTGATTTTGATATACCGACAGGTCCGCCGGTACGTTCGCTTGCAGCGTTAGAAAAAGATGACGTAGAAGCCAAGCAGAAAGAGCGTCAGCAAGAGCAGGATATTGCTTTCAAACAGCGCTTTGAAGCGTTGGTGAGCGCCTATGGTCTAACCCAATACGATCTGGCCGAATTAGCAGAAACGCTGCTCAGCTATGGTTTATGGCAGCAGGATGAAGTGCCTAGCAGCCAGCAGCCTTAAAAGTTCTGACCATTAATGCATGCTGGGTTGGTAACAAAAGCCTGCGAGGTAGCCACCTTTTAGGCTAAGGCTATCGGTAGCGGTAAACGCGCAAACTAGGCAGGAATACATCCTGTTCTAGCTTCTCATCGCGGCGCCGTGCGCGTGTGCGGGTGGTCGGGGGCTGCAGCTCAGGCAGGTTGATGTGAGGCAATCGCTGGTCATACGCAGGTAAAAATAGTGGCATAGCAGCATTCAGTGCCCGTCTGGTATGCCCATCATCAAGTGGCTCGGTAAAAAATAGATTAGCCCGCATTAGCGGCGCCTGAGCCTGCACTTGAGCGAGTATTTCTCCGCTGGGAATATCGGCTAATTTACGTAGTTGAATGCGAATATGCGGCGCGTCGGTATCAAGCTGTAAAAGCTTATGTTCTGCCTCTTGCACGGTTAATCGTTTGATAGACCGGCCGCTGCTATACCAGGCAAAGCGAACGCGTGATACCGGCGCTTGTACGATAGGCAGCTGCCGCCAGCTCTGTTTGAGATGTAATTTAGCCAGCCCATTGCGCCGTAACACGTCATTAACGTGAGGGTGGCGCTGTGGCAAGCGATTTTTAGCGTCGCTTAAAGCCTGCGGTGCGGCTTGTTTTATGTTTTGCAGCATCTCGCTAAAGTTTGCCTTTGCTTGGTTAACCGTGGCTATTGCGGTAAGCAGTTCGTCGTTAGAAGCCACAACGGCGATGTAGTTGCGCGTTTCACGCCCATCTTGGTCTTGCTGATGCCACATGTCGAATAGCGCTTCGCGTAGCCAATGGCGAGTGGGTGTGGTTTGGTGAAAGACCCAAGTCGCGGGTTGCTGTCGTTCATATAGTGAGACAGCTGCCTCTATCGTTTCCAGTAAATGGTCAAACTGCTGCTCCAACTGTAGCAGCAGCTGATAAGCCGATAGCGATGATGAGTTAACGTGTGTATCGGCCATAGTCAGTGTCAGGGCTCCCTAGTTAGCGTCTCGTTAAGAGAGCGGTGCATCCTTGTCTGCTTGCGCCAGCAGCGTCTCAATATCGGCTTCATCCATCGCGGATTCGCCTGAAATGCGGTGCGATTCGTCGGCCCAAGCGCCCAGATCCAGCAGCTGGCAGCGCTTACTGCAGAAGGGTCGGTAAGTGCTTTCGGGAAGCCAGGGCACAGGCTTAGCACACTGTGGGCAATTAACCTCTAAGGGGGAATCGTTTGCAGGGCGAGTCATAAGTAAACTCCAATAGCGTTAACAGGCGCGATACCTCAGTCGTTAAGCTGGCGACGATAGTTTTTATCAAGCTGTGCCACTTGCTTCATTAAGCTTTCGTGGTCACTGCTATTATCTATCACGTCATCTGCCTTGGCTAACCGTTGCTCGCGGGAAAGTTGGGCCGCGAGAATAGCATGCACCTGACTTTCACTCACCCCATCACGCTGCTGGGTTCTGGATAATTGTAGTGCTTGCGGCACATCCACAACGATGCAGCGGCTCACTAATGCACTTTGACCCGATTCAAATAGTAGCGGCGACACCAACAGTACATAAGGAGCGCCCTGGGCTTTAAGTCGCTCTAAATGCTGCAGCAGGCGCTCTCTAATAGTAGGGTGAGTGACCGATTCAAGCCACTGGCGCTGGTTGGGGTCGTTAAATACAATCTCACGCAGCGCTGCACGGTTTAAGCTGCCATCGTGGTTGATTACCCGATCCCCGAAGCGCGCTTTAATGGTCAGTAGTGCCGGTTCGCCAGGTGCTACGATTTCTCTGGCCACATCATCAGCATCCACCCAGGCGGCACCAAGCGTTTCAAAGGCGCGCGCAACGGTTGATTTACCTGACCCAATGCCGCCCGTTAATCCGATAATCATTGTGGTCCTTAAATAGCAAAAATTTATAGATAGCTAATTTTACACAGCTTTAATTAACATGGCTTATCTTAGCTTTATATAAGCAGGTTGAGATACAGCGCCATTAGCTCATCACCGACAAGCAACCCCACCCAGCCTGCGAGCGCAAGAAAAGGCCCAAAAGGCAGAGCTTGGCCGCGTAAGTTTGGTAAGCAAGTTTGCGCGATGAGGCCGACAATGGCACCCAGTCCAGCGGAGAGTATTAAAATAAGCGGTAAAAAGCTCCATCCTAACCAAGCGCCCAACGCTGCTAACAGCTTAAAGTCGCCAAAGCCCATGCCCTCTTTGCCAGTCACCAGTTTGAACAGCCAATAAAAGCTCCACAGTGAAAGATAGCCCACCATTGCGCCAATAACCGCACTCGGCAGCATAAGTGGGTGAAAGAGTAGCTGGAACAGTAACCCCGCCCAGAGTAGCGGTAGGGTGATCACATCGGGCAACAGTTGGGTGCGAAAATCGATAACGGCGAGCGCTAGCAGCATTAGGCAGGCGGCATAAATAAACGCTGCCTCGGCGCTAAAGCCCTGCAACGCCAATACTGCTAAAGCAAGCAGGCCGCCGGCCAGTTCCACTAATGGGTATTGAATGCTAATGGTGGTCTGGCACGCGGCACAGCGTCCTCTACGTTTTAACCAACTAATAAGCGGAAGGTTATCGTGCCAGGCAATGGGGGTTTCACAGCGGGGGCATAGTGAGGGAGGCGTGGCCAAATTAAAGCGTGGGGAGTGTTCCGCGCTAAGCTCCAAGGCAGCCCGCGCCTCGCTGCGCCAGTGATGCATTAGCATCACTGGCAGGCGTGTAATCACCACATTGAGAAAACTGCCTAGGCACAGCCCGATCAAACAAACGGCTAACCACACAATAAGCGGAGGGTAATGCATGAAGCTCCCTGTAAGGGTTGGTTAATGAGCAGCGTTAAATAGTTCAGAGTGCAGAGCCTAAAGAGAAGATGGGCAAATAGATAGAGACGACAACACCGCCTACCAGTACGCCTAGTACAACAATAATAATCGGCTCCATTAGCGAGGTCAGCGCGTCGACTTTATTGTCGACTTCCTCCTCATAATAATCGGCGACGCGGTTAAGCATGCTATCGAGCGAGCCCGACTCTTCACCGATACTGACCATTTGAATGGCCAGGGCAGGGAAGCGATTGGTCATACGCATGGCAAAGTGCAACTGTTGTCCGGTGGCGACATCCAGACGTGTTTGCACCACGGCGCGTTCGTAAACCTTATTGCCCGTCGCGCCAGCGGCGGTATCTAAGCCTTCAACCAGCGGAACACCTGAGGCAAATGTGGTCGCTAATGTGCGCGAAAAGCGGGCGACAGCCGATTTATGAAAAATATCGCCGATGATCGGTAAGCGGAGTAGCAAAACGTGCATCAAATAGGCGATTCTGGGTGAGCGCTGAATGCTCACTTTGAGTAATAGTACCATGGCCACGACGACCCCCAGGGCTGCTAGCCAATAGCGCTGAGCAAGCTCGGATAAGTTGACCGTCATTTGGGTTAGCGCAGGAAGCTCAGCACCAAAATTATTAAACATGCTTTCAAACTGCGGCACCACCTTAACCAGCAGCAACATGGTGACCGTAATACCTACCACCATGACCGCACTTGGGTACCAGAGCGCTTTCTTAACCCGCGCTTTTAGCGATTCTACTTTTTCTTTATACGTCGCGACACGATCCAGCATTTGATCCAGCGCACCGGCTTGTTCGCCAGCATCGATTAAATTAACAAACAAGCGATCAAAATGTTTAGGGTGGCAGCGTAGCGCATCAGAAAAGCTAGAGCCTGAAGATACTTCATTCAGTATCTGCTGGACTAACATGGCCATCGCGGGTTTTTTCAGGCTTTCAGAAACGACTTGAAAGGCCTGTAAAAGAGGGATGCCAGCACGAATCATCGTCGCCATTTGGCGTGCAAAGACCATGATGTCGTTAGCCTTAATGCGTCCGGCACCCCTTAGCGTGCTTGTTTTCCGAATGCGTTTAATATTGATGCTTTGCCCCGCCAGCTCAGCAATTACTTCGGCTTTGTTATGGCCAATAGTTTCACCGCTCAGTGTTCTATCTTGAGGGCCTTTACCCGACCATTTCCACCGGTACAGCTGAAGAGTAGGGCGGCGCGTACGTCGAGTTTTTGCCATTGTTTACTCCTCACTGACGCGGTTGATTTCTTCCAGGCTGGTCATGCCCTGCATCACTTTTAATAAACCGCTACGGTGTAAGCTTGGGTAGCCTTCCTGGCGAGCCTGTTGCGAAATATCGAGCGCATTGGCATCGCGCATAATTAATTGGCGCATAGCGTCCGTAATCGGCATCACTTCATAAATACCAATACGCCCTTTATAGCCATGGGTGCAGTGCTTACAGCCTACCGCTTTGAAAAAGGTAGCCTGTTGAATTTCAGTATCATTAAAACCCTCGTTGTGCAGTGCCGCGTGGGGTAGCTCAATAGGTGTTTTGCAGTGCTTGCAGAGTATGCGTACTAGCCGCTGGGCAATAATCAAACTGACAGCACTGGCGATATTAAACGATGACACGCCCATATTGGCTAATCGAGCGAGTGTTTCAGCAGCCGAGTTAGTATGTACGGTAGAGAGCACCAAGTGGCCTGTCTGGGCGGCCTTTACGGCTATTTCAGCGGTCTCCAAGTCACGAATTTCCCCCACCATCACCACGTCAGGGTCTTGGCGCAGAAACGCGCGTAAGGCGCTAGCAAAATCAAGCCCGATTTTAGGCAATACGTTGACCTGATTAATGCCGGCCACTTTGATTTCCACAGGGTCTTCCGCAGTACAAATGTTACGCTCAATTTTATTGAGGATATTAATGCCGGTATACAGCGAGACAGTTTTGCCACTACCGGTGGGGCCAGAAACCAATATCATTCCCTGGGGTTGGCTGAGGGCGTGCTCATACAAGCCTCGTTGTTCATCGCTAAAGCCTAATTGCTCAATGTCGAGTTGCGTGGCGGTGGGGTCAAGAATACGCAGCACCAATTTTTCACCATACACCGTGGGCAGTGAGTTAACGCGAAAATCGAGTGAGCGTGTGCGCGATAATTTAAGTTTGATCGCTCCATCCTGGGGCAAGCGGCGCTCAGAAATATCCAGCCGCGCCATGATTTTTAAGCGTGCGGCAATGCGGTTGCGCATTGCTAAAGGTGGGCGTGCGACCTCTATTAATATGCCGTCTACCCGAAAGCGTACACGGTATAGCGTTTCATAGGGTTCAAAGTGAATGTCAGACGCGCCACGGCGAATCGCGTCTAATAGAATCTTGTTAACAAATTTGACTACAGGGCCATCATCACTGTTTTTGGGGACCTCTTCCAGGGGGACTTCGTTGTCCTCCCCCAGTGTCAGGATGAGTGTCGCACCCTCTGATACCCTGTTCTTATAAACCGATCAGGGGGCGAAAGGAGACACTCATGCCTCGTTACTCTGAGGAGCGCCGGCAAGCCGTAGTGACCAAGCTGCTGCCTCCCCACAACCTCTCCCCGAAGGTGATCGCGGAGCAGGAAGGGATCTCGCTGGGCACCGTCTACAAGTGGCGCAAGGAAGCCCGCGCTGAGGGGCGGTGCCTGCCGGATGCTCTGGGCAAGGGCGCCGATGGCTGGTCGTCCAAGGACAAGTTCAACGCCGTGCTTGAGACCGCCTCGATGAACGTCCAGGAGGCTGCGGAATACTGCCGCCGCCGGGGCATCTATCCCGAGCAGCTGGAGCGGTGGCGCCACGACTGCGAGCAAGCCGCCAGCCTCTCCCAGTCAGAACGCCAACGTGAGGCCGACGAGGCCAAGCAGCAACGCAAGCGCATCAAGGCGCTGGAGAAGGAGCTCGCCCGCAAGAACGAGGCCCTGGCAGAAACCGCGGCGTTACTGGCCCTCAGAAAAAAGGCGAGGGCGATCTGGGGGGACGAGGACGCATGATCAGCACCCCAGATCGCCAACGCGCCATCGCGCTGATCGAAGACGCCCGGGCCCAGGGGGCCCGCCTGGACGCCGCCTGCCGCGAACTCGGCATCACCGCCAGAACATACCAGCGCTGGACGCGCGACGGCGAGCTACGCGAGGACCAGCGCCCTTTGGTCGACCGGCCGGTGCCGGCTAACGCGCTGACACCGGCCGAAGAGCAGGAGATTCTCGACGTGTGCCACCGCCCCGAGTACGCGAGCCTGCCGCCAGAGCAGATCGTGGTGCGCCTGTTCGACGAAGAGCAGCGCTACGTGGCATCCCCCTCGTCGTTCTACCGCGTCCTGCACAAGCACCGAGAAGTGGTGCATCGTGGCCGCGCCAAAGTACCTCAGCGCCGCGCCAAGCCCACGACCTACCAGGCCACCGCGCCGAACCAGGTGTGGTCGTGGGATTGCACATGGATGGGCGGTCCGATCAAGGGGCAGTACTACTACCTGGTGATGCTGCTCGACATCTATAGCCGCAAGATCACCGGCTGGGAAGTGTTCCTGGCCGAGTCGGCCCACAACTCCCGTACCGTGCTGGAGCGGGCGGTGCTGGCCGAGCAGATCATCGATCAGCCGCTGGTGTTGCATGCGGACAACGGCAGCCCCTTCAAGGGTGCGACGCTGCTGGAGAAGCTGCATGACCTTGGCATCACGCCATCGTTCAGCCGGCCGCGGGTCTCCAATGATAACCCCTACTCGGAGGCGCTGTTTCGCACCTGTAAATACCGGCCTTGCTACCCAGTTGATGGGTTCGCCACGGTCGACGACGCCCGTGAGTGGGTGGCCAGCTTCGTGCAGTGGTACAACCACGAGCATCGCCACAGCGGGATCCGCCTGGTGACACCGGCACAGCGACATGCTGGCGAGGATACTAGCGTGCTGGCAAAGCGGCATGCCATCAATCAGGCAGCGCGTGCGGCCAACCCCGCTCGTTGGAGCGGCAAGACCCGCAATTGGACGCCGATTGGCACCGTATCTCTTAACCCGGAGCGGGAGCTCCAGGTCACCGTCGCTGAACCGGAAAAACAGGTGGCCTGAATGATCTCAGAGGCGACAGATTTCTTGACAACTACCGTCCTGGGCAATATTCAGTGACGATATCTCATCCTCAAGATCGGTAAATTCATCCAGCGCTCTATGCTCGTTTTGCGCTAATGCTAAATAGCTATTCAGCGTGCTCGCTAGCTGATCCATAGGGGCTAACACTCCCTCAATGCTAAGCCCGGTGGCAAACTGCAGCTCATCCAGTTGGGTAAGTGTGGCGGGATAAGGAACAGCCACAGTTAAGCGATGCCCATGATGGGCCAGGGGCACCACGTTTAAGCTCTGCAGCACCCTAACCGGGTAATCAGCGGCGGGCGGCAGGGCGTTAATAAGCACAGACTCAAGGTTGATAACTGGAAGCCCATATTCATAACCAGCCGCTACCGCCGCTTCGGCGGGGGTCACTAGCTCTCTTTCCACCACGTGCTGTAACAGCGGGATATCGAGATTTAGAGAATCGGCGACGGCAGCTGCCGCTTGAGCCTCGCTAAGTAAGCTGTGCTTGATTAAGCGCTGGGCAATGCCGCGCAGCCCGCCGCGTGCTGCCGCCTGGCTGGGCGTAGACCCACCTGCAGAGTGGCGCATGATGTTCTCGCAGTATGGTAAATGTAAGCCTATCTTTACCACAATTTAGCTTAGCAAACCGATGTAAACGCACGCTTTAAAAAAAGCTTCATAAAATGTGCGTTGAAAAAAGGGATACTTTATTGAGTAAATGCTTAACAAAGTCAGTTGCCATCAACCAATAGGGTCGACTAAGGTGCTTATGTATAGCTAAGATTTTATAACTGCTCTGATCAGAAAAACGACTTACCAACGCAAGGGAGTCACATGATGCAACTGCAACTAATTCACACGCAAAAACTCCGCCGTCAAACGCAAAAAGGTTTCACGCTCATTGAGCTACTGATCACCGTTGCCATTATTGGGGTTTTGGCAGCAGTTGCCATTCCGCAGTACCAGAACTACGTGGTGCGCTCTAATGCTACTGCAGCATATGCAGAAGCGTCATCCTTCAAAACACCCGTTGATGCGGCAGTTTATGATGGTGAAGAGAGTGACTTTGATGATCTTACATTAAATGCTCCGGATGTTATGATTGAAGGTGGCTACTCTGAAGGAGGTGGGCGCATCACAATCACATCAGAAAAAACGGGGGGCTCAGTTGTTCTTGCAAGAACTGCTGATGGAAAGTGGGAGTGTGCAAATGATTTTGAAGATGGTGTTCTCGATAACTGCGATGATGATATGTAAAATACTTGCCTGGGCGTTACCTCTGGTAGACTCCCTCTTTTTTCCTCAATCCCTGCCCATTTGCTCGTTACACTGTAGGCTTTAGCCCTAAGCGAGGAGCTTACAGTGAATCCCATCAAGCTTATTGCCGTTAGTGCGCTTGGCGCGCTGCTGCTTAACAGCGCTGTTTTGGCCCAGCCTGACCATGCCCCAGCCCACGGGGCCCGTGACAAAGGCCATCAGCATGCATCTCAACAACCGCGGCAAATTCGTGATGTGCGGGTTGATTTGCCACGTATTAATGAACGCGAACTGCGTCGCTTATTGTACCAGTACAATGCGCCGCGCGCTGAATCATTGCCACCGGGTATTCAGCGTAATTTAGCGCGCGGCAAACCGTTGCCGCCGGGTATCGCCAAGCGATTCGATGGCCGTGTTGCTTCCCAGTTGCCCAATTACCCCGGCTACGAGTGGGAGCGTGTGGGTGCCGATGTGGTGTTGATTGAAGCGGCTACGCGCATTGTCGTTGATGTCATCACGGACGCTTTGCGTTAACCCCAGGCGATAAGTGACTCGAAAATTACCGCCTGGCGGCTTATGGTAGGGGGCATAGCACCATCGCTTTCTAAACGGAGCTTCAATGAGAGACCACACACTAGCCGCACGTCTTGAAATTGCTATCGCTATTGCCGAAGAAGCCGGGCAGATGATTATCAAGGCCCGTGAGCAGCAGGACTTTGCCCGACACTTAAAAAAAGATAATGAGCTAGTGACTGATGTCGATGTAGCCGTTGATAAGCTGATTAGCCAGCGCCTGGAAGAGCACTTTCCAGGCGAAGAGCGGTTAAGTGAAGAGCTTGCCCCCGAGAGCGCTACGCACGTGGAAACGCCGCGGCTTTGGGTAGTGGATCCTATTGATGGCACAGTTAATTTTTCCCAAGGGTTACGCCATGTAGCGGTCTCGATTGGCTGGGTGGAAGAGGGCGTGGCAAAAGTAGGTGTTGTTCATGCGCCATTTTTAGACGAAACCTTTAGTGCCACTCATGGCATGGGGGCTTTCTGCAACGGCCAGCCTATTCAGCCAAGCAACGTAGACTCCCTGGCCAATACGCTAGTAGGAACAGGCTTTCCCTACCGCAAAGAAGCGCGTAAACATCTTCTAAAGCGGTTAGAGGCCGTGCTTTTTGAATGTCAGGATGTTCGGCGTAACGGCGCGGCGGCGCTTGACCTGTGCGACGTGGCCTGTGGCCGTTTAGATGCCTATTACGAAAGTGTTTCGCCCTGGGATTTTGTCGCAGGCTGGGTGATTGCCCGGGAGGCGGGCGCAAGAGTTGGGCATTTATACGAAGCGCCCGCAGCGGTGCCAGAAGACCTTTATCCCGAGCATTTATTGGTGGCTGCCCCAGGCGTGTACGATGCCATGGCCTATCTGCTGCTGGAAGCAGATCAACGCTAGTATAAGGCGATGATCAATAGGGCGGGGCATGACAAATACTTGAAAAGAAAGCGCTAAAAGGGCTTTCCATTTATCTAAGAAACCGCTAGTATACGCACCGTCTTGAGGCAAAGATGTAACGGCCAATAAAGGCAGCGGAGCGTGGCGCAGCTTGGTAGCGCGTTGCAATGGGGTTGCAAAGGTCGCAGGTTCGAATCCTGTCGCTCCGACCAAAAAAGACATATAAAACGGTCACTTAGCTAATTGCTACAGTGGCCGTTTTTGTTTGGTTAACTTTTAGGTAGAAAATAGGTAGTGCACATCGGCACTGACTTCCTATCCGAATGCACAATCACAGTTCCATGTGGCTTTCGAAACCAGACTGTCGACAACAAAGCGACCAGCACCCATCAACCAGTCGGTCGATGACCACCAATAAATAGAGCCAGTCCCACGTTAAGCGCTTAGAGGAACGCTCGTCGTTAATGTTTCAATCATATAAAACGCCCCGGTTTGGGGCATTTTATAATAATCCCAGACTTTGACCTGATTATTTACCAATAGCGAGGATAGCGACGGTGTCTGGCAAGGTTGTTAATCAGAATGGCCACTGAAAGCATAATGATGCAGCCGGCCCCAATGGGGAAAAGGGGAAATAACCAGCCTAATTGATGTACATTTTCGCCACCCGCGACGGCCGTCAACGCAGCAGCGGCGCCAGGGGGGTGAACTGTGTGGGTAAGCTGCATAACGAGAATCGATAACGACACGGCGAGTACCATGGCAAGCGGGGAGGCCCCAAGCCATTGGTAGCAAACCACACCTACTAGCGCAGACAGCATGCTGCCAAATAGTACATGACTCGGCTGCGCAAAAGGGCTTTCAGGAGCCGCATAGATCAAAACAGAAGTGGCACCAAAAGAGCTTACAATCAGCAATTCATTTGAGAGCCAGCCTGCGCTCAACCAGCAAATTAACGCCATCCCACTGAAAGCGCCGAGCCACGACCAGAAAGCATCCTTCCAGCCGACAAAAGAACGCTGGATTCGCTCGCCGCGCATTTTATTTAAATAGACCTTCATTTTACGCCCAAATGCACCAAATGAGCGCGAATGATTACAAAATGCACCGTATGAATGCAAATGAATTGTTATAAAGACATCATGTAAGCAGTTCAAGGTGCCCTTCAAACCGCCTGGCTATAGGCAGGTCAATGAATAATGGCCGCACCGTGTGCATAAGTAATGAACTATTAGGGCTACAGACTGCTCGATACGAAGTTTTCAGTCAGCAATGGAGCACGTCTCTCTGTTCACCACATCCAAATAATCGATACTAGATTTTACTGTCTTCAGACAGCTAATCCCCTCAGTAAGCCCAAATAACTGCTAACAACACACCCCATCCAAGAATGCCAGCCGACATGATCGTATAGGTCGCAGAGATGGTAACAACGTCATGCTCTTTGCGAGTGCAGAGTGCTTGCAGACCGTGGTAAATCAAGCAGCAGGAGACAACCAGTGCCGCGAGCGCCACCAGCGCGTTAAAGAGCAGATTGGGTACCCATAATGCGATTGCTGATGCCCAGAGTGGTAAAGGGGCCAGAGCAGCAAGCAGATAGGCCTCTTGATAACTGATGGTAAGCTGTTCTGTGCCATTGACGACGGCATGAATTACCCAGCCCATGATAAAAAATGTGAGTAGTTCAGCGAGAAACAGAATGGTGGTGATGAACCGCCACTCGCGGTCAGCAAAGCCTGCCATAAAAGCATCGCCATAATGCGTGCCAGCAAAATAGAGCATAACGGGGGGAAGTAGCGACATGGGTAATACCACACACCATGCCAGTAACGGAATTGAGGGGGGTTTCGCCTTAAGCTCTTGCCACCCATCGTGAAAGCTGAAAGGCATCTTCATATAGCTGAGTACTTTCATCGTTAGCCCCTCCCGTGAGCAGCCGCTGAACCAACTTTTTGCATTACATAGGATAATATCTCTAGAGTAGCAGCAAATAGGATGTTGTCAGCGGAGAAGGTGAAAAGCGATGGTTTATCACATTGAGCTGAAGCGTGTGTACGACCCTATCGATGAGCAGGATGGCGCTCGGGTGTTAGTCGATCGTTTATGGCCTCGCGGGAAGCCGCGCAGCAGCCTTGGGCTGGATGAGTGGTGTCGGGAGGTGGCGCCATCCACCGAATTACGCCGTCACTACCACCAGCAGCAGATTAGCCAAGCTCTCTTTGCTACTCGATATCATCATGAGTTGGAAAGCACACCTGATAATTTACTACCGCTAATGACGTATGCGCGGCAGGGGCGCCTGACATTACTTACCGCGAGTCGCCACTTAGAAAAATCACACCTTCCCGTGCTAAAAGAAGCGACGCTGGCCGCGCTTTTGGAAGAGGACGCTAGTGACAGTGAGCCTTCTTCTCCGCCTTGCTGGGCCCATATCCTAACCTCTTCTCGGCACGAGAGTTGATCCGTTAGCCAAACCAGCAGAGCGGGGGAGGGCTCCATGGCAGCGCCCACTATAATAGGCGAGCACTAAAATCATAAGCGAACACTAAAATTGCAGAGATAGCGGGCGCTTGGCCATCGGAAAATGGCGACGTCGGCAGTGCCATCCTTTGGTCGTACACTACTCTATGTCGAAAAGCTGGATACCCCATTAGCATGGGTATTAATAGTGTGCTCCATAAGCGTATGTGAGCATCCTAACAGTAGCTAACTCTATGATTTTTTTGTGTTATCGACACGTTTTTGCAGTCGTGATTCGTTGGCCGGTTGGGTATATGTAACAACCCGATAAGTATTGGAATCAGGGCTCCTGAGCCGTAACACTCATCTGCACAATTATTCCTATGCAGGTAATGATCATGTCGCAAACTACCGGGGCGATCGATAGGGCGCCCAACGTAGAAGCCTCTGCTTTTAAGCCGGTTTCTCTTGTATTGGGTATCATTATTGGCCTGGGAGTTCTCTTCCTACTGCCCGAAACGTTGGCCTTTGATGCTCGTGTTGTGGCGGGCATTGCTATGCTGATGGCCACATGGTGGATGACAGAGGCAATTCCTATCCCTGCCACGTCACTACTGCCGCTAGTGTTATTCCCATTCTTTGATATTGCCTCAATCGGCGAGACGGCTTCACCCTATGCCCATAGCATTGTTTTTCTGGTGCTAGGGGGTGTCCTGCTAGGCCTAGCAACGCAACGCTGGAATTTACATCGCCGTTTCGCGCTACTGACGGTGCTAACAGTTGGCACCAAGCCCGCACAAATCGTCTTCGGTTTGATGTTCGCTAGCTGGTTTATCACCATGTGGGTGAGTAACACAGCAACTGCAGTGATTATGGTGCCAATCGGTGGCTCGATCATCGCGCTAGTGAAGTCTCTGGGTAACGGCGATGATACCCCAAAATTTTCAGCGGCTGTGCTGCTGGGGATTGCTTACGCCATTACCATTGGTTCAATGGCCACGTTAATTGGCCAGCCGCCGATGGCGCTAATGCGCGCGTATATGGAAGACACCCACGGGCTTAGCATCGGGTTTGGCCACTGGATGCTGGTGGGGGTGCCGTTCTCATTCACTATGCTAATGCTGGCTTGGTTTGTACTTAACAAGCTGGTGTTTCGCGCGGAAGTCGATAGCATCCAGGGTGGCCGGGCGATGATCGAAACAGAGCTCAAAGCCATGGGGCGACTGTCGCCGGAAGAGGCGCGGGTGCTAATGATTTTTGCCGGGGCGGTGTTCTGCTGGGTCTTTGTACCGCTAATCGCTAGAGTTCCCGTGATACAGGGTGCGCTGCCTTGGCTCTCCAATATTAACGACACTAGTGTGGCAATTCTATCGGCAATCCTGATGTTTGTGATTCCTGCTTCTAAAGGAAAAGGGGCGCTTCTGGAGTGGTCAGCTACCCGTGACGTGCCTTGGGGTGTGCTGATTCTTTTCGGTGGTGGCCTAACGCTCTCTGCTCAGTTCACCGCCACTGGCTTGAGTGCCTGGGTTGGCG
This sequence comes from Halomonas sp. H2, assembly GCF_050215315.1. GTDB lineage: Bacteria > Pseudomonadota > Gammaproteobacteria > Pseudomonadales > Halomonadaceae > Vreelandella. Next base: position 1,852,996 of record NZ_CP189760.1, read on the forward strand.
AGAGCGTATCGGGACTATCGGAACTACCACCGATTCTAATCCTAGCCATCACCGCTATCGTGATCATTCTTCTCACTGAGCTAACCAGCAACACGGCCACGGCGGCTGCCTTCTTCCCAATTATGGGCTCGATTGCCGTTGGGTTAGGTATTGAGCCCTTCCTGATGACCATTGTGGTTACCTTTGCCGTGAGCTGCGCCTTTATGTTGCCGGTAGCGACACCTTCTAATGCGGTGGCTTTCGCAACCGGGGATCTTCCGATCAAGAGTATGATTCGAGCAGGTATCTGGCTCAACGTCATCGGCTTGCTGGTGATTATGATCGCGCTCTACACCATCGTCCCTTTGGTTTTTGATGTCTCTTTCTAAACCAGGACTGTAAACGTCGTTTAGCAGCGTTTCAGATTTGACGCTGGTAAGTATCTGGACTATTTTGTTCGTAATACAAATTAATGTTCGCAATAAGAACAAGTGGAGGTTTCTATGTCTCAGCCCTGCATTATATGTGTTGCCATTACCGGCAGCCTGCCGCGTAAAGAGAACAATCCAGCCGTGCCGATTACGGTCGAGGAGCAGATTGAAAGTACTCAAGCGGCGTTCGAAGCGGGAGCCACCATTGCCCACTGCCATGTGCGCAACGACGACCAAACGCCTTCATCCGACCCGGAGAAGTTTGGGCGTTTGATGGAAGGGCTTAAGAAGCACTGCCCTGGCATGATCATTCAGCTCTCTACCGGTGGGCGCTCAGGTGCAGGTGAGGCGCGCGGCGGGATGTTGCCACTAAAGCCTGATATGGCCAGCTTGTCGGTGGGGTCTAATAACTTCCCCAACCGTGTTTACGAGAATCCGCCGCAGTTGGTGGAGTGGCTTGCCGATGAGATGCTCAAGTACGGCGTAAAGCCTGAAATTGAAGCGTTTGATCTGTCCCATATCCACCAAGCGGTAAATCTTTCAAAGCAAGACAAGCTAAAGACACCGCTCTACGTGCAGTTTGTCATGGGCGTTAAAAACGCCATGCCAGCGGACAAGCCAACGTTTGATTTTTATATTGAGACGCTCAAGCGGTTGGCACCGGATGCACAGTGGTGCGGCGCAGGTATTGGCGCCAACCAGTACCTGCTCAATGAGTGGTCAATTGCTGCAGGTGGCCATACCCGTACTGGCCTTGAAGACAACGTACGCCTGGATAGCAATACATTGGCACCTTCCAACGCGGCGTTGGTCGAGCGTACCGTGGCCTTGTGTGAGAAGTACCAACGCCCAGTGGCTACCTGGCAGCAGGCGCGTGAGATGCTTGGGTTATAAAAAACACAAAACCGACAATTAAACCGCAGGAGTTACGTGATGACCGATATCACTGTCGTGGGTGATGCACCTGAGATTGACGAGATTAAGCGTGTTGTGCAGCTATATGTCGATGGCTTTCAAGGCGCTAGGGAGAAGCTTGAGGAGGCGTTCCATAAAGATGCATGGATTTTAGCGCTAGACGCTGAGGGAGCGTTGGCGACTGATCTGATCAGCGATCGTTTTGAGCGCTGGGCTACTAGCCACCGGGCGGTGAAGAGCCGCTTTATTGCGCTGACCCAGGCCGGGGAGGTCGCCAGTGTGCTGCTAGGTTTTGACAACAGCGAAAATCTTGAGGACTCCTGGGTTGATGTGATCGCGCTACTCAAGGTCGAAGGCACTTGGAAAATCACCAATAAGACCGCTGCACACAGTAGCCGCGCGGCATGGGCCAAGCCTTAGCCAAAATGTCAGATTAAGAGGTATGAGATAAAACGGCAGTGCTAAAAGCACTGCCGTTTTGTTTTGTGGTGACGCTAGGCTAAATAGGCCAGAGCACCTACTGCCATGGCTTCGATGCCAGTGCGTAGAGTCACGTCGTTTCCCGGGAAATAGTAGGGCGAGTGGGGCATTTCAAGGTGGCGCATTTTCTGCGACATGCTCGTTCCCGGGGTTTCCGCCCAGCGCGCGGCAGGGGTGGCTCCAATAAACCAGTAGACGTAAGGAATATCTTCGCCGCTAAAACCGCCTACTTTGGCGTTGCCAAATAGCGGGAAATCTTCGCTGGCATTGAGACGAGGCATGGCATAGAGGTTGGCATCGCCAAAGTGCTCGGCGTGGGCACGGCGCACATGCTCAATAGCCACCGGGTCGTTGTGCATGGCGATGGTCTCATTGAGCACTCGAATTTCCGGCGGTTTGGGCGAGCGGCCTGCCTCGCACTCCGCGCATATGATACGTTCGATAGATGTCACTACTTGGCGATGCAGTGCATCGTCAAAGCTACGGATATTAATCTCAAGCTCTGCCAAGTGGGGAATGATATTGGCCTGGGTTCCCGCGTGGAGTTTACCAACGGTCACCACCACGGTTTCTTCCGGTGGCACTTCCCTGGAAACGATACTCTGCAGGCGGGTGACCACATGCGCAGCGATCACTACCGGATCTATCGTTTGTGCGGGCATAGATCCGTGGCCCCCAGCACCATGAATAGTCACCGCCAAATTAGTACATGCGGCCATGGCGCTGCCAGAGATATGCCCAACACTGCCTGCTAATGCTGGCATGTTGTGTTGCCCTAAAATGATGTCCGGGCGTGGGAAGCGCTCATAGAGGCCATCATTTAACATCGCTTTGGCACCGCCAAAAATCTCTTCAGCTGGCTGGCAGATCAACATTAACGTGCCGGACCAGTGTTCCTTTAGCGCTGCCATCACAGCGGCTGTCCCCACAATACAGCTGCTGTGTAGGTCATGCCCGCAGGCGTGCATCAGTGGTACTTCATTGCCATCTGCCGCAGTAGCGGTTTCGTTACTGGCAAAATCGAGTCCAGTCTCTTCCTTGATAGGCAGTGCATCCATATCGCCACGCAGCATAACGGTAGGGCCGCTTCCGTTATTCATTAGAGCGACAACGCCAGTGCCGCCTACGCCGCGTGTCACTTCATAGCCGAGACTTTCCAAAGCATCGGCGAGTCGCGCACTAGTTTTATACTCCTGGAAGGGAAGCTCGGGCGTTCGATGCAACTTGCGGTATAGCGTTTGGGTATCTACGAACGTTGCTTCTGCCTGTTTGCTGATAGCATCTTTTAAATTGAAACATTCTGTTTGGGTAGCCATGTTCTTCTCCAGGCGTTCAATGGGGGGCTGTTGAGGTAGGGGCCGCAAGGGCGGGCTTAACGAGCCACTGCCAAGCCACCACAACAACGACGTTGAGCAGCATTGCCCAGACGCCAGCGTGCCAGCCAAAAGGCGAGCTCCAGGCGAACTCCATCAACAAGTAAGCCAAGCTGCCGAAAAGAGCACCCGCCATGACGCTGGCACGGCGTAGCTGTGGCATAAACAGCGCGCCGATCACCATAGGGAATAGCTGGACAATTAACCCATAAGCGCCGAGCAGGAGTAGCACCAGCGATGACGGGTTGGCCAGAGCAAACAGGTAAGCAATCAGCGACAGACCGAGTACGCTCCAGCGTGTTGCGCTGACGACCGCCTTTTCGCTGGCGCCTTTCATCATGGTGGGGCCGACCACATCGCGCACCAATACCACCGCAGCGGTATGAGCTAGGTTAGCGCCGGTAGACATGGCGGCGGCCAGCGCGCCAGAAAGCATCAAACCGATCACCCAGGGCGAGAAGTTGGCTACGTCCATCACCATGCGTAGGAGCACCGTGTCGGAGCGTTCTAAAGGAGAGTCGGAGAAGGTCAATATGCCAGCAAAGCCGATGAACAGTAGCGGCACCAGCAGGTAGGCGTAGAGTGGGTAAAAGACGCTAACCTTGCGCAGCGTCTTACCGCTGTCCGCCGAATAGAACTTCATAAACAGGTGCGGCCACATGGCACCGCCGAAAGCACTGACCAGCACCGCAGTACTGAAATAGCCCCAGTTCATACCGGTGGCCCCAGGCATGGTCAGGTATTCAGGCATGGTTAACTGGATCTGGCTGAACATTTCGCCCACGCCGCCGTAGAGGCGCTCAGAGATGGAGAGGCCCAGGAACCAAGCGATGACTATCATCATGATTCCTTGGAGTAGGTTGGTCCAGCCGATGCCGTTCAGACCACTACAGAAGACGTAGGCGGCGACCACCAGGAAGGCGAGCAATGCCCCCATCCAGAACGGAATCAGACCATCAGTAGCCGCCTGAAAGAGCAGACCGGCACCAGCAATCTGAATCGTCAGGTAAGGCACCAGCGCTAGCAAGCCGATTATCCCGGCCAGCATACCCAGCGTTTTGCTTTGGTAGTGATCGGCAATCATGTCGCCTTGGGTGAGATAGCCCCGCTCGCGTCCTAGCTTGGCTACGCGCGGCCCCATGGCCCAAATAGTGATGGGTATCAGCGATAGGTAAGCGAGGATATAGAAGGCTGGTGCACCGTGCTGATAGCTCCAGCCCGGCGCGCCGAGGAAGGCAAATGCGGAGAATATTTCGGCGCCGAGGATGAAGAACAAAATCACCACGCCAACATGGCGCCCACCTGCTACATAACCCTCCAGGCTTGAATTTTGCTGACCGCGAGCGCGGAGCCCCACCCATAGCACCAGGGCAAGATAGGTCAGGGTGATGCCGACAACAATGATCGAATCATTCATGGCGACCACCCCCGTGGCGAACCACATAGGCTATCCACATACCGACAAATAGAATCAGCATCCAGAGGATGTACCAGAAAAATAGAAAGGGCAGTCCGAGTACAGTGGGTTCGATGCGATTGGCGATCAGTGCGCCAGGCCAGATCATCGCCAGGGTGCACACGGCAAAGTGCAGCCCAGTTAGAAGGTGATAGGTCTTGTTCATAATGTTTCCTGCTCGCCTTGGCGAGTCTTGTTATGGGTTGTTCATTCACTATGAAACAAGGATGGAGATACCAAAAATATAGATTTTAGATGCTAGCCATATCATATGAGCATGGTTGCGCGGTATATTCATAGGTGTGTTAGCTAGAGAGGTGCCCTTAAATGCGGATGCACGCACTTATGTGAGGTTATAAACGGCCTATGGAGTTTCGTCAGCTAGAGTATTTTATTGCCGTGGTGGAGACCGGCTCGATTTCTGCTGCTAGTCGCAAAGTGCATGTTGCTCAGCCAGCGCTGACTCGGCAGATGCGGCTGTTGGAAGAGGATATAGGTACTCAGCTTCTTGATCGCCACGCTCGTGGTGTTCGTCTGACTGTGGCGGGAGAAGCACTTTATAGTGAAGCCACACGCTTGCTTGATGAGCGTTTTGATATCAAAGCACGCTTGCTGGCGTTGGGCAGTGGGCAAACGGGCAAACTGAGCCTTGGCGTGACGGTGACGCACTTGTGGGTCACTGAAGTAGCTAAACTCATGGGCGGCTATCGTGGTCGCTATCCAAATGTGGCGCTGGATGTCTTTCCGCTCCTTTCCGGCCCCCAGTTAGAGAAGCTACAACAGGGCAGCCTTGATGTGGGTATTATCTATCACGATGATCATGCCCCGTCGGGTATCGAGGCACGTTTGCTGCAGCACGATCACCTGATACTCGCTGTGCCTACCTCTTCGTCTTGGGCGCAATCGCCGCCGACAAAACTAGTGGAGCTTGCTGAGGCTGAATTCGTGTGGGGGTATCGCAGCATTTCACCGGTCTATTATGATCGGGTGGTTGCCCACTTTTTACGCCTAAAATTCGAGCCCCGGGTTGTGCAGTATGGCGCTGATAATATTACTATTCTCAGTATGGTGGCGGCAGGGTTGGGTGTGGCAATTGTGCCCGCTGCCAGTCGCTGCCATCCCATGCCCGGCATCGATTTTATCGAGCTAGATGAGTTAACGGCTTGTGATATGCCGCTGTGGCTGGCGTGGCGAGCGGGTAATGTCTCGCCTGTGCTCGATAATTTTATCCAAATGGCTGCAGAGATCTTTGAATAAAACCATTGCTTTAAGTATTGGTGCGTCTCGAAGACGTTTACTCGGAAAACATACTGAACATTAGCCCGCGTAGCCAGCGGTTGCCGGGATCTTGATGAAAGCGACGGTGCCAGAAGAGATTGATCGGGATTTCAGGGAGTGCTATGGGGTGTTCACGGACAGTAAGCCTGAAATGCGCTCGCGTTGCTTCGGCTAGTTTGTTTGTCACCGTCACGACAAGGTCACTGCTGCTGACGATGTAGGGAACGGCGGCGAAATTCGGCAGTGTTAACCTAACAGGCCGATTAACTTCAGCGCGGGCAAGTTGCTCTTCTACAATATTATGGCCGGTGCCCTGGGCAACCACGACCGCTTGGGGAGTGGTACGAAAATCTTCAAGGCTAAAATCTCCCGAGGCGAGTGGATGGTCATAGCGCATCAGACAAATATAGCGCTGTACAAACAATCGCTGTTGGTAAAAACCAGCTCCTAGTTGCGGAATTAACCCAACTGCCAAGTCGATTTCTCCCTTCTCCATCTCGTGTTTCAGGTCGTTATGGTGGCTGCGCACGGTATTGAGTGAAACGCCTGGTGCATGTTGCGCGAGGTGCTGTAGCAGGCGCGGAAGAAACACTATTTCACCGATATCGGTCATGTTGATATGAAAAGTGCGGTCACTCTTTGCAGGGTTGAAATCGTCGCACAGGTTCAGCGTATCGTTCATCCGCGTCAACGCATCCGCAATGCCGGGATGAAGCTGGCTGGCGCGAGGCGTTGGCTGGAGCCCTTGGGAGGTGCGCTCGAAGAGTTCGTCATCCAATAGAAGGCGCAAACGCTTTAACGCATGGCTTACCGCTGGTTGCGTAATACCTATACGTAGAGCGACCCGCTGCGTGTTTTGCTCTTGGTACAGCAGGTCGAAAACAACCAGTAAATTCAGGTCAATATTGGCAAGCTTCACCATCCGGGTGTGTCCTGCTGGGTATTCGACAATAGTCTACTCCATCTGCAAATAAGATTTTCAACTCTTTGATTCATATTGTTATTAGCACCGTTTATAGGCCAAATGAAAAGGGTTGTGTGGTGACCGCTGCGACATCCTAATAGCGTTAGGGGCAGAGCATAGCGCTCGACATGATAACGATAAACCCCTGAGCGGAGTGAGAACATGCTAGCCAAGCAAACTCAGCAGAAACGACTTTCGATTGGCATTGTCGGCGGCGGTATCGGCGGTGTGGCCTTCGCTGTTGCGTTATCCCGCGATAGCCAGCTTGAGGTTCAGTTGTTTGAAGCTGCCCCCCAATTCTCCGAGATTGGTGCCGGTGTTTCCTTTGGTCCTAATGCGGTGAAGGCTATTCAGCTGTTGGGTCTAGAGGCTGCTTATCAGCGTATTGCTGATGGCTCCCCAGCCCCTTTTGAGGATGTTTGGTTTGAATGGCGGCGTGGAAATGATGATGGCTATTTAACTGCCAGTTTAGCGCCAGGTGTAGGCCAATCTTCGGTACACCGAGCCGATTTTCTAGATGCCATCGTCGCCAACCTGCCAGAGGGCATCGCCCACTTCGGCAAGCGCTGTGTCGAGGTCAAGCAAGATGCCGATAGCGCCACGGCCTGCTTTGACGACGGCACGCACTTTACCGGCGACGTGATTATCGGCTTTGACGGCATTAAGTCTGCGGTGCGCCGCCATATCTTGCCCCCAGATGAGTATGGAGAGATAACCCCGTTTTGGAGTGGTACATACGCCTATCGCGGCATGATTCCTACTGCCGAGTTAGAAGCCGCCCTAAAGGCAAAAGACAGCGAGAAGCGATTAGCCTTAGTGCCCCAGATGTATTTAGGCAAAGACCGCCACATTCTGACGTTCCCCGTCAAACAATCACAGCTGATTAACGTTGTCGCTTTTATTACTGACCGATCTACCCCGAACCCTAAACTGCCCGAAGGTGACGAGTGGGTGCAAGCCGTGACCCAGGCGGAAATGCTAGAAGTATTTGAGGGCTGGAGCCCAGCCTGTCAAGCGATTCTTGAATGTATCCCTAAGCCAACGCGCTGGGCGCTGCACGAATTGCCTGAACTGGCCCGCTACCATCGGGATCGTGTTTTGATCGTTGGCGATGCCGCCCATGCGCTAGTGCCGCACCAAGGGGCTGGAGCCGGTCAGGCACTTGAAGATGCCTACGTGCTAGCCAGCTTGCTGTCAGATGTGAGTTGTGATCGTCATAACGTGAGCGATGTTCTGGCTACGTTTGAGCAGGTACGCCACGCGCGCACCTGCAGAGTTCAGAGAACTTCCCATGAAGCTGGGGATGTCTACGAATATGCCGGTATGGGTATCGGCGGCGATGAAGCCAAGCTAATCGAAAATCTGGAAAATCGCTTCGAGTGGCTCTGGAACCACGATCCGCACGATGATGTGATCGCCGCGCGACGGTGCTTAGCCTAAGCTATAGTTCTATATGAACACCCATGGATCGCTACTTTCGCCTTATTCTTTTGTCGCAACCCCCTATGCACCCACGCAGAAGGGGGGAGAGTGTGCTTTTATGGCCATAGTGATTTTTATATCCTTTTGATAATTAATGAATTTTTTAAATTAATTGCAAGATTATGCGAAATGCAGAGCTTTCCAATACGTAAAGAACAATAGCTTTGAGTCGCGAGTGCGCTAGTAGAGAGGCTCAATCACGTACCGGTGATACCTACTCGGTATGGCGAGGCACTTAAACAATATTGGTTGCGTCTCCTAGCGCCTATCAAACTGATATCCAGTTAAATGATTGCCAGACGCTGGAGCCGCCATGTCAACCGTCATCCAACATATTGAGACACTACTGGTCGATTTACCGACCATTCGTCCTCACAAACTTTCCATGACCACCATGGCCTGCCAAACCATGGTCATTGTGCGCATGCGCCACTCTGACGGGGTCGAAGGGCTCGGCGAAGGCACCACCATTGGTGGCCTCGCCTATGGCCCGGAAAGCCCGGAGAGCATCAAGCGTAATATCGATACCTACCTTGCACCGCTGCTGATCGGCCAGCCCTCTCACAATGTTCATCAGCTGCGCGCCCGGCTTAACCGCCACGCGCGCGGCAATATGATCGCCAAGTCAGCGTTGGAAACCGCGTTATTAGATGCCCAGGGCAAGCGCTTGGGCTTGAGTATCGCTGACCTTCTTGGTGGCACACAGCAAGAGCACTTACCCGTGCTTTGGACGTTGGCCAGCGGCGATACCACCAAGGATATCGATGAGGCGTTGCTGCGTTTAGAACAGCGTCGCCATTGCGACTTCAAACTTAAAATTGGCGCCAATCCGCTTGATCAGGACGTGCGCCATGTGGCGGCGATCAAAGAGGCGCTGGGTGAGCGTGCCAGTGTGCGCGTTGATGTTAATCAAGCCTGGGATGAATCCACGGCGGTGCGGGGTATTCAGGCGCTGCAGGATGCCGGTATCGAGTTAATTGAGCAGCCCATTCCCGCCCGCGAACATGCTGGTTTAGTTCGCTTGGCTAACCGCTTCAATGTACCCATGCTCGCTGACGAGGCAGTACAGGATGCCCGTGATGGTCTTGATCTTGTATGTGGCGGATTTAGTGGAGCCTTCGCCCTGAAGATTGCCAAATCCGGTGGTGTTTATGGCGTGTTGGAGCTCGCCCACGTCGCCCAAGCGGCAGGCATTGGCTTATATGGCGGCACCCTTCTAGAAGGCACCATAGGTACGGTTGCCTCACTTCACGCCTGGGCGACGCTGCCAAAAATGGCCTGGGGCACTGAAATGTTTGGCCCGTTGCTGCTGAAAGACGACATCGTCGTTGAGCCCCTCAACTACACTGAGTTTGGCGTAGAGCTGCCGCAAGGAGCCGGGCTGGGTATCACACTTGACGAAGATAAACTGGCTCACTACTCGCGTAAATAACATCACGTAAATTAAAGCCGTGTAAGTAAAGACACTATTTGCGTTCACCCGCGTTCTAAGAGGAGAAACGTATGCTGTTTCAAGTAGAAATGACCGTTAAGTTGCCGCCCGATATGCCCGCAGAGCAAGCGGCGACGATTAAGTCGACCGAAAAAGCGTATTCGCAAGACTTGCAGCGCCAGGGCAAATGGCGCCACTTGTGGCGGGTAGCGGGCAGCTACTCAAATGTCAGTATTTTTGACGTTAAAGATAACGCGGAGCTGCAAGAGTTGATCAGTAATCTGCCGCTATTTCCTTATATGGATATCAACGTCAAACCCCTCTGTCGCCACCCTTCATCGGTGCGTGAAGACGACAGCTAAATAGCTACCTAATACATCAATTTTTATTAATAAAACAGCACCCTATAACAAACAGAGGGTTACACCATGACCGTGAAGATATTCGACACGCCCGAAGTCCAGGCTTTCATCAAAACCGTCGCCGGCTTCGACCAGGCAGGCGGCAACGACCGCGCCAAGCAGATCGTGCATCGCCTGATCGGCGACCTGTTCAAGCTGATCGACGATTTCGATGTCACCGAGGAAGAGTACTGGGCCGGTGTCAACCTGCTCAATGCCCTGGGCAGCCAGACCCAGTTCGGCCTGCTTTCTCCAGGGCTGGGCTTTGACCACTTCCTCGATATGCGCCAAGACGCCATTGACGCCGAAGCCAAGCGCACTGGCGGTACGCCGCGCACCATTGAAGGCCCGCTCTACGTGGCGGGTGCCCCAGAAGCCGAAGGCTTTGCGCGCATGGACGATGGCAGTGATCCCGATGCCGAGGTGATGTGGCTGACCGGCCAGGTACGTGACATCGATGGCACCCCGATCGCCGGCGCCAAGGTCGAGATCTGGCACTGCAACTCCAAGGGTGGCTACTCGTTCTTCGACCAGACCCAGAGCGAGTACAACATGCGCCGCACCATCTATGCGGACAGCGAAGGGCGCTACACCGCGCGCAGCATCATCCCCTCCGGCTACGGCGTACCCGAAGGCGCCCCCACCGACGTGGTGCTCAAGTCCCTGGGCCGCCATGGCTGGCGTCCGGCGCACATCCACTACTTCGTCTCCGCCCCGGGCCACCAGCACCTGACCACCCAGATCAACCTGGCGGGCGATCCCTACACCTTTGATGACTTCGCCTTCGCCACCCGCGAAGAGCTGGTGGTGCCTGCTGAACGGATCGAAGACCCGGCCGAGATCGCCAAGCGCGACCTGGAGGGCCCGTTCTCCCACGTGGTATTCGATGTGGAGCTCGCCCAAACCGACGCCGCCGAGCTGCAAGTCCGTCACGCCCGCCCACGGGCCAAAGAAGACGAGCAGGATCTGGCCAGCCAGCTCGCCGGTACCGCCAAGGTTTAAAGCCCCATAACCTCGCGCTAACGACTGGCTGACGTCCACCGTCCGATGCGTTAGCGCCTCACACCCAGGTTATGCCTAAGTATTTGAGGAGAGAGATCATGACCACGACACTTGATCAGCTCGAAGCCCGCGTCCGCGGCGCCGTCCAAGATGACCCCGCCCAGGGTATCTTCCGCTGCCACCGCAGCATGTTCACCGATCCCGCCTTCTTCGAATTAGAAATGAAGCACGTCTTCGAAGGCAACTGGCTGTTCCTGGCCCACGAGAGCCAGATCGCCGAGCCGGGTGACTACTACACGGTCACCATGGGGCGTCAGCCGGTGGTGATCACCCGCGACAAGGCCGGTGAGCTGCACGCGTTGATTAACGCCTGTGCCCACCGTGGCGCCACGCTGTGCCGTAAGAAGCGGGGCAACAAGGGCACCTTCACCTGCCCCTTCCACGGCTGGACCTTCAAGAACGACGGCAGACTGCTCAAAGCCAAGAACGAGAAAGCCGGTGCCTACCCGGACGGTTTCAGGAAGGACGGCTCCCACGACCTCAAGCGCGTACCACGCTTCGAAAACTACAAGGGTTTCCTGTTCGGCAGCCTGAGCGAGGACGTGCTACCGCTGGAAGAGCACCTGGGCGAGACCACCAAGATCATCGACAATATCGTCGACCAAGCCCCCGAAGGCCTGGAACTCCTGCGCGGCACCTCCTCCTACACCTTCAACGGCAACTGGAAGCTGGGGGCCGAGAACGGCGCCGACGGCTACCACGTCAGCTCGGTGCACTGGAACTACGCCTCCACCATGGAGCGCCGCAACTACGAGGCGGGCGGTACCCAGGCAGTGGACGCCGACGGCTGGTCGAAGAGCCAAGGCGGCTTCTACTCCTACGAAAACGGCCACATGTTGCTGTGGACCCGGCTGCTCAATCCCGAGGTGCGCCCGGTCTATCAACATAAGGACTGGATCCAAGAACAGCTGGGGGAAGCCCGCGCCGACTCCATCGTCAACCAAACGCGCAACCTCTGCCTCTACCCCAACGTCTACCTGATGGACCAGTTCTCCACGCAAATTCGAGTAGTGCGCCCGATTTCCGTGGACAAGAGTGAAATCACCATCTACTGCTTCGCCCCCAAAGGCGAATCGGCGGAAAACCGCACGCTGCGTATCCGCCAGTACGAGGACTTCTTCAACGTCTCGGGCATGGGAACGCCGGACGATCTAGAAGAATTCCGCAGCTGCCAGGACGGTTATAACGGTGCGCTGGCCGAATGGAACGACCTCTCCCGCGGGGCCAAGCAATGGATTGAGGGCGCCGATGAAAACGCCCAAGCGATCGACATGAAGCCCCTGCTCAGTGGCGCCTCGCCGGAAGACGAAGGCCTCTACGTGCTGCACCACAAGCACTGGGTCGACGAAATGCTGCGCGCCATCGACAAAGAGCGCAGCCAATTTATCGCCACCGCGACCGCCTAAGGGGAGAACCGCCATGAGCATCAGTTACCAGGATATCCAGACCTTTCTGTACCGCGAAGCGCGCCTGCTGGATGAGCGCCAGTGGGACGAGTGGCTCGCCTGCTACCACCCACAAGTCGAGTTCTGGATGCCCGCCTGGGATGACGACGACCGGCTGACCGAAAATCCGCAGTCTGAGCTTTCGCTGATCTACTACCCGAATCGTGAGGGGCTTGAAGACCGAGTCTATCGGATCAAGACCGAGCGCAGCAGCGCCACCCTGCCGGAGCCGCGCACCACGCACCAGATCAGCAACATCGAGGTGCTGAAGGAAGAGGGTGACACGGTAGAGCTACGCTTCAATTGGCATACTTTGGGGCACGTCTACAAGACGACCTACAGCTACTTTGGCGCAGCTTTTTACACGCTGGACGTGTCGGGCGAGGCCCCGCAGATCACGCGGAAAGTTGTGCAGTTGAATAACGACTATATCCACCAGGTTATTGATATTTATCACATCTAACCCGGTGTGGAAGGAGATTCGATCATGAGCTATACCATTGCCCTCAATTTCGAGGATGGCGTCACCCGCTTTATCGGCTGTAAAGAAGGTGAGACAGTTCTCGATGCTGCTTACCGGCAAAAGGTTAACTTGCCTATGGATTGCTCTGACGGTGTGTGTGGCACTTGCAAGGGCCACTGCGAGCAGGGCGAGTTCGATATGGGCGACGAGTATATCGATGAAGCCCTTTCCGATGAAGAGGCCGCCGAGGGCATGGTGCTGACCTGCCAGATGGTGCCGTCTACCGACTGCGTTATCCAAGTGCCAGTGGCATCCACGCTGTGTAAAACACAGGTAGGCAAGGTTGAGGGCACGGTAGCTGCCGTCGAACAGCTCTCCGAGGATAGTATTGAGCTAGCGGTTGAACTGGATGATGAGGAAGGGCTTGCCTTTTTACCGGGTCAATATATCCATATTGACGTACCCGGTACCGAGGTACACCGCTCCTACTCCTTCAGCTCACTGCCAGGCGATAAGCGCGCCACTTTTTTGATCCGCAACATTCCCAACGGGGTAATGAGTGGCTACTTGACCGAGCGTGCGGCAGCGGGTGAAAAACTCACGCTGACCGGCCCGCTGGGCAGCTTCTACTTGCGCGAAGTCACACGTCCGGTGCTGATGCTGGCTGGCGGCACGGGGCTGGCTCCGTTCCTCTCCATGTTGGCGCAATTGGCCGAGAAGGGCTGTGACGCACCGATCCATATGATTTACGGCGCCAATAAAGATGATCACCTGGTCAAAACCGACGCGTTAGATGCCTTCGCCGAGAAGTTGCCTAGCTTCACCTACGCCACCGTCGTGGTCGATGAGGCTAGCGATCACGCGCGTAAGGGGTATGTAACGCATCACATGGACGCCGAAGTAATGCATAACGGCGATGTGGATGTTTACCTGTGTGGCCCGCCCCCCATGGTTGATGCCGTGCTGAAGTACTTCGATGCTGAAGGCATTGAGCCGCAGAGCTTCCACTATGAGAAGTTCACCCCTAACCAAGTGGGAGAGGGTTCATGAGCTATCACCGTTTTGACGGCCCCCGTTTTCAAGACCGGGTAATGGTGGTCACCGGTGCTGCTCAAGGGATTGGGCAGCGGGTTGCTGAGCGTGCAGCCGCTGAAGGTGCGCGCCTGGTTCTGGTGGATCGCGCCGATGAAATTCACGCGGTTGTGGCAGAGATCAGCAAACAGGGGAGCGAAGTGATTGCGGTACAAGCCGACCTGGAGACGTGGGAAGGCGCTGAAAAAGTCATGCAGGTGGCACTTAGCCAATTTGGGCGTATCGATATTCTGGTCAACAACGTAGGCGGCGCGATTAACTTCAAGCCGTTTACTGAATTTACCGAAGCGCAAATTGCGGCAGAGATCAATCGTTCGTTGATGCCCACGTTATGGTGCTGTCGTGCGGCGCTGCCAACCATGGTTGAGCAGGGTGGTGGTGTGATTGTTAATGTATCTTCAGCGGCGACGCGGGGTATTCACCGTATTCCTTATTCGGCGGCGAAGGGCGGTATCAATGCGTTGACCGCGTCACTAGCGTTTGAGTACGCCGAGCACGGTATTCGCGTTGTCGCCACGGCACCCGGTGGCACCGAAGCACCGCCACGACGTATTTCGCGAGGCACGCCGACGCCGAGTAACGAGACAGAAAAGGCGTGGTTTCAGGCACATATCGATCAGACCAAGCAGAGCTGCTTGATGAGTCGCTATGGCACGCTAGACGAAATGGTCGCGCCTATTTTGTTCTTAGCTTCCGATGAGGCTAGTTACGTCACTGGTAGCGTACTGCCCGTAGCAGGTGGCGATCTCGGCTAACAGCAGGCTGTTTAGTTAGAGACAGATAACTATAACAACATCATTTTCTTATTACTCTAAGCACAATACCCCTGGAGAATGCCGTGAAACATATTGAGAAAGGCGTCAGCCTAAGGCGTGCGCCCCGCGATTTCCTGCGTGACCTCAACGCCGACAATGCCAGTACGGGCTTAGTCGCGGGAATCTTAGGGCTCAGCGTCGGGGTAGTGCACATTAGTGCTGGCACTTCTGCTGGCCTCGACTCCTCCTTTATTATGATATGGGTGATCAGCTACTTGATGATCAACGGCCTGTTTGGGGTTTTCATGCCGGCTTATTACCGATTGCCGCTGCCTATGGCTAACTCCATACCTGGTGCACTGATGTTCGCTGCGGTCATTCCGGTGGTAGGACTGGAGGCAGCACTAGGGGCGAGCCTGATAGCGGGTGCTATTACTTTGATCGCTGGCGTGACTGGCGTTATGGGTATCGTGATGCGCTTAATCCCCATGCCGATTGTCATGGGGATGGTAGGCGGTATGTTGCTTAGTTTTGGTCTCAACATGGTGAAACCGCTGGAGAGTGCTGTTGTGCCGGCCTCCATCATGATTCTGGCTTTCTTCATTTCCGCCCGACTGTTTCGTAAGATTCCGCCACTCATTGTGGCGATGTTGGCGGGAAATCTTTATCTGATGGCAACTGGTGTTGACCTGTCAGGTATCGAGGCAACGATTCGCTTCCCCGAGTTCATTGTCCCAGAATTCACTTTAGGTGCCTTCCTAACGTACGGCTTACCGCTTGCGATCATCTTGGTGGGGATGGAAACGCCAGCGGGTGTAGGCTTAGTGAAGGGAATGGGCTACAAAGATGCGCCGGCTAACGCGATTACCGCCGTAGGCGGGGTAGGCACCATGGTGTCGGCGTTCTTCAACCTGCACAGTACATGCATTGCGGCACCGATGACCGGTGTGTGCGCTTCGCCAGAAGCGGGAGATCACGACAAGCGCTGGGTAGCCGCCGTGATCGCTGGGGCTATCTTTGTTGTCGCCGCGCCTTTTTACGGCTATGTGGTCAGCCTGTTGGAGGCTACGCCGCGTTACTTTATCGCCATTGTCGCTGGGTTGGCACTAATGCGCGTGATTACCTCGTCGATGGCCATTGCCTTTGCCGGTAAAAAGCATGAAATAGGGGCATTGTTCGCTTTTTTGATCGCCGCATCAGGTATCCAGATTCTGGGTATAGGCGCTACGTTCTGGGCATTAGTGTTGGGCGTTGTCGTCTCGGCAATCTTTGAAACCAAAGATTTTGAATTCATCTTCACTCGTGAGGCTGCCAAGAAAAGCAGCTGAAGCTACCAGTCTCTGTAATTGTAAAATGGTTATCCTCTTGGCCCGTACCTGCTTTTGCAGTGCGGGTCTTTTTTGTGCGTCTCACCTATACAGCACCTCTTTATCCTTTTGTCGCAAGTGAAAAACTATTGGCTCCGATTTGAGGCAGAACCGATCGACATTGTGCCCCCGTGAAAGACGCTATATCTGTTGGGTAGGCATGCTGAAGGTCATCCTGACAGGTGATTGTTATCAAGCTTGTTATGCTGTTTCTAAAAACTCTCTTTTAAACTATATAGTTAGTCGTTTTTTCGTGTTGATTATTATTTAGCATTAAGACAAAACACGATGTGTTCGAGATACCTCTGAAGTATGGAGGAGAACTCAAACGATATTGGTCGGGTGGGCGCGAACTGAACGATATTGACGATGAACACAACAACAACCGTCGTCTTTAGGCCCAAGGTAGACGTATTCCAATTTCCCTTTTGAACGTATTAGCGCTATCGCCGGGCACCAAGACAACGACAAAAAATCAACAATAGGGTTACACCATGACCGTGAAGATATTCGACACGCCCGAAGTCCAGGCTTTCATCAAAACCGTCGCCGGCTTCGACCAGGCCGGCGGCAATGACCGCGCCAAGCAGATCGTGCATCGCCTGATCGGCGACCTGTTCAAGCTGATCGACGATTTCGATGTCACCGAGGAAGAGTACTGGGCCGGTGTCAACCTGCTCAATGCCCTGGGCAGCCAGACCCAGTTCGGCCTGCTTTCTCCAGGGCTGGGCTTTGACCACTTCCTCGATATGCGCCAAGACGCCATTGACGCCGAAGCCAAGCGCACTGGCGGTACGCCGCGCACCATTGAAGGCCCGCTCTACGTGGCGGGTGCCCCAGAAGCCGAAGGCTTTGCGCGCATGGACGATGGCAGTGATCCCGATGCCGAGGTGATGTGGCTGACCGGCCAGGTGCGTGACATCGATGGCACCCCGATCGCCGGCGCCAAGGTCGAGATCTGGCACTGCAACTCCAAGGGTGGCTACTCGTTCTTCGACCAGACCCAGAGCGAGTACAACATGCGCCGCACCATCTATGCGGACAGCGAAGGGCGCTACACCGCGCGCAGCATCATCCCCTCCGGCTACGGCGTACCCGAAGGCGCCCCCACCGACGTGGTGCTCAAGTCCCTGGGCCGCCATGGCTGGCGTCCGGCGCACATCCACTACTTCGTCTCCGCCCCGGGCCACCAGCACCTGACCACCCAGATCAACCTGGCGGGCGATCCCTACACCTTTGATGACTTCGCCTTCGCCACCCGCGAAGAGCTGGTGGTGCCTGCTGAACGGATCGAAGACCCGGCCGAGATCGCCAAGCGCGACCTGGAGGGCCCGTTCTCCCACGTGGTATTCGATGTGGAGCTCGCCCAAACCGACGCCGCCGAGCTGCAAGTCCGTCACGCCCGCCCACGGGCCAAAGAAGACGAGCAGGATCTGGCCAGCCAGCTCGCTGGAACCGCCAAGGTTTAAAGCCCCTAGTTGAGGAGAGAGATCATGACCACGCAGCTTGATCAGCTCGAGGCCCGCGTGCGCGGCGCCGTCCAAGACGACCCCGCCCAGGGCATCTTCCGCTGCCACCGCAGCATGTTCACCGATCCCGCCTTCTTCGAATTAGAAATGAAGCACGTCTTCGAAGGCAACTGGCTGTTCCTGGCCCACGAGAGCCAGATCGCCGAGCCGGGTGACTACTACACGGTCACCATGGGGCGTCAGCCGGTGGTGATCACCCGCGACAAGGCCGGCGAGCTGCACGCGTTGATTAACGCCTGTGCCCACCGTGGCGCGACCCTGTGCCGCAAGAAGCGGGGCAACAAGGGCACCTTCACCTGCCCCTTCCACGGCTGGACCTTCAAGAACGACGGCAGACTGCTCAAAGCCAAGAACGAGAAAGCCGGTGCCTACCCGGACGGTTTCAGGCAGGACGGCTCCCACGACCTCAAGCGCGTACCACGCTTCGAAAACTACAAGGGTTTCCTGTTCGGCAGCCTGAGCGAGGACGTGCTACCGCTGGAAGAGCACCTGGGCGAGACCACCAAGATCATCGACAATATCGTCGACCAAGCCCCCGAAGGCCTGGAACTCCTGCGCGGCACCTCCTCCTACACCTTCAACGGCAACTGGAAGCTGGGGGCCGAGAACGGCGCCGACGGCTACCACGTCAGCTCGGTGCACTGGAACTACGCCTCCACCATGGAGCGCCGCAACTACGAGGCGGGCGGTACCCAGGCAGTGGACGCCGACGGCTGGTCGAAGAGCCAAGGCGGCTTCTACTCCTACGAAAACGGCCACATGTTGCTGTGGACCCGGCTGCTCAATCCCGAGGTGCGCCCGGTCTATCAACATAAGGACTGGATCCAAGAACAGCTGGGGGAAGCCCGCGCCGACTCCATCGTCAACCAAACGCGCAACCTCTGCCTCTACCCCAACGTCTACCTGATGGACCAGTTCTCCACGCAAATTCGAGTAGTGCGCCCGATTTCCGTGGACAAGAGTGAAATCACCATCTACTGCTTCGCCCCCAAAGGCGAATCGGCGGAAAACCGCACGCTGCGTATCCGCCAGTACGAGGACTTCTTCAACGTCTCGGGCATGGGAACGCCGGACGATCTAGAAGAATTCCGCAGCTGCCAGGACGGTTATAACGGTGCGCTGGCCGAATGGAACGACCTCTCCCGCGGGGCCAAGCAATGGATTGAGGGCGCCGATGAAAACGCCCAAGCGATCGACATGAAGCCCCTGCTCAGTGGCGCCTCGCCGGAAGACGAAGGCCTCTACGTGCTGCACCACAAGCACTGGGTCGACGAAATGCTGCGCGCCATCGACAAAGAGCGCAGCCAATTTATCGCCACCGCGACCGCCTAAGGGGAGAACCGCCATGAGCATCAGTTACCAGGATATCCAGACCTTTCTGTACCGCGAAGCGCGCCTGCTGGATGAGCGCCAGTGGGACGAGTGGCTCGCCTGCTACCACCCACAAGTCGAGTTCTGGATGCCCGCCTGGGATGACGACGACCGGCTGACCGAAAATCCGCAGTCTGAGCTTTCGCTGATCTACTACCCGAATCGTGAGGGGCTTGAAGACCGAGTCTATCGGATCAAGACCGAGCGCAGCAGCGCCACCCTGCCGGAGCCGCGCACCACGCACCAGATCAGCAACATCGAGGTGCTGAAGGAAGAGGGTGACACGGTAGAGCTACGCTTCAATTGGCATACTTTGGGGCACGTCTACAAGACGACCTACAGCTACTTTGGCGCAGCTTTTTACACGCTGGACGTGTCGGGCGAGGCCCCGCAGATCACGCGGAAAGTTGTGCAGTTGAATAACGACTATATCCATCAGGTCATTGATGTTTATCACGTGTAATCGATAGAGATAAGACAGATAAGACAGGGATGTCGCTTCCTGCTGTAAATGTAGCCAAAACAACCTCATAACAACTGAACTCTGGTGAAAATATAATGAAAACATTTAAAAAGGCCTCCTTAGCCACGCTCCTTAGTGCCACTGCCATGCTGACAGCAGGAAGTGTCGTCGCCAATGAAGATCCGGTGAAACTTGGCTTGATGCTTCCCTATTCAGGTACCTACACAGCTCTTGGTGAAGCCATTACGAATGGCTTGAAACTAGCCATTGAGGAAGAGGGTGGTCAGTTGGGTGGCCGCGATGTGGAGTACATCCAACTCGATTCAGAAGCTGATCCCTCTAAAGCCCCACAAAATATGAGTCGTTTGGTCAATGGCGACGATGTCGATTTCGTCATTGGGCCCGTACACTCAGGTGTTGCCATGGGCATGCTGCGAGTGGCTAAACAGACCGGTGCGATTACCATTATTCCCAATGCGGGGCTAGGCGCTGCGACGAATGAGCTGTGCATGCCGAATGTCTTCCGCACCTCGTTTAGCATGTGGCAAGACAGCTACCCAATGGGCAAAGTGGCTTACGATCAAGGCCATCGTAAGATCGTGACCATTACTTGGGATTACGCCGGTGGTAAGGAAGACCTCACTGGTTTTGAGGAGGCATTTACCGCTGAAGGTGGTGAAATTGTCGAGCAAATTTTAGTGCCATTTCCTAGCACTGAGTTCCAGAGCTATTTGACACAAATTGCCAGTTTAGAACCAGACGCGGTCTACACCTTCTTTGCGGGCGGCGGCGGGGTGAGCTTCGTAAGGGATTATGCTGCAGCAGGCCTTAAAGAGAGCATCCCTCTGCTTGGTTCTGGCTTCCTTACCGAGGGGAATTTAACAGCCCTGGGCGATGCAGGTGAGGGCGTGATGACCACGCTGCACTATGCAGAGACCCTCGAAAACGACGCCAATCAGTCCTTCGTGTCAGCCTACGAGAATGCCTACGGAGAAACCCCTGACACCTACGCTGTACAAGGTTACGACACGGGCATGATGCTGGTTCAAGCACTCTCTGTACTGGGTGGCGATACGTCAGACCAACAACGCTTGATAGATGTATTAGCCAATGTCCAATTGGAAAGCCCGCGTGGGCCTTTAAGCTTCTCTGATTCCCACCATCCCGTCCAAAATGTTTATCTGCGAGAGATTCGCGACGGCAAGCATGAAGTCGTCAGCATCGCTTCCGAGAACCTAGAAGTACCCGATGAAGCCTGCCAGATGTAACGGCATCTTTATGCACTATGGGGCGGGTATCTAGCCCGCTCCTCACTCTGATTCTCGGAGGGGTCTCATGGATCTCGCATTTTTCAGCGTACAGCTCCTTAACGGCCTGCAGTACGGCCTGCTACTTTTTTTGATTGCCAGCGGTTTGACGCTGATCTTCGGCATTATGGGGATTATTAATCTTGCCCATGGTGCCATGTATATGATCGGGGCTTATTTGGTTTATGACCTAACTCTACGGTTGGGCAACTTCTGGCTTGCCATTCTGGTGGCCATTCCCATCGCAATTGCGCTAGGGCTCATTATTGAGCGCTTGTTTCTCGATACTCTTTACAAGCGCGATCATTTATATCAGGTATTGCTGACGTTTGGGCTGATTTTAGTGCTCAACGAAGCGCAGAGAATTATCTGGGGTGGCGATGTGCACCGTATTCCAGTTCCCGCGCCATTTGATTCCAGCATTCAACTGACCGATAACCTTCAGTATTCGGTCTACCGGCTTTTTGTAATGGGTGTCTGCTTAGCATTAGCAGGCGTGATTTATTGGGTTATTCGCCATACGCGCCTAGGCATCATCATCCGTGCTGGGGCAGTGAATCGTGACATGGTGGAAGGTTTGGGGATCAATGTAAGAACCCTCTTTACGCTTATCTTCAGCGTTGGGGTAGCGCTTACTGCCTTCGCTGGAATGATCGCCGCACCGCTTACGTCCATCGCGCCGGGTATGGGCGATAGCATCCTCATTACTTGTTTTGTGGTCGTGGTCATCGGCGGTATTGGTTCTATAAAAGGGGCTTTCTGGGGCGCCATTCTTATTGGTATGGCCACCACTTTTGGCTCGGTGCTGATTCCAAGTCTTGCCAGTATGGTGATCTATCTGATCATGGCCGCCGTTTTGTTGGTTAAGCCACGCGGCTTGTTCGCTTGAGGAGAATGAGAAATGTTACATAGATACCCCAAGCGTGTTGCTTTCATTATGTTGGCTTTAACGGCTCTCGTAGCGCTATTTCCTCTTTGGGGAGAAGCGGTATTTGGCAGTAAAGCTGATTTTTATTTAGAAAAACTGACGCTGATACTGATTTTGGCGCTGTTCGCGATGAGCCTGGATTTACTCGTTGGCATGATTGGTCTAGTGAGTTTAGGGCACGCGCTGTTCTTTGGGATTGGTGCTTATACGCTGGCATTGGCTAGCCCAGATTTTAGCCCAGCATCAATGTGGTGGATGCTTCCCCTCGTAATGGGCGTTTCGGCTCTTGCCGCTTTACTGGTGGGGCTACTGGTCATTCGCACCAATGGAATTTTCTTCATCATGACCACCTTGGCGTTTGGGCAGATGCTTTATTACTTCATTAGCACCTCTCAATTTGCGGGGGGGACTGATGGTGTATTCATCATGTTCCGACCAAGCGTCACTGTTGGTGAGAACACGTTAGTAGATCTAGATAATCCTTATAGCTTCTTCTACTTCTGTTTAGGGATGCTGTTCATTGGGTATGTCTTTCTACGCTGGCTGACCCGCTCCTACTTTGGGCAGGTGCTCGACGGTATCCATGACAACGAACACCGTATGCAAGCCCTAGGTTATGCCACCCACGGCTACAAGCTAATCGCCTTTGTCATCGCCGGGGTAATGGCGGGGATTGCCGGTATGCTAGCGGCAATGCAGTACGGCTTTGCGAATCCGGCACAGCTTGGCTGGCACACTTCTGGCGAAGTATTAATGATGCTGATTTTAGGCGGAATGGGAACGATCTTTGGCCCCATTTTAGGTGCCTTTGCCTATGAAATTCTGCTTTATCTCTATGAACATGCCACCACTCACTGGCCAATACTGATGGGGCTAACCATCATTGTGGCCGTATTAGTGCTGCCACGCGGTATTGCTGGTTTGATTATTGCACCGCCCTGGCAGCGCAAGCGCCCCATGAATGCTGAAGCGCTCGAAACAGAAAATGCGTCTGCAGCCGTCTCCACTCAACCCGTCACACAGAGTAAGGAGGACTGAGCAATGCGCGATGAAATTGTATTAGCCACCCATGGTTTAACCCGCCGCTTCGGTGGTTTAGTAGCAGTCAACGACGTTGATTTTGATGTTAAATCCAATGAAATACACGCCATTTTGGGACCTAATGGCGCGGGTAAAAGCACGCTGATTAACCTGCTCTCCGGAGAGATTCCTCCTTCTGAAGGGCAGGTGCTCTATCACGGCGACCCTATCCAGGGAAAAAGCGCTCGACACATTGCGCGTATGGGTATCGGTCGCAGCCATCAGAAGACCAATATCTTCCCGCGCCTCAACTGCTTGCAGAACTGCGAGCTGGCCGCGCGTATTCATATGGGTGGGGTGTTTGGCAGTTGGCGCTCGCGGCAGCGGTCGCGGGCGGTCAGTGAGCGCGCTATTGAGGTGTTGGAAACTTGCCAATTGACTCACCGTGCTTATACGACGGCAGCAGATATGAGCTATGGCGAACAGCGGCAACTACAGATCGCTATGGTGCTGGCGACGGAACCGTCGCTGATGCTACTCGATGAGCCGATGGCAGGTATGGGGCGCGAGGAAACCGTCCAGGTAACCGAATTGCTCGCGAGCCTTACGGACCGCTACACCTTGGTTTTGATTGAGCACGATATGGACTCGGTGTTCCGACTGGCTGATCGTATCACCGTCATGGTTGATGGCTGCGTCTTGGAAAGCGGCCCGACTGAACAAATACGCACTAGCGAACAGGTACGCGATGTCTACTTGGGGCGTCATGATAAAGGGGCAACCGCATGAGCGTAGAAAACACGACTACTCCCTTGGTAGAGGCGCGCGGACTGCATACTTACTACGGTGAGAGCCACATTTTACATGGCGTAGATTTGACCCTGATGCCCGGCGAGACGCTGAGTCTGTTGGGACGTAACGGCATGGGCAAGACCACTACGCTGAAGTCGATTCTTGGCTTTGTGCCGCCACGACGGGGAGAGGTCTTTATCAAGGGTGTCTCTGCAACCAAGCGACGGCCTTGGCAACTGATTCGACAAGGCATCGGTTACGTGCCGGAAGGACGCGGTATTTTTCCAGGCATCAGCGTGCGTGAGCACCTTATTATGGCTGCACGTCCTAACGCGCGTGGAGAGACCCCTTGGACATATGAGCGCGTCTTAGATACGTTCCCGCGGTTAGGGCAACGTATCAATCACGATGGTTCTTTCCTATCAGGCGGTGAGCAGCAGATGCTATCCATTGGCCGTGCGCTGACCACAAACCCGGATCTTATGATCCTTGATGAGGCGACCGAAGGTCTCGCTCCGCTGATCCGTGATGAGATTTGGAAGATCATCCGTGACATTAAGGCGACCGGTATTTCAACCATTATTGTCGATAAAAATATCGATAATTTACTCGATATCGCTGAAAAACACTTGCTACTGGTCAAAGGTGAAGTGATCTATAGCGGTGATTCTCAGGGGTTAAAAGATAACCCATCGATTCTCGAAACCCACCTCGGTGTTGCTTGATACGGCTCCGGCAAGCAGGTGCTTGCCGGAAGACTCACTGGCTACTCATTAAATACTGACACGGGGAAGTGTGTTGCATGCAATTTCACAAGCAATTGCAAAAAGACCTGTCGATTTCGGCGATTACTGCTGGCTTTGTGGCCGTACTGATTTCTTACTCCGGCCCGCTCGCTATCTTTTTCCAGGCGGCTCAAAGCGCTGAAATATCGAACATGATGATGACATCCTGGGTCTGGGCCATCTCTATGGGGGCAGCCATCTCGGGTATTTTGTTAAGTCTATGGCTGAAGGTGCCGGTAGTGACCGCTTGGTCAGCCCCGGGAACTGCTTTGCTGGTTAGCCTGTTTCCCGGGCTATCACTCAATGAAGCGGTGGGCGCCTATTTGACTGCAGCGATGATCATTTTTGTGATCGGTGTTACGGGCTCCTTTGACCGCATTATGCAGATGATTCCACCCGGTATTGCTAGTGCGATGATGGCGGGCATTCTCTTCCAGTTTGGTGTGGGCGTCTTCGTCTCATTGGAGAGCGTGCCGGCACTGGCGATTGGTATGATTATCGCTTATCTCGTATTTAAGCGGCTAACACCGCGTTACAGCTTGGTGCTGCTATTAGTGGTTGGCGTCGTTCTGGCTGTCGTTTTAGAAGGCGCAAGCTTAGAAGGGGTTTCAGTCCAGCTTGCCGAACCACAGTTTATCCGCCCAGAGTGGACATGGGATGCCACCTTAAGCCTAGCCATCCCGCTGGTACTGGTTAGTCTCACCGGCCAGTTTTTACCAGGTATAGCGATCATGCGTAGTTCTGGCTATAACACGGCGGCCAAGCCCATCGTCACGCTGACCAGTTTGACCTCCTTCGTGACAGCATTTTTCGGCGGTATCACTACGGTGATCGCGGCGATTACGGCGGCAATTTGCACCAGCAAAGAAGCTCACGAAGATCCCGATAAGCGCTACGTGGCCGGAGTGGCCAATGGCGTCTTCTATCTAATCGGTGGCACTTTCGCAGGCACTATCGTACTGCTGTTTACCTCGCTACCTAGCGAATTTGTCGCTGTACTGGCGGGTTTGGCGTTGATTGGTGCCATTTCAAGCAATGTCAGTGCTTTCGCCGCCGAAAAAGATCATCTGGAGGCCTCAGTGATCACCTTTATCGCCACGGCATCGGGAGTTAGTTTCTTAGGTTTGGGTTCTGCTTTTTGGGGGGTGGTCGTTGGGGCACTTGCCTACAACCTATTACACCGTCGTTTTCGTTCGCTTAAGCGTAACAACCAATAACAATCGTTACTACTGTAGCAGTAGTCGGAGTATACCCATGGAAAAGCTTTTTGTGGCACTTGATGATAGTGAAGACGCTATACGCTCACTGGTATTTGGCCAGAGGCTAGCGGCACAGCTAGAAGTGGATGTAAGCGCTATCTCAGTGGTACCAGAACAAGACAATATCGCCGCGAGGCGATCTCGTTTGCAGTCACTTATCACGGCTCACCATCTGGGAGCAATAGCGCTTGATGTGGTTGCCCATGAAAGTGCCAAGGTGTATCTCGGTGAGCTTGCCAGCCGCGATAATGCTGGGCTATGCATGATGGCGCACGGGCGCCGCCCGGTGCCGGAAATGCTGATAGGCAGCGTCACTGCGGGGGTGGTACGTCGAGCCCATCGACCGGTTTACTTGTGCGGGCCTCGTTACGACAGCCGTGTTCATCAGCGGGTTGACGTATTAGCCGTGTGTGTCGATGGTTCTAAGCTCTCTGAGCATATGCTGCCGCATATGGCATCGCTGTCTAAGCGCTTAGGCGCGCGTTTACAACTGCTGCAAGTGATAGATACTACTGTGGCCCGAAAACCAACGGCGCTAGGTCATACGGATGTGATGGAATCAGCTTACCTGACCGCTTTGGCGCGCCGTGTTGAGAGTCAGCAAGCGCTTGAGGTTGATTGGGAGGTGCTGCATGGCGACCCGGCCGATTCTATCGTCAGTTATTTAGCTGATAGCCACAACACTATGCTCGCAATGACTACCCATGGCCGCAGTGGTCTTTCGCAAGTGGTTGCTGGCAGTGTCAGCCATGAAGTGCTGCATGAAGCTACTTGCCCTGTAGCTGTTCTAAGGCCTTAAGTTGCTGGGATAACAGCTGTCACGGGTAGCGTCCAGAACGGCGATTTTCGACAAGCACATCTAGAATAGCGTTTGCTTCCAGCATTAGCGAAGAGGGTTTTTCTCCGCGGCGACGGCTACAGATAACAGGTGACGTAATAGTCTTGTCTGCCAGTGGTACATAACAAATACCATCACGCTGAACGCGTTTGACCTGTTCGGGAACCAGCGTAATGCCGATACCAGAGGCCACCAAGCTAAGTGCTGTCTGAACCTCGTTTGCTTCCTGTACCACTTCGACCTTTAAGCCTTGGCGTCGGAAGATCCCTAAAACCATATCCGCAAGGCTAGGCCGTGGTTTCGCGGGGAAGAGGATTAGTGGATAACGAGCCAGCTCTTCGCAGCTAGGGGTAGTGCCTGCTAACGGATGCCCGCTAGATAGAGCTGCAATTAACGGTTCATCGAAGAGAATCTCTTGCTCGACGTCTGGGTCATCGATGCGTAAACGCCCAAAACCCATGTCAATGCGGCCAGCTTTGAGTGCCTGAATTTGTTGTACCGTGGTAAGTTCTGCCAGTGAAAGCTCGACATTATCCATTCGGCGTAAATCACGTACCAGTATAGGAAGCTGCCCGTAAAATACGGAAGGCACAAAACCAATGCCGAACAGTGCGCGTTTGCTACGTGCCATGTGCCTTGTCGCATCAATGGTGACTTCTACTTTCTCTAATATCTGCAGAGCGTGCTGCTGAAAAAAAACACCAGATGGGGTGAGGCGTAAGCCTCTAGAGCTTCGCTCAAATAACTCCGCACCCACTTCTTGCTCCAATTGCTTAATTTGGCGCGAAAGGGGAGGCTGAGACATGTGTAAGCGTTCAGCAGCAGAGGTAAAATTAAGCTCTTCAGCCACAATGCAAAAGTACCTAAGGTGGCGTAGTTCCATGATACCTCCAAGGTATGAGCGGCTACTTAAATGATATTGGTTTTGTCGTTCTGTTGCTTTCAAGCTGCCTGTATTCTGAGCTCGGAGATATTACGTGAATGATATTAGCCCCGACGTCATATAACAGTATATCCTGGATCTTTTTAATTCAGCTAACTAAGCGTTACAACGCTACCAGTATTTAGATGTTTAAAAGCTAAATATCGACTAAGACTTTAGTTGCAATAAAAACACAAAATAGGATTGAACCAGCTATGTATACTCGTATTTTAGTTCCGATCGATGGCTCTGAAAATGCTAAACAAGCGCTGTCAGTAGCCTGTAAGCTGTTGAATGAAAATGCCTCAACGCTTTATTTATTACACATCCCTGAAGCTCTCACATATTCCACCACGCTAGTGTGGGGTGTCGGTGCTCTAGATGCTGAAGCTACCCTTGCTGAACGTGAGCAGGCTGGAGAGCAGCTGTTGATGCAAGCTGCTCAGTCAGCGCAAGAGCAGGGGGCTCAGCAAGTTGAAAAGAAATTTGTACCGGGTGATCCGGTACGGGTGATACTTGATACCGCCAACGACCAGGGCATAGATACGATTGTGATGGGGAGCCGTGGGTTAAGCGACTTAGCGGGCGTCGTCATTGGAAGCGTTTCTCACCAAGTGAGCCATTCCGCAAAGTGCCAAGTAATCACCGTAAAACAATAAGTTGGTGACAGAAGAGTCATTGGTATGTCATTGGCCAGCGCACTCTTCGTAACACTAACTATCTATGGAATTGCTTTTCACGTTCTGGTTGCCAATAAATGGCATCGATACGTAGGCGTGCTTCGGTATTATTAGGCAGTGGCCATTCGATGGTATCGCCGATTCTGAGCCCGATCAATGCAGCTCCAATCGGAGCCATGACGGAAATTCCATCCGGGACGCTTTCCAGTGAGTGCGGGTAGACCAAGGTTCGTATCATCTTTGACCCACGAGCGAGATCAGTGAAGCAAATCTGGCTGTTCATGCTAACAATGTCGTCAGGAATATCCTCTGGATCGCGGATTTCTCCACGTGATAACTCCTCCTCAAGTAATTCAGCCACTGCCATGTCTTTATCGGATGCATTGTCGATCAAGCGCTGTAGACGCTCAGCATCAAGACGGTTAATAATAATAGCAGGACGCTGTCCCATGGTTACTCTCCTTAGAAAGCCATAAATTTAAACCAATAAAAAACAGTCCTTCCCCAATAAAGGAAGGACTGCGTACTGGTGACAGTATAAGCGATTTACCAAACAAAGACGATCAGGTGACGCCTTGTTCAATCATGGCATCAGCTACTTTTCTGAAGCCTGCAATGTTGGCTCCCAGTACCAGATTCGTCGCTTCACCAAACTCCTCGGCAGTGTCTGCGCACTGCTGGTGAATATTAGCCATAATCTGTTTTAGCTTTTGATCGACTTTTTCCAGTGGCCACTGTTCCATACTGCTATTTTGTGCCATCTCTAGCTGGCTAGTAGCGACGCCACCTGCGTTAGCGGCCTTGCCAGGCCCATAGGCAACCTTAGCGTTTAGAAAGAGATCAACGGCCTCTTTTGTGGAGGGCATGTTGGCACCCTCACTAATACACGTGATGCCATTGGCAAGCATGATTTCCGCATCGCTTTCTGTTAGCTCATTCTGAGTAGCGCAAGGGAACGCAGCATCGGCTTGAATACGCCATACGGCATGCCCACCCTGGGGGTAGTCACGTGCAGCAATGTAGTGAGCGTCGGGATGTTCATTTAAGTAGGCTTCTAAAGAGGTGCGCTGCACTTCTTTGAGCTGTTTGAGTAAGCCTAAATCAATACCGTTTATATCGTGGATAGTCCCGCTTGAGTCGCTGCAGGTGATCGGTTTAGCACCCAGCTCGTATAGTTTCTCAATGGTATAAATGGCTACATTGCCAGCACCGGAAACTAAGCAGGTTTTGTCGCGTAGCTCTTCTCCTCGTGCAGCCAGCATGCTCTGCGCGAAGTAAACCGCACCGTAGCCAGTCGCTTCTTTGCGGCCAAGCGAGCCACCCCAGTTAAGTCCTTTGCCTGTTAGTACGCCTTCATAACAGCCAGTCAACCGCTTATATTGGCCAAATAGATAGCCAATTTCACGCGTGCCTACCCCGATATCACCTGCAGGCACATCACAATGGGGGCCAATATGACGGTAGAGCTCTGCCATGTAAGCCTGACAAAAACGCATGATCTCGTTATCTGATTTGCCCTTTGGATTAAAATCGGCGCCACCTTTACCGCCACCGATTGGCAAACCGGTTAACGCATTCTTGAAGATTTGTTCAAACCCAAGAAATTTAATGGTGCCTGATGTAACGCTGGGATGAAAACGTAGGCCACCTTTGTAAGGCCCAAGGGCAGAGTTGAACTGTACGCGATAGCCTTTGTTAACTTGTACTCGTCCGGCATCATCAACCCAGCTTATCCGAAACATAATTTGCCGTTCAGGCTCAACTATCCGCTCAATGATGCTGTGCTGGTGATAAAGGGGGGTCTTTTGTAATAGCGGACGCAGACATTCAAGCACCTCTTCGATGGCTTGATAAAACTCTGTCTGTGCGGGGCTGTTTTGTTGAAGTCGCGTCAGCGTATCGTGGACGTAGGGCATATGAACATACCATCGCAGTATTTAATAAGTATTGGCTGGCCAGAGCGTCACGTAATCTAACTGCCGGCATGCTTTTTTGCATAGCCTATGCATGTTCGGTATAGCTTAAAACTGGAGATAATTTAGACTAAAGTATGTGTTTTTATAGGCTGTCCGCTTGCTTTTTGAAAATTCAGTAAACGATAAATAAACGAATAGTGTTTATTTGCTAATTCTACTGGGTCAAAAATTGATTCTGCTACAGTGCGATGGTGATACCACCTACCTAACTAACTACCAGGTTGAAGCCTATGCCGCTTCACGTGCCCCATGGCCATTTGGAGGCATATCTTGAGGAGCTGGTGCCCACATTGGCGCAACCTTTTTACTCTACTTAAGCAGTAGCAGAATGCTCGCTTTGGCGCTTTGGCGCCAGCCAAGTCATCACCCAATTTTTTTGCTATCGACATGTACGCTGCAAAAAAGTAAGCTGTATTATTGATTATTGTGCGCAATAATCATTACTGAGACGATAGTCTAGTTTTCTCGCCATCAAATCATGCCAGCCTCTGGGGTGGTTACTGTTTGATGGGTTGGTGTGAATGGTCTTAGCGCGTCCACGAATAAAGGGGTTAATAATGGAACTGATCAATAATGTACCCGCTGTTATTAAGCTGCATCACAATGACAACGTTGGCGTGGCAGCAAGACCTGTTCCGAAGGGGTATCCAATTGACGATGATCAGCACCCGGCGCACGCCAATATTGATGCGGGCCATAAGGTCGCGCTGACAGTCGTTGAGGCAGAGCAGCCCATCTTAAAATATGGTCAGGTCATTGGTTTGGCCTCCCGTCGAATCGAAGTGGGGGAGCACGTTCACACCCATAACCTGACAATGCTTGAGCGCGATACGTCGTTGGAAGCGTTCAAACCAGCCGCGAGAACGCCCATTATTGAAAATCAGCGCACGTTTAACGGTTACCATCGGGCTAACGGCCAAGTGGGAACCCGCAATTATATTGGTATTCTTTCAACCGTAAACTGCTCTGCGACAGTATCTAAAGTAGTGGCCGAGCGCCTTAATGCGAGCGGTGAGTTTGAAGCGTTGGGTTTTGACGGCGTGGTGCCGGTAACGCATGGTTCAGGCTGTGCGATGAATACTGACTCTGAAGGGTTTGCCTTTTTGGAGCGGGTATTGAATGGCTACGCTATTAACCCGAATTTCGCCTTTGTGCTGATTATTGGTTTGGGGTGTGAAGCCAATCAAGTTAAACAGCTGGTTGAAAAATATGGCTTAACCGATACGTCCAGAATATTTTATTTCAATATTCAAGGTGCGGGGGGGACCCGAGCCAGTATCGAGTTAGCGTCTGAAAAAATCCGTCAAATGTCGAAAGATTATAGCCATGCCCAGCGCGAGCCAGCGCCGCTAAGCCATCTAACGGTGGCATTACAGTGCGGTGGTTCTGATGGCTACTCCGGTATCACGGCTAACCCCGCGTTGGGGCATGCGGCTGATTTGATCGTTAAGCATGGGGGTAGCGTCATTCTTAGCGAGACGCCTGAAATTTATGGCGCTGAGCACCTGCTGCTGGATCGAGCGATTAATGAAGGGGTTGCTCGTAAACTGCTTGATCGCATCGAATGGTGGAAGCACTACACGCACATTAACGGCGCTGAATTAAATAACAATCCTTCACCCGGAAACAAAGTTGGCGGCCTCTCCACCATTTTAGAAAAATCGCTGGGTGCGGTGGCTAAGAGTGGTGCTTCCAGCCTTAATGATGTGCTTGAATACGCCCAGCCGATCAAAGAGCCGGGGTTTAACTTTATGGATAGCCCCGGCTACGATCCGGTATCGGTCACCGGCCAGATCGCTTCTGGCTCGACAATTGTGTGTTTTACGACAGGCCGTGGCTCTGTTTCTGGCTTTAAACCTGCGCCTTGTATTAAGTTAGCCACCAATACACACATGTATGAAAGCATCCTTGAAGATATGGATATCAACTGCGGTACTATTGTGGACGGTGCTGCCACAATAGAGGAGGTTGGTGAACATATTTTTGAAAAGATACTATCGATTGCTTCTGGCGAGATGAGCGCGAGCGAGTCACTTGGCTATGGTAACAATGAATTCGTACCGTGGATG
Source organism: Halomonas sp. H2 (assembly GCF_050215315.1). Classification (GTDB taxonomy): domain Bacteria; phylum Pseudomonadota; class Gammaproteobacteria; order Pseudomonadales; family Halomonadaceae; genus Vreelandella. The sequence goes on from NZ_CP189760.1 coordinate 1,885,310, forward strand.
GTAGGTGCTGTTACTTAACAGCCATTATTGATTTTTAAAAAAACTATGTGATGAGTTGCTTGAATGGCCCAAACCTTAAAAGATCAACTTTATGACGCGCTTAAGCGGAGTATAAATAGCGGCCATCTTGAAACAGGGTTGGTATTGCTCGAAGGGAATATTGCAGAAATTTTCGGCATGAGCCGCTCGCCTGTTCGCCAGACCCTGGGGCGTTTGCACGATGAGCAGTTGATTTGTCGGTTTGACGGTCGAGGCTATTTGGTCGGCGCTAGCCCTCGGGAGGCGATTCGACGCAATTTATCCGCCAATGACTTTAGCGCCTTGGGCGAGGACGCCAAGATTGAACGCACAGACGCGTGGCGGGACATCGCTGATGTGGTCGAGCATGAGGTGGTGTTGAGCTCGATGAAAGGCAGGTTTGAACTCAATGAACTGCAGCTATCGAGAAGATATAACGTCAGCCGCACGATTACTCACCGAATTCTGCTTTATTTACAGTCGATAGGAGTGGTCGAAAAAGTTAAGTATACCAGCTGGTCAGTGGTGCCCTTGGATAACGAAAGATTGCACAATCTTTATGAGGCGCGTAGGCAGCTAGAGCCTTTTATGATCTCTCGGGCTACGCTGACAATGCCGCTGGAAAAAATCGCCCACTTTATTACCAAACTTGAACAAACGGCGGAAAAATACCCAAACGTTCAAGGCGCCACGCTTGATGAGCTTGAAAGCGACCTCCATTACCAAACCGTCAGCATGGGCGACAATCAAGAAATATTTAATATGTTAAGGCGCACCCATCCAGTACTGCTTATGAGTAAACATCTGCTTGGCTCGTCGATTGCGCTGCCCGATACAGACCCGTTTTTTCATGACCATCTTGATATATTTGAGCGGATGCGTAAGAGAGAGAGTGAACGAGCGGGCCAAGCGCTGTTGGCACACTTGGCAGGCTCTGAAGCTAAAGTGCAGGAGCGCTTAAGTGACTTTCGCGACAACGGGCATCTCGATATTCCCGATTACCTTCGCTAATGCTAGCGAGTGCTGCTAATCACCGTTCGGTAGCTCATTTCTACGCCTGAGTTCACGTATCAGGGCACTATGGTCGAGCTGCACCCATACAGCCCTTAAGCGATGAGTCATCAATTGCCTTTTTCAGTTCGGTGAGTACATCGCTGGGCAGGGGAATACCCTGTTCAAGATAGGCTTCTTTGCGAGCCAAACCTGCTTGTCCGGGCATGCGTACCGGCCGTTTTGGATCGATAGCAGCGGAGTCCAGGCAAGCCGAGACCAAATGATCCGTTTCGTCGAGGAAGGTACTCTTACCCGCAAACAGTGTCGGATCGATGACCATCACCGTGACGGACGCCCCCCAACCACTCGGCTCATCTTTGCGGCCATACCCCGCGAGTGCAGAGGTCAGCGCCTCCACCATCAAGCCCATGGCAAATCCTTTGTGGCCAAATTCCATGCCGCCTAGGGGCAGAATGCTACCCTGGGGGTCGCTAAAGAAGTCTGCCGGATTGTCGCTGGCCAGCCCCGTATTGGCCAGAATAACGGGGTGCGCCAATTGGTTTTTTTCCGCGTGGGCCTTGGCGACACTGCCGTTGGTAACGGTCGACATGCTGACATCCATGAGAATCGGCTGGACACGACTAGGGATGCCCATGGCAATAGGGTTGGGGGTGTAGACTGGCTCAACGCCACCAAAAGGGGCCACCGATTTAACCGCTGGATCCGAGGTCATAATGATAGGCATTAGCCCTTGCTCGACAAACGGCTGCAAGTACGACGCCAAACAGGCGATATGGTGTGAACGCTTAATGCTAACAATACCAATGCCCGATTGTTGGGCGGCGGTAGCGCTTTGCTCTAGTGCTTGCTGTACCAAGTAGGGCCCCAGAATGTAGTGGCCGTCGAACACCGCCGCGACAGGGCTGATTTTTTTCACGCTGAGGGCAGTGTGATCGCCACACGCGTGGCCTGATTTCAAGTCGCGTAAGTAGCCATTGGCCAGCTTTATGCCATGCGTATGGTGGCCCAGCAAATCCCCTTCAATAAGAATGCTGCTGGTCGTTTCACTGACTTCTCGAGAAGCGCCAGCCTCCATGAACAGGGTGACCAAGACATCGTTTAACCAGGCTGTTGTATAGCGTTTCATGAAATCCTCGGCGCTTTTTCAGCGCGACTGTTTTTGAATTTTTTATACGCCATGGTTAATAGCGGCGAAAACCATAGCAAAATGACCAGTGCACCCAGGCCAGCGCTAATTGGACGGGAGAAGAAGCTGAGCAGGTCGCCATTGCTCTTAAGCATTGAGCTCATAAAGCTGTTTTCCAGTGTTGTGCCCAGCACTAGGCCAAGAATTGCCGGGGCCATGGGAAAGTCACAGCGGACAAGAAGGGAGCCGACGACGCCGATTAGCAGCATTATCCAGACATCGGTAATGGCGTTGTTGATTGAGAATGCCCCGACAATACAGAAGCATAGAATGATCGGCATAAGAATCTTGCGGGGCGTCAATATAAACACCTTGGCAGATTTTATTGCCGCATAACCTATTGGTAGCATGATCAAATTAGCGATGAAAAACACGATAAATAGGGCGTAGATCAGCCCGCTGCCATCCATAAAGATCGTTGGCCCAGGATTCATCCCTTTCATATACAGCACACCGATGACAATCGCGGTGATCGAGTCGCCGGGAATACCGAATACCAACGCGGGTACCCAGGCGCCGCTAATGCCCGAGTTATTAGCAGAGCTGGCATCGACGATGCCCTCGATGTGGCCAGTGCCATAAGCCTGTTTCTCTTTCGATCGGCTCTTGCCCACTGCATAGGAGATCCAGGCGGCGATATCGGCACCGGCGCCAGGTAGGGCTCCAATCAGCGTACCAATCGAGCTTCCGCGCAGCATGTTGGGCCAATAGGCTTTTATATGTTTTGGCGCTTGTTTAAAAACGCTGTCTTTGGATAACGAAGGCAGCGATCTTCCTTCATTGCTTGACCCATAGAACAGCATGAGCTCATTGAGTGCGAACATACCGATCATCACCGGTATGAAATTAACGCCCGCCATTAAGTCGGGGATGCCGAACGTAAAACGTGGGGCCCCGCTCATCATATCCAGGCCAACCGTCGAGAGTAGTAAGCCGACCATTAATGACAGAAAAGCTTTAATCCTTGAGCCAATTGAGATGAAAATCGCGCAACTCAGCCCTAGTAGTGCCAGCCAGAAATATTCATAAGAGCTAAACTGGAGAGCTACTTCTGCCAGGGATGGGGAAACAAAAACCAGTATTAAGGTGCCGAACAAACCGCCGAAGACTGAGCAGGTCAAATTCATACCCAGCGTTTCTCTGGCTCGCCCTTTATGGGCTAATAAATTTGAATCGCCCACATAAGCAGCCGAAGCGGGAGTGCCAGGGATATTTAAGTAAGTGGCGGGTATGTCGCCTGCGAAAATGGCCATCGCCGATGTTGTGACGATGGCGGCAATCGCCGGGGTGGGGTCCATATAAAACGTAATAGGTACTAGCAGTGCAACCGCCATAGTGGCGGTTAGCCCGGGAACTGCCCCCACGAATACGCCAAATATGGCCGCAGCCAGGATGACCAGCATTGTTTCTACATTGAAGACAAGCTGGGCCCCTAATAGAAGTGCTTCCATGATTTAACCCCAAAAACTCAGTAGCCCTTCAGGAAGGGGAATCAGTAGGTATCGCGAGAAGAGAAAATAGATGATCAGTGACGCAATGATTGAGACACTGAATGCCAAGATCAGTGAGGTTTTTCTGATTAGCATCAGCACCAGCATAATGATGCCAAGGCACAGGGCAGCGCCTAGCAACTCGCTGACGTATATATAGAATACGATTAAGGCACAGGGAACCAGCGAGACAAGTATGGAGCGAAAGTCGAATACCTTGCCTACATTGACATTGCCGCCAGACAGCTGCCTTTTGAGAGCCGGTAGCTGGGTAGCAGAAAGCACTAGACCTCCAATGAGAAACCCTCCCCCGATAAGGGAGGGAAACAGAGAAGGACCATATTGAAGGCTTGCCAACGTAGGAAACTGACTAGCGACGCTGAAAACCACGGCGCCCAGTACCATGAAGGCTAGCCCCATGAGAAAATCTCTCATTGCTTGGCCCCTTATTTACTCAGCCCAACATTCTCAATAATCTCTCCATACACAGCGTCCATTTCGACCATCAGCGCACCGAATTCTTCCGCATTACGCCACTCAGTTCCAAAGCCTTGTTTGGCCATGAAGTCCTGGTAAGTATCGCTGTTATAAGCCGCTTCGAGAGCTTCCTCTAGGGTGGCCACAATTTCCTCATCCATTCCTTTTGGGCCAGTGATACCACGCCATTCACCGACCAGATAATCGCTTCCAATTGCTTCGTTAATGGTCGGTACATCAGGAAAACTGTTAATCCGCTCTGGCGACATTACGCCCAGGCTTTTGGCTCGGCCTGCTTCAATCATGGAGCGCCCTTCAGGCACAGAGCTAGGCACGATATCGATACCGCCAGCGGCCAGTTCGGTCATCGCCGGCGCTGCGCCCTGGCTGGGGATCCACGTGACACGGTTCGCTTCAAGTCCCTGATCCATTAAGAAACCGGCAAACGCCAGATGCCAAACGCCGCCTTGACCCGTACCTGAAGCCTTGAAGGTACCCATGGGCTCTTCGGCAATCGCATCAACTAGGTCCTGAAGCGTTTCATAGGGGGCATCGGCGGCGATCTGAACACCGGCGTAGTCAAAGTTGATCTGGCCAATGGGCGTGAAGTCTTCATAAGTGAGGTCGGTTAGCCCTTGCCAGTGCATCATATTGAGTTCACCGGTGGCCAGGCCCAGGGTATAACCATCTGGATTGGCAGAGGCCATGGCGCTGTGGCCGACGACACCGCTACCACCGGTGCGGTTAACAACATTGACCGTTTGACCCAGTTGCTCCTCAAGAGCAGCCGCTATGGTACGAGCGGTGGCATCGGTGCCGCCACCGGCAGCCCAGGGCACGATAATTGTGACTGGTTTTTCAGGATAGGCAGCGAGTACTGAGCTGGAAGCCGTCAGTAATAACAGCGCCGTGATGTTCTTAATGGATCGCGTCTTGTTTAGATTTTTCATGCGAGTCTCGATGTGTTTTTTGTGAGTTGGCCAATCAAATCTAGCATTAACGACTATTGTGTTCAATATTCATATTTTGTAGACTTTAGTTCAATTTTGACGCTTGAAATTGCGTTGCCCAGGCGCGTTCCAGCGCGGCAACGAGCTGATGAAGAGGGGAGCACAGCCACTTAGGCGCGGCCTTGTTCCTGGAACAAGAGTAGGTTATTACTTAAAAACACGAACAATTCCAAAGGCACTCTCATGGCAATTATTAACTATGTAACGCAGATCCAGTTTGATTTTGGGGCTTGCTCTCTGCTTCAGCAGGAGTGCGATCGTCTCGGTATACGCCATCCAATGGTTGTGACTGACGCAGGCGTCAGGGCAGCTGGTATTGTTGACCAAGTGCTCAAGCATCTGCGCAATCCACAACCCGATATTTATGATCAAACCCCTCCCAATCCTAATGAAGCAGCCGTGCGACAAGCGGCTAGTCAATATCGTGAGGGCGGCTTCGATGGCATCATCGCCATCGGTGGAGGCTCCGCTATCGACCTTGCCAAAGGGGTGGCTATTTGCGGTACTCATGAGGGTGCCTTGAAATCCTTTGCTGTGGTTGAAGGTGGCAGTGAGCGCATTACGGCCGCAACGGCACCGGTTATCGCTATTCCAACTACCGCGGGCACGGGTAGCGAAGTAGGCCGTGGAGCAATTCTGATACTTGAAGATGGCCGCAAAGTAGGCCTGTTATCCCCTCATTTAGTGCCCAAATCAGCTATTTGTGACCCTGAGTTAACCTTGGGCCTACCCGCTAAAATGACCGCGGCGACAGGAATGGACGCCTTATCTCACTGCCTTGAAACGTTTATGTCGGCCGCATTTAATCCCCCTGCGGATGGGATTGCGCTGGATGGCCTGCGCCGTGGTTGGTTGAATATTGAGCAAGCGACTCGCAGCCCGGGCGATCGCGAGGCGCGTATGAACATGATGAGTGCTTCGATGCAAGGGGCCATGGCCTTTCAGAAAGGGTTAGGGTGTGTGCATAGCTTGAGCCATTCGTTAGGGGGGATTGATCCGCGGTTACACCACGGCACCCTCAATGCTATTTTCCTGCCCGCGGTGATTGAATTTAATTCCGCATGCGACTCTGTCGTACATGAGCAAAAGCTCGAGCGTATCGCTCAGACAATGCAGCTAGCTGGGCCTGATGAAATAGCGCCGGCTATCAAAGCAATCAGCCAACGCCTGGATTTACCCACGGGCCTTGGGGCGTTAGGTGTAAAGCGAGAGTTATTCCCTAAAATTATTAAAGGCGCCTTGGCTGATCACACCCATAAGACCAATCCGCGTCTTGCCAGTGAAGAAGACTACCGATGGATGCTTGAACAATCCTTCTAAGATTAACGTCAGCAAATCAGGAGTCGACAATGGAATTAGCAATTGCGGGGCGCTGGGCATTGGTTTGTGCTGCCAGTAAAGGGCTGGGAAAGGGGTGTGCTGAGGCGTTAGTCGCTGAAGGGGTGAACGTGGTGATTAACGCGCGCTCTTCAGCGTTATTGGAGGAAACCGCTGAACACCTGCGAGATTTGAATCCAGCCGTTAGTGTTCACACCGTAGCGGGCGACATCGCGCTGGCAGAGACCCGCCAAGCAGCGTTGGCGGCTTGCCCCCAAATAGATATTCTGATCACCAATGCGGGGGGGCCGCCGCCTGGGGACTTTCGCGACTGGTCGCGAGAGGACTGGTTGGAGGCCGTCAACGTCAACATGCTGACGCCTATCGAGCTGATCAAAGCAACGGTTGATGACATGGCGGAGCGTGGCTTTGGCCGGGTGATTAATATTACCTCGGCGGCGGTCAAGGCGCCGATTGATATATTGGGCCTGTCTAACGGTGCGCGTAGTGGACTAACCGGGTTTATCGCTGGCCTGGCCCGTCAACCACAGCTTGCTGGGCGCAATGTGACCATCAATAACTTGTTGCCGGGGTCTTTTGATACTGATCGGTTAAAGGGCACGCAAAAGCAAGTCGCTCAGTCGTCGGGGCAGAACTATCTAGACGTACGCGACGCATTGCGGCTAAAAGTACCGGCGCAGCGCTTTGGAACGGCAGACGAATTTGGCGCTTTCTGCGCCTTTTTATGCAGTGCGCAGGCGGGCTATATGACAGGCCAAAATATACTGTTAGATGGGGGCAGTTACCCGGGCACTTATTGATATAGGTATTGATACCGGTGAAAGGTCGCTTTCCAAACGACGACTGTTCAAACGACTATATAAGCATGTCCGACATGCCAGCTCTGCCTCTGCAGGCTAGGCCACAAAGTGTGCCTAGTTACATCAACCGATATCTAGGTCTTCCTCTCTACTGTTGACGTCAGCGAATCCCGGCGACCTTGAGCCGCTTGCAGCCATCCACGAGACCGTAAAAGGTAGAGCTGGCTAGCACTTTCGGTTAAGCTCCTCAGCAATTTTTATCTGCCTGTTTTGAGGTAATGGTATGTGGAGTTTACTAAGGCTGTCTGCAATATCTCTATCAATCATCCTGATAGCCGGTTGCTCAGACCCCAAAATTGATATTAGCTCCATGCCGGCTTCGGTGGTGTCTATCGAGAAGGTACGTGACTCGCTGCCGACCTATAAGCGTGGTGATTTTGACCAAGGTTTGATCATTATAGCCACGGCATCGACGTTTAACAGCATCGATTTTCTCAATCCGCACCGCATGAATGCGGCAGAAATTGCCGAGTCGGCCAATGTCCAAATGCATGGATTAACCGGTGACCAGGTTATTCAGCGAGCCGATAAGATTCTGCGCGAGCGGCGGTCGCGAGAGCGTGAGCAAGCCATGCGTACGCTAAAACGGCTTGAGGAGAAGCGGGCCAATGCCACTAGCGATCAGCAAAAGTTAGCGCGTTTCACTATTGATAATGCTCGCTATTACATAAGTGAGGGCCCATACGGTGCTGTTGAGCCGGTGATCGATATTGAGGTCACCAACGGCACGGATCAGGCTATTTCAGAGCTGCTGCTACGGGGCGTCATGACTAGCCCAGACCGCTCGGCCCCTTGGGTCGATGAGTCTTTCTATTACGTTGTAGCGGGGGGAATTGAGCCGGGAGAAACGCTGGAATGGAGTCTTGCCCCTAACCGTTTTAGCCCTTGGGGGAATACGCAAATACCTGACAATGCAGAGCTAACAGTGAGCTTGGAAGGTTTGCGAGACGCTAATGAACAGCCTTTGTGGGACTCGCCTGAACTGACAGAGCACGAAACCGTAAAGTTGGAGCGTCTTCAGGATGAGTATGGGGGCGTGGCTCTTTCCGGTCGGGAGTGAGAAAGCACCCTTTAACGTAAAACAATGCCCGACCACCTAAGTGATAAGGCATTAGTATTACCGCCAAGTCAGCGGTTGAAATATCAGTGGTTAAAACAGTCCGGCCAGAATTAACCTTTGGCTTCGTGGTCCGCCAGCGCAGCAACAATGGCCTCTTCCCATTGCCCTTCGGTTATACCCCAATGCTCCATTTCTGCTTGATCAGGGCTGCCCTCTGCCGCAGCGCGTAATTTTTCAACCGAGCTGCTTTCGTAGCAGTGCTTGGCGAAATCTTTGGTATTAATATCTTTTAATCGATTAATCATCAACATATTGATTTCCTTTCAATTGTATACAGTAATAAATGCTGTCTAAGTGTGGCAATCCCGGTTTCTGTAAGCACAGCCACTGCTTATAAGCGCCTTATTATTTCAACACGTAATCATTGCAACACGTAGCAGGGCGTGTAGGCCTGTCCATCGAGCTTCATCCGGCCTTGTGCCACGAAGGAGGTTAATAGTTCATCAAGGCGTTGCATTAACTCTGTTTCCGCCGTTAGCACAAAGGGGCCGTGGGCTTTAATCGCGCGAATACCCGGCTCTTTTACGTTGCCCGCCACAATGCCTGAGAATGCACGGCGCAGGTTGGCGGCAAGCTCATGGGTCGGCTGTTGGCGGTGAAGCGCCAATTCGCGCATGGCTGCGTGGGTTGGCTCAAAGGGAGCCTGGAATTCACGCGCAATGGTTAAACGCCAATTGTAGTAGAAAGCGTCTTGATGAGTGCGCCGGAACTCAGCGATTTCATCAATACCGTGGCGCATAGCGCGCGCTACGGCTACCGGGTCGCCGGTGATAATGGTGTAGTAGCGGCGAATTTCCTCACCCAGGGTGTACACCAGGAACTCATCGATTTTCTGAAAGTAGGCTGCAGAGTCGGTGGGCCCGGTGAAAACTAACGGGAACGGAATATCTTTATTGCTGGGGTGGAGCAAAATGCCCAGTAAATAGAGAATCTCTTCTGCGGTGCCCACGCCGCCGGGGAAGACAATAATGCCATGCCCTAAGCGCACAAACGCCTCTAGGCGTTTCTCAATATCCGGCATCACCACCAGTTCATTGACGATGGGGTTGGGCGCTTCAGCGGCAATAATGCCGGGTTCGGAAATACCTAAATAACGGCCTTCCTTGCGCCGCTGTTTAGCATGGGCCACGTTAGCGCCCTTCATGGGGCCTTTCATGGCGCCAGGGCCGCAGCCGGTACAAATATCTAAATCACGCAGGCCTAAGTGATAGCCTACATCTTTGCTGTATTCGTACTCTTCACGGGAAATAGAGTGGCCGCCCCAGCACACCACAAGGCTAGGATCGCGGCCGGACTTTAATGTGCCCGCTTTACGTAAGATGTGAAAAACCGCGTTAGTGGTGCCTTCTCCAGTACTAAGGTCAAAGCGATTGTGGTGCTGAATTTCGTTATAGACGTAAACAATATCGCGGATTACCGAGGATAAGTGCTCACGGATGCCGCGTATCATGCGGCCATCAACAAAGGCTTCTGCTGGCGCGTTAGTTAGCTTTAAACGTATGCCGCGGTCTTGCTGGAGCACTTCAATATCAAAGTCTTTATAAGCTTCTAAAATCGCCAGACTATCGTCACTAGGATTACCGCAATTTAACACCGCCAGTGCGCAGCTTCTGAGCAGATCATGCAGACCGCTTTGAGACGTGTTGTGAAGCCGGTTAACTTCGTGCTGAGAAAGTACTTCTAGGCTTCCCTCGGGGGAAATGATGCTGGAAAGGGTGGCGCGGGGTTGAGCGTTTTCGGTCATTAGCGGGGCTGTCCCTGATCATTTAATGTCTATTTGCATACTACCACGCTCTAACGGTGGGTACAGCGCAACGGGCAGTCAGGCCGCTATGCTACTATGAGGCATATTTAAAATGATGGCCGCTCAAGACAATGGTTCTTTCCTATGTTTAATGCCCAATATTTTCGTACGTTTATTACCTTAGTGGAGACAGGTAGTTTTACGCATACTGCTCATCGGTTAGAAATGACCCAGCCTGGGGTTAGTCAGCATGTTCGCAAGTTGGAAAGCTATTTAAATAAAGAGCTGCTAGAGCGCAAGGGGCGTAGCTTTACGCTCACCGAGTCGGGGCGGCGAGCTTATGATTATGCGTTGAAACTGTTTGCTGAGCATGAACAGTTTCGCCATGGGTTGGACGATGACTCGTTAGACAGTGGCGACTGCCGCATTGCCTCGCCCGGCAGCGTTGGGCTGATGTTCTATCCGTATATATTGGGTCATCAGCAGATGCACCCTAATTTAACCGTTAATTATAGCTTTGCGTTTAACCACGAAATTGTTAATGACCTGCTGGAAGGGCGTTATGACATTGGGATTGTCACCGAAGCGATGAACCACCCTGAGCTTGATTGCTCTATTTGGCACCAGGAGCCGCTCTGCTTGGTGGTTCCTGCTGATTTCGCGGGCAGCACGCTATCCGATTTAATGGGCATCGGCTTTCTCAATTATTACGACGGCATTAATCACGCCAATGCGCTACTGCGGGCTAATTACCCGGATGAGTTTCGCTCGATGACGCATTTTCGTCATCAGGGCTTTACCAATGAAGTCAGTATGGTATTGGACGCGGTTGCCAGGGGGTTAGGGTTTTCCGTGGTGTCGCGACTGGTGCTGGAAACCTCACCCTGGCAGCGCCAGGTAAAAGCACTGAACCTACCCAGCGCAGTCAACGAAGTGCTCTATCTGCTGCGCCGCCGCGACTCCGTTTTACCCAAGCGTTACGAGAAGCTGTTAAACGGTTTCCACGCCCAGCGCCTGCAAGAAATAACGCCCCTAGTACCTCGAATAGCGAGTGCCGTCGAATAGCTAGACACCGGGGGCGTTCATGTTGGCAAGATAGTTACTGCGTTACGCCCTGCTAATCAATCGCGGTATTCGTCAATGCTAGGGCACGAGCAGATCAACTGGCGGTCGCCAAAGACGTTATCCACGCGGTTAACGGCGGGCCAATATTTAGCAGCTTGAATGGCTGCCGTTGGGAATGCGGCTAACTGACGGTCATAAGGCCGCTGCCAGTCGCTATCCATAACATCCGCCTGGGTGTGGGGCGCATTAACCAGCGGGTTATTATCCAGCGGCCACTCGCCGCTCTCTACCCGCGCAATCTCGTCACGAATGCCGATCATGGCGTCGCAGAAACGGTCAATTTCATACAGCGACTCAGATTCTGTCGGCTCGATCATCAGCGTACCCGGCACCGGGAATGACATGGTGGGCGCGTGGAAGCCGTAATCCATCAGGCGCTTGGCGATATCCTCTTCGCTAATCCCAGAGGCCGCTTTGAGCGGGCGAATATCGATAATGCATTCGTGAGCGACGGTGCCGTTTTCGCCGCGGTAGAGAATCGGGAATGACGCCTCCAAACGCTTGGCAATATAGTTAGCGTTGAGGATGGCAAGCTCGGTGGCTTCACGCAGCCCGCGTGCCCCCATCATCTTAATGTAGGCCCAAGAGATCGGTAGGATAGACGCGCTGCCGAAGGCTGCAGCAGAGACCGCACTGCTGTCAGCGTTGACGCCGTTGATCGGTGTTACCACGTGGTTGGAAACGTAGGGCGCCAGGTGCGCTTTAACGCCGATAGGCCCCATGCCCGGGCCGCCGCCACCGTGGGGAATACAGAACGTTTTGTGTAAGTTAAGGTGAGAAACATCGCCGCCGAAATCACCGGGGCGCGTTAAACCCACCTGGGCATTCATATTGGCGCCATCGATATACACCTGGCCGCCATTGTCGTGAACGATCTTGCACGCTTCGCGCACGCTGGTTTCAAATACGCCATGAGTGGAAGGGTAAGTCAGCATGATCGCTGAGAGCTGATCGCGGTGCTGCTCGGCTTTAGCGCGCAAATCCGCCATATCAATGTTGCCGTTTTGATCGCACTCAACCACCACCACTTTCATTTGCACCATCGCTGCTGAGGCGGGGTTGGTGCCGTGAGCGGAGCTGGGAATCAAGCAGACATCGCGATGCCCTTCGCCCTCGGCCGCCTGATAACGGCGAATCGCCACTAGGCCGGCGTATTCACCCTGAGCACCGGAGTTAGGCTGCATCGAAAGGTGATCGTAACCGGTGACTTCGACCAGGAAAGCCGAGAGCTCGTCGATCATCTGATGATAGCCAGCAACTTGATCCCTAGGCGCGAACGGGTGCAGGTGCGCAAATGAAGGCCAGGAAATCGGGATCATTTCGCTAGTGGCGTTGAGCTTCATGGTGCAGGAGCCCAGCGGAATCATCGCATGGGCAAGCGATAGATCCTTATTTTCTAAGCGCTTCAAGTAGCGCAGCATTTCGGTTTCACTGCGGTAGCGGCTAAACGTTGGATGGCTCAAAAAGTCGCTTTCACGCTGGCAGGCAGCAGGAATGCCGGAAGCGTTGTTAGCGACCACCTGCTCATCTAGCGCTGCGATAGAAAGCCCGTGCTCATCGCCGAGCAGCACATCAAACAGCGTTGCCACGTCGTGAGCGGTGGTGGTCTCGTCCAAGCTGATGCCCACATCGCCATCGGCGAAGTAGTGCAAATTAATATCGTGGGTCATGGCACGGCCATGGATCTTGCCTGCATCAATGTCGGTTATGCACAGCGTATCAAACCAACTGTCGTGAGCCAGCGACACGCCTGCCTGTTTAAGACCCTCGGCGAGCAGGGTTGCCAAGCGATGTACACGGCCAGCGATTTTACGCAGCCCTTCGGCGCCGTGATAGGTGGCGTAAAAGCCGGCGATATTGGCTAACAGTGCCTGGGCGGTACAGATGTTGGAGGTGGCTTTCTCGCGGCGAATGTGTTGCTCGCGGGTCTGCATCGCCATGCGCAGTGCCGTGTTGCCACGGCTATCTTTGGAGACGCCGATAATGCGTCCTGGGATAGAGCGTTTGAGCTTGTCAGAGGTGGCAAAGAACGCCGCGTGAGGGCCGCCAAATCCCATCGGTACACCAAAGCGCTGGGAGTTGCCGACCACAATGTCAGCGCCTAACTGGCCGGGCTCCTTGAGCAACACCAGGCTCAATAGGTCGGATGCCACGCAGGTCATGATATTGCGTTCAGCCGCAGCGTTTAACAGCGGCGCTAAATCGCGCACCTGGCCACTGGCGGAGGGGTACTGAACCAGTGCCCCAAACACATCGTGGTTGGCCAGCTCTTGCGCAGAACCGGTGATCAGTTCAAAACCAAAGAACTCGGCGCGGGTTTTAACCACGTCCAGTGTTTGTGGGAAAACGTCGTCGGCCACGAAGAAAGCATTGGATTTGCTCTTCTTATTGGCACGCTTACACAGCGCCATGGCTTCGGCGGCGGCGGTAGCTTCGTCGAGTAGCGAAGCATTCGCCAGCTCCATGCCGGTCAGATCCATTACCACCTGTTGAAAGTTCAGCAAGCCTTCCAAGCGGCCTTGAGAGATTTCCGGCTGGTAGGGGGTGTAAGCGGTGTACCAGCCTGGGTTTTCTAATACGTTACGCTGAATCACCGCGGGCATATGGGTGCCGTAGTAGCCCTGACCAATATAGCTTTTCGCCACCTGATTCTGCCGGGCTAGCTGTGCCAGGTAGTCTAGTGCCTCGGCTTCGCTGCGTGGCTCATCAAGCGCTAGCTCGCGGTTAAGGCGGATATCACTCGGCACGGTCTGCTCAATCAGATCTTCCATGTGCTGCATGTTGAGCGCTTTTAGCATAGTGGCTACGTCATCTGGACTGGGGCCATTATGACGTTTGATAAAAGCATCGTGGTCGGCCAACTCGGCCAGGCGGCGTGTTTCAAAAGGCATGGGGAAAGATTCCGAACGTTAAGAGAGAACCGTGCAGGGGCAACAGCGAAGAGCCTGCCGCTAGGGGCAGGCTCAAGTGCAAGATTTAGTCGTCAGCGCTTAAAGTGGCTTGATAGGCATCCGCGTCTAGCAGATCGTCAAGGGAGTCGCCGTCCAAGCGGACTTTCATGATCCAGCCGCCTTCGTAAGGGGCATCGTTAACAGTTTCAGGGGCGTCTTCAAGGGCTTCGTTGATTTCAATGACTTCACCATTAATGGGTGAGTAGAGATCAGACGCGGCTTTAACCGATTCGATAACGCCAAACTCTTGGCCTTTGCTCAGTGCGGTACCCACTTCAGGTAGCTCAACAAAGACCACATCCCCAAGCGCTTGCTGGGCGTGATCGCTAATGCCGACGGTAACGGTGCCATCTTTGTGGTCAAGTACCCACTCGTGGCTTTCAGCGTAACGAAGATTGGCAGGAAGGTTGCTCATGATGTTTTCCTATATGAAACAGTTTTCTGGACTTGAGCATATTAGCGGTTGTCGCTCGCCTTGGCGACCATTGGCTGGTGCTCAGAAAGCAAATAATGCGGTATGTTAACGTGTTTCCAATCGGAAACAAATTTCTTCATCGCTAACTGGCTATCAAAGGCAATGAACAGTTCTGATGCTGTTAAGGCTGTTAGATTATAAAAAAAGCGGCATCCTCTATGTTCAAGCGACATTACCCTAGATGCTTGCTAAGTTCATGGTGTACAACATGCTAATCGTAGGCTTATCAACGCTATGAATAACCAATAATTGCAACAAATCAACCTAGTGAGGAGATGCGCATGGAAACATTAACTAGCCTGTTCGGGGCGATCAACGGCGTGGTCTGGGGCCCCGTCATGTTGGTTCTGCTACTTGGGGTAGGGATTTACCTACAGCTTGGCTTGAAACTGATGCCGATTAGAAAGCTCGGCATGGGTTTCAAGCTAATGTGGGCTGGCCGTGAGGCTAAGTCCAGCGAAGGTAAGGCAGCTAAAGCGGGTGATGAGGGTGAAATATCGCCCTTTAACGCCCTAATGACCGCGCTGTCAGCGACTATCGGTACCGGTAATATTGCCGGTGTGGCCACGGCTATTGCGCTGGGTGGCCCTGGCGCTGTGTTCTGGATGTGGATTACCGCGCTAGTGGGCATGGCGACCAAGTTTGCCGAGGCAGTGTTGGCTGTTCGCTATCGTGAAACCGACAGCACAGGTTTCCATGTGGGTGGGCCAATGTTCTACATCAAAAATGGCCTGGGCAAAAAATGGCTATGGTTGGGCGGTGTGTTCGCTTTCTTTGGGGCCGTGGCAGCATTCGGCATTGGTAATACCGTACAGTCAAACTCCGTTGCGGATGCCATGGATGCCACGTTCGGCGTGCCCCACTGGCTGACGGGTATCATCATCATGGTGCTGGCCGGTGCGGTTATTTTGGGGGGTATCAAGCGGATTGCTAAAGTGGCGGGCAAACTGGTGCCGATTATGGGCATTGCCTATGTGTTAGCAGGCCTGCTGGTGCTGATCGTTAATGCCGGGCAGATTGGTGAAGCCTTTGGCTTGATTTTCTATTACGCCTTTAACCCCATGGCAGCCGCAGGTGGTTTCGCTGGGGCAGCCGTAATGGCGGCGATTCGTTTTGGTGTAGCACGCGGTATCTTTTCCAACGAAGCGGGTTTGGGTAGTGCGCCTATTGCCCACGCTGCGGCCAAAACCAAAAACCCGGTTCGCCAGGGCTTGATCGCAATGCTGGGTACCTTTATCGATACCATCATTGTGTGCACCATTACCGCGCTCGTGATTTTGACCTCTACGGTATGGATTGAAGGTGAAGCCGGGGCGTCGCTGACGGCACTTTCGTTTGATGCAGCGCTACCTGGTTTTGGTAATCAGATTGTGGCAGTTGCCTTAGCGGTTTTCGCGTTCACGACCATCTTAGGCTGGTCATTTTACGGTGAAAAGTGCTGTCAATTCCTGTTTGGCACGCGTTCGATTATGATCTATCGAGTGCTGTTTGTATTGGCGATCCCACTAGGGGCGATCGCACAGCTGGGCTTCATTTGGCTAATGGCAGATACCTTTAATGCCATGATGGCTATTCCTAACTTGATTGCCTTGGCACTGCTTTCGCCGGTAGTCTTTAAGCTAACCAAGGACTATTTCGACGGCAAAGAGGTATTGCCGGGTGAAGAGCTGGATCACGACCAATAATGCCTGTAGCGCGTTAATAGGCGGTGACGTTACTACGTGAATAGCAGTAGAGTCGGGAAGGCACTTAACCAGTGGCTTCCCGTTCTCATTTTGTATGAGCAATTGTTAAGTGAGGAAAGCCCCAATGTCTGAATTAAAGCAAACGCCGCTGCACGCCTTACACCTTAAGCTAGGGGCCAAAATGGTGCCCTTTGCCGGCTATGAGATGCCAGTGCAGTACCCGATGGGTGTCAAAAAGGAGCATGAGCATACCCGCCAAAAATGTGGTCTGTTTGACGTATCGCACATGGGACAGATGATTGTTTCCGGCGACAATGTTGCCGAAGCGCTTGAAACCTTGATTCCGGCTGATTTAGTGGGTCTGAAAAAAGGTGCCCAGCGCTATGGCATTTTTACTAGCATCGAAGGCGGTATTATTGACGACCTGATGGCCGTGAACGCGGGTGACCACTTTTATCTGGTGGTGAACGCTGCTTGCAAAGATCAGGATTTGGCCCACCTGCGCCTTAATTTGGCATCAAGTCATACGATCGAGCCATTAGATCGTGGCCTGTTGGCGTTGCAGGGGCCACAGGCAAAGGATGTGATGCAGCGGCTTTGCCCTGAAGCGTGCGAGCTGGTGTTTATGCAGCATGGCCGCTTCACGATGGCTGGCCAGGAAGTGTGGGTGAGCCGCAGCGGCTATACTGGTGAAGACGGTTTTGAAATTTCAGTTGCCGCCGATGCCTGTGAAGCGCTTGCCGAGCAGCTGCTCGCTCAGCCTGAGGTTGAACCGATAGGCTTAGGGGCACGTGACTCGCTGCGTTTAGAGGCAGGTTTATGCCTTTACGGGCACGATATGGATATTCAGACCACGCCGGTGGAGGCGGGGCTAATTTGGGCGATTGGTAAGCCACGTCGCCATGGTGGTGAGCGGCCCGGTGGTTTTCCTGGTGCCGACGTTATTCTTCATCAAGTCGATGCGAAAGACCACACCCGCAAGCGTGTTGGGCTGCTAGCCGAAGGTCGCGCGCCGGTGCGTGAGGGCGCCACATTAGTTGATGAGGCGGGCAATGAGGTTGGCGTAGTGACTTCCGGCAGCTTTGGCCCAAGCATTGGTAAGCCGGTGGCGATGGGCTATGTGACCCGCGAGCTAGAAGCCCCGCAAAGCGCTGTGTTTGCCGTGGTGCGCGGTAAGCAGTTACCCATGGTGGTTGCCCCCACACCATTTGTAAAACCGGGCCACTACCGTGGCTAACGTGCGTAGCTAGCCTCTACTGTTTTAACCCGGTTTTTTGACTGGCGGCCCCTGCACAAGTAGGGGCCGCGCCGTTTTAGCACATAGCACTGTGCTTTTAACGCAGCTAGCGCAGCACCTGCTTGGGATCGATGGGTTTGCCGCCTTGGCGCAGATCAAACAGCAGGTCGTATCGCTGGGTTGCGTCGCTTTGGCCTACCTCGCAAAGCGCGTCGCCCGTGCTGACCTGTTGCCCCACATCAACCAGGATTTGCTCGCATAGGGCGTACACGGTTTGTAGATTATCGGCATGATGCACGATAACGACTTCGCCAAGCTGGCGCATACCATCGGCAAAGCGTACTTCACCGGGGGCGACGGATTTTGCCTGAGCGTCGGCTTGCGTGGCGAGCAACATTGGTTGAAGGGTGCCGCGGCTATCCGGCCCGAAGCGGCGTACCACGCGATAATCCTCCAACGGCCACGGCCAGCGGCGCGCAGAGGCGGGCAGGGCCTGGCTCGGTGCGCTAGCGGTGGGAGCGGCGGCTGGGCGTGATGAGCCGCCACTGTTAGCAGCGCTGCGCGTTGCTGAACTGCTTAGGGGCACGCTGACGACTTGGCCGACCTTCAAGTTAGTAGGCGAGGTGCTGGTGTTGGTGCTCTGGATACGGCCACTGGTGGTACCAAAATGCCTGGCGATACTTGAGAACGTATCGCCAGGGCGGATTTGGTAGCGATAAGGGCCGCCTGAGGGTGCACGCTCTTGCTGCGTAGGAATCAACAGGCGCTGGCCGACTTCAAGACGGCGCGCATCCACACTGGGGTTAAAACGCTGCAAACGCTCTAACGGTACATTGGCCCTAGCTGCCAGCTTACCCAACGTGTCGCCACGCTGAACTTGCACCCAGTCACCGCTAATTTGGCTAGCACCGCTAGGCGCCGCTGCCCGCTGCGAAGACGACTGTGGGCCGCCGGCACAGCCAGAGAGTATTCCGGCTAACAGGCAGGCGCTTAATAACGCCATCAGTCGTGATCGGTGCGGGCGTCCAGGAGGCCATCTTTTTCCAGCCAGAGTGAGTTGATCCATGTGTGGAAACGTTCCTTATGCTGCTTTTCTTCGGGGTTATCTGGTGCATGCATCCAAACAGGAATGTCGAGTTGCCGTGCGTGCAACGTGACGGGTGCTTCTTTGCCACACAAGAAACCCCAAAAAGTAGGTGAGGGGTTGGTGTAGCTAATCGTCACATCCAGGATACCATCTAGTTGATTTCCTAGTAGGCTAAGTACCTGGGCAATGCCACCAGCTTTTGGGCGTAGTAAATGGCGGTAGGGACTCTGTTGCGCGTCCCGCTTAACGACGGTAAAGCGAGTACCCTCAACAAAATTGAAAATCGCGATGGGTGCGCTGCGCGCCTGATGACACATTCGTTCAGTGGCGGTGTGGTCAATAGTGGCTAGTTTAGGATTGTTGGCGATTTGCTCGCGGCTAAAGCGGCGCATAAAGGGAAACTCTAGTGCCCAGAAAGCCAGCCCTACAATCGGAATCCAGATTAGCTGATGCTTAAGAAAAAAGCGTGGCATGGGAATACGCCGGTGCAGCGCCATAAATAGCATGAAAATATCGGTCCAGCTGCGGTGATTGGAGATCACCAGCCACCACTGTTGGGGGCTCAAGTTTTCGGGCACGCTGGCATGCAGTTCGGGTTTGAGCCAATGGTGCATCCACCAAAGATTAAAACCTATCCAGTTCAGCGCGACCCAGTTCAAACCCTGTAGCACAAACTGTTTCAGTCGCCGCCCAGGGGCAATGATTTTGATTAGGGTCAGCAGTATAAGAGGTACGCCCCAGAATAGCGTGTTGAGCGTCAGCATCAGTGCACTAACCAGCCCTTTTATAATCGGCATACCGTGGTTCCTTACCGTCAGACCAATAGCTTAATACTGAATGCTAAAGGATCGCGGCCACACTGCCCAGCATAAGCCTAACACTAATCGCCATGATTACAGGGTTTTAGTGCTCGGGTAACGAGGGCGCTTGGACGGTTTTGAGAAGTACGGTACGCAGCGCATGCGCGGCCACGGAAAGCTCTTGCTGAGTCAAAATACCCACTCGACAAGAGATTGAAGGCGCGGTCAACGGTATACAGCGCGCACCCAGCTCATGCATTTGCCGAATACACATGGAAGGCACTGCGCTGACCCCCAGGCCATCGGCGACCATCCGACCTACGGTTGAAAGCTGGTGGCTTTCAAACGCAACCGGCAGCTCCATTTGTTGCTTGCTCAGCTCCTGTTCTAGTAAGCGGCGTACCATTGAAGGGCGTTGCAGGGTAATAAAGTCGTGCTTCAAAAGCGTTGTCCAAGCTAATTGTGTAACCTGGATTAATGGCGAGCCTGGCGGTACAACAGCTACAAAATGGTCTTCGAACAGCGGTGTAAACAGCAGGCTGCCGGTACCTTCGGGAGAAAAGGCAATACCCATTTCAACCTGTCGTGAGCGCACCATCTCGGTGACTTCTTCATTAATCACGTCGTGTACGGTGATGTTGATTTTGGGGTTCTGCTGACGAAATTTTACCAGCGCGGCAGGCAGCAAATTGCACGCGAATGAGGGCATAGCGGCAACGCTGAGCCGCCCAAGCTGAAGGGTGAAGCGCTGGCGCAAGCGCTCCTCGGTATTATCCCACTGAGCTAGCAGGTGCTTGGCGAGTGGTAGCAGCGACTCGCCTTCAGGGGTTAGTCTGACGCTGCGGGTACTGCGAATTAATAATTTGCCACCCAGCGTTTCTTCGAGGCCTTTAATCGCTAAGCTGAGCGCGGGTTGGGATAAATGCAGCCGTTCGCAGGCTTGGGTAAAGCTGAGGGTTTGAGCGACCGTAAGAAAGGCGCGTAGCTGTTTGACGGTCATAATGTGCCTTTTATAAATTTTTTTAATAAATTGATAAGAAAAACAAACTTAACAAATATATCATCTCGCACAACACTGACACTAGCGTAAGATCTAGTTCACCTGGCAGTGATAGCTCATATCACTGCCAGCCCAGTTCACAGACAGCTCATGTTAATGATAACAAGGTGAGGCACAACAATGGCAGGATTCGATAAGCGTGTAGCTTCCTACGAAGAAGCAATGGAAGGCATCGAAAGCGGTATGACCGTCATTGCCGGTGGTTTTGGCTTGTGCGGCATCCCTGAAAACCTGATTGCCGAAATCAAGCGGCGGGGCGTTAATGACCTCACCGTCGCTTCCAATAACTGCGGCGTTGATGGTTTTGGCCTGGGATTACTGCTTGAAGATCGTCAAATCAGTAAGATATTGGCCTCTTACGTGGGTGAAAACGCCCTGTTTGAGAAGCAAATGCTCAACGATGAAATTGAGGTGGTATTAACCCCTCAAGGTACTTTAGCTGAAAAAATGCGCGCTGGCGGTGCGGGTATTCCAGCGTTTTATACTGCGACCGGTTACGGTACGCCGATTGGCGATGGCAAAGAAGTGCGCGAGTTTAATGGCCGCCACTATATTTTAGAGGAAGCCATCATTGGTGATTTTGCCATCGTAAAAGGCTGGAAGGCGGATCGCTATGGCAACGTCATGTACCGTCATACGGCCCAGAACTTTAACCCCATGGCCGCTACTGCGGGCAAAATTACCGTGGTTGAAGTAGAGGAAATCGTTGAGCCAGGTGAGCTTGAGCCTAGCCAGATCCACACGCCAGGTATTTATGTGGATCGCATTATTCAAGGCACGTTTGAAAAACGCATAGAAAAGCGCACGGTGCGCAGCTAACGCAGCGCCACTGTTACAAACGTCTCACTCGCCTATTTAACGATTACAAGAGGAAGTCACCATGGCTTTAACACGAGAACAGATGGCTCAGCGCGTCGCCCGCGAACTGCAAGATGGTTTTTACGTCAACCTGGGTATTGGTATTCCTACCCTGGTTGCCAACTACATTCCTGATGGCATCGATGTCATGCTGCAGTCCGAAAACGGGCTGTTGGGGATGGGCCGCTATCCTAGTGAAGACGAACTTGATTCGGATATGATCAATGCGGGTAAAGAGACGGTCACGGCTCGCCCCGGCGCGGCGATTTTTTCGTCAGCGGAATCGTTTGCCATGATCCGTGGCGGTCATGTCGATCTCACCGTGCTGGGGGCTTTTGAGGTGGACCAACAGGGCAACATCGCCTCATGGATGATCCCCGGTAAATTGATCAAAGGCATGGGCGGTGCCATGGACCTCGTCGCCGGTGCTGAAAACATTATTTGCACCATGACGCATGCCTCCAAACATGGCGAATCCAAATTGCTGGAAAAATGCCAGCTGCCGCTGACCGGCGCTGGCTGTATTAACCGCGTTTTGACGGATTTAGCTTATCTCGAAATCAAGGACGGGGCTTTTATTCTCAAAGAGCGCGCACCAGGCGTTAGCGTTGAGGAGATCATCGAGAAAACGGCGGGTAAACTGATCGTGCCCGAGCATGTTCCCGAGATGACCTTTGATACCGAGTAAAGGCTTTTTAGCTCAGTGATCCATGCAATGGCGTTGGTACGGCTTAGGGCAAACACTGCCTAATACATATCACGCCATTTCACAGCGGGTATGGTGCGGCAAAAGGGCTTCAGCAACGCGGTCATGGTCATCCTCAACGTGCTTTTGGGTCAGCGCCAGCCCGCCTAAACAGAGGCGGTGCTCATCGCCATCACTGAAGACGATCTTTTGTGGGGTGGTTGGGTAAAAGCGATGATCCAGCAGCGATGACACCGTGAAGACGCCATTTTGCTGGCCGTGCAGGCTGGACATACCCACTTCAGTGAGGCGCTGATCCAGCGTAGTTAATGGTTCGCCTAATTGGCCGCAATCAAAGCCAGCGTGATGTAGTCGCGGTCCCATCACGGCTATCCATGCGGCAAGCGGGTGCGCATGCTGCAACTGTTGGTAAAGCGCCCACGAAGGCATGGGCCATGGCCGCCCCCGGCAAAGTAAATTATGCCCTTTGCAGTCTTGCGGGTGTGATTGCTGGACCAGCTCTGCAATGGCTTCCCGTGGCGCTTTTGAGAGTGTACCCATTTGCAGTTCAGCTAGTACTAACCAGCTACCACCGTCGCTGGGCGCTAAGAGGTGCACGAGCAGGCCTTTATCCGCCATAGCGTAATGAGCGGTTGTGCGATACCCCATATGCGCTAAATTGCCGGTGAGGGCGGAAGCGGCAAAAGGACCATAATTAAGGGTTACCAGCGTTAAATATTCGGCAGCCGTTGAAAGCGGCCAAAGTCGAAGCGCTCCGATATCCGGGTGCGCGTGTATATAGTCAAGCCACAGCTGTTGAACAAACTCCTGACGCTGCATGGTGAACTCCTTGCCCAAAAGTGGCGCACCCTAGCGTGAGCCATTGCGTAGTTGCTCAGTATAGGCCTGCGCAGCAGGTAAGGGTTCAACGGCGATTAACGCGCTTTTTAACGCCACACGTTTTTTAACGGATTGGGCAATTAAACGGCGAGTAGCTGCTTGTCGCGGACAAATTGATCAAACTCAGTAAAGCCGCCGACATGGGTTTGATCGACAAATACCTGTGGCACGGTGTGAATCGGTGTACCGGCTGTTTTGGCGATATCTTCTTTCGTCACGCCTTCAGAAGGCATGTCGACATAGCGGTAGCCGTCAACCTTGCCAGCTTTCTCTAAGTGTTCGGCAAGGTGCTTTGCGCGCACACAGAAAGGGCATGACATTCGGCCAAAAATAACCACAAACATAGCTAGTGCTCCTATAGATTAAGCAGGGTATGTAAAAGAGTAAGTAAAAAAAGTGAGATAAAGCGGTATGCAATCGAAAGTAGCAAGCGAGCTGGTGCATAGTCTATTGCTAGGTGCTAATTTTGCGGCCATTGTGGCTGAGCAGAACACATTTCGCCAATAGCGACCCACTACGTTGGCCATTAATACCTGTTATCAGCCTGGAGAAAACGAACAACATCTATGCAAACGCTTACCGTTAACGAGTACGCCTTTCTTACTGGGTTGGCCAAAGCTTACCGAGATGCTCACCTGCCCGCCATTAAGCAAGTTGACGGCTGGAACCCGCGCTTAGGGGTGGATGCACTATGCTTTCAACCACAAGGGGAAGAGCGCATGGTGGGGGCATTGATTACGCCCTGTGAGCTTTGGCTGGTGGTAGTGCCTGACCAAGCTCGGCTAGCTGAGCCCTTGGCTGATACGTTGACGCTGTCACTGCCTTCCGGCACTTATCAATTGACGCTTGAGCGCCTGCCGGGTGGCTATGAACTCTATAAGCGAGCCATTTTGCGTGATTTAAGCGAACTCGACAGTATGCAGGAAGCTGCAAGGTTGGCGCAGCAAATGATGGTGCGTTTAATGCAATCGGTCGCAGAGCCTCAAGAATAGGCGCGCGTGGCTATACTAATCAAACCCTTCCTCTCTCTCTCGTAAAGGAAATGCCTATGACTTCTCAAGCCGTTTCAACGCCGCGCGTTGCGCTGGTAACAGGTACTAGCAGTGGTATCGGAGCCGCCGTTGTTAAGCACTTTTGCGAACTAGGTCACCAAGTTCTCGCGGTTGATTTTAATCCTGCTGGCAAAGCCGTTGCAGAGCAGGCGGGCGCTGCCTTTTTTGAAGCCGATCTGACCGACCCTGACGCCTGCCGAGCGGCGGTGGCCGATGCTGTCAATCGTTTTGGCGGTGTCGATATACTGGTTAATAACGCTGGTATTCAGCATGTGGCTTCAATTGAAACTTTTCCCGAAGAGAAGTGGCGTCAGATTATGGATCTGATGCTGACGGCGCCATTCTTGCTCACCCAAGCGGCTTGGCCTCATATGCGTAAAAATGGCTGGGGGCGGATTGTTAACGTGGCATCAATCCATGCTCAGGTCGCCTCGCCGGGTAAAGCCGCTTACATCAGCGCTAAACACGGCATGATTGGTTTAACCAAAACCGCGGCGTTGGAAGGTGGTGAGCAGGGCATTACCGCTAATGCGGTTTGCCCGGCCTATGTGAAAACCCCGCTGGTGGATAACCAGATTGCTGATCAAGCGAAGCTAAATAATATGGATGAGAAGGAAGTGATCGAAAAAGTGATGCTCAAACAGGCGGCGATTAAACGCTTAATCGAGCCTGAAGAGGTTGCCCAACTGGTCGCTTACTTAGCATCCGACGCTGCTGGCGCGGTGACAGGGTCAAGTTTCAATATTGATCTAGGCTGGACAGCACATTAAGTGCTTAAGCCCCTACAGAAATGTTTCGCACCTGCTTGGGGGCTTAAATAAACTATCGACGTACCGGGCGTTTTTGTAATTTGCGCTGCAGGGTGCGGCGATGCATGCCCAGCGCTCGCGCGGTGGCGGATATATTGCCATCGTGTTCCTGCAGCACTTTCTGAATATGCTCCCAGGTAATACGGTTTATTGATGGCGGGTTGTCAGCCAACTCAATATCCGGGTCACCACCTTGCTGTTCAAAGGCGCTTAAGACGTCGTCCGCATCCACTGGCTTGCAGAGGTAATTAACGGCGCCAAGCTTAATGGCTTCAACCGCCGTGGCAATGCTGGAGTAGCCGGTAAGCACCACGATGCGACAGTGGGGCGCGCTGGCAAGCAACTCAGGAAGCAGTTTTAACCCTGAGCTGTTTTCCAGCTTAAGGTCAAGGGTTGCCATGGTGGGCAGGAACTGAGCGGCCATGGTTAGCGCTTGCTCAGCGTCGTGGGCGACAATGACCTCATAGCCACGCCGCGTCAGCGCGCGATTAAGCACATGACAAAACATTTCATCGTCATCAATGATCAGCAGGCGTTGCTCTCGGGTTTGCATCATGTCCTCAATCCCATTTCCTCAGTCTCTTGCCGCAAGTGCTTGGGGCGGTAGCGTTTAATTAGCTGCCGCACAGCGGGGTAGCGTTACTTCTGTCAACGTACCGCCTTCTTGATGATTATACAGGCTTACGCCGCCACCAAAGCGATTGATAGTGGCGTGTGTTAAAAACAAACCGATGCCCATGCCTTTGCTTTTGGTTGAAATAAACGTTTCACCCAACTGGTCGGCAATCGACATGGCGACCCCTGGGCCGTGATCACGAATATCAATCACCACGCTCTCGCCCTGCCAGTCTAAGCGGATGGCAATCTGCTCAGGGTTGGCGTCGGCGGCGTTATTCAGCAAGTTTGTTAACGCTTGATCAAGGGTGGCATCCACGGCGAGCCAGGGGCGGCCGCGTTTTTCGGTTACATCAAACTGATGGCTAACATCCGGACGTAGCACCAGCCAGCGCTGTACAACGCCCGCCAGCCAAACCTGCGCGTCGAGCACTTCGGGCTCTGCCATACGCCGTCGGTCAGCATTAGAGACTAAATTTTGCAGGCGCGATTTGCACACATCTACCTGCTGGCGTAATAGGCTAATGTCTTGCCCCAGCGCAGAGTCCGTTGGCGCGTCTGTCTGCATCTCTTTTAGCAGTACTGCCATGGTAGACAGCGGCGTCCCCAGTTCGTGGGCAGTGCCTGCGGCTTGGGTAGCCACCGCCAACACCTGCTCGTTACGCAGCGCAGCTTCACGGGTCCGGGAGAGCGCCTGATCACGGCTACGTAGCGCGTGAGCCATTTTGTAGATAAAAAACGTGACGAGTCCCGCCGAGAGGCCAAAGTTCAGCCACATGCCTAATATGTGCAGGCTCAGGGGGCTATCGCTGCTGATATGACCCAACTGAGGAATCGGGTAGTAGGAGAACATTAAAAAGGTGTAACCCGCCATTGAGCAGGCGGCGATGATCCAGGCGTGGCGCCACGGCAGGGTGGCCGCGGCAATTGTCACAGGCACAAGGTAGTAAGTAATAAAGGGGTTGGTGGAGCCGCCCGAGAAGTAAAACAGTAGCGTCAAACCGCTAATGTCGGCGAGCAAATGCAGCAAGTATTCCAGGTGGGTAACGGCGCGAGGGCGACCCAGCCGCCACCAAGTGGCGATATTGAGGATGCCCATGGCAATAATGACGATCAATATCGCTGTGACCGGCAAGTCAAAAGCGAGCAGTTCTACACCGACAATGATGGCCAGTAAAAAACCTGTCCAGGTTATCCCACGCACGATGGTCAGGCGTACCAAGTTGCGATTGGGCGTAGAGAGCGGTAGTGGAAGGGCTGTGGGCATGATGGGCTTACTTCGCCTTAGCTTTAAAGCCGTGAATGACAAACTTAATAAATAGCGTCATGACATAGGTGGTCCAGCCTGCCGTCGCCAGTATATTGAACAGCAGTATTTTTGGCGGCAGCCAGGCGCTGCCCAGTAAGGCGTTGAGCATGATATGGAAGAACATCGCCAGTAGCAGCGGCAGCGCCAGGGTATGTATCCACATATCCGTGCGTCGTTTGCGGATGTGATATCGGCGCAGCAAATAGCGCAGTGGCCGATGGGCCCAGCTAAAGAATACCAGAGCGCCAATTGCCAATAGGCTGGCAAGGGTGGGTTCAGTGCTGCCGATATGAACGGAGAGCGAAATCGACCAAGCAAGGCTTAGCCACATCACACCTTCCAGGCTGGCAATAATATCCGCGTAACGTCGTACATTCTGCATAAACAACTTGTTCCTTGCCGCTGAAACCTGCCAGTAAAAAAGCCCCGTCATGATACGACACTTGGGCAAAGCTGTGGGGCTTAGGCGGCGGATTTATCCAATCGCCCAATGGCGTATACTGTACGAACCCTTTTTTGTTGATTTGACGTCAGCACAACGACTTAACTCCATCACAGACCCAGCCGCGGTTAAAGGACATAATGTGGATATAGTAACACTGACCCGCCCCGATGATTGGCACCTGCATTTGCGCGACGATGAGGCGCTAAAAGCGGTAGTAGGTCATACCGCGGCCCAAATGGGGCGCGCTATTATCATGCCTAATTTAACGCCTCCGGTGACCACCACGGCTCAGGCGTTGGCATACCGCCAGCGTGTTTTAGACGCGTTGCCGGCGGGCAGTGCTTTTGAACCTTTAATGGTGCTTTATCTCACCGATACCACGCCGCCTGAAGAAATTGAGCGTGCCGCGCAAAGTGGCATTGTCAAAGCGGTTAAGCTTTATCCTGCTGGGGCCACCACCAACTCTGATTCGGGTGTCACCGACTTGACCCTTTGTGACGCCACAATCGCGATGATGGTTAAAGTGGGTATGCCGCTTTTGGTTCACGGTGAAGTCACCGATGCAGAGATTGATATTTTTGACCGTGAAGCAGTGTTTATTGAAAAAGTCATGAAGCCACTGCTTGAACGTCATCCGACGCTAAAAGTGGTGTTTGAACATATCACCACCCAGCAGGCAGCAGAGTTTGTAGCCCAGGCCCCCGATACGATTGCAGCAACGATTACCGCGCACCACTTGCTGTTTAATCGCAACAAAATGCTGGTGGGCGGGATCCGTCCGCATTATTACTGCCTACCCATCTTAAAGCGTGAGCAGCATCGCCAGGCGCTGCTAAAAGCGGCTACCAGCGGTAGCCATAAGTTCTTTTTAGGTACCGATAGCGCGCCTCACTCCCAGGGTGCCAAAGAGTCAAGCTGTGGCTGTGCCGGTGCCTACACGGCGCCTGCAGCTATTGAGCTTTACGCGACGGCCTTCGATGAAATGAACGCGTTGGATAAGCTTGAAGCGTTTGCCAGCCTAAACGGGCCGCGTTTTTATGGGCTTGCGCCTAATGCGGATACCGTCACGCTAGAGCGGCGCGAATGGACGCTGCCCGAAAGCTACGCTTATGCCCAGGGTGAGAAAATTATTCCCCTCCTGGCGGGAGAAGCGCTTAGCTGGGCGCTAAAAGGATAGTTAATAAGATCATTAATAAGGTCGTTTATTGATGCCGCCGACGCTTTAACGTCGGCGGCATCAAGCGTTTAGTAAATCCTATTAAGCGTTGCCAAGCTGCTTCAGCATTTGATCAACCATACGCGATGAGTGGTCGGCGGCGATTGCCAGGAACTGATCAAACGAAAGGTGGTTGTCGCCACTGCCGGGGATGTCGGAGAGTGCGCGAATGACCACGAAAGGGCAGCCATAGAGATAGCAGGTTTGGGCTATCGCGGCGCCTTCCATCTCAACGGCGAGCATAGTGGGGAACTGGGCGCGGGTCGCTTCTACGCGGGCAGGGTTGGCCATAAAGGCGTCTCCTGTTGCGATCATGCCTTCGCGTACCTGGACTTCGCCAAGCGAGGCAATGGCGTTACGCGCGACGTTGCGTAGCTGTGTATCTGCTAGATAGGCCGCGGGCATGCCGGGTACTTGACCCATTTCGTAGCCGAATACCACGGCGTCAACATCGTGATGGCGCAGCTCATCTGAAATAATCACGTCACCAATATTTAAATCGGTGGCAAATCCGCCTGCTGACCCGGTGTTGATGATGGCATCGGGTTGGTGACGCTCTAATATAATAGCCGTGCCCACCGCAGCGTTGACTTTGCCAATTCCTGATTGCAGTACGATGACTTCAAGGCCGTAACGCGTGCCGGTATGAAACACAAAACCCGCGTGTTCATAGCGTTGCGGGTTGTCTAGCTGGGCCACCAGCGTGCTTACTTCCTGCGCCATCGCGCCAATAATGCCAATACGCTTCACTGCGCAATGCTCCTGCATAAAGAGGTGGGTGGGGTTGAATTAAGCGTGGGGTGCCGTGTCATGCTGCTCAGCGGCTTCCAGCGTATTTTCCAGCAGTGTTGCGACCGTCATCGGCCCGACGCCACCCGGCACCGGGGTGATAAAGCTGGCGCGTTCGGCGGCGGCCACAAAATCGATGTCGCCGATTAATTTGCCATCTGCTTGGCGATTGATGCCGACATCAATGACGACAGCTCCGGGTTTAATCCAATCACCCTTAACAATCCCCGGTATGCCCACCGCGACGACGACAATGTCAGCACGTCTAACGTGATCCTCAAGGTTTTGGGTAAAGCGGTGGCATACCGTGGTGGTGCATCCCGCTAGCATCAATTCCAGTGCCATAGGGCGGCCGACGATATTAGAGGCACCCACCACGGTGGCATCCAGGCCGCGTAGCGCGATATCGCTTTGCGCCAGCAGTGTTATGATGCCTTTAGGTGTGCAGGGGCGCAGCGCAGGCATACGTTGGGCTAAGCGGCCGAGGTTATAAGGATGAAAGCCATCGACGTCCTTGTCAGGGCGAATCCGCTCTAAAATGGGGTTGGCGTCCATGTGCTTAGGCAGCGGCAGTTGAACAAGGATGCCGTCTACGGCAGGGTCGTTGTTGAGCTGATCGACAAGGACTTCCAAGTCAAGCTGAGAGGTTGTGGAAGGTAGCGCATGTTGAAAAGAGACAATGCCCGCTTGTTCGCAGGCGCGGTGCTTATTATTGACATAGACTTGAGAGGCGGGATCGTCCCCAACCACAATCACGGCTAGTCCCGGTGCCCGTCCGCCAGCTTGACGGCGTGCGGCGATTTTTTCGGCAACCTGTTGGCGGACAGACGCGGCGATGGCTTTGCCATCGATTAGTTGGGCAGTCATGTAGTGGAATCCCTGTAGACATGGACATGGAAAAGGCTGGAGCAATTATGTGCTCACGCATCAGTGCCTTTGAAAGGCGGCAATTTTCGCATGCCAGGGCATCTAGGCAAAGCGTCTAAACTCATAATCACTTTAATGGTTGACTTTAAAATTAAAAATAGTAATATATGCCTCGCTTGAGACGGGCCATGCGGTAGCGTCTAAGAGTGATAATTCGGGATGTAGCGCAGTCTGGTAGCGCGCCTGCTTTGGGAGCAGGATGTCGGGGGTTCGAATCCCTCCATCCCGACCACGCTTAACGCGAAAGGTAGTAGTTTGCTTTTCCAAGCTTTGGTTGTGGTCTGTGCTCATCAGTATTCGTTACTTCTGAATGCTTTATGTGCGCCCATAGCTCAACCGGATAGAGCAACGGCCTTCTAAGCCGTAGGTTGCGGGTTCGATTCCTGCTGGGCGTGCCATCTAATTCAGTGGTTACAACCTGTCAGAATCATATCTTCAAGCATATTACGTAAGATTGTCTATGGTGGGTGTAGCTCAGGGGTAGAGCCCCGGATTGTGACTCCGGTGGTCGTGGGTTCAAATCCCATCATCCACCCCAGTGACAATATTTGCGTTTCCAGTTTTAGGTTGTGGTGGGTGTAGCTCAGTGGTAGAGCCCCGGATTGTGACTCCGGTGGTCGTGGGTTCAAGTCCCATCATCCACCCCATTAGCCTCGCTTCTATCTCTTTCCCTCTCTTATTTCTCCTTCTGATTTTCCATATATTCTCCTTAAAATTTATATGCCCTTGTCAGGGATTTTCGCGTTTCTGGCTTTTGCTTGTGTGTCATCGCAGCAAAGACGACACGGTTTTGCGACGCACTAGCATGGGTGTCGCAATGGGTGGGCTGAAGACATTAACTAAAAGCTACCGCTAAGAAGATGCTATCCCGCTGATAGTGTTGTTATCCTTTTTGGCTTTTAACAGTGATAATTGCTGTTTTTTGAAACTAAAATAGCGTTATCTACTATGTTAAAGCAAGTGGTTTGGTGATATTTTTCAAAGAGTTATTATTCATCAATGGCAATTCAGAACAGGCAGTGGGGAGTGCATCACAATGGCGCGTCAAACGGTGGTTTTAGGAGCGGGCATGGTCGGTGTCAGTATTGCGTGGCATTTACGTCAACGTGGGCACGACGTTACTCTGGTGGATCGCCTTGAGCCTGGCCGAGAGACCTCGTTTGGCAATGCGGGCATTATCCAGCGTGAAGCAGTAAGGCCATACCCTTTTCCCCGCGACGTTAAAACGCTATTAAGTGTATTGCCTAATCGCCGGGTAGATATTCGCTATCGCCCGGCGGGTATGGTTAACGCAGCCTCTCCGCTGTTGCGCTATTGGATGAACTCGTCGCCGAAAAACTATCAGAAAATTGTCCCCGAATACGCTTCGTTGATTCAGCTTTCATTGACGACCCATGGGCCGATGATTGAGGCCGCAGGAGCTGAACACTTGGTGCGCCGACAGGGCTGGCTTGAGCTTTACCGTAGCCCTGAAAAGTTGGCGGCACGGTTAACTGATGCTGAAGAGGCACGCCGCCTTTATGGCGTTCAGTTTGAACAATTGGATAGGGCCGCGTTATTAGCCAAAGAGCCTAATCTGAGTGACGCGATCATGGGCGCGATTCATTGGCTTGATCCCTGGACAGTGGCCGACCCAGGCGCGCTGGTAGAGGCCTATGCGCAAGCGTTTAGCAACGATGGCGGACGTATTCTGCAGGCAGATATTAAGTCTGTTCAGCAGGTGGGGAGCCGCTGGCAGGTTCATACCAGCGCTGAAACATTAGAGGCTGATGAAGTCGTTGTGGCGCTAGGGCCCTGGGCAGGAAGTTGGCTGAAAGAGTTGGGTTATCATTTTCCTACCTTTGTAAAACGCGGTTATCACATGCACTACGCACCACAGGCAGCAGCCAAGCTAAATTACTGGGTGATGGATGCAGAAGTGGGCTACTTGCTGGCGCCGATGAATGCAGGCGTGCGTCTGACCACGGGGGCGCAGCTTGACCATTTGGATGCGCCTGCTGATGTCAAACAATTGGCTGCTGCTGAGAAGGTCGCGCGCAGCCTCTTTCCGCTAGGCGAGCGCCGCGATGAAGCGCCTTGGAAGGGCTCGCGGCCGTGCTTGCCGGATATGAAGCCAGTGATTGGCCCCGCGCCGCGACACCCCGGCCTATGGCTTGCTTTCGGGCATGGTCATCAAGGATTTACGTTAGGGCCTGCGACAGGGCTGCTGTTGGCGGATATGATGGAGAGACAGCCTACTGCCATTGATATGGCGCCATTTAGAGCTGATCGTTTCTGATCATTGTTAAAAACGCTGACTTGTTCAGCGTTTTTTTGGTCTGTATTCAGGGTGGGTAACCTTGATGCCGCCCGCGACAACAGCCGTCTCCAAGCGTTACAATCGTCACATTGGAAATTGCTCATTGCGCGGTGGCTAGTTAGTTAAAAGCTGCTAATTGAGCGCGGCGCTGAGATTACCTATTCGAAGAGGCACAATGAAAGATACTCAATTAGCCCGCGAAGCTGATCTTCGCAGGACCTTCGCTATTATCTCGCACCCTGATGCCGGTAAAACCACGATCACCGAAAAGATGCTGCTGTTCGGCAATGCTATTCAGATGGCCGGATCGGTAAAGAGTAAGCGTAATGACCGCCACGCGACCTCGGACTGGATGAAGATGGAACAGGAGCGGGGGATTTCTGTTACCACCTCCGTGATGCAGTTTCCCTACGGCGGACGCATCGTTAACCTGCTGGATACACCCGGCCACGAAGACTTTTCTGAAGATACCTATCGCACGCTGACGGCAGTTGACTCTGCACTGATGGTGATCGATGGCGCTAAAGGCGTGGAGGATCGCACTATCAAGTTGATGGAAGTGTGCCGTCTGCGTACCACGCCGATCCTCACCTTTATCAATAAAATGGACCGTGATATTCGAGACCCCATTGAGGTCATGGATGAAGTCGAAACGGTATTGAATATCCAGTGCGCCCCGATGACCTGGCCTATCGGAATGGGCCGTCATTTTAAGGGTGTTTACCACCTTTATAACGACGTAGTGCATCTTTACACCCAGGGTCAGGGGAGCCGAATCCCCGACGATAAGCGGATTGAAGGCTTACACAGTGCCGAAGTCGATGCCGTGCTGGGAGAAGATCAGGCTGAAGAGCTGCGCATGGAGGTAGAACTGGTGCGCGGTGCCTCCCATCAATTCGATCTGGACGCCTACCGTCGCGGCGAGCTCTCGCCGGTCTATTTCGGTACCGCCATGGGCAATTTTGGGGTACGCGAGATGATGGACGGTTTCGTTGAATATGCACCGCCGCCCCAAACTCACGAAACTAACACTCGTGAGGTGACTGCTGGCGATGAGCGCTTTACCGGCTTTGTCTTTAAAATCCAGGCCAACATGGATCCCAACCACCGTGATCGCATTGCTTTTTTGCGGGTCTGCTCGGGAAGGTACGAAAAGAATATGAAAATGCGCCACGTGCGCATTGGTAAGGATGTCAAAATTGCCGATGCGTTGACCTTTATGGCCTCCGACCGCTCTCAGGTGGAAGAGGCGTGGCCAGGCGATATTATCGGTTTACATAACCACGGTACGATTCAGATCGGCGATACCTTCACCGTGGGTGAGGATATGCGCTTCACCGGGATACCGCACTTTGCCCCAGAGCTATTCAAGCGCGTGCGGCTGAAAGACCCGCTGAAAATGAAGGCTCTCCAGAAAGGTTTGCAGCAGCTTTCAGAAGAAGGCGCGACCCAGGTCTTTATGCCGATTGACAACAATGACCTGATCCTCGGTGCCGTGGGCACCCTGCAGTTTGATGTGGTCGCCCACCGGCTTAAAGAAGAGTACAAGGTTGATTGCCTGTACGAAGGGATCAATGTACAGACTGCCCGCTGGATCTACTGCGAAGATGCTAAAAAGCTGGAAGAGTTTAAGCGTAAGGCCAGCAACAACCTGGCCATTGATGGCGGTGGCTTTCTCACCTATATCGCGCCGACCCGGGTTAATTTACAGATGACCCAGGAGCGCTGGCCGGATATTCGTTTCCAGCCTACCCGCGAGCACTAATTTTTTAAATGCCTGTTTTAAAACGTCTGGGTGCCCATGCTAGTTGATGCTCACTGCCATCTCGATTTTGCCCAGTTCGATGCTGATCGAGCTGCGCTCTTTGAGGCGGCAAAGGCAGTGGGCGTGGCGCGCTTTGTAGTGCCTGGAACGACCCGTTCCCGCTGGCAGCAAGTGCTGGCGCTAGCCGAACGCGCCGATACATGGGTTTGCCTGGGGTTGCACCCTTACTTTGTGGATCAGCATCACGAAGTGGATGTAGCCGCGCTTGATCAACTGTTAAAGGAGCATCCTGAAGTTGTAGCAGTTGGGGAGTGCGGGCTCGACGGTCGCTTTACCGATACGCTTGACGCTCAGTGGCACTACTTTGACGCCCAGTTAAAACTGGCCAAGCAGCATGCGCTGCCGGTCGTTATTCACTGTGTCCAGGCCAATGATCAAGTCGCTAAGCGGTTGCGCCAGCTTGCGCTTCCCCAAGCGGGGCTGATTCATGCCTTCGCTGGCTCAATCGAGCAAGCGACCAAGTTTCTCGACCTGGGCTTTAAGCTAGGCCTGGGCGGTGCGGTAACCTATGAGCGGGCTCGGCGCTTACAGCGAACGGTGCAGGCGTTGCCCGATGACGGCTATGTGCTGGAAACCGACAGCCCTGATATGCCGCTCAGCGGCTACCAGGGCAAGCGCAATGAACCTAGCCGAGTTGTTGAGGTGTGTGAGGTAGTTGCCAAGCTTCGCGGCCAGACCACAGACCAAGTCGCAGTACACAGCAGCGCCACCGCCTCGGCGCTGTTCGGCTTTGACTATCCTGAAACCTAGCACCTTTAAACTAGCTATTGAGGCTAATGGCTAGTTGCTCGGGATCAACGCGCTCAATGGTATAGGGTAATGTAAGCAGGGTCGCTTGGGCGCCTGCCAAGAAGAGTGGCGTTTCTTCTTCAGCCACTTTGGTACTCATCACTGCGAGTAATTCAACGCAGCCTTGCTCATTAAAAGCGCTGATAACCACTTCGCCTAGCGTTTTATCATCACTATTCACCAAGCTGGCGCCTACTAGCGGCAGCGCAGTCGTCTCTACGCTGGCGCGTATTAAGCGCTTTTTAACCTGTCCACGAAAGTGAGCCCGGGCGACCACTTCCTGCCCGGTATAACAGCCCTTTTTAAAGCTAATGCCGCCAAGCGCCTCCCAGTTAAGCATTTGGGGAAGGAAATGATCCTGCTGGGCATCGGTTAACCATGCCAGTCCGCTGCGGATATCTGCAAGCTGCCAAGCGTTGCGGCTAGCTTCATCATCCTTAACTGATGTCAGAGCGCTTTGGCTAGTGTGCTCGAAACACAATAGCCAGCGTGGTGCCTCACCAGGACAGCGTAGTACGCAGGTTTGGCCAGCGCTGGTATGAGTGGCTACTTGCTTGGGTAGCGCTAATTCAAACGCTTCAGCCAGCGCCTGGGCCTCTTCGCTGGCGCCGATAAAGGTTAGCTCGGGCAGGGCGACCAATTCAGCTCGGTAAAAGGCGGCGAATTTTTTAAGATGGCTGGCTAAGCTGTCTAATAGGGTAGCGCTAAGCAGCAAGCGGAAATGCTCATCGCCCAAACGTAACAACTGCGCGTTGGCCAGCATCCGTCCTTTAGGGGTACAGAAACAGGTGAGCGGGGCAAAGCGTCCATCTGCCAAGCTGACCTGGGCGCTGGTTTGCCCTTGAAGAAACTTTTCAGCGTCCGCACCTTTCACATCTAACGCAGCAAGGTGACTTAGGCGGACGCTGCCAAAGGTGGCATTGCTAGAGGAAACGGTCGCCATAAAAACTCCTGAAAAGGTGGGGAAGTGCCGGTGACTAAATAGTCTAGAGACTAAACTCGTTAGCCATTAGGTGTGGGCAGTGGGCATTAATTGCAAGGCACCATTAGCGTGCTAGACTCTTTGCCTTGTATGAGTTTTGCACAGGTCAACAGGCAGGGATATGGTATGGCGCAGCAATCGTTAACATTTCAAGGTGTAAAGACCGTCGAGCAGGTTAATAAAATCACCACGGCGTTGATGATGTTAGAGGGCGTGGACAGTGCTGAAGTCGGCCGCCACGGTGCCGATGTAGACGGCAAAGCGAAACGCGAAACCCTGATCAATGCCATCGATAAACTCAAGTTAGGCGTAAAGGTATCCTAATGCACCCACCGATTACCGTAATCAGCGAGCGTAACCACGTGTTTAGGCAGCGCGTTGAGGTCAACGGTTTAGAAGACCTTTACGCCGATGTGCCGCCCGTCATGGGCGGCGAGGGCAGCGCACCTGACCCGCATGATTATTTTGACATTGCCTTGGGCACCTGCAAAGCGATTACCGTACAGATGTACGCCAAGCGTAAGGAGTGGCCGCTTGAGGGTATTACCGTCACCGTTCAGCGCGATGACCGTCAGGAAAAAAAGGGTATCTACAAACTAGAGGTAGCCTTAACGCTGCACGGTATTGATGACCCTGAGCAGCGCGCTCGGCTTGAAGATATTAGTCATCGCTGCCCCATCCAGCGATTGATGACTGAATCAACGGTTGAGATCGCGACACGGCTTGTTTAGTTTTTTCGCGTTTAATTTTCCTTCCCTTCAGGAGTAACGATGAGCAAAGCCTTTCGATTGCAGTCTAAATTTCAGCCTGCTGGCGACCAGCCTGCCGCCATTAAAGGGCTGATTAGTGGCCTGGAATCTGGGCTCGCCCATCAAACCTTGCTGGGGGTAACAGGCTCGGGCAAAACCTTCACCATGGCCAATGTGGTTGAGCAGCAGCAGCGCCCGACCATTGTAATGGCACCCAATAAGACCCTTGCGGCGCAGCTGTATGGCGAATTTAAAGCGTTTTTTCCTGATAACGCGGTCGAGTATTTCGTTTCCTACTACGACTATTATCAGCCCGAAGCCTACGTGCCTGCGTCAGATACGTTTATTGAGAAAGACGCCTCGATTAACGACCATATCGAACAGATGCGTCTGTCAGCAACCAAGGCGCTACTTGAGCGTCGCGATGCGCTGATTGTGGTATCTGTTTCAGCCATTTACGGCTTGGGTGATCCCGACCAGTATCTAAAGATGCGTCTTCACTTCACCCGCGGTGAACTAATTGACCAGCGCGCCTTCTTGCGCCGTTTGGCCGAGCTTCAATATACCCGTAACGATATGGATTTCCGCCGTGGCACCTACCGGGTACGCGGCGACGTCATCGATATTTTCCCCGCGGATTCTGACGAAGAGGCGGTTCGGGTGGAGCTGTTTGACAGCGAAATAGACACAATCCGCCTATTCGATCCGCTGACCGGGGCCGTGCGGGGTGAAGTGGCGCGCATGACGATCTACCCTAAATCGCACTACGTCACCCCACGGGAAACGATTTTGGGTGCGATTGACGCGATTAAACAGGAGCTCAAAGAGCGCCTTGAGTGGATGCGTAAGCACGAACGGCTGGTAGAAGCACAGCGTCTTGAACAGCGCACGTTATACGATATTGAAATGATGCTGGAGCTCGGCTACTGCAACGGTATCGAAAACTACTCCCGCTACCTCTCGGGCCGAGCACCAGGCGAGCCGCCGCCGACTTTCTTTGATTATCTGCCCGACGATGCACTGCTGTTTATCGACGAATCCCACGTCAGCGTGCCCCAGGTAGGCGGCATGTATAAGGGCGACCGTTCACGCAAAGAGACGCTGGTCGAGTATGGTTTTCGGCTGCCCTCGGCGTTGGATAACCGGCCCATGAAGTTTGAGGAGTGGGAATCAATCTCTCCGCAAACTATTTTTGTCTCTGCCACACCTGGCCGCTACGAAGGTGAGCACGCCAGTCAAACGGTTGAGCAAGTCGTGCGTCCCACCGGGCTGTTGGACCCTGAAATTGAAGTACGCCCGGCAAGCACTCAGGTAGACGACTTGCTGTCAGAAATTGGCCTGCGCACCGCAGTCGGAGAGCGGGTGCTGGTGACCACGCTAACCAAACGCATGGCTGAAGATCTAACCGAATATTTCGATGAGCACGGTATTCGTGTGCGCTACTTACACTCGGATATCGATACCGTCGAGCGGGTCGAAATCATTCGCGATCTGCGCTTGGGGAAGTTTGATGTGCTGGTGGGAATTAACCTACTGCGCGAAGGGTTGGATATCCCTGAGGTCTCGCTGGTGGCGATTCTGGATGCGGATAAAGAGGGCTTTCTACGTGCTGAGCGCTCGCTCATACAAACGATAGGCCGGGCTGCCCGTAACGCCCACGGTAAAGCGATCTTATACGGTGATCGTATTACCGATTCGATGCGCAAAGCCATCGATGAAACCGAGCGGCGGCGGGCGAAGCAGACCGAACACAACCTAGAGCATGGTATTACGCCGACGACTGTGACGCGCTCCGTGGCCGATATTCTGGAAGCCGCCCAGGCACCGGGTAAGAAGAGCAGCCGGCGGCGTGGCAGCGAACGCAAGGTGGCGGAAAGTGCCGCTGAGTATGATCTGGCGACGATGAGTCACCATGACCTGCTGGGCGCGATTAGTAAGCTTGAAGATGCCATGTTTGAAGCAGCGCAAAATCTGGAGTTTGAAGAGGCGGCGCGACTGCGTGACCAGCTCCATCAGATGCAAGAGAAACAGCTGGCGCTGGGGTAGAACGCCGCCTAGTTGTCACTCTGGATGGCAATGCTATTGCGGGGTTTTTATACCGTTATCTTGGTTGGCAGTGCTATTCGACGAAAGCTCTAGCCTGAGTCATCAGATCGTTGCCGGGGAGTGCTGCCGCCAAAGGGGCAATACGGTATACTTGCCCCACCTAAGACGGCACTTTCGTAAGCGCGAGAGAAGAAAGCCGCAGACTAGACGATAACCTAGGAGCTTTTAGTCCATGACCGTGATTCGCCAGGACGACGTTATTCAAAGCGTTGCCGATGCTCTGCAGTACATCTCTTACTACCATCCTAAGGATTTTATTGACGCCATGGCGGCCGCCTATGAGCGTGAAGAGAATCCCGCAGCGAAAGATGCAATCGCTCAAATTCTGATTAACTCGCGAATGTGCGCCACCGGGCATCGTCCCATTTGCCAGGATACCGGCATCGTCACCGTGTTTGTTCACGTGGGCATGAGCGTGACCTGGGAAGCGGACATGAGCCTGGACGACATGGTCAATGAAGGCGTTCGTCGCGCATACTTGCTGCCTGATAATGTTTTACGTGCGTCCGTACTAGCGGACCCAGACGGCAAACGTGCCAACACCAAAGACAACACCCCGGCGATTATTCACCATTCGATTGTACCCGGTGACAGCGTCGATATTCACGTTGCTGCGAAGGGCGGTGGCAGTGAAGCAAAATCCAAGTTTGCCATGCTCAACCCCTCAGACAGCGTGGTTGATTGGGTGATGGAGCAACTGCCGAAAATGGGTGCTGGCTGGTGCCCGCCCGGCATGCTGGGGATTGGCATCGGCGGCACCGCTGAAAAGGCGATGATGATCGCCAAAGAAGCGCTACTCGACCCTATCGATATTCAGGATCTGCAGGCCCGCGGGCCGAGCAACCGTGCCGAAGAGCTGCGTTTGGAGCTGTTCGATAAGGTTAATAAGAGCGGTATCGGTGCCCAGGGCTTAGGTGGTTTAACGACCGTGCTGGATATCAAAGTCAAAGACTATCCGACCCATGCGGCCAACAAGCCCGTCGCGATTATTCCTAACTGCGCAGCGACCCGTCATGCCCACTTTACGCTGGATGGCTCAGGCCCCGCAGCGCTAAAAGCGCCGAGACTTGAAGATTGGCCGGAAATCACTCGCGAAGCGGGCGAGAACGTCAAGCGCGTTAATCTTGATACCATGACGCCGGCGGAGGTCAAAACCTGGCAGCCCGGTGATACGCTGCTGCTCAATGGTAAACTACTAACGGGTCGTGACGCGGCCCACAAGCGCATGGTCGATATGCTGGCCAAAGGCGAACCGCTGCCGGTGGATATGAAAGGGCGGTTTATCTACTACGTCGGCCCGGTAGACCCGATTGGCGATGAAGTTGTCGGCCCGGCAGGCCCCACTACCGCCACGCGGATGGATAAATTTACCCGCACCATGCTGGAAGAGACCGGCCTGCTTGGCATGGTCGGTAAAGCAGAGCGTGGCCAAACCGCTATCGATGCTATCCGTGACAATGAAGCTGTGTACCTAATGGCCGTCGGTGGTTCGGCTTACCTGGTTGCCCAGGCGATCAAGAAGTCGCGGGTGGTCGGATTTGAAGACTTAGGCATGGAGGCAATCTACGAATTTGAAGTAGAGGATATGCCCGTGACCGTTGCTGTTGATAGCCAAGGCACATCGGTGCACAAAACTGGGCCTGCCAAGTGGAAAGAGATTATTGCCCAGTCGGCTTAATAGATTGGGTAGCATGGAGTAGGCATTAACGCACAGGGCTTCGCTGACGGCGAGGCCCTTGCTTTATGAGGACGCTACTATGACCTCCTGGTTGCTAGGGACTAGCATCTTTTTGATACACCTAATGGGTATCGTTTCAGCCATTATGGCACTCATGTCTAGTCGTACCTCCCAGGGCGCTGTGGCATGGATTATATCACTGCTTACTTTCCCCTATTTGGCGCTTCCCGCTTACTGGTTTTTTGGCCGCCCGCGGTTTTATGGTTATGTATCCGCCCGCGGTCAGCGCGATAGCGTATTGCGCCGGGTGCTCGTGCGTTATCGTGCCAATGTGGAGCCCTACATTGCGCCTGCGAGCAACGCGGATATTCAGGCGGTCGAGCAACTGGCTATGATGCCGCTGACTCATGGCAATCACGCTACGTTACTGATTGATGGCCCAGCGAC
Organism: Halomonas sp. H2; assembly: GCF_050215315.1. Classification (GTDB taxonomy): domain Bacteria; phylum Pseudomonadota; class Gammaproteobacteria; order Pseudomonadales; family Halomonadaceae; genus Vreelandella. The sequence goes on from NZ_CP189760.1 coordinate 1,926,467, forward strand.
CTTTGAGAGTCTTTTTGACGGCATTGACCGTGCTGAACAGTATGTGTTGTTGCAGTTTTTTATTATCCGCAACGATGCGCTTGGGCAGCGCTTGAAAAGCCATTTGCAGCGTGCCGCCCAGCGCGGTGTGCGGGTGTATTTTCTTTACGATGAGGTAGGCAGCCGCAAATTAAGTGGCAGTTACCTGAATGATTTAGTTAACGAGGGCGTGGCCGTTAGCGCTTTCCGCTCTTCGCGAGGGTTGAAACACCGCTTTCAGCTTAACTTCCGTAATCACCGTAAAGTAACCGTCATCGATGGCAGAGAAGGCTGGGTAGGTGGCTTTAATGTTGGCGTCGAATACCTGGGCGAAGATCCACGCCACGGGCCTTGGCGGGACACACATTTAATGCTCGAAGGCCCCAGCGTGCTGGGTTTGCAGGAGGCATTTTGGGAGGATTGGCACTGGGCCACCGATGAGGTTATCAGTTTAAACTGGAGGGCGGAGATGTCGCCGAGCATGGATCATCACGTTGTGATCGTGCCTTCAGGGCCAGCTGATCGCCAAGACACGGCCAGTTTGCTGATCCAACAGGTCATTCATAGTGCCAAACAGCGCCTATGGGTCACCAGTCCTTATTTTGTTCCCGACCAGGGAGTTCAAGATGCGCTACGTTTAGCGGCAATGCGCGGCGTGGACGTGCGTGTCATGATTCCTGAACGCCCAGATCACCTGCTTGTATTCCTTTCGGCGTTCTCATTTCTGCCGGACATGCTACGCGCAGGCGTTAAAATATACCGTTATCTCCCTGGTTTTCTACATCAAAAAGTCATGTTGGTAGATCAAGAGGCGGCCACGGTAGGTACCGTCAACCTGGATAATCGCTCGTTTCGGTTAAATTTTGAAATTACAGCGTTTATTCCTAGCAGTGATTTTGCTGCCAGCGTGCAGGTGATGCTAGAAAAAGATTTTGAGCAGTGCCGTCGTGTGACCATCGATGAAATTAACCAGCGCTCGATGTGGATGAAAGTCGTCTCGCGTGCTGCGTACTTAATGGCGCCTGTTCAATAGCCGAGATGGCGTAATAAAAACTGTACAATAGGTGGGACAAGGAGTCATCAGGTGAATCTTGAAACAAAATGGCTAGAAGATTTCGTTGCGCTCGCCAATACGCGCAGCTTTTCAGCCTCCGCGCGACAACGCCACGTGACGCAGCCAGCCTTTAGTCGACGTATCCGCGCCCTGGAACAGGCGGTCGATGTCACCCTGGTAGACCGCTCAACCACGCCGGTGGGTTTAACGCCAGAAGGGCAGCTATTTTTGGTCACCGCGCGCAATCTGGTCGAGCAGTTAAATGAATCACTTAGCCATCTACGGGGACTGTCTATTGCTAATGAGGCCCTGGACATTGTCGCGGCGCACTCGTTGGCGTTAAGTTTCTATCCGCCTTGGATTTCCCGCTTACAGAAAGGCTTGGGTGAACTACCAACGCGGCTGGTTGCGATGAACGTGGGAGAGGCGATTCATGTTCTGCGCGAGGGCAATTGTGATTTGATGCTCGCCTATTACGACCCGTTTGCCACCATGCAGTTAGATGCCGAAGTATTTCCGTCTTTTTCAATTGGCAAGGTCAATATGCTGCCCGTTTCACTGCCAGACGAGCAGGGCAAGCCGAAGTTTTCACTCCAACATGACGCGTCAATTCCCTATCTTTCCTACACTCAGGGCGCTTTTTTGGGCCGCAGTGTACGCATGCTGCTAAAGAATGACCCGCTGCGTATGAAGTTGCGCACCGTGTATGAAACCGCCATGGCCGAAGGGTTAAAAGGAATGGTGTTACAGGGCGTTGGCGTGGCTTGGATCCCTGATTTTTGTATTCGTGAAGAGTTAAAGAGCGGCCGCTTAGTAAGAGCGGGGGATCAGAGCTGGGATATTCCCCTGGAAATTCGCTTATACCGCTGCTCGATGGTGCATAAGCCTGGTGTGGAGCGTTTGTGGCGGCAGATGATGAAGCTGCCGCGTGACTTTCTACAAGCCTGACGCGTAACCTAGCTGCCGAAATCGGCCGGTAAGCCCAAAAAGTTTTGAATAATAAAGAAGTGGTCTTCAAACAGGCTGTCAGGCTCAAGGTCGGCAAGCGCTACCCAGCGTGCGTGGTCACCGCCTTTAACGGGTTTAAGGGTGGGTAGCTGCTGGTCGGGGCGTAAGGCAAAATAGAACGCTTCTGCCAGGGTGCGCCCACGCCAACTACGATGTGGCTCATCAAATAGACGTTGGCCGCGTAATGAGCCTTTAAGCACTGGTTCAGGGACTTTTAACCGCAAGCGTTCGCGTAGTTCTCGTAAGCAGGCATCCAGTAAGCGCTCGTGGGGATTAATAAAACCACCGGGCAGCGCATAAAGTCCTTTGCCCGGTGCGGCCGCGCGGCGTACCAGTAATACGTGCCCAGACTGAACAACAACGGCGTTAACCGTGACGAAAATTGGCGGGTAGGGCGCTTGAGCCCAGGCCAGACGGTATTGATCCAGAAGTCGCTGCTCTTCAAGCAGCTGATGGTAAGCGCTCATTTTGCAAAACTTCTTCACGCTTTCCACCACGCCAGGCGGTAAGTCGTGATAAGCCCCGGTAGTTAAATAGTCATTGGTTGCGCCAGAGGAGCGGAACAAGCGCTCGCGGATTTGGCTTGCAGAAATACCTTCCACGGGTTGTACACTTACCGATTCCCACTGTGGGAAGAGCGAAAGATAGTAGCTGGATAGGCCTCGGCTAGCCCCGATCAAGCCAATGCGCGGTAGTCGGGCATTGGCAGGCGCGGCCAAATTGCGTACTTTGCGCTGCACGTCCCGCACCCACACGTCGTCGTTGTAAAGGGCATCCAGCAGCGGTGTGATTTCTAAGCGCTGGTTGTCAGCGTCATCAAAGCCTGCCCGGAGCATGGCTTGACGCTCTTCAAACCGCCATGGATTTCGCAACGAACGCGCCTGCCAGGAAGAGCCCACCAGTACAATCACCTGCCGCGCACGCTTTAGCGCCTCGCGGATAATCGCCAAGTGCCCCAGATGGGGGGGCTGAAAACGGCCAATAAATACCAAGCAGTCGAAGTCACAGGCGTTGGCAGTGTGCGCAATATCAGTGGCCATCCAAGCTTCCTTTCGTTTGGCGATATGAGTGAGCCATTATGAGTGGCCGAATAGGAGGGCACAACGTACCAGAAAACTGCGCTGAACGCTGTGGTTAGGTATGCTTGGAAACGTTTATTGATAACGTTTAAAAAACGCCTCGTTAACAACGACACAGGGAGTGATCATGATTAAGCGTACGGCTAATTTCTGGTGGGGCGTGGTACAAGATGCTACTGCACTATGGCTTGCGCGCAACGCATTTAGCTATGCGGGCTCGCTGGCGTTTTATACGCTTTTCTCACTGGCACCGACCATTATTATTGCCGTCACGGTCATCGGCGTTGTGATGGGTGAAGAAGCAGCTCAAGGCCAGATAGTGGCCCAGTTGCAGGGCACGTTAGGGATGGATGCCGCGATTGCTATTCAAGACGCCGTCGCTCAATCGAGGGTAGAAGAGTCTGGTTTAATGCCGACCATCCTAGGCATCGGAGCGCTGATGATTGGCGCCACGACGGTCTTCGCTCAGATGCAGTTTTCGCTTAATACTATTTGGGGTGTAACAGCGAAGCCCACCTCCAACAGCGCGTTACGTTTTATTAAGAGCCGATTGCTATCGCTGACAGTCGTGCTCTCAATAGGATTTATACTGCTCGTTTCATTAGTGCTGGGCGTTGTGCTGCGAGGGGTGCTGCTCGTTGCCGACAATTTATTCCCGTTCGCGGGCCTTTTTACTACCACGCTTGAGTCGCTTATTTCAGTCGCCATGGTGACCCTGCTCTTTGCAACTATTTTTAAAGTCCTTCCCGATGTGGTATTGCGTTGGAAGGACGTGCTCATTGGCGCCTTTGTGACTGCCGTGCTATTCACGTTGGGTCGTAGTGTGATCGCGGTTTATCTGGCCTATACGGCCACGGCGTCGACCTACGGCGCGGCAGGGTCGGTCGTGATGATCTTGCTATGGGTTTATTACAGCTCGCTAATACTGCTATTTGGCGCGGCATTTACCCGTTCGTTATTATTGCGTCGTGGCCGTAAGCTCATCCCGCGCAATAGTGCGATACTGATTAAGCATGAATTTGTCTAAGTTTTTGAGCTAGCGGAGTGAGGAGGAGAGTATGGCCGACTGCTACGTACATGCTTTGGTCACTGGCAAGGTGCAGGGCGTCTGGTATCGCCGAACGACTCAAGAGCAAGCGCTTAAGCACGGCATTACGGGCTACGCCAAAAATTTGCCCGATGGACGCGTTGAGGTGCTGATGTGCGGGCACCCCGACGCGGTGAAACGATTGAGTGAATGGCTATGGCAAGGTCCAGAGGGCGCGCGGGTAACCCATGTTGAACTTGAAATTTTGGATCAATGCCGCGCCCCTGACCATTTCGCCACTCACTAATACGCAGTGCTCAAGCGTTTTGCCAGTCGGCAATATTTTGCGCCGTCAGGCTCACAATGTTTTGCCGTGCTTCGGGGGTTATCCAGGCGTTATGTGGTGTGACGATTAAGTTAAGCGGCTCGCTTAGGGCATCCAGCAGTGGGTGTCCTTCTCTAGGTGGTTCAGCGGGGAGCACATCGACTCCCAAGCCGCCAATCTTGCCACTACGCAGCGCCTCTAATGCAGCTTCTTCATCGATAACACCGCCCCGGGCGCAGTTGACCAGCAACAGCGATGATTTAACACGAGCTAAACGTTCGCGATTAATCAAGTGTTTGGTCGCTTCGCTTAACGGGCAGTGCAGGCTAATTATGTCGGCGTCAGGTAGCAGCTCGTCTAGGGCGGGGCGCTTATCATTGGCCTCGTTACCTGGGCGAGCGGCAAACGTCACACGCATTGCAAAGGCCTCGGCCAAGCGTGCCACTTCAGAGCCTAATTCGCCTTGTCCGACCATAACAAGGTGTTTACCCGCTAGCTGTAGCGTCGGGTAGTCCTGTAAACAGAAGAAAGCACTGCGCTGCCACTCGCCAGCGGCCACATCGCGTTGGTAGCGGGGAAGCCGGTTAGCCAGCGCAAGCATCAGCATCAACGTGTGCTGGGAAACGCTGGCGGTGCCGTAAGCTGCAACGTTTTTAACCGCAATGTTTTGGGCTTTGGCGGTTTCAAGATCAATGTTATTAAGCCCTGTGGCCAAAACACAAATTAACCGCAGCTTGGGCAGCTGCTGCAGTGTGTCGGCGTCCAATACAACTTTGTTGACAATTGCAATATCCGCATTGGCGAGGCGTTCAAGCGCCTGCTGAGTCGTGCTTTGCTCAAACACCTCAAGGCGTGAGACCGACGCTTCAATTGCGGTTAAGTCGATCTCGGGGCCGAGGCTCTGCGCATCCAGTATTACCGCATGAGGCATTTTATTCTCTCCATTCGCTGCCAAAGGCTGCATAACCTTGCTCGGCAGGGGTCACAAAAGGGTATAATGGCGGCGCTTTATCAACCGCAGCCTTGGAATTTATCCTGACTAGCCACATATTGGCAGCTTGGCAGGGTTGACCTTATTAGGAGCTATCAAGATGCCCATCTATGAATATGAGTGCAAGGCCTGCGGTCATCGCATGGAAAAATTGCAGAAAATTAGCGCCGATCCTCTTAAGGATTGCCCCGCTTGCCAACGCGATGGCTTGGAACGGCTTGTCTCAGCAGCAGGATTTCGCTTAGCCGGCGGCGGTTGGTACGAAACCGATTTCAAAACGGGTAGCAAAAAGAATTTGGTCGCTGACGGCAAAACTGCTTCCACAGAGGCCGGTAAATCAAGCGATACCAACGCTACTCCCAAGAGCGTTACTCCCAGCGACAAAGGCGCCGCGGCATAGCTTTAGCAGCCAGGGCCGGGACGCTCGCGACACATTAATTGCCACGTAACAGAACAGGATTTGACATGCGCAGCCATTATTGCGGCCAGCTTAACGAAACTTTGGTGGATCAAACGGTTACGGTATGCGGTTGGGTTCATCGCCGCCGCGACCACGGCGGAGTGATTTTCCTCGATATGCGCGATCGCGATGGCATCGCTCAGTTCGTGGTCGACCCCGACACCGCCGAGGCATTCGCCACTGCCGACCGTGCCCGCAGTGAGTATGTACTGCGTATCACCGGCCGTGTTCGGTTGCGTCCTGAAGGCACTCAAAACCCCAACATGCCGACGGGCATGATTGAAGTTTTGGCCAAAGACGTTGAAGTGCTTAACACCGCCATTACCCCGCCTTTCCAGCTTGATGAGCATGGCAAAGTGGGTGAAGAGGTGCGTTTAAAGCACCGCTATATTGATCTCCGTCGGCCGGACATGATTGAGAAGTTGCGCCTGCGTTCGCGTATTTCGCACAACGTACGAGCTTTCCTTGAAAACCAGGGCTTCTTGGATATCGAGACGCCGGTACTCACTCGCGCTACGCCTGAAGGCGCGCGAGATTACTTGGTGCCTAGCCGTACCCATGCAGGCAGTTTCTTCGCACTTCCCCAGTCTCCGCAGCTATTCAAACAGCTGTTGATGGTGGCGGGCTTTGACCGCTACTACCAAATTGCCAAGTGCTTCCGCGATGAAGATCTGCGCGCCGACCGTCAGCCTGAGTTCACCCAGATTGATATCGAGGCGTCGTTCGTGGAAGAGAACGACATCATGGGCATTACCGAAGCCATGATTCGTCAGCTTTTCCAGGACGTGCTCAAAGCTGAGCTGCCTGAGTTTCCGCGTATGACGTGGCAGGAAGCAATGGATCGCTTCGGTTCCGATAAGCCGGATTTGCGTATCCCGCTCGAATTGACCGATGTCGATGATCTTATGCAGCAGGTTGATTTCAAAGTCTTCTCTGGCCCGGCCAGTGCAGACGATGGACGTGTGGCCGCGCTGAAGGTGCCCGGCGGCGCCAAGCTATCGCGTAAAGAGATTGATGAATATACCAAGTTTGTCGGTATCTATGGTGCTAAAGGCTTGGCGTGGATTAAGGTCAACGAGCGCGCCAAAGGGCTTGAAGGCTTGCAGTCGCCGATCGTCAAGTTTATGGAAAACATCGTTGAAGAGCTGCTTGATCGGGTCGGCGCAGAAGATGGCGACATTATTTTCTTCGGTGCCGATAAAGCACGTATCGTCAACGAAGCCATCGGTGCACTGCGGGTCAAACTCGGTGCTGACTTGGAGCTTTATACCCAGCAATGGGCGCCGTTGTGGGTGGTTGATTTCCCGATGTTTGAAGCCGATGACAATGGTCGTCTGAGCCCGCTGCATCACCCCTTTACCGCGCCTTCCTGCACACCGGAAGAGCTGAAGGCGGATCCTGCAAGAGCACTTTCACGCGCTTACGATATGGTGCTCAACGGTACCGAACTGGGTGGTGGGTCTATTCGTATTCACGATCAGGCCATGCAGAGCACGGTATTTGAGATTTTGGGTATTAGTGAAGAAGAGGCTCAAGAGAAATTTGGCTTCTTGCTTGACGCTCTGCAGTACGGTGCACCACCCCATGGCGGCTTAGCCTTTGGTTTGGATCGCTTGGTGATGCTGATGGTGGGCGCCAAAACGATCCGTGAAGTGATCGCCTTCCCGAAAACCCAAAGCGCTGCTTGCTTAATGACCAATGCCCCGGGCGAAGTTAGTCCAGAGCAGTTAAAAGAGCTCAATATTCGTCTACGCCAAAAAGCCAAGGCGGAAGCAGCGGCCGAATAAGCCGCTTGAGTAATGGCTTAACGCCGATGTCCTACACCGACGCCCCGGCGTCGGTGTTTTTATAGGTTAATGCTATGGATGCAGCACCACCAGCCGTACCGATCCGTATTTTGGGCATTGACCCAGGCTCGCGCGTGACCGGGTACGGGGTGATTGATGTGATCGGCGTTAAGCCCTGTTACGTCGCAAGTGGATGCATACGCACGGCGGAAGGGTCGCTCGAGCAGCGTTTAGCACAAATCTACGCCGGTCTTAGCGAAGTGGTCGGTTTGCACCGCCCCAACGAAGTGGCCATTGAGCGGGTTTTTATGGCCAAAAACCCCGATTCCGCACTGAAACTCGGGCAAGCCCGGGGAGCAGCGCTGGTGTGTATGGCTAACCATGGGCTGAACCTTGCCGAGTACGCCGCGCGGCAAATTAAGCAGGCGGTAACTGGGCAGGGCGGCGCGGATAAAGAGCAGGTCCAACATATGGTTAGCGCTATTTTGCTGCTTTCCGCCACCCCGCAAGCCGATGCCGCTGATGCTCTCGCCATTGCGCTAACCCATGCCTATAGTGGCCATACTTTTAGCCGTCACGGCCTTTCGGCGGCGCCATCTCGGGGGCGGCGTCGTTCTACTGGCCGCTGGCGGCTTTAATTCCCGCTGGGTGGTTGGCTGAACTACTGGTCATCTGTACAGAGTGGCTTTATAGTAAGCGTTTGTTTTTCACACAATTGTTTTCACTCTTTTTTCAATGGCACGAGCGACTTTATGATTGGACGTCTGAGTGGTCAGTTACTGGCAAAGCAACCCCCCTGGATTGTGATCGACGTTCATGGCGTAGGTTACGAGCTAGAAACCTCAATGAATACGCTGGTGGCTCTTCCTGCGGTCGGCGAGAGCGTGTCGCTATTCACTCATCTGACCATCCGTGATGACGCCCACTTACTGTATGGTTTTGGCAGAGAGCATGAGCGTGCGCTTTTCCGCGCGCTGATTAAAGTCAACGGTGTAGGCCCCAAGCTCGCACTGGCCATCCTATCGGGTATGGACGAAGACGCTTTTATGCGCTGCGTGCGCGATGACGATAACAAAGCGCTCACAAAGCTACCGGGCGTGGGCAAGAAAACCGCTGAGCGGCTGATTATCGAAATGCGCGACCGCTTCCCCGATTGGCAAGATCAGCGGGAAGATAGCAGTGATACGTTACTGCCTCTTGAAGCGGCGAATGGTCGTGTATCTAGCCGTGATAGCCTTGCTGATGCTGAAGCCGCGCTGGTAAGTTTGGGGTATAAATTGACCGAAGCATCGAAAATGCTCGCCGATATTAACCCTCATCAGTCCACCGAAGCGCTGATCAAAGCCGCGCTCACCCAGCGTATGAGTGGTTAAGCATTGGCAAGTTTGGGTTGCGGCCTGGTTTGAAAACATCACTGTGAAATCGCCTTAAAGAAGAGCATTTATGCTAGAACACGATCGGCTGATCGCCGCTGAACCTGAGCAAGGTGAAGGGCGCATTGATTATGCGATTCGCCCTAAACGGCTTGATGACTATATTGGCCAGCCGCGTGTCCGCGAACAGCTGGAAATCTTTATTGGTGCCGCACGGCTGCGCGAAGAGAGCCTGGATCACACCCTAGTATTCGGCCCACCAGGGTTAGGTAAAACCACCCTCGCGCATATTATTGCCACTGAAATGGGTGTCGGCATGAAGTCGACCTCTGGCCCGGTGCTTGAGCGGGCAGGCGATTTAGCCGCCATGCTCACCAACCTGGAACCAGGCGACGTACTGTTTATCGATGAGATTCACCGCCTATCACCGGTGGTTGAAGAAGTGCTTTATCCGGCCATGGAAGATTTTCAGCTGGATATCATGATTGGCGAAGGGCCTGCGGCGCGCTCAATTAAGCTGGATCTACCTCGTTTTACGCTGGTGGGCGCAACAACGCGGGCCGGGTTATTGACCTCTCCACTGCGCGACCGCTTTGGTATCGTTCAGCGGCTTGAGTTTTACAATCTTGAAGAGCTGACCGAAATCGTCTCGCGCTCCGCACGCCTGCTGGGCGTAGAGACCAGCCATGACGGCGCCATTGAAGTTGCTAAGCGCTCACGTGGCACGCCGCGTATTGCTAACCGGTTACTCCGTCGCGTACGCGATTATGCCGAAATGAAAGGTGATGGCGTGGTGGATGTCGCCATGGCCGACGCGGCCCTTAATATGCTCAATGTGGATCATCACGGTTTAGACCATATGGATCGTCGGCTTTTGCTGGCCATGATCGATAAATTTGACGGTGGACCGGTGGGCGTTGATTCGCTGTCTGCGGCAATCAGTGAAGAGCGCGATACCATCGAAGATGTGATCGAGCCTTACCTCATTCAGCAGGGCCTTATTATGCGTACGCCCCGCGGCAGGGTGGTCACCCGCCAAGCTTGGCTGCACTTTGAACGCGTGCCACATGAGCAGGCGGCTGATATGGAAGGGGAGCGGCGCCCGTGACGACGTCGGTCAAAGATGGTTATCGCCTGTCGCTACGTGTTTATATGGAAGACACAGACGCGGGCGGGATTGTCTACTACGTTAACTACCTGAAGTTTATGGAGCGCGCGCGCAGCGAATGGTTACGCCAACTAGGCCTTAATCAGCAAACGCTGCTAGACGAAGGGACACAGCTAGTGGTATACCGCTTGGCCTGCCATTACGCGAAACCGGCCCGTTTAGACGACGCGTTGGAAATTAGTGCTCAAGTGAGCCAAGTAGGTCACTGTCGCATGACGTTTGAGCAGCAGGTGTGGCGTAATGGGGAACTACTCTGCTCTGCCACGGTCGAGATAGCCTGCTTGAGCACCCAGCGTTTACGGCCAAAAGCTTGGCCCGCATCGCTTGATATTTTGACACGGGCCTCTTAACCAAGAGGTCATTCACTGCGTCGGCCATGCCGACTCTAATAGATTGATGAGGGCACCTGTGAACGATAACACCATGTCCATTCCCCATTTGATAATGAATGCCAGCACCGTGGTACAGCTGGTAATGCTGCTATTGCTGGTGGCGTCGGTCCTCTCTTGGGTGGTGATTTTTCAGCGCAGTATTGCGCTGAACCGTGCTAAGAAAGAGTACAACCACTTTGAGGAATCTTTTTGGTCAGGTGTCGACTTAAACGAGCTGTATCGAGAAATTCCCGCCGATGATCCGCGCCACGGTGCCGAGCATATTTTTCAAGCAGGTTTTCGCGAATTTAACCGTTTAATGCCTAAAACCCGCGATCCAGATACCGTCTTGGAAGGCGTACAGCGCAGTATGCGCGTTGCCTGGTCACGCGAAGAGGATCGCTTAACGCAACACTTGGTGTTTCTGGCCACTGTTGCGTCGGCTAGCCCTTATATCGGCCTATTCGGTACCGTGTGGGGCATAATGGGGTCGTTCCAAGCGTTGTCACTGACACAGCAAGCGACCCTGGCAACGGTCGCGCCCTGGATTGCGGAAGCGCTAATTGCAACGGCAATGGGTCTGTTTGCAGCCATCCCTGCGGTCATTTTTTATAACCGCCTGTCCAATTCAGCGTCTCGGCTGCTTGGTAAATACGAAGATTTTGCCGAAGAGTTTCACGCTATTTTACACCGTAATTTGCAAGGCCGTGACGGTAAGCCGAGCGCGAACTAAGGGAGACAGCCATGCAAGGACCGTTCAATCGTAGCGGTAAAAGCAAGCCGATGGCGGAAATTAACGTCGTCCCTTTTATCGACATTATGCTGGTACTGCTGGTGGTGTTCATGATCACCGCGCCCATGTTGACCCAGGGCGTACAAGTTGAATTGCCGCAAGTTTCCTCTCAACCCATTGAGGCTCAAGAGGATAACGACCCAATTGTTATCTCGGTTGACCGTGAAGGGGAATATTTCATCACCTTAGGAGAAGACTCTACTTCCGTTTCGCTGGATGAGATGTCCCAGCGTGTGATGACGATTTTACAGCGCCGCCCAGGCACGCCGGTGATGGTGCGCGGAGACCGCAACGTTCCCTACGGGCAGGTTGTGGTGTTGATGAGTACCCTGCAAGGCGCGGGTGTGGCTAACGTGGGGCTGCTTTCTGAGCCGTCGCAAGATGGGGAAGGGTAAAGCGCACATGGCAGTAAAATCTTCTCACGATCCTCAGGATGTTGGCTATCAGTGGCCAACTGTTCTGGCGATCGCTGTGCATGTCGCTATTGTGCTGTTTAGCTTGATTAGCCTACCCAGCCGAACGGCTGAGCCTGACAGCTCCTCCATTGTGCAAGCGACGCTGGTGAGTACCGAAACCTTTACCGATCAGGCTCAGCAAGCAACGGAGCAACAAGCGGCGATGAGTGCGCCCGCCGAAGCGCCTACAGAAGCTGAGGCGCCAGAAGAACCGGTAGCTAGTGAAGAGCCTTCAGCTAGCGAAGAGCAAGCTGCTGCTGAAGAGGCTGCCCAACAGGCAGAAGAAGCCGAGGCGCAGGCATTGGAGGAAGCGCGTACGGCTGCAGAAGCAGATGCCCAGCGGCGTGCTACAGAAGCCGCTGAGCAGGCCGAGCAGCAGGCAGCAGAAGCCGCCGAGCGCGAGGCCGAAGTGGCAGCAGCTGCTGAGCGTCAGCGTGAGGTTGAAGACGCCCAGCGCCAACAGGAAGTCGCCGAGCAGCAGCAACGCGAGGAAGCAGAAGCTCAGCGCCAACGAGAGGCCGAAGAGCAGCAGCGCCGTGAGGAGGAAGAGGCTGAACGCCAGCGTGAAGCCGAAGAGCAGCAACGTGAAGAGGAAGAGGCTCAGCGCCAGCGGGAGGCTGAAGAGCAGCGTCTACGCGAGCAAGAAGAGGCCCAACGCGAGCGCGAAGCTGAAGAGCAGCAGCGGCGTGAAGCAGAGGCCGAGCGGCAGCGAGCGGCAGCTGAAGCGGCAGAGGCGGCCATGCAACGCCAGTTGGCCGGCGAAGCCGAAGCAGCGGCTAATGCTCAGCAGGCTGAGCAAGCGGCTAATAGCTTTATCAATATTGTCCGTCGTGCCGTCGAGCAGGCATGGTTGATTCCTGCCGGCGCAAGTGATTCGATGAGTGCTACGCTTCAAGTGCGGCTAGGGCCTTCAGGCGAAGTATTGGCTACGTCGATTGTGACATCAAGCGGCGATAGTGCTTTTGACCGGTCTGTCATGCAGGCCGTTGAACATGCTGCACCGTTTGGTGAATTGAGAGATTTACCAGCCAACCAGCAGCGTAATTTACGTCAGTTTAATCTGCGCTTTACCCCGGGGGATGTTCGCTGATGCAAAGCTTGAACAAAATATGGCTATTCTGTGTGCTGCTGTTAGTAAGCAGTGTGGCGAGTGCCAACTTAACGATTGAAATTACGCGGGGCAGCGATCAAGCGCTGCCAATTGGCGTGGTTCCTTTTGAAGGCTCACAAGGCTTGCCAGAAGATGTTGCTCAGATCGTTCAAGACGATCTTGAGCGCAGCGGATATTTCGATCCGTTAGCGCGTAGCGATATGTTTGAACAGCCTAGCGAGGGTGACGACGTGCAGTTCGGTACGTGGCGCTCGCTGGATGTCCGCTATCTGGTCGTGGGTAGCGCAGAGCAGACCGATGGTGGTTTTGAACTACAGTTTGAGCTGATGGATATCAGCGGCCAGCGCCGCATGATCGGTGAAACTGTCACGGTGAGAGGAAATGACCTGCGTGGCGCGGCTCACTATATCAGCGATCAAATCTTTGAAGAGATCACCGATATTCGGGGTGCTTTCTCGACCAAGATTGCCTACGTTACGGCTCAAGGTGTCGGTGACAATATGCAGTTTGGCCTCTACGTTGCCGATGCCGATGGGCGCCGTAGCGAGCAGGTTTTGACCTCTGACGAGCCGATTATGTCGCCCGCATGGTCACCCGATGGCGGCAAACTCGCCTATGTCTCTTTTGAAACTGAGCGTCCGGCTATCTATATTCAAGATGTAGCGACAGGTCAGCGCGTAAAAGCGACGTCGTTTGAAGGTATCAACGGTGCCCCTACGTGGTCGCCGGATGGTCGCCGCATCGCCATGTCGCTGTCTAAAGATGGTCAGCCTGAAATCTACGTTATGGATATCGCCAATCGCTCAGTAGAGCGTATTACCAATAACAACAGCATTGATACCGAACCCGCTTGGGCCCCTGATGGTCAAAGCTTGCTGTTCACGTCTGATCGCAGCGGTGGCCCCCAGCTTTACAAGTACTCAATGGGCGGTGGTGAGGCGCAGCGCATGACATTTACGGGCAACTATAATGCGCGAGGACGTTATGCGCCTGATGGTGAGCAGATATTCTTGATCCACCGCTCTAGCCGCGGTTATCAAGTCGCAAGGCAAGACCTAAGCGGTGATCGCTTAGTGGTATTGAGCGAATCAACACGCGATGAATCTCCTAGTGTTGCGCCGAACGGGACCATGGTAATCTTCGCTACCCAACAGGGGAATAGTGGGGTGCTAAGTGCTGTTTCTGCCGATGGCCGTTCGTCATTCAGACTACCATCAGCACAAGGTGATGTACGTGATCCAGCTTGGTCACCCTTCTTAAATTGATCAACTCAATTGATTAACTTCGAAATTTTAGTTTTCAGGCAAGGAGTCTGATTATGCAACTTAAACCGTTGGCCCGCTCATTAGCAGCAGCACTATCTATTGTAGTAATCGCTGGCTGTTCCAGCACCGGCGGAACCCAGGACGGTGACTCGTACGGTAGCCAGGATGGCAGCACTACCGGCTCTGGCACCTCGGGCACAGGCACGGGTAGTCAGTACGGTTCTTCTTCTGGTTCAGGTTCTTCTGGCCAGCAGGCTGACTCACGGATTCCTGAAGTACGCACCATCTATTTCGATTACGATCGCGATACGATTAAAAATGAGTATGAATCTGTGGTAATGGCTCATGCGCGTTATTTGCGTGCCAATCCGAGTGCACAAGTGGTTCTTCACGGGCATACGGACGAACGTGGTACCCGTGAATACAACATGGCGCTGGGCGAGCGTCGTGCCGGAGCGGTAGAGCGTTTCCTGAATATTCAGGGCGTTTCATCTTCGCAAATGAGTGTAGTTAGCTATGGTGAAGAGCGTCCGGCCGTCAATGGCCAAGACGACAGCGCCTACTCTCAGAACCGTCGTGTTGTATTTAACTACTGAGCGTTTAACAGTTGAATGCTTAACCACTGATGAATTCGGCGTGCGGCTAATTGCACGCCGTTTACATCTCCGGAGTCATCATGAATCACAGTCTCAAGCGTTATCTTGAGAGGCTGTGCGGTGCGGGAGCCTTAGTGCTCCCGTTGTCCGTCCTGCCTCTTACGGCTATTGCTCAACAGCCGCTCGTGCAAGATCTGAACTCTTCTCCCAACAGCGGCGGTTTTTACGACCAGACGCAGCGACAAGAAGCCTCCCGTGGCAATTTGGTGCTGTTCAACCAAGTGCAAGAACACCAGCAAGAAATCCAGCAGTTGCGCGGGCAGATCGAAGAATTACGCCACCAGATGGAGCAGTTGCGGCGCCAGTCTCAGCAGCAGTACCTCGATATTGAAGACCGTTTAATGAGTAGCGGCCCGACGCAAATCGAGGAGTCGACGCCTCCCGTCGAGCCTGAAGCCGCCGAGCAAGTCGTCAATGCGCCTTCTAACAGCAATGTCAGTGAAGATGCTCAAGCTGATTACCAAGCGGCCTTTGCGCATGTTCAAGCACGTCGTTTTGAAGAAGCGATTGCTGCGTTCGACGCCTTTGTTACCGACCACCCCGATACCAGCTTAACGGCCAATGGCCACTACTGGTTGGGCGAGCTATATGCGGCAGAAGGCGAGCTGGACGCTGCTGACGAAGCATTTAGCCGTGTCATTGATGATTATAGCGGCAGTAGTAAAGTACCGGACGCGATCTATAAGCTAGGCTTAGTGAAAGCGCGTCAAGGTGAGGCAGCCCGTAGCCGTGAGTTGTTAGAGCGTGTGCGTGATGACTACCCGCAAAGCAGCGCCGCAGGCCTTGCCAATGACTTTTTACGTCAATCAGCGAGTTAGTTTTTTGATCTATTTTTTTTGCTTCAGGGAATCAGCATGAGCTGCAAGATCGACTATCAACCAGCGCCCAACCTGTTGGAAAATCGCATCGTGTTGGTAACCGGCGCCGGCGATGGGATTGGCCGGGCGGCGGCCTTGAATTATGCCCAACACGGGGCGACCGTGATTCTATTGGGGCGCACCATTGCCAAGTTAGAGCGCGTGTATGATGAAATTGAAGCGGCAGGTGGCCCCCAGCCGGCTATTTTTCCGCTCAATTTTGAAGGTGCTACGCTTAAAGATTTTCATGATATGGCAGAAACGCTAGATAAGGAGTTTGGACGCCTAGATGGCTTGTTGCATAACGCAGGACTGCTAGGCCGAATCACGCCGTTTGAACAGTACAACCCCGAGCTCTGGCAACAGGTGATGCAGGTCAATATCAACGGGCCAATCTGGATGACCCAGGCATTGCTGCCGCTATTACAGCAGTCAGAAGACGCCTCGGTAATTTTCACCTCATCCAGCGTTGGGCGTAAAGGCCGGGCCTATTGGGGCGCTTATTCGGTTTCTAAGTTTGCCACTGAAGGCTTTGTCGACGTGCTGGCCGATGAACTGGAAAATCAACCCAATATCCGGGTCAATTCGCTCAACCCGGGTGCCACGCGCACCCAAATGCGGCGAATCGCGTTCCCCGGTGAAGATCCCTTCACGCTGCGCACGCCAGAAGAGATCGTGCCAACTTACTTATGGCTAATGGGGCCGGACAGCACCGGTACCAGCGGACAAAAGCTTGACGCCCAGCCACCACGGGTTTAATAGACGCCGCGCCGGCCATGGTCAATATGGGTGTCCGGCGTGTTGTGATAGATGCTTCGTTAGCGTTTGAATGCGCCAAGGGCATCAACCAAGGCCTGACACTCTTCAAACCACAAATCGGCAGGCCACTGCCGGTAGTTATCCTCTTCGCTAATATAGCCATACCCTACCGCCACGGCGGTCATGCCTGCCGCGATGGCTGCTTCAATATCGCGTGCATGATCGCCGACATACCAGCACTGTTCAGGCGTAACATTCAAGCGTCGTGCCGCCTCCCATAGTGGTTCAGGGGCGGGTTTTCTAACGCTAAGATCGTCCGCGCAAAGAAGCGCGCCGGGTTGCAGAGCCAGTGCCTCTAACAGTGGCAGGGTATAACGGCGCGGTTTATTGGTCACAATTCCCCAGAGCCGTTGATCGCTATGCCACTCGTCCAGCCATACATCAAGCGGCGAGAAAACCCGGCTATGAACGGCCACGGCTTGCACATAGGCATCGAGTAGATATTGACGCGCCTGCGCATGCCCATCAGCTGTGGCTTCCAACCCTAGCGCTAGCGTGACCAGCGCACTGCCGCCGTTAGAAACCTGACGACGAATCACCTCATAGGGCAGCGGCGCTAAGCCATGATAAAGACGCAGTGCATTGGTTGCGTTAGCCAAATCGGGAGCCGTATCGACCAGGGTGCCATCCAAATCAAAGAGGATCGCTTGGGGCGCTTGCATCGGCATTTAATCGCTCACTTTGCGGCAGTACATCATATAGTTGACCGAAACATCATGGCTGGCCAAACGATAGCGACGCGTTACCGGGTTGTAAGTAAGCCCCGTTTGCTCGCGCACTTCTAAACCGCTGTCCCGAGACCACCCGGCCATTTCTGATGGGCGGATAAACTTGGCGTAATTATGCGTGCCTCGTGGTAGCAGTTTAAGCACGTACTCGGCGCCTAAAATGGCAAACGCGTAAGACTTGGCAGTACGGTTCAGCGTCGACAAAAATACATAACCACCTGGGCGAACCAGAGCGCTGCAGGCACAAATTATTGATGCTGGGTCTGGAACGTGTTCAAGCATTTCCATGCAGGTCACTACATCGTAAAACCCCGGCTGTTGAACGGCCATGGCTTCCACGCTGATATGTTGATAATCAACGTTAACGCCACGCTCTTCGGCGTGGAGTCGTGCGACGGCTAAGGGTGCTTCGCCAAGATCAATCCCGGTTACCTTGGCCCCACGATGGGCCATCGATTCACTTAAGATACCGCCGCCGCAACCTACGTCGAGGACTTTTTTCCCCGCGAGGCCGGCACGGGCATCAATAAAATCAAGGCGTAGGGGATTAATCTCATGAAGGGGCTTAAATTCACCCTGCGTATCCCACCAGCGGCTAGCGAGTGCCTCGAATTTGGCGACTTCCGCTGCATCCACGTTGCCTTGAAGGCGATCAGCAGTGCTATCCTGTGGCGTCGCTTGCATGTTATGACTCCCGTTATCATTGAGTATTTAGCGGTGTATGAACGCGTAAGCACTCGTTATCATTCATTGGCGTGGTGGCATCCCACCACGCCTTCAGTATTATGGACATTCTAACCACTCCTGTGTCGGAACGCATGAAAAGGACCTCGTTATGATTCGTAAGGCCGTACTTCCAGTCGCCGGGTTTGGCACCCGCTGCTTACCGGCATCGAAGGCCATTCCCAAGGAGATGATTACGATTGTCGATCGGCCAGTGATTCAGTACGTCGTCGAAGAGGCGATTGCTGCCGGCATTCGCGAGATCGTATTGGTCACCAGTAGCAATAAAAGTGCCATCGAAAACCACTTTGATACCCAGGCAGAGTTGGAAGCAAGTCTGGAAGCGAAGGGTAAACATGAATTGTTGGCCATGCTGCGTAACTTAGTGCCTGACGATGTCAGCATTATCAGTATCCGCCAAGGCGTGCCGTTAGGTTTAGGTCATGCAGTGTTATGTGCGCGGCCCATTATTGGCGACGACGAGCCGTTTGCGGTGCTACTGCCCGATGTGCTGGTCGATAATAGCGCCAATCAGACGACCGATCTGGCCGGTATGTTAGCGGCGTATGATCAGTATCAGACGGCCCAGCTAATGGTTGAAGAGGTCGCTTGGGATCAGGTCGAGAAATACGGCATCGTGGCACCAGCAGGCGATGTGCCCACGGCCAATGAGTCGGCAGACTTGCTCGCTATGGTTGAGAAACCGAAGCGTGATGCCGCGCCTTCAAATTTAGCGGTCATTGGCCGTTATGCGCTGCCTGGCCACGTTTTTCCTATTTTAGCAGCCACTCCGCCAGGTGCCGGCGGCGAAATTCAGCTCACCGATGCACTGGAAACGCTGCGCGAACAGTCGGGTGTGCAGGCGTATCGGATGCAAGGCACTACCTACGATTGTGGCCAGCCATTGGGTTATCTTGAAGCCACCCTGGCCTATGCCCGTCGTCATCCTGACTTCGGCGAAGCCTTTCAAACCTTGCTATCACGTTACCAACAGGGAGAGTGACGCATGCGGGTGTTACTTCACGGTAGCGAATTAAGTGCGGCCACGGCAGCTGCAGCGTTGGCTTGGGTAGGTCATCAGGTACAGTGGTTACCCCATTCAGACTCGCCCTGGTCAACGCTTTCTCAAGTGGGCTGGTTACGCAGCGAGCCCCAGCTAATGGCGCATCTTGAGCAGGGCATGGCAGATGGCACGCTGACGGTGATTGAGCAGTTAGCGGATGCCGTGCCTCCTGAAGTGATCTGGCTGGCGTTATCACCGGGTCAACGTAGCTCGGCCAGTACACTGCTTGAAGATCCTCTGTTGGCTGATCAGCACGGTATTGTGCTGATCAATAACTCTACCTTTCCGGTAGGTGAGACTGAGCGTTTACACACCGTGATGGGGGCTCAGCACACTAGCGTGGCACTGCCCGATACGCTGGAGGAAGGCCGTGCCTGGGACTCTTTTACTCGCCCCACCAGGCGGCTATTGGGCTGCGATGATGCGACTGGCGAGCAGGTGATCCGGGAGCTTTTACGCGCCTTTAATCGGCGCAGCGAAGTATTTCAGTGCATGCCAAGACGCGCGGCAGAGCTCACCAAGCTGGCGATTAACGGGATGCTGGCCACACGCATTAGTTATATGAATGAAATTGCCGGTTTGGCTGATACCCTAGGGGTCGATGTTGAGCACGTTCGTCAGGGGATGGGCGCCGATTCACGTATTGGTTTTGAATACCTCTACCCAGGCTGTGGTTTTGGTGGGCCTAACTTCTCCCGAGACTTGATGCGCTTGGCGGATGTGCAACTGCAAAGCGGGCGTTATTCAGCGCTGCTTGAGCAGGTAATGGATATTAACGAGCACAAAAAAGAGACCCTGTTTCGCAAGCTATGGTCTCACTTTGCAGGCGAGTTGGCGGGTAAAACCGTGGCGATTTGGGGCGCCGCATTTAAACCGGGCACTGCCCGCATTGACCAAGCCCCCGTTTTAACATTGTTAGAAGCGCTTTGGGCGCAGGGTGTTAAGGTGCAGCTGCATGATCCGGCGGCAGTACCCGCGTTGCATGCTTTGGTAGGCGAGCGGGAAGACCTGCGCACGTTTACCCATGACCCTTATCAAGCCTGTGAGGGGGCCGATGCACTGATGCTGGTGACGGAATGGAAGACCTATTGGAACCCCGACTGGCACCGACTTGGCTCGCTATTAAGCGCTAAACTCGTTTTGGACGGACGCAATATTTACGACCCCGAGTTTGTTGCCAGCTGTGGATTAATGTACCGAGGTATAGGCCGCCGTGCCGACCCGAAGACTCTTTGAGGAAATGTCATGCCAGACGCCACCGGATCCTCTCGCATTGTACCCGATGTGGATCAAAGCTTGACGGCGCAACATTTGCGTCATCGAAAAGGGCCGACGCTATGGCCTTTATGGCTATGCTTGCTATTAATTATTGTCCTGTTAGGCGCGGCGGCGGCTGGACTGTGGTACGAACGTGAGCGACTTTTAAATGAACTGCACCGGGTCAGCGGCGAAGTGTCCAATGTTCACGCTCGCTTGGATTCGGGCGACACTGACGTACAAGATGTGATAACCTTTGTACAAGCTCAAATGTCAACCCTGTTCCAAGAACAAGAGCAGCTATCAATTTCGCTGAACGATACGCGAGCAGAGCTATATAGCTTGCTCACCATGAATGAAGACATGGCTTCCAGCGATTCGATAAATACCCTGCTGCAGCAACTAGCCCAATTCGAAGAGCAGGCGGAGTTGCGCGACAGCCAACTGCTAGCAATGCGTGAATCGCTTGATGCCTTGGAGCAAGCGGGGACATCGGGTCGGCAAAACCTTATCGAGGAAGTTGCCCACCTAGAGCAGCTGAACGGTCAGCGTCTATCCGCGCTGGATAACCAGGTAAACAATGTCAGCAGCGAGTGGGAGGAGCAGTTAGCCGCTCAACGAGACGCGATTGAGGCTCGTTTTGATGATCTGGAAGCCTCCTTGGCAGCGTCAATGGTAGATTTAGACACGCCGGCAGATCAACAAGCCCTGGAAACACTAGAGCAGGAGTGGTCGCAACGTCTCAATTCATTAGAAAGCGATGTGCGCCAAGTGCGCCAAGCACAGCTTGCCTTCAGTGCTCAGTTGGAAATGTTACGTTAACCGCTGCGTTGCAATGCTAAGGCGATGAAACCGCTGATTTAGGTTAGGACAAATTAAGTATGGGAACACAACGGCAAGGGATATTAGCCACGGGGCGCACATTTTTTGTAGCGCTTCCATTGTTATACGTAGCACAGGGAGCGTGGGCACTAGAGGCAACCATCGAAGGTGTTTCTGAGCGCGTTGAAAGCAACATCCAAGCCTATCTAGAGAACATTGATGCAGAGCAATACACCGAGGTGCGTTTAGAAGGTGAGATTCGCCGCCGCACTGAGGAAGCCATGCGGGTATATGGCTATTACGAGCCAGAAATAAGCTTAGAAAGTGTTAATGATGAACGCATACGACTTGTCATTGAGCCGGGGCCCCAGGTAGAAATTGAAATTCTGTCGATTAATGTGGAAGGTGACGCGAGCAGCGATCCGCCTTTTCAACAAGCCGTTGAAGACTTTCCTCTGAAAGAGGGCGATGCGCTAAGGCATGCGCCTTGGGACCGACTGCGCGGGCAATTTTCGGGTTTGGCGATTGAGCGTGGCTATTTTGATTCGGGCTTTACCGACCGGCGTATGGAAGTGCGTCCATACTTGCAAAGTGCGCGTTTATATATGGATTTCGACAGCGGGCCGCGCTACAAATTTGGTGAAACCTTAATCACCGGCAGTCATATTGCAATCGATCGGTTAAGGAACATGCAGCCATTTGAGGCGGGTGAGCCTTATTTGGCCGAGACGCTGGCAGAGTATAATCAACGCCTCGCGGAAACCCGTTGGTTCAGCTCTGTTTCAGTTCGTCCACGTCTTGAAACCGCTCAAGAATTGACTATCGCACCTCCCGGTGGCGGTGATGCTTGGTGGAGCGAAGCAACAGCCTCTCAGCCGGAGCGCGCCCGTCTAAGCAGCGCTGCTTTGGCTAGCGCGTTAAGTATTAACAAACCCAACGATACCCGACTGCCTATTGACGTCAGTGTCGAGCCTGCCGATCGTCATCAGTTTGAAGTGGGTATTGGTTACGCTACCGATGTCGGCCCGCGGCTACGCTTTGGCTGGGAGCAGCCATGGATCAATCGCTATGGCCATAGCCTTGACCATGATCTCTATATTTCCGCCCCCGAGCAGCGTTTTACCGGGGTATATAACGTCCCCCTTGAAGACCCCCTTCGCGATAGCTACCGGCTTCAATACGGTGTCCGCAATATCGACGATAGCGATACCCAGTCGTTAGAGGCCACCGTCGAAGTAGCGCGGCGCTGGGAGTTTGATAACGACTGGGTTCAATCGATCTATTTTCGCACTACTTATGAGGACTTTGAACAGGGCGGTGAAGCCGATCAGGTATGGCTTTTCTATCCGGGCATTCAGTGGTCACGCACGCGCACACGCCCTCAGCGTTTCCCTTTATGGGGTGACCGCCAACAGCTCTCGTTAGAGTACTCGGATACTGTGTGGGGCTCTGATGCCCAATTCGCTCGAATGACAGGGGATACCGAATGGATACGCACAATCGGCGATGATAATCGCTTCTTGGCGCGTATTAGTGTGGGTGCAATCGAAACCGATGATTTTGCTAAGCTGCCGCCATCGCTACGCTTTTTTGCCGGCGGTGACCGCAGTGTACGTGGCTACTCCTATGAAAGCCTTTCACCGCGCAATGAAGAGGGGCGTTTGCGTGGTGGGCAACAAATGCTCACCTCAACCCTTGAGTATCAGCGCCGCGTCACCGGCGATTGGTGGGGGGCTACATTTGTCGATAACGGTGATGCCTTTGACAACTGGGGGCCGGATGATCTGAAAACCGGCGCTGGGGTCGGTGTGCGCTGGGTCTCACCCGTAGGCCCTATTCGCTTTGACATTGCCCATCCCTTTGACCATGAAGACCCATGGCGTTTGCACTTTTCCATCGGACCGGAATTTTAGGAGAGCGATTTGTCTCAGGTTGAACCATCTGCGTCTGATAAGCGGCACAAATTGTCTGCTAAACATCGCGCTTGGCTGTTCATTTGGAGCTTTATACGCCTCGTGATCGTAGTGCCTATTTGGCTGTTTGGGATTGTGGCGTTAATCGTCGGGGTGGCGTTGTCGCCCTGGGGCACCGGCGTGTTGCTATCGCAAGGCGAACAACGCGATTTTTTCGCCTATTCACATCATGAGGGCGGCTTACTTGATCATTTTCAGCTCGAAGATTTTCAGCTGGAACTGGGAGCAACCCGCATTGCCGTCGATGAGTTTGAATTGCAGTGGGCAGATGACTGCGTGCTTTCCGGGCGGTTATGTATCGACACCCTCAGAGTGGTGGGTGCCGATATCCGGTTAGCGCCATCGAGTGAGCAGGCGCCACCGCCGGAAGATAATGGCGCACCGTTGGCTATCCATTTTCCTTTCCCGATCGAGTTACGCGCGTTGCTACTTGACGATGTCAGCCTGCGGTTTGCCAATGGTACCGAGCTTGAGTGGCAATCGTTAAGCTCAGCGGTAGTCGCCGAAGGTAATGAAGTACGCCTAGCGCCAACGCATTTAGAGCAGCCTCGGGTCTATTTGCCACCCTCGGCAGGCGTGTTGCTAACCCAAGGCGTTGAAACGCCGCTTTATGCCGAGGCCATTGACAGCGCTCTATTACTTAATCAGCCCCAAGACCCGTCTCAAGAACAATCTCAAGAACAATCTCAAGAAGAGGCGGTGCTCGCAGCGGAGTCACCTGAAGAACAACTTGAAGCCCGCGAACGCTTGGAACTACCCGATATCACGCTGCCAGTGGATATTCAGTTGCCTGAATTTACGCTCAATGATTTCCGCCTGGAAGGGGCCACTGAGTATCGCGTTGAGCGTCTGCAATTCGGACTTCTCACCCAGGACAGTGACGTTGAGGTTACCAAATTTGTCTTGGTTACGCCGGATGCGCAGGCGGAGTTAGCCGCAAGTGCCACGCTAACTGACAACTATCCGCTTGAAGCGCGTTTAAACATTGAGCTTTTCTTGCCAGAGCTGATGCCTGACTTTTTTCAGCAGCAGAGTAACGAAACGTTTGAGTTAACGCTTTCGGGCTCTCTGGATGCACTCGAAGCGCAGCTAAATGCGACGGGCCCGCTCAACGCGTCTTTGCGTGGCCAAGTAGACGCACTAGCCCCTACGCTGCCTTTTCAACTGAATGTACAAAGTGACCAAGTACAGTGGCCGCTACCGGCCAATACACCAGAAAATGAAGGCGAGAGTGCCGAACAGAGCAGTTCAGAACAGGGCGATTCCCCCTACGTGATCGATGATCTGGATTTACAGCTAACGGGGAATCTCAGCGATTATCGCGCCCAGCTCGCCATGGCTGTTGAAGGGCCCAGCTTGCCGCGCATGCAAATAGACCTAACTGGCGAAGGGGGGCTGGAGCAATTTAGCTGGCAACCGCTCACCTTAGCGGTGGGCGAAAGCTCGCTGCGCAGCGAAGGTAGTATTAACTGGCTAACACCGCTACAGGTCAATACTCGCATTCGCTTGGATCAGTTTAATCCTGCGCATTTTGTTGAACAGCTGGACGGCAATTTAAATGGCGATATTGAGCTAGCCATCTCGCAAATACAGGCCCAGGAACAGGGGCAACAAGGGGACCAATGGGCGATTAGCGTGCCCAACTTAGCCATTGACGGTGAATTACACGAATACCCGTTAACGCTACAGGCGGCGTTTGATGCTAACAGTAATCTGGAAGTGGATATTGATGAGCTGCTGTTCACCCAAGGGGATAATCGCGTAGAGGCAACCGGACAAATCAGTGAGCAAGCCATGTCGCTGAATGCGGATATTGCCCTGCGCCAGCTGCAAACCTTATCGCCCGATTTGGCAGGCACTATTGTTGGCACGCTAGAAGCCAGCGGTAGCTTTAATCAGCCGCAGTTGATCGCTGATCTGCAGGGCAATGGCGTGCGCTTTGCCGAAAACCGTGTCGAGCAGCTCAGCTTAGAGGCCAATGTTGAGGGTGTCGACGACCCCACTCTCGATGTTCAACTGGCCCTACAAAACGTTAATGCGGGCGGTCAGTCACTTTCCACCCTGCAAGCCAACCTCGCAGGGCGGCTCTCTCAGCATCGGCTTGAGGTTAACGCCCAGGGGGCTGAAAACAACGTACTAAGTCGTGCATTGCTTGCCCTTGATGGCCGTTTTAACCAGCAGAGTCAGCTCTATCAGGCGCAAGTCACGCCGCTGGAAGTCGACTCTGAGGCGGGCAATATTCGTCTCGAAGCGCCGTTGGACCTGCGCTACAACATGGCCAATGGCCAAGCGCGCTTGTCGCCTTTCTGCTTGCGGCGTGAAGAGGGTGGTCTGGTCTGTTCAGCAGAGGAGATCAATGCCTCGGCGCAACAGGGCAATGCGGTGCTCACGGTACGTGAAGTGCCCATGGAGATGCTGGAGCCCTTCTTGCCGGAAGAGTGGCAGTTAGAGGGTGACACAACCGCGGATCTCGCCACTAACTGGCGCAATGGAGGGGCTCAGTGGCAGGCCAATCTGCAAATCTTAAGCGAGCTGGCGATTACCGCGGTCAATGACTTTGGCCAACCCGTAGCGCTTCCTGAGATTAGTTTAGACGCTCAGATAGAGGCTAACCAAGCGCAGGCGGATGCTAATGTCGCGCTCTCCCTGGCTGAGGCGGGCAATTTAAACCTCAATCTATCGGTTAACGACCCCATCGGCGTAGGAGAATTAAGCGGCGAGCTGCGCGCAGAGGGTGTTTCCCTTGAGCCCTATCGGCCTATGGTGGTAGGTATGGATCGACTAGAGGGTGATCTCACCGGCAGCGTTCAGATTAGTGGCACGACAACGCAACCAGATTTGCAAGGCCAGCTTGGTCTGCGTGGTATCAGTGTCAATGGCCCTGATATCCCTGTCGATGTTCAGGATGGAGAGCTTGTTGTTGCTTTTGATGGCGAGCAGGGTGATATCGCTGGATTTCTAGCAGCGGAGCGCGGGCGTTTAGACATAACTGGTGACGCCTACTGGCCAAGTGGTGGCGATTGGCGGATCGGGGTTGATCTCAATGCTGTTCAAGAGCCCATTTTGATTGCATTGCCGCAGTTTGGTCGCCTGGAAGCGGCGCCAGATATCCGCGTCCGCGTGACGCCGGAGCGGCTGCAAGTCAGAGGCGATGTCAGCCTACCCTGGGCACGGCTTGAAATTGGTGACATGGGCTCCTCGGCTGTCTCACCCAGCGGCGATGAGATCATTATTACCGAGCGCGATGATCGCCAGGCCGAAATAGAGGCCCAGCGAGCAGCTGCCAGCGGTGATGATCCCAGTGCCGCGGATGAACTGGCTGCTACCGGAATGGAGCTTGATGTGCTGGTGACGTTGACGCTAGGCAGCGATATGCAGATCTCGGCTTACGGCCTGGAGTCTGGATTGGGAGGAGCGCTTGAAATTCGCCAAAGCGGCGGAGCGTTGCAGCTGTTTGGTGATGTGAACCTAGTAGACGGGCGTTTTAAGGCATTTGGACAAGACCTGGTCATTCGCCGCGGTGGGCTACTGTTCAGCGGGCCGCCGGGGCTGCCTACTCTCGACTTCGAAGCCATCCGTAACCCGGACGTTACCGAAGATGAGGTGATCGCGGGCCTACGGGTAACAGGTAGTGCCGAAGAACCTAATGTGCTGATCTTTTCTGAACCAGCAATGGATGAGTCGCGCGCTTTATCTTACCTATTGCGCGGCCGTGCACCTGATGCTTCCGGCGGCGTTGACAGCGCGCTGACAACTGCTTTGATCGGCATGTCGTTAGGGCGTACTGGCGGCGCGGTTGGCTCGATTGGTGAAGCCTTCGGCATAGACGATTTAACGCTGGATACTGCCGGTGCGGGCGACGACAGCCAAGTCGCCGTAAGCGGGCAACTGACAGACGATCTGCGGATTAGCTATGGCGTGGGAATTTTCTCGCCAATCGCAGAACTAACTTTACGCTATACGCTATGGCGTAACCTCTATGTTCAGGCCGTGTCGGGTACCAGCCAAGCGGTAGATCTAATCTATACGTTCACCCTTCCAGGTGATCCTGAAATCATCCAACAGCAATAGGTGAGGACGATATGTCACTGTTTTCGAATACAGTTTCAAGTTCTGTTTCAAGTGCAGGTCGTGTACTGCCTGGGCGAGACAAGCCTATTCAGACAAGCGATGTCCACACTATAAACGGTCATTCGCTGCATCCACCGTTCCCCAGTGGTCATGAAGAAATTGTCTTGGCGATGGGCTGCTTCTGGGGCGTTGAGCGTTTGTTTTGGCAGTTACCGGGAGTTTATGTCACCGCGGCAGGTTATGCCGGTGGCGAAACGCCTAATCCAACCTATGACGAGACCTGCACTGGGCGTACGGGTCACACCGAAGCGGTGCGTGTGGTTTACGACCCGCAGCAAGTGGATATTGACACCTTGTTGCAGATATTTTGGGAGCAACACGACCCAACTCAAGGAAACCGTCAGGGTAACGATATCGG
Organism: Halomonas sp. H2; assembly: GCF_050215315.1. Taxonomy (GTDB): domain Bacteria; phylum Pseudomonadota; class Gammaproteobacteria; order Pseudomonadales; family Halomonadaceae; genus Vreelandella. Next base: position 1,954,139 of record NZ_CP189760.1, read on the forward strand.
CTCGCAGTATCGCTCAGCGATTTTTACCACCACGGAGGCCCAGCAAGCGGCCACCGAGCAGAGCGCAGCAGGGTTTCAGCAGGCGCTCGACAAAGCGGGGAAAGGGCGTATCACTACCGAAATTAAACCGTTAGAAACGTTTTATTATGCTGAGGCATACCATCAGCAGTACCTTGATAAAAACCCTGGTGGTTACTGTGGGCTAAAAGGCACCGGCGTTACCTGCCCAATCGGCTAAAAGCATATTGCTACTCGGCTACTTCTCGATAGGAAGACACTATGCAGCAGCGTTATTACTCAAACAGGGCTTTCCTACGCATCGCTATAGGCACCGCCTTGGTGGTGCTATGTACGCCGCTTACTTGGGCTGAAGAGGAGGCGGATAGTACTCTGGCAATGCCTGAAGCCCTCAGTGATACGCGCTTCATAAGCGAACGCGAAGCAGTGGTATGGCGCCGTGAAGAGCTCAAAGATATTGAAAGCCTGGTGCGGCAACTGCGTTTTGACTTAGTCAACAATCAAGACACCGAGGCTGCTGCTCCACGACTCGCTGAGCTTCAAGAGCGCGCCACGGCAAGTAACCTGCTTTCCGCTTTTATAGCAGGCACCCATGGCGGAGGTTCCGAGGCGCGGGCTTCTATTTGGGAAGAGTGGAATGACTTCTCCGCGGGTTTTACCGACCTTGAGGATAAAGTGACTACCTTGGTTAACGCAGCAGAGCAAGATGACCCGCGTAACACTGCACGTGCACTTTCAGAGGTCGGTGCAAGCTGTAAAAGCTGTCATCGTGCCTACCGCTACGACTAGCCAAGCGGCAGGCGTCAAGAGGGCGCTTAGTCGCCTTTGTGGATACGGTCAATGCGGTAGAGTGTCTCTACCTGCTCTAAGCCGGTAATGGTGCAGTTCAGATCTTTGACGCGGCCATCGCTTAAACCGTAGACCCAGCCATGTACCGAGATGTGCTGGCCTCGCTGCCAAGCGCGCTGCAAAATCTTGGTACGGCACAAACTATTGACCTGAGCCTTGACGTTAAGCTCACACATGCGGTCAATTTGCTCTTCCAGCGGCAAATGATCCAGCGAGTCGCGATGACGATTGTACTGCTCGCGTACTGAATGCAGCCAATAATCGACCACGCCGCATTCGCCTCCCATCATGGCGGCCTTAATGCCCCCGCAACCATAGTGACCAACAATCATGATATGGCTGACGTTAAGGACATCCACCGCGAATTGAACCACCGAGAGGGCATTCATATCGGTATGGTGAAGCAGGTTGGCGACGTTACGATGGACGAAAACCTCTCCTGGCGGGAGAGCGATAATTTGATTCGCAGGCACTCGGCTGTCGGAGCAGCCAATCCATAAATAATCCGGATTTTGCTGGTTCGAGAGGCGTTTAAAGTAATCGGGGTCTTCTTCGCACATGCGCTCAGCCCAGGCGCGGTTGTTATCCAGTAGCGTCGCAATAGGGTCAGACATACAGTCTCCAGCAAGGTTAAATAGAGTTAAGTCGCTGATTGAAGTGCGGAATATCAAATTCTAGTAAGTATAAAGCATTGAGCAGTATAAAATAGCAACAGATGGTTTTAACCCCCTAAGGGTCAGCTCAACAACTTTACTTAGCCGTTAGGCGTAATGAATATTAGTCCCATAGGAGCAAATGATGTCAGACGTTTTTGAATACGAATATGACTTATTGGTCATCGGCGCAGGCTCTGGTGGCGTGCGCGCCGCGCGCATGGCAGCGGCGTCTGGTGCTAATGTAGCGATTGCTGAAGACCGCTACTTAGGTGGTACCTGCGTTAACGTTGGCTGCGTGCCTAAAAAACTTTATTCCTACGCGGCTCATTTTCATGACAGCTTTGACGATGCCGCTGGTTTTGGTTGGCAGCTACCCAGCCCTGCCAGCTTTGATTGGGCAACACTGCGCGACAATAAAATCAGTGAAATAAAGCGCCTAAACGGTATTTATCAGCGCTTGTTAGAAGGCGCCGGGGTAACGCTATTCAATGCACGAGCTAAATTGGTAGACGCACACACGGTCAAATTAACGAGTGAGCAGGGGGAAGTGACGGTGACCGCGCATAAAATTGTGCTTGCCACTGGCGGATGGCCTTGGGTTCCCGAATTTCCCGGTAGTGAATACGCCCTGGACTCAAATCAGATTTTTGATTTAGATACCTTCCCCAAGCGGTTTCTGGTATTAGGTGGCGGTTATATTGCTGTTGAATTCTCCAGCATTTTTAACGGGCTGGGCAGTGAGACTCACCTTATCTACCGTGGCGAGCTATTCTTGAAAGGCTTTGATCAACAGGTACGCGAATTCACCTGTGCTGAAATGAAAAGAAAGGGCGTTAATTTACACTTCAGCACTAACATCGAGCGCATTGAGCCCAGTCAAGGTGCCTACAACGTTCATCTTACCAACGGCGATGTGTTTGAAGTCGATGTGGTACTGGCAGCGACAGGGCGTAGAGCCAATATCGAAGATTTAGGCCTTAATTCGCTCGGGTTGAGTGTAGATGAGACAGGTAAAATCCCCGTCAATGAGCGTTTTGAAACAGCGCTCCCGTCAGTTTTAGCGCTAGGCGACTTAATCGCTGGGCCTGAACTAACGCCCGTCGCGCTGGCAGAGGCGATGCAGCTGGTCGACTACCATTTCACGGATACAGCCCCTCAGCCGTTAGATTACACAACGATCCCAACCGCAGTTTTTTGCCACCCCAATATTGGTACCGTCGGCCTCTCCGAAGAAGAGGCCCGGGAAAAGTTCACTCATATTCGCGTCTATAGCACCGACTTTCGTGCCATGAAGCACACGCTGTCGGGTAGCCAAGAGCGCACCTTAATGAAACTGGTGGTAGACGATGCGACGGATGTAGTGGTGGGCGCCCATATGGTCGGTGAGGAGGCAGGTGAAGTTATCCAGGGAATCGCCATCGCCGTGCGGGCGGGTCTGACTAAGCACGATTTTGACCGTACCGTGGGTATTCATCCTACTGGGGCAGAGGAGTTCGTCACAATGCGTACGCTCACGCGCAGTTAAATTCATCGCTTTGTATGAAGAAGCATGGCATTTTACATGCCGCCGTCTCATAACAAATAATTATGGAAAGCAGGGTGGTGAATAATACGATTTTTGAATTACTAATAATCAGCTGTTATAATAGCCCTCAAATTCGCTACAGCGAAGCATAAATATGAGTACGCCGACGCAACCTTTTACCCCCTCTGCTGACCTTGCCCGACCAACGGTCGCTGATGCTGTGGTGGGGCATGCCGGAACCCCACTTTATATTCGTAAACCCAATGCGGATGATGGCTGGGGAGTGTATGAGCTTATCAAAGCGTGCCCTCCGCTGGATGTAAATTCCGCCTATGCTTATCTGCTACTCGCCACTCAGTTTCGCGATACCTGCGCAGTCGCTACCAATGAAGAAGGGGAAGTCGTGGGTTTTGTCTCTGGTTACGTTAAGGACAATGCCCCCGACACCTACTTTTTATGGCAAGTAGCCGTGGGTGAAAAAGCACGCGGCACAGGGCTAGCGCGCCGCTTGGTCGAGGCAATTATGTCGCGCCCCGAACTTGACGATGTGCATCATCTTGAAACCACCATCACGCCTGACAATCTAGCCTCTTGGGGCTTGTTTCGTCGTTTGGCGGCGCGCTGGCATGCGCCGCTCAATAGCCGCGAATACTTCTCTACCGAACAGCTCGGAGGAGAGCATGATCCGGAAAACCTGGTGCGTATTGGCCCGTTCCAAACCGACCACATCTAATACGTGGTTTTGCTAGATACACGTATTGGATTGACTGTTTTCCCGCTTATGTTGCTCCGGGCAAGCAACGCCTAAAGGCAAAATGATCAACCAAGGAGGTCGCAATGCAGACCCAGACGCTTGAACGCATGGAATCCAATGTACGGACTTATTCTCGTTCATTTCCGGTGGTGTTTACCAAAGCACAAAATGCGCGCCTAACCGATGAGAACGGCCGTGAGTACATTGATTTCCTCGCCGGCGCGGGCACTTTGAACTACGGCCACAATAATCCGCACATGAAGCAGGCGATGATTGACTACTTGGCGACTGACGGTGTCGTTCATGGTTTGGATATGTGGACCAATGCCAAGCGCGATTACTTAGAGACGCTCGAAGAAGTCATCTTTAAGCCACGCGGGCTTGATTATAAAGTGCATCTGCCTGGCCCAACGGGCACCAATGCTGTTGAAGCCGCTATTCGTTTGGCTCGTGTTGCCAAAGGTCGTCACAACATTGTTACCTTCACCAATGGCTTCCACGGCGTCACTATGGGGGCTTTGGCTACCACTGGGAATCGCAAGTTCCGTGAAGCAACTGGCGGCATCCCGACCCAAGGTGCTAGCTTCCTGCCTTACGATGGCTACATGGGCGAACACACCGACACCTTGGACTATTTCGAAAAGCTGCTCGGCGACAAGTCTGGCGGCCTGGATATTCCTGCAGGCGTGATCATTGAGACTGTGCAAGGCGAGGGCGGTATCAACGTGGCAGGTCTGGATTGGTTAAAGCGCTTGGAAAGCATTTGCCGTGCCCACGATATTCTGCTGATTATTGATGACATCCAAGCAGGTTGTGGCCGTACCGGTAAATTCTTTAGCTTTGAGCATGCCGGTATTACACCCGACATTATTACCAACTCGAAGTCGCTCTCCGGTTTTGGTATGCCGTTTGCCCATGTATTGATGCGTCCTGAGCTGGATAAGTGGAAGCCGGGCCAATATAACGGCACCTTCCGTGGTTTCAGTCTAGCCATGGTGACGGCCACTGCGGCGCTGAAAAAATACTGGGCTAACGATACCTTTGAACGTGATGTTCAGCGTAAAGGGCGCATTGTGGAAGAGCGTTTCCAGAAGCTTGCAGCACTGCTCACCGAAAGTGGCATGCCTGCCACCGAGCGTGGCCGCGGTCTGATGCGCGGTATTGACGTTGAGTCAGGTGACATCGCAGATAAAATCACCAGCAAAGCCTTTGAACATGGTCTAGTGATTGAAACCAGTGGTCAAGACGGCGAAGTAGTTAAGTGCTTGTGCCCGTTAACTATTACTGATGAAGACCTGCAGGAAGGTCTGGATATTCTCGAACTGTGTGTCAAGGCTGTTGCTAGCGAGTAATTAGGCGTTAGGATAAAGCGTAAGCTCACAGGTTCTAGTCAGGGATATAGCGGCTGGTAACCGCCAGCCGCCATGCTACGGAGTACTTCTATGATCGTTCGTAATCTCGAAGAAGCACGTAAAACAGATCGTCTGGTAACCGCTGAAAACGGTAACTGGGACAGCACTCGTCTTGTTTTAGCCAACGATAATGCTGGTTTCTCATTCCATATTACCCGCATTTTTCCCGGCACCGAGACCCACATTCATTACAAGAACCACTATGAAGCGGTATTTTGCTATGAAGGTGAAGGCGAAGTTGAAACCCTCGCCGATGGTAAAATCTGGCCGATTAAAGCAGGTGATATTTACATGCTAGATCAGCATGATGAGCATCTTTTACGCGGTAAAGAGAAAGGCATGACCGTTGCATGTGTCTTCACGCCGCCGATTACTGGTAACGAAGTTCATCAGGAAGACGGGTCTTACGCAGCACCTGAATAGATAGCTGGTTCAAAAAGCACCAGTCTGAAATGAAAAAGCAGCCTTGCTGAACAGCAGGCTGCTTTTTTTAGGCCGTACAGGCTATAAGCTTACTGCTCAGCCTGTGGTTCGCATAATATATATTATGTTAAATAAGGTGTGTTGTTCATTTTGATTCATGCGATTTGGGTTCGTAGCTTCCAACCCCCTTTGTTTGAGCCTACCCTCTAAAAACTTCAAAATTAAGCAGAGAGTTTCATGAATAACACCTTATTCATTCACGCCAGCCCACATGGTAAGCATGCGTTAGGCTATCGCCTGGCTCAAAAGATTCTGGCAGAGGGAGCACTCACAAATTCCAGGGTAAGTTTGGTAGAGCGTGATTTGCTAGCCGCCCCGCTATCGCCTCTGACTCAACATTACGCCTCTGCGCTGGTCAGCCACAACATCGGTGACAGCATTGATGCTGCCCTGACAGAGTCAGAGCAGTTGATTAGTGAGCTTGAGCAGAGTGACCGCTTGCTAATCGCGACGCCGATGCACAACTTCAGCGTACCGGCTGCGCTGAAACTCTGGATAGATCATGTGGTACGTGTTAACCGTACCTTTATCGCCTCGGCTGAGGGCAAGCAGGGATTATTGCAAGATCGCCCGACCACTGTGCTGGTGAGTGCTGGCGGCATGTTGCAAGGAGATAACCCGCAGCCGGATTTTCTTACTCCCTACCTCACGCTTATTCTCAACACCATCGGCATTCGGAATATCCACTTCGCGTACTTGCAGGGGTTAGCGTTTGGTGAGCCCGCTATCGACAAAGCATGGCATCAGGCGCAGGCTGCGCTGATTGAGGCTGACGTACTGACTAACGAAATTCCATAACGTAAAGCCCCGCCACTATGGACGATGGCGAGCGACAAGTTCCACCAACTGCTGATAACCCTCTTCGAGTGCGGGGCTCGATAGATTGGTCACGCCCAAGAGTAATCCTTTTCGCGACTTGGTTTGCGTGGCATACCAGGGCGACAGCGGTGCTGGTGCCAAGTTGAAGGCCTTGGCAGCCTCGGCAATAGCAACGTCATCAGCATCATCATCCAGGGTGAGCAATAGTGACAAGCCGGCGATATTGTTCACCGAAGCCGACGCGTCCATGAGCGCAAGCAGCGCATCCCGGCGCTGTATGTATAAACGCTTCATACGCCGAATATGGCGCAAGTAATGACCATCGCGCAGAAACTCCGCAACGGCTAGCTGGTCAGGCAGCCCAGACGCTGGCGACAATGCGGCCGCCGTATCGCCAGCGCGCTCTGACAAGCTGGCTGGTACTACCATAAAGCCCAGCCGCAAGCGTGGGCTGATGGTTTTACTGAATGTGCCGATGTGAATCACCCTGCCGTCACGATCCAGCGAGGCCAGTGCCGGTGTTGCTTGGCCGCTTAGTTGCAGCTCGCTTAGATAATCATCTTCGATGATCCAGCCAGCATTTTCTTGAGCCCATGCCAGAAGTGCCTGGCGTCGATTAAGCGACAACTGTACACCCAGGGGTGCTTGTTGGCTTGGCGTCACAATCGCCAAACGGGCATCCGCTGCCAGCGCGATCCCTTGCTCCACACAGATCCCATGCTCATCCACCGGAACGGGAACCGAGGTATATCCTGCCAGCGATAAGGCGTGCCCAGTCAGCGGATAACCCGGATTCTCGACCCACACTCGCCGTGAATCCAGCCGTAGCAAGTGCAAGGCCAGGCCTAGCGCACCCGCATAACCGTTGGTGATGATAATTTGGTCGGCAGAGCAGAGTAGTCCGCGGGACACGGCCAGATAGGCAGCAATTTCTTTGCGCAACACTCGCTCTCCGCGCGGGTCTGGGTAGCACAGTGGCTCGGCCACCGCCTGTCGCGAACAGCGCAGCATGATGCGTGACCAATGCTTGAAGGGAAACCCGTCTTGCGCAGGCACGCCCACTTGAAAAAGTTTGGGTGCGCTATCCAGATCCTGATAAAGGTCAGGCAATGGCAGACGGGAGGCCGCGGCGACCACTTTCGGCGCTGCGGGCAGCGCCGAGCTAACGAAGGTGCCAGCGGCCCCCTTTGAAATGACGAGCTGATCATCGCTTAGCCGATCATAAGCCGTTTTAATGGTGCCCCGCGAAACGCCCAATTGCGCCGCAAGATCACGCCATGAAGGCAGCCGCGCGCCCTCATACAAATGCCCCTGTCGAATGGCATCAGCGATGCTGGCACGTATTTGCTCTGGGAGAGATGCCTCACCTTGGCGATCGAGTGAAAAACGAAGTCTGCTCATAGTGCCATGGTACATAAAAACTGGCCATTCTTGGTGCTTTTTTTAGACCATGGCGTCACTCATAATCACACTCCACACTACTTATATCGGTCTGAATCTTTATGCTTGTTCTTTGAATTAGCCCAGAGCGATTGAGCCAGGCCCTAACAGTTTGCCAAAAGGATCAAACCAATGCGGATAACAAACACGCGGTTTTCGGTTGCGCTACTGCTTGCCATGTTGGTCGGCTACGTTGGGACGGTGCACGCGACCGAGACCACCGATCAACAAGAAGCCGATCAAGCCTATGATCAGGACGCCGATGGTGAACAGCGTGCCAGAGCGGCTGGCGAGTCGCTAATTGGTCAACCTGGTCCCGAGCTGAGCATTACTACGCTGGATGGTGACACCATTGATCTCAGCGCACTGTATGGTGAAAAGCCGGTGTATATAAAGTTCTGGGCAACGTGGTGTGTGCCCTGCCGTCAGCAGATGCCGGGGTTCCAGGCCTTCCAGGAAGCACATGGTGACGACATTCAAGTCATCGCCGTGAACACCGGTTACGCTGATACCGAAGAGTCTGCACGTGAGTATCGCGAAGAAATGGGCCTGACCATGCCTATCACGGTGGATGACGGCACATTGGCCGAAGCACTGAATCTACGCGTCACCCCGCAGCACGTACTGATCGATCGCAGTGGCCACATCACTCACATTGGCCATCGTGACGATCAAGCACTGGAAGAGGCGCTACAGGCAGTGCTGGAACCCAATGATCCAAGCTTAGCAACGCCCGAAGGAGCCGCCGTCGAGGATATCGACACCAACGCCTTAACGGTAGGCGATGAGGTTACTGATCTAAACGTTACCATGCGTGACGGCGAGACCATCGACCTGACCCGAACAACGACAGACAAGCCACTGGGTGTGGTGTTCTTTGCCACGTGGTGTGAGTCTTATCTTGCCGAGAGCCAGCCGGAAACCTCCGCCGCTTGCCGCCGTGTGCGCGAAACTGTCAATCAACTGAGCAAAGACCAAAACGTACAGTGGATGGGCATTATTTCTGGCCTTTGGACCAAAGAGTCCGACGTCAAAAGCTATCTTGATACCACCGAAACGGCGATTCCTGTGCTGCTCGATGCCGACGGCGAGATACACCGTCGCTTTGGAATTCAACAGATACCGACCGTTGTGCTAATTGATGCCGACGGCGAGGTAGCCGAAAAGCTTGGGCCGCAAGATACCGCATTAACCGAAGCCGTCGAGCGCATCAGCCAGTAACCCTCCGTTGTACACCCTTTGATGGAGCAGCCCGTTTCAAGCGGGCTGATAGCCAATGCCCCCATTCCTTTACCGCTATTGTGTCCTTTTTTGCCTGGCTTGCGTGTTGATACCTCAAATCGGCGCAGCCCAGGAGTTTCCCGGCACCTCGGGCGAGGTACTGATCAAGAGCAGCTTGATAGCGGAAACGAACCAACCCGCAGTCGGCACCTCCAGTACGTTAGCCGTTTTCATGGAGCCGCAGTCGGGGTGGCATGGGTATTGGAAACAGCCGGGCAGTATTGGCCTGGCACCGCAGTTCGATTGGCAATTACCGGATGGTGTCAGCGTGGGCGATGCTGCCTTTCCAGTGCCGCATACGCTGATGACCGGCGACCTGATGAATCATGTCTATGAACATCCTTACGCGCTATTGCTACCCGTGGAAATAGATGCCTCGGTAGCGTCGGGAACCTCTCTGCCGATCACCGTTACCTTCAACTATCTTGCTTGCCGTGCCGACGCCTGCGTTCCCGAACAATCAACGCTTGCCATTACCCTCACCGCAGGCGATGGCCGCATTACGGATGAGCGCCAAGCGAGCTTCGATGAATGGCGCCAGGAACTACCCAGGCCACTAGGCTCACAAGCCAGCTTCGTGACGACCGACGATAATCAGCTGCGTGTCAGCATCCCCCTTCCCGCTAGCGTGGAGCTGAACAATCCACACTTATTTGTCGCTACCGACGACATCGTGGATGCCGCGGCTGAGCAGATATTCAGCCGTGAAGACGATACGTTGATGGTCGAAACCAAGCTGTCAAAATCCTGGCCGGCAGATAGCCCGCCTGACGAGTTCGAGGCGCTGCTGTCATTGGGCAGCGGTACCGGGCTATCACTGGTTGGTCATCGAGATGGGGCGCCCGTGGCGAGCGCCAGCGGACCTCAAAGCTCTTCCACCGCAAGTGCCACCGGCCAAAGCAGTTCGCCTTTACTTCTGACAGCCTTTCTCGGTGCCCTACTGGGCGGCGTTCTGCTCAACATCATGCCCTGCGTTTTCCCGATCCTCAGTCTCAAGGTACTTAGCCTTGCGCGATTAACCGGTGGTGAGCGCGAAGCCCGACGCGAGGCGTTAGCCTATACCGCCGGAGTGGTGATTGTTTGCTTACTACTTGGCGCGACGATTATCGCCCTGCGTGCAGTGGGTACTCAGGTTGGCTGGGCATTCCAATTGCAAGACCCGCGAGTCATCGTGGTGCTGACCCTGTTGACCACCGCCATCGGTTTTAATCTGGCTGGCCTTTTTGAGCTGGGCTCCATCAATGCCGGTGGCAAGCTAGCAAGCCAGGACGGTGTAGCCGGTGCATTCTGGACAGGCGTACTGGCCGCCTTCGTCGCAACGCCTTGCTCTGGCCCGTTTATGGCTACGGCTCTTGGCGCTGCCTTGGTACTCCCCACGTTTGCCGCGCTGATGGTGTTCGCGGGCCTGGGTCTGGGCATTGCCCTGCCGTTTTTACTGCTCGGTTTCGTGCCGGTGCTGCGCCGCCTCCTTCCTCGTCCTGGCCCTTGGCTTGCCAGCTTCCGGCATATCATGGCCATCCCTATGTTCCTGACCGCTCTAGCCTTGGCTTGGGTGCTTGGCCGCCAGCTCAGCAACGACGGCATGGTGGCGAGCCTCGCTCTGATCATGTTGCTGGCGATAGGGCTTTGGTTTACCGGCCTGCGCCAACGAAGCGCCAAGCGATTGAGCTGGCTTCCGGCAGGGCTGGCGGCCGGGCTCGCCTTGGCGGGAAGTGTCATCGTTCCTGGCTCCTTTGCCCAGCAAGAAGAGGCCGTCAATGCACAGGTTAGTTCAGCCGAAACACGCCCACTCGACTTCGACGCGGGCCGCTTGAGCGAGCTTCGGCAACAAGAGCGCCCCATCTTCGTCTACTTTTCCGCAGATTGGTGCGTCACTTGTAAGATCAACGAACAGCGGGCCATCGATATACCCAGTACGCAGCAGGCATTTGAGCGGGCGGGTGTGATTACAATGAAGGGCGACTGGACCAATGGCGCCCCCGCCATCACCGCTTTTTTGGAACAACATGGCCGCTCAGGGGTGCCTCTCTACTTATGGTACGCCCCAGGTAAAACAGAGCCTGAAGTTCTCTCACAGATTCTTGCGCCCAATGTTTTACCTGCGTTAGCGAACGAGTCTGGTTAACCCACTCTCCGGTAATCCCCTCATTTTCAAAGGGAGCCACCCTGTTTTCTCGGGGGATTAGCCTACAATATTCTCCGCCGGTTCATGAGTTGACGCAAATCCAGCAGTACGAACAAATTCCATGAACCAGCATCTTTTCTGATTCTGTTAATAACCCCGCCCTCCTTCCGCCGGCCAGGCTCATGAAGCATAGTCACCACGCATAAATTAAATTAAATAAACTATGTGTTTGAAATTAGACGTTCAAAAGCCGTGGTGGCGTTGGACACTCGCCCCCCATCGCCTTATCATTCCTCCACCTATTGTCCAAGGATATCTCACGTTATGCGCCCAGGTGTTTTGTGGCTAATAGCTGGCTTGTCGCTTTCGATCGCTGGCTGCGCAACTACCCAGCCAGAATCCAATGACCCGCCGCCATTAAGCGAAGCCTCTTTTAATTCCCGTATTGTCGAATTGGAGAGCCAGTTAGCCCAGCAATGCGACTCCAGCGCTGAGCTACAGGAACGTCAATTGAGTCAACAGCAGGTGCTGACCGCAGACGTGCGCGAAGTAGGCAGCCTGCTTCGCTATCTGCGTCAAGATGTACAGCAGTTGGAAGCGCGTGGTGATGAGCCCGTGATTATTCGCGAAGAGTGCGAAATTGACGAGACCTTAACCACTAAAACGCTGCTGGGTCGCAGTGAATGGGTGGGTCTGCCGAGCCTGGGTACTTATCTTAAGGCGCGAGTTGATTCAGGTGCCAACACCTCATCACTTTCAGCTGCCGATATCACCCGTTTTGAGCGTGACGGCGAAGACTGGGTGCGTTTCAAACTAGCCCTCAACGATGACGATGTGGCGGTTGAGTCACAGCGTGACGACTGGATTGAAGCACCTATCGTGCGTCGTGTCCGTATTGTGCAAGCCTCTGGTGAAGACTCTCGCCCGGTGGTCTCCTTACTATTAACGTTAGGGCCGATTCGCGAAACCGTCGAGTTTACCCTCAATGATCGCTCGCATCTGGATTATCCCGTGCTGCTTGGGCGACGCTTTTTGATGGATATTGCGGTGGTTGACGTCGCCGACACCTATTTATACGACCGCCCCGAGTTTCCTGGTGGCGAGCCAGCCGATGAAGCTGCTGAAGATGAAGCAGTGGATGAAGACGATACCGAAGAGTAACTGCTCTCCCCTGGCGCTTTACACGGAAAGGAATCTCCATGTCACGGTTAATGTTTTATATTATTGTCGGCCTGCTATTGGTCGCGGGTATTGCGACCAGCGTACATCGCCATGTGCAGTTTGAAATCCCCTGGCTGCCTGGTGAGCAGCGTCAGGTGTGGGAAATTGAAGCCGGCATTAACCTTAATGCTCAGAACGGCCCAGTCCAGGTCGACTTGGCGCTACCTTCGCACCAAGCGGGCTATCGGGTATTAACTGAGAATACGGCATCGTCAGGCTATGGGTTAGCCTACCAAGCGGACGAGCTGGGCCGCACCGCCCAGTGGACTATTCGCGAAGCGGCTGGCAGCCAAACGCTGTACTACTCAGTTCAAATGCTAGTCTCGGAAGATGCCCGTTCGCCAGTTCAGACACCACCTGAAATGGCTCCTGCAACGCCATGGGAAAGCCCCTATGACAGTGCCGCAGAACAGTTAATTGAGCAAGCGTGGGCGCGAAGTGCCAATAATGCCACTTTTGCTCGTGAGCTAATTCGCGATATCAACGGTGAGCGACAGGAAGAGAATGCTCGGCTGCTGCTGTCGCAAGAAACCCCGGCTGCGCTGGTGGTGCGCTTGCTCAATGACGCGGGAGTGCTGGCACGGGAGGTCAGTGGCCTGCTGCTGGAAGATGGACGCCGCCGCCAAATACTGAGCAGTTGGGTCCAGGTGTTTAATGAAACTGGCGAACAGTGGGAAATTTTCAACCCGTCGACCGGTGAGCAAGGTAAGCCTGACAACCTACTGTTATGGGAAACTGGTGGCCGTGCCGTACTGGAAGTTTTGGGTGGCACCAACTCCCGCGTTACCTTCTCGATGATGACCCACGACCAGCCCGCCTCAGCGGCTGTGCGCAACCATTACGCAGAAGACACGCTGCTGAATTTCTCGATTCACAGTCTGCCGCTGGAAGAGCAAGCCCTGTTCCAAACCATTCTGCTGATACCGATAGGCGCATTGATGGTGGTGTTTTTACGGGTGTTGGTAGGTATCAAAACGTCTGGCACCTTTATGCCGGTGCTAATCGCCCTCGCCTTCATTCAAACTACCCTGCCCACGGGCTTAATTGGCTTCCTGCTCATTGTTGCCATCGGTTTGGTTATTCGTAACTACCTCTCCTATTTGAATTTGCTGTTGGTGGCCAGGGTGTCAGCGGTGATCATAACGGTCATTGCGATCATTTCGATATTTACCGTCTTAGCTTACCGAATGGGGCTCAGTGCAGGTTTAACGATCACCTTCTTCCCGATGATTATCCTTGCCTGGACCATCGAGCGAATGTCGATTCTATGGGAAGAAGAAGGACCAAAACAGGTGCTTATCCAAGGTGGTGGCAGTTTGTTAACGGCGATTCTTGCTTACCTGGCGATGAACAATCCTTGGGTGCGCCACATCACGTTTAACTTCCTTGGCGTTCAACTGATATTGATGGCGCTTATCCTCTTACTAGGCAATTACACGGGCTATCGGCTGCTAGAACTGCGCCGCTTCAAACCAATTACCGATGATGAGAAACCCTCATGAGTTGGTTGCAAAACTGGACCTGGCCCACACGTTTGCGTGATAAAGGTATCATTGGCATGAATCGACGCAATATTCGCTATATTGGTCGCTATAACAGCCGCCGTCTTTATCCATTAGTGGACGACAAACTCAAAACCAAACTGCTGGCCCAGCAGTACGGGATTACCTCGCCAGAACTTATCGGCACGGTAACCACCCAGTTTGGCGTCAAGCATATTGGTGAAATGCTCACCGGCCACGCTGGCTTTGTCATCAAGCCAGCCAAGGGCAGCGGCGGCAAAGGTATATTGGTCATCGAGAAGGTAGAAGATAACGCCTTTATCAAGCCCAGCGGTGCGCATCAGTCGATTACCGATGTTGAACGGCACGTGTCAAATATTCTATCCGGGCTCTACTCATTGGGCGGCTCGCCCGATGTGGCGGTTATTGAAACGTTAATTAATTTCGATGAAAGCCTGATGGACTACACCTATGAGGGCGTTCCCGATATACGGGTAATCGTGTTCAAGGGCTACCCTGTGATGGCTATGATGCGCCTCTCCACCGCAGCATCCGACGGCAAAGCTAACCTGCACCAGGGTGCGGTAGGTGTTGGCTTAAACATTGCCACAGGTGCCGCATTGCGCGCCGTCCAGTTTGACCGCCCCTGCTTTAGCCACCCAGACACTGGGCACGATTTGGCCAGTTTGGTGGTGCCTCAGTGGGAAACGCTGCTTAACTTGGCAGCTGGCTGCTATGAAATGACCGGCCTAGGTTATCTCGGTACTGACATGGTGCTGGATCGCCAGCATGGGCCGATGCTGCTCGAACTCAACGCGCGGCCAGGCTTAGCCATTCAAATGACCAACGGTGAAGGCTTGCGCCGCCGCCTTGATCTTATTGAGCGTCAGCCCGATGGCGTAACCGCAAAAGAGCGTGTTGCCTTTGCCCAGCACCATTTTGCACGTCAGAGCGAACTGGTAGAGAGCCAGCTGGTAGGAAAGCCCTGACACTACTGCCGCCAGCGCGTAGACTAGGCTTTAACCGAGCCTAGGCTGAATAACGTTCAACGAGTTGCCCATGACCCACGCGAATACACTACTGCAGCAGGCAGAGTCTCAGTGCCATATTAATGGGGTGAGATTTACCCCTATTCGGCGACGCGTGCTCGAACTGATTGCTGAAAATGGCGGCGGACTGAAAGCCTACGATCTGCTCGACAAGCTATCTACCGAGCATGCGGCAGCTCGTCCGCCGACGGTTTATCGTGCCTTAGAGTTCTTAATTGACCAGGGCTTGGTTCACCGTATTGAGTCACAGAATGCCTATGTAGCGTGTGCCTGTCCGGAACATGCTCATGGTTTTCAGCTGTTGATCTGCCGTCACTGTGGCTATGTGGAAGAGCTACATTTAGACGAGATCAGTGACCGGCTGGCGGCGCTGGCAAAGCGCCAAGGTTTTAACGTTGAGCGCCAAACCATTGAGCTGCAAGGGCTCTGCCAAGACTGCCGAACAGCTACCGCGTCAGACAGCTAGCGAGTAATGACCCATGTCTCAGTTTGATCACATCGCGCCCGAGGCTCTATTTAAACAGCTGGAGCGCGCAACTCTTGAAGATAGCCTGCCCGCTGTCGCCACCCTGCTAGCAGCCGTTCGCTTTAATAACGACGGTTTAATACCGGCGATTGCCCAGCAGCACGACTCCAAAGACGTGCTAATGATGGCATGGATGAACCGTGAAGCCTTGGAAGAGACCTTAACCACTCAGCGGGTCTGCTACTACTCGCGCTCGCGGCAAAAACTGTGGCGTAAAGGCGAGTCATCGGGTCAACAGCAACTGTTAGTATCCGCGGCCCTCGATTGCGATGGCGATACGCTATTACTGCAAGTTGAGCAAACCGGGCCTGCCTGCCACACCGGGCGGCGTAGCTGTTTCTATATTGCCGTGAACGACGAGCAAGCCTCGATCACCAGTAATCCGCTGATTGATCCTGACACGCTCTACGGCAAAAAAAGCGAGTCTTAGAAGTGGCTCATTGGCGATCAGCCCCGCGCTGGGCATTAATGAAAGTAATGATTGGTTGCATCAGGATTTACCAGTACACGCTTAGCCCGCTTTTAGGCCCTCGCTGCCGCTTCTGGCCTAGCTGCTCGTCTTACACTATTGAAGCCATTCAGGTCCACGGGCCGTTAAAAGGCGGCTGGATGGCGGCCAAGAGAATCGTTAAGTGTCACCCGGGCAACCCTGGCGGCATGGATCCGGTACCCGGTGGCCGCAGTGAGCGGCTTTGCCAAGAGGATGAGCAAATGCCCTGCTGCGACCATCACACCCACTAGACCGCCCCTGGTTAGTTCTGCTGGGCAACCCGGTAAATTTTCTCCAGCATGGCGTGTAAACCATTGCTGCGCGTCGGCGAAAGGTGCTTATCCAAGCCCAAGTCCGCCAAAAAGTGCGGTTCGGTCGCGCGAATTTCAGCCGCTGTGCGATCGCTGTAAATTCTTAAAAGTACGGCAATCAAACCGGAAACTATCGCCGCATCGGACGTCGCTTTAAAAACCAGCCTATCGCCCTCCTCTTCGTGGCGTATCCACACGTTTGACTGGCAGCCCTGAATTTTAAGCTCTTCGGTTTTCCATGCCTCGGGAAAATCAGGTAACTGCTTGCCCATATCGATAATGTATTGATAACGGTCCATCCAGTTATCAAAGATTTCGAAATCTTCAATCAGCTCTTGCTGGGCCTGCTCGGCGCCGGAAGTGCTCATGGTGTTTCCTTTTACTGGGTATTTTTAACTAACGTCTTCAACTCAATCTACCCCATTATAACGGCTCAAGGAGGGCTTGAGGGGAGTTGTAACAGAATTGGTTAACCGATGGCGCTGCTGTTCGCGGTGCCACTCACTATCTTCATTATGTAAATAGCGTGAGGTGGTATCGAGCCGCGCGTGACGGGCGCTCTCGGCCAAGTGCCGCAAGCTGATACCCGCCTGGGCTTGGTGGGTGATGGAGGTATGGCGTAACCAGTGTGGCGTTGCTTGGCGCAGCGCAGAGACATAGCCAGGCGTGCCCCCATCGGCTGCAAGGGCATGCGCCGCCTGGTGGAACGTCGCTTTAATGAGTCGATACAGCTGGTTCTGACCAAGGCCCCGCTGACCGTCCAAGGCCCGTAGCACAGGAGCTGTCGCTTCTAACGAACTAGGGCGTTCAGGCAACCCCAATCCCTGACGCCACTCGGCTAGGCACTCAAGCATGTCCTCAGGCAACGGAATGCGCGCCACCTTGCTGCCCTTGCCCACTACGTGCCACCACCAGCGCCCTTCGCTGTGCTGGAAATCGCCCATCCGCGCATCTGCCATCTCACTAATGCGTGGCGCAAGCAGATAAGCAAAGCCAAAAATAAAGCGCCGCCGCGCCTGTAAAAACTCGTCGCGTCCGCCCTTTTCTGCTGATGGGCTATTGAGCCACTGCCATAGCCATGCCCAAAGATCACCTTCCAAATAGCGCTCAATGCGCGGCGTTTGGTTATTTAAGCGCCGCGATTTATCGCGCATAAGGCGAAACGGATTATGTCTGACCCAGCCAGCCTCGACTAACCAAGCGAACATCCCTTGCAGAATGACCAGGCTCTGGCGACGGCTAGAAGGCGATAAAACGCCGCGAAATGGCCGCCATTCGGGGTGCGTGCGTGGCTTCGAAGGGCCCACCCACTGCTCGCTGGGCTGGGGATCGGCTAAAAAGGCTTCAAATTGGCGAAGCGCTTCACGATTTATGTCGCCCAGCGTCAGTCGCTGGCTCGCTAGCCATAGCAAAAGCCGCTCCGATTCACGCCGATACGCTTTCCAGGTTTGCGGGCTGTCGGCGTACTCATCAAGCCACGCCATAACCGCTTGGGCATCGTTTTGCGCATCAATTCGCCTATGCAAAAGCTCACTATTATCTGCTTTTTCAAGCATTAATGGACTTTCCAAGCTTGCTGCCAGCTCATTCACCATGGCTAAGCGCCCTCTTTACAGACTATTTAATCAGCGTCGTTTTGGTAGCTAAGTGTGCCGCTGTAGCGGTATAAATTCAAGATAATACGAGTAATCTTGAATTTATATGCCTATTGATAAATAATATTACGTTTTATGTATTACGTAATATTGCCTTTTGGTTATTCAATGCTGACAATAGGCGCATTAAATACTTCACGGAAAGGATCGCCCATGGCCCGCAACGGCATTCAGTACAGCGATGTTCAACAAGCCATTGATGCACTGCTCGCCCGTGGCGACACGCCTAGTGTTCAGCGCATTCGCGATGTTTTGGGCACCGGTAGCTTTACGACCATCAGTGACCATTTTCGCCAGTGGCGCAGCGAGCGGAAGCAGAATCGTGACGTGCCGCCACCCAAAGGGGTGCCGGAAGCCGTTGTGACAATGGCGAGTGAGCTGTGGCGTGAAGCGCAAGAAGTGGCAAATAACACTCTGCAGCACTATCGGGAGGATGCTAGCCGCCAAGTGGAGACTGCCCAGCAACTAGCCGAAGAGGCTAAGCACCAAGCAGCAAACGCTGAACAACGTGAAAGCGCCCTTGCCGAGCACTTACGCCATATGGAACAGCGTATGGAGGCGTTAAGTCGTGAATTGGCGACCAGTCAAACGAGCGAAAGCCACTGGCAACAGTTAGCCGACGAGGCACGACGAGACGCTACCCAGTTAAAGCAGGTGCAGCAGCAGCTAGAGACTCAGGCTGAAGCGCAGCGAAGTGCCCATAGCCAAGCCCTCAGCGAGCAGCAGGCAGCGCTTGAACAGCGACTTTCACAAGAAGAACAACGCCACGAAGCGGCGGAAGGCAGGCTGATGGCCATGCTGGATAGTGCCCAGCAGGCGCGCGCCCAAGAAGAGAAGAGCTACCAAAAGCGGGCACAACAAGGCGAGCAACGTATTGCGGCCCTGAGCCAAGAGCTCACCGCCAAGCAGCAGGGTGTTTATCAGTTACAGCTAGACGCCAGCGAGCGGGAGCAGCAGCTGGCTGAGAGTCAACAAAAAATGACTGTGCTGGAGAAGCAGGCCGAGGAATTAAGCCTGCAAAATGAACAGGCGCAAGCGGCGCTAAATCAGCAGGCCAAGCAGCAGGCAGAGCGTGAAACAGCACTACAGCAAGCATGGCAAGAGAGACTCTGGAGTCGCATGGAAGCACTGCAAACGCAGCTAACGGCGCTTCCAGATGCACTTTCAAAACAGAGAGAAGAGGATAGCGGCGCTAAAAATTAAATAATCCAAATGCGCAAGAAGCCCAGCTGCTGGAGCTGGGCTTCTTGCGTTAGCTATCGAGTTTAGCGGTAGTAAGCGTTGGTGGTGTCGCTGTGATCGGTAACGTCGCGAATACCGGCAAGCTCTGGAATACGCTCCATCAGAGTTTTCTCAACGCCGTCTTTTAGGGTTAAATCAACCGCCGCGCAGCCTTGGCAGCCGCCGCCAAAGGCCAATACCGCATACTGCTGCTCGGTGAGCTCAACCAGCTTGATTTCACCGCCGTGGGCCGCCAGCCCAGGGTTAATCTCGCTGTAAAGCACATAGTTAATACGGTCTTCCAACGGGCTGTCGGCGTTGACCTTGGGCATCTTGGCGTTAGGTGCTTTGATGGTCAGCTGGCCACCCATGCGGTCGGCATTGAAATCCACCACCGCCTCTTCCAAAAACGCCAAGCTGTTTTTATCGAGAAAAACGCTGATTTTCTCGAGCGCCAGGGTGACGTCGGTCGGCTCTTCTTCACCAGGGCGGCAATAAGCCAAGCAGGTCTCTGCGTAAGGCGTACCCGGCTGAGTAATAAAGATACGTACAGCGATACCTTCAACGTTTTGCTTTTCTAGCAATTCCGCCAAGTACTCCTGCGCGCTATCGGTAATATCGATACCTTGAGTATCGACATTGGTGTCTTTTTCGCTAGTCGTGGTCATGAGGGCTGTCTTCCTCCCGTGGTAGTGGCAGCGCCACTTCACATGTCATTTGTGCCTATGGTAAGCAAAACGGCGCGCCGACACAATCCCGAGTGTTTTAGTAAACTATTAGCTGGCAGCAAATGGTCAATTTAGGCACAGCCATCAGTTTTTGGGGTAATTAGCTTTGCAAACACAGCTCATAGCTGCTCCAAAGGGCGCCTTTTGCACTCCCTTTTGCTACAATTGCACGCCTCTATAACGACAGATGCTACTTTCCCGACGATAACAATATCCCCATTGACTACTGTGACGCTGGAGAACTCCCCCTGCCATGGCTGATAGTGCTTTGACCGCAACCCTCACCCAACGCCTTGCCGAACGCATCCTAATTCTGGACGGCGGCATGGGCACCATGCTGCAGAATGCCGAGTTGAGCGAGGAGGATTTTCGTGGCGAACGGTTTAGCGACTGGCCCTCAGATCTCAAAGGCAATAATGATCTGCTCGCACTCACCTGCCCCGATCTCGTTGCGCGTATTCACCGCGACTATTTAGAGGCCGGCGCGGACATTATCGAGACCAACACCTTTAATAGCACCCAACTGTCACAGTCCGATTACGGCATGGAATCGCTGGTGGTTGAGCTCAATCGCGAGTCAGCGCGCTTAGCCCGCAAAGTGTGCGATGCGGTAGCCGCTGAAACCGGTGTGCCCCGCTACGTCGCGGGTGTACTAGGCCCCACCTCGCGCACCGCCTCGCTATCGCCAGACGTCAATGACCCAGCCAAGCGCAACGTCACCTTTGACGAGCTGCGTGAGAACTATTACGAAGCCGCTAGCGCCCTGATTGCGGGCGGCGCCGACCTGATCATGATCGAAACCATTTTCGACACGCTCAATGCCAAAGCGGCGATCTATGCCCTGGAAGAGCTATTCGATGATCGTGGCGAGCGCTTACCTGTGATGATCTCGGGCACGATAACCGATGCCTCGGGTCGTACGCTCTCAGGTCAAACCACCGAAGCCTTCTGGAGTTCAGTACGCCACGCTCAGCCGCTCTCTGTGGGGTTGAATTGTGCGCTGGGGGCCGAAGAGTTGCGCCCCTACCTGGAAGAGCTCTCCACCAAAGCCGACACTTTCGTTTCCGCGCACCCCAATGCCGGGCTGCCCAATGAGTTTGGTGAGTACGACCAAACGCCGGAAGAGATGTCGGAGATTGTTAGCGAATTTGCCGCTAGCGGCCTGGTCAATATTATCGGCGGCTGTTGCGGCTCCACGCCTGAGCACATTCGCGCCATTGCTGATTCTGTCCGCGATATGCCGCCGCGTGTGATTCCCGAGCGCAGCCGCGCCTGCCGTCTATCCGGCTTAGAGCCGTTCAACATAGAAGCCGATTCGCTGTTCGTCAACGTCGGCGAGCGTACCAACGTCACAGGCTCAGCGCGCTTTAAGCGCCTAATCGTAGAAGAGGACTTCACCACTGCGCTAGAAGTCGCCCTTGAGCAGGTCGAGAGCGGCGCTCAGGTAATCGATATCAACATGGACGAGGGTATGCTCGAGTCTAAGGAAGCCATGGAGCGCTTTCTTAACTTGATCGCCGGCGAGCCAGACATCGCCCGGGTGCCGATTATGATCGACTCCTCTAAGTGGGAGATCATCGAAGCGGGCCTGAAGTGCATTCAGGGCAAAGCGATAGTGAACTCCATTTCGTTGAAAGAGGGGGAAGCTGCCTTTCGTGAACAAGCGACCAAGTGCCGCCGTTTTGGCGCTGCTATCGTCGTGATGGCCTTTGATGAGGAGGGCCAGGCAGATACTTTCGCACGTAAAACCGAAATTTGTCAGCGCGCCTATCGTCTATTGGTCGATGAGATTGGCTTCCCTGCCGAAGACATTATCTTCGACCCCAATATCTTTGCCATCGCCACGGGCATCGAGGAGCACAATAACTACGCGGTCGATTTTATTGAAGCGACCCAGTGGATTCGTGAAAACCTGCCTCACGCCATGGTCTCTGGTGGTGTCTCGAACGTCTCTTTCTCGTTTCGTGGCAATAACCCGGTGCGTGAAGCGATTCACTCGGCGTTCCTTTATCACGCGATCCGCGCGGGTCTCACCATGGGGATCGTCAATGCCGGTCAACTAGCCGTTTACGACGACCTGCCTGCCGAGCTGCGCGACGCCGTTGAAGACGTAGTACTCAACCGCCGTAGCGATGGCACCGAACGGCTGCTGGATATTGCCGATAAATATAAGGGCGATGGCAGTGGTGCTGCCAAGAAAGAGGATCTTGAGTGGCGCGACTGGCCGGTCAATAAGCGTATTGAGCACGCTTTAGTTAAAGGTATCACGGCCTATATAGAAGGTGATGCCGAACAGGCCCGCGTCCAGGCAGAACGCCCCATCGAGGTGATCGAAGGCCCGCTGATGGACGGCATGAATGTGGTTGGCGACCTGTTTGGCGCTGGCAAGATGTTCCTGCCCCAGGTGGTCAAGTCGGCGCGCGTTATGAAGCAGGCCGTCGCCTACTTGATCCCTTATATTGAAGCGGAGAAGAGCGAGAATATCCAAGCCAAGGGCAAGATCGTCATGGCCACGGTCAAAGGCGATGTGCACGATATTGGTAAAAACATCGTCGGCGTGGTGCTGCAGTGTAATAACTATGAGGTGATTGACCTTGGTGTCATGGTGGCCGCGGATAAAATTTTGCAGGCCGCCAAAGAGCACAACGCCGATATTATCGGACTCTCGGGTTTGATCACCCCGTCACTGGACGAGATGGTTCACGTCGCCAAAGAGATGCAACGGCGGGGTCTAGACCTACCGCTACTGATTGGTGGTGCCACTACCTCGAAAGCGCATACCGCAGTGAAAATCGAACCGCAGTATGAGCACCCGGTCATTTATGTCACCGATGCTTCCCGCGCCGTGGGCGTGGCGGGCCGTTTATTGGCGCCCAATCAAAAAGCCGCTTATGTGGCGGAGATTCGCGAAGAGTACCAAAAAGTTCGCGAACGTAACGCCAAGCGCCGCCCCAAAGCGGCAGATCTTGACTATACCCAAGCCCGCAAGCGGCGTTTTCGTACTGATTGGAACAGCCATCCCCCCGCCGAGCCCAATATGCTCGGGCTGAAAACCTTTGACGACTACGACCTTGAAGAGCTGATCGAGTGCATCGACTGGACACCCTTCTTTATGAGCTGGCAGCTAGCGGGTAAGTACCCCAAAATTCTCGATGATAAAGTCGTCGGCGAGGCCGCCCGCAACCTGTTTGCCGACGCCAAAGTCATGCTGCGCAAGCTGGTTGAAGAGAAGCGCGTTCAGGCCCGCGGCGTTATCGGTCTATGGCCCGCCAATAGTGTCGATGATGACATCATTGAGGTGTATGCCGACGAGTCGCGTAGCGAAGTCGTGGAGCGTTTGCATCATATTCGTCAGCAGACGACTAAAGGCCGCGACGGACTCTGCTACAGCCTGGCCGACTTTATTGCCCCAAAAGAGAGCGGCAAAGCCGACTGGATTGGCGGCTTTGCCGTGACCACCGGCCACGGCGTGGATGAGCTCACCAAAGCGTACGAAGCGGCAGGTGACGACTACAATGCCATCATGGTTCAGGCATTAACCGACCGCCTTGCGGAAGCCTTTGCCGAACGGATACACGAGCGCGTACGTAAAGAGTTCTGGGGTTATGTACCGGAAGAAACCTTGGACAATGATGCACTGATTGCAGAGAAGTATCAGGGTATCCGCCCTGCCCCCGGTTACCCCGCCTGCCCCGACCACACTGAAAAAGCCTCGTTGTTCCGGCTGCTGAATGCCACCGAGAACACTGGCTTGGCACTGACCGAAAGCTTCGCCATGTGGCCAGCGGCGGCGGTTGCGGGATGGTACTTCTCCCATCCCCAGTCAAAATACTTTTCGACTGGGAAAATTACCCGCGACCAGGTCGAAGCGATTGCCGCGCGTAAACAGGCACCGCTTGAGGAAATGGAGCGCTGGCTCTCGCCGGTGCTCTCCTACGATCCGAGCTAATTGGTGCTGTCAGCAAGTCGCCACGGCAAGGTGATACGCCTTGCCTTACCGATCATGCTGGGCATGCTCTCGCAGAGCATGCTCAACTTAATCGATGCTGCCTTAGTGGGGCATTTGGGTGAAGTGGCGCTTGCCGGTGTGGGGGTGGGCGGCTACGCCATGTTTATGCTTAGCGCGGTGGTGTTTGGCCTCTCCTCCAGCGTGCAAGCGCAAACCGCCCATCGCGTCGGCGCTTCTCATGGTTGTCTCACCCAGCCGCTGCAGTCAGGGCTTGTTATCGGGCTCGCCGTTGCTTTGCCGCTGTCACTCTGGGCGTGGTGGCAAGCACCGCTGCTGGTTGGCTTGATTAACCAAGCCGATGCCGTTCAGGACGTGGCCGTTAACTATTTTCGTTGGCGGGTGCTGTCACTGGTGGCGATCGCCTTAACGCTATGCTTTCGCGGTTACTGGAATGGTCGCCAGCAGACATATTTCTATTTGCGTATTATCGTGGCGGTTCATCTGCTTAACGTAGTGACCAGTGCCGGCTTGATCTATGGCTTGGCGGGGCTGCCCGAAATGGGTCCCAGCGGGGCTGGTGTCGGTACCACACTGTCGCTGTTTGTCGGATTGCTTGTGTGGGGCTGTGTGAGCCTCAATCGTGCTTCTATGCAACATTTTTTGACACGTCTGCCCGGCTTTGCCAGCCTGCGCACTACGTTGACACTGTCTGCTCCGCACTCCATACAGCAGTTGCTGTTTGCAGCGGGCTACGCGGTGCTTTTTTGGCTATTAAGCCAGTTAGGTACAGCCAGTGTTGCGGTTGGCCATGTACTGATTAACTTATCGCTGCTGCTAATTTTGCCAGGGGTAGGTGTCGGAGTTGCAGTCATGAGCTTGGTTGGTGAGGCGTTAGGGCGTGATGCTCAACAAGAAGCCCACCGCTGGGGCTTGGATGCATTGCGGGTTGCCTGGCTGCTTTTGCTGATACTGGCACTGCCCATGCTAATAGCGCCTGAGCACGTACTGGGCATTTTCTTCAGCAGTCGTGATTTAATTGCATTGGGCACACTCCCCCTGCAGCTAACCGGGGTGATGATTGTGCTCGATGCTGCGGCCTTAGTGCTTGCCCAAGCGTTAATGGGCGCGGGGGCTCAACGCACGGTGATGCTGCTGACCCTGGGAACGCAGTGGCTGCTTTTTCTGCCCTTGGCGTGGTGGGTCGGGGTTGGGTTGGAGCACGGTTTACTTGGTATTTGGTTGATGCAGCTTTTTTACCGCTTGATCAATTCACTAGGATTTTTATGGGTATGGCAGCGCCGTCGCTGGCTGGCCCCGGCTTTTTAGCTAGCCACCTGAGTGGTGGCATATTCTAAATAGCTTTTAGAGATAAAAAGATAATTATATATTCTTTTGTAGAATATGATGCCCGCGTTAAGGTAGGGCTACATTAACGTCCGTCTCAACGTGACCATTTCGCTTTTTAGCAGGATCGTGCCACATGTACCGTTATGATATTCACGACCAAACCCTGGTTGATGAGCGCGTTGCTCAGTTCCGCGATCAAATGGATCGCTACCTTGCCGGCCGACTTAGCGACGAAGAATTTCTCCCTCTGCGGGTGCAGAACGGGTTGTATGTTCAGCGCTACGCTCCCATGCTACGGATCGCTATCCCCTACGGCATGCTGGCGTCCTATCAGCTGCGTAAGCTGGGCGATCTAGCGCGTGATTTCGACCGCGGATACGGCCACTTTACGACACGCACCAACCTGCAGCTGAACTGGCCCAAGCTGGAAACCGTGCCGGATATGCTAGCCGAGCTGGCCACCGTTCAAATGCACGCAATCCAGACAAGTGGTAATGACATTCGTAATACCACGACAGACCAGTTTGCCGGTATCGCGGCAGACGAAGAAGTCGACCCACGCCCCTGGTGCGAGCTTATACGTCAGTGGTCGACGTTTCATCCTGAGTTTGCTTACCTGCCCCGGAAATTTAAAATCGCAGTAACCGGTGCCGAGCAGGATCGTGCTGCCATTCAGGTTCACGATGTGGGATTGCGTCTATGGCGTGATGATGCCGGTGAAGTACGCGTGAAAGTCCTGGCGGGCGGCGGCTTGGGCCGTACTCCCATGGTTGGTGAAGTCGTTTGTGAGGACTTGCCCTGGCAGCACTTGCTAACCTACTTGGAGGCACTGGTTCGCGTTTATAACCAGTTTGGCCGCCGGGACAACAAGTTTAAGGCACGGATCAAGATTCTGGTTAAAGCACTCGGCGCAGAAGAATTTAGCCGCCGTGTGGAAGAAGAGTGGGCGCACCTTAAAGATGGCCCGCAAACCTTGACAGATGAAAGCATCGAGCGGGTTGCCGGCTACTTTATCGACCCTGACCGCCGCCCGGTGAGTGATGAAGCCATTGCGCGCATTGATACACTGCGTCAGGAAAACCGCGCTTTTGCTCGTTTTATGACGAACAACGTGCAGGGCCATAAAGTCAAAGGCTACAAAGCGGTTACGCTATCATTGAAGCGCAGTGGTCATTCGCCAGGCGACGTTACCTGGGAGCATATGCACCAGATAGCGGATCTGGCAGACACGTACAGTTTCGGCGAGATTCGCGTAACACATGAGCAAAACCTGGTGCTTGGCGACGTACCCGCCGACCAGCTGGAAGCGCTATGGCACGATTTGGACGCACTGGGTTTGGCAAACCCGACCGTCGGTACACTAGCAGATCTTATCTGCTGCCCTGGCGGTGACTACTGCGCGCTTGCCAACGCTAAGTCGATTCCTGTTGCTCAGTCGATTCAGGAGCGCTTTGAAGACCTGGATTTTCTTTACGACCTGGGGCCCTTAGACCTTAATATTTCAGGCTGCATGAATGCCTGTGGGCATCACCACGTAGGCCATATCGGCATATTGGGCGTCGATAAGAAAGGCGAAGAGTGGTACCAGATTTCCCTTGGCGGTGACCAGGGCAATAATGCCGGCCTGGGCAAGATTCTTGGCCCATCATTCAGCCGCGAAAACGTGCCTGATGTGATTGATAAGCTGTTAAATGTTTACGTAGGTGAGCGTCAAAACGGTGAAACTTTCCTGGATACTTACCGCCGTATTGGCCTGAAGCCTTTCAAGGAGCGCGTTTATGCTTAATCAGCCTTCTTCTGAAGATAACCTGTCTGTTGAGAACGAGTCGGCCGAACGCTCGCGCCCTTATCTGTTTCGTGGTCAAGAGGCCCAGGACTGCTGGACGCTGGTACTCGATCCTGAGGCAACCGAAGTCGCACTTGACGAACCTGTTATTGTGCCGCTATCAACATGGCTCGAACGCGCATTCGATAGCAAGATCACAGCGCCCTGGCTGCCAGCAGATACCGAACTGACACCCGAATTAGCTGAACGCCTTTCAGACGCGCCGTTGATTGCAGTCGATTTCCCTAAGTTTACAGATGGTCGTGGGTATAGTGTGGCGCGCCTATTACGCGAACGCTATGCCTACCAGGGTGAAGTGCGTGCTATTGGTGATGTGCTAGTGGATCAGCTGTTTTTTATGACACGCTGCGGATTCGACGGTCTCTCGCTTAGAAAAGATCAGTGGGTTGCAGATGCCCTACGCAACTTGCATATCTTCAGCCGTGCTTACCAGCCCGCCACTGATCAGCCCGAACCACTATTTCGCTTGCGTCAAAAAGCGCCCGACAAGGCGTTGTCTTACGCTTGATAATCAACCCAGCATTAAGTGCTCCTCAATGAGGAGCACTTTTGTATCTATCCTTTCCTTTTCTGCTGGCGCTCGCGGTTATTAGCTTTAGCGCGAGCGCTTTTACGCAGCATCACCCAGGTAGCGCCTAGCCCCCCTTCTGAAGGCTGTGCCGATACGTACGCCTGCACCTCCTCAAACTGACTGAGCCACTTGGCTAGGTACGAACGCAGCACATTGGCGGGGCTGTCAATTTCACGCCCACGGCCGTGGACGATCAGTACCGAGCGTAAATCGTGTGCGTACGCTTCCTGAATAAATGGAAATAGCAGGCGGCGGCACTCACTCAAGGGGCGGCGTAGCATATGTAGCTGCGACTGCACGCTATAGCCGCCGTGTCTTAATCTATCGACAACACCCTGTTGAATACCCTCGCGGCGATACTCCATAGGATCAAAGGGTGGCAGCAGATCGACAAAGTCATCGGATAAGAAGTTCTGAGATCCAAGCTCTTCTGCTGCCCATTCCCGTCGGGCAAGCTGCGATTCGGAGGGGCTTTTGCGATTAGCGCCAGGATCTGCTCGATTGGTGGCTGGCAGCGGCTCAACATCGCCTACGAGAGCTCGGAAATCCAGTTCATCACGAAGTGGCTGATTCATTGCAGGCTCCTTCGGTCGGGTCTAGTGACTAGACTAGTTCTCAGACATAGCTTAACAAATCCAGACACTTTGCTTAAGCCAATAAAATAAGTCGATAACATACAACTTGTCATCGTCTATTTGGAACGCCAAGCTAGGCAGCCTTACGACAATCCACCTTTAGAGGCATTACGGTTTGGCTAAAAAAGTTTGGCTAAAACGCCTTTTTATTGCCCTCGCTGTCGCACTACTCGGTGTGGCTGGATGGCTTTGGTTAAGCATGCTCAGCCCGTGGTTTTATAATCGCCCTGCTGACCTTCCCGCTATTGAACAGCGCACTCACCAAGTCTTTGTGTACGGCACTCTGCGCTATGCGCCTATCCGCTTAGTGGTCATGGGGAGTTTTGGCGACCCAGAGGACGCAGTGCTTGAAGGGTATCGGCGCAACGGACTCGATCTTTCCCCCCAGCCAGGTAATCGTGTTAAGGGGCTGCGGTTACGTGTTGATGCTGTTGAACTCGCCCGTTTAGACCGCTATGAACGGCTGGGAATTCGCTATGAGCGAGTGATTAAAATCCTCGACGATGGCTCTTGTGCGTGGGTTTATTTACGCTTACCAGAAAAGCAAAATGCGTTTTTCTACGACGCGGTTATGCCACTAGCTCTGGTACCATAGGCATCAAAGACTTCTTTCAGGACAGCTAATGAGTGACATAACACCTTACGTTTTAGTTCTCTACTACTCGCGTTCAGGCGCGACAGCCACCATGGCGCAGCAAATTGCCGCGGGTGTAGAGAGTGTGCCCGGCATTCAGGCACGGCTGCGCACGGTGGCGCCGGTGTCCACTACCTGTGAAGCCGTTGAACCCGAAATTCCTGCTGAAGGGGCTGTTTATGCTGACCTGGATGACCTGCGCAACTGCAGCGCGTTGGCGTTAGGCAGCCCTACCCGGTTTGGCAATATGGCCGCGCCACTTAAATATTTCATCGACTCCACCAGCAGCCTATGGATGAACGGTGCCCTGATCGACAAGCCCGCCAGCGCCTTCACCTCATCTTCGAGCTTGCACGGTGGCCAGGAGAGCACGCTGCTCACTATGTTGGTCCCGCTGCTACACCACGGCATGGTCTATGCCGGTGTGCCTTACAGTGAAACCACCTTGCTAAAGACGAGTAGCGGCGGCACTCCCTACGGCACAAGCCATCTGGCAGGCACGCGTAGCGACCGCTCGGTCGATGAGCACGAGCGCGCGCTGTGCGTTGCCCAGGGTAAACGCTTGGCACGACTCGCCCTGGCACTGCACGCAATGCGTCAGGAGGCTGTATGAGGCAGTGGCTAGAAGACGTAGAAGCGCGCTATGGAATCGATAAGCTCACGCAGACAACCCGCCAACTGGTATTGGCCAGCTTTATCATCCTACTGCTACTAGTAATTTACCGTGGCTTCTTGGTCCAGGGCGATGAGTTTAACTGGCGACCAGTGGTGGCTTTTGTACTCCCCCTGGTACTGTTCTTGCCCTCGATCATTGGTCAACGCGCCCGGGGACATGCATGGCTCGCGTTTGTCAGTTTGCTCTATTTTACCCAAGGCGTAATGCTAGCAACGTTGCCAGGACAAAGTGCACGCGGGATTGTAGAGGCTGGCGTGTCATTGGCTCTCTTTGCAGGGTGCATGGGTTACGCGCGCTTTCGCAGTCGCCAGCTTCGCCAAAGAGAGCGTTAAAACCATAGCCATAGGATGACGCCAGCAGCAATGAGTAAGGCTCCGATCGCGCGTATACGCAGTGAGGTAGAAAGCGACGACTCGTTACGCGCATCAACGGGCTGCTGGCTAAACGTTTTCTTACCCGTCACCATAGCCGTCAGCAACGGCTCGCCTAGTAGCCGATGTATCACCACCGCCAATAAGTGCAGTCCGATTAAGATAATCAGCAGATCGCTGTTCAACTGATGCAGCGTTCTCAACTGACTACCAATATAATCTCCGAACACACCATACAAGGGGGCTTGGAAGAAAATATCGTCACTTAAAAACAGGCCACTAAGCGCCTGAAAACTAAGCGACAGCAGCATAATCAACACCATCCAGCCAGCCAACGGGTTATGGCTGGCATAAGCGCTGTTTTTACGCTTTAAGAGCGCTTTTGAATAGCCTAGCGTTTTACTAGGGGGATATAAAAAAGTGCTGAGTCGTGCGTATACACTCCCCATAACGCCCCATATCCAACGGAAAACAAGTAACCCTAATACCAAGTAACCCGCCTGCGCATGGACTTCGATTGGGAATAGAAAAGGGCTGCCGCTGGTTTTAGTGGTATAAAAAGACACTAACACCGCTGCTGCTAATCCCCAGTGAAACAGACGAATCCATAGATCCCATACCTCAACCGTTACCCTAGCGTTGCGCATTACCTCTTCCTCTCTCAGCCATGATGGGCCCGCGGTTGTGAGCTAATCGGTTGGTGAGCCCAACATTGTCAGCTAACAGTTAGTGAGAGATTTTCGCATTTATTCCCGCTGTCTCATAGAATTCGAGACAGTAAGTCGCAACCTTCCTTCACTGGTGGTAATTATACGCTTACAGAAAGCCATCGCACCGACTAAAATAACGCCAGTGGATGAGCGCGTAAAACATCCATTGTGAGCGGTCACTTGAGCTTTAAACATAGACCAGCGACCATGGATGAAATTCAAGGGAGAAGCATTTGATGACACGCAACATAGCCGATATCAGGCGTGATTATGAAGGCGGGAGGTTAGATGAATCCCAAACCCCCGACGATCCATTCGTGCTGTTCGACGAGTGGTTCACCCTCGCGCTGGAAAAAGAGCAGAAAGATAGCAATGCCATGACGCTTGCCACCGTTGATAGCCAAGGCAGACCCCACGCCCGGGTCGTACTGATGAAAGGCTTTGATGAGCGTGGAATGGTCTTCTTTACCAACTACCATAGCCATAAGGGCAGTGAATTAACCAATGTGCCCTACGCGGCCATGACCTTTTGGTGGCCTTCGCTATCTCGTCAAGTGCGTATTGAGGGCCCTGTTGAGCAGGTCTCAGCTGCGGAGTCTGACGAGTACTTTGCCAGCCGTCCGCGGGGCAGCCAGTTAGGGGCCTGGATTGCGACTCAGAGCGTTGTGATTCCTGGTCGTAAATGGATTGAAGACCGCCAGAAGCGTTTTGAACAAGCCTACAATAATCAGCAGATTCCCCGCCCGATTCACTGGGGGGGCTATCGTGTTGCACCGGAAATGATCGAGTTTTGGCAAGGGCAGCCTAGCCGCCTTCATGACCGGCTACGTTTTGAGCGCCGCGACGGCGGCGAGTGGAGCCGCTTCCGCATGGCACCATAACCGAATAAAACGTTAATGCTTAAGGCCTGCCGTTAGTGACGCAGGTCTTACTACAAGGACTAATCCGGCAAGCTCTCCAGCCTGTGCCGTTGCCACTCACTTTCGGGTTCGTTGAGACGCAGAACGGCGTCAATTACCTGCTCTTCCATGTTGTACCGGCACTTAAAGCCTAAGTGCTTCATTAGCGCGCGCATTGGATGGTTATCGACCATGATTTTGCCGATCATCTCCAGGGTGCCAATGTGGGTACAGTAATCGATCATCTTTTTCATCAGCAGGCTGCCAATCCCTAATCCCTGCAAATCATCACGAATAATCACTGAAAACTCAGTGCGAATATTATCCGGATCATTCCAAACCCGCACCACTCCCAGCATCTCTTTACTGCCATCGTCGCCTAAATACTCGGCAATGAACGCCATCTGACGGTCGTAGTTAATATGCGACAGGATCGATAAATCTCGTTGGGTTAGGTTGGATTTATTGTGGAAATAGCGGAAGCGGATGCTCTCTTCCGAGAGCTGGCGGTGAAAGGTCGTAATCAGAGGGGCATCTTCGGCACGAATAGGCCTTACCTCGACTTGCCAGCCGTTTTTGAGTGTAAACCATTCACGCAGCTCTTCAGGGTACGGCATGATAGCGAAGCGCGAAGGCGTGCCGAGATCCATAGCAAAGTCGACGGCAACCATGCCATCGCGATTAAGCAACAGTGGATTAATTTCCAGTCCACGTAAGTCGCTCAGATCAGAGGCCATTTGCGACAGTTTAACGAGCATTTGGCATAGGTGCGCAACGTCGCGTTCAGGGTCCGCGGAGTGTTCTCGAATTAACGACGCAGCATGCGTTCTGCCTACCATGTCGGCCGCCAGGCTCATGTTTAATGGCGGTAGTGCTATCTGGCGGTCGGCAAGCACATTGACTTTATAGCCGCCAATACCAAACACGATAAGCGGCCCAAAGACCGGGTCGCGAGTAATACCCGCACAAATCTGCATCGAGTGCTTGCCACGCTGCATGGGCTGCAAACAGTACTCACGAATGGCGTACTCAGGGAATTTTTCAGCAACTTTTTCGCCTAGCGTCCGAACGCCTACTGCCACCTGCTCTGGCGTCTTCAAATCCTGCAACAAGCCCGCTGAGATTTTATGCGGGTGCTTGCGGTAGCGATAAGGACGACAATTACCTTCATGAATCACTTTAAGCGCCTTGGTGCCGGGTATTTCGGTCGCCCTGGCCAGCGCTTCATCCGGGCTGTTCAAATAAACACTCGGCGCCGTAGGAATACCATACGCTTCCAGCACCTGGGCCGTTTCAGAGTGGGTCAAGGTCTGCCTACCCTGCTCTTTTGCCTGCTTAATCAGCAGGCGGCACTGGGCGCGTATTTCAGGGCTGGTGGAAAATGGCAGACTGGGCGGAATCTCCTGCAACAGCGCTTGAACGCGTTGATAAATCACCATATGCATAAATGCCTTAACGGCCTTTTCGGGTGAAATATAGGTTGGAATCCCTGCGATATTGCAAGCATGGCGAGCGTTAAGCGCCTCCTTTAAGCCCATCCAACTGGTGAGCAGGTTACGGCGGAATTTCTTGCGGTTATCGATCAGCGCTTGGGCCGTTACCAGTGAAGGTGCCATCCGAGTGGGGGCATGAACCACCAGCACCGCATCCACATTGGCATCGGCGGCAACAATTTCCAGCGCTTGTACAAACCGCTCGGGCGAGGCGTTACCGCCCAAATCTACTGGATTCTCGCCCGGCTTGCTCATATCCACTTCGCTACGATGCAGCGCTGCCTGGGTTTCGGCGCTAAACTCGGCCAGCTTTCCGCCCGCACTGATCAACTTATCGATGGCCAGCATCGCGGGTCCCAAGCCGTTTGAGACAATCGCCAAGCGGTCGCCCTTGAGGGGCTTCATGCGCGACAGGGTTTCCAGCGCATCAAGCAGCTCATCAGAGTCATCAACGCGCACCACACCTGCTCGGGCAAACGCTGCGTCAAATACCACATCGCGGTTGGCAATACCGGGGGTAGGCGCCATGCCGGAAATATCCGACTCGGGCGTTCGGCCACTTTTTATCGCCAACACTAATCGGTTACGCGATGCGTCACGTACGGCGGTCATAAAGTGTTGAGCGTCGCTGATTCGCTCTAAGTGGAGCAAGATGGCCTGGGCTGGCGAAAATTGATTAACGTAATCGATCAAGTCCGGCAACAGCACATCCACGCTATCGCCCACGGTGATCAAATGCGAAAAGCCAACATCGCGCCCCGCCGCCCAATCGATCATGGCATTGGCCAGCATGCCCGACTGACCCAGATAAGCGACACGGCCCGCTTTCACTGGCTGACTAGCGTAGGAGGCGTTGAGTTTTTTGCCCGGCACGATCAGCCCCATACACTCGGGCCCGAGCACGCGAATACCCGAAACTCGTGCCGCACTTAGCATACGTTCACGGATTGAACCTACATTGCCTTTATCGCGATCCAAATAAGCACCGCCCGAGAGCACCAACGCCGCTTTGACACCGTGCTGCCCAAGCTTTTTAATCAGGCTAGGGACACCTTCAATGGGAGTACACACGACAGCCAAATCCGGTATTTCGGGTAGCTCGCTGACGCGGCTAACACAGGGCACGCCAAATACCTGCGAGTAGCCTCTCAGGTTGACTGCCCACAGCGGCCCTTTAAAGCCGCCTTCTTGAATATTGCGCAGCACTAAACCGCCCAATGACGCGGGCTTTTCAGAGGCACCAAACACCGCTAACGTGCGAGGTTCAAAAAAATGGTGCAAAAAGCGCGTGCTCACAAGTGAGTCTCCTGAAATAGATAGCGGCTGTACGACTTAAGAACACTGTCGCCTAGGGCCTGTAGGCGATTATGGTGGCATCAATAATAATGGAGCGTTTGAATGATTACTGCCTACCTTACCCATCCAGACTGCTCATTGCACCATATGGGGCCAGAGCATCCTGAAAGCCCCCAGCGTCTTGAGGCCATTCGCGCGCGCCTATCGCTTGCTGGGTTATTGCAGCAAACCATGCAGGCGGATGCTAAAGAAGCCTGTGAAGAGGCGTTAGCCAGAGTACACCCGTTGCGCCATCTACGCGCCCTGGAAAAGTGTTTGCCCCAACAGGGCATCGTGACGCTAGACAGCGATACCATGATGAACCCTGATAGTTTGCAAGCCGCCCGAGTGGCAGCTGGCGCGGTCATTCGTGGGGTAGACCAAGTGTTCAAGCGTCAGGCCGATAATGTCTTTTGTGCTGTTAGGCCGCCTGGCCACCACGCGGAAGCCAGCGATGCCATGGGCTTCTGTTTCTACAATAGCATCGCCGTTGGCGCTGCTCATGCTCGCGCTAAATATGGCGCTAAGCGCATCGCTATTTTGGATTTTGACGTTCATCAGTGCAACGGCACCATCGATATCTTCAAAAACGACCCCGAGGTACTGATCTGCACTAGCTTCCAATATCCGTTTTACCCGTGGCGCTATCTGCGCAGTGAGTGGCAAAACGTGGTGAACACGCCTCTGGAAGTAGGCACCGGTGGGGCTGAGTTTCGGCGCATTGTTGAAAACCACTGGCTGCCCGCCCTGCACGCTTTTAAACCTGACTTGGTGATGATATCAGCTGGTTTCGACGCCCATCGAGATGACCCAATGGGGGATATCTGTTTAGAGGACGAAGATTTCTATTGGGTTACTCATATGGCCATGGAGATCGCCACCCTGTATGCCGATAACCGCTTAGTCTCGGTACTGGAAGGCGGCTATAATCCAAAATCGTTGGCGAGTGGCGTGGAAGCGCACCTTAAAGCGCTGCTGGGGCTGCCGTTTAGCGAAGTGCCGTCTTAGAAGGCTTCTTCACGCTACATTTCAACAGCCACTCTTGGTGGCTTCTGGGCTGTGGTATCATGCGCGTTTTTAAATGCTTAAAGCCCACGCTAACGCAGCCAATGTGACGACCCTATGACAGCTACCTCTGAAGAGCACGCCGCGCTGCGTATCGCATCGGGAAGTAAACCGTTTGTTGAACCGCTGCGCCTTGGTGAACGGCTCAAGCAAATCCGCCTTGCCAACCAGTGGACTCTGGAAGACGTTAGCCAGCGCACTGGGCTTGCACGCTCAACGCTGTCAAAAATTGAGAATGACCAAGTCTCACCGACGTTCAGTGTGGTGCAAAAACTGACTACCGGACTTAATATCGACCTTCCGCAGTTGCTCACACCGCCGAAGCGGGAGCGTTACACCATGGGGCGGCGCGATTTAACCCGCAAAGGCAAAGGGCAGCTGCACCCTACCCCGACCTACGAGCACGAATTATTGGGTCACCAGCTCGCTCAGAAGCGCATGATCCCCTTCAAGACGATTATACGGGCACGCAGTTTTGACGAGTATCACCAGTGGGTGCGCCACGATGGGGAAGAGTTTTTGATCGTGCTGCACGGCGATATCATGCTCTATACCGAGTTCTATGCCCCGCTAGTGCTGGCCGAGGGCGACAGTATTTATTTTGATAGCGATATGGGGCATGCATTGGTCTCTACCAGCCCTGATGATGCGGTGGTGTTATCTGTCTGTACTCGCGGTGATGCAGTGTAGTTCTATCTGAAAACTAGCGCACTACTCACTTGAGCTACAGGCAGTTAGTCGGCTTGGGTAAGCCTGCCAGGCGGGCAATTCGCTTTGGTGGGCTGCCGGGGAATAGCTGCATCAGATATATTGAGCGGCCTTTCTCCTCACCCAGCGCACTCTTCGTCGCTTTCACTAGCGGTCGCATCGCCGGTGCCATTTCGTAACGCTGATAAAAAGCCCTAACGACTTCGATCACTTCCCAGTGTTCCGGGGTAAGTGTTAAGCCCTCTTCTTGCGCCATCAAATTAGCGACCGATTCGTTCCATATTGACTGATTAACAAGATAGCCTTCTGGATCTAGCGGATATTCTTGTTGCGAATCAAGATAACGGTATATTTTCGTTTCTGACATATTTAATACCACGTAACTGTCTTTTCATACTGCTCAGTAAGTGCCACGAAGCCATCTACTTCCACGGTGGGAAGTTGGTGTTTAGCGGCAATGCCAGTAAGCCCGCGGGAGGCTAAATCCTCTGACAATAAAAAAATATGCGACTGATATTTTTGCCAGGCGGCCCAGGACGGATCAAGTGCCGCAGTGACCGCTTCTTCGATCAGCAACACGCTATCCTGATTGCCTATCGCCTGCTGCATTTGAGTCGCTGCACTGCTGTCAGGCGCTTTGGTGAGGATGTGTAGAATCATAATGCGCTCACTAGGCCCTAAAAGTTAAGTATTGTAGCGTGTTGCTGCATTAACTTGGGAATTTCTTGGTCTGCTACCAGGGTGGCGCCCTCTACCAGAGAATCCGTGGATAGTTGCATAATTTTCAGCGTCCCTTCCGGCACCCAGAGCTGTTCAATATCGTACATTCCTAACATATCAATGGTAGGCAGCGTGGCTTTTTGGCCCGGCGCCCCACTTCCCTGCTCTTTTAACAGTGCCATTATACCCTGACCCATAAATAGTAAGTGCACGGGTTGGCCAAAGGCTGCCGCTACTAATGCAGCATCTAAACCTTCGCGTAACCAGTTAGAGCTGTGGGGTGCATGGCGAATAATCACCAACAGTGCATTAGGTACCGCCATGGGTTCTCCTTTTAAGCAAACGTAATAAAGCGATCCGAGCGTTGCTGTAACTCAAGCAACTGGCCAAGACCGGTTAACTCAAAGGGAGCGGCTATATTAAACGCCTGCTTACCGTGCCGCAGTGCTTCCGATTCGCTCATTAGCCCTCGGCGCAACGCCGCTGCAATGCAAACATCTAAAGCAACGTCATAATGCTGGTGCAGTTCAAGCCAGGCCTCACGCAGGTTAAGTTCATCTTGCGGAGGCGCCATTAGTGATGAGGCATTATGCACGCCGTCATGATAGAAAAACACAGCTGCTAGCTGGTGCCCTCGCGCAATGATAGCGTGGGCAAACCGCAGCGCAGAGTGCGGAGCCGGACTGCTATAAGGTGCACCCATGACAAGTAAACCGTACTGCATGATGTTAATACCCGATGGCGTTACCCTAGAAAAAAGACAGGCCCTAAATAGGGCCTGCCGTGTTATCTAGCGCGATTGATCTAGCACTGCCTAAGCATCAATCGTTGCTCATGATACCCAAGATAGACAACAGGCTAACAAACAGGTTGTAGATGGATACGTAGAGCGTCACCGTAGCGAGAATGTAGTTAGTCTCACCAGCGCGGTGAATGATTTCACTGGTTTGATACAGGATCGCCGCTGAAGCAAACAGCACAAAGCCTGCTGATACCATCAGTGAAAGCGCCGGAATGTTGAAGAAGATCCCAGCCACCATGGCCAGAATCAACACGATGGCGCCTGCCATCAGGAAATTGCTTAAGAAGCTAAAGTCTTTCTTAGTGGTTAGCGCGACCGCTGACAGCCCGACGAACGTTAACCCGGTCATAGCCAGCGCATTCATGATCAATGCAC
The DNA here is from genome assembly GCF_050215315.1 of Halomonas sp. H2. GTDB lineage: Bacteria > Pseudomonadota > Gammaproteobacteria > Pseudomonadales > Halomonadaceae > Vreelandella. Next base: position 1,992,340 of record NZ_CP189760.1, read on the forward strand.
CGCCATTCGGCAGGGTTAAGTAAGCAGACAGGATTGGCCCTAACGTAAAGCCCATAAAGCCTGTGAATGCGAACGTTGCCAGTAGCCCAGCCGCAGAGTTTGCCGTTTTGTGGACAAGAAACATCAGTCCGTAAGCACCAATAAAGAACACAAAGATGTTCATTTGCTGGATGCCCAGAGCGACAGCCGCACCAGCAGTAACGGCTGAGAACAGCAGTGTCATTGCAAGTAGCGCATAGGTGTTACGCAACACCTTGTTCGTACTAACACTATTGGCAACGCCGCCCGACTGGGGACGTACCGTACGTGAGTCGTTGTAAGCCATGTATTCATGCTCCCTAATGGTATTTCCAACAACGGACAAGAATGCCGTTACTGAGTTCCAGACGCAAGCCCTTGTCTTCCACGCAAATAGTTTTTCCACGTTGAATCAGCCTGGCAAGAATTGTCTATGCTTGGCTAACACACCCATTGGACACCACCAAAATGCAAAAGATTCTATTGCCAATCGCCACTTTAGCACTATTTGCCCAGGCGGCTCCCCTGCTGGCGTACTCACCAGTAGGAGATAATATTTCCTACCGTGTGAATGATGAAGCTTTCGAAGGCTATTTTGTATCGGCAAGCGAGGATGCCCAAGCAACCGTTCTGATTGTCCATGACTGGGATGGGTTGGATGATTATGAGCGCCAACGAGCTGATATGCTGGCCGATAAAGGCTACGACGTATTTGCCGTTGACCTCTATGGCACGGGCAACCGCCCTCAGGGAGTGGAAGACAAACAGGCCGCGACCCGTAGCCTTTATGAAGATAGAGAACGTATGCGCGCCCTGACGTTGGGTGGGCTAGCACAAGCCCGAGAGCAAGGAGCCGCCGAACAAACCGTTATCATGGGGTACTGCTTTGGTGGCGCCGTGGCGTTAGAGATCGCCCGCTCCGGCGAAGCAAGCGATATCGCAGCCTACAGCAGCTTTCATGGTGGCTTAACCACGCCCGAGGGTCAGTCCTATTCAGCCGATACAGCGCCAATTTTCATTGCCCACGGCGGTGCCGACAGTTCAGTGAGCTTAGATGACGTTGCTACCTTGGCGGATGAGCTGGAAACGGCTGGTACTGACTATGAGGTAGGTATTTATTCCGGCGCGCCACACGCGTTTAGCGTATTTGGCAGCGACGCCTACCACGAAAGTGCCGACCAGCGCTCATGGGCGACATTTAATGATTGGCTAGAGGAGGTACTATAGCGGTTGCTTTGAGGCTCTTTTAACGACACCTAGCGCCATCATGCGCCGCTAGGTGTTCATTCATCATTCAATGTGGCAAACGTTAATCGCTATTAACTCGGACTTCTTCGTCATCATCTTTATGCGGGGTAACCATCATTACTGCCGTTTGACGAGCATCTTTCGGAGAGTTATAGAGACGTGTATCAACCACATGCAGCACCGCCAATTGCGCAAACAAAACCGCAAAGCAGACGATCAAACCTTTCAACATGACAGCATTTCCTTAGGCGACTAATAAACGCATAGTAGCCGAAAGTGCGCTTAATGCCATCTATATTAATAAGGTCGAAATTGCGTGAAATTGCGTTAAACGTGGCGGCTTAAAGGAGTACTATTTCAGCAGTACTCCTTCAGTAGTGCTCCGCCGTATTCTAGGGGTAACCGGCAGAACAAGCTGCTCTGGCAAAGCGTCCGGGTTGCTAATATGGGTAAGCAACAGTTCGGTTGCTTTGATAATCATCTGATCGATAGGTTGTTGCAGAGTCGTAAGCGAATGACTGGGCCAAGCTGACATTGCCATATCGTCAAAGCCAATGACCGAAACGTACTCTGGCACTGATAAGTGCAGCTCATCCCGCAGCGTTTCCATAACGGCAATCGCCATCAAATCATTTGCAGCGAAGAGAGCATCGGGTAAGGTTTCCATGGTACGCGTTGAAAATAAGCGTCGCGCGGCGTCACAAGCATCATCATAGCGGTAATACCCTTCATCGTAGGCAAAACACGTCTGCCCCTCGGCTGCCAAGCCGGCCTTAAACCCCTCTTCGCGCTGGCGGTTAGTCGTGGACTCAGGTATGCCTGCCAAATAGGCGATCCGTTGGCGGCCCAGCGACGCTAGATAGCGCCCCGCCCAATAACCACCTTGAAAATTATCGCTACCGACTTGGCTAATACCCGAGTACTCCACGGTCCGGTTGATAATCACCACAGGAATGCCAAAGTCCGCAACTTCTGCGGCTTGATGCTGATTGAGGGTAATGGCCAGCATCAGCACCCCTTCAACCTGACTACGAATCAGGTCATCGACCAGCATATCGAAATCGCCATTTTGTGGGGCAAAAAACAGCAATAAATGGTAGCCCTGCTGCTGTAAGAAGCGCGAGGCTTTCTCAAGTAATGACGCATAAAACGGGTTTTGAAGACTGTACGTTACCACCGCAATCGTGCGGCTTGAGCGGGTAATTAACGAACGGGCGATAGTGTTGGGTCGGTACCCAAGTGTTCTTGCCGCTTCCATCACTTTCTTACGTGTTTTTTCAGACACACTGGACGCGGGTGAAAAACTGCGGCTGACTGCTGATTGGGAAACCCCAGCCAGTTGAGCGACATCGCGTGAAGTGACGGATTTTCTTTTCATTGATTCAACTTAATGTGGCGATTAGTGAATAGGCTTAAGCTCAACGTCGTAATTGAGAAGGCCCAGCCCTGCGGGCCCTCTACAATTTTAATACCTTTAATTTCTAATACCTTTTAAGTAAATTAGAAGCCGACTTTATCAACTCCTTTAAGCTCCAGCATTTCCCGTGCTTCATCAGGTGTGGCAATTTCAAAAGAGAGCGCCTCAAGAAGCTCTCGTACCCGTTTGACTTGACTGGCGTTATTTTCAGCCAGTTTACCTGGCTCCAACCAAAGTGAATCTTCCAGCCCTACCCGCACATGGCCACCCATTGCGGCTGACTGCGCCGCTATGCGCATTTGACTGCTGCCAGCACCTAATACAGACCACTCGTAACGATCACCAAACAGTCGGTCAGCGGTGCGGCGCATGTGCATGACATCTTCCGGGTGTGGGCCTATGCCGCCCAGGATGCCAAATACGCTCTGTACAAATATTTTGCCACCTACGACGCTTCTATCCAGCAAGTTACGAAGATTATACAGATGGCCGATATCGTAGCATTCGCACTCAAACCGAGTGCCATTCTGGGTACCCAGGGTGATGGCCCTTTCTATATCTGCAAAGGTATTTTTGAACACCAGGTCGCGGCTGTTTTCGAGGTGATCGCGCTCCCACTGATGCTCAAGCGACTGATAACGATCAAGCATTGGAAACAGACCAAAATTCATAGAGCCCATATTCATAGAGGCTAATTCAGGCTGAAACTCCATGGCTGGCCGCATCCGCTCCTCGACCGTCATATGCGGACTGCCCCCAGTGGTCAAGTTAATCACCGCGTTCGTTGCGGTCTTTATCTTGGGTAAAAACTGTTCAAACACTGCGGGATCTTGGGTGGGCTTGCCATTGACGGGATCGCGAGCGTGTAGGTGCAATATGGCCGCTCCAGCTTCAGCCGCCGCGATGCTGGCCTGCGCGATTTCCTCTGGTGTCACCGGTAGATGCGGTGACATAGATGGGGTATGAATTGCACCAGTTACCGCGCAAGAAATAATAACTTTTCGCTTCTGAGCCATCTTAGGGCCTCCTTATTCAGTCATAGAGCGTTGATGTGCTATAAGCGCCATCAAGCGGCGATCACGCCACTCATGACGAGCCGCCAGCTTAGTGCTGGGCAATAAAGCGCGGCGCTCTTCATCTAGAGCGTTTAGCGTTGCGTCATCCCAGGGGTTCTCTTTCCCCCGCTGCTGATCTACCTGATGGTACAAAGGGCCATAACGGCTGGCATAGTCGACCACGCCAGCCGGCGCGTTCAGGTCAATAGTTTCAAATGGGCCCATAAACGACCAACGCAAGCCAAGCCCGTATTTCACGGTTTTGTCGAGATCCTCGGCAGACACATAACCATCGCGAAACAGTCGCAGCGCCTCGTTGAGTAACGCGCCTTGTAAGCGATTAAGCACGAAACCCTCAATCTCCTTACGCACTAAAATAGGCGCTTGCTGGGCGGCTTCCATTAGCTGCATGGTCATGGCGGTTGCAGCCTCAGAGGTCTGGGGCGTTGGCACCACCTCAACCAGAGGAATTAAATAGGGCGGGTTGACCGGATGAGCAACTAAGCAGCGCTCGGGGTGACGCAAATGATCGCTAAAAAGTGAGGCGGCAATCCCAGAGGTAGAACTCGCCAGCACTGTGTCGTCTGCTACTGCTGTTTCTAGTTCGCTATAGATGGCTCGCTTACCCTCGACATTTTCAGGGCCACACTCCTGAACATATCCCACTCCTTGCATGGCACTCACAAGATCAGCATCAAAACGAATGCGCGCCATCACTTGCTCAACACCCGTCACCAACCCTGCCTGCTGCAAGTCAGTTAATGACTGCCGTATGGCGTCTCCGGCTTTATCCAGCGCGGTAGTATTCACGTCATACACGCTTACGTTAAAGTCTGCCCGAGCAAATACAATGGCCCAGGCGCGGCCAATCAAACCCGCCCCGACTACACCAATTTTCATTTGTGAGACGGCACTAGCCGTTGCCTGTTGTGTCTTTGATTGCATCACTATCGTGCCTCTTGTTTATAGCGTTTCGACGTTGCCGCACACGCTGAGCGCCTGGCCGGAGATATTCGAGCCCCCTGGCGCAGATAAAAATAGCGCCATTGCCGCCACATCTGTGGGCTCCACCATTTTGCGCATCGATACCTTGGCTAGGTTCTCCTGCTCCATCGCTTCATAGCTAATGCCCCGCTTGGCCGCACGCTCTTCGATCACTTTCTCAATACGTGGGCCGCGCACAATGCCGGGTAAAATCGCATTAACGCGTACGCCATCTGGGCCCAGCTCGCAGGCGAGACTCTTGGTTAGCCCGACCACCGCCCATTTGCTCGCTGCATAAGGCGTTCTGTAAGCAAAACCTAACCGCCCTGCCACCGAGGCCAGATTAATCATCAGTCCTTGGCTCTCACGCAGCAGCGCTGCCGAACAGTGAGCAATCCGATACTGCCCGCTCAAATTGATATCGATGGTGCGGGTCCACTCCGCTTCGCCAATCTCCTCAACACCTGCAGTGGGCCCGGCGATTCCCGCATTATTGACAACCACATCAAGCCCGCCCAACTGCTTCACGTCGTCAAAGAGTCGATCAATATCTTGAGCATTACTAACATCCGCTAATGTGTAGGTGATGCCTTCTGGTAGGGATGCCAGCGCCGCTTCGTCAACATCACAAACATGCACCGTAGCGCCAGCTTCTTTAAAAGCCTCTGCAATGACTAAACCAATCCCGTTGGCCCCAGCAGTAATAAGCACCTTTAATCCTTTTCGAGGCATGAGGCTGTCAATAACTGACATAGCTGTTCTCCTTGTTATTACGAATTTGAATAACGGTTTAAAGTGACGGGAGCCACGTGGATAGCGCAGGGATCACGCTAATAATTAATACATTGATAAGCACGATAGCGACGAACGGCAAAATCGTGCGGGTTAATCGGGCCACACCGATATTAGAAATTTGCGAGGCAACGAAGAGATTCAAACCTACGGGAGGCGTAAACATGCCCATGGCAAGGTTCACCACCATAATGATGCCGAAATGTACGGGGTCGAAACCAAAGCTTATCGCTATCGGTAGCAGTATTGGCACGAAAATAAGAATAGCTGCAGCCGCTTCAATAAACATACCAACGAACAGCAGCATTGCGTTGGCCATAATGATAAAGGCCAACGGGCTACCGATAGTCGAAAGCACAAAGTCCGACACCATGGTAGGCACACGCAGGCTCTGCAGTATTCTTCCGTAAAGCCCAGCTGCTGCAATAATGCTTAACACGATTGCAGTGGTAACCGCTGAGTCTTGCAAGATGCGCATCAAGTCCCGCAGTTTGATTTCGCGATACACCACGAAACCGACGATAAACGAATAGGCAACAGCAATAACGGCTGCTTCTGTCGGCGTCGTGATGCCACCGTAAATTCCACCCAGAATGATCACCGGCATCAAAATCGCCAGTAACGCCTTTCGTGCGGCTAGTAGCATCTCTTTAGGGGTACTTTTTTGATTGCCACCGATGCTATGTTTACGGGCAAAAATATAGGCAAATAACAGTAGTGAGAGGGTCACTAGAATGCCGGGTAAGATACCGGCAATAAACATATCGCCTACTGATACATTCGCTGCGATGGCATACAGAATCAGCGGAATACTCGGTGGAATAATAACCCCAAGAGCCCCTGCCGCAGCTTGGTTTGAAGCTGCGTAACTGCCTGGATAGCCTTTTGCCATCATCGCTGGTATCAAAATCGACCCAATTGCCGCGGTAGTCGCGGCGCCTGAGCCGGAAATAGCGGCAAAAAATAGCGAGGTAACAATAGCCACCATCGCCAACCCACCGGTCATGCCGCCTACCAGGGTGTTGGAGAAGTTCACCAGCCGCTTGGAAATACCCCCGTACTGCATCAACGTTCCCGCCAGAATAAAAAACGGAATCGCCATCAAGGGAAACGAGTTAACCGACCCAATCAATTGCTGAGTCACAATCAACATCGGCATCAAGTCGCCATGCCAGACCGTCACTGCTGACGCAAGCCCAAGTGAGAAGGCAATCGGCACCCCAAGCAGAAACAGACCTAGCAGCAGTAAAAACAACATAATTGCCATGATTAGCCAGCCTCCGGCGGCTGGATTCCCGCCCGTTTAGGATGATCTTTTCCCAACACTTCGTCGATTAACAGCGCCACGCTATTCACTAAAATAACGATGCCGCCTAATGGAACAGCCATATAAGGCCACATCATAGATACCCGTGTGCTTGGTGCGGTCTGGCTGGCAACGCGGCCGACAAGATCAAAGCCATATTTGACGATTATCAGTGCAAACAGCGCCGAACAAAGCACCACCATGACTCTTAATACACATGAGAAACGGGCACTGGCGTACTCCAGCAAGATATCGACTGAGATAAGCGCGCCTTTTCGATAGGCAAAGCCAGCACCAATAAAGGTCAACCAAATCATCGCAAAGCGGGCTATTTCATCGGAGAAAAATAAAGGACTACCAACCACAAATCGGGCAAATACTTGCCAAAAAATCAGTACGGTCATGGTCAGTAGCAAAAATGCCAAGCCCCAGCCCACCACACGGTTAAACTGATCAATAGCTTTATTGACCAGTATCAAAAAAGACTTCATAGCGGCCTCACCAGCGATGAAAGAACGGGGGGTTCCCCCCCGCGTGTTATCAGAGGATCAGTACTCGAAATTGATTGCGGCTTCGACGAGTTCTTCACCCACGGTAGGCGACCACTGCTCAATCACCGGGCGGACAGCTTCGCGGAAAGGCTCAAGGTCGGGATGGGTAACCGTCATACCCAGTTCTTCAAGTTGGACGAGATAGCGCTGCTCCAGCTCCTGGCTAGCTTCACGCTGAAAAGGTAAGGCAATTTGCGCCGCTTCCAGAATGATCGCCTGGTCTTCCTCGCTAAACGAACTAAACAGATCTAACCCCATCATTAGCGGTGCTGGGGAATAGACATGCTGGGTAAGATTGAGGTAGTCCTGAACTTCGTAGAAGTTGACATCGTAGATAGTCGGGAGTGGGTTCTCCTGACTATCCATTACGCCCTGCTGGAGCGCGGTATAAACCTCTGTCCAGGCCATCGGCGTTGCGTTAGCCCCTAAGGCTTCCCAGGTATCAACCTGCACACGGCTTTCCTGGGTGCGGTGGTTGATGCCTTCCAGGTCGGCAGGCGTGTTAAGCGCGCGCACGGAGTTGGTGTTATGGCGGAAGCCATTCTCCATCCACGCTAGGAATTTAACATTCATTTGATCTTCAGCGAGTTGCGCCAACTGCTCCCCATACTCGCTGTCTAGAAACGCGTAGGCGTGCTCATGATTTTCAAAGATATACGGCAGGTCAAACAGCATGAACTGATCGACAAATCCCCCCATTGGCCCCGTTGAAGTAATGCCGGCATCGATAATACCGAACCCCATACCCTCGACCACTTCACGTTCAGCACCTAGAGCGTTGTTATAATGCGGATCAATGGATAAACGCCCATCTGAAAGACGCTCTAACTCTTCACCAAATTTCAAAACACCTACGCCCTGCTGAGATTCTGGGCCGAGGGGCAAGCTAACATCAATCACGCGCTCAGCCTGAGCAAACGCCGCGGTGGTCATCGCCATGGCAACAGCCCCGGCCAGAGCTGATATTTTCAGTGGAGTAAGATGAAAGTGATGCATTTTATAAGCTCCTTTTGTCTTTATTTTTGTTGCAAGTTCAAAGCCACGCCCGTCATAAGCCAAGCCTGACTGCGATCAACACCAATAGTTTTAGTAGAAAAAGAATACGTATGCAATAAATTCGTTTTGTTGTCGAAAATAATACCAATAAGCATTTGATAAAAAACAAATATACTTTAGTATTAAAGAATGAATACGTAGTCTTTTTTAAATTTTCGGTGCGAAATAATCTTATTGATCAAAGATACGGCGAAAACAGGGTGAAACGACAAACAAGTCGGAGGCCATAACGGCCTCCACTCGACTAGGTGTATTTCAGAAGTATGTGGATATCGGATCAGCGGTGCCGCTACTCCTTCACGGATACTTTGCGTAGATCCTCCACCGAGACCCCTTCGGGCAAATCAGTCACCTCCGCGGGCAGCCAGACAGGAGAGAAATCGCTATCTTCCCGACCATCACCAAACTGATGGCCGGGAATTCGATAAACTACTTGATTGTGGTGGTGATCCCACGCAAATACACGGTCCATATGCTTTCCTTGAGAAGAGCGTTCAGGCGATACAATGGCCTATGGTGACTGCATGCGCGGGACACAAGTTAATAAATCTGGGGGGTTGATATCGTTGAATATTCATCTACTATCAATGCTGTTTCTAGCAACTAGCTGAACGCATTACGATGGAGACCGCTTGAAAGACCCCCACAATGATAATGAGCCACAAAGTGCGTTGCGCACCAGGCTTAAGAGAAGCTTGCAAGAACGCAGAGCCTCGGCGCTGCGCCGGAGAGTCGGTGCCCGGGCGACCCGCCAGCAGTTCTTGGAAGCAACCCGCAATGTGGGGGTCATTGTGGTGGCAACCTGCTTCACTGCGGGCTGGGTAGTCACCAACCCTAGCCTAAACACCGATAACGTTTGGCTAGGCGTGGGGCTGGGTATACTCTTGATCTTTGTGGGGTCATTCGGCTATGGTTATGTAGAGCGGGACAAAACCTCAGATGAGGAAGGTAAGCCATGAACGAATTTATTCTTGCCGGAATGCTACTTAGTCTTGCCGTTGTATCAGGCGGCATGGTGTGGAGCCAGCACCGCGAGCATCACGGTAAAAAATCACTAAGTGATAGCGCATTTTCCTGGATCGCCAAGCGCATCGCTTGATAATTTCCGTTAACCAATTTGCAAGGGTCGCTTAATAGCGGTCCTTTTGCTTATTTAGCGTACAAGCGTAAGTAAATGTTCTCTTCATCATTGACACCCCTTGCCTGAGCAAGCGGTACGTAGAATTATAAAACAAGCAAGTAATTCGGTGGCGTTACAACGTTAGCGCCAGTCTATCAAAGGCCCGTGTCAGCGCGGTTGACACCTACCCCGCCTCAGAAGCGCCTGCATCATGCTCAGCGGCATCCTCCTCCCCCTCCTCGGTCACCTCTTCGGCCTCCTGCTCTTCCTCCTCAGAGGCTTTAGGCTTGGCCTGATCCTTTCGCGCAGCGGTTAGGGTCGTCGATATACCGAAGTGGTCAGAGCCGTGCACCTTCACCCGGTCAATATCGATCAGGTGGAAACCGTCTGACACAAATAGGTGGTCAATCGGGTATCGCCACCACGGACGTTGCGCATGCGTAGGTACTCAGCAGACGCCGGCCACACCGTGGGTCTTTAAGATCACTTAAATCAGCGAATAGCTTAGTGGTTCCAGACCATGCAACGTCATTAAAGCCCCCAGTGACAATGCACCGGTTGTCGAGGTCTTTTTCCACATGCCGGGCAATCAGCATAAGTTCAGCATCGCGTTCACGACTATCTCGACGCTCTTCCTTATTATCATTAGTTGCATTTCTTTCCGGTAGGCCTAGCGAAACCGGATGGGCGCCAACGAAGCGCACTGGCCCGATTTCTGACACATCCAGGGTCGCGAAGACCGATGGCCGACGTTCAGATACCAAGTGCTTAACCTCTTGCTCCAACAGCGGGATGCGTGACCACATCACGACCCCAAGTCCCTCTTCACGAACTTCTCCAACCCGGTGCGCGTAATCTCCAAATTCTTCAACTTTATTCGGCATACCCTTCTTTTTCATCACAAGGAAGTGCGGATGCCGGCTGCGAGGATTTCCATGCGACAGATCATCGAGGTCTTGCGCCTCAAGCACGAAGTAGGCCTGAGCCACGACCGCATTTCCCGCGCCTGCGGTCTCTCCAAAGGCGTGGTCGGCAAGTACGTCAGCCAGGCCCAGGCGAAGGGCATCACTTGGCCGTTGCCCGAGGATGCTGATGAGGCCTGGCTGGAAGCACGGCTGTTCCCCGTCAAGGCACCGCCCTCACGCTTTGCCGAGCCGGATTACTTCCAGGTCCACCAGGAACTCAAGACCAAGGGCGTTACCTTGCAGCTGCTCTGGGCCAAGTACACGGAACGCCACGGCTTCTGAAAAACCGTACCATAGGTGCCTGCTCGCTTAACTCTCTTCGAGCGAAACTCCTATTGTGGCGATTCAGCCCCCAATGCCGCCTTCCATTAGTGATTCCACGAAGGCGGCATTGAGCTAAATACGTCTTACAGGTTGATAGTGTCACTTAACGTATTGATCTGTGGTGATTACCGTGCCGTAAGCGAATGCCAGGGCCGCCATTATCGTTGCGTGAACCTGAGACGCAGGCACTGTAGCGCCTTCGAATTCAAGATCCAGCGTGGCGCAAGCATCATGGATGATCGTTGTCTTGTAGCCGAAGTCCGACGCCGCACGACTGGTTGCATCGATGCACATATGGCTCATGGCGCCGATAATGACGACTTCCTCAATACTTTGCTCATCCAGTAGCGCTTTCAAACCCGTCTCACGAAACGAGTTCGGAAAATTCTTAACGACTACTGTTTCCTGCTCCAACGGCGCGACCACGGAATGGATGGCGACCTCTGGCGTACCGGGGGTAAAGAAAGGAATCTCTGGATCAGCAGATTCATGTTGGACATAGATGACGAGATCTTTTGCCGACCGCGCATGCTCAACGACCTTGGCGGCATTCGCCGCTGCCTTTTCAATACCTTCCAGTGGCAGCTTACCACCGGGAAAATATTCATTCTGGATATCGACGACGATAATGGCGCGATTACTCATGGGGTTATTCCTTTTTCAGTGGTGGTTGTCAGTGCGTTGGTACTTAGGCAATGAAGGCAGCAAGCCAACGTGCCAACGTTTAGACGTTGATAAAAAGAAATAGGCCGCCATCAAAGGCGACCCATGGTATTAAAAGGAGATGACTTCGCCATCAGCAGGGATAGAGACGTGATCCTGGATCCCCACTTCTTGCACGTAATCAGACAACTCTTCACGGCTTAGCGTCATATGGTTCACGGCACCCATATGCACCGCGATGATTGCAGCATTAGGGGCTGCCTGATGCATACGCAGCGTATCTTCCTTACCCATGATGATTGGGTCACCTTCAAAAGCAGTCATCTCGGCGGCGCCGGCATTCACCACAATCACCTCGGGGCTGTATTGCGCCAGTGCCTGCTCAACCTCTTCACGCCAAATGGTGTCGCCCACTAGATACGTGGTTTTTTGGTCAGGGGCTTCGAAGACGACGCCCATAACGTCACCGAGGGCTTCTGCCAGTTCGGGGACAGCATAGAGAGTATCCGAGCCGTGCTGACCGCCCGTTTTATGCATTTTCACTCCTCCAAACTCCGCCTCACCGTCTAAAATACGCACATCACTAAAACCCTGTGAGCGAATCAGCTCGGCATCGGCAGCGTTCTGTGCAAACAGGGGAATGTCCTTCGACAGCAGCTCCTGGGCGGCATCGTCCCAGTGGTCGAGGTGTGTGTGAGTAACGATGACAGCGTCGACGTCATCGATCATCTCCTCAAAGGGCATGGGTAGCCCCACTAATGGATTACGCAACTCGCTACGATAAGTATCCTCGAAGCCAGGATAAGCACCCTGCTCGGCCAGCATCGGATCAACCAAAAAGGTGGTGTCCCCATAGGTGACTTTCACCGTTGCATTGCGAATCTGCTGTACTTGATGCGTTGACGCCTGAGCGTTTGAATCCGCAAAGGCGTTACCGGCAATGAGTCCTGTGGCGAGGACGAGAGAACTGGCTAAGGCTTTAACTAACATTTGTATACTTCCTATTAAAATGTGGGTGGGTTGATGACGAGTAGTGTAGAGGCGTTCAAACAACATAAACATTGGCCTGAAAGACAATGATCGAAACTTTTGGGCCAGCATAGTAGTATTAAGTGAATACGACTTTAGGAGCCAAGCCTTGTCTCTGCCTCGCGTCGGACTGATCCTCCACCCACGTATTAGCCCTTTCCACTTTTCAGTGCCCTACACGCTGTTCGGTATGGCGATGATCGATCGCCCACTGTTCGATCTATCCCTTGTGGCGCCGGGAGGAGAAACATTGGAGGCCGAGCACGCCATGACAATCCGGCCGGATGGTGGTTTAGAGCTTTTGGACAACGTGGATATCGCGGTGGTGCCCGGCTGGCATGACCTGAACGAAGCCCCGCCGCCCGAGTTAGTTGAGGCGCTCACCCGCTGTCATGAGCGGGGTGCTCATGTGGTCGGGCTCTGTTATGGCACCTATGCCCTGGCTTACGCGGGGTTGCTCGACGGTAAGCGGGCGTCAACGCACTGGCTGGCCGAGCAGGATTTCAGTCGCCGCTTCCCCAAGGTCAAACTGGACACCAATGCGCTCTATGTGGAGGAGGATCGTCTGGTGACCTCTGCGGGCACTGCTGCTGGCCTGGATTGCTGCTTGTTCCTAGTGCGCGAGTATTACGGCGCCCAGATTGCCAATAAGATTGCCCGCATCATGGTGGTGCCGCCGCATCGTGAAGGAGGGCAGGCGCAGTTTATTGAGCAACCCGTTGCCGTCTCCACCCAGGACGCCCATATCAATCGCTTATTGGACTATTTGAGAGAAAACCTAGCCGCTTCGCATAGCATAGATGAGCTAGCGGCGCGTACCGCCATGAGCAGACGTACCTTCACGCGTCACTTTCAAAAAGCGACCGGCATGACGGTCGTGGAGTGGTTAGTGAACGAGCGGTTACGACGTGGACGCGAACTACTGGAAACCACTTCCTTGTCGGTGGAAGCGATTTCAGAGAGAGTTGGTTTTCACACAGCGACCTCTTTCCGGCAACACTTTAGGCAGCATCATCAAGTCAACCCACGCGACTGGCGCAAAACCTTTGGTCATAACGCCTGAATTTTGTCGAGCCTGTGTTGCCCTACCCTGCCATTGACTGCGTTCATGGTTTCGTCGGCTTAACCGATAGGAGCCACTAATAAGCCTCATCGCGTTATTGGCGCAAGCGTATAGAGAAGGCAAAAGGTAAATGCGCCCACTGAGGACATTCAGGTAGTGACCTTCTGGAAATGATACATGAATGCCTTGGAAGGCTGGTTTCGGCCAGTAGATACTTGTATGGCAGCACCATTTGAGCTGCATAGAGGGAGAGCTTGAAGCTTAGGAACCTGCTTTCGATAGAGCACAAATGAAAAAGACATACATTTTGATATTACGCTGAGGGTGACCATCGCTGCCATTAAGAGAAATGTATAGTTCAGCGACCAGTTTTCAGAGCCAACGTGGTCAACAATCGCACCACCAATTCCTAGTGCGGTCCATGATACAGCACTCAAGCGCCAGTTTAGGAAAACTAGTTTCAGTGCGGAATCTGAGTTTTGCGAAGCAAGCGCAGCCTGCGTAGCAAAAGCCCCTCTCCAACGATTTGTTAAGCCGTATCTGCGCCCTGCGCACATTGTTCAATTGCGCCGCCCGAGGTGCCATCTTCCAAGTGACGAAACAGCGTACCCGATGCGCCTTCTCCGCTGCCTTTTGTCCACCATTCCAGACGCTCGCTAACATACCGCGCTCCACTCCCCGAGACCGCGATTTCCATTTGAAGGCGGCGGTTGTCGTATTCCACGACGGCTGTACTGTCCGTGGGATATGAAACCTTGATTGTTTTCCCGTTTTCACACTGGTACTTGAAGGACAAGCTTGCATCGCTGGACTGCTCCGCGGAGGCGGGACCATCGGTCGATGATTGCCCGCAAGCGGACAGGAAGACAATAAGAGCAATAGACAAAAAACGCATGGTATTTCTAACCTCCTTGAATTGCAGCTTGAACGAAATGTTAGGCCCCTTTGGACCACACTGGAGTCAGCGCCATAACTTGCGGCGGACCAAGCAGAAGTGGCTCGACGTCTTTCAGGTAAGCAGCGTAGCCGTCCGTCTTTAAGAACTCTTGTGACGCTTCAACGCTAGCGTACTGTTGGAAGGCGTAGATTGAATCTGGGTCAGCGTTGTCAAAGCAATAGAAGTACGCGGTATGCCCCGGATTTGCCGAAATGGCTGGTGCCATGTGATTTTCCCATACTTTCCGAACCTCATCCCGTTTCCCGGGCTGAGTTTTGTGCTTGATGATGAGCGCAAAAGAGGTCATTGGAACTCCGCTTGTGGTGATGTTGGATAAGGGGCCTAACACTCAGCACAGCGGCGGCTTTGAAGTGGAGCTGAAGGCGCAATGGAAAAGCCGTCCGACTGCTGCTTTTTGATACTCATTGAGCCTTCTCCCCCAGCTCAGCCCGTTTGGCTAAGCTGAAAAGGCGACTTAACCTAACAGGGAAAGACTCAATGAACTTTTACAATAGCACTCATCGTCACTACTGTGGATTAGACTTCCCATCTTATGATTGAGCTTTCCGAAAAATGCAGCCCGTCAAGTTATCCCAAGCCTATGACCCCTTGAGTTATTTATTTTAATTAGGCTGTATATCCAAAATTCTCGCGCCTGCTGCATTTTCCGGAATGTCCGCTTAGGGCCGAAATCTGTCTATGGTAAATACTCATAATTCTTAAGACCACAATAACGATGTATGCAGTCTGGGTCATCTTTGGAGTAGCAGTTTAGGACTGTCATGCGGAGTAAGCTTTGGGAAAGGATGCTCAGTGGCAGGCCTATAGCCGCTTGCATGGATAGAAAAACTACCCATAGGCGTCCCAGTCGTTTCGAAGAAAGCCAATTGCAAGGTGTGGGTCAAAAACCTTCAGACAACAAAAAAGCCGCTGAAATCAGCGGCTTTTTTAATATTGGCGGAGGGACAGGGATTCGAACCCTGGGTAGGTTATTCACCTACGTCGGTTTTCAAGACCGGTGCATTCAACCGCTCTGCCATCCCTCCGGCTTACGAGGGCATATACTACCAGCTTTCCCTTGGAAGTCAACGCCTTTTAGTACAACCGTAGGCCGATTCGGGTAATTTTTCCGCCTTCCATATCGCTGACCACCCAGTGAATGCCGTGCCAGTCTACGTCATCGCCAATAACCGGGTGGCCACCCACCCGCAGGGCAATAAACTCAGCCAGGGTCATATTTTGTTCACCGGGACTGAGCGTTAAACCATACGCTTGGGCGATGTCCTGCATTTGTGCACTGCCATCCAACGTGAAGGTGCCGAAGAAGGCACGCTCCTGCTTGAGCTTGGCGTCGCCATTAAACAGCCGGTTGAGGGCATACAAATCTTCAGAACGACCAATAACACAAATCACATCGCCTAGTTTTAAGCGCGTACTGCCCTTGGGGTGAAGCATATTATGGTCACGGAAAAGTGCTGAAATCAGCGCGCCTGAAGGGAAGCGCAGTAGGCGAATGGGCACATCCTCCAAATCCTGGTTTTCCACCCCGTACACAAACAGCTCAAAATCATTTTCTGGCAGGATGCCCAACGGCCCGCGTCGGTTAGGTACGGTGCCGACCGGCACTTCTACCCTTAACCATTTGGCCATCAGCGTTAGCGAGCCGCCCTGAATCAGCAGCGACATCAACACCACGGCAAAGGCAACGTTAAAGTAGAGCGAGGCATTTTCGACCCCGCCAATCACCGGAAAGATAGCTAGCACAATCGGCACTGCGCCTCTCAAGCCCACCCAGGCAATGAAGAAGGTTTCCCGCCAACGGAATTTAAAGAACGGCTTGATGGTGATCAGTACGGCCAGTGGGCGGGCGATGAATATTAGCGCTAGCGCCACTAACCCAGCAGGCAGTGCCACCTCCCAAAGTTCACTAGGCGTCACTAATAGACCAAGCACCAGGAACAGGCCGATTTGGCTTAGCCATGCCAAGCCATCATGCACAGGAAGAATGAAGTTAAGGTGGCGCCCTGGCTGATTGCCAATCATCAAACCAGCAAGGTAAATCGCTAGGAAACCACTGCCGCCCAGCACGCTAGTTAAACCAAACACGCTGAATCCCAGCGCCAATGCCAACATGGCGTACAGGCCTGGCGCTAAATCTAGCCAGCGCAACAACTTGGCGCTTAGCCAGCCGCCCCCGACCCCCACGATTAACCCGATACCAAACTGGGAGATGAAAAACAGCAGCGTTTCAGTCGGCCCACCGATATCACCCACTAATAGCTCGACCAGCATTAAGGTCAGGAAAATCGCCATCGGGTCGTTTGTGCCGGACTCAATTTCCAGGGTGGCGCCTACCCGTTCGTTAAGATTGACGCCTCGGCCACTGAGCATGGAAAAAACCGCAGCGGCATCGGTGGAGCCCACAATGGCACCGACCAGAAGGCCCTCCACAATGGATAGGCCAAAAATCCACATGGCAATTAAGCCAACGATGGCGCTGGTGATAAACACACCGAAAGTTGCTAGCGAAAGCGCGGGCTTGAAACCGACCCGGAAAGTTTTGAGGCGAGTACGTAAGCCACCGTCTAGCAAAATCATGGCAAGCGCGAGGTGACCTATCGCAAACGCCATGGAGTAGTCATCAAACACAACGCCCAGTACGCCCTCCTCACCGGCCAGCATGCCCAGCCCGAGGAAGATCAACAGTAGCGGGACACCCATCATTGACGATAAACGGCTGGCCAGAATGCTGAGCGCCATCAAGGAACCGCCTACCAAAAAGAACATATAAATTGCGTCCATGACTCTCCGTCTTTACATCAATACAGCGCTATTATTACATGTAAACGTTGAATTTACCGTGTCTTCTCTGCGCACACTTGTGGTTAAGGGCTGGTCAGAAGCTTTCTCTGGCGGCTACACTTCGCCGTTACAACATTTGGAGTTACTGACTATGTTGCGCTGCCTAACACGTTATTGGCACCCTACCCTGGTGACGCTCATTTTCACCTTATTATTTTTTAATTCAGCTAGTTATGCAACTGAAGAAGGTGCTGAAAGTGCTGAAAGTGCTGAAAACAGTGAAAGTACTGAAGATACCGAAATCTCTCAGGAAACGGCGCCACTAACGCTGGACACTAAGGTAGAAGTACCCCATGCGTTGTGGCTCCCCGTTGATAGTGAAGAGGTCGAGGAAGAAGTGCCCACCATGGCACTTACCCCGGCACCGCCGCTCGAGCCGCCTCCACTTAAAAGCATCACGCTGATGCTGGATTGGTACTTAAGCCCTCAGCATGCGGCCTTGCTGATTGCTCAAGAGCGCGGCCTATATGCCCGACAGGGGCTGGAGGTGGATATTCAGTCCCCCGCCGACCCCTCTATCGCTATCAAACTCCTATCCGCAGGCGAAGTCGATTTAGCATTAACCCGCCAGCCGCTGCTACATTTGCAGGCCCATAACGGCGCGCCGATCACCCGTATTGCGACGCTAATCGAAACGTCGTTAACTGCAGTGATTGTGATGGGAGAAGAGCAAGCGGAAACCGAGCATACCCTGGCAGGATTACACTACGGTTATACCACTGGCGAGGGGCGCGAACTGAGCATTCCGCGTTTATTGCCCCGCTCGGTGCAGCAAACTGATGATTTCACCCCACCGGTCAACCTGCACTTCGATCCGATAAGGGCACTACGGGAGGGCCAAATTGACGCCGTGGCGGATGGCTTTTACCACTACCTCCCCCAACAATTGGCTACCGAAGGCATTAGCACCCACATTATTCGCTTCGATGAGCTGGATATTCCACGCCATGATGGCCTCGTGGTATTGGCCAATAGCGATACGCTTGCCCGCCGAGCCGAGACCTGGTCTCGCTTTACGCTTGCCCTTGAAGAGGCGAGCCACTGGATTATTGATAACCCTACTGCCGCTTGGGAGCTGCTGATTAGTGCCTATCCGATGCTCGAAAATGACGCTAACAGCGCCGCATGGAATGATATTTTACGCCGTATGGCGCTTAGCCCCGCAGCGCTAGATAGTCGCCGTTATAAGGCTTTTGAGACCTTTTTACTTAACGTAGGCCTTATTGAAGCCACTCTGCCGGTATCGCGATTGGCGGTAGATCCTCATTCGATATAACGTTTACTCCACTCACCCTATCGTTATGGCGGCGCATGAGCGAAACAGCTTTAATTTTTGTCGACGTTGAGACCACCGGCACCCGAGCCACTCGCGACCGCATTACGGAAATCGCTGCCCTCAAAGTGGTTAACGGTGAAGTGGTCGACCGCTGGTCGAGCTTGATTTACCCCGAATGCAAAGTGCCCGTTCAAATCAGCCAGCTTACCAGGATTCGCGACGATATGCTCAGCGATGCCCCCCGCTTTGTGCAGATAGCTGAATCACTTCGCGAATGGCTCGGCGATGGTCAGTTAGTCGCTCACAATGCGCGCTTTGACTACAGTTTTTTACGCAACGAATTTAGGCGCGCCGGTCAGGACTTTCGTGCGCCGTTGATATGTACCCTGCGGCTATCCCGGCGTATGGCACCTCAAGCGCGCCAGCACAATCTAAAAGCTCTGCTTAACCGCTACGGCATCACACCTATTCGCCACCACCGTGCTGGCGACGATGTCGATGCGCTGTGGTCGCTTTGGCAAGCATGGCGAGTTGAACACAGCGATGAAACGTGGCAACGCCTGTTAGGCGATGAGCGCCGCCACCGCACTCTGCCGACACATCTGGATAGCGCTCAGCTTGAAGGCTTGCCCGCCTCTCCGGGGGTTTATTTGCTTTACGGCCACAACAGACTGCCCCTCTATGTGGGCAAAAGCATTAATGTGCGAAGCCGGGTGCTGAGGCATTTTCAGCGCGACCATCAAGACGATAAAGAGATGCGTCTCGCTCAGCAGGTTCAACATATCGAGTGGGAAGAAACCGCAGGTGACTTAGGTGCACAGCTGCGCGAAGCCCAGTTGGTTAAAACGTTAATGCCCATCATGAACCGACAGTTACGTAAGCAGGGAAAGCTGACTACCTGGCACTGGCCAGAAGCAGCCTCGCATCCTGAGTTACTCAGCGGTAGCGCGTTAAGCAGGCCACTAAACGGCACCCTGTATGGCCTGTTCCGCAATGCCCGTGAGGCGAAGAATGCCCTGCGTGCTATTGCTGAAGAGCATCAGCTCTGCCCTCAAGTGCTAGGGCTTGAGAAAGGCAAGGGGCGCTGCTTTGCTAATCAGGTGGGAAAGTGCCTAGGGGCATGTAATGGCCAAGAATCTATAGCCGCGCATGCCCTACGTGCACAGGCGGTGCTAACTCAACTACAGGTCAATGTATGGCCCTGGCCCGGTAGCATCGCTATTGAAGAGCAACCGACCGGCAATACCACCCCGGCTTGGCATGTTGTTCGTCAATGGTGTTATCTGGGTAGCGCGACAAGCGTGGAGGAAGCGCAAACTCTTGCGGATACGCCGGCTACCTTTGATATGGATAGTTACCGAATCCTAAACCGTTTTTTGCGCCACCCAGCGGCGCATGGCTTAACCGTCACACCGCTCAGATAAAACGCTCTGCTAAAACAGGGCTATTGAGCATCAACGAAGGTGATAACCGCCTGCTGAAAGGCCTCTGGCTGATCGGCGTGCAGCCAATGCCCAGCGTTTTTCAGCGTTACCACACGGGCACGCGGCAGCACTTCCCGCAATGTGGACAGCATGTCGTCAGCGACATAGTGAGAATCACCGCCGCGCAGCACCAGCGACGGGCCATCGTAGGCGTGCTCACCGTCCGGCACGCCGATAATGTCGCTATAGCCACGCTTGATCTCACCCAACCCTACCCGGAGCGCCATCACATTATCGTCACTGCGCACCAGATTGGTGGCTAAGAACAGGCGTGTGGGGCGAGAATCAACATGCTCACCCAACAGTTCATCGGCTTCGCGGCGATTTTTTGGCTGCCCTTCGCGCACGTTATCGAGCGCAGCAAACACATCATCGTGGCCATGCGCATAAGCAACCGGCGCGATATCGGCAACAATCAACGATGCCACTCGCCCAGGGGCTAAGCGCGCCATACTGATTGCCACTTTGCCACCCATCGAGTGGCCAAGCACGTGAGCGCGCTCAATCGAAAGCTTATCGAGCAGTGCGACGACGTCAGCTACCATGGTGGCGTAAGCCATGCCTTCAGCGTGAGGCGAGCGACCATGGTTACGCAGATCCAGCGCGATCACACGGCGGCTACGCTGCCAAACTTTTAGATGCGAGCGCCAGTTATCGGCACTCCCCAGCAGGCCATGGATCACCACCAGCGGGGTCGCATCCGCGTCACTATCGTCGGCAGGCATATCGATAAAATGGAGATCAACAGTGGCAGCGTCGGTCATGCTAGCTCCTAAACCTTTTCGATGAGCGAGTGGAATAGCCTACTATAACGCGTTTAGGCAGTCCGTGGTGCTGCGTCCACTAGGCCTGTCCAGACCACTAAGCGGCGCGTTAGCCAAGCGAGTAACAAGCCGTACAGCGGCAAGAAAAACAGCAGGCTAATGGCGAGTTTAATCGTATAGTCGACGGCAGCAATTTCTACCCAATTGGCGGCCATAAACGGGTCTGGGCTGTTGTAGAACGCCGCAGAGAAAAACGCAAAGGTGTCGGCCAAGTTACCCAGCACCGTTGAACATACCGGAGCGACCCACCAAGCCCACTGGCGCAAGCGGTCAAACACCTGAACATCCAACAACTGGCCAATCACGTAGGCTAAAAAACTGGCGAGCGCGATACGCGCGACAAACAGATTCCACTCACCGAGTGCTTCAACCCCTGCATAGCTGCCGCGGGGAAACACCACAGAGACCACATATGACACCACCAACGCTGGCAGCATTACGCGCAAAATAATCGACCTTGCAGGCCCTTTGCCAAACAGGCGTACGGTTAGGTCGGTGGCCAGGAAGATAAACGGAAAGCTAAACGCTCCCCAGGTGGTATGAAAACCAAACAGTGTAAATGGGAGCTGAACGAGATAATTGCTGGCGGCAATAATGCCAATATGAAAAGCCACCATTACCAATAGGCAACGGCGGTGCTGCGCCTCACTCAATGCAAACATACAGGTAGACCTTTTTTTAATAGATAAGAGGGGTTAGGGAACCCTCGTTGGATGGCTAACGGCGAGCCATTTTGGGAGCAGCATTATACGGCTTCTGCACGATATTAAAAGCTAGGCAATGAAAGCCGCCAAGACAACTGGCGGCTTATGAGCGTTCAATCAAGCGGCTTGGCTTTGTTAGCAGCACCTACCGAACGCTCGCGCATGGCAGCGTGAACATTTGCCAGGCTGGTGGGGTCATCAATAGTGGAGGGAATGCCGTACTCTTTACCGTCGGCAATGCTGCGCAGCAGCTTGCGTAATATCTTACCCGAGCGAGTTTTAGGCAAGCGGTCGACCACTAATACCTGCTTAAAGCAGGCAATCGGCCCAATATGATTGCGCACTCGCGCAATTAATTCGGCCTCCAGCGTCGCTTCATCGCCATCAAAGCCATCCTTGGGAATCACCAAGCCGATCGGCAGTTGGCCTTTAAGGTCATCATGAATGCCGATTACCGCGCACTCTGCCACCGCTGGGTGCGCGCCTACCACTTCTTCCATTTCACCGGTCGAAAGCCTATGCCCCGCTACGTTAATCACATCATCGGTGCGGCCCATAATGAATAGGTAGCCCTGCTCATCGAAATAACCGCCATCGCCCGTTAAGTAGTAACCGGGGAACGCGGCCATGTAAGCGCTATGAAAACGTTGCGGGTCACGCCAAACGCCGGTCAAACAGCCCGGCGGCATAGGCTGTTTAATCACCACGCTGCCCTGCTCCATAGGCTTGGCCTGCTCACCATCGCGGTTGAGTGCCTGTACGTTGAAGCCGGGCACAGGATACGTCGCGGAACCCGCTTTTGTCGGTGTTGATTCAATGCCCGGCAAGTTGGCCGCGATAGGCCAGCCGGTTTCGGTTTGCCACCAGTGGTCAATAACCGGTACGTCGAGCAGGTCATCCAGCCAGTGAAACGTAGGTGGATCGAGTCGCTCCCCAGCCACGTAAAGATGCTTTAGACTGCTAATATCGTAATTCTGCAGCAGCTTGGCATCAGGATCCTCTTTTTTAATTGCCCGAAAGGCGGTGGGCGCGGTGAAAAAACTCTTCACTTGGTACTCTTCAATCAAGCGCCAAAAGCTGCCCGCATCCGGTGTTTTCACCGGTTTACCTTCGTAAACAACGCTAGTGCACCCCACCAGCAAAGGGGCGTAAACAATATATGAGTGCCCGACGACCCAGCCCACATCCGAGGCGGTAAAAAACACCTCCCCCGGCTCCATGGCGTAAATAGCCTGCATCGAATAGGCCAGCGCCACTGCATAGCCGCCAGTATCACGCATCACACCCTTAGGCTTACCGGTGGTGCCGGAGGTATACAGAATATACAGCGGGTCGGTGCCCTTAACGGGTACGCACTCGGCAAACGGTGCCTTGGCTACCAGCGCTTCCCAATCGTGATCGCCGGCTGCCAATTCCGCCCGGTGCGCTTCGCGCTGATAGACCACACAGGCAGTCGGCTTGTGCGCGCTTAGCGCAATGGCTTGGTCAATCATCGGTTTATAAGGCAGCACCTTGCCCAACTCGATACCGCAGGAAGCGGCCACCACCACTTTGGGCTCGGCGTCTTCAATGCGCGCGGCGAGCTCATGGGGCGCGAAGCCACCAAACACCACCGAGTGAATAGCGCCTAGCCGAGCACAGGCATACATGGCTACCAAGGCTTCGGGAATCATGGGCATATAAATCACCACCCGATCACCCTTGGCGACGCCTAGCTGCGTCAACGCCCCCGCAAAGTAAGCTACTTTGTCGCGCATTTCACGGTAGCTAATGGTCAGCTTGGCCTGGGCAGCGGGTGAGTCCCAGAAAATAGCCGCTTGGTCACCACGGCCGTTCTCTACGTGATAATCCAGCGCCGCGTAGCTAAGGTTCATCTCCCCATCGCTAAACCAACGCGCATGCTGCTGCTCATCGAAACTCAGGATAGTGCTTGGCGGCGTATACCAGGGAATACGTTTGGCCTGCTCTGCCCAGAATGTTTCCGGGTGTTCAATCGAATGTTGGAAGGTCTGCTGGTAGCGACTCATAGTGTCCTCTATCTTATTTTGTAATAACGAAATGGCAGTAACGATTCAGAGAGATTGTTGACACTGTACAAAGTAAATCGCCGAAGCACTCTGCTACTATGGGCTAAATATCGACCAAAGCGGTAGCCAAGACCTATATATTGTCGACAAGTAGACCAACAAATACCTACCATTGATTAATCGTTAAACAGCAGCTTGGACAAAACTCGCTAAATTACTGATCATTAATCAACTTGATCCTCGCGCCGCGATGATGCCTCGACAACGTATAACAATACTCATAAACAATGCTTATAAAACGCTGATGCAAACAGTGTAGGCAAGGAGATCATTATGTCTGCTTCTACAAGCGCCGCTGCACGCCTGCTTGAACATAATTGTCGTGCTATTGAGGCAGGAACCAACCTTCTCAAAGCGCTAGCAAACGAAAAGCGCTTACAAATTCTCTGCCTTCTTGCCGAGAAAGAGCTGTCAGTAACGCAAATCAACCAACAGCTTGCATTAAGTCAGTCGGCCCTTTCTCAACATTTGGCCATTTTGAGGCGGGATAATCTCGTCGATACGCGGCGAGAGTCTCAAACAATCTATTATTCGCTGAGCAGTGAAAGTGTCAAGGCAGTGATTAATACCTTGGCACAGCATTACGCAGCATGAGCCTTCATCACCATATCGCTTAGCGCCGCTGCCAATCGGCGGCGTCGATCAGGCCAATTGCTTTGAGCGTGGCCTTTTCTACGCCCGCTGAAATCGCTATACCTAATTTACGGCTCATAGTTCTGGGCGGCTCAAGTTTGACTGTAAATACCCGCGCTTCGGCCATACGTTCAACCAGATAAGCCTCACTGGTGCCTACGCTGTCGACGAGCAGTTGCGGCAGTGCCTCGCTGCCGTACCAAATCTCGCCGGTGGCGAGAGTGTCAATATCCATACTGGGGCGACGCTCTGCCACATAGCTTTTAAACAAGCGATGAGTATTCTCTAAATCTTCCAAGAACTTGGCCTTTCCCTCTTCGGTGTTTTCGCCTAGCACGGTCAAGGTACGCTTATACTTCCCAGCGGTTAGCAGCTCAACGTCAATATCATGGCGCTTGAGCAGCCGATGAATATTGGGAACTTGCGCTACCACGCCGATAGAACCAATCACCGCAAAGGGGGCGGCTTTAATATGCTGTGCGGTACAGGCCATTAAATACCCCCCGCTCGCCGCCACTTTATCGATACACACGGTGGTGGTTAGTCCCGCTTCTCGCAAGCGGTCTAACTGCGCGGCCGCCAGTCCATAAGCGTGCACCAGGCCACCCGCAGATTCCAGGCGCACCACTACCTCATCATTTTTACTGGCAACATCGATAATCGCCGAGACTTCCTGACCAAAGTGTTCCGTTTGCGATGCTTTTAGATCACCGTGAAAATCCAATACCCAAACGCGGGGTTGTTGGGCAGTGTCATCCACAGGCTTGTGAGACTTATGGCGCTTTTTATCCTCATGGCGAAACGCTTTGAGCAGCTTTTTGCGTGCACCAGGCAGTGTCGCGGCTAAACGCAAACGTCGTCCCCGGCGGCGGCGCTGGTCATTAAGCGGCTCAATTGAGAGCTTTAAATCGCTCTCTTTGTCGTTTTTTGTACGCGCTACAAGGAGTAAGCCAATGCCTATTAATGCCATCACGATCGTGGTTTGCACCACAAATGTGGCTATTTCTGCTACCCACTCATTCATTGACGTTCTCCATATAAGGGTTGAATCCATCATATTGGTGTTTTGGCCTCACATTTGCGGCGTGCTTCCACAGCGCTTGATTGAAACGCTTGTATGAAATAACCTCGCTTGCCTACACGGTTGTTACTTTTGGCTGCTATCACTAGCCTTAGCCTAAATTACTTAATTGAGAGAGATGTTATGTCAACCAATACCCTTGACAAGTTAAAAGCGCGTTTTAATCCTGAAGCAGCCGAGGGCATGAATGAAGTTTTTCAGTTTCATTTTTCAGACGCAGGCAGCTATTACCTCAACATTCAGGATGGCACCCTAGATGTTCAAGAGGGTGAGCACGATGATCCTTCTGTCAGCTTAAGCCTAACCACTGACACACTGAAAGGCATTATGAATGGCGATATCAATGGCATGACCGCCTTCATGACTGGAAAGTTAAAAGCGACCGGCAATGTCATGCTAGCCACTAAGCTGACCAGTCTATTCCCTAGCGAATAATCGTCATATTGGCACGCGGCGCTGCTTACTCGCGCCAGCGTGCCAAATGCGTTTCAATCAGCTCGCGGGAAATCGAGTACGGCGGGGGCAAAGAGGGTAACTGGCGTGGCGAAAACCATGCCGCATCGCTAATCTCAACCCCATCAATACGAATACGCCGCGTAGTGGCTTCAGCAAAATAGCCAAACATCAGCGAGTGAGGAAATGGCCACGCCTGGCTTTGGTAGTAACGCAGCTGATCTATATGGACGCCCACTTCTTCAAACACTTCACGATGCACCGCCTCTTCAGCTGACTCCCCCGGTTCGATAAAGCCTGCCAAAGTTGAGTAGCGCCCCGCTGGAAAGCGCGGGCTGCGAGCAAGTAGCATCGCCTCACCGCTAGTCACCAATGTAATGATGCACGGTGAAATACGCGGGTAGTTGCGGTGCCCACAGGCGTGGCAATGCATCGCAAATTCAGCGGTAAGCTTAGAAGCAGGCGCGCCACAACGGCCGCAGAAGCGGTGATTCTCTAACCAAGCCCCGACCTGCAAGGCGGTTGAAAGCAGACTAAACCAAGCCGTGGAGAGCTCGCTCATCCACTGACGACCGTCAATCCACCCGCTTTCAGCCTGCGCCTCGACAAGTAGCGCGACTGGTTCATCGCCCCAGTAGCACAGTGGCTGCATCTGCCCTGTCCAGGGTTGATAGGGTTGTAGCGGGGTTAATTCCTCACTGCCTTGTAAGGGCGCTGGGGCCAATAAGCTGCGCGATAGGCGAATAACCCGCCCGGCCTGTTCATGATGGGGAATTTCTCGCCTAAGCATCGCTGGCCACACCCTCAAACCAGTGAAGCTTATGCGCCTCGCATTTGGCGTTATGGGCCGCCTGCTCCTCACCGCTGGGGCGCACCACGCGCAGCTGGCCAGGCGTTAAAGCAAGGCGCTGAATCGACAGTCCTTCATTAGACGTATCCGCCTGCTCCTGCTCTGCGGCAGACGCAGCATCCAAGGTCAACGCGGTTTGCCCCCCCGTCATCGCCAAATACACCTCGGCGAGGATTTCAGAGTCTAGCAGTGCGCCGTGCAGCACCCGGTGGCCGTTGTCGATGTCGTAGCGTTTGCATAGCGCATCAAGACTATTGCGCTGCCCAGGATGCATTTTGCGCGCCATGGTCAGCGTATCTAATACAGAGCAGTGATCGCGCACGGGACCCAGCGGTGCCCCACTACGGCGCTGATTGAGCATGCCCAATTCGTGGTCAATAAAGCCCACATCGAAGGGGGCGTTATGAATCACTAACTCGGCGCCTTCAATAAATGCCCAAAATTCGTCGGCTATTTTTGCGAACACCGGCTCATTGACGACTTTGGCATCATCAATCCCGTGGATAGCCACTACTTCAGCGTCGATATGCCGCTCGGGGTTAATGTATTGGTGATACGTGCGGCCAGTGAAGCGGCGATTGACCATCTCAATAGCACCAATTTCGACTAGGCGATGACCATCTTTGGGGTCGATACCCGTGGTTTCAGTATCTAGAATCACCTGACGCATCATGCTTTCCTTTTTTGGTGGTCATCAATGGCTTCATTGGCCAGCGTGTCGGCACGCTCGTTGCCCGGGTGGCCGCTATGCCCTTTTACCCAGTGCCACTCGACTTTATGGCGCTGGGTCTCTGCGTGCAGAGTTTTCCACAGTTCGGCATTTTTGACCGGCTGCTTGGCAGCGGTCTTCCAGCCGCGCTTGATCCAGTTGTGAATCCACTGGGTGATGCCCTGGCGAACATATTGGGAGTCGGTCCATAGCGCTACTTCACAGCATGTATTAAGTGTACGTAGCGCCATAATCGCAGCCATCAACTCCATGCGATTATTAGTGGTATCTGCTTCATAGCCTTTCAAGGTTTTCTCATGTTCGCCACTCGCCAGCACCACGCCCCATCCACCGGGCCCTGGATTACCCCGACAAGCCCCGTCGGTATACACCGTTACTCGGGGTAACTGCTCGGCAGCCTCTTTAGTCAATCTCTTGATCCTTATTTAAATATGTTTTAACTGGATGAGCTTGCGCCGGATGCTCTGAATAGGATTGATAGTGAGCGGATGAGCCGGAGCGGGTAACGCCTAATGAGGCGGGCGAAGCGGGTGTCTCTAAGCCAAACTTCAAGCGCTGAACGGGCGCATGGCGCTGCCGCCTTCGCGCCTGAATCATATAACTTTCACCCAGCGGCAGGTTATGCCGGCGCCCCAAAGACTCCCAATACTCACCGCACTTAGCATTCATGCGCCCCCGAAAGCAGCAATAGTCTACGCGCTCCACCTCAAAGTCGACAAACGCCAACCAGTCGCGCAGACGATTAGCCGAGCGCCAGGTGCCACTCCAGGGAAACTCCCGCTGGCGCTTGCGCCACTGGCGAACCACGCCCCCTAAACCAATAGGGTTAAAGCCAAACAGCACCAACATGCCATTGTCTGTGGTGACGCGCGCAGCCTCTTGAAGCGTGAAATGGGCATCGCTCAAATGCTCAAGCCAGTGATGAATCACCACTATATCCAGGCAGCGGTCTGGCAACGCCAGTTGATCAGGGGGGCATATTAAGGAGCTGTCATGTTGGGCTAATGCACGGGAAGGTGCCCAACGTATGGGATGCGGGATCGACGACATGGTCATTAGCGCTGGCCCCATGCTCATTTCCAAACTATGACTACCGACCCTCGATTCAGCCACAGGCCCTAGGCAGGCTCGTTGAGTTTCCCATAGCGAACGCCCCGCCTCTGTTTGCCAGTAGGGCTGGCTATCTTCCCAGCGCTTTACCAGCGTCGTGGCCGTGGTCGAATTTGACATAAACAGCGCTTCCCTCCACAGTGACGGCTTTTTGAGGATCTCGCCGATGATGAGCGTGACACCGATCCCCGCCCTTAGCGACAACTATATTTGGCTATTAAGACAGGATAACAGTCAAAGCGTATGCGTGGTGGATCCCGGTGAAGCGGCCCCCGTGATCGAGTTTCTTGAGCGTGAGTCGTTAAACCTAACCAGCATTTTGATCACCCACCATCATCACGACCATACCGGCGGTTTAGCAGAATTAATCAAACGCTATGCCCCCCACGTTATCGGCCCGGCCAATCCCAACATTGAGGGTATTGACGAAGCCGTCGGCGACGGCGATGAAATTCGTATTATGGGCCGCTTATTCGACGTGATGGCGACGCCTGGTCATACGCTGGATCATATTAGCTACTTTACCGCAGGCATCCCTGCCCTGCTATTTTGTGGGGATACGCTATTTTGCGCTGGTTGCGGACGATTATTCGAGGGTTCGCCGGAGCAGATGTTCACTGCGTTGAAACAATTTGCGGAACTCCCTGAAGATACACTGGTCTTTGCAGCCCATGAGTACACTCAGGCAAATCTAGCGTTTGCTCGTGCTGCGGATCCTGAAAACGAAGATGTAAAACACGCCTTCCAGGAGTGTGAAAAGGCGCGGGCATTGGATCGCCCCACCTTACCCAGCACGATAGGACGCGAGCTGAAAATTAATCCCTACCTTCGCGTGGGCACTGATAGCGTGCGCCAGGCAGCAGGTACCCAAGGTGTTAATGACAACGATCTCGCAACGTTCACCACTCTGCGTGAGTGGAAGAACCGTTTTTAAGAACGCTATCGCAACTAAACGAATGCAACTATGACCTATCGAACGATCCGCCAACGCTTGATGCTGAGCGCTGGTAGTAGCGTAATTATGGGCCTAATGTTAGCCGCCGCGGCAAGCTCCCAAGCCTCTGCACCGGCATACGATACGCAAGCCGTGGCGCCCAACACGGCAATCAGCTCTTCGACACAGCCTAGCAAGCCGCTCCCCACTGCGTTTCAAAGCCATTTTTGGGAAGCGCTAGTACTAGAGCCCCAAGACGCTTGGACAACGCTGCGCACTAGCTTTCAATGGCAAGAGAAGTCACTGCCTCCAGAAGCGCAAGCTAGAGTGGATAAGTGGATTGAACACTACCGTTCAAGCCCCGAGAATATTGCCACCATCACCGAACGCGCGACCCCCTGGCTTGCCTGGATTACCCAGCAAGTTAGCGAGCGCGGTTTACCAGGTGAAGTCGCCTTAATTCCGTTTATCGAAAGCTCCTTTGACCCAGGCGCACAGAGCCACCGCGGCGCTGCTGGCCTTTGGCAGTTTATGCCTCGTACTGGTGACGCATTGGGCCTAGTGCGCAACGGCAATTACGATGGCAGGTTAGATGTTGTGACCTCCACCGATGCGGCGCTTAATTATTTAGAGATGCAGGCAGACCAGTGGTATGAAGGCGATCTTATGCTTTCATTAGCTGCTTATAATGCAGGCGCTGGAACGGTTAATGGCGCCGTGCGTCGAGCGCATAATCAAGGTTTAAACGGCGATTATTGGGATCTCTCTCTGCCTTATGAAACCATGCACTATGTGCCTAAGCTGAAAGCTATCGCGACGATCATTAACAATCCCGAGCGTTACGATGTGGAGCTGCCGGAAATACATATAGACCCTGCTTTCGCCAAAGTTCAGTTGGCCCACCCGGTTAGCCTAACGGAAGCTTCGCAATTGCTGGATGTCAGCAAAACGGCGTTAGTCGAGTTAAACCCAGGCTTGTTGAACGGCAGCATTGACCCACGCAGTGCACAAACGCTGCTAGTTCCTGAAGAAGTGGATACTCAGGTGCTTGCTCAGCTTTCGCGCGGTAACAGCCAAACGATCGCGCAAAACAACGCTGCGGATATCCACCGTGTTGAAAGTGGTGATAGTCTTTCCGCTATTGCCGCCCGTTATAATGTCAACCAGCAGGACCTAATACGCTGGAACGCAATTGATCGGCCAAGCGCGCTACAGCCAGGCCAACTGCTGACACTTTCTGGGCGTTAAAACGGGTTAAACTGTTGGCTTTGTTAACATGGGATGTCTCCAATGCCGCGTGGTCTGTTTTTTGTGAAAGCGCTTCTACTTATCAGTGGCTTGCTGTTAAGCGTGTCGATCCTAGCGTCAGATCTAACGGCGGATATTGATTCGCCGGACAGCACCACCCGCGGCAGTGAGGCAAGTGATTTAGATACAAGCGATCTAGGCACAAGCAGTGCTCAAGACACAAACAATATTGTCGGCGATTTGAACACTGACGCCGATAACGTCGTGCCTCTTGAAACGGTTCACGGGTTATCGCTGTACGATAGCCCCGAACTACCTACGGACTTCCGCTACTTTCCCCATGTGAACCCACAAGCGCCCAAAGGCGGCACGATCACCCATACCGCCGTGGGCGGCAGCTTTGACTCGACCAACCCATTTATCATCCGCGGCACACCTGCCACTGGCGTATCGCAAATTTACGATACGTTGATGGCCAGCAACCCAGGCGAGCCATTCAGCCTTTACGGCTTGCTTGCTGAGGGAGTACGCCTCGACCCAGACAGGCAGTGGATTGAGTTCGACTTGCGCCCTGAAGCGCGCTTCCAGGATGGCGAGCCGGTCACGGCTTATGATGTGGTGTTCTCACTCAATCTATTGCGCGAAGAGGGTAATCCATTTTACGCCAGCTACTATGCCGGGGTAGAAGAAGCCATCGCGCTCAACGAGCATCAGGTACGCTTCACATTCAACGATAGCGAATCCCGAGAGCTGCCGCTAATTGTCGCCCAGCTTCCCATACTCCCCCGCCATTATTGGGAGCCCCGCGAGTTTACGTCCCCTACTCTGGTGGCACACCCAGGATCTGGGCCTTACCGGATTAGCGAAGTAGACCCCGGCAGGCGAATTGTTTACCAACGCGATGAAGACTACTGGGGTAAAGATTTGCCCGTTAACGTTGGCCGCTACAACATTGGTCGTATTATTTATGACTACTACCGTGACCGCGACATTGCCTGGGAAGCGTTTAAAGCCGACCTGACAGATTTCCGGATAGATGCCCGCGCCGCTACGTGGGCGATTGGCTATAATTTTCCTGCTTATGAAGAGGGCTTGGTAAAGCGGCTGACGGTACCCGATGTTAACCCCTCCATGATGCAGGCGTTTGTCTTCAATCTGCGCAAAGAGAAGTTTCAAGACCCGCGGGTACGCAAAGCGTTAAGCCTGACCTTCGATTTCCCGTGGCTCAATACCAATATTTTTTATGATACCTATCGGCGCACCGAAAGCTTTTTTCAGAATTCAGAAATGGAAGCTATCGGCCTCCCCTCTCAACAAGAGTTAGCGTTACTCGAGCCCTATCGAGAAGAGCTGCTAGCCTCCCACGGCTCTGACCGCCTTTTCACCGAACCGCTGCCGATCAATGAGCCCACTGATTTACGCGAGCGGCTGCGTAAAGCGCTAGATCTTCTCCGCGAAGCGGGTTATCAGGTTGATGACGGAGCACTGGTTAATCAACAGACCGGCCAACCCTTGAGCCTAGAAGTATTACTCTACGATTCGGGACTTGAGCGTGTGGTTCAACCCATGCTGCGCAATATGGCCCGCCTGGGTGTTCAGACCTCTCTGCGTATCGTTGATATTAATCAATATTTAAACCGGCAGCGCAATTACGACTATGACATAGTGATTAGCCATTTCCCTCAGTCCAATAATCCGGGTAATGAGCAGCGCGACTTCTGGACCAGCGCCGCCGCTGAGGCGCCGCAAAGCCGTAACCGGATGGCGCTTGCCCACCCAGCAGTAGATGCACTGGTGGAAGAGTTAATCCGTGCCGATGGTCGTGAACAGCTTGAGACCACCGCAAAAGCGCTAGACCGGGTCCTACGTTGGGGATTTTACGTAATTCCTCACTACCATTCCGGCGAAACGCGCATTGCGGTGTGGGATAAATTTGGCTACCCAGAGCCCTTCCCAGAGTACGCCATGGATATGGATGCATGGTGGGTCGATACCGACCGTGAAGCAGAATTGCAGCGCCGCCACCGACGCCGCTGAACTCGGTTTATTCTTATAAAAAACCATGGAGTGCTCTGTGGCACGCTACACCTTACGCCGACTGCTGCTGATGATCCCAACCCTTATCGGGATCATGCTACTCAATTTTATTATCGTTCAGGCCGCCCCTGGGGGGCCCATTGATCAAATGCTGGCGCGTTTTGAAGGCGCCGACGCCATGGCTAGCACGCGTCTGGATATGGGCGGCGCCGATGTTCAGGTCAGCGACGACTCGCGAGGCGCCCGCGGCATTGACCCACGCTTTATCGAGCAGCTTGAGCAGCAGTTTGGTTTCGACAAACCCGCCCACGAGCGTTTTATCGGCATGATGGCGGATTACCTCACCCTCGATTTTGGCACCAGTTTTTTTCGTGACCGCCCGGTCATCGAGCTGATGATCGAGCGGCTGCCGGTTTCTATATCGCTGGGGCTCTGGACCACGCTGCTGGTTTATTTGATCTCTATCCCGCTAGGAATCAAAAAAGCGCTGCGCCACGGCTCCCGCTTTGACGTCTGGTCGTCAGGATTGGTGATTATTGGCTACGCTATTCCCGGCTTTTTGTTTGCGATTTTGCTCATCGTGCTATTTGCCGGGGGCACCTACTGGGACCTGTTTCCGTTACGCGGTTTGACCTCGCCTGACTTCGACCAGCTTTCGGCCTGGGGCAAGCTCAAAGACTATTTCTGGCATATCACGCTGCCGGTAATTGCTGCCGCGATTGGAAGCTTTGCGACCCTTACCATGCTGACTAAAAACAGCTTTCTCGACGAGATTCACAAGCAGTATGTGATTACCGCGCGCGCCAAGGGCGCCGATGAGCGGCGCGTGCTCTATGGCCATGTATTCCGCAACGCCATGCTAATTATCATCGCCGGCCTGCCCGCCGCCATGATCGGAATTTTCTTTACCGGCGCGCTGCTTATCGAAGTGATTTTCTCCCTGGATGGGCTTGGCTTGCTCGGCTTTGAAGCGGTTATGCAGCGAGATTATCCGGTAATTTTTGGCACCCTATTCCTGTACACCGTCATCGGCTTAATTCTCAAACTGATTTCCGATTTAACCTACGTGTGGGTGGATCCGCGTATCGATTTTTCGACCCGGGAGTCGTGATAATGGCGTCTTTTGCTTCACGTTTATCGCCTATTACCCGGCGCAGATTGGCGGCTTTTAAAGCTAACCGACGCGCCCGTGTGTCGCTGTGGCTTTTTGGCACGCTGTTTATAGTGAGTCTTTTTGCCGAGCTGATTGCCAACGATAAACCGATCATTATGCAGTACGACGGCCAGTGGTACGTACCAATGCTGGTGGACTACCCAGAAACCGAATTTGACGGTTTTTTACCCACGCGTACCGATTACCTCGACCCGTTTATACAGCAACAAATTGAGGATCACGGCTGGGCTCTCTGGCCGGTCATCCCGTTTTCATACCAAACCCTTGATATGAATATGACGCGCCCTTCTCCAGCGCCGCCGGATAGCCGCCACTGGCTGGGCACCGATGATCAGGGCCGTGATGTAATGGCGCGGGTGATCTATGGTTTTCGCCTGTCGGTTGCCTTTGCCCTGGTACTCACGGCTGGCTCGTTAGTTATGGGTGTTGTGGCGGGCGGCGTGCAGGGGTATTTCGGCGGCAAGGTCGACCTGGTCGGTCAGCGCATTACCGAGATTTGGTCAGGCTTGCCGGTACTGTTTCTACTGATTATTTTGGCTAGTTTTGTTCAGCCAGGGTTCTGGTGGCTGCTGGGTATCATGCTGCTCTTCTCATGGTTGGGCTTGGTGGATATCGTGCGCGCCGAGTTTCTGCGCGCGCGTAATTTGGAGTATGTCCGCGCCGCCAAAGCGATGGGGTTACCGTCACGCTTAATCATGTGGCGCCACGTGCTGCCTAACGCCATGGTCGCCACCCTAACCTTTATTCCGTTTCTGTTTACCGGCGCCATTGGCACATTGACGGCGCTGGATTTTCTCGGTTTCGGCCTCCCGCCCGGCGCACCCTCGCTAGGCGAACTGGCGGCCCAGGGCAAAAACAACCTACACGCCCCTTGGCTGGGCATCACAGCGTTTATGACCCTAGCGGTAATGCTCTCGCTGCTGGTATTTATCGGTGAAGGCTTGCGCGATGCCTTTGATCCGCGCCACGTGCAACAGCGTCAGGTCAGCCCTGCCCAGGAGACTCAGAATGCCTAATCCGCTGCTGCGAATTGAGGACCTCACTATCGCCTTTGATGGCAGCCAAGTGGTGCACTCGCTCTCGCTGATCGTCAATGCGGGTGAAACCCTGGCGATTGTCGGTGAATCTGGCTCGGGTAAATCGGTATCGGCACTGGGCATGGTTAATTTGCTGCCTACCAATGCCATCGTTCAGGGCGAGCGCTGGCTGGGAGATACCAACTTGGCCAGTCTATCGAATGCCGAGTGGAACACTGTGCGCGGAAATCAGGTTGGCTTTATCTTTCAAGAGCCGATGACCTCGCTTAACCCACTCCACCGAGTGGGTAAACAGATCGGTGAAGCCTTACGCCTCCACCAGGGGTTGCGCGACCAGGCTGCCCGACAACGCAGCAAAGAGCTGCTGGAACAGGTGAAACTGCCACGCCCGGACGAACTTTTGGATGCTTGGCCCCACCAGCTTTCAGGCGGCCAGCGCCAGCGGGTAATGATTGCCATGGCAATTGCCAATAATCCAGCGCTGCTGATTGCCGATGAGCCCACCACTGCACTCGATGTGACCGTACAGCAAGATATTCTCGCCCTGCTGCGTGAGCTGCGTGATAGTCACGGCATGGGCATGCTGTTTATCAGCCACGATTTAAACCTAGTGCGCCGTTACGCGGACCGTATTTGCGTGATGTACCAGGGTCGCATTCAAGAAATCGGGCCGGTTGAGCGGGTCTTTCAACACCCGCAAAGTGATTACACCAAAGCGCTGCTTGCCGCCGAACCGGAAGGTCGACCGCAGGCCGTGGAAAGAACGGCTCCGCTACTGACGGCTCGTCAGTTGAGTGTGAGCTTCAAGCGCCCTAAAACCGGCCTGTTCAAGCGCCAGCCGCCGGCTTTTGTGGCGGTTCAGCCCACCGATTTTCATATTGCGCCCGGAGAAACCTTGGGCATTGTGGGTGAGTCAGGTTCAGGGAAAACCACGCTGGCGTCAGCGGTGATGCGGTTGGTCTCTAGCCAAGGCGAGATCACGCTTGGCAGCGACAAACTAAGCGCCTTAACGGGCGATGATTTGCGC
This sequence comes from Halomonas sp. H2, assembly GCF_050215315.1. GTDB lineage: Bacteria > Pseudomonadota > Gammaproteobacteria > Pseudomonadales > Halomonadaceae > Vreelandella. Next base: position 2,028,419 of record NZ_CP189760.1, read on the forward strand.
CGACAGCGCCACAGGCTGCAGATGGTTTTTCAAGACCCTTACGGAGCGCTCTCACCGCGTATGCCGGTGTTTGATATCGTCAGCGAGGGACTGCGCTTTCACTATCCTCACCTGACGACAGAAGAAGTCACCCAACGGGTTAATCAAACGCTCCACGAGGTAGGTTTGCCCGCGAGCTGCGCCGCTCGCTACCCTCACGAGTTCTCCGGTGGTCAGCGCCAGCGCATTGCCGTCGCAAGAGCGATTATCTTAGAGCCAGAGCTGCTGGTGCTTGATGAGCCGACCTCTGCGTTAGACCGTACCGTACAGAAGCAGCTAGTCATCCTGCTGCGTGATTTACAGGCGCGTCGTCAGCTTAGCTATTTATTCATTAGCCACGATCTAGCCGTTATACGCGCCATGGCGCATCGTATTATGGTGCTCAAAGATGGCGAAGTGGTCGAACAAGGCCCCTGCCTAGAGGTGCTTTCCGCACCACAGCACGCTTATACGCAAGCACTGATTGCCGCTGCGCATCTGCCTCACTAGCGAAAAAAAGCCACGATACTTGCTGCCTTTGAGGGTCAAACTAAGATAACGGTATAAATATTATAAAGCTGCCCAGCATTTGCAGGGCGGCTAAAAGACATTGGAAAAGCGCTCAGAAAAGCGCGATTTCGTCGGCGGTTAATTCTCGCCACTCGCCGGGCGTCAGGTTGGCATCCAAGGCTAAATCACCGATAGAGCTGCGATGCAGCGAATTGACATGATTACCCAAGGCGGCAAACATCCGCTTCACTTGGTGATAGCGCCCTTCGGTAATGGTGAGCTCTGCTTGCATCGGTGACAAAAGACGCAGCATCGCGGGCTGGGTGGGTGTCTCTTCTCCATCCAGCATCACGCCATCGGCGACTTGACCAATCGCCCACTCCGCTGTCGCGCCTTCCATCGGTTCCGCTAGCTCGGCGATATACACCTTGGCGCAGCGATGGCGCGGTGACGTGACACGGTGCGACCACTGGCCATCATCTGTTAATAGCAGCAGTCCCGTGGTATCCACATCTAACCGCCCGACCGGCTGTAATCGATCAGCTTTGGGTAGATCAATCAGGTCGATTGCTCTTTGATAGAGCCCGCGACGGGCGTTGCACTCAACGTCTACCGGCTTGTGCAGCATAATGTAGCGCAACCCTACCAGCGCCAACCGTTCGCCGTTGAGCACCACCACATCGTTATTGGTATCGATTTGGGTTGCCGACTGTTTGATCGGCTCGCCGTTTAGGGTCACTTCGCCATTTTTGAGTGCCCGCTTGGCGAGGCTGCGGGTTAACGGTGAGGTTTCACTCAAAAAGCGATCAAGGCGCATCATTAACCCACTCCTGGCAGCAGCTTAAAGTGGTCGGCATCTTGCCAGGCAGGAAATTTTTCACGAAAAGCATCAAGGGCAGTTTTATCCAGCGTGCCCGTTTCTATAAACGGGGTATGGGCGGGGTGATCAATTAGCGGTTCGCCTTTGAAGTCGACCAATAAGGAATCGCCACTGTAGGCAAGCCCTTTGGCATCCTCTCCAACGCGATTAACACCAATCACATAGCTTAGGTTCTCTACCGCGCGGGCCTGCAGCAACGTGCGCCAAGGGTGACGCCGCGGAGCTGGCCAGTTGGCGATACACAGCAGCGCATCATACTCGAAATGCTCCCCTTCTGCTGGCTGCTGACGCATCCACACCGGAAAACGCAGGTCATAACATACGCTCAGCAGCAACTTAAAGCCGTTGAGCTCAACTACCTTGCGCTCACTGCCCATACCGTAGCGCTCATGCTCCCCCGCCATACGGAATAGATGGCGCTTATCATAGTGAGTTAACTCGCCCTCCGGCGTTGCCCAGATCAAGCGGTTATAAAACTCGCCGTGCTCTTGGATAGCGACACTGCCGGTAATCACGCAGTTGCGCGCCTTCGCCTGGGCTTGCAGCCAGGCAACGCTTTGGCTCTCCGCCATCGGCTGGGCCATTTCTCGCGAGTTCATGGTAAAGCCGGTGGCAAACATCTCCGGCAATACAATAAGATCCGTATCGCGGCTATCAAGCTCGCCCAGCAACTGCTCAAGATGGGCGTGGTTGGCCTGGGGGTCTTCCCAGCGCAGATCGCACTGCACCAGCGTGTTCCTAAGTTGACTCACGTAACACCTCCATTTCGTCAGTCCGTTTATGCTAGATTAGCATCTTTAAATAATGAGGCTGCTATGCTTCCTACTCCAACACGCGACCCTGCTGCCGTCAAAGGCGTAGTGTTCGGATTAACCGCCTACATCATGTGGGGCTGTTTTCCTCTCTTTTTTGCTCTGTTTGACGGCGTACCCGCCTTTGAAATTTTGATTCACCGCATCATTTGGGCGTGCCTGTTTTTGGTCGGCCTGATTACTCTATTACGCCGCTGGCCTCCGGTTGTCACAGCGCTAGGCGAACCCAAGCGGCTTGGGCGAGTACTCGCCTGTGCGCTATTGATTGCCTTTAACTGGGGTATCTATATCTATGCGGTGGAGTCGAAGCAGGTACTGCAGGCGAGTCTGGGCTACTTCTTAACACCGTTAGTGAATATTGCTCTGGGCATGCTGGTGCTTAAGGAAGTGATGGCAAAACTACAGTTGGTAGCCTTGGGGTTGGCGAGTATTGCTATTACCACCCAGTTTGTGATGCTGGGCGAACCGCCTTGGATTAGCTTACTGCTGGCGTTAAGTTTCGGCAGTTATGGCCTATTTCGTAAGCAAGTGCCGCTGGACGGTCTATCAGGCCTATTTGTCGAAACCCTGCTGTTATTTCCCCTCGCCCTGATCGCGTTGGCCTGGCTAAGCTGGAACGGCAGCTCGCACTTTCTACAAAACTCATCATCGACCGGTTTGCTGATAGCCAGCGGTGCATTAACAGCGCTGCCCTTGATGGCGTTTGCTGGCGCCGCCCGCCGGTTGCGCTTAGCCACCCTAGGCTTTTTGATGTACATCAATCCAAGTATTCAGTTTCTGATCGCGTTGACCGTGTTCGGGGAACCATTGGGGGTTATTCAACTAGCCACCTTTATACTGATTTGGATCGGGCTAGCGCTCTACTCATGGTCGGCGTGGCAGTCGCGCCCTCGCTAAGCGGCGACTGGTTAATGCCAGCGATGTTGATGGGTTAGCGCTTAGCCATTATTTAATTACCACAGCGCAAATGAATATAAGCACTGCAATGAAATGGAATATCCCTTACTCTTTCTATTCTGCTACTTCTACGGCACCTGGAATCCATGCTAAAGCGCTATCTGCCTATACTGACGTGGCTCCCCCACTATCATAGGCGCCTGCTGGGGGCCGACCTGTTGGCGGGTTTGATCGTCACCGTGATGGTCATTCCTCAATCGCTCGCCTATGCGCTACTGGCCGGTCTCCCTGCGGTGGTCGGCCTGTATGCCAGCATCCTGCCGCAACTGGTTTACACCCTATTTGGAACTAGCAAAACCCTCGCCGTTGGACCGGTCGCGATTATCGCGTTGATGACCGGTGCCGCGCTCTCCTCCGTGGCGGCTACAGGCACGGAGACTTATTTACAGGCAGCGCTAATATTATCTCTGCTTTCCGGAGGCATGCTGGTGGTCATGGGCCTGCTGAGAATGGGCTTTTTCAGCAATTTTTTAAGCCATCCGGTTATTTCTGGCTTCTTAACGGCGTCAGGTATTTTGATCGCCGCTAGCCAATTAGGCAGTTTGCTGGGAGTCAAGAGTAGTGGCTTTACCCTGGTGGAGCGCTTAACAACCCTGGCACCCAATTTAGCCACGCTCAACTTACCTACCTTGCTGGTCGGTGGTAGCACCCTGCTATTTTTAATCGCCATGCGCCGCGGCGGCAAACCAGCGCTGCATAAATTAGGCCTGCCGCTACCCTTGGCGGATTTGATCGCCAAAGCGGGTCCCATTTTTGCAGTGGTTATCACCACCTTGGTGACTTGGCAGTGGCAGTTGGCTGAGCGCGGCGTTGATGTCGTAGGCCGCGTCCCTAGCGGGTTACCCGCGCTCAGCTTTCCGGTAGCCGACTATTCGCTCTGGAAGGCGCTATTAATTCCAGCGCTGCTGATTAGCTTAGTCGGCTTTGTGGAGTCAGTTTCCATGGGGCAAATGTTGGCCGCTAAACGCCGCCAACGTATTTCACCCAACCAAGAGCTCATCGGTCTGGGCGCGACTAATCTGGCCGCGGGATTTACCAGTGGTATGCCGGTAACCGGCGGTTTATCACGTACCGTGATTAACTACGATGCCGGAGCTCAAACGCCTGCCGCAGGTGCTTTTGCGGCGTTAGGCATTGCGCTGGTGACGATGTCGTTCACCGGTTGGCTCTACTATTTACCTATCGCGACCTTGGCAGCGACGATCACCGTATCGATTTTGACCCTGGTGGATATTGCCATGCTGCGCCAAACGTGGCGCTATTCGCGCAGCGATTTTGCCGCCATGGCGGTAACCATTCTTCTCACCCTTGGTGAAGGGGTCGAAGCGGGCATTATCAGTGGTGTCACCCTTTCGATCGCGCTATTTTTATACCGCACCAGTCGCCCGCATAGCGCGCTGGTAGGTCGGGTGCCGGACACGGAGCATTTTCGCAATAGCGAGCGCCACGAAGTCGAAACCATTAGCAATGTAGCGCTGTTACGTATCGACGAAAGCCTCTATTTTGCCAACGCGCGCTATTTGGAAGACACCGTTTATAACCTCGTAGCGAGCCATCCCGAGCTTGAGCATGTGGTATTGATCTGTTCTGCAGTCAACCTGATCGATGCCTCGGCGCTTGAAAGCCTCGATGCCATCAATGCCCGCTTAAAAGACTCCGATGTAAAACTTCACCTATCCGAAGTCAAAGGACCGGTGATGGATCGACTTAAAAACAGCGATTTTTTAGACGCTCTCACAGGCCGCGTATTTCTCAGCACCTACGCCGCGTGGCGTGAATTCTGCTAACGGATAACATGCGCTATATAACGGTTAAGCCAGGCAATTGCCTGGCTTTTTTTTGCGCTTGTCTACTACTAACTAGAGCACGCACTAATATCGTCGTTGACATTCACCCAGCGGCCTCTCTACTATTATCCGACCACTTAGCAAAATCAAGTACCGCACAGCAAAACGATATGTAGCGAAACGTAACTAAACCTACGCGCGCATTCACAACCACAATAAAGGAGCATCCCAATGCATCCATTGACTCACCGCCTACTCATCGCCGCTTTGCCTCTATCACTACTCGGCGCCGCGGTTAGCCATGCCAGTGAAGTTGAACTACCCGGCACCATGGCCTGGACAGCCTACGGCACCAACTCCAGTGGCTACGCCCAAGCCGTGGCCATCGGTAACATGCTGCAGAATAAATACGCTTCATCGGTGCGTATCTTGCCCGGTGATAATGACGTTTCACGCATGACCCCGCTCAAACAGGGCCGTGTTGATCTGTGTGCCTGTGGCATCGCCAGCTACTACGGCGCAGAAGGTGTGATGATGTTTGCCGACCGTGACTGGGGCCCTCAGCCGCTGCGTGTCATTACCACTTCCACCGCTTCTTTTGGTCTTTCCTTGGCAGTCGCGGGCGACTTAGACGTTAAAACGCCTGCTGATTTAGCAGGCAAGCGCATCGCCTATATCCGCGGCGACGATGCCCTCAATAAAGGCACCGAAGCGTATCTGGCATTTGGCGGCCTGACCTGGGACGACGTCGAGCGAGTGGATTACCCCGGCTACGGGCGCTCCTTCGACGGCATTATCGCCGGTGATGTAGACGCCTCGTTCACCACTACCGTAACCCCGCCCGCCCAGCAGCTTGCCAGCAGCCCACGCGGCATTAGCTGGCCGGTGCTAGACCCGGAAGATGAAGCCGGCTGGGAGCGCATGACCGCAGTGGCGCCCTATTTCCGTCCCCATGAAGTCACCGCAGGCGCTGGTGGTGTTAGTGCTGACAACCCGGTGCCTAGCGCCAGCTACCCGTACCCCATTGTGGTGGCCAATCAAGACCTGGATGACAGCGTCGCTTACGGCTTGATCAAAGCCATGCAGGAAAATTTTGACGACTACAAAGACAACGCTCCCGGCGCTGTTGGCTATGCCTTAGAGGAACAGGATCTTGAATGGGTGGTGCCACTTCACGATGCGGTAGTGGAGTACTACAAAGAGGTCGATGTGTGGTCCGATGAAATGCAGGCCCACCAGGATAAGCTCGTTGAACGTCAGGATGTACTGTTAAGCGCCTGGGACAGCTTTATGCAAGACGCGCCTGATGATGAAGAAGCCTTTACGGCTGCCTGGATGCAAGCTCGTGCCACCGCACTCAGTGATGCTGGCTTCGAACCGATCTTCGAGTAGTCCTCATCGGGGGCGGCACTTACTGCCCCCTGGTGATTAACGGAACTCTCCATATCATAGTCGCCATAACCATAGATACCTCGCCATGACTACAGATACCTCACCTGCTAATCCTCAGCAGGTTAAAGAAAAGATCAGCCAAATTCGTCAGCTTCCCAGCACGCTGCAATGGATTCCAGCCACTGTCACCGTTGTCTTGATGCTGATGACGCTGGATTACCTATTCAATATCGGCTGGCTTACCTTTGTTACTGGCCTGGAAACGCAGTTCTACTACGCTGTCGTTGCGCTGCTACTTCCACTGGTTTTTTTGCTCTGGCCTATGCGTAGCAGCCAGCAAGAGCAGCCTATTCCTTGGTATGACTATCTGTTCAGCGCAGCGACACTCATCGCTGGGGGCTACTTTGTTTATAATGCCGTGCCGATACTTGAGCGCGGCTGGGCGTTTGCTGCCCCGGACTTAGCGATTTATGCCAGCTACGCTTTTTGGCTACTGATTATTGAAGCATCACGCCGGGCGGGTGGTTTACCGATCGCGATTATTGCGGGTGTATTCTCGCTCTACCCGCTGGTGGCAGATATTGTCCCCGGCCCTATCCAAGCATTTCCTTCCACCCTCGAACAGACCGCCATGTACCACACCATGAGCACCGAAAGCATCATGGGTGTGCCTCTGCAGGCATTTGCAAGCCTGGTCATCGGCTTTTTGGTGTTTGGCGTGGTACTGCAAAAAAGTGGCGGCGGCAAGTTTTTCATTAATCTCGCTTTTGCTCTGCTGGGCCATGTTCGCGGCGGCCCGGCCAAAGTATCGATCTTCTCCAGCGGCCTGATGGGCTCGATGAGCGGTAGTGTTATCAGTAACGTGCTGACCACCGGCGTGTTGTCGATTCCCGCCATGCGCCGCATCGGCATGAGCCGCTCGTTTGCGGGCGGTGTAGAGGCCTGCGCCTCTACCGGCGGCGTATTGATGCCCCCGGTGATGGGTGCCACTGCCTTTGTGATGGCAATGTTTTTGGACGTTCCCTACGCCACCATTGCGCTGGCGGCAGTGATCCCTTCGATCCTCTACTTCTTGGGGCTATTTATACAGATCGACGCCTACGCGGCGCGTAACGATATTAAAGGCTTACCCGCCAATGAGCTGCCGTCACTTTGGCAAACCCTGAAAGAGGGCTGGTACTTTATTTTCGTCTTTGCGCTATTGGTGTGGATGTTGCTGGTTATGCAGCGTGAAGCCGTCGCTCCTTTTTATGCGACGGCGCTGCTACTAGTGCTCAACCAGTTCTCAAGGCACAACCGCTGGGGTTGGAAAGATGTGTCTGACACGCTCTCATCCGCCGCCAAGCTATTTGCCGAGCTGATCGCTATTTTAGCTGGCGTGGGCATGCTGGTCGGCGCACTCTCCATGACCGGGCTTTCTGGCACCATCGCTAACGACTTTATCAATATTGCCGGGGGCAGCGTGCCGCTGCTGCTGATTATGGGTGCCGTGACCAGCTTTGTGCTGGGTATTGGCATGACCGTTACCGCCGCCTATATTTTCCTTGCCGTAGCGTTGGCACCTGCGCTGATTCAAGGTGGTGGCCTTGATCCCATGGCAGTGCATATGTTCATCCTCTACTGGGGCATGCTGAGCTTTATTACCCCACCGGTCGCACTTGGTGCCTTTGCCGCCGCCACTGTCGCGGGTGCACGCCCAATGGCAACCGGTCTACAAGCAATGCGCCTGGGTAGTGTGATCTACTTTATTCCCTTCCTATTTGTGCTTAATCCGGCGCTGATTATGCAAGGTGAGCCGCTCACCATTGTGGTTGTGTTTATCCAAGCCATCATCGGCATCATTTTGTTTGCCTCAGCGATGCAGGGCTACTTAATGGGCGTTGGGCGCCTGGGCTATGGCACGCTGCAGGAAAGCATCATTCGCACCTTGGTATTGATTGCTGGCCTGCTATTAGCACTGCCCGGCGGCGGCATGGTACCGCTTAGCCAGTGGGAACTGGTCAGCCTAGCCACTGCGGCGCTGCTACCCGGGGTTGTCTTGGCTCGACTAAGCCAACGTCATCACCAGCGCTCACAAAGCGCCTCTGTTGCTTAATAGAGCACCCAAAATATTATCTTTCAATTTACGATCATGCGAAATACGAGAGCCTAATTATGTCCGTTCATTACCAGCGCCACGGCGACATAGGCGTTATTCAAATTACCAACCCGCCGGTCAATGCCTTGAGTCACGCGGTACGCAGTGGCTTAGTCGAAGCGCTTAAAGAAGGCATTGCTGACGCAGATGTTAAAGCGCTAGTCGTGCTCGCCGATGGCCGCACGTTTATTGCCGGAGCGGATATTCGTGAGTTTGGTAAGCCGCCTCAAGACCCGCTGCTGCCCGATGTAATTACCCAGCTGGAAGCCTGTCCAAAACCGCTGATTGCCGCGCTACACGGCACGGCGCTGGGTGGCGGTTTGGAAGTAGCGCTAGGTTGCCACTACCGAGTCGCGCTGGAGGGAACCCGTGTAGGGCTTCCAGAGGTAAAGCTTGGCCTATTGCCAGGTGCCGGTGGCACCCAGCGTTTGCCGCGCTTAGTAGGCGTTGAGCGCGCATTAGAGATGATTACCAGCGGGCGATTCGTGGAGGCTGAAGAAGCCTTAGAGGCAGGCATTATCGACGCTATCAGCAATGCTGAAACGCCGTTTGAAGCGGGCCTAGCGGCAGCTAAAGGGGTACTGGCAGGTAACCAAACGCCGCGCATCACTGGCCAACGACCCTCTCCGTCAGCGAATCCCCAGGCGATCGCTTCTACGCTGGCGCGTCTTAACCAAGAGTCTCCCGATCTCTTCTCGCCGTTTCGCATCGTTGAAGCTGTGGAGGCCTGCGAGACGGCTGAGACGCTTCAAGATGGCCTGCGCCGCGAGCGGGAACTGTTTTTGGCCTGCATGGACTCACCACAACGCGCCGGGCTAATTCATCTGTTTTTTGCCGCGCGCAGCCCTTACGTAGTGCCGGATATTGACAGCGCCAAGGCGTTTAATCACGTCGCCTTAATCGGCGAGCATCCGTTATTTGAACGCCTGGAAAAAGCCGCTCAGCGGGCGGGCATCACCCTCACTAGCGCACCTAACGCGGCCACCGAGCTGTGTCTACTGGCGCCGAATACACCGATGGATGCTGATGTGGGATGCCCCATCATCAAACTGGACGAGATCGGCATCAGCAGTGGGACTGAGGCAGCGTTACAGTTAGTCATCGCCGAAGGCGGCAGCATGGTAGAGCTGGTCAACTTAAGTGCAGAGCCGCTGATCCAGCAGCAGGCTGCCCTCACCTTAAAAGCGCTAAAAGTAAACGTAGTGGTCAGCCAACGACAAAGCCTGCTGAATACCATGCACGCCGAGATTGAAGAAGCATCAACCAGAAAACGTCAGACGGCTTTAGAACAGGCGAGCCTCAGTATCGCTAAATACGGCTACTGCTACCGCGAGAGCGATATTGATTTGTTAGCGGTTGAGGCACTGGGCTATCCGCGCCATCTAGGTGGGCCTCACCGTCAGGCAACCCTTAAGGAAACATATTCATGAACCTCACTTTTAGCCCCGAAGAGCAGTCGTTCCGCGCAGAGGTACGCCAGTTTCTAGCCGATGCGTTGCCCAGCGATATTAGCCAACGCGTGCGCTTAGGCCGCCACCTGCGCGCCGATGATCACCTGCGCTGGCAGAACATTCTCAGCGAACAGGGCTGGCTCGCCTCTAACTGGCCAAAAGAGCACGGCGGGCCAGGTTGGGGGCCGGTACGGCGGCATATATTTGATGAAGAGTGCGCCGCGGCCCACGCGCCGACGGTCGTGCCCTTTGGCGTCAACATGGTGGCCCCGGTCATCATGAAATTCGGCAGTATCGAACAGCAAAAGCATTACCTGCCGCGCATTTTGAGCAATCAGGATTGGTGGTGTCAGGGCTACTCTGAGCCCGGTGCAGGTTCGGATTTGGCGGGCCTGAATACCCGTGCCGTACGCGATGGCGATCACTATATCGTCAATGGCCAGAAGACCTGGACCACCTTGGGCCAGCACGCCAACATGTTGTTTTGTTTAGTGCGCACTGACCCAGAGGCTAAGAAGCAGGCGGGCATTAGCTTTCTGCTGATCGATATGCAGACCCCGGGGATTAGCGTACGACCCATTATTACCCTGGACGGTGCTCACGAGGTCAATGAAGTCTTTTTAGACAATGTGCGGGTGCCGGTTGGAAACCGTGTCGGTGAAGAGGGACAAGGCTGGACCTGCGCCAAGTTTCTACTTACCCACGAACGCACCGGGATTGCAGGGCTGGGTCATGCCAAGCAGGCATTGCGCCACTTGAAGTCTCTTGCAAGCCGGGTTGAGCATCGCGGCAAACCGCTGCTGGAGCTACCCAGTTTCCGCCAGCGGGTGGTCAAAGCCGAACTTGAACTGATGGCGCTGGAAGTTACCAACTTGCGCGTGATTGCTGCGGCCCGAGATGGCGGTGTGCCCGGCGCAGAAAGCTCGCTGCTGAAAGTGCGTGGCTCAGAGCTTCGTCAGGAGCTGAGTGAGCTTACTCGCCGTGCCCTTGGACCCGCCGCTCTGCCATTCTTCCCCGACTTCCTGCATGGCGAAAACAGCCTGGACGACGAGCGCGCCCAAAGCGCTGCCGCCAGCGCCCAGTACTTTAATCGCCGCAAACTATCGATTTATGGCGGCGCCAACGAGATACAGAAAAGTATCGTCGCTAAAACCATCTTAACTATGTGAGGTCAGCATGGACTTTGCTTTAACTGACGAGCAGCGCATGCTCGAAGAGACGCTCACTCGCCTGGTGGCCGACCAGGTTTCCCCCGAGCAGCGCCGCGCGATGCTTGTCACTGCCCCCGAAGGTGCTTCTGTACTCTGGCGCACCTTTGCTGAGCTTGGCCTACTGCATATGCCCTTTAGCGAAGACGTTGGCGGGTTGGGTGGCGACGGCACCGACCTGATGATTATCATGCAGTCGCTGGGACGTGGCCTGGTGCCAGAACATTATCTTGCGGGCCTTGTGCTACCTGGCCAATTGTTGGCGCTAGCTGGTAACAGCGAGCAGCAGGAGCAATGGCTAGCCCCGCTGATGAAAGGCGAGCACCAATTGGCGTTTGCCTGGCAGGAGGTTGGTGCCCGTTACGATTCCCTCACAGTATCCACTCAAGCTAAACAGCAAGACGGTCAGTGGCAGCTAAATGGTAGAAAAGATGTCGTTCTGAACCTTAAAGCGGCGGCGGCTACGCTGGTTACGGCACAGTTAGAGAGCGGTAAATTAGGGCTATTTATTGTGCCCGCAGGCACGCCCGGCTCATCGTCGCACCTTTACCGCACTATCGATGACCAAGCTGCCGGTGATCTCACTCTCAATAACGTCACACTGCCGTTAGCCAATTGCCTGAGCGAAGATGTCAGCGATGCGCTGGCCGAGGTTCTGGCCCTAGGCCGCGCGGCACTCTGCGCTCAAGCCATCGGCGCAATGGAAGAAGCCTGCAATCAAACCCTCGCCTACCTAAAAGAACGTAAGCAGTTTGGTCTGCCGATTTCAACTTTCCAGACGCTTCAGCACCGTATGGTGGATATGCACCTGCACCTGGAACAGTCCCGCTCCATGGCGATTTTGGCCGCCACTAGCCTAACCCTGCCTGCCAGTGAGCGGGATTATAAAATTGCTGCGGCTAAGGCGTACTGCGGTGAATCGGCGCGCTTTATTGCTGAGCAGGCGATCCAACTTCATGGCGGTATGGGCATGTCCGAAGAGTGCTATATCGCGAGCTACGCCAAGCATCTGGTGATGTTCGATCACTATCTGGGCGATAGCGACTACCATCTAGAGACAGTCAGCGATCTGTTAACTGCTGCCTGATGACATTAAAAGGAGCGACCCATGGCAGATGACGCCAGCGAGTTAGTGACGGTCAGCGCTATTGAAAACGGCATCGTCGAAGTAGCGATTGCGCGCCCAGAGGTCCGCAATGCACTAAATGAAGCCACCGCCTTGGCACTCAATGAAACGCTGGCGGCGGTAGCAATCGATGAACGGGTTCGCTGTGTCATTCTGCGCGGTGAGGGCAGCGCGTTTTGTGCAGGTGCTGATCTGGCGGAGTTTGAGAAGGCATCGTCTCAGCCCGCCAGCGAGCGACTGGAAAAGCTGTTTCTGCCCGCCCTACGCAGTTTAATGACGATGGAAAAGCCGGTGATTACTGCGGTTAGTGGTGCCGCGGCGGGCATTGGTGTTTCCTATGTGCTCGCCAGCGATATGGTGGTGATGGGCAGTTCTGCTTACCTAAAACTTGCCTTTATCAATATCGGCCTGATCCCCGACGGCGGCGCCTGCTGGCACCTGGTACGCCAACTTGGCCACGCCCAGGCGTTTGAGATGGCCGCCTTGGCGACCCCCATTTTGGCTGAGCGCTGCGTGGCGCTCGGCTTGGCTAATCGGGTCGTTGAAGATAACCAGGTGCTAGCCGAAGCGCGTTCGTTGGCCCAAGCGCTGGTGGGTCAATCGCCCCAAGCGCTAAGTGCCTCCAAGCGCGCACTGCGTGAAGCCGCACAGTGCTCGCTGAATGACACGATGACTTTAGAGGGCGAGCTACAGGATCAGTGCAAGGCCTCTGAAGATTTCCAAATGCGAGTAGCGGCGTTTCGTCAAAGCCGCCGCAAGTGATCCAGCGCCTGCTGATAATCTGCGCGTAGCGTGGCGACCTCTTCTGCCACGCTATTAAGCGTGGCAATACTACCCACGCCCTGCCCCGCGCCCCAAATATCCCGCCACGCTTTTGCTTTACTGCTACCGTCCGAGCCGTAGCGCATCGAGCTTTTATCGCTTTCAGGCAGCGCATTAGGGTCTAATCCCGCCTGTTCAATGCTTTGCCGCAAGTAGTTACCGTGCACGCCAGTAAACAGGTTGGTATAGACAATGTCTCCCGCTGCGGCGTCCAGCACCATCTGCTTGTAAGCGGCCTGAGCGTTTGCCTCTTGGGTGGCAATAAAGCGCGTGCCCATATATACCAAGTCAGCGCCTAGCGCCTGGGCGGCAACGATCTGTTCGCCTTGGGTAATCGCCCCTGCCAGCACCAGCGGCCCGTCGTAAAAGCGCCGCACCTCAGCGACAAAGGCAAAGGGGCTTAAGCGCCCAGCATGACCGCCCGCGCCGTGGCAGACCAGTATCAAGCCATCAACCCCCGCATCAATCGCTTTCTTGGCGTGCCGCAACGTGGTCACATCGTGAAACACCAGCCCGCCATAGGCGTGCACCTTTTCCACCACTTGATTAGGCGCGTGCAGACTAGTGATGACCAGCGGCACCTTGAACTCAGCGCATAATGCGACATCGTGCTCTAGGCGGTCATTTGTGGGATGCACGATTTGGTTAACCGCAAAGGGCGCTGAGGGTTGTTCGGGGTGCTGTTCGTCGTAGTCAGCCAGGGTTTGAGTGATCTGCTGTAGCCACTCACGTAATACATCAGCAGGTCGGGCGTTGAGCGCGGGAAAAGCACCCAGAATGCCCGCTTGGCACTGGGCAATCACCAGTTCTGGCCCAGAGACGATAAACATGGGTGAACCGATCACCGGCAGGGTTAATGAAGCGGTTAGGCGCGTTAGCATGGGGCAGCTCGCTGGTTGTTATTGTGAGGCAATCTGCAAAAGGCCCCAATTGGGGCCTTTTGCGAACTGGATTTAGATATTTTTACAGCTTGCTCTCAAGCTCGGGCAGGATCTCAAACAGATCCCCCACCAGGCCGTAGTCGGCGACCTGGAAGATCGGCGCTTCGTCGTCTTTGTTGATCGCAACGATGACCTTGGAGTCTTTCATGCCCGCCAGGTGCTGAATGGCACCAGAGATACCCACGGCAATGTACAAATCCGGGGCGACGATCTTACCGGTCTGACCGACCTGCATATCGTTGGGTACAAAGCCTGCATCTACCGCGGCGCGAGAAGCACCAATCGCCGCGCCCAGCTTGTCGGCAATGCCGTCGAGCAGCTTGAAGTTTTCGCCGTTGCCCATGCCGCGGCCGCCGGAGATAACCACCTTGGCGCCGCCCAGCTCGGGGCGGTCCGACTGCGCCAGCTCTTCTTTGACAAAGCTGGACTGGCTGTTGTCAACCACGACGTCGAGCGCTTCAATCGGCGCGCTATTACCGTCGCTGACGGCATCAAAACCAGTGGTGCGGATGGTAATAACTTTTAGTGCGTCGTCGCTTTTCACCGTGGCAATGGCGTTTCCGGCGTAGATCGGGCGCTGGAAGGTATCGGCGCTTTCCACTCCCAGCACATCCGACAGCTGGCTAACGTCTTTTAGCGCGGCTAGCCGCGGCAGTACGTTTTTACCGGTGGTGGAGGCGCTAGCGAGGACGTGGCTGTAGCCATCGGCCAGTTCGACCAGCAGCGCGCCCATGGGCTCGGCCAGCTGGTGGGCGTAAACGGCGTTATCGGCGACGCGCACTTTGCTGACGCCGTCGAGTTTGGCGGCGGCTTCGGCCGCGGCCTGAACGCCTTCACCGGCAACGAGAACGTCGATATCGCCACCGATGGCTTGGGCGGCCGCTACGACGTGGGCAGTGGCGCCAGCCAGTTGACCTTCGTGTAGATCCGCAAGTACCAGAATGCTCATGGCATCAACTCCTTTCAAAGCGCTTATCTCAAAGCACTTTGGCTTCGTTTTTTAGTTTGTCGATCAGCTCGTCTACCGAGGCGACTTTGACACCGCCCTTGCGCTCGGCGGGGGATTCGACCTTCAGCAGGCTGACCTTGGAGGCGACCTCGACGCCATAGTCGGCAGGGGTTTTGACATCCAGCGGCTTTTTCTTGGCTTTCATGATGTCGGGGAGCTTGGCGTAACGCGGCTCGTTGAGGCGCAGGTCGGTGGTGACAATCGCCGGCAGCGTCAGCGCGATGGTTTGCAGGCCGCCGTCGATTTCACGCGTCACGTTCACCTTGTCTCCGTCGACCGCGACTTCCGAGGCAAACGTGCCCTGCGGCAGGCCGGTGAGGGCCGCCAGCATCTGGCCGGTCTGGTTATTGTCGGTGTCGATCGCCTGTTTACCGAGAATCACCAAGCCGGGCTGCTCTTCGTCGACCACGTTGGCCAGCAGCTTGGCCACGGCTAATGATTCGGCGCGCTCGTCGGTTTCAATATGAATGGCGCGGTCGGCACCCAGCGCCAGCGCGGTACGCAGTTGCTCTTGGGCGGCTTTGGGCCCTACCGTGACAGCGACGACTTCCGTGGCGACGCCCTTCTCTTTCAGGCGTACCGCCTCTTCCACGGCAATTTCACAGAACGGGTTCATGGCCATTTTGACGTTGGTAAGATCGACGTCCGAATGATCCGCCTTAACGCGGATTTTGACGTTATAGTCGATGACGCGTTTCACCGCGACGAGTACTTTCATAAGGCATGCTCCAAATGCTTAGCTAATCAAATCAGTTAATTTCGCTTTAATTTTGCAAAGCGGAATACAGTTTCACTTTATAACAAGAACATTAAAAAAACGCCGAACAAAGGTCAAGCGCTTCTTTGTACTGGCACCGCTTAAAAAGGAGGCCAGAGAAACCAGGCTGCTAACAGTGGAATCGAGGTTACCAAAAAACGACCGTTCCAGCGGTAGCCAATTCGCGTGGCGGGTACGCCGGTAAACCGCGATAGAATCAACATTGAGGCCGTCATCGGCGACGACATTAGCGCCAGCGCCCAGCCTACCATCAGTGATGCGCCAATGAGGGGAGGCGTCAGCCCTTCAATACCCAATTGCGGTAGTAGTCCCACCAGCAGTGTCACCGTCACAATCGGATTAACACCTACCTGGGCGAGTCCCACCACCATCAGCATGGCCAGCACCGCATTAAAGGCACCCCATTGGTTTAACACCGTTAACAGCGGCGCCAACTGCTGAGTATCCACTAGTCCTACGCATAAATGCCCCAAGTAGCCCGCCGCTCCCAGTACCACAATCTCATTGGCACTGGGCGATAGCAGCCATGGCAGTTGGCGATGCACCGCCGTTATGGCCCCAGGCAGCCCGCCATAGCCGAGCCTGCGCCGCTGCCAGGCAAGCCATAGCAGTGCCCCGGTGGGCGCGCCCAACAGCGCGGCAATTGGTAGCCGTAAATCAAGCAGCCAGGCAATAGAGAACACCAGCGCGACAATACCGATAAGCAACACACTAAACTGCGCCAGCGGGCGTAACGAGGGGGAAGTTCGCTGGGCTTTAGTGGCAGGTGGATGCGGACCGGTTACGTAATCTACCGCCCAACCGGCTAGAAAAATCAGCGCTGCGGCACCCAAAATATACGGTGCCAGCTCAAGCCAGGTGACCTGGGGCAGGCTCGATAGCACCACTGCAACACCAATCCCCATGGGCGAAATCAGCGGTGCCAGGGAAAAACCCCGCAGCAGCGCCAGCATCATGCGCCTCTGGCGAGCCTGGCGCACCCAGACACGCCCTTGCGCGGCACCTAGCGTATTGCTCTTTTCGATCATAGCGGCGAACAGATTAAGCACGCCGATATTAAGAATGATGCCAAACAGCGCCGAGCCTGATGACAATACCGGGTAACGGCGGCTAGGCGGTTGAAGCAGCATGCTCTGCCCGCAGCGGCGCACCAAACGGGAACGATAGGCAGGTAAGCGCAGCATGCTCAGCGCCACCACAAAGGTGGCAAAAAAAGCAAAACGCCCGCTGGCCTCAAATAGCAATGAGCCAGGATTCGGCGAACGCCATAGCGCAAGTAAGGACAGTGCCCCTGCGACAAGCAATAATCCTTTGGCCATTCGGGTTAACTGGTCGCCAAGTGTTGCTAGATAAAATAGCAGCGCAGCAACACCAGCGGCCTGCGCAAACAGGCTACCGATCACCAAATGAAATAGCGTTGCCAGGGTAACCAGCAGTAACAGCGAGACCCGCAGGCGGGCTAGGCTCACTCAGAAGAATCCTCGGGAAACCCTTCAGGCGATTCGCTGCCACTGCGGCGACGAAACGATCCCTCGCCCATGGCCACCAGATTGCCCTTTTCGTCGGTGATCTCACCGCTGGTCATATAGGTTTTCTGCCCTCCACCGCGCAGAATTCCCGTGGCCCGCAGAACGCCTTGCCGAGCTGGCCCCACAAAGGTGGTGGTCAGAGACAGCGTCATCCCCCGGCGAATGCTACCCGGCACATTACAGTGCAGTCCTGCCAAGCTTAGGGCGCTATCCAACATTGAAGCCAATACGCCGCCGTGAACATTACCACTGCGGTTCAGGTGCTTGGGCTCGATGGTGAGTTCAACCACGGCGCGGTCTGGTTGCCACTCAACCACCTGCATGCCCAACAGTTCGTGATAGCCCATGAGCGCTTGTTGAGACGTATCTGGCGTATGTATTTGCGAAGGGCTCATGACCCACTCTCCTGCTGTGCTAAATCCCGCAACCGCCCTTTAAGTATTTTGCCGCTGGCGGTGGACGGTAGCGTATCCATTAACACAATTTGAGTGGGCCGTTTGTAGGGCGCCAGCCGCTCGGCGATAAACGCCTTGAGCTCAGCCAGATCTACCTCAATGCCCGGCTCGCACTGCACAAAGGCCACGACCTCTTCGTTTCCAGCGATTTGCCGCCCTACCACGGCAGTCAGTGTTACTGCCGGGTGCTCGTTGATCACCGCTTCCACATCAGGCGGATAGATATTGAAGCCCGAGCGGATAATCAGCTCTTTGCTACGCCCAACAATATACAGTTGGTCATCGTGATCGAGTTTGGCAATGTCGCCGGTATTAAGCCAACCCTCTTCGGTCAGGGTGATACGGGTGGCTTCCGGTTGGCGAAAGTAGCCTTTCATTATATTCGGGCCACGGACCCACAGTTCACCCACTTCATCGCCAGGCTGATTGGAAGTGCCGCTATCGCTCAGTGGCTCCAGACGGTACTCCAGCAGAGGCAACACGCGGCCAACGGTGCTGCTGGCATGGCGATCATCAATGCGGGTTTGGCTGATAGTGGGACTCGCCTCGGTCAATCCATAGCCGTTGTGTAGCGTTAAGCCAAAGGCTGACTCTACTCGTACTTTAGTGTCGCTGTCTAACGGCGACCCACCCGCAGAGATATAGATGAGCTCGGGCGCTTCTAGGGGGCGCTGCTCACGTTTCAAGAACTCTAACGCCCGGGCATACATGGCGGGCACGCCCTGAAGCACGGTAATACGCGCCTGCTTTAGCGTTTCCAGCATATGCGCCGCATCAAACCGCGGCACGGTATACAGACAGGCGCCGTTATATAGCGACCCCATGCACACAGAAGACAGGCCAAACACATGAGACATGGGCAGTACGCCATATACCCGCTGGCCTTCACTTAAATGGCGCATGCCGCCTGAGATCGAGGCAATATACAGAATGCCGCGATGGGTTAGCATGACGCCTTTAGGCGTGCCGGTGGTGCCCGAGGTATAAATCATCGCTGCCACCTGCTCGGCACCGCTGACGCAGACCGGCTCGGGTTCACTTTCGTACAGCGGTGAAATCGCTAGCCCACCCAACTGGGGGTGCTGATAGCGGTCGGCGGCATGGCGCTCGGCGTGCTGGCACGCCTCCGGTGACGCATCGCAGGTATAGAACACCCGCCGGGGCAGACAGTTACCCTGAATCAGATCAACTTCCTGAGCCGAAAGACGTGAATTCACAATCGCTACCCACATATCCATCTCGCTGGCGGCGAGTAGCAGCACGACCAGGGCGCGGCAGTTTTCGCTTACCGTCATAATCCGGTCGCCTGGGCGAATACCCAGCGCACTTAACCAGTCGCAGGCGGCGTGTATTTCTTCACCCAGCTCGGCATAGCTCCAGCGTATGTTGCCATCCACAATAGCGGGTTGTTCGCCAAGGCGTTGAGCGTTTTCAAGCACGCGGGTACTGAGCCGCTCAGGAAGCTCAGCCACCAGCTCGCTGGCGAGGCGGCCAAAAATATTCTCGTCCGGCGCTTGATAAGGTACCGACAAAGCCATTAGGACGCCTCCCGTACCATATTCCGGGCAATCACGATCTGCTGAATTTGGGTCGTGCCTTCGTAAATGCGAAATAACCGCACATCACGGTAGAAGCGCTCAACGGCGTACTCAGACATATAGCCCGCGCCGCCGTGAACCTGCACCGCGCGATCGGCCACCCGGCCAACCATTTCTGCGCAGAATAGTTTGCAGCAGGAGGCCAGCGTCGAAACGCTTTCGCCGTCGTCTTTGCGCCTTGCAGCATCCATCACCATGGTTTTGCCGGCATAGGCTTCGGTTTTGCTATCCGCCAGCATCGCTTGAATCAACTGATGCTCAGCGAGGGCAGCGCCAAACTGCTTGCGCTCCATGGTGTAGCGCAGTGACTCTTCGACTAAGCGCTCAGCCACGCCGACGCAGACCGCTGAGATGTGCAGCCGCCCGCGGTCCAGCACTTTCATAGCGGTCTTAAACCCTTGACCCTCTTTTCCGCCAATAATGTTTTCGGCAGGTACCCGGCAATTGTCAAAAATAATATCGCAGGTGTGGGCGCCCTTCTGGCCCATCTTGTTGTCCGCAGGACCACGTACTAAACCCGGAGTATCGCCTTCAACAATAAACGCGGAGATACCGCCCGCGCCTTTATTATTGGGGTCAGTACGCGCCATCACGGTAAACAGGTCAGCTTCGGGGCCGTTGGTGATATAGCGCTTGGTGCCATTCAAAATATAGTGATCACCGTCGCGAACCGCAGTCGTCCGCAGACTGGCCGCATCGGAGCCTGAATCCGGCTCGGTCAAACAGAACGAGCTGAGAATCTCGCCCGTTGCCAAACGCGGCACATATTTGGCTTTCTGCTCATCGGTGCCATCAATCAAGATGCCCTGGGCACCGATACCGTTGTTAGTGCCGAATACCGAGCGAAAGGCGGGCGACGTTTTGCCAATCTCCAGCGCCACCAACGCCTCCTCTTCCATGGTCAACCCCAGGCCGCCGTACTCTTCAGGAATCGATAGCCCAAACAGCCCCATCTCTTTCATTTCCGCAAGGATTTCCGGGGGCACCGCGTCCTCTTCCGCCAGGCGTGCTTCATTAGGTATTAGGCGCTCACGGACAAAGCGGGCAATCGTATCGACAAGCTGATTAATCAATTCGGGATCACGAATCATGACGGCTCCTGGCGGTAAAGAATGGCTTTTTATCGTTAGAAATAACGCTGAGAACTAGGCTTGGAATAGACGCACAACCGCTTAATTCCACCTGGCGAAATTTACGTCCACATTGCTTGTCAGGCACTTTTGCATAGACTAGGATGGCAGTCAATAATTGAAACTCTATTTTGCAATGCAAAACCATAATTCATAAAAGAACCCATTTGCAGAGAGGATTTAGCCTATGACTAATGAATCAACACTACCGCCTTTTAAAACGCTGGGTATCGTCGGCACTGGCGCCATGGGGCGCGGCATCGCGCAGCTAGCTGCCCAGGCAGGCTTAGACGTCATGCTGTTTGATGTTAAACAGGGCGCCGTACAAGAAGCCCAAAGCTTTATTAACGGCCTATGGCAGAGAAGCGCAGAAAAGCAGCGCATTACTGTGGAGCAGGCGCAGCAATACAGTGAACGGTTGATAGAGGCAAGCGAGCTCACCGCCCTCGCCCCTTGCGACATAATTGTTGAAGCAATTGTTGAAAAGTTAGCAGCCAAGCAGGGATTGTTTAGCGACTTAGAAGCGATCGTCAGCCAGCAAGCAGTGTTAGCGACCAATACCTCTTCGCTCTCCGTTACGGCCATTGCCGCCGCCTGCCAGCACCCGGAGCGGGTCATCGGCTTTCACTTCTTTAACCCCGTGCCGCTGATGAAAATTGCCGAGGTCATCCCTGGCCTACGCACCGCCGATGAGGTGACCCAGCGGGTGAATGCCCTGGGTGACGCCATGGGCCACTTTACCGCTCAGGCGACCGATACACCGGGGTTCCTGGTTAACCATGCTGGGCGCGCCTTCGGCACCGAAGCGCTACGTATTATAGGCGAAAGCGTCACCGACCCAGCCACCATTGATCGCATTATGGTTGATCAAGGTGGATTCAGGATGGGCCCTTTTACTCTGCTTGATCTGACCGGTCTGGATGTTTCCCACGCGGTGATGGAGTCGGTTTACCAGCAATTTTATGAAGAGCCACGCTTTCGCCCTTCACCGTTAACTCGCCAGCGTTTGGCCGCAGGCTTGCTGGGGCGCAAAACCGGCGAAGGGTTCTACCGCTATGTGGAAGGCAATCAACAAATGGCGGATGAGCCAGCCATCGCTGCGGTGTCTCCTTGCCCGGTGTGGATCAGTCAAGACGACCCCGAATCCGCCGCAGCTCTCGCTGAATTGGTCAACACATCGGGTTGGCCATTAGAGACCGGCACACAGCCCACTGAGCAAGCGCTGTGCCTGCTGACGCCTTTTGGTGAAGACGCGACTAGCTGCGCGCTGCGCCAAGGGCTAGCCGCTAAACAATGTGTGGCTGTGGATATGCTCGCGGGGCTTAATAAACGCCGCAGTCTAATGACAACTCCGCTTACCCAAGACACGTTTCTTCAAGCAGCGCAAAGCCTACTCAATCACGACGGCACGCTGGTCAGTACCCTTCAGGACAGTAATGGCTTTGTTCTTCAGCGCATTACGGCCTGCATCGTTAATGTCGGTGCCGATATTGCCCAACAAGGGGTCGCGGAACCCGCTACCATCGACCGCGCGGTTGAACTTGGCCTGGGCTACCCGTTTGGCCCTTTGCGCATGGGCGACCACTACGGTGCTGCACGCATTATGACGATACTGACAAACCTGCTTGAGGCCACCGGCGACCCTCGCTATCGCCCCAGCCCCTGGCTGCGCCGCCGCGCCGCACTGCAAATGTCGCTAACGACTGGTTAAGTAACAACAGGAAAACAATCATGCAAGACGCCTATATTTACGACGGTTTACGCACTCCCTTTGGTCGCCACGGCGGCAGCTTGGCGGCTATTCGGCCTGATGAATTGCTGGGCCTGACCCTCAAAGCGTTGGTAGCCCGCAACCCTTTCGCGCCAGAAAGCTATGAAGAGGTGCTGGCAGGCTGCACCAACCAGGCAGGTGAAGACTCCCGTAACGTGGCCCGCCACGGGGCGCTGCTCGCTGGCCTACCCATTGAAGTAGCCGGGCAAACCGTCAACCGTCTTTGCGGCAGCGGCTTAGCGGCGATGATGGATGCCGCCCGTGCAGCACGGCTGGGTGAAGGCGAACTGTTTTTAGCCGGTGGCGTAGAGTCAATGTCCCGCGCACCCTACGTGCTTGGCAAGGCGGATTCCTCTTACGCTCGCAACCAGCCAATGTACGATACGGTAATCGGCTCGCGCTTTCCCAACCCCAGGATTGGTAAGGAGTACGGCAGCCACAGCATGCCGGAGACTGCAGACAACATTGCCCACGATCTCAACATTGGTCGTGATGCCAGCGATGCGTTTGCTGCTCGCTCCCAGGCGCGCTATGCGAAATCGCTTGCCGCCGGTTTCTACGACGGCGAGACGTTTGGCGTTGAGGTGCCCCAAGGACGCAAACAACCACCCCTGCTGGTGGATCAAGACGAGCATCCACGCCCACAAAGCACTGAAGACAAGCTGGCCAAGCTAGGCACGCTGTTTGAGGGCGGCGTGGTGACCGCAGGCAACGCCTCAGGCCTTAACGACGGCGCCGCTGCCTTGATTGTGGGTACTAAGGCCGCCGGCGAACGTGTCGGCTTAACGCCGCGTGCGCGCATTGTCGCCAGTGCTGTTGCCGGTGTGGCACCTCGCGTGATGGGCTTGGGTCCGGTTCCCGCTTCGCAAAAGGCACTTGCGCGTGCTGGCCTCACGCTTGAACAAATGGACGTGATCGAAATTAACGAGGCGTTTGCCGTGCAGGTGCTGGGCTGCGTGCAGCAGTTGCGACTTTCCTCTGACGACCCGCGTTTAAACGCTAATGGCGGCGCGATTGCCATCGGCCACCCCCTTGGTGCCTCCGGCGCACGCTTGGCGCTGACAGCGCTACGCCAGCTTGAGGCCACTGGCGGCCGCTATGCGTTAGTCACCATGTGCATTGGTGTCGGTCAGGGTATCGCCACGATTATTGAGCGTTTGGACGGCTGAGTTCGTTTTACAATCGACGCCAATTCGTTGATGGGCATGAAAGCTGCGTCTAAGTAGATATGTGATACTGGGCGCCATAAGCCACCTATTGTTGGGATACTAAATGCACTCCACCGACACTGATGCTGACGACCCGCAACTGCCAGGAAAAGATCGTAATTTTGTGACCGCGCTATCGCGCGGTTTAGAGCTGCTGCGCGCCTTTGGCGCGGGTGAAGAGTATTTAGGAAATGCCGAGCTCTCTAACCGTACACGTATCCCCCGCCCGACGGTGTCACGGTTAACCTATACTCTGACGCAATTGGGTTATCTCCAGCACAATACCCATCTGGAGAAGTATCGTCTGGGCCCCGGTGTGTTGGCGCTGGGATATCGCTTTCTCGCCAATATGGGTATTCGTGAAATCGCCCGCCCCCATCTGCAGAAATTCGCCGATGCCACTGACTGCAACGTTAGTCTGGGCGGGGCTGACCGCAGTGATATGGTTTATCTGGAAACTTGCCACGGTCACGGCCCACTCATTATTCGCTTAGATACTGGCTCTCGCCTGCCCATAGCCACGTCCGCCATTGGTCGCGCCTGGCTATGCGGCTTACCAGACGAACGCCGTCAGCAGGTGCTGCAAGAGTTGGCAACCGAGTATGGTGACGACTGGCCACAGTACGAGGCAGGCATTCAACAGAGCCTTAAAGACTATGCGCAGTATGGTTTTTGTCTTTCAGAACAGGATTGGCAGCGCGATATTAGCGCAGTCGCTATGCCGCTGATTCTCGAAGATGGCGCAGAGGTCATGGCCATCAACTGCGGTGGCTCCAGCCTGCGTTTAAATCATGATCGGCTGGTTAATAACCTCGGCCCACGCTTGAAAGAGGTAGCGGAACACATCAAGCAGGAACTAGCCCCCCGGCCTCGGTATCGCGCTGTTAGGTAACATCTCCGCGGGCTACGCGTTTGACAAACTCCCGCGGGTCGCGGGGGTAGTAGCGCTCTGGCTGGCTTTCCAAGTGGGTAAAGTAGCGGGTGTCTTTGTAGGGCATCTTCATGTAACCCGAAACGCCTAGGCCCTCTATTTGGTCTACCGAGGCGAGAATGCGCGCCAGTAGCGTGCGGAACTCGCCCTCTCGAGCGGGATCCAGCAAGCGGTAGTAGCTATGTATTTTTAGGTGCTGGGGCAGCGCCTCGAAAATGATCATACCAGTGTGATGGATGTCGTTAAGCTGTTTTAGTGCCCGCATAATGGCCTCTGGAAGGATGAGTAACTCTTCCGGATCAGGCCCATCTTCAAAATAGCTGTGCTGGCGAGTGCGGTCTTCCAGTTCTGGCATGGCGCTCAATTCATAACCAATGGCCATACCCGTCTCGCTTACAAAGGCGTCATCCGCCGAAGTCCGCTCCAGGTGCAGCGTTTGACGCGCATTGAATAAGCAGCTTTTGAAAACCCCTTGGCGATGAATGGCTCGCGCCAGGTGCACCATATTATTCACCGCCTCGATAAAGGCAGGCTTAAGCGCCGGGTCGTGTAGGTTTAACGACGAGTCGATATACACCCCTTCGCGCTCCCAGCGAACGGCTAAACCGCCGACCACTGGATACTTACCTAAACGGCTAACCGATGCCAAAAAGGCTTTTTCTGTTTCGCCCATGCCCTGCATAAACTGCTTGTAGTAGCGGTCTAGCTGCACATCGTTGACATCATTAAGGGTTTCTTGGGCGTTGGCTTCACGCAGAAAAGCCTTGCGAGAGCTATACACCACAGTATCGATTTCCTGCAGAGCCGGGCGCCCCCATACCGGCACCAGCGGCAATTGCACACCGGTCGGTAGGTCAATCATCACCACTCTGGCCATTTTGGGCATCGCGTGTAGAAAGTAGCCACCAGCGGTGCGCCGCACCTGGGGGTCTGGATCCAGCATGCCATCCAAGGTGCGGGCAAACTCCATGGGTAAACCCAGCGAGCTGGCGGGAATAGCCCGATGGCCAAAGCGACAGGACTGCGCCGATGCCAGCGCATACAACGTGCCCGCCACGCCCTGCTCATCAAAGCGCGGGGATGACAGCGCGCCGTTTAACTGCTCTTCACCGATAAAGTAGACATCGCCCAAGCGGGCGTTAGTTTGTTGTAAGTTGTCCGACATCAGCTCCATCACATTGGCGCCCACAAACTGCAGCTGCGCATCGAGCTGGGCAAATACCGATGAGCCCCAGTCGATCAATGCAATGGACTCGTGCTCAGGGTCAAAGACTAAATTGGAGGGTTTAATATCGCCATGCACCACTGACCGCGCCTGGGGGCCTGACTCGCGGCGTAGAGCGACCAGTATATCGGCCAACTGCCCCGCGATACGCATGATCAAGCGCGGTGATAGACGCCCTTGCTTAAGTGATACCTGCTCTAAATTCCAGCCGGGGGCGCGCTCCATCACCAGAATGGATTGACCCCGAGAGCGCTGGTAGGCGATTAAACCAGGAATTCGCGGGTGCGAGACCTGATCGAGCATAAACGCTTCTTCTTCGAGGCGCTCTTGCAAATGGGCGGGTAACGTAATACGCGAAAACTTAAACACGTAATGGGCGGTCGTGCCTTTATGCGGCGCACTGCCTGCAAATACAAAGCCGTAAGCCCCTTTACCGATTAACTCGATGCCTTGATACCCCAACTGGGTGAGCTGCGCCTGGCACAGCGCCACCCAATCTTTAAGCTTGCGGGCATCGTGATGACTCAGCAGGTAGACCGACTGCTCTTCGGGTATATAAAATTGCTGAAGCGGCGCCTGAGATATCATCTATGTTCCAACAGCTTATTCCAAGGGCTCTTCTAATGGCTTTTTCAAGGGCTAGGCCAAATGCAGCAGCATGCTGTCCGGCGCCTCTAGAAAGCCCTTCCAGGCATTACAGAAGCGCGCGATAGTCCCACCGTCGATAAAGCGGTGATCGCCCGCCCAGGTAATCGTCATAATCGCGCGGCGCTGCACGACACCCTGTTCATCAAAGCGCGGCAGCCACTGGGTTTTACCCATCGCCACAATCGCCGCTTCCGGGGCGTTAATGATCGGCGCGGCGTAGGTACCGCCCAACGCACCAATATTAGAAATACTGATGGTGCCGCCTTTAAGATCCGCCTGATCAACTCGCCCTTCCCGTGCCGAGGTGGTTAGCCGCCCGACCTCTCGAGCAATCTCTAGCAGCGTTAAGCGCTCAACGTTTTTAACATTGGGCACCATCAGGCCCGCTTTACTATCCACCGCCATACCGATATTGCACTGGGGGTAGTAGTGCAGTTCGCTGCCCGCCGCATTTAGCTGGGCATTAACAATGGGCTCTTCGGCTACCGCTAGCGCCATGGCTTTCATAAAAAATGGCATTAGCGTTAGCCGCTCGCCCTGAGCCTCTGCCAATGGCTTTAAGCGCTCACGTAGTGCCAGCAGTGCGGTAACGTCGATCTCTTCACCATAGTGGAAATGAGGAATAGTGCTGGCCGCTTCCACCATACGTTTGGCCATCACCGCCCGAATGCCGCGCAGTGGCTCCACCCTGGGCGCCTGGGTGTCGGCTTGGGTTTTAACGGCTGCTTGGCTGGATGGGGTCGCTGTTTGCGATGCTTGATCCAGATGCGCCAGCACATCTTCTTTGAGTACCCGGCCATCTTTGCCACTGCCGGAGATATCCGTCAATTGCAGCGCATGCTCGCGCACCAAGCGTCGTACGGCAGGGCTGGCGGGAACCTTGTTATACAAGCGGCCAGCAGCAACGCCGGCGGCAGTGGGAGAACCAGACGCCATCGGTGCTTCTGACGCCTGCTCTTTGGGCTCTGCATTGGTGTCCGGTTGTGCAACGTCTAACTTGCTCTCAGTCTCGCTATTCCCATCCACTTGATAGGCATACAGCGGCGCATGCACTTTGGCGATTTGCCCCTGAGCCACATACAGCTTGGTCACAACACCGGCTTCGGGTGCGGTAATCTCCACCAGCGCCTTATCGGTCATGACTTCAACGATAGGCTGGTCTTCTTCAATTTGATCGCCTTCAGCGACGCGCCACTCGACCACTTCGCACTCGACGATGCCTTCGCCAATATCCGGCAGTAAAAAATCACTCATTGTTTTTCTCCCCATGCGCACTTAGGCATTGTTAGCCACTAAAAGTTGACGCTTTCGCGAATCGCTTCAAAAATCTTCAGGTGATCAGGCAAATACTCTTTTTCCAACACCAGTGGAAAAGGCGTATCCAGCCCTGTCACCCGGGCAATGGGCGATTCTAGGTAGAGAAAACAACGCTCTTGAATAGTGGCGGCAATTTCACCGGCAAAGCCGCCGGTTAATGGCGCTTCATGACTCACGACGAGTCGGCCAGTTTTTAGCACCGACTCAGCCACCGTGTCAGCATCCCATGGTAGCAGCGAGCGTAAATCAATGACTTCACAGGCAATGCCCTGCTCTTCGGCTAACTCAACCGCTTTGCCGATCACCTCCATCTGCGCGCCCCAGCCCACCACGGTAATATCCGTGCCCTCTTTGGTAATTTCGGCTTCGCCAATGGGTAGCTGGTAATCCTCTTCGGGAACCTCGCCTACCGCAGCGCGATAGAGGCGTTTAGGCTCCAGAAATAGCACTGGGTCTGGATCACGAATAGCGGCGAGCAGCAGTCCTTTAGCCTGATAAGGATTGCGCGGCACTACCACTTTCAGGCCCGGCGTATGGGTGAAATAGGCTTCGGGGGATTGGGAGTGATAAAGGCCGCCAGCAATACCGCCACCGTACGGGGTACGAATAGTTAGTCCGCCTACATTAAACAGATCACCGGAGCGATAGCGAAATTTTGCGGTTTCGTTAACGATTTGGTCAAAGGCGGGGAAGATATAGTCGGCAAATTGAATTTCAGCTACAGGTACCGAGCCCTGGGCCGCCAAGCCGTTGGCAAAACCGATAATACCCTGCTCGACCAGCGGGGTATTAAAGCAGCGCGCTTTGCCGTACTTCTCCTGCAGGTGGCTGGTGGCACGGAATACACCGCCAAAAATACCCACGTCTTCACCAAAGCAGATAACTTTCTCATCTTCTGCCATGGCGATATCCAGGGCGTTATTAATCGCCTGGAGCATGTTCATAGTGGCCATGTTACGCCTCTCCCTGGGTATCAGTATCGGTACCTACATCCAAGTCCAACGACTTTGCACCACGAGGATAAGCCTCAGGATAGCGGCGGATATGGCGTTTCAACTGATCGAATTGGCGTTGCAGCGCCGGGGTAATATCGGCATACACATCGCTGATCAGGCTCTCCAGCGGCGGCGAAGAGCGTTTTTCAGCACGCTTCATGGTTTCCAGCACTTCACGGCGAAGGGTTTCCTGCTGGGAAGCCTCCTCCTCTTCGCTCCACCACTGTTTCTTCAACAGCCACTTTTGCAGACGCAGCAGGGGATCTTTCGCGCGCCAAATTTCTTCTTCGTCTTTTGAGCGATAGCCAGAGGGGTCATCAGAAGATGAGTGCGCGGCTAAACGGTAGCTCATGGCCTCAATCAATACCGGCTGGTTGCGCTCAACAGCAATCTTGCGCGCCTGACGCGTCGCTTCATAGACCGCCAGCACATCATTGCCGTCGACCCGAATCACGTGCATATGGTAGCCAAAGGCACGCGGGGCAATGCCGTCGGCGGCGAACTGCTCGACGGCAGGCGTGGAAATGGCATAGCCATTGTTACGGCAGAAGAAAATCACCGGCACCTGATGCACCGAGGCCATATTCAGCGCGGCGTGGAAATCGCCTTCCGAGGCAGCGCCTTCACCAAAAAAGGTTAGCGTGCAGTGGCCATTACCGGCGAGTTTTTGGCCATAAGCGTAGCCCGTCGCTTGGGGAATTTGGGTGGCTAAGGGGGATGAAATGGTCATGTAATGCAGCTTGCGCGAGCCGTAGTGAATCGGCATTTGGCGACCTTTGCCATAGTCCAACTCGTTGCCAAACAGCTGATTCATAAACTCGTCGATGGAGAAGCCGCGATACATCAGAGCACCCTGCTCGCGGTACTGCGCCATAATCATATCGGCGTCATTAAGCGCTGCAGTGGCACCCACCACAGCGGCCTCTTCACCGGTACACTGCATGTAGAAGCTTAACCGCCCTTGGCGCTGAGCCGCCATCATCCGCTCATCCAGGATCCGCGTGGCCAGCATCGCCTGATAGATACGCCGGGCGTGATCACGCTCAAGCACCGGTTCGGCAGCACCGCTATGCAGTTCGCCCTCCGGATTAAGCAGGCTAAAGGTAGCAATCGAAAATTCGTCGCCGGTCATAAAGTCCGGCTGGTGTACATACTGTGTCATCATTATTGTCCTTGTTTCACCCCTTTTGAGGGCAGTGTTGTTGGTATTGACCGTTTATGCCAGTGGATTTATCTGTCATAGGCCAACGCAACATCTAGCGACCACAACGTTTAGGACAATAACGCAGCACAAGGACTTTAGGGATGCTACTTAAGACGCAGAGAGGCGGGAACGTAGTTGACACTGCAGCAGTTCAAACAGGCTATCAATCGCCAGGGCCAACAAGGCAATGACCAGCGCCCCTTGAACTACATAAGCCATATTGCCGTTGACGATACCGGAGATAATGGGGTCACCTAGATTACTGGCTCCCACAGTAGCCCCTAAAGCAGCAGTGGCAATATTGATGGTCACCGAGGTACGGATGCCCGCTAAAATAACCGGTGCTGCCAACGGTAGTTCGACTTGGCGTAGGATTTGTGTCGGCGTCATACCCATAGCATGAGCCGCCTTTTTAATATCGCCCTCGACGCCCTGTAGACCAGCAAGGGTATTGCGCACAATAGGCAGCAGCCCATAAAGCATCAGAGCAACGATTATCGGCAAAGTGCCGAACCCCAGTACGGGTACCGCCAATGCCAGGACAGCCACGGGAGGAAACGTTTGCCCTAGCGATGCCAGCTGAGCCACCAACGGTAGAAAATCACTGCCGCGTTGGCGCGTAACGGCAATGCCAGCTAACACGCCAACCACAATCGTCACGATCGCCGCAATTCCCACCACTAACAGGTGGCGACCTAGCAGCACATAAAAATCAGCGCGGTCGTAAACCACCTGCCGGGCATCGGGTTCTATCCAATGAAACAGCGGCTCAGCGGTGGGCATCCCCTCCACGCTAACCACAAGCAGCATCATCCACACTAATGGCCAACGCCATTGAGGTGCCTGTTTGCGCGCTTGCACAGCGTCTAGCGCGTTACTCACTTACGCTTCCTTTGTCCAACTGAGCCTCTTTGATAATCCTGCGCAGCGACAGCGCGCCGACCGGCACATCGTGCTGGTCGACGACGGTCAGCCGGTCAGTATGATCACGCAGCATCATGGAGAGCGCCTGGCGCAGCGAAAAATCCGCCGGTATGCGTGACTGCGCGGGCAAGGTTGGCCCCATGGAGGTCATGTGATGTTGAACGCGCGTTAGAGCGGCCTGCTTGAGGCCGCGTTCAAGGCCACCCAGCATTGACTCAACAAAGGGGTCGGCAGGATGTTGTAGTAGCGCCAGCGGTGATCCTTGTTGGACGATTTGGCCTTCACGCATAACAACGAGATGATCAGCCAGCTTAAGGGCTTCATCCATATCGTGGGTCACAAACACCACGGTTTTATGTAGCCGCGCCTGTAGCTTGGCCAGCTCATCTTGTAGCTTTTCACGCGTAATAGGGTCGAGTGCGCCAAAGGGTTCGTCCATCAGCAAAATATCTGGATCTGCCGCCAATGCACGCGCAACGCCCACTCGCTGGGCTTGCCCCCCAGAAAGCTGGTGAGGATATTTGTGCGCGAACTCCTCCATCGGCAAGCCGAGCAGATCCATTAACTCTTCCACTCGCGCCTGAGCATCCACCGCCGACCACTTCAACAAGCGCGGCACGAGCCCAATATTGCGGGCTACATTCCAGTGGGGAAATAGCCCGGTGTGTTGAATGACGTAACCAATTCGACGCCGCAGCTTTACCGGGTCATATGCCTCAATCGCCTGCCCATCGAGAATGATGTCACCTTCGCTATGCTCAATTAGACGATTGATCATACGTAGCGTGGTTGATTTACCGCAGCCTGAAGTACCGACTAACGCACAAAACTTGCCCTTCGGCACACGTAGTGAAATATCATTCACGGCGGTTTCGTCACCAAACCGCTTGGATACGTGGGAAAGCTCAATCATTGTGCTCCTCCATGGCGCAGCGCTTCGGCTAACGCACCTAAGCTTGCATCCACCACTAGAGCCAGCACTAAAATAGGCAACGCACCGAGCAAAACCATGTCCATAGCGGCCTGACCTAAACCTTGAAAAATAAACGTCCCCAGCCCACCGGCACCAATCAAGGCAGCAACAGCGGTAAGCCCAATGGCCTGGACAGTGGTAATCCGCACGCCTTCCAGCAGCACCGGTAGCGCCAGCGGTAACCGCACTTGCCAAAACCGCTGCCCGGCACGCATGCCCATTCCTTTGGCGGCTTCTAAGGTATCAGGACTCACTTGTTCTAGCGCGGTATAGGTATTGCGTACAATGGGAAGCAAGCTGTAGGCAATCAGAGCAATTAGCGCAGGTGCGGTACCAATACCGCTAACGCCTAGTTGCGCTAAAAACGGCACGCTGGTGGCCAACCAGGCAAGCGGCGCCAATAGCAGACCAAATAGTGCCAGGCTAGGAATTGTTTGTAGAAAATTGAGTAGCGCAAAAGCACCTTTTTGTAGCCGGGCATGGCGGCGCATCAACATAGCCAGCGCCATCCCAAGCACAATACTGATACCAACAACGAGGCTTACCAGCTTTATGTGTTGCACGACGGCACTTAGAAACTGTTGATCACGCGCTCTAAACTCTTGAACAAGCGCGAGCGTCTCCAGCCCAAAAGCCGCACATAGCCACCACACCAGCGCGACACCACACAGCAACAACGTGGGCCATATCCGCGTAAGGTTTAAACGCAAACGCAGCTCTACTAAGCACAGCAGCAGCACAAAAAGCACTACCCAATACGCCGCGCCTAAGCCTAAACGCGCCTGGGGCAACTCAGAGTCAATCAGTAAGTAACTGCTCGCCATCAACCCCACTGGCATCAGCGCCATTATGACCACCACTGCCGCTAGTAGCGCCCGGTAGTGACGATGGCTCGGTTGCCAAGCGAGAATACCGATGCAAGAGAGCAGTAGGGTCACCAATAGCGCGCCGGGCCAACCAAAAGCCTCCAATGCGCCATGCCCCGTCCCCGACACAATCCGGTTCGGGGCCACGCTAACCACATCAAATACCCAAAACGCGACCAGCATGATAAGGCTAAGGCTAATAAGCACAACGTTAGAGCGCCGTCCCTCCCAACGAAGCCGCGGAGTAGGCAGTGCATCCATTAACGACATCAACTAATTATCCCGCGCACCGAAGATTAGTTATCAAGCGCATCGAGGTAGTCGCTGGCCACTTGGGATGGCGACAAGCCATTAACGGCGACATCGGTATTGAGCGTTTGCAGGGTGACCGAATCGAGAGTGGTAAACACCTCATTGAGCAGCGCTTCCATTTCTGGGTACGTTTCCAGTACGCTTTCACGCACCACGGGAGCAGGCTGATACACCGGCTGAACGCCCTTAGTGTCTTCCAGTACGACCAACCCCAGCGCAGTTAAGCCACCGTCCGTGCCATAGGTCATGGCGCCATTAACGCCGCTGGTCTGCTGAGCGGCAGCCCGCATGGTGGCGGCGGTATTACCACCGGAGAGCACCAACAGTTGATCATCGCTGAGCTCAAAACCGTAGGCTTGTTGGAACGCAGGCAGTGCTTGGGCAGATTCGACAAACTCAGCGCTTGCCGCAAATTTAAACTCGCCATCGTCTTCCAGATAGACCGCGAGGTCTTCCAGACTCACTAATCCGTGCTCTTCAGCAACGTCTTCCCGAATACTCATTGCCCAGGTGTTATTAGCGCTGGCGGGCTGTAGCCATACTAAGCCTTGCTCGGCATCACGCTCGCGCACGGTCTCGTAAGCTTCATCAGCATTGTTCCATACCGAGCTATCGGTCATATCAAAAAAGAACGCGCCATTACCCGTGTACTCTGGATACAGGTCAATCTCACCCGCTTCTATAGCCGAGCGAACCACGCTAGTGCCACCCAGCTGTAAACGGTTTTCAGTGGCAATATCGTGGCGTTCCAGGGTTTGAATAATCAGCTCGCCCAGCACCGACCCTTCCGTGTCGATTTTGGATGACACTACCACGGGCTCATTGGCACTGACCTGGGAAAGAGAGATAGCAGATACGGCACAGGCAGCGATTAGGGGCTTTGCAATTAAAGATTTAGCTGAAAAACGCATCTTAGAGTTCCTTTTACGTTGGCGTTATCGCCTTAGGCGCTTAATGAGTTTAAGAGCCCAAGGCGTGTTTCTATAGAGCTTCAGCGTTTAAGTTAGCGCATAAGCTGCCAACGAGTGATTAAGGTTCTTTATTAAGGTACTTCAAACACCCAGGACGTGCCCTCTCGGGAATCTTTCAGAATAATCCCCATTGCAGCAAGCTCATCGCGAACCGCATCCGCCTGAGCAAAGTTTTTACTTGCCTTAGCCTCGATACGCTGGGCGATTTTCGCTTCGATCTCGCTCTCGCTAAGCGGTATGCCTTGCTGCTGACTGCCTTTTAAGAACGTTTGCGGTGCCTGCTGAAGAAGCCCCAAAATAGCCCCTAGTTGCTTTAACTCACACGCCAGCTTGGCGGCGTCACCAGGCTGCTCTTGCTTGGCGCGATTGAGTTCGCGGGCCAATTCAAACAGCACTGCCAGCGCTTCCGGGGTGTTGAAATCATCATCCATTACCTGGGTAAAACGCTCACGATATGCCGCAGCGTTAGCGCTTCCATCCTCCGGCTCAACCCCTTCCAACGCGGTATACAAACGCGTAAGCGATTTACGCGCCTCGGTCAGTGAATCGACCGAGTAGTTAATCGGGCTACGGTAATGGCTGGCCACCAGCAGAAAACGCACTACTTCTGGGTCGTGCTCGGCCAGTACGTCGCGGATGGTGAAAAAGTTGCCCAGGGACTTGGACATCTTCTCCTGATTCACCCGCACGGCGCCGGCATGCATCCAGGTATTCACGTAGGTTTTGCCCGTGGCCGCTTCACTTTGCGCAATCTCATTTTCATGGTGCGGAAAGGTTAAATCCGGCCCACCACCATGAATATCAAAGGTATCACCTAAGCAGCAGGTCGACATTGCCGAACACTCGATATGCCAGCCTGGGCGGCCGTTACCCCAAGGTGACGCCCAGTGCGCCTCCCCTGGTTTAGCGGCTTTCCAGAGCACAAAATCGAGCGGGTCTTCTTTATGAACATCCACATCAACCCGGCTACCTGCGCGCATATCGTCAAGCTGGCGATTATTGAGCTTGCCGTAATCGGCAAATTTACGTACCCGGTAGTAGACGTCGCCGTTATCTGCCGCGTAAGCAAAGCCTTTCTCAATCAGCGTTTCAATCATCGCCACAATATCGTCGATATGGCCGGTGGCACGAGGTTCATGACTGGGCGGCAAAACAAACAGACGCTGCTCGTCTTCGTGCATGGCGTTAATCATACGCTCAGTCAGCGCGGTGATACTTTCACCATTCTCGTCGGCACGCTTGAGGATCTTGTCGTCAATATCGGTAATGTTGCGCACGTAGTTAACGTCGTAGCCGCGTTCACGAAAATAGCGGGTGATAACGTCAAAAGCAACCATGACGCGGGCATGCCCCAGGTGGCAGTAGTCATATACCGTCATGCCGCAGACATACATGCTCACTTTTCCCGCTTCAAGCGGGGTAAAAGGTTCTTTGCGACGCGTCAGCGTATTGTAAATATGCATATGGCTATCCATGTTTTTTCTGGGCATTAGCCCTTCTGCTTGATTTTAGCCCAGCTGTCTTTTAAGCCTACGGTACGGTTAAACACCAAGTGCTCTGGTGTAGAGTCATGGCGATCCGCACAGAAGTAGCCGACGCGCTCAAACTGGAAGCGTGACTCAGGCGTCGCCTCGGCAAGGCTAGGCTCACCAACTGCCTGGCAAACGAGCAAAGACTGCGGATTCAGATGCTCCAGAAAATCGACGTCTTTGTCGCGGTCGGGCTGTTCAACGGTGAACAGGTTGTCGTACAGGCGCACCTCAATCGGCACGCCGTGAGCGGCACTGACCCAATGAATAACGCCTTTGACCTTGCGCCCTTCGGGGTTTTTGCCCAGCGTATCGAAATCCACCGAGCAGTGCAGCTCGCTGATTTCTCCGGCAGTGTCTTTGATCACCTCGTCGCAGCGAATCACGTAGCTATTGCGCAGGCGTACTTCTTTACCTGGCGCCAGGCGGAAGAATTTTTTGGGCGCATCTTCCATAAAGTCGTCTTGATCGATATACAGCTCGCGACTAAACGGCACCTTGCGCACCGTCATATCCTCACGGGCGGGGTGGCCCGCCACTTCGTACACCTCTTCGTGGTCTTCCGGCACGTTGGTGAGCACGATTTTTAACGGCTTTAACACACACATGGCGCGGGGCGCGTTGTCTTCAAGATCCGAGCGAATAGCGTGGGTCAGCATGGCAATATCGACCAGGCCACCGTCAGCGCGGGTGACACCAATCATCTCGCAGAATTTACGAATCGACGCTGGCGTGTAGCCACGGCGACGCATGCCGGAGATCGTTGGCATACGCGGATCATCCCAACCACCAACGATTTGCTCATCAACTAGCAGCTTCAGTTTGCGCTTGGAGGTCAGCGTATAATCGAGATTCAGCCGCGCGAACTCAATCTGGCGCGGTTTTGCCGGTACCGGCAGATTATTCAAGAACCACTCGTACAACGGGCGGTGATCTTCAAACTCCAGCGTACAGATCGAGTGGGTAATCCCCTCAATGGCGTCTGATTGTCCGTGGGTAAAGTCGTAAGAGGGGTAGATTTTCCACTTATCACCGGTTTGATGATGGCTGGCGTGGCGAATGCGATAAATAATCGGGTCGCGTAGATTGATATTGGGTGAAGCCATATCAATCTTGGCGCGTACCACTTTTTCACTTTCGCCAAACTCACCCTCACGCATGCGCGCCAGCAAATCCAGGTTCTCTTCGGCGCTGCGCTCGCGATAGGGGCTGGGTTTACCCGGCGCTGTCAGGGTGCCGCGATACTCACGGATTTCATCCGGCGACAGGTCGTCGACATAGGCTTTGCCTTCACGCATTAAGTGCTGCGCCCAGGCGTAAAGCTGGTCGAAGTAGTCGGAGGCAAAGCGTACTGGTCCTGCCCACTCAAAACCTAGCCAACTGACGTCCTCTTTGATCGCATCGATGTAGGCCTGCTCTTCTTTGGCCGGGTTGGTGTCGTCAAAGCGCAGATGACACTCGCCACCCAGTTGCTTCGCCAACCCGAAATTTAGACAGATCGACTTCGCATGGCCGATATGCAGAAAGCCATTGGGCTCCGGGGGGAAGCGCGTCACGATTTTAGTGACCTGGCCGCCCTCGATTTCGTCGCGTACTTGGTTGCGAATGAAGTTCGGCGCTGGGGTGGTCTCGTTGGTCATGATGGTGTTGATAACCTCGTGGTGGATGGCGTACTGAACCGTGAAGGCATGCTGTGAAAACATAGGATACGCCTATGGCCCTTCGCGGTGCAGGACAAAACCGCTATTATAACGTGACGCCGATGCACAGCGCCAAGGCGAACGCCGTTATTGAACAGGAATTTATCTATGATCGTATTACAGACCAACCATGGTGACATCACCATCGCCCTTAACCACGAGAAAGCGCCGCTTAGTGCAGCGAATTTTGAGCAGTACGTTCGCGACGGATTTTACGACGGCACCCTGTTTCACCGCGTCATCGATGGTTTTATGGTTCAAGGCGGCGGTTTCGATAAAGATTTCGAGCAAAAGCCGACCCGTGACCCTATCGACAACGAAGCTGACAATGGCTTGAAAAACACCATTGGCACGCTGGCAATGGCTCGCACCCAAGACCCACACTCGGCGACTGCGCAATTTTTCGTTAATGTGGGCGACAATAGCTTTCTGGATCACAGCGGCAAAAGCCTGCAAGGCTGGGGCTATGCGGTCTTTGGCGAAGTCGTTAACGGCATGGATGTGGTCAACGAGATTAAAAACGTAGCCACGACCCGCCGCGGCATGCACGCCGACGTGCCCTCTGAAGATGTCATTATCGAGCGCGCGTTCGTCAAAGACGCAGAATAACGCCGGGAGCCTTATGCGCACACTGCTTGTTGCCGATCTTCACCTGAGTAGCGATACCCCAGAAATCAACCAGGGGTTTTACCGCTATTTAGAGCACACCGCTCCAGGAGCCGACGCGCTGTATATTCTTGGTGATCTTTTTGATGCCTGGATTGGCGATGATCTACTCGATGCCAATACGCACCCACTTTGCGGTGTTGCCCAAGAGGTTATCAAGCGTTTACGCAAACTTAGCAGCGATGGCACCGCTGTGTATTTAATGCATGGCAACCGCGACTTCCTGCTCGGCGAACGCTTTATCAATGCCTGTCAGGCGTTTTTACTCCCCGATACTGAGGAAGTGGAAATTCAGGGCGTACCCGTCGTGCTACTGCACGGCGATAGTATGTGCACTCAGGATGAAGCCTATATGGCTTTTCGCCAGCAGTCGCGCAACCCTGAATGGCAAGCACAGATGCTCGCCTTACCATTGGAGCAGCGCGTAGCGCTTGCCCAAAGTTTGCGCGCGCAATCGGGTGAGGCCAATGCTAATAAGGCTGAAGCGATTATGGATGTCACCCAACAAGAGGTCGTTACACTGATGGAGCGCTACGGCGTTTCCACCATGATTCATGGTCACACCCACCGGCCGCACGTACATGACCTAACGGTAGAAGACGTACCTGCCAAACGCTATGTATTAGGCGATTGGGACGCCCAGCACGGCTGGGATATCGTCATCGAGCGTTCAGATCACACGGCGCCCAGGTTACGGCAGTTTTCACTAACTGCTTTGCCTGAAGCTTAAGCATATTTTTCTCGCATAGAAAAGCCGATCGTGAGATCGGCTTTTTTTAGGTCTTGCGGTGTTTAACTCAAGCTTAAGCGACCTTATCGCTCAATGTCTGCACTGCTGTGCAGGTCGTCAATTAACCCCTGAAGTACCGATTGGGCACGCAACTGCTCGGCCATTTGAGAAACAAACGTTTCCATTTCCTCGTTGACCTCACCGTCGGTGACACTATGCAAAGCGACTAAGGCCACGCCTTGCGGAAGTTCAACGGCCCGATAGACGCTTTCACCCTCTTCAGGACGCGACATACGGAAAGCTTCCTGCACAATCAGCTGAGGCACAGTGGAATCCGCTTGGCGACTAATATCGTTAGCTTCTAACCAATTGAGGTCAACCGTTTGATCGCCCTGCAGCTCCTCAATCAGTACTTGCGCTTCTTCACGCAGCGCTTGTTGCTGCTGCTCAGCGGCCACTGAAATTTCCACTTCCTCACGCACTTCAGCAAGGGGCAACAGCATCGCATCGCGCTGTTCGGCGACCCGCAGCACTAGGCGGCGATCCTGATCCAACTCAATGACTTCGCTGTTGTAGCCTTCCTCCAGCACGTCACTACTAAACGCCGCCGACATTACGCCAGGCTCCGATAACACACCTTCGGCCTCGTCATTGCGAGCAAGCCAATCACTCTCATTGAGTGTTAAGCCAATCTCATCAGCAACGCTTTGCAAATCATCAGCGGCAAAACTTTCGTCTATGAGCTGCTGAACCTGCTGATTAAACTCATCATCAACGTTACGAAGCGCTACTTCGCGCGCCAATTCATCACGCTGCTCCTCAAACGAGGGGCCTTGAATATCCGTCACCTGAATGACGTGGAAAGCGCTATCCAATTCAACCGGTTGAGAAATATCACCCTCTTCCAGGCCGAAAGCAGCTTCATCAAAGGTATCGCCAAAGAAACCACGGCTAATCACGCCAAGATCACCACCCTCTTCTGCGCTGGCAGTGTCATCTGAATAGCGTAGCGCGGTCTCCTCAAACGACTCACCGCTATCTAGCGCCTCGCGAGCGGTATCTGCTACTTCCCGAGCCTCCTCACGTGAGCGCTCATCG
Source organism: Halomonas sp. H2 (assembly GCF_050215315.1). GTDB lineage: Bacteria > Pseudomonadota > Gammaproteobacteria > Pseudomonadales > Halomonadaceae > Vreelandella. The sequence goes on from NZ_CP189760.1 coordinate 2,068,027, forward strand.
CCAAAAGTCACCATGATGTGTGAAACGCGCCGGTCAGCTTCACGGTTTTGCTGGCGCCACGCTTCACGTAATGCCTGCTCGTCAACATCACTGCCTTCAGCCATAGCTTGACGGTCAATCAAAACGTACTCAAGGCGCACCTGCTCGGAACGCTCATAGCGCTCCTGGTGGGTATCATAATAAGCCTGGAGATCGTCCTCGCTAACATCGACATCAGCCTGGACATCGTCGCTATCCAGAATCAGGTACCGAAAACTACGTTGTTGGCGCTGCAGTTCGGCTAGACGCTCTTGCTCACCGGGTAGACTGAAGTCGCTAAAAGCGAGGCCTTGCTGTAAATGCTGACGCTGGATGTCAACGCGTAGCTCTTCACGAAATGATATCGGTGTATAGCCAGCGCCCGCTAAGCGATTACGAAACACCTCAGCCGAAAAATGCCCGTCCTGATCTTGAAACTCAGGCAAGCTGACAATCATTTGATCTAACTGCTCATCAGAAACGCTAAAGCCGCCATCCTCAGTATACTGGGACAGCAACTGCTGAGTGATGAGCTGATCAAGCATATCGCTGCGCAGGGCTCGCTCTTGCTCTGGCGGCACTTGGCCTGAACGTAACGCGCGTTGAACTTCAAGCTCGACCTGCTGACGCATAATCGGCTGTCCGTTGACGCTCGCTACCTCATCCGGATCGCTACCAAAAAGCCCAAATAAAGACTCAATCCCGAAAAGCGCCATGGCCGCAACCATAACACCGATAATAATTTTGGCACCCCAGCTCCTGGAGCCATCTCGAATACTTTGCAGCATGCTAGCCTCAGATAGTCACAGCCAAATACATCGACCCGCTAAATTCTACCAAATAGGGGGCCAGAAAATAACATGGGCGCATCGCCAGTGCGATGCGCCCATTAGGTTACAGCAAACGCGGTCAAATTAGTTGACGGCGTCTTTCAGCGCTTTACCTGCTTTGAAACTGGGTACTTTGGCAGCACTAATCTGAATTGGCTGACCTGTCTGCGGGTTGCGGCCAGTACGCGCAGCACGCTCTTTGATCGCGAAGGTACCAAAACCTACCAGAGATACGCTTTCGCCTTTCTTAAGGCTATCGGTGACAGACTCCACCATGGCATCCAATGCGCGGGTTGCCGCTGCTTTAGGAATATCAGCAGACGCGGCAATAGCTTCAATCAGCTCGGACTTATTCACTCTTCACCCCTTGACTGTTTCAAAAAAATGGCTCTGAACGGCATGGCCATCGATAGATACAACGATCAAAACATAGCTGGGTTTTATAGCAATGCCTTGAAACATCTGTCAAGCAACCATGCCGCAAGATACCCGCCGCAAAAAAGCTGCGGGAAAATTATTAAGTATAATTAAAGACCAAGATGGGCTCTAACAGCTTAATGAGTACTAGCAACTGCGTTATTGCTAAACGATGCTTCGGTGCTTTTCAATGGCGCACCGTCTGTTACTTTATCAGCTAGCGCTACGGCTAAGACATCATCTATCCAACGCACCGGGCGAATATCAAGCGCACCTTTGATATTGTCAGGTACTTCCTTGAGATCACGGCGGTTTTCTTCAGGAATTAGCACTGTCTTTATACCACCGCGACGGGCTGCCAGCAATTTCTCCTTCAATCCGCCAATCGGCAATACTTCACCGCGCAGATTGACCTCACCGGTCATTGCCACATCGCAGCGCACCAACCGCTGGGTATAAGCGGAAACAATCGCCGTTACCATCGCAATACCGGCACTGGGGCCATCCTTCGGCGTAGCCCCTTCGGGTACGTGGATATGTAAATCCTCTTTCTCAAACCGCTCGGGATCAATACCATACGCTTCCGCCCTGGCGCGCACCACAGTATGGGCAGCACTTACCGACTCTTTCATCACATCGCCAAGCGACCCAGTTTTATTAATACGCCCCTTGCCCGGCGTCACTACTGACTCGATATTGAGCAGCTCACCACCCACTGACGTCCAAGCAAGACCGGTAACACGACCAATCTGATCATCTTGTTCGGCTAATCCATAGCTATAGCGACGCACGCCAGCATAGTGCTCTATCTGCTCGGCGGTTAGGCTTTGACCATCTTGACCGGCCTTGGGATCGCGCTTCTTCTCAAGGCACTCACGCAGCACCTTACGCGACACCTTGGCAATCTGGCGTTCTAATTCGCGCACCCCCGCTTCCCGGGTGTAGTAGCGAATAAGCTCTAAAAGCGCGCTATCCTCAAGCGTTAGCTCGTCATTTTTTAAGCCGTTTGCAGCTAATTGCTTGGGCAATAAGTAGCGCTTAGCGATCGCCAGTTTCTCATCCTCGGTGTAACCCGGTAGACGAATAATTTCCATGCGATCAAGCAAGGCACTGGGGATATTCATCGAATTGGCAGTACAGATGAATAGCGTCTCGGAGAGATCGTAATCAAGCTCAAGATAGTGATCGCTGAAGCTATTATTCTGCTCAGGATCCAATACTTCGAGTAGCGCAGAAGCAGGATCACCACGATGATCCATGCCTAGTTTGTCGACCTCATCCAACAGGAATAGCGGATTTTTCACGCCAGCGCGACTCATGCGCTGCATTAATTTACCTGGCAACGAGCCGATATAGGTGCGCCGATGACCACGAATCTCAGACTCATCACGGACGCCACCCAACGCCAAACGCACATATTTGCGGTTGGTGGCTCGGGCAATTGACTGCCCTAGCGAGGTTTTACCTACCCCGGGTGGGCCAACCAAACACAGCACAGGCCCTTTCATCTTGCGTACACGCTGCTGCACGGCGAGATATTCGAGAATACGCGCTTTAACCTCTTCCAGCCCGTAGTGGTCTTCATCCAACACTTGCTGCGCTTTGACCAGATCATGCTTAACCCGCGTGCGCTTTTTCCACGGCACGGCGACTAACCAATCCAAGTAAGAGCGCACCACCGTAGCTTCGGCAGAGTTTGAGGCCATCATTTTGAGCTTGTTCAGCTCTTGAGTGGCTTTCTCCGACGCCTCTTTCGGCATACCGGACTCTTTGATCGCCAGCTCGTACTTCTCGGCTTCATTGGGCACATTATCCAGCTCACCCATCTCTTTCTGGATGGCCTTCATTTGCTCATTGAGATAGTACTCACGCTGGGTCTTCTCCATCTGCTCCTTGACCCGTGAGCGAATGCGCTTTTCGACCTGGAGCAAATCGATTTCAGACTCGATCAGCGCCATTAGGTGCTCAATTCGATCACGCACTCGGTCCATTTCAAGCAGCTCCTGCTTATCGCCAATCTTGAGCGATAAGTGGGCGCAAATGGTATCAACCAGACGACTTGGATCTTCAATCCCTGATAGTGAGTTCAGCACTTCATTGGGGACTTTTTTGGAGAGCTTAACGTACTGCTCGAACTGGTTGAGCAGCACGCGAACAAGCGCTTCCTGCTCACGGCTGGTAAGCGGCTCGCTCTCCCGGGGAGTCAAATAGGCCTGGGTATAACCTGTTTCGTGCTCTTCGACACTCAGCACATCGGCGCGAAAATTGCCCTCAATCAGTACTTTGACTGTGCCATCAGGTAGCTTTAGAAGCTGCATAATGTCAGCCACGGTACCCATAGAGTAGAGATCCGCGTTATCTGGCTCATCCTGAGAAGCTTCACGCTGAGCCACTAGCAATACACGCTTATCAGCCTCCATCGCCGCTTCGAGCGCCTGGATAGACTTTTCACGGCCTACAAAAAGAGGGATAACCATTTGCGGATAAACAACCACATCGCGCAACGGCAAAAGGGGTAGACATTGTGTCTGTTCGGCGTTCTGCTGCATCGCAGACGTTCCTCGGCAAATCGGATGAGTACTTAAAAAGAGTACTTGGAAAAGTACTGCGCAGTCGTCAACACGCTGGATATAGATACGTTCGCATTGGGTTGGCTACGCAGTGACACTCTTGAACAATGCTCTGCAACAACCGTTTCTAACAGTCTTGTATAAAAACAGTCTTATAAAAACAAGGGGCCGCCTAGGCGACCCCTTGGTTTAGTGCAGGCGGATGAAGCGTGGCCGCGCGGCTCGCGCTAGTCACTAACCATCAGTGCCGTCAACACGTGCTTCTTCCTGCTGAGAATAGACCAACAGGGGCTCGCTCTCACCGGCAATCACTGAGCCGTCGATAACCACTTTACTGACACCTTCAAGCGAAGGAATTTCATACATGGTATCTAGCAGCACTGACTCTAAAATAGAGCGTAGCCCGCGTGCCCCTGTCTTACGCTCCATGGCTTTTTCGGCAACGGCACGTAGCGCCTCATCTCTGAACTCAAGAACCACACCTTCCATTTCAAACAGTTTGGCATACTGTTTAATCAGCGAGTTCTTGGGCTCCGTTAGAATCTGCACCAGGGCATCTTCAGTGAGCTCCATCAACGTTGCGATGATCGGCAAGCGGCCAACAAACTCTGGGATCAAGCCAAATTTGACTAGATCTTCTGGCTCAACATCAGCCAATAACTCCCCCACGCCACGAGAAGACTCTTTACTCTTCACGGCCGCGTTGAAACCAATACCGCCTTTCTCCGCACGGTCACGAATAACTTTATCGAGACCCGCAAAAGCACCGCCAACGATAAACAGAATATTGCCCGTATTAACTTGGACAAACTCCTGTTGCGGGTGTTTGCGACCGCCCTGTGGGGGGACTGATGCAGTGGTACCTTCAATCAGTTTTAACAGCGCTTGCTGTACGCCTTCACCCGACACGTCGCGAGTAATCGAGGGATTGTCAGATTTACGTGAAATCTTGTCGATTTCATCAATATAGACAATGCCACGCTCAGCTTTTTCGACGTCGTAATCGCACTTCTGCAACAGCTTTTGGATGATGTTCTCAACATCTTCGCCGACATAGCCAGCTTCCGTCAGCGTGGTTGCATCTGCAATGGTGAAAGGTACATTAAGCAAGCGTGCCATGGTTTCTGCCAACAGCGTTTTACCGCTACCGGTGGGACCAATGAGCAGAATGTTTGATTTACCTAGCTCAACATCGCCGTCGCGCGCATCAGTTTTTAGACGCTTGTAGTGGTTATATACCGCTACTGAAAGCACCATTTTGGCGCGGTCCTGCCCGATGACGTAATCATCCAGTGTATGACGTATTTCGCGGGGCGTAGGTAAACGCTCCTCATCGCTCTCGGCATCGGCTTCGAGAACTTCCTCGCGAATGATGTCATTACATAAGTCGACACACTCATCGCAGATATAGACGGACGGACCCGCAATCAGCTTACGTACTTCGTTTTGGTTTTTGCCACAAAACGAACAGTAAAGCAGTTTGCCACCTTCGTCTTTGCCTTTGCCGTCGGCCATTCGCATACCTCTATCACTGCGGCGGCTTACGCCGCCGGAAAAGCTCGTTAGAAAAGCAGAATCCCATCACGCTATCAGGATGTAGGCCGCTTATCCAGCACTGCGTCAATCAAGCCATACTCTTTGGCTTGGTTGGCGCTCATGAAATTATCCCGGTCGGTATCCCGCGAGATAGCTTCAATATCTTGGCCTGAGTGATGAGCAAGAATTTGATTCAACTTCTCACGAATACCTAAAATTTCACGGGTGTGAATTTCAATATCAGACGCTTGGCCCTGGTAACCACCCAGCGGCTGGTGAATCATCACACGTGAGTTGGGTAGGCAGTAACGTTTTCCTGCCGCACCTGCTGTTAATAGCAACGCGCCCATACTGGCCGCCTGACCAATACATACGGTGGACACATCAGGCTTAACGAACTGCATAGTGTCGTAAATCGACATACCGGCAGTTACCGAGCCACCTGGCGAGTTGATATACAGGTGAATATCTTTGTCCGGATTTTCCGACTCTAGGAACAGCAGTTGGGCAACTACCAGATTAGCCATGTAGTCTTCTACAGGGCCTACCAGAAAGATCACGCGCTCTTTTAATAGGCGTGAGTAAATGTCGTAGGCCCTTTCCCCTTTGGCGCTTTGCTCAACCACCATGGGCACTAAACCGCCGGCGTTTTGAATATCAAACTCACTCATTCAGGTGATTCCTTGCGTCCGGGAAGGGAAAGGCGCACCAACATAAGGGTGCGCCGCGTTCCAGGGTGTTAGGCGCTGGCTTGCTCGCCTTCTTCGGCACCCTCATCTTGCTCGGCTTGCTTTTGCGCAGCGGCAAGAACTTGCTGGTAAGACATTTCAACGTCTTTAATGTTCGTTTGCTCAAGTAGCTTAGCGACCGCTTTCTCTTCAAGAATGGCTGACTTTACTTGGGTTTTCAGCTGCTCATCACCCATGTAATGACTAACGACTTCTTCAGGATCTTGGTACTGCTCAGCCAATTCGGTCACTTTCGCTTTGATAGCGTCATCATCAGCGTCAAGCTCGTTGGACTTGATGACTTCGGCCAGCAACAGCCCGATCTGAACACGGCCTTTGGCCTGCTCTTCGAATAGTTCGTTAGGCAGTTGGCTGACATCAAAATCTTCGCCTAAGCCAAACTGCTGTGCTGCTTGGCGCTTCATACCGTCTGTTTCTTGCTGTACCAGTGAGTTTGGTACTGGAATTTCGTTAACCTTTTTAAGCGCATCCAATACTTGCTGCTTAACACGGTTATCCACGGCCTGTGACGCTTCACGGGTCATGTTTTTCTTGATTTCAGAGCGGAATTTTTCTTGATCTCCGCCTTCAACGCCAAAACGTTCGATAAATTCTTCATCGACTTCCGGCAGTTTCTGGCTACTGACTTTGTGAACCGTAACTTTGAAGGTAGCTTCTTTAGCGGCCAAATGCTCGGCTTGATAATCAGCCGGGAAAGTGACGTTGAGCGTTTTCTCTTCGCCCGCTTTAGCGCCAATTAACTGCTCTTCAAAACCTGGGATAAAGCTGTCAGAGCCAATGACCAGTGTGTGCCCTTCTGCGCTACCACCTTCAAACGGCTCATCACCGATGTAGCCTTGAAAATCAATAGTAACCTGATCGCCATCGGCAGCGGCTGCATCAACTTCTTCCCACGCGGCGTTTTGCTTACGCAGCGTGTCGATCATCTCGTCAACATCCGCATCATTTACGGAGACAACGGGGCGCTCGATATCAGTCCCTTCAATTGAGGCTAGCTCTACCTGTGGGTAGACCTCCATCAGGGCAACGAATTCAAGGTCTTTACCTGACTCATTGATTGACGGCTCAATTTGCGGAAAACCAGCAGGATTTAGGCCCTCTTCAGTAATGGCGCGCACATAGCGCTCGCGCATTACTTCGCTGACGACTTCGTTACGAACGTCTTGGCCATAACGCTGCTGAACAACAGCCATTGGCACCCGGCCCTGGCGAAAACCATTCAAGCGAACATTCTTCGCGGTATCTTTCAAGCGAGTACTAACGGCCTCGTCAATTTCGGCAGCCGGCACCTGAATAGTAATACGGCGTTCGATCTGGGAGGTCGTCTCGACAGAAACTTGCATGAATTGTCCTCTAATGGCTGGGCATTGTGTTGATTGCTAGTAATAAGGTTAAGGGGGCAATTTTAAGAACCCCAACGCATAGTGGCAAGCGCCATGCTCGCAACATGGGGGCAGTGATTTTAAAAACAAGGGAATATGCGAGCAATTAACCGCTTTATGGCGTGTTTGGCTTCATTATTAGTCCCACGCTGCGTAATTTTTACCATTCTACCGTTTTGTACGTCTTACAGCGACTTTTTCAATCGCTGCGTCGCTAGCTAGCTTGACGCTCACCTGACCACCATAGACTGAGCGCGTGGAGTAGCACGCCTAGGGTTGCGCCATGGGAGATGAATACCTGCCAGCTTATCCAGTCTGTAAACAGCGCATGCCAGCCGCCCATCACTGCCATCCCTAACAACAACATAACAGCTAACCGCTTTAACAGCCTAGGCACCCTTTGACGCGCCTGCGCTGACAACAAACGCCACTGCACCGCTGCCACCACTGCTACCAACACCAACGCAAAAATGATTAACGTTTGGCGAGTCTCATGCCCGCCTGCCATGTAGCGAGGTAGTGTGGCCAACATAAGCATACACAAACCAAGCGCAACGCTAATACGTTCAGGCGAGGAAGGAGCGTTCTGCATCGCTTAAGCCACCTCTAGCTGCTGAGCAATGATCCATTCTTCCACCCAAGGGATAGCCGCATCGTCAGCCATAAAGGTTTCCATAGCATCAATTTCCAGACGCTCACCCAACCGGGTAGCACCATGGTCTGCTAGCAGCGCGTCTAACGCCCTACCCGCACCACAAAACGTATCACCGTATGAACTGTCGCCCAGAGCAATAAGGCCGTAGCGCAGTGAAGTCAGCGAGGGGCTTTGGTCACGCAAATTACGCACGAAGGGCACGAAGTTGCCGGGAAAATCCCCGCTACCCGTTGTGGATACGCAAAAAAGCGCTAAATCAGCGTCGCTGTCAGTGATATCAGCAACGGAAGGCTGTTCAATAACTGTTACGGTATATCCGGCCTGCTCAAACAGAGGCTTCACCTGCTCAGCGGCGTCTAGGGCGCCACCATACATTGTACCCACCAAAATATTCAGCTTTGGCATCGTTACTCCCCTGTCAAAGTGTCACAGTGCCAACCGTCAAGTCGACAAATACCCGATGAATTTGCTCAAATATTAACATGGCTGGTTAAAATGAAACACATCATCCATGGCGGGTGGTTTAGATATAATGGATAGGAGTGGCTATGCAGCAAACTTTCGAAGCTTGGATTACCCCATTGATGATTGGCGGTCTCATCGTATTTATGTGCTTTATTATTTGGGATCTAGCGAAAAAGTCGAATGCCGGTAAGTTTGGCACCATCATGCTATTCGTTGTGCTGGGTGCAGGCATGTTGGGCTATGTGCTCAAAGTGGTCATTACTTGGCTAATTGAAGGCGGCGGCATATAGAAAGCAGTGTCTAGAAAAAACTGACCAGAAAGAACCGTCTAGAAACCACTGCTCATAAAGCCTAGCATGGCGCTTTACAAAGAGAAAAGGAGTGCCAGAAGCACTCCTTTTAGATATTGCTGAATAAGCTAAGTCTTAATAGCTTATTGTTTCAACATCACTGCAACTCTTACTCACCACCCGCATAGTGCTCAACCTGCTGCTTGAGCTTTTGACCAGGACGGAAAGTGACTACCCGGCGGGCAGAAATGGGTATTTCTTCGCCGGTTTTTGGATTACGGCCTGGCCGTTCACGCTTATCACGCAGGTCAAAGTTACCAAAACCCGAAAGCTTTACCTGCTCGTTTTCACGCAAGCAGGCTCTAATCTCGTCAAAAAAAGCTTCGACCATAGCTTTCGCTTCTCGCTTGGACAGGGCTAGCTCAGCATGCAAATGCTCAGCCAGTTCTGCCTTGGTCAATGCACCCATAAGGCTCCTCCTTCTCCTTGAAGCAAACGCATCTGTAAATGCATTGCCAAGAATGTGATAAGCATCGAAGCGTTGCTAAGTTAATAATTAGCCGCGCAGCTCCGCACCCAGCTTGACACGCACTTGCGTCACTATTGAATCAACCAACTGATTGATTTCTTCATCGTTTAGCGTGCGCGATGGATGCTGCCAGGTCAAGCCCAAAGCAATACTCTTATGCTCTTCTGCAACGCCTTTACCTGAATAGACATCAAATATCTTTATGTCCTGTAGGCACTCGCCTGCTTGCTGTTTGGCACAATCGATCAGCGCCTGCACTGGCGTAGCTTGCTTAAGTATAAACGCCAGATCACGACGCACCTCAGGAAAACGCGATAGCGGCTCAAAAGCGGGAATCCGACCTTGGCTCAGTGCATCCAGACGCACTTCAAACAGCACCGCATCCATCTTTAAGCCTAGCGTTGCGCGCACCTGGGGGTGCAAGGTGCCAATCCAGCCAACAGGCTTTCCGTTATGTAGCAATTGAGCACTTTGGCCTGGATGCAGCGCGGGGTGCTCTGCAGGCTCAAAGCGCCACGCATCATAATCGCCCCCCAATGCCAGCACACTTTCTAAATCGCCTTTTAAGTCGTAAAAGTCAACGCGCTCTTTTGCGCCACTCCAACCCTCTACTTCTCGGGTGCCACATACTAAGGCACCCAGCATCGGCACTTGTGTTAGAGCATCCAGCTCACCGTTAAACACTAGCCCGGTTTCAAATATCCGCACGCGCGTTTGCTGACGATTAAGGTTGTGCTCCATGGTACGCACCAAACCAGGCAACAGGCTTGCCCGCATTACTGATAAATCAGCTGATATAGGATTCGCCAGCACCGGACTCACAGCCTCTGGCAACATCGCCGCCTGCAGTTCGGGGGCAACAAAGCTGTAGGTAATCGCCTCTTGAAAGCCACGGGCCACCATCTGACGGCGCAGCAGGGCCTGGGTAAGCGTAGCTTCATCTGCAGAGCGCAGTGCCAAACGAGCGGCGGGACGACGCACCGGCAAATTATTGTAACCGTGAATACGCGCCACTTCTTCGATAAGGTCTTCTTCAATCGCTAAATCAAAGCGCCAACTTGGTGCCGTGACCGCCCAACCTGCATCTTGCACGCTGACGTCGAGCCCCAAGCGCTGCAAAATATCGGTGACATCATCGTTGTCGAGGGTCTTGGATAATGCCTGCTGCAAACGAGCACTGCGTAGCACTATGGTCCGCTCTTCAGGCATGTCATCAGCGCTTTGCGCCTCAACAACCGGCCCAGCCTGTCCACCGCAAATCTCAATCAAAAGCTGCGTGGCCCGTTCAACGGCAACGGGTGTTAACTGCGGGTCAACGCCACGCTCAAAGCGGTGCGAGGCATCGGTATGCAGACCATAAGAACGCGCTTGGCCTGCGATCGCAAGCGGGCTAAAAAAAGCTGATTCAAGGAAAATAGTCTGGGTACTTTCATTGACGCCAGAGTTTTCGCCCCCCATCACCCCTGCCATGGCCAGCGGGCCGGAATGATCGGCAATAACGAGCGTTTCCGGACGCAGCGCCACTTCATTACCATCAAGCAGGGTTAAATGCTCGCCTGGCTGGGCCATGCGAATCACCATGCCACCTTGAAGATTGGCGCGGTCAAATGCGTGCAGCGGCTGACCCAATTCAAGCATAACGTAGTTGGTAACATCCACCACCGGGTCGATAGAGCGCACGCCGCTGCGGCGAAGGCGCTCGACCATCCATAGCGGCGTCTCAGCCTGAACATTGACCCCTTTAATAATACGGCCAATATAGCGAGGACACTGCTCTGGCGCTTCAATGCTAACCGTAAAGCTATCTTCAACCTCTGCAGCCACTGGCTCGATCTGCGGGCCGTGCACCGACAAACGGTTGAGCACGCCTACCTCACGAGCCATGCCGTTAATACTCAGGCAGTCACCGCGATTGGGGGTTAAATCGACTTCGATGGTCATATCATTGAGGTGCATGAACTCCCTGAAATCGACACCTACCGGAGCCGACCCGGGCAGTACCAGAATGCCCGGCGAAGCCTCCTCCTCCAGCCCAAGCTCAGATGCCGAACAAATCATACCGCGCGATTCAGCCCCGCGAAGCTTGGCTTTTTTAATCTTAAAGTCGCCCGGCAAAACACCGCCAACCTGGGCAAACGGAATTTTCTGACCGACTTCGACGTTAGCTGCACCGCAAACGACCTGAACCGGTTCGCCACTGCCATCATCTACGGTGCACACATTGAGCTTATCTGCATCAGGGTGCTTCTCTTTACTCAGCACTTCTGCCACTACAACGCCATTAAATGCGGCGGCAACCGCTTCAATGGCGTCGACTTCCAACCCCGCCATCGTGATTTGGTCGGCCATCGCCTGAGTATCAAGCTGCGGGGAGACCCACTCACGCAGCCAATGTTCTGAAAATTTCATGGTAGATCCTGTATTCGGCAGCGAGCTTAGGCGAATTGACGTAGAAAGCGCAGATCGTTTTCAAAGAACAGCCGCAAATCATTTACGCCGTAGCGCAGCATTGCCAATCGCTCCGCCCCCATTCCAAACGCAAAGCCGGTATAACGCTCGGTATCGATGCCGGAGTGGCGGAAAACTTCAGGATGAACCATGCCGCACCCCATGACTTCCAACCAGCCGCTATGCGAACAAACACGACACCCCGCCCCGCTACACATCACGCACTGAATATCCACTTCGGCAGACGGTTCAGTGAATGGAAAGTAGGAGGGACGAAAGCGTACCGAGAGGTCATCACGCTCAAAAAATGCCTGCAAAAAGTCTTCGATGGTACCTTTAAGGTCCGCAAAGCTAACCCCTTCATCGACCAACAAACCTTCCACTTGATGAAACATGGGCGTATGGGTCAGATCAGAGTCGCTACGATAAACGCGTCCTGGGCAAACGATACGGATGGGCGGCTCACTCGCTTTCATGGTGCGAACTTGTACCGGCGACGTATGGGTGCGCAGTAAACGAGTGGCGTCAAAATAGAAGGTATCCGCCATACCTCGAGCCGGGTGATGCGCGGGAATGTTGAGCGCTTCGAAATTGTGATAATCATCTTCAATCTCAGGCCCTACCGCCACGTCATAACCTATACGCGTGAACAATCCTTCAATGCGCTCAAGGGTACGCGTCACGGGATGCAAACCACCTCCCTCCTGGCTTCGCCCGGGCAAGGTGACATCGATGCTTTCGGCCACCAAACGGGCATTCAGCGCCGCACTTTCAAGCTGCTGGCGCTTCGTATCGATTTCATCAGCAAGCGTCTGCTTAGCCTGATTAATACGTTCGCCCGCCGCCGGGCGCTCTTCCGCAGCTAGTTTACCCAGGCCTTTCAGCAAGGCAGTTACCTCACCTTTCTTACCTAAGTAGCGTACTCGTAACTCGTCTAGCGCGGCGACACTCTGCGCAGCCTGAATGGCGTCGCGAGCCTCAGATACCAGAGTAGGAAGGTGATCCATCCGTTTCACTCCGAATTAAGCGGTGCCCATCCCTGAAGATGGCATGGCACGTTGATAGTGACAAAAAAACAGGGGAAGAGCGGCTGCTCTTCCCCTGGATGGGTCACTCAAAAATGACCTTCGGTACATTACACGGGCAATCGCCCAGTGCAAATGACCTTATTGGGCAGCCTTGGCTTTTTCCACGATGGCAGCAAATGCAGCCTTCTCGTGTACTGCCAAATCGGCCAATACTTTACGGTCGATTTCAATACCGGCTTTCTTGAGACCACCTACAAAGCGGCTGTAAGACATACCGTTGATGCGTGCACCGGCGTTAATACGCTGGATCCATAGCGCGCGGAATTGGCGCTTACGGTTGCGACGGTCACGGTAGGCATACTGACCAGCTTTGATAACGGCTTGCTTGGCAACGCGGAAAACGCGCGAACGGGCACCGTAGTAACCTTTAGCAAGCTTCAATACTTTTTTATGGCGACGACGCGCTACTACGCCACGTTTAACTCGAGTCATAACACACTCCTGACTTTAAGGCTGAGGCACAAAATTTGTGCGCTCAGAAAAACGAAAACCCGACTTATAGATTCGGCAGCATACGCTGGATGAGCGCTTTATCAGATGCGTGGATCTGCTTCATTCCACGCAATTGACGCTTACGCTTGGTCGATTTCTTGGTCAAGATGTGGCTACGGTGAGACTGCTTGTGCTTAAAGCCACTTGCAGTCTTCTTAAAGCGCTTGGCAGCGCCACTGTTGCTTTTGATTTTCGGCATGAGGAAAACTCCGCTCGATATTTTTTAGAAAACCCAGGGCCGACCACCTGTTTAACGGTGGCCCGTTGACATCGCCGTTGGATCACTTCTTTTTCGGGGCAATAATCATGATCATCTGGCGCCCTTCCATTTTCGGGAAAGACTCTACCGCTCCGATCTCTTCCAGGTCTGCCGCGATCCTTTCCATCAGTTTACGACCGATGTCCTGATGCGCCATTTCACGACCACGGAAGCGCAGTGTGACTTTGCCCTTGTCACCACCTTCCAGAAAGCGCGTCAGGTTTTTAAGTTTGACCTGATAATCGCCTTCGTCGGTGCCAGGACGGAATTTAACTTCCTTAACCTGGATTTGCTTCTGCTTCTTCTTTTGAACCGCTTTCTGCTTCTTGGTCTCAAAAACGAACTTGCCGTAATCCATAATCTTACAGACGATGGGGTCGGCATTCGAAATTTGCACGAGGTCTAAGCTTTCAGACTCAGCACGCTCTAGCGCTTCGGTGGTGGGCACAACGCCCAACTGCTCACCGTCGCTACCAATAAGACGTACTTCTTCTTCAACAATTCGCTCGTTCATTGGTGGGCGTTTGTCTGCTGGCCGCCCTCTCTGGCTGCTTCTCTTGATCGTTCCGTCTCCTTAGGCAATTGACGATGTCGCCATGGCTGCTCTCTCGGCAGTATGGCGTTCAATAAATTCATCGACCGTCATTGTACCGAGGTTTTCACCGCTGCGTGTTCGCACGGCCACTGAGTCAGCTTCGACTTCCTTATCTCCCACCACAAGGAGATAGGGAACTTTCTGTAGCGTATGCTCACGGATTTTAAAGCCGATTTTCTCGTTCCTCAAGTCCGCTTTAACGCGTAAACCACTTTTTTGCAGTCGTTTCTCCAAATCAAGCGCATATTCACGCTGTGAATCGGTGATAGTCATGACAACCGCCTGCTGTGGCGCAAGCCATAATGGCATAGCGCCTGCATAGTGCTCAATCAGAATCCCCAAGAAACGTTCAAAGGAGCCTAAAATTGCGCGGTGAAGCATCACAGGGGTCTTACGTACGCCATCTTCATCAACGTATTGAGCCCCTAAACGCCCTGGCAAGTTAAAATCGAGTTGTAGCGTACCACACTGCCAGACACGATTCAGACAATCGCGAAGGGTGAACTCAATTTTAGGGCCGTAAAAAGCCCCCTCGCCTGGCTGAAGGTCCCACGCTAAGCCCGTTGCATTCAATGCAGCCTCAAGCCCCTGCTCAGCTTGATCCCACACTTCAGCTTCGCCCAAGAAGTCTGCCGGGCGAGTTGAAAGCTTCAGCTCAACATCTTCAAAGCCAAGCGTCTTGTACACCTGCAACGTTAGCGCTATAAAATCTTCCGCTTCAGCTTGAATTTGGCCTTCAGTACAGAAAATATGCGCATCATCTTGAGTGAAGCCACGCACGCGCATCAAACCATGCAGCGAACCGGAAGGCTCATTACGATGACAGCTGCCAAACTCAGCCAAACGCAGCGGTAAATCACGGTAGCTTTTCAGACCCTGATTAAATACCTGTACATGGCAGGGGCAGTTCATGGGCTTAACGGCGTATTCGCGTTTTTCAGACTCAGTGGTGAACATCAGTTCACTGTAATGCCCCCAGTGCCCTGACTTTTTCCACAAAGAAAGATCAACCACCTGCGGCGTTTTGATCTCTTGATAGCCATGTTCACGCTGAATGTTGCGCATGTACTCTTCCAAAGCCTGGTACATCGTCCAGCCATTGGGATGCCAAAACACCATACCCGGCGCTTCTTCCTGAATATGGAACAAGTCCATTTTGCGGGCGAGCTTACGGTGGTCACGCTTCTCGGCTTCTTCCAGACGCTTGAGATACGCTTTGAGCTGTTTTTTATCGCCCCATGCGGTACCGTAAATGCGCGTCAGCATGGTATTGGCAGCATCACCGCGCCAATAGGCGCCCGCCAATTTAGTCAGTTTGAAGGCTTTTAAGTGACGGGTATTCGGCACGTGCGGGCCGCGACACATGTCGGTGTACTCTTCGTGATGATAAAGCCGAATTGTCGCATCACTGGGAATGTCGCCAATAATTTGCTGCTTATACGGTTCATCACGCTGTGCAAAGGTCAGCATTGCCTGATCGCGATCAACGTATTCGCGCACTACGTCGTACTCGCGTTCAATCAGCGAGTGCATGCGCGCTTCTATCGCTTCCAAATCTTCCGGCGAGACCGATTGACCGAACTCGATATCGTAATAAAAGCCGTCATCAATCACCGGTCCGATTGCCATTTTGGCCTCGGGGTACATCTGCTTAACGGCATGACCAACAAGGTGAGCACAGGAGTGACGAATGACTTCCAGCCCTTCATCGTCACGTGCAGTAATAATCGCAACTTTTGCGTCTTGCTCAATCAGGTCAGCAGTATCTACCAGCCTACCGTCGAGCTTTCCAGCAACGCAGGCCTTAGCCAAACCAGGGCCAATGGATTCTGCGAGCTGCATAACGGTTAGCGGTGCTTCAAACGTTCTTTGACTGCCGTCAGGCAGTGTCACAATAGGCATTCAGATTCCTTGAGCGCAGTGGTGAGCCATACCAAGGATCACATTTCGCTATCAATGGTCTTGGGGAAGGATTAATACGTTAGCTGTAAAACAGCGGCAAGCCTACCAGACTTAACCGCTGCTTCAAATAAAAACGGGAGGCCTAAGCCTCCCGTTTCTTTACTTGGTGTTTGCGCGTTAAATATTAGCGGCTAACCAAGTGAGATAAGCAAACTTAGTTCCACTCATCCAGTTCAACGCGACGGTTCTGGAAGCGGCCTTCTTGAGTCTCGTTAGACGCGACCGGCTGCTCTTCACCGTAACCTACTGCACGCATACGGTTAGCTTCTACGCCGCGGCTCGCCAAGTAGCTTGCAACAGATACAGCACGCTCTTGTGACAAGTTTTTGTTGTACTCGTCAGAACCGCGTGAATCAGTGTGGCCTTCGATGCTTACGCGAACATCGGGATTACTAACCAAACGCTCAGCAACACCGTTCAGTACGTTCTGGGCGTTAGCAGTTAACTGTGCAGAATCAAACTCGAAGTTAACATCTTGAAGAACAACGCTGTCCGGGCAACCCAGGGCGTTAACTTCTACACCCGCAGGTGTGTTCGGGCACTGATCACGGTAATCCGGCACACCGTCGTTATCAGAGTCTAATGGGCAACCATCGGCATTTACTTCAACGCCAGCCGGTGTGCCTGGGCACTGATCACGGTAATCCGGAACACCGTCACCGTCGGAATCTAGCGGGCAACCTTCGGCGTCAACAGCAACACCGGCCGGTACTTCGCCGTAGCTTGGGCACTGCGGAGCGACCGGTTCAGGCGTGTGATCTGCACATAGCAGACCACCGATAGCGGCACCAGCAGCGGCGCCAGTGTAAGCACCGCTCTCTTCGTCAGAACTGCTGCTGGTGGCATAACCAATGCTGCCACCGATTAAGCTGCCTGCTAGGCCGCATACGGCAGGATGCTGGTACCAGCTGCCATCGCTGCTAGCACTACTTTGTTGGCTGGAAGACTGCGAAGCCGAGCTGGCACAGCCAGAAAGGCCAACTACCAGGGCGGAACCGATTAGCAAGCCAGTCGTTGATTTTTTCATGCAAGACTCCTTCTTGATCCAATGCTGAAGTGGTCATAAATGACCAAATCTATCTAATGCTTCTTATTGCGAGAGCATCCATTTTTCGCTTGCTTTACACCGCCGAACACATCCCAAAGTAACCTGTACTAAGCTCTTTGCATACAGCCAATGTAAAACGGTGTGCCTATCATTAACGCATAAGCGCAAGAAGGCAACAATGCCGAGATATCAACTTCTTGCCAATATCGACATCACTCAGCATAGCAAAATTGCCACGGTCGGCACTAGAAAATAGTTTGCTATGCTTTTTGGCGGCTTGAAGCCGCTCAAAACTGTGACTTAATGCAATGCGCTTGAGCCTTTTGAACGCCATTTTAATACTGCGTTGGCTGCTTCAAGTACTGCTTCACGCATTTCATTCTCAACCATTAAACGCTCTTTGTCTTCCTGCATACGTTCACGAGCTGTCAATTGCTTACGAGCCGAGTGTGTTTTCAGGTGTCGAGTACGGCTGTAGTGTTCGGCAAACGCCTGAAATTCAGCCCTGTCTGCCAAGCTCGGATCAATAATTTCCAAGAGCACCTTGCAACGCCAAGCACCCTCAGTGATATCAACCTGCTCTTGAACCAGTGCCCCGGCCACGTAGTCGAGATTTTCTAAACTGTTTTGCTGCGCACGAGCATCTTCATCGCGCCGATACGTTTCTCGACGATTGACTTCTTGATGCAAAGACCAAGCATAAAAGCCCAACCCGACAATAACGGCAATCGCCACCGCCAATAAAATTAGCGCGCCAATTGAGTTCATGAACCTCCTCATTAAGCATATAAATTACTTGACGAGAATTGTACACTCTTGTGCCACCAATCGGCCAACGGCATCTACGCTTGAATGTCGCTTAAGTGGGGGCTAAGCCAGCGCAGTAGCGTAATGATCTAGTAATAGCGCTCCAAAAACACCCAGTAGATAGCGAATTGAGAACCAAAATGCGCCGATAGGCGCATCATTATCTTGCCCGCGCCACACTCGCCAATTCCAAAACATAAAGCGCACATTTAGGCACAGCACTATACATAAATAGAGGGTGCCGCTCATTCCTATCATTACTGGCATTAAAGTGGTTAATACGGTCAACCATCCATACAGCCAAATTTGTAGCCTGGTAAAAGGAATGCCGTGCGTAACAGGCAACATAGGAATACCCGCACGGGCATAGTCATCACACTTGTGAATGGCTAGAGCCCAGAAATGTGGCGGAGTCCAGGCAAAAATAATTAGCATCAGAAGAAGCGGCTCCGGACTTATTTGCCCGCTGATAGCAACCCAACCCAACAATGGAGGTGCCGCACCAGCCACCCCACCGATAACAATATTTTGCGGTGTAGCCCGCTTTAGGAAGGCGGTATAAATTAATGCGTAGCCGATCAGGGATGCAAATGTAAGTGCCGCCGTTAAGTGGTTGACCTGCCACGCCAATAGCGCAACGCCTGCAATGGATAACAGACTTGCCCAAGCCAATGCGACCGCTACTGGTAGCCGCTTACTAGCGACTGGGCGACGGAAAGTTCGTGTCATGACCGCATCCAAGCGGCGGTCGATGACATGATTAAAAGCGGCCGCACCGCAAGAAGCCAAGCCGATACCGGCTAGACCGAGGATTATGCTCATCAGCGATGGTAGGCCTGGGGTGGCTAATGCCATCCCCACGGCGGCACACACTAACATAACCGCCACTACCTTAATTTTGCATAGGCCAATGAGCTCTTTCCAGCCCCATACCATCGTGGGTAATGTCGAGGGTAGCGTCATTGTTGTATTTCGCATGGCATGCTTCCCTGTTATTGAGCGATAACGCCGTTATAAGGAGGATGGGTAGTCGTTAAGTAAACGCTTGCTTCTGGATAGCGCCAACGCCACCACGCCCAAACAAGCCCGGTGGTCAACGCAATGGCGCCAGCTGTATGCAGTAGCGCCAGCCATAGCGGCAACCAAAGCACCACATTGGCAACCCCCAGCGCGGTCTGTAGCGTATATAAGCCAACAACTATCGCGAGCGGCCTTGCGACACCCGGCCAATGCCGATGACGCCACCAGAGCACTATCAGCCCGATACCAAGCAGCAATGCCCCCAACCGATGAACCACTTGAATCGCGGTACGCGCATCGGCATGTAACTGCCCATGCAGATAATTGGGCCCAACGGTCTGGGTAATGTGAAAGCCTTCGTTGATGTCCATCGCGGGCAACCACTGTCCATTGCAAGTAGGAAATCCTTGACAAGCGACACCGGCATAGTTGCTAGACACCCAGCCGCCTAGTGCCAATTGCACAACCAGCAAGCACGCCGCAATGCCCCACAGCGCATTGGCGCGTCGAGGTTCACATACTGGCGTTGCCAAGCTACGGCGGAGGCGCAAATGCAGCCAAAAAAACAGCAGAAGTACGCTTAACCCACCCAACAAATGGAGCGTAACGACTTGGGGCCATAACTTGAGCGTAACGGTGAAGGCACCAAAAGCACCCTGGAGCAAAATAACGACGAGTAGCATCAAGCTTAGCCGCCACGGATAGCTAGGGCGATGACGCAATGACCATCCCAACGCGACAACGCTCAGCACCACCAGCCCAAGCAAGCTGGCGATGTAACGATGAAGCATTTCTACCCATGCCTTGAAGGGCTCCAGCGGAGCATCAGGATGACGTAAAGTGGCCAATTCACTGTCAGGAACTAATAGCTTTCCGTAGCATCCTGGCCAGTCAGGGCAGCCTAAACCGGCATCTACTAAGCGCGTCCAGGCTCCTACCAACATCACCACCGCGGTAAACATGGTGCCTACTAGCGTTAACCCTATCAGCCACCGCAAGCGACGCTCGCTTAACTCTTGCATGATGCTTCCTTAACGACAGCGCGCTTTATTGAGGATTCACTTTAAGTAGGTGCTGAATATCGTCGAGCACATACTTAGTGGCGACACTGGCGTCAAATGCCAACGCAGGACGTCCTTGGGGGTCAAGTAACCACACTGAGTTTTCCCCCCGCCATGAGGGCACTTGCCGCCATTCACTGGCAATCTCTCCGGGCAGCGGCTGAGGGTCGCCGCCGATACGCAAACGCATTAGTCTTGGCGCTTCTCGACCTAAAGCACGGTGGAGTCGCCAGAATTCATCTTTACGTTTGTCACACGCTTGGCTGCAGTCAAATGCAAGTGTCCACGCTTCTTGGTCATTAACTGCCAGGTCTTGGCCATTAACAGCCGCAGTGGTTAACGGCCACTCTGCAAGCAAGGGTAACGCCAAATCAACCTCCCCATGGGCGGTATGGTGATCAGGAATGCCAATTCGTAGCTCTACCATTCCCCATGCTGCGACCATGGGGGCAGCAAACACGACAAAAATAAGTATTAATTTGAGCCGCTGGCGTCGAAGGTATTTGGCATCCTGCATGTTATAAACCCCGCTTTTTATTGAGTAGCGTCTTTTAAGAAAGGGTGTCGCGACGCAACCGCAGCCCACCGACATACATCACTACTAATGCAGCTAATGCTAACCCCCACCACTGAAAGGCATAGCCCATATGCCGGCTAGGGGGCATTATATTGGCCTTCCACCAAGGGATGAGAACACCATCGCCTTCGCTAGCGTGTAACCAACCTGCGTAGCTAAACGGCTCTAATGAAGAGCCCCAAGGCTCGAGACTTAACTGCTGTAGCCTAACGCCTTCTCTATTATCGCCATAAAGTGGCCCACCGGACTGGACTTTCTGCCATTCACCGGTTAGCTCAACCTTACCATTTGGCGTGGCTGCTTGAGGTGGCTCGCGGTGCGGGCCAGTCGCTAAAAAACCGCGCTGCACCAACCACAACTGACCGTAGTTATCGCGCAGTGGCGTTAATACCGCCACCCCTACTTGCCCATTAACAATCCGATTATCCAAATAGAGCGTGTGCTCTGCCAAGTATTCACCTTGCAGCGTTATCTCCGCGCCCTGGTTGGGAGAAACGGTTGGCTGAGCCAGTGATGGAGCCGAATCACGAACGGCGATGGCAATCCGCTTGTCATCTGCCCGCTCCCACTGCCATAGTCCTAAAAAGATGCCTAATGCCACCAGCAAACTCCAGAATAAGCACCAACTATAAAAACGCCATTGTCGAGAGGTTTTCATCATGTGGATACAACTACTCATTGCCGCTGTCTTCGTAGCGATGGTCATCAGCTTAGCCATGGGAGCAGGCTTCCTACTGCGTGATGACTCCTCCTCTCGCCGACTGCTTATCTCTTTAAAATGGCGCATTGGCTTGGCGTGCTTGCTAATGGCCCTGATTATTTTTGGTTTTTGGTCAGGCCAGCTGGGCTAAAGTTATAAAACATAAACAAAAATAAATAGCCCAACCCAGACCACATCAACAAAGTGCCAATACCAACAAGAGGCTTCAAAACCAAAATGGCTTTCATGGGCAAAGTGCCCTTTAACAATGCGCACTAGCATGGTGGCTAAAATTAGCGTTCCGATAATCACGTGCACCCCGTGAAAACCAGTCAAAATAAAGAATGTTGCGCCGAAAACCCCGGCTTCCAAGGTAATCCCGTAGTGCGCATAGGCTTCATAATACTCAACGCCTTGAATCACGATAAAACAACACCCTAACAACACGGTTCCCATTAGCCAGTTGCGGCAGGTCTTTCTATAGCCCAGTTTTAGGGCTTCGTGGGCAACCGTTAAGGTAATACTAGAAGTAATCAAAATAAGCGTATTCACCAACGGCAATTGCCAGGGACTAAAGACTTGCTGAGGCCCCGCGATAGAAGAATCAGGTGGGCTGAGCAACGGCCAAGTAGCGACGAAATCTGGCCAGAGTAGTGCTGAAACGCCTTTGGCACCTTCACCACCCAACCAAGGGATAGCAAACATTCGTACGTAAAACAGTGCACCGAAAAATGCGGCGAAAAACATTACCTCTGAAAAAATGAACCAGGTCATGCCCCAGCGAAATGAACGATCCATTTGCGCGTCGTAAAGCCCTCCCCGAGACTCACTAATTACGTCACGAAACCAAAGTCCCATAACGGCAATAATGCCCGCGACGCCGATTAGGACTAAGGGCAAGCCGGTGTCATAGACAAGCTTCACTCCCGTGCCAACCATCATGGCCCCTAGGGCCACTGAGCCGAGAACAGGCCATCGGCTACTCGCTGGAACGTAATAGCTACCACTGCTCATATCGTTTCTCCCACCGCTTTATTGTTCTTGAGGTCATTCCTAAGGTCGTTCAGGGGATCATTTATAGAATTGTTTTGCAGAGCATTGTCAAGTGAGACGCTTTGAATGACACGATCAACTGGATAGAGGGTATAGACCAAGGTAATGGTATTGATATCTTCGGGCAGGTCTCGCGCCAACTGGAAAACAAGCGGAATGGTTAAACGCTCCTCGCCCTGTAATTGCTGCTCTTCAAAACAAAAGCAACTGATTTTACGCAAGTGAGTCGTGGCCCTGGAGGGTGAAACACTGGGGACTGCCCGCCCCCAATTTTCACTATGGCTATTATTGGTAAAAGTAAAATCCACTTCCGCCATTTGCCCAGGATGCACGCTCATCTGGCGCATCTCTACGCTCATCTTCCACGGTAAACCCGGGCTACCTCGGGTGATAAATTGCACATTGATGTAACGCGACTCATCTACCTCCTCATGCACAATACTTTGCGCAGTGGCATCAACTTTGCCGTTAATCCCTGTGATCTGGCAAAAGACGTCATATAACGGCACTAATGCAAAGGCAAAGGCAAACATGCCTACCAGCACGGCTAATGTCCTTATTACCGTCCGGCGCACCCCCACTTGAGTCTGCTCTCGACTATCCATAACACCTCTTCGGCCTAGAGACCGCTGTGGGTTATACCATCTTTAATGAGATGCCCGATGAAACACTGGGGGTGTTTCAAAGGTATGCAGTGGCGCGGGGCTGGGTACTGTCCACTCTAGATCCTCCGCCCCTTCCCATGCTTTGGCCGGGGCTTTTTTACCACCACGAACACACAGTATGACACCCAGCACGAATAACAGCTGCGACGCACCGAAGAAGAAGGCACCGATACTTGAAAGCAAGTTAAAGTCAGCAAACTGAAGTGCATAATCGGGGATTCGTCGCGGCATTCCTGCCAAGCCTGCGAAATGCATGGGGAAGAACGCTAGATTGACACCAATAATCGAGAACCAAAAATGCCACTGGGCCAGCTTTTCATTGGGATAATGCCCCGTCCATTTAGGCAGCCAGTAATACACCCCAGCCATAATGGCGAAGATAGCCCCAGGCACCAGTACATAGTGAAAGTGAGCAACGACGAAGTAGGTGTCGTGATATTGAAAGTCTGCCGGAGCAATCGCCAACATCAGCCCTGAAAAACCACCAATAGCAAACAGTACAACGAAGGCCAGGGCAAACAGCATCGGAGATTCAAAACTTATCGAGCCACGAAATAGCGTAGTCACCCAGTTAAACACCTTAACCCCCGTAGGCACGGCGATCAGCATGGTGGAGTACATAAAAAACAACTCGGCCACCAGGGGCAGCCCCACTAAAAACATATGGTGGGCCCAGACTAGAAATGACAGCAATGCAATGGCAGCCGTGGCATATACCATCGATGCGTAACCAAACAAAGGCTTACGTGCAAAGGTAGGTATGATCGCCGAGACAATCCCAAAAGCGGGTAGAATCATAATGTAGACTTCGGGGTGACCAAAGAACCAGAATAAATGCTGGAACAGCACCGGATCGCCACCGCCTGCCGCATTAAAGAAACTGGTACCAAAGTTAATATCCATGAGCATCATGGTAATCACCCCTGCCAGTACCGGCATCACCGCGATAAGCAAGAAGGCCGTAATCAGCCATGTCCAGACAAATAGCGGCATATCCATTAAACGCATACCCGGCGCGCGCATATTTAAAATGGTCGCGATAATATTAATAGCACCGAGAATTGAGCTAATACCAGCAATGTGCAGGGCGAGAATAAAGAAGGTTGTCGAGGGTGGCGCAAAATTCGTCGACAGCGGTGCATAGAACGTCCAGCCAAAATTAGGGCCGCCACCGGGCATAAACAGAGTTGAAAGCAGAAGCGTGAATGAAACCGGAAGCAGCCAGAAGCTGAAGTTATTTAGTCGAGGCAAGGCCATATCTGGCGCGCCAATCTGCAATGGTATCATCCAATTCGCTAACCCAGTGAAAGCTGGCATAACAGCCGCGAACACCATAATCAGACCATGCATGGTGGTCATCTGGTTAAAAAACTCAGGCTCAACTAGCTGCAGGCCTGGCTGGAAAAGCTCTGCCCTAACCACTAAGGCAAACATTCCACCGATGAAAAACATTGTCAGTGAAAAAATCAGATATAGAGAACCTATTTCCTTATGATTAGTTGTCAATAGCCAGCGCAAGATACCTTTGGGTGGCGCTGCATGACCATGACTTTGGCTATCGGCGACGGCCGTGGTGCTGTGCTGCAATGGGGGCTGAGGGGGTAGTTTAGGTGCCATGAAACTCTCCGAAATATTGTTGTTGTCCGATTGAGTGGCAAGCCAGCATCATTGCTCGATCAATTCAACCACCGCAGAGGGTTGTACAGCGTCCCCCGTATCATTACCCCAGGCATTGCGCGTGTAAGTGACCACGGCAGCAATTTCAACGGGGTTTAAAGTGCTCCGAAAAGCGGGCATTGCCGCACCTGAAACACCGTTTACCACCTTATCAAGGTGCCAGTCCACATCGCTTATTAGCTGTTCGTTATTGGCTAATGCTGGGAATGCTGGCGGTGAGCCCTGCCCTTCAGCCTGGTGACAAGAAGAGCAGATCGATTGATAAACTGATTCACCACGCTCTACTAGTTCGGCCATTTCCCACTCACGATCAACGCCCATCGCTTCTTCTTCAGCAGCTTCCTTTCGCTCGACCAACCAGCCGTCAAATTCCTCTTCTTCCATCGCATGCACTACCACCGGCATGAAGCCGTGGTCTATACCGCATAGCTCAGCACACTGGCCGCGATAAATACCCGGCTCATTGATCTTGACCCAGTTTTCATTGATAAAACCGGGGATTGTATCTTGCTTTACCGCTAAATCCGGCACCCACCAGGAGTGAATAACATCGTCTGAGGTCATCAGAAAACGTACTTTGCGATTAATCGGTAGAACCAGCGGCTCATCAACTTCTAGTAAATAGTGCTCCCCACGCGTCTCCTCACCGCTAATTTGCGTTCTTGGCGTACTCATATTTGAGGTAAACGCCACATCCTCGCCAAGATACTCGTAGCGCCAACGCCACTGTTGACCGGTAATCATGACGTCTAACTCTGCGT
This sequence comes from Halomonas sp. H2, assembly GCF_050215315.1. GTDB lineage: Bacteria > Pseudomonadota > Gammaproteobacteria > Pseudomonadales > Halomonadaceae > Vreelandella. Next base: position 2,093,681 of record NZ_CP189760.1, read on the forward strand.
CTGAGGCGTCATACATATTTTTCAACGTAGCGGTAGCCGGCACCGCCATAGCGACCAAAATTAATATTGGAATAACGGTCCATAACACTTCGACACTGGTGTGTTCATGAAAGTTGGCGGCCTTGGCGCCTTTAGAGTGACGATAACGAAACAGGGAGTAGAACATAGCCCCAAATACCACCACGCCAATCACGACACATATCCAAAAAATGGTCATGTGTAAGCCGTAGATGTCAGCACTAACATCAGTCACGCCAACCGGCATATTCCAGCCATTCGTCTGAGCCTGCGACCCACTCGCAGCAAACGTCATGACCAGTAGCCACCAACACCGTGAACGCATAGGTACCTCCAGATTTGTTGTTGTTATTGCTTATCGTTAGATTAGGACAGTATTAAATGAGATATTAGCAGTATAGAAAATATGCGGCATTCGTCACGCTTTGCTTATTTCACCCTATCAACGCTTTTCAGCGGGCCGCTAACGTTGCCAGAAAGACAAGCACCAAAACAAACAGCAGCGTAATCACCACGCCAGTGGCAATGTACACGCCCGGCTTATCACTACTGAAATCCTCTTGCCGATTTCGGTTGTTCTGAACGCCCAGCAGAGCTGCCAGCACCGACTTAACCACAGTCCACATAAAAAACCTCCGAACTTTTGCGTAAGCTAGCGCGCGTTCTTTTAGACTGAAAAGCTTATTTGTTCTTATCATAGGCTGGCATAGCCATTATGGTAAATTAAAAGCCAAAAATCTAAGCATTTACAGCCAGCTAAAAGCCACTCTATAGTTTCTTAGTATGCCATACTAGTAGTAATTGACAGGATAAGTGCCACCAAAGGAGTGCCTCATGCTCAAGCGTCGTCCCACCTTACTAGTCAAACCCTTTATTGCTCTTGCACCGCTAGTGCTATTAGCGGGGTGCACTACCTACACATGGCCGGACGGTTCACAGGAAACCGTGGTCGGTGTCGTACCGGAAGAAGAAAATCGTCGCTATGAGGAAGAACAGGCTGATGGCGTACGCTATCGCATCCCTGATGAGATTCCAGAAAAACGCAGCGCGGATTAATCATTGCATAGCGTAATTGCAAAGGTAGGCCCATTAATGGCGCTAACTTCGCTTAGCTTTGCCAATTGCAGGGGCAGTTAACGGGTCTTCTGGCCAGGGGTGCTTGGGGTAGCGACCACGCATCTCTTTGCGTACTTCAGGGTAGCCATTTTGCCAAAAGCTAACGAGATCCTGGGTTACCTGTAACGGTCGCCGCGCGGGTGAAAGTAAATGAATCATCACCGCAACGGCGCCATTTACAATGCTAGGAGTTACTCGCCAGCCAAAGGCTTCCTGCAGTTTCAACGCTAAAACAGGGGGACGCTGGGAAAGGCACGGCAGATAATCTAAACCCACCTGCTTACCGCTGGGTACCTCAAGCGCTGCAGGGGTTAACCTATCAAACTCACTCTGCTGCTCCCAAGAGAGCGTGCTGAGCAAATAGTTTTCGAAGGGTAGTTTCTCAACTTGACTCAGTCGATTGATACCGATCAAGTAGGGAGCAAGCCAGTTTTCCAACGTTTCCAACAGCGCCTGCTCCGACCAGTCCGGCCACTTCTCATCTGAGTGTTTACTTAGCAACGCCATACGCCCACACAACTGTTGCAACTTATCGTCAAACAATCTTTCCGGCTGTTGACGCAGCGCACTCAATAACGCTTCTTTCACCGCCTGCTCAGGTAGACGTGCTAAAGGCCGTTTGGCGATGACGAGGCTAGCATGTGCCTGCACCTCTTCACCACTTAAACGCCCCTGCTCTTGCGACCACGCTACCCGTGGCTGCCACTGCTGAATACTAGGGTAGAGCGAAAGCAGTGAATCGAGTGACAACGGCTCACCGGCGATAATGCGCGCCTCATCCCTTGCATTACTGTTTAACACTGCAGCGACTAAAAAAGCCTTATGCGCAAGCGAATCAGATAGCGGCAGCGTGGCAGTTTTACCATTCGCAAGACGAAATTTACCTGGGCTTATCTGCTGACCAATGCGCTCTGGGTAGGCGAGAGCCAATAGCGGCCCAAGTGACCCTAGCTCTGCGTCACTTAGCACTACGCCTGCCCTTTTGGCTAATTTAAGCGCTTCGCGCCGCCAGCTGGGAAAGTGCTTAGGTTGGCGAAACCGTAGCGTTAGGGCATCGTGTAGGGATCGCTCAGTCATTTCGCGCCCTTCAAGCAGCGCTGCTAACCCACAGGCCAAAGGAATTGCTGCTAGATCGAAGGCACGTTCGAGCATCACAGCTATGCGCGGCTCGACCGGCCAACGGGTACAGCGGCGACCCAATAAGGTTAGCTTTTGCTGCTGATCCAATACGCCCAGTTGAACTAAAAGCGCTTGACCACTTCGCCAAGCCCCTTCTGGCGGCGGAGTTATCCATCCTAGATCACTTGGCGACGACACTCCCCAGCATGCTAACTCAAGCACAACGGAAGAAAGATCCGCTTGCTGTATTTCAGGCTCCCCGTAGGGCGTTAGCGTCTGCTCTTGGGCCCAGAGACGGAAACATTTGCCCGGGCTTTGTCGACCTGCGCGGCCACGACGTTGATCAGCGCTGGCGCGGTTAATACGCCGAGTCGTTAAACGGGTTAGCCCGGTGCGCGGCTGAAAAAGCGGCACTCGCTCTAAGCCGCCGTCAATGACTACGTTCACCCCCTCAACGGTGATACTTGATTCAGTGATAGCAGTGGAGACAATAATGCGTTGTTTTGTTGCATTCGCTGCCAAGGCTGTTTGCTGTTCAGCGATACTCATCCTGCCATGCAGAGGCCTTATGGCAAGATCAGGCCATGCCCTTTCCACTGACTGTACTAAGCGATTGATCTCAGCCACACCGGGCAAAATCACTAATATATCCTGAGTATCGGACATTGAAAGCGCCTCATTGATCACCTGAAGCGCGTGACTAACAGACTCTTCATTATTCGGCGGTGGGCGATAAAACGTTGACACCGGATACTGGCGACCTTGGCACTCTATAATAGACACTTGTTCGCCGAGCACTCGCGCTAGGGCCTTTGTATCCAGCGTCGCCGACATTACCAGCAGACGTAAGTCGTCGCGAATACTGGTTTGCACATCCAGCGTCAACGCCAAGCCAACATCGGCTTCTAAGCTACGCTCGTGGAATTCATCGAAAATAATCCCTGCAACGCCTTCCAGCAACGGATCATCTTGAAGCATCCGGGTGAGTACGCCTTGAGTCACAACTTCTAAGCGGGTTTGTGAGCTGACACAGCTATCGCCGCGCATGCGATAGCCCACCGTTTGACCAACCGCTTCGCCCAACTGCTCAGCCATAAATGTAGCGGCTAAACGAGCAGCGACTCGACGAGGCTCTAATAGCAGTAGCTTTTTACCCTCAGCCCAATGGCTCGCTAATAAACTTAGTGGAACACGGGTCGTCTTACCCGCTCCCGGCTGGGCAATCAGTATCAGACGATTACTGGCGTCAAGCACGTTTTTCAGATGATCAAGGTGTTGATCGATGGGAAGCACACTCTTCATCTATTCACTACTTAACAAGCGGTGCTTGAGCAACCGGTAGACTAAGGCCACAGCCTTTAAGGATAACGTGCTCAAGAAAGGCCGATATTGACTCAAGGTCATCATCACTTAGCGCATCCCGGCCTAGAATACCGGACACTTGCGCACTATATTCAGTGTAGTGCTGGGTGGCAGACCAAATCAGGAAAATCAGCCAACGTGGGTCGATATCATCCATTTTTTCCTGTGCCGACCACTGGCGAATGATCGCGGCTCGAGAAGCTACCCAATCGCGCAGCTCGCCTGCCAGATAGTCGTTTAAGAAGGGAGCACCGGCTAAAATTTCCGCCGCAAAGAGCTTTGAGCCGTCGGGATAGCGCTGACCAAGCACCATTTTAGTGCGAATAAAGTCACTGAGTACCGTCGCCGGATCACTATCAGGCGTAATGTCTTCAAGGACTTCGTTCCACCGACACATCATGCGATTAAGTAGGCGTATATAAAGCGCTTGTTTGCTGCCCATGTAGTACAAAATATTGGCTTTTGGGAGACCGGCTCTATCAGCGATCACTTGCAAGCTCGCCCCGCGATAGCCGTACTGAGAAAACACCTGCTCAGCGGCCAGCAGAATATTTGACTCAACTCTTTCCCGGCTTGGGCTTTCAGGAGTAGCAGATACGGCGCTCATTAACGATGTTCCTTGGTCGTGTAGCTTGACTAACTAATTGCCCTAAAATTTGGCATTCGATATAAGCTTGCCCCACTCCTGCGCGGCGATCAAATACTTGCAAGGCAGGGCATTTTGTCCCAAGCTCAAGCCATATTGACCGATCGGTCAGCACAATCCCGATCTATACGATCACAGTGGAGTTTGGCATGGCAACGATTGCGTTCCTGCTCAATGGTACCCCTCAGCGGGTCGATGTTTCACCAGACACGAGCATTTTAACCTTATTACGTGAGCATTTAGCCCATACCGGTACGAAAGAGGGCTGCGCTTCGGGAGATTGCGGCGCATGCACGGTTGCGATTGGTGACCCAGCCACAGAAAGACAAGCATTCAATAGCGCTAATGCGTGTATTACACCAGCCCACCAGTTGCAGGGTAAGCACCTTGTTACCGTTGAAGGGTTGGGGACAGAGAAACACTTACATCCAGCACAAGAAGCAATGATCGAGTGCCATGGCAGCCAGTGCGGTTTTTGCACGCCTGGTATCGTGATGTCGCTTTTCACTCTGCATGAGTCGCTTATCCAGCGGCCTTTTCCGCTAACGCCAGGGCTGTCACAAGAACGATCTCAAGAACTGGCACAAACGCGACTTGAAGCCACATTAGGCGGCAATTTGTGCCGTTGTACTGGCTACCGCCCTATTCGCGATGCGGCTCTACGCATGCAAGATATTCCCTTTGAGCGACCACAATGGTATGACGCAACGCTACCCGAAGTTGAAAGCCACTCAGACTCCATTGATCCCGCAGTGGAAACTGCATTTTTTGCTCAGCCTGACTCCCTGGCCGCATTAACTCAACTGCGCCTTAAAGCACCACAAGCAAGGCTTGTCGCAGGCGGAACTGATTTGTGGCTTGAAAGTACCCAGCGATTAACGCCTCTCGAACAGCTTATTGATGTAACTTGCGTTGCGGAGCTATTAACCATCGAAGAAGCAACGCTGGACAAAAAAACCGGTTGGTGGATAGGCGCTGGCGTGACCTATACCCAGCTCGAACCGCTATTTGAAGAGCACTTTTCTGCGTTTGCCCACCTTCTACACCGTTTAGGCTCTCAGCAGATTCGCAACCGGGGAACGCTGGGTGGCAATATTGCCAACGCCTCCCCCATTGGCGACACCCCCCCGGTGCTACTGGCCTTGGGTACCCAACTGGAGCTTGCCAGCGTAACCGGCAAACGTTGCTTAGCGCTTGACGATTTCTTCCTGGATTATAAAAAGACCGCGATAGCGGCTGATGAAGTCATTTCACGAATTTTCATTCCGCGGGCGGCTGAAGACACTCAACTGCGTGTATGGAAGCTTTCCAAGCGCCGCGAAGATGATATCTCTGCAGTGCTCGGTGCCTTTAGCTACCGCGTTGAACAGAATGTTTTACGTGATGTGCGGATTGCCTTTGGCGGCATGGCCGCTACTCCAAAACGCGCGCACGCGGCCGAAGCTGCACTCGAAGGTAATACCATTACTCAAGCAGCTTTTCGCGCTGCTCAGCAGGCACTCGAGGATGATTTTCACCCCATGGGCGACGTGCGGGGTAGCCAGCATTATCGTCAACAAGCCGCCAAGAACCTATTTGAACGCCTCTATCTTTCTCTCGCAGTGCCCGACCACGAGGTGATGCTCCATGCGTACGCTCACTAAACTGGACGGCGATAGTAGCCGTGCCCGCCGTGAACTACACGATCACATTCAAGGCGCAGGCCCCCTGGCACGCCATACGGTCGACAGTACCGGACAACGCCAGGCGGGTAGCGCAAGCTTTCACGAAAGCGCCCAAAAACACGTCACCGGCAAAGCCGCTTATATTGATGACTTGGTTCTGCCCGCCGATACCTTGCATGTAGCGCTAGGCTTATCGCCAGTCGCTCACGGCACCTTAACGCAGCTTGATCTCAGCAAGGTCAAAGAGGCGCCGGGGGTTGTCGATGTCATTACCTTCCATGACGTGCCGGGGCACACCGATATCGGGCCGGTCTTTCCGGGTGATCCTATTTTTGTCGATCAAGAGATCAGCTATGCAGGCCAATGCCTTTTTGCCGTTGCTGCAACGTCACTACAATCGGCACGTCGCGCGGTCAAGTTGGCAAGCATCGGCATCGACGAGCAGCCCGCTAGTTTAGATCCGGTGGCGGCGACGGAGCATGAAGAGTTTGTGCGTCCCTCCCACGTACAAACGCGTGGCGATTGGCAGCAGGCGCTAGAACAAGCGGAACAGATGGTTGAAGGCGAGCTATTCGTCGGCGGTCAAGAGCACTTCTACCTGGAAGGCCAGGCTTGCGTGGTTCATCCCACCGAAGACGAAGGCGTTATCGTGCATACCTCCAACCAGCACCCAAGTGAAACGCAAAAGCTGGTATCCGAGGTGCTCGACATCCCATTCCATGCAGTAACAGTAGAAGTACGCCGAATGGGTGGAGGCTTTGGTGGCAAAGAGACTCAGGCTTCTCCCTGGGCGTGTATTGCTGCAATTATTGCTCGCCGCACCGGTAAATCTATCAGTCTGCGCTTACCGCGCAGCGAAGATATGCGCGCAACGGGCAAACGCCACCCCTTCCATAACCGCTACCGGCTAGCTATTGATGCGGAAGGCGTCATTCAAGGTGGTGAAATCACCGTGATTGGTGATTGTGGTTACTCGCCGGATCTTTCTGATGCCATCGTTGATCGCGCTATGTTTCATGCCGACAATGCGTACTCGTTAGGCGATGCCAAGGTGGTCGGGCATCGGGCCAAAACCCACACCGCTTCCAATACCGCCTTTCGGGGTTTTGGTGGTCCCCAGGGAATGATGATCATCGAGGCAGCTATTGATGATATTGCCCGCCAGATCGGCGAAGACCCACTGACCGTGCGTAAACGCAATTTCTACCGCGATGGACGCGAGGTGACGCACTACGGTCAGCAGGTCGATCAGCGGCAACTCCTACACACTCTCGTTGAAACCCTCGAAAGCGACAGCGATTACTGGGCGCGGCGCAAAGCGGTCAGTGACTTCAACGCCACCAGCCCTGTGGTTAAAAAAGGACTGGCACTTACCCCGGTTAAATTTGGCATTTCGTTTACCGCTCAGCATCTTAATCAGGCGGGCGCCCTTCTGCATGTTTACACCGACGGCAGCGTGATGATTAATCACGGCGGTACCGAGATGGGCCAAGGGCTACATACTAAAATTTGTCAGGTGGTGGCTCGCGAGCTGGGCCTGGATCTGGAGAAGGTGCGCATTACCGCTACGCGAACCGATAAAGTTCCCAACACATCCCCTACCGCTGCCTCTAGCGGTGCTGACCTAAATGGTATGGCAGCACGGGATGCGGCCAGCAAGCTGCGTGAACGCCTATTTGACTTCGCTACAGTGCACTTTGCGGAGGGCCTAGACCGTGAAGGTATGCGCTTAGAAGAAGGCATGTTGGTAGCAGGAATCGGAGAAAGCGAACGCCGTATTCCTTGGGGTGAATTGGTGCAAACCGCCTACCTCAATCGAGTATCACTTTCGGAAAAAGGCTTTTACGCCACACCGCTGATTCACTACGATCGCTCAATCGGCCAGGGACGCCCCTTCTACTACTATGCATTCGGTGCGGCGGTGGCTGAAGTGAGCGTCGATACCTTGAGCGGAGAGTACCAAGTAGACCGCGTTGATATCCTGCACGATGTGGGCGACTCACTAAATCCGGCTATTGATATTGGCCAAGTCGAAGGTGGTTTTATCCAGGGAATGGGTTGGCTAACCAGTGAAGAGCTTAAATGGAATGATAAAGGGGTTTTGGTCAGCGATGGTCCAGCGACTTATAAAATTCCTACCTTTGGCGATTTGCCAGCTATTTTCAACGTCGCCCTGCTAGAAGGTCATCCTAATTCAATGGCCAGTCTCTATCGCTCAAAAGCGGTAGGCGAGCCCCCCCTCATGTTGGGCATTTGTGTTTGGTCGGCCCTGCGTGACGCACTTTCAAGCCTTACTGATTACACCACATCCCCCCACTTAGATACACCGGCCACGCCTGAACGGGTCATGCTGGTGGCCAACGCCATCAGGAACAAAGCGCTGTGAGTACCCCGCAAACCTGGCATGCCGCGCTGCACCGCTTACAGCGCGACGGCATACCCCATGTATTGGCCACGCAGGTGACCAGCGCAGGCTCTACGCCTCGCGAGCCTGGTGCACGCATGGTGATCACCGACGAAGCAATCTTCGATACGCTGGGTGGCGGTACTTTTGAATGGCAAACTATTGCCGCCGCTCGTACCTGCTTGGCTGAACAACGCTACGGACTCAGCTTAGAAGCCTTCTCTCTGGGTGGGCGCAGCGGGCAATGCTGTGGCGGCTTTGTGAATATCCTGTTAGAAGCTTTTCCTGGAGCGACTGCCCATGTGGCTATCTTTGGAGCAGGCCATGTAGGGCAGCAAATTGCAAAGCTAAGTGCCCCACTGCCCTGGCAGCTCCATTGGTACGATAGCCGCAGCGAAGCTTTTGACGGACAGAATCAGCAACCGCGGCTTAATTGTTATTCGCTTCATGATGCAACGCAAAGTGTTGCCGCTTTGCCTACCCACACTCATGTACTGGTATTGACCCACAACCATGATGAAGACTATGCCTTAATCGCAGCGCTGATTAAGCGCGATGATATAGCATCAATCGGACTCATTGGTTCTGATAGCAAATGGGTAAGCTTTGCAGGGCGGCTTAAGCGCGAAGGATACTCCGCCGATCATATTGCCCGCGTGCGCAGCCCCATTGGTCGCATTCATGCGACGAAGCTCAGCAATAAAACTCCCTACGCGATTGCCTTAACAGTAGTGACAGAGCTGCTTTGGTTAACTGATACGCCTTCCAATCCGAATATCCGCGGCCTTGAGCCTCAAGCCTTGCGTACTCTCTTTGACGAACACCCGACTACCGCGAGTTGATATGAATTCCCTTACCGATACGTTTATCCGCGCCGAATTGGTTAGCTTTGCCCGCGACCCAGGCAATGGTGATACACCGGCCCCAGGCAGCTTAGAGCACTACGGCGACGGCTTACTATGGTTGAAAGGGCAACATATTCATGCAGTTGGCCACTTCAATGAGTTAGCACCGTCTCTACCGAAGGGTAGTGACGTGCTTGATTATCGTGACAAACTTATCATGCCTGGATTTATCGATACTCACGTTCACTATGTCCAATTGGATATCATGGCCTCCTATGGGCGCCAACTGCTAGATTGGCTTAACGACTACACTTTTCCTGAAGAGTGTCGCTTTGCTAACCATGCCCATGCAGAAGCGCTGTCTAACGCTTTTTTAGATGAAATGCTTCGCGCGGGTACTACGACAGCCCAGGTATTTGGCTCTAGCCACCCAGGTTCGGCCGATGCATTTTTTACCGCCTGTCAAAAACGCCAGCTTCGTATGTTGGTCGGCAAAGTATTAATGGATCGTAACGCACCTGATGCCTTACTCGATGGTGCGACAGGTATTAGCGATACCGAACGGCTAATAGAGGATTGGCACGGCAAGCAGCGGTTGGGGTATAGCGTCACGCCACGCTTTGCGCCTACCTCTACTAAAACGCAAATGGACGCCGCTGGTGCCCTCCTGCGTAATGATCCGACCCTCTGGCTGCAGACGCATTTGGCTGAAAACAGCGGGGAGCTGGACTGGGTAGCAGAACTGTTTCCAGATAGCCGTGACTACTTAGCGGTTTATGAACAAGCAGGCCTAGTGGGCCCACGCAGCACCTTCGCTCATGGTATTCACCTTGATAACGGCATGCGTAAACGCTTAGCAGATCGGGGCGCTAATGTCGCGTTCTGCCCAAGTTCTAATCTTTTTCTCGGCAGCGGGTTATTCGACCGTGAAGCAGCTCAACAGACGGGGATGGCATTTACCTTTGCCAGCGATATCGGCGCAGGCACTGACCTCTCGGGCTTTGGAACGCTGAAATCAGCTTATCAAGTAGGTCAGCTAGGTGGCCAACCGCTCACTGCTTGGCAAGGGTTTTATGGTTTAACCATGGGCAATGCGAAAGCGCTTTCCCTTGATAGCCACATAGGCCAGCTTGCACCAAGTCTTGAAGCTGATTTTGTCGTCATTGATACTAAGGCAACATCACTGCTCTCACGGCGTATCAATCATTGCACAACACTCGGTGAACGGCTATTTGCGTTAATGGTGCTTGCGGATGACCGCGCCATTTATGAAACCTGGGCAGGCGGGCAATGCCAGCACCGTAGGAATATATAAAGTGGTGAGTGGTTTCTATTCACTATTCACCACTTACCCTTCACCCAACACACAAAAAAAATCCCCCAGAGCGTCAGCCCTGGGGGATTTTTGGTATAGGTGCCTGACGATGACCTACTCTCGCATGGGGAGACCCCACACTACCATCGGCGCTAAGCGGTTTCACTGCTGAGTTCGGCAAGGGATCAGGTGGTTCACGCGTGCTATGGTCGTCAGGCGTAACGGTTAATGTACATCATGCTGACGAGCGGGCTGTCTATCGTTGCTTGCTCAATTGTGTGCGTCTCATTGCCTGCCGCCTGTGCGCTTAATGCGTCAGGCCACACGCTGCGTATCCGGTGTTTTCATGTCACGTCATCATTTTGAGCAGACCCCTTGGGTGTTATAGGGTCAAGCCTCACGGGCCATTAGTACACGTTAGCTCAACGCCTTGCAGCGCTTCCACACCGTGCCTATCAACCAGCTGGTCTCGCTGGGCCCTTCAGGAGGATCAAAGTCCTCGGGGATGTCTCATCTTGAAGGGGGCTTCCCGCTTAGATGCTTTCAGCGGTTATCCCGTCCGACCATAGCTACCCGGCAATGCCACTGGCGTGACAACCGGAACACCAGAGGGTCGTCCACTCCGGTCCTCTCGTACTAGGAGCAGCCCTTCTCAAACATCCAACGCCCACGGCAGATAGGGACCGAACTGTCTCACGACGTTCTAAACCCAGCTCGCGTACCACTTTAAATGGCGAACAGCCATACCCTTGGGACCGACTTCAGCCCCAGGATGTGATGAGCCGACATCGAGGTGCCAAACACCGCCGTCGATGTGAACTCTTGGGCGGTATCAGCCTGTTATCCCCGGAGTACCTTTTATCCGTTGAGCGATGGCCCTTCCATACAGAACCACCGGATCACTAGAACCTGCTTTCGCACCTGCTCGACGTGTCTGTCTCGCAGTCAAGCACCCTTATGCTCTTGCACTCATTGCACGATGTCCGACCGTGCTGAGGGTACCTTCGTGCTCCTCCGTTACTCTTTAGGAGGAGACCGCCCCAGTCAAACTACCCACCACACACTGTCCTCGATCCGGATAACGGACCTGAGTGAGAACGCCAATGATGCCAGGCTGGTATTTCAAGGATGGCTCCCTCCGAACTGGCGTCCGGAGTTCAAAGCCTCCCAGCTATCCTACACAGGCAACATCAGCGTCCAGTGTGAAGCTATAGTAAAGGTTCACGGGGTCTTTCCGTCTAGCCGCGGGTACACCGCATCTTCACGGCGATTTCAATTTCACTGAGTCTCGGGTGGAGACAGCGTGGCCATCATTACGCCATTCGTGCAGGTCGGAACTTACCCGACAAGGAATTTCGCTACCTTAGGACCGTTATAGTTACGGCCGCCGTTTACCGGGGCTTCAATCAAGAGCTTCGCCTTGCGGCTAACACCATCATTTAACCTTCCGGCACCGGGCAGGCGTCACACCCTATACGTCCGCTTGCGCGTTAGCAGAGTGCTGTGTTTTTAATAAACAGTTGCAGCCACCTGGTATCTTCGACCGGTTCGGGCTAGGAGAGCAAGTCTCTTCACCCTACGCCGGCGTGCCTTCTCCCGAAGTTACGGCACCATTTTGCCTAGTTCCTTCACCCGAGTTCTCTCAAGCGCCTTGGGATTCTCACCCTGACCACCTGTGTCGGTTTGGGGTACGGTCGCACATGATCTGAAGCTTAGAGGCTTTTCCTGGAAGCGTGGCATCAGTGACTTCCTGACCGTGGTCAGTTCGTCTCACATCTCGGCTTTAAGCGTCCGGATTTACCTAAACACTCGGCCTACATGCTTTCACCAGGACTACCAACGCCTGGCTCACCTAGCCTTCTTCGTCCCCCCATCGCAACCATGTCCGGTACGGGAATATTGACCCGTTTCCCATCGACTACGCCTTTCGGCCTCGCCTTAGGGGCCGACTCACTCTGCTCCGATTAGCGTCGAACAGAAACCCTTGGTCTTCCGGCGAGGGAGTTTTTCACTCCCTTTATCGTTACTCATGTCAGCATTCGCACTCGTGATACCTCCAGCGAACTTCTCAATTCACCTTCATCGGCTTACACGACGCTCCTCTACCGCGCATCCCGAAGGATGCACCCGTAGCTTCGGTACCTGGTTTAGCCCCGTTACATCTTCCGCGCAGGCCGACTCGACTAGTGAGCTATTACGCTTTCTTTAAAGGATGGCTGCTTCTAAGCCAACCTCCTAGCTGTCTGAGCCTTCCCACATCGTTTCCCACTTAACCAGGATTTCGGGACCTTAGCTGACGGTCTGGGTTGTTTCCCTTTTCACGACGGACGTTAGCACCCGCCGTGTGTCTCCCACGCGTTACTCACCGGTATTCGGAGTTTGCCTCGGGTTGGTAAGTCGGGATGACCCCCTAGCCGAAACAGTGCTCTACCCCCGGCGGTACTGCATGAGGCGCTACCTAAATAGCTTTCGAGGAGAACCAGCTATCTCCGAGCTTGATTAGCCTTTCACTCCGATCCACAAGTCATCCAAATCTTTTTCAACAGATCCTGGTTCGGGCCTCCAGTTGATGTTACTCAACCTTCACCCTGCTCATGGATAGATCGCTCGGTTTCGGGTCTATATCCAGCGACTGTGTCGCCCAGTTAAGACTCGGTTTCCCTACGGCTCCCCTATACGGTTAACCTCGCCACTGAATATAAGTCGCTGACCCATTATACAAAAGGTACGCCGTCACGGAACAAGTCCGCTCCGACTGCTTGTACGCACACGGTTTCAGGATCTATTTCACTCCCCTCTCCGGGGTTCTTTTCGCCTTTCCCTCACGGTACTGGTTCACTATCGGTCAGCCAGGAGTATTTAGCCTTGGAGGATGGTCCCCCCGTCTTCAGTCAAGGTTTCTCGTGCCCCGACCTACTCGATTTCACATGTTCAGATTTTCGACTACGGGGCTATCACCCGCTACGGCCGCGCTTCCCAACGCATTCGCCTAATCAGTCACATGCTTAAGGGCTGGTCCCCGTTCGCTCGCCGCTACTAGGGGAATCTCGGTTGATTTCTTTTCCTCAGGGTACTTAGATGTTTCAGTTCCCCTGGTTCGCCTCGTACCCCTATGTATTCAGGGCACGATACTCATCTTATGATGAGTGGGTTTCCCCATTCAGAAATGCCCGGGTCACAGGTTGTTGCCACCTCACCGAGCCTTATCGCAGGCTACCACGTCTTTCATCGCCTCTGGCTGCCTAGGCATCCACCGTGTGCGCTTCATTGCTTGACCCTATAACCCGAAGGAGTCTGGTATCTCGCAATGATCACGTTTCATTGTGCCGGATACGCTGACGCGTATCACAATTTAAGAAGCACTTCTTGCGAAGTGTTCTTGTCAGCATGATATACATTGTTAAAGAGCAGCTGTTCAATGAACAGTGATAAAGCGGCGTATAAAAACGACAACAACGCAGCGACTTATCAATGGTCACGAAACATTCACAAACGGCATTTAAGGCTAAACAGGACAGTCACGTAATGGTGGAGCCAAGCGGGATCGAACCGCTGACCTCCTGCGTGCAAGGCAGGCGCTCTCCCAGCTGAGCTATGGCCCCATTAACGCTCTGCTTTTCCGGGTAATTTTATTCATACCAAGGCATTTTATAGCGACGCATAGCCTGCTATGCGAGTGATAAAATAACGCAGGAATGGATAAAATTTGGTGGGTCTGGGCAGACTTGAACTGCCGACCTCACCCTTATCAGGGGTGCGCTCTAACCAACTGAGCTACAGACCCGGTCATTTAGCCATTACGATGACAACATCACGTAATAGCTAAGCTAACTACCGTTTGCTCTATCTTTGATCAGGTAATTCATTGTGGACGCTTACTAACGTGTGACGCATCGTTTAAGGAGGTGATCCAGCCGCAGGTTCCCCTACGGCTACCTTGTTACGACTTCACCCCAGTCATGAACCACACCGTGGTGATCGCCCTCTTGCGTTAGGCTAACCACTTCTGGTGCAGTCCACTCCCATGGTGTGACGGGCGGTGTGTACAAGGCCCGGGAACGTATTCACCGTGACATTCTGATTCACGATTACTAGCGATTCCGACTTCACGGAGTCGAGTTGCAGACTCCGATCCGGACTGAGACCGGCTTTAAGGGATTCGCTGACTCTCGCGAGCTCGCTGCCCTTTGTACCGGCCATTGTAGCACGTGTGTAGCCCTACCCGTAAGGGCCATGATGACTTGACGTCGTCCCCACCTTCCTCCGGTTTGTCACCGGCAGTCTCCTTAGAGTTCCCACCATTACGTGCTGGCAAATAAGGACAAGGGTTGCGCTCGTTACGGGACTTAACCCAACATTTCACAACACGAGCTGACGACAGCCATGCAGCACCTGTCTGACAGTTCCCGAAGGCACACCAAGATCTCTCTCGGCTTCTGTCGATGTCAAGGGTAGGTAAGGTTCTTCGCGTTGCATCGAATTAAACCACATGCTCCACCGCTTGTGCGGGCCCCCGTCAATTCATTTGAGTTTTAACCTTGCGGCCGTACTCCCCAGGCGGTCGACTTATCGCGTTAACTTCGCCACAAAGTGCGCTAGGCACCCAACGGCTGGTCGACATCGTTTACGGCGTGGACTACCAGGGTATCTAATCCTGTTTGCTACCCACGCTTTCGCACCTCAGTGTCAGTGTCAGTCCAGAAGGCCGCCTTCGCCACTGGTATTCCTCCCGATCTCTACGCATTTCACCGCTACACCGGGAATTCTACCTTCCTCTCCTGCACTCTAGCCTGACAGTTCCGGATGCCGTTCCCAGGTTGAGCCCGGGGCTTTCACAACCGGCTTATCAAGCCACCTACGCGCGCTTTACGCCCAGTAATTCCGATTAACGCTTGCACCCTCCGTATTACCGCGGCTGCTGGCACGGAGTTAGCCGGTGCTTCTTCTGCGAGTGATGTCTTTCCTAATGGGTATTAACCACTAGGCGTTCTTCCTCGCTGAAAGTGCTTTACAACCCGAGGGCCTTCTTCACACACGCGGCATGGCTGGATCAGGGTTGCCCCCATTGTCCAATATTCCCCACTGCTGCCTCCCGTAGGAGTTCGGGCCGTGTCTCAGTCCCGATGTGGCTGATCATCCTCTCAGACCAGCTACGGATCGCTGCCTTGGTGAGCCATTACCTCACCAACTAGCTAATCCGACATAGGCTCATCCAATAGCGGGAGCCGAAGCCCCCTTTCTCCCGTAGGACGTATGCGGTATTAGTCTGAGTTTCCCCAGGTTATCCCCCACTATCGGGCAGATTCCTATGCATTACTCACCCGTCCGCCGCTCGTCAGCGGGGTGCAAGCACCCCCTGTTACCGCTCGACTTGCATGTGTTAGGCCTGCCGCCAGCGTTCAATCTGAGCCATGATCAAACTCTTCAGTTTAAGATCTATGCGGTTCTTACCTGCCACTCGAAAGTGACAGAAGCGAACCAAACTTGGCTCAAGGGTCAAACGAATTCATTCAAAACAGATCCCAAAGGACGAATCCTTTAAAACCTTATTGCTTGAGTCGCTTGCCTTGATATTTGGTGATTTGTCACCAACATCAGCAAGCGCCCACATGAATTACCTGATCAAATTGTTAAAGAGCTAGTCGTTGAGGCCGTGCCCCGTTGACGTGTGCGTATATTACCCGATCCACCGCCAGGGTCAACAGCGATTTGAACATTTATAAGCAAAAACGTAGTACTACATTCAATAGATAGCAGTTATACCTACCAAATAAACTAGGCGTAAATCCTTTATACAGCGGCTAAACGAGCCAGCAACTCTTCGCGACGCTGCTGAGTAGTAAAAGCTTCTTCAATCGCGTTGCGGGTTAATTGACGGAAAATCGCCTCATCCCAGCCAAACGCTTCGGTGCAAGCAATGTGATTAGTCAACATGCCGCCACCAAAATAAGCGGGGTCATCTGAGCTAATCGTTACCTTGAGCCCTTCAGCCAACAGTTTTGGAAGCGGATGATCACGTAGATCTTCTACCACTTTCAGGCTGACGTTAGAAAGCGGGCATACCGTTAAAACAATTTGCTCACGGCGTAACCGCTCCACTACTTCATTACTTTCTAAGCAGCGCACTCCATGGTCAATGCGCTGAACACCAAGTAGATCCAGGGCTTGTTTAATATATTCAGAGGGACCTTCCTCCCCAGCATGGGCCACGCGCGCCAACCCAAGCTGCTTAGCGCGCTCAAATACGCCGACAAAGTCAGCCGGAGGATTGTTGAGCTCGGCGCTATCCAAGCCAATGGCATCCAGCATTTTCCAGTATGGGGCGGCCTGTTCAAGCACATGCAAGGCCTCATCTGCCGGACAATCGCGTAGAAAAGCCATGATCACACCAATAGAGAGATCGAGGGTTTCCTCAGCTTCCTGCCTGGCTTTTAATAGCCCGGCCATTACCACTTCAAGAGGCACGCCACGCTGTAGATGCGCCTGGGGGTCAAAGTGCATGTCGATATGCACAACGCCCTCCCCCCGCGCACGCTTGAAATAATCCATCGCCAGGTCGTAAAAGTCCTCTTCGTTACGAAGCACGCTCATGCCCTGAAAATAGAGATTCAGGAACCCCTGCAGGTCGTTAAAATGATAAGCATCTTTGGCGTCTTGAACTGTCGCATAGGGCAACTTAATCCCATTGCGCTGCGCTAACGCAAACATTAATTCTGGCTCCAACGAGCCTTCGATATGCAAATGGAGCTCTACTTTTGGAAGGTTGCGTAAGAATTCGTGCATGCATGGCTCCTAGCTGTCTTATTAATTAATCAATGTCACTCACTATCGATTATTTAAGCGGGCATTGGCTAAGCTGACCGGCATCAAGATGCCAGTGGTACTCGATCCCGGGCAATAGATTTAGCGAACTCACTTGATGAACAAAGAAGATAGCGGTTCGATTGATCAGCCATTTATCCAAGGAAACCGCGATATTTTTTGCCGTCGTCGCATCGACCCCTGCAAACGGCTCATCGAGAATCACCACTTGAGGCTTACATAGCATTAGTCGTGCTAATGCCAAACGCCGGCCTTGCCCCCCCGAAAGCTGCTGGCCTTTCTCGCCCACCGCTGTGGCTAAGCCTTTCGGCAGTTGTTCAACCCAGCTATCCAAGGCTACCGCCCTCAATACATCCCAGAGCTCGTCATCGCTAGCGACTGGGTTGGCAATACGCAGATTCTCGGCAATAGAGGCATCAAACAGGTCCACCTGCTGAGTGAGCATGGCAAAGTGATTAGCACGGCTTTCGGACGAGAGCTGCCACGCTGGTACGCCGCCCACCATCGCCTCTCCCTGAGTCGCTTTCAAGCGCCCCATTAACACACTGGCTAAAGACGTTTTTCCGGCCCCGGAATTGCCAGTAATCACCGCACGCTTTCCAGCGGGCAGTTGAAGGTCAATACCACTTAACGCGGGCTCTAATGTTTGCGCGTAATGCAGAGAGAGCTGATTAGCCTGAATGCTTAAGCCACGATCTTCAGGGAGTATAACGGCGGGAGAAGTAGGCGATGAATCACCGGTTAACTCATTTAGCCGACGCACCGCTGCATAGCTGGCACCTAGTTTGACAAAGCCCGCAGGCAGCGTAATGAACGCCTCATTCGCCCCCAGTGCCATCAGTGTAGCCATCACTAAAATAGGGCCCGCTACCAACTGCTGAGTAAACACCAGGCTAGCGAACCACAATACCGCCAAGACCATTAATCCGCTAATGACACTTACCAGGCAGTTTATCAACGCCGTCTTACGTCCTAAGCGACGCTGGTTACTGAACGCTTGCTGTTCTTGACTAGCGATCAAGGTCCGGTGCCACTGGGTCGTTTGATAGCTCATCAACTCAGCCGAGGCCTGCACTTGGTCGACCACTAAACGGCGCAGCGACTGCTGGTCAACCACCTGCTGATAGCTTCGCGAAAAGCCCCAGGCAGCAGCCAGTAGGGTTGCCACTAGCCACAGCAAACCCAGCGTCACTGCCATCAGTACGCCAACGCCGGGCAACCAAATAGCCACAAAAAGCGACACCGCCACCACGCCAAGCAGCGCCACCAACGGTGGCACTAAGAGCCGCAGATAAAAATTATCCAGAGTGTCGATATCTGCCGTTAACCGGTTCAGCCAGTCGCTGGCACGCTCACCGTGCAGGTGAGCGTCATCAAGGCGTGTTAAATAGCCAAATACGCGATAACGCAAGTCGGCAAGCAGCGTTAGCACCGTATTATGGTTATACAAGCGCTCGACATAGCGCGCGACCGTGCGCGCCAGAGCGAAGAAACGAATGCCACCACCAGGCACATACACATCCAGCCGAGCAGGAATCCCCAGGGCCAGGGCGATACCGGTCAGCGCGCTGGCGGTAATAAACCAACCGGATAAGCCCAGCAGTGCAAGCCCTGCCATTAGAGTGACCCAAACCAGCAGAGCGCCCAACAAAAAGCGCCGACGCCGCCGAACTAAAAGCAGCAACCAGGGACGGAAATCGCGGTAAATAGCTATCATAAGGCCGCCTCGACCAGCTTACCCTGTGCAAAAGCGAGGTGGCGTTGGGCAGCGGCGATCACTGCTGGATGGTGGGTCGCTATGACCAGGGTGCGCCCCTCTTGGGCAAGCTCTAGCAAAGCCGTCAAAACGAACTGTTCAGTCTCTTGGTCTAAACTCGCCGTAGGTTCATCCAATAGCACCAGCGGTGCATCACTAAGATATACACGGGCAAGTGCCAAACGCTGGGCTTGACCACCCGACAAACCTACTCCACGCTCGCCGATTAATGTATCCAGGCCCTCGGGTAGTTGAGCTAACAGGGGCCCAAAACCAGCGCGATACAGTGCGGCGACCATTTCTTCACGGGTAGCTTCAGGCGCCGCCAAACGTAGATTATCGCTCAAACTGCCATGCAAAAGACAAGGCTGCTGATCCAACCAGGCATAGAGGCTATTTGCCTGCCGGCGGTACTCGCCAGCACTGGGTGCGACAAAGCCCGCGAGCAACGCAAGCAGCGTCGACTTTCCGCTACCAGAGGCGCCGCTAAGCACCACTACCTCACCCTGCTGAATAGTGAGATCGATAGGGCCTATCACTTGCCCACGATCAGGATAAGCAACGCAAGCAGCCATTAACTCAATGACCGACCTACCCGACAGCGGCGCCATAGAACCATATTCGCTCACTAAACTTGGCTGATTGAGTATATTCACCACGTTTTCGGCAGCACCGAGTGCCGCTGCGCGGTCGTGGTAATGCTGAGAAAGCGTGCGTAGCGGCTGGAAAAACTCGGGCGCAAGCAACAGCACCGCTAACCCCGAAAAAAGCGTCAACGATGTTGACGGCCCGTACTCGATGTAGCCCAGCAGGCCAAAACCGACATACATAGCCACAACCGCAATCGCCACTGAGGAAAAAAACTCCAGCACTGCCGATGAGAGGAAAGCCAACCGAAGAGTACGCATGCTAAGGCGCCGATAGCCATCGGTGGCATACCAAACATCCTGCTGGGCGGCGGAGGTACGGCCAAATAGCTGCAGCGTCGTCATGCCACGCACACGGTCAATGAAATGCGCTGACAATCGCGATACGGCCACAAACTGATCACGGTTAAGACGCTCAGCTCCCATGCCGACCAAGGCCATAAAGAGCGGAATAAGCGGGGCTGAAAGTAGGAGAAACAGAGCCACCAGGTAATCGAGCCAACCCGCCACCGCCAGCATCAGCAGCGGCAAGCAGAGGGTAATCCGCAGTTGGGGGTAAAAACGTGCGAAATAGCCTTCCAGCGCATCGATGTGCTCAACCACTTGATTGGCAAGGGAGCCACTGTGCTGGCTAGTGAGCCAAATCGGGCCTAAGGCAGATAACTTATCCAGCAATTGAGCCCTGGCACGCTGACGAATGCGCAGGCTCGCTTCCAGGCTCAGCACTTCATGCCCCCACTGAAAGGCAGCGCGTAACAGCACGCAGCCCACCAGCAGGGAGAATATTGGAACTAGAGAAATGGGTGATCGGTGATGGACCACCAACTGATCAATAAGCCAGGCAATACCCACTACCACCACAATCGTTTGACTACCTGCCAATACGCCGCAAAGTGAAGAGCCAAGCAGGCGCTTGCGCTCTCCCTTAGCCAAGGTTTGCAACCAACTGCGCGGCGTAAGAGAAAGTGCGCCTTCAGTTAGCATGAATCAGTGGTATCCCTCGCCTACACGCACCTTGCCGCGGAACACCCAATAGGTCCAGGCGGTATAGGTCAAGATAATCGGGATAACAAACACCATACCTACTAACAGGAATAGCTGTGACTCCGGTGATGAAGCCGCGTCCCAAAGAGTATAATTAGGTGGCACAATCACTGGCCATTTGCTTACGATCAACCCTAGATAGGTAAAGACATAGATGCCGATAGTGGCTAGGAAAGGTACGCCTTCACGACGCTTCTGTACCGAACGGAAAACCACAAAGGCACAGGCCAAGGCGAGGAACGGGAAAATCCAAATCAGTTGAATATTGCCAAACCAGCGCTCCCACACCAGCGGGTTAACAAACGGGGTCCAAATACTGATCACCCCAAAAACGAACAGCACTAGTGCAAGCAGCATCGGAGTGATTTTATAAGCCCAATCCTGCACATGGCCTTCAGATTTCAGTATCAGCCAAGTAGCACCTAGCAAGGCATAGCCTGCCATTAGGCCGAGCCCGGTTAATACTGAGAATGGCGTTAGCCAATCAAAGGCACCGCCTACATAGGCAAAATCTTCAACCGGGAAGCCTTGAATATAGGCCCCCACTACAGCGCCCTGTGCGAAGGCGGCAATTGCCGACCCCCAACAAAAGGCGCGATTCCACCAGCGCCGATTACGCCGTGATTTAAAACGGAACTCAAAGGCAATGCCGCGAAAGATTAACCCTGCCAGCATTAAGAAAACGCCGATGTAAAGCGCAGGCAAAAACACCGAATACACTAGCGGGAAGGCGCCTAACAGCCCGGCACCGCCGAGTACCAGCCAGGTTTCATTGCCGTCCCATATCGGCGCCACCGAGTTCATCATCACATCACGGGCATCTTCATCGGGAGCAAAGGGGTAGAGAATACCCAACCCCAAATCAAACCCATCCATAAGCACATACATCATGATGCCGAAACCGATGATAAAGGCCCAAACTAACGTTAGATCAAACATTTCCATGTCTAGCTCCTCACCGGGTCAACGTCATCATCAAAAGGTGTATGCGCCGCCGACATAGGCCGCATGGGGCGCTTGAAGTTCTCGCCGGTGGTTTCACGCTCTTCTTCAGGCAGCATGCCGTTGCGCACCACTCGTGTGAGGTAATAGATGCCCGCATAAAACACCACGCCGTAAACCAAGACATAGCCAATCAGGGTGAATAGCGCCATTGGGCCAGTCAGCGAAGGCGTTAAGCCCTCGGCATGGGTCATCATGCCGTAAACCAGCCACGGAGAACGGCCCGACTCGGTGACAATCCAACCCGCCAAAACAGCGATAAACGGCATGGGGATCATCGCCGTCAGGCCTTTTAAAAATAGCCGCTTGTCGTAGATACGCCCCTTACGGCGCAATAATAGCCCCGTTAACGCCACCGCAATCATCAGCAGACCAATCCCGACCATAACGCGAAAGCCCCAGAACACAATCAGCACTGGAGGTTGTTCTTCAGGCGCTGCCTCGCTAATACCAGGCACCTCTCCATCAAGGGAGTGGGTCAAGATGATACTGGCCATATTCGGTATACCCAGCTCAAAGTGGTTGGTTTGTGCATCCTGGTCAGGAATAGCAAACAGCAACAGCGGCACATTGCCTGAGGTCTCCCAGTGCCCCTCCATCGCAGCCACTTTCGTCGGCTGGTGCTCTAAGGTGTTAATGCCATGGAAATCGCCAATGACCGCCTGAGTTGGTGCCAAAAACAGCAACAGCCAGAGACACATGGAGAGTGCGCGACGATTCGCTTCGGGGTCACGATCGCGGAGTAGAAACCATGCGCTGACCCCTGCCACGACAAAACCGCCGGTCAAAAACGAGGCAACGGCCATATGCATAAAGCGGTAAGGGAACGAGGGGTTAAAGATCGCCTCGCTCCATGACGTCACATGGAAGCGAAAGTCGATCAACTCTACGCCGGCAGGTGTATGCAGCCAGCTGTTAGCCGATAGAATCCAGAAGGAAGAAATAAAGGTGCCCACCGCCACCATAATCGCCGCAAATAGGTGCACCCCTTGAGGGACTTTTCCGCGCCCAAATAGCAGCACTCCCAAGAAGGCTGCCTCTAAAAAGAACGCCGTGACGACTTCATAGCTAAGCATGGGCCCGAGGAAATTCGAAGAGGCCTGAGAAAAGTTGCTCCAGTTAGTGCCGAACTGAAAGGACATTACGATGCCTGACACCACCCCCATGCCAAAGACAACGGCAAACACCTTTGTCCAGAATAGCGAGAGGCGATCCCACGCAGGGTTCTTGGTCTTGAAGAACAGCCCATGGAGCAGCGCGATGTAGGACGCCAGGCCAATCGTAAACACGGGGAAGATAGCGTGAAACGACACAACGAATGCAAATTGCAATCGCGATAACACTAGCGGATCAAGTTCCATTTCACTCTCCTAAGACCTGAATCAGTATCCCATATGGGTTAGCACAAGCTTAGTAGAGCCTTTATGGCACGACACTTTTTAGTTATAAGCACTAAGCTTATTTCCTTACGCTAAGGCCCTGCCGCTAGCGCTTCTCTTGGACAATCATTATATGATAATCCCCGACCGTCCAAGATGAGTCGCATTGACGCAGCGATCACCATGCATTGACTACCATGCATTGACTACCAAAGTCGCACGCCATGACGATAAAAGCACTACCGAGACATTATGACGACGCTGACCATATAGCCGGTATAAGCGACAAATAGCGCCAGCAGAACGGCCCCTTCCAGACGATTAATGCGCCGTGGGCGGCCGCGCCAAGAAAACGCAAACAGAATCATCAGCAGTGTCATACCGGTCATTACGCTCCAATCGCGCACCAGCACCTCCCGACCTGCTTCGATAGGCGCAATCACACCGGCGAGTCCGACCACCGCCAGGCTGTTAAACAGGTTAGAACCGACCACGTTGCCCAACACCATATCGTGCTCTTTGCGGCGCAGGGCGGTAATAGAGGATGCGAGTTCGGGCAGTGACGTACCAATGGCGACTACGGTCAGACCAATAATCAAGTCGCTCACACCGAAGCGCAGCGCAATTTCAACAGCCCCCCATACCAGCAGACGTGAACTAGCAATTAACAGCACCAGCCCCACTAGTGTCCACATAATGGCTTTACCCCGAGACATCGGCTTGCTGTCCAGAGTTTCTGCCACTTCAGCTACGATTGAATCTTCGGGCTGATTACGAGAACGTAAAATACTGACAACAATAAAAACAACCAACGCCAGCAAAAGACCAACCGCCTCCCAGCGCGCAATAAATCCGTCCAGCAGCATCAAGCCGGTTGCCAGCATCACCAGCATCAAAATCGGCATCTCTTTACGGATAACGCCAGAGTGAACCGACAGAGGTGCAACAAGCGCCACCAAGCCGAGGATCAAACCGATATTAGCAATATTTGAACCGTAGGCATTGCCAACCGCCAAGCCGGGATTTCCGTCCAGCGCCGCCAGTACCGACACCATCATTTCCGGCGCCGAAGTACCAAACCCGATGACCAGCATCCCGATCAAAAGTGGTGACAAGCCAAGCCAACGCGAGGTTGCCGCAGCACCGTCGATAAACTTCTCGGCACTCCAAACCAATAGGACTAATCCAAACACAACCGCTAATGTGGGAAGCAACATTTCATTTCCTTCATGGCATAATGATTGGCACTGTTCGCAAGTTCTGCCTCTAAGCACCACTTCATAGCGAAGGTAGTAAGATGCTATTACTAGCAATCCTTGCCACTATTTTGCGACACTGAGAAATTAATTCGACGCAGAATTACGCGGCCAATCTGATCGGATTTAACCGTTCAACACTGCGCCGCAGCATCGTTGTCTAAACTGACGCCTTGGTCAAGCGGCCAGCCTATGTTTTTAAGCATTATTTCAGCGACATAGGCTTGCTAAACTGCGTATTTGACAGCTTAATCCGCCACATCCTAGTAGTTTTACTAGGGGCTCGCACTGAGAGTTTTGGTTTTTGCCTCTACAACGATTGATTAAACGCCGTACACTGCCGGCCAACGCCCCCCTTGTTGACCGCTTGCCACCTGAGGCTCGAACTCAGCGACGGCGTTTGCGTGCCTGTCATGAGTGCGACTGGGTATCAGCGCTGCCGCCGTTAAACTCTGGCGCGAAAGCAAGCTGTCCGCGCTGCTCACACGTGCTGGTTAAACGCCACCGTTATCCAGTCCAGCGCAGCATGGCTCTGGCCATCGCCTCGCTTGTGGCCCTTATAATAGCAGTGTCGTTCCCCTTTATTAGCTTTACGGTCAGTGGGGTGAGTAACCGCATTGAACTGACACAGACCGCCACCACCTTGATCGGCTTTCACCAGCCGGTCGTTGCTATCGCCGTCATTATGACGATTGTGGTACTGCCCGCGGTCTACCTATTGGGCGTTATCTGGCTGCAATTTGGGCTACTCCGCGACCACCCCCTGCCCTTTAGTCGTGATATCGCCCGGTCACTAGCGCACTTAACGCCATGGATGATGGCTGATGTGTTTATTATCGGCGCATTGGTGAGCCTGATAAAAATCACCGGCCTGGCCGACGTGACCCTAGGCATCTCCTTTTGGGCATTTTGCGCATTTTCTCTACTGCTGCTAATGACCAGTCAGTCCCTGGACGCCGATTGGATGTGGTTCTCGCTAGAGGGAGAACCACTGGCCCCCGAAGGCACTCAGACAGGACTACCTGCTGGCGAACAAGGGCTAACCGGCTGCCCCACCTGCGGG
The DNA here is from genome assembly GCF_050215315.1 of Halomonas sp. H2. Lineage (GTDB taxonomy): Bacteria > Pseudomonadota > Gammaproteobacteria > Pseudomonadales > Halomonadaceae > Vreelandella. The sequence goes on from NZ_CP189760.1 coordinate 2,119,139, forward strand.
CTGATCAATCGGCTATCGCCGCAGGGCCGAGGGCGCTGCATTCGCTGCTATGAAAAGCTTCATCAGCGGCTACCTAACAGCTTGCAGCGCACATGGGCACTTCTCGGTGCATCGGCCATCATGTACATTCCCGCCAACGTATACCCCATTATGACCACCACCAGCTTAGGTAACTCCTCGCCTTCGACCATTATTGGCGGTGTGGTGCAGCTGATTCAGATGGGCTCATGGCCAATTGCGGTGATTATCTTTATTGCCAGCGTGATCGTCCCCGTCGGCAAATTGGTGGCATTAACCTGGCTCTGCTTAGTCGTTAGGCGCAGCAGTGCATTAAACGCCCAAAGCCGCACCCGGCTGTATCGCTTAACAGAGTTTATTGGTCGCTGGTCAATGGTGGATGTCTTCGTGGTGGCTATTTTAGTCGCGCTGATTCGCGCGGGCTCCTTGATGTCCATTACACCAGGCCCGGCGGCACTCGCCTTTGGCTCCGTGGTGGTGTTAACCATGTTAGCGGCGATGAGCTTTGATCCGCGCTTAATTTGGGACACTCCTCTCCCGCCTCGTCACTCTCTTCTTCGCCGTAAAACGGCCACCAAGGAACCTGTTGATGGCTAATGAAACAGCATCGCCAAATCCCAACCCAACAAACGGTCAGGATCTAAACAAAGCCAAGACATCACGCCAGACAAGGCTCTCACCCATTTGGGTCGTGCCTATCGTCGCGATTGCCATTGGTTTATGGCTGGTTTATGACAACTACGCCAGTCGTGGCACCCAAGTAACGCTGACCATGGAGAGTGCCGAGGGTATCGAAGCGGGCAATACGCTAATTCGCAGCCGTAATGTTGAAATTGGCCGAGTGCAGAGTGTGCGCCTGTCGGACGACCTCTCCCATGCAGTGCTAACCGCCCGCATTCAGCCTGAGGTAGAAGATATGCTGCGCGAAGACACCCGTTTTTGGGTGGTCAAGCCGCGCATTGGACGTGAAGGTATCAGCGGGTTGGGCACCGTGCTCTCTGGCGCTTATATTCAGCTTGAGCCAGGCACCGAGGAAGCGCCACGGAGAGAATTCCCGGTAAGCGATATTCCCCCTGTTGCGCCCGCAGGCCAAGCAGGCCTGCGTCTTAGCTTAACGAGTCAACTGGGCAATTCACTACGGGTAGGTGACCCGGTCTCCTACCAGGGCTACACCGTAGGTCGTATCGAAGAGAATAGTTTTGAGCCTGAGTCACGCACCATGCGGCATCAGGTATTTATTGAAGAGCCGTATACCAATTTAGTCACCGACAGCACCCGCTTCTGGACCTCTAGCGGTGTTGATTTCCGCTTAGACGCCAACGGTGTTCGGGTTAACGTTGAATCCCTGGAGGCACTATTGGTGGGCGGTGTTACCTTCGGCGTACCCGAAGACCTACCCATGGGGCAACCGGTGGAAGCCAATACCCGTTTTACGCTGTATGCCGACGAAAACACCGCACGGGAAGGCACCTTTAACCGCTACTTGGAATATGTACTGCTGGCAGACGAAACGGTACGCGGTCTTTCCAAAGGGGCGCCGGTAGAGTTTCGTGGCGTGCGACTGGGCACCGTTGCCGCCGTGCCCTGGAACTTTACCGCACCCCAGCCCGACTCGCGCGCGCGCTTCGCGATTCCCATCCTGATTAGGATTGAGCCTCAACGCCTGGGCATAGAAAATAGCGATATTGACCTGGAAGAATGGGAGGCTCGGTTCCAGCGCATGTTCGGCCTCGGGCTGCGCGCCTCGTTAAAAAGTAGCAGCCTGCTGACAGGCGCCCTGTTTGTCGATTTAAATTTCCAGCGTGACCTTGCCGACGAGTATGCTGCCGAGCGCTTCTCGGATCGCGCCGTTTTCCCCACCGTGCCTGGCGGCTTTGCCCAGATACAGGCCCAGGTGACCGATTTACTCGACAAGCTAAACGCCCTTGAAGTTGAACCGCTGCTAACCGGCTTGGATCGTAACCTGCAGGCCTCTGAGAGCATGCTCAATGAAGTTCGCGAAGTCAGCACTTCTCTAAATCAGTTACTCAATGACCCAGAAACGCAGGCCGTTGGGGGCAACCTAAACGCAACGCTAGAGGAACTGCGCAGCACGCTACAGGGCTTATCCCCCTCATCGCCTGCCTATCAGGAGCTTACAACAGCCATTGAACGTTTGGATCGCCTGATGCGTGACCTGCAGCCACTCACTCGTACGCTCAATGACAACCCCAGGGCACTGCTGTTTGATAACCTAGACGCCCAAGACCCCATTCCGCGTGCGCCACGTGACTAAGGAGTCCACTATGTTCAAAGGGACAAGCATGTTGAGAGGGACAAACTTGATGAGAAGAAGTAATAAGTTGACACAGGTAAAGTGCCTACTGATGCTGATGCTCTGCTTACTTGTATCTGCCTGCGCCAGCAGCGTTACCCCCCCCGCACGCTATATGCTGCCGAGCGACCAATCAGCCAACACACCCCGTCAACCAGAGGGCACCCTTCAACTGAGTGCCCCGCGGCTTGCTCATTACCTGGATGTTGATGGCATCGTTATGCAGCTCGACGACATTACTTTGAATGCCGCTCGTGAACACCAGTGGGCAGAAGGGCTGAACAGGCAGCTAGAGCGTGAAATGCGCTCTAACCTCTCGCAAGCGCTACCCACGCTAAGGGTTATCCGCGCAGAGGGCGCCCAACCCAATGCTTTAACGCTGCGCCTAGACGTTGACCAGTTTCAGGGGCGTTTTGATGGTGTTGCCCTTGCCAGCGGTCAGTGGCAATTGCTGGACGATACGGGGGAACTGCTAGCTATGGAAAATTTCCATGTGGAAACTACGCTTGAAGAAGATGGCTACCCGGCGCTGGTACGCGCATTAGGCACTAGCTGGGAGCAGGCCGCTGAGCTTATCGCCAATCAAATACGTCAGGGCGATTATTTCGATTAGTCACCGTTGATTTAAAACCCATTTTTTGCACTTGGCTAAATGCTAACCCCTCACAGGGATGCTCACATGACAGATGCCTCCAACCAGACAGCCGTATTACCCGTTGAGCAACTGCGCGACGGGGTCAACGCGCTGATGCAAACGGTAACCACCCTGCTAGAGGGCGAAGCAACGTTAGCAACTCTCGAAACCGCCTTGATTAGCCATGATGCGCTATTTGATCAGTTAGCCGTTCACTCGTTAGATGCCTCCACCCTCGCTGCGCTTGAGCGTATTGAGCAATTTATTACGGTATGTGCCGGTCACTACTATCAAGCCGCTCACGACACGCTAGATGAACCACAAATCAATCGCTTCATTTCACTTTTTGCGCGCTGGCTACTCGCCCTCGACGGTATCGGGCCGGCAACCGCGCAACAGCTTTTTCAACAGGGCGTTTATACCCCAGAGCAATTTTTTGCATTAACACCTGAGGCGCTAGCCAAGCTCCAATTATCCCCGGCTACACTGGCTAGACTTATCCCCTTGCACGCCCATCACCCCCACTGATGCGAGACAGCTAAACAAGCTGTCGATCTATAACCGTGTTACACTGCCCCGCTTATTGCTGACACGTAAGTTTCTGGTGTGTCCGTGCACATCAGATCGCAGCGCTCCTTCGCGCTGTAGCCTTCACGTCTCCTGTCACGGTCATCCACGGCTAACCAACGACCATCGCGGCACGCTTAGATATCTGGCACACTTCGCGGCCGCGAAGGTGAATCAACCTCGCTTTTTGAACATTACATCTAGTGGCAACAACTACTTACCGGTACTGAATCACTAGGTGACTGCGGAGAACGCATGAGCTTTTCTGAACTTGGCCTGCACGCCGATTTGTTACGCGCTGTCACAGCGCAAGGTTACACCGAACCTACTCCGATTCAACGACAGGCCATCCCCGTCGTGTTAGAAGGTCGTGACATGTTAGCCAGCGCCCAAACCGGCACTGGCAAAACCGCTGGCTTTACGCTGCCAATGCTACAGCGCCTAAGCACGGGCAAACGACCTGGAAAACGTCAGGTGCGTGCGCTGGTACTAACCCCTACCCGCGAGCTTGCCGCTCAAGTCGGCGAAAGTGTTTCGACCTACGGCCAGCATCTTGCGCTACGCTCTCACATTATCTTTGGCGGCGTGGGTCAACAGCCCCAAATCGACGCACTAAAAGCCGGCCTGGATGTACTGGTGGCCACCCCAGGCCGCCTGCTGGATCTGCACCAACAAGGGCATGTCGACCTCTCCGCGGTTGAAATCTTAGTACTGGATGAAGCTGACCGTATGCTCGACATGGGCTTCATTCACGATATCAAGCGTCTGCTGCGCTTAGTGCCTAAAAAGCGCCAAAACCTGCTGTTCTCAGCCACGTTCTCTAATGAGATTCAAACCCTGGCTCAACAGCTGCTGGATAATCCCGCCATGATTGAAGTGGCGCCGCGTAACGCGACGGCAGAGAAAATCGAGCAGGCGATTTACCGGGTAGATCGTGAGAAAAAGCGCGAACTGCTGGCCCATTTAATCCACCAGAATGGTTGGTTTCAAGTACTGGTGTTCACCCGTACCAAGCATGGCGCTAACCGGCTAGCAGAACAGCTCTCTAAGCAAGACATTCCCGCCATGGCTATCCATGGCAATAAAAGCCAGGGTGCACGCACCCGTGCATTAACGGCGTTTAAGAGCGGCGATTTGCAAGTACTGGTAGCGACCGACATTGCGGCCCGCGGCCTAGATATCAATGAACTACCCCATGTGGTCAATTTTGACCTACCCAACGTCGCCGAAGATTATGTCCACCGTATTGGGCGCACAGGGCGCGCTGGCAGCAATGGCGAGGCAGTCTCGCTGGTCTGTGTTGATGAACATGCCCTGCTCGGCAATATTGAGCGGCTGATCAAACAGTCACTCCCGAAGCATATAGAGCCCGGTTTTGAGCCTGACCCCAGCATTAAACCTGAGCCTATCGAAAACGGACGTCGCAATCAGCGCCAGCCGCGTGCTAAACGCAAACCCGAAGGCCAGAGTGCCAATGCCAGTGGTGAGCGTAAACGACGCGCCCGCCGCTAGCTCCGAGACCTGGAATATGCGAAGGTGTCACCTTTGCATATTCCAAGCGGCTGTTTTCAGCAGCTATTTTTAGCCTTTAGGCATGAGCAATTTTTCATGGAGTGACTATGGCGTCTTCCCAACTTATGGCCGAGTACCGCCAATGGCTGACATTTCAACGTCAAGAACAGCTCAGCCGCGAACATCAAGGAATTGTCCAGCGATTAGAAGATGCACGCGCCTCTGCTAATCAAGTGGTTCAGGCTTATCGCAGCATGGCCGAAAAAGCGTCTGTTGAAGGTGCTTGCTACCGCACGCTGTTCTTACGCCAACGCGACGACAATCACGCGCTACCCTGCGAAGGTTGGCTGTTTGTTCGCCGCGTACTTAGCGAAGGCAACAGCACTCGTGTGCGCGTCACCCTGCTTGAAACCTTTAGCCTTGAAGACGGCATCATGGCGCCAGGCGATAAACCTGCACGCAAGCTAACATTAGAAATATTCGACCAGTTGCATATGGATAAAGGCATGCGCACTAGCGTTAGGGTTGACTGCTTGGATACCCCCCAGGATTACCACTTCATTACGCTACTCGACGCCGTTCGCGGAGACTTGCGCCCTCATCTCAAGTAAGCACTGGCATGAAATAAGCACAGACATGGCTTCTCGTCGTTCAATTACGTTTATTCTGCTGATGGTCGTGGTGGGGCTAAATTTACGCCCCGCCATGTCCTCAGTTGCCCCCTTACTAACCCGGCTACAAGAGAGTGCGGGGCTTTCCGCTACCGCCGCGGGCCTGCTCACCACGCTTCCTGTGCTGTTTTTAGGCCTATCCGCTCCGCTTGCCCCTACGCTTGCAAAGCGACTGGGTAGCGAACGAGCGCTAAGCGCAGCGTTGATACTGCTTGCCGCAGGGCTTATTTTGCGAGGCCTACCACTCCCTAGCGTGCTATTTATCGGCTCAGCAATGGCAGGCTGCGCGATTGGCATTGGCGGCACCCTGCTGCCTGCCTTGGTTAAACGTGAACTGCCTGAAAGCGCGGACCTGCTTACCGGGCTTTACACCATGGCGCTGTGTTTAGGGGGCGCCCTGGGGGCAGGGTTTAGTGTACCGCTCACCCAACTGCTTGGTAGTTGGCAGGCAAGCTTGATGAGCTGGTCATTACTGGCGCTATTCGCGCTTGTACTGTGGCACTTTCAGATGCCCCGCTCGGCTCTCACAAACAGCTCCGCCCCACCTAAAAGCGGTATTTTACGCTTGCTTAAACAGCCGCTTACCTGGCAGGTCATGCTGTTTATGGGCATTCAATCTTCAATGGCGTATATCGTGTTTGGCTGGCTGCCAACGCTGCTAATTGATCGCGGCTATAACGAGGCCGATGCGGGCTGGACCATGGCGGTTTCCATCATGTGTCAGTTGGCTTCCGCACTGGGCGCTCCCTGGCTCGCACGCATGGGAAAAGACCAGCGCCCCGCATTGCTATTAGTGTTGTTAAGCACCGCCATGGGGCTTTGGATGCTATTGATAGCGCCACTGGTATGGAAGTGGCCCGGCGCCGCCCTGCTGGGTATCGGCCAAGGGGGCAGCTTTAGCCTGGCGCTAAGCCTGTTAGTTTTACGCACGGCCAACTCCCGCCTTGCTGGCCAGCTCTCAGGGCTTGTCCAAGGCGGTGGCTATACACTGGCAGCGCTCGGGCCTTTTGGCGTGGGGGTAATGCTCCAATCTGGCGCCAGCACCTCACATATCGCCTGGCTGTTAATTGTTCTGCTCACTGTTTGCTGTGGCTTTGCGTTACTGGCTGGACGCAATCGGCGCTTAGATGACCAAAGCGGCGGGCTTTTGGTAGAGCACGTTACTCGCACTCCTTGACTCGTATTTACTGACTCTCCAGGAAAAGGCCATGAGCTCCCACTCCCCTTTATCTGAAACGCCGCCCAGTGAACATCACATTCTGGTTATTTATACGGGCGGTACAATCGGCATGCAGCAGCAAGCCCATGGGTTGGCGCCGAGCGGCGACTTTGCCACCCGCATGGCCACTGCCCTTAATCAGTTACCGCTTGCCCAACAGCAAGCCCTCCCGCCTTATGAGGTTATTAGCTATGCCACGCTAATAGATTCAAGCGCTGCCACACCGCTTAGCTGGCATCAGCTCGCCCGCGACGTGACTAACCAACTAACGGCCTACGCTGGCTTTGTCATTATTCATGGCACGGATACCCTTAGCTGGACCGCTGCCAGCTTAGCCTATCAGTTGCAGGGATTGGATCGACCGGTGGTAGTGACGGGCTCCATGCTGCCACTGGAAACGCCCGGCAGCGACGCCCTGGGCAATGTGTATGGCGCTCTGCAGTTCGCCGCCAAGCCCGCGCTCAAAGAGGTGGCTATTTACTTTGCCGGGCAATTGTTGCGGGGCGCACGCGCCATTAAGCAGCACAGCGAAGCACCCGATGCCTTTGCAAGCCCCAACTACCCCCTGCTCGGCGAGCGAGTAGGCGACGATTTTGTTTATTACCCAAGCCGTGGTCTTGGCCTGCAACAACGTGGCGCTCCCCGTTTTGAGCTACCTGACTACCGCTTGGTTAATCAAGGCGAGGTGGTACGCATAGTACTGTGGCCGGGAATTTCAGCTTGGCAGTTGGAGGCTTGGCTGGGTGATTCGCGTGTTAAAGGCGCCCTTCTACAGCTCTGGGGCGCTGGCAACATACCCGAGGAACCTGGCTTGCTGGAAGTATTGGCTAAAGCCAGCGGCGAAGGCAAACTGCTTGCCGCCATTAGCCAGTGCCCGCAGGGAAGCGTTCAACTGGGCGCTTATGCAGCAGGCCATGGACTTAGCGATGCAGGCATTTTAGCCGGTGATGGCATGACGCCCGAGGCTGCCTTCACCAAATTAATCCATGTGCTCGCTCAGCCGCTCTCTTTAGCGGATCAGCGCCGTCGCTTTTTAGCCTCACTTGTGGGTGAGCGTTAATCCATCCAGGTGCTTGAGAGCTGGCGTAAGCTCAGATTCAGGCTATGGTGTAGGTGATAACCTAACAGTTTGAAGGAGCAACAAATTATGCAAAAGCCGGTACACCATTTTAGCGAACTATTCGAGCAGTTGGGGCTGGCTTCTGATGCAGATTCTATTGAGCGCTTTATACAGCGTAACGCTCCGCTACCTGAAACAATGCCGCTGGCTGAAGCCCCTTGCTGGAACGAGGGGCAGGCCGAGTTTCTAAAAGAAGCAATAGATGAAGACGCCGATTGGGCCGAGGTGGTCGATCACCTTGATGCCTCAATGCATAAATCTCACTAGAATTAGCTGCTCTCTTTACGTGTCTCGCGCCGCTTCTACGCGGCGCCTATACCAGGCACCTGTCAGCAGTAATATCGCTAAGGCGATCAACGGTAGCACAACATCAAACTGCAGGGCATTCCCCTCTTCGATAGCCTCTAAGGCGCCATAGATCGCACTACTATAGACGCCCCACTTTATCGATAAACCAAGCGCCGCTGCCAAAAGGTAAGTTTTAAGGGAGATGCTGCGCAAACCTGCAGCGAAATTGATAACCGAGTGGGGAAAGCCTGGCAATACCCGCAATGCGCACTGTGTCATTAAATCACTACGTTGTTCCAACATCTGCATGACTTTCAAAGTCAGCCCTTTAGGGCTCCAACGCTGGCTTGCTCTCGCGGCTAATTGATAAGCCCCCAACGCCCCCGCCACGCTACTTAGTGTCAGCATTACCGTGGCAATCAGCGGTGGGTAAAAGGGCGCAATAAGCCATAGTCCAATACTGCCGGGCAATCCTATAGATAAGGTAACGGCCATAATTACCATCACCCCTATAATCACTACAGGATGATGCGTCGTCTGGGCAGCCCACTGTTTAACCGCCATCAAATCTGGTGAATACCATAGCCACAGATAGGCCAGCATAGCGAGACATGCAAAACCGAACGCCCAGCGCCACGGCTGCCTTGGTGAGCTGCTCATTCAAGCGTGCTTATCATTTAAACGCGCTTCAACACGCTCAAGGATTTGACCACTCACTTTGCCCACTAACGGCTTAGCGGCTTTATTGACCGCCTTTTCCATTAAGCGATTGCGAATTTCATAGCTCAGCGTCAACGCCACCTCGGTACCTTCCAGCACTTCGCGAAGCTGGTAACGCCCCTGGTTTTTAACCCCATCTAGCGACTCCCAAGCAAGCACGTTGGGGGGCTGAATTTCGGTCACCAGTACATCAAATGCCCAGTCCATACCCACAGCACGCACGTGCCATCGATAGCGGTTTTCGCCCAATGAATCAATCGAACGAATTAGGTCAGAGTAACCAGCAAAGTCTTCAATACGGCGCAGGAGTTCAAATACGCGCTCGGGTGGTGCGTTAACGATTTCACTGTGTTCAATGGTAGCCATTGGTTTCCCTCTAACAGCGTGGCTGGCTAGCGTAGCATGTTGATATTAATGCTGCCCGCCAACGCACTTTTTAGCGCTAATGGTGACATCAAGAGTCGCTAGAACTGGTCAGATTAACGACTTTTGCGTAAACTGCCGCCCTTCCGGACCGGACCCCGGAACGCCGCACCAGCTAACCGCTGCTCGCGATTAACAAATTCTCCGACAAAGAGTGTTTTCTCATGTCATCAATACCCCCAGTGGCTGCTGGCACAGCGACCACTACCGTTGTTATCTACTCCGGTGGAATGGACTCCTATACCGTGCTTCACCGCGCGCTGCGTGAAGGCCTTACCGTACACGCGCTCTCATTTGACTATGGCCAACGGCATGCTCGCGAACTCGACACGGCACGCCAGGTTTGCGCCTCACTTAGCGTACCCCATCAAGTCGTCGATATCCGAGCGATTCACGGCCTGATCGATAATTCGGCGCTCACCAACCCCGACCAGGCAATGCCCCAGGGTGATTATGACGCGGACAATCTGCGCGCCACTGTGGTGCCTAACCGTAATATGATGCTGCTCTCCCTGGCGATTGCCAAGGCCGTCAATATTGGTGCAGAACGCGTCGACTACGGCGCCCATGGCGGCGACCACGTCCTCTACCCTGACTGTCGCCCCGAATTCGTCGAGGCGATGAATCAAGTAGCGGGCATTGCCAACTTCGAGCCGGTAACGCTACACGCCCCGTATTTATACACCAGTAAGGCCGACATTTTGCGCGAAGGTCTTGCCATGGGGTTGGATTACGCCCATACCTGGACGTGCTACGAGGGCCGTGAGCTCGCTTGTGGGGTTTGTGGCAGCTGCCGCGAACGGCTGGCCGCGTTTGCGGCCAACGGTGTCACCGACCCATTGGCTTATAGCGTGAACAGTGCAGTAGGTCAGCGCTGATGTATCAGGTCAAAGAAGCGTTTTATACCCTGCAAGGGGAAGGAGCTCAGGCCGGCAGAGCTAGCGTTTTCTGTCGCTTTAGCGGCTGCAATCTATGGTCTGGCCGTGAGGTTGACCGAGCAACGGCTAAATGCACCTTTTGCGATACTGATTTTATCGGCACTAACGGCATCAATGGCGGAAAGTTTGCTAACGCCAGCGCGCTAGCCGAGCACATCACTGCACTCTGGCCCGCTCAAAGCGTCAATGCACAGACCGACGCAAAGGCCTATGCAACGCCCTATGTGGTGTTCACCGGCGGTGAGCCTTTACTGCAGCTCGATAGCGCATTGATCACCGCTCTGCACCAGCATGGCTTTGAGGTGGCCGTTGAGACCAACGGTACACTAGCACCGCCTCCCGGCATCGATTGGCTCTGCGTTAGCCCTAAAGGCAGCAACCCGTTAGCCGTAACCCAGGGCGATGAGCTGAAGCTGGTTTTCCCCCAAACCGATGCACCTCCTGAAAAGTTTACAAGCCTTGGCTTTAAACACTTTTTTCTACAACCGATGGATCTTGCCCCTTTAAACCAGCATAAGACAACCGTCGTTGAGACGACCGCTTACTGTATGGCAAATCCACAGTGGCGTTTATCACTACAAATGCACAAATTAGCAGGCTTTGATTAATGTCTTTATTTGTTAAACAACTAACGCATATCGACGCCTCCCTTTGGTGCCCAAAGCGCGGTCTTGTCGGCTGTAGCTGGCAGGTGGACGCCGTGCTGGATGGCGAGCTGGGCGAAGATGGTATGCTGTTCGATTTCGGTGAAGTCAAACCGTGGATCAAACGCACGCTAGATAGCGGCCTTGATCATACGCTACTGGTACCTACCCAGGCCCAGGGTGTCAACGTTACTGAATGTCCTGAAGGGCTGTGTATTACCACGACCACACCCTACCCAATGGAAGTACGCGGGCCTCATGAGGCGTTTAGCCTGCTCCCCTGGCACGCCATTACGCTGGACACCGTCGCCGAGCATTTAAGCCAACAGCTAACCGAGCAACGGCCCACTAACGTGCATCAAGTCACTTTAACGCTAAGCGACGAGGCCATTGAAGGTGCAGCCTACGGTTATAGCCACGGCTTGAAACAGCATACCGGCAATTGCCAGCGCATTGCCCACGGCCATCGGTCACGACTGTATATCTGGCAGAACAATGAACGTCAGCTGCGACTGGAACAGCAGTGGGCGGCATGGCTGGATAATCGCTACTTACTTGAAGAAGCAGATATTGCGGCGCACGATAGCGACACCCTTAGCTGTCGCTATCAGGCCGCCCAGGGAGAGTTTGCGATTACTCTGCCCAGATCTTTGTGTGCCGTACTGCCAGGCCCCACTACGGTCGAAAATATAGCGGCTTGGTTAGCCAAAGAGATCGCCACCCAGAGCGGGATCGACACACGTATTCAAGCGTTCGAGGGCGTCAATAAAGGCGCGATTGCCATGTTTTCACCCAGTGCTATGCCAAGTACTGTGCCAAGTACTGTGCCAAGTGCTATGCCATGAGTGAAGGCTGTCGGGCGGGGTGTGGCGCTTGCTGCATCGCGCCCTCCATTAGTTCAGCAATTCCCGGAATGCCTAATGGCAAGCCGGCCGGCGTGCGCTGTGTACAGCTAGATGAGCATAATTTATGTCGTCTATTTAGCGACCCTAGCCGTCCAGCGGTGTGCGAACGCTTTAAGTTTGACGCCAGCGTGTGTGGGGAACGCCGTGATGAGGCGCTCGCCACACTGACTTGGTTAGAACAGGACACCTGCTAGCCTTCAATGCCCACCAGGTGCGGTAAGCGACGATCCAGCAGGCTGATCCAACGGGTCAGCACCGGCGCATCGCTGTGACTGACTTCACTTAATAACCGCCTAAAACTCTCTTTAGCCTGCTGGTCGTTGGGTTCAATACGCGTTAACCATAGCTCAAGCGCGGCTAATTCCTGGTGACGATTACCGTGTTCGCGGGATTGGTTAATCGCCATTTCAGCCAGTGCCTTCACTTCATTGGCGGGGTGGCCTAGCAGATCACGCACCTTGGCCAACTGGGTGGCTAACTCGGGTAAAAACAGCGTTGTGCGCTCACGGGCGATGACCAAACACTGGTCCAGGTAATCTTCCGCAGCATTTAACTCACCAAGCTCAATACAGGCATCCGAGTACCACAGTACCGGTCGTTGGTAGCGATCCCGTCCATTCAGCTCCGCCATTTGGTCTAAGCTATCACGCACCTGAATTAACCCGGCTGCATCCCCTGCCAGCGCCCGCTGCCAACCCAAAATACTTTGGGCGGAGATCTGCCACAGCTGTAAATCCGGCGTGCCGGTCATTGCCGCCGCCCGTTCCGCGTGCCGGGCAGCCAGATGGACGTGGCCAAGTTGGCGGTATAGTGAGGCGGCAAATAGCAGCGCCAGCGCCAAGGTGCCGGGATGGGCAATTTTCTCTGCCAGCCGAATCGCCGCCGAAACCTGGCGCTCGGCGCGCAGATAATCACCACGCAAACACAACGCCCAGCCCTGGAAACAGGCGGCAGTTACTTGCGGGTGATCGGAGAACGGCAGCCACTCGATCATCATCTGTACATTGAGCGGATCAATTTCATCTAAATGATCATAGGCCTGCTGAATACGCCCAGCCCAATATTCACAGTTAGCGCGCGCATAGTCAGCCAAACGCCGGTAGCGTGGGTCTTCAAGCCGTCCGGCAATATCCGCAAGTGTCGAAGCGAGCGCAAAAGCATCCGCATGGGCATAACGCTGGCTACGCCCTACCCAGAGCCCCCACTTAACCAAGAAAATTTGCTCTAAATCTTCGGGGTCTTCCAAGCTATCGCTACCCGATTCATGCAGCAGTTCGCGGGCACGCACAAAGCTTTCGTGGGCAGTCGGCGAGCCGTGCCCTTCTAACGAAAACGCCGCCTGGCCGCGCACGGTCAGTAGGCTCACTTCACGCTCAATTTCGTGCTCTACGTGGCGCAGGCTGGCCAAGCCGCAATCGGCCATACGTAGCGCCGTTCGGTTGGCGCTGACTTTTAAAGCCTCCCGGGCAGCTAGCTCAAAGTAGCGCGCGCCTCGAGCGTAGTGGCCGCTGCGGCGTAAATGAGTGGCAAAATCACCGGGGTGGCGACTGATCCAAACTGGAAAGCGCTCCTCAATTAACGTTACCACCTGCTGGTGGAGTTTCACCCGTACATCCCGTGGGCAAGAGAGGTAGGCCGCTTCCTGCAACAGTTGATGGCTAAATTGATACTCGTGTTCACCACTGTCTTTTTCAACCGGCTCAACAATTTCCAATGCCCGCATATGCTCAAGCGCTTGGTTGAGGCGGCCTTTTTCCCAACCGCTACACTCAAGCAGGAAATCCAGCCGGAAACGCTTACCCAACACTGCCGCCACATGCGCAATGTCGCGATCGCTTTCTAACTGATCAATACGACTTGCCAACAGACCTAACAGACCTTTGGGCAGCTCGTCGAACTGCACACTGCGCCCTTCACGGCGGTCCATATCCAGACGTCGGCAGATCTCCTGCATATACAGCGGTACGCCATCACAGCGCTCGATAATTTGATTACGCAATCGCGGACTCAGGTGAATGCGATAACGGCGAGATAGCTGAGACAGAAGCCGCGAAGACTGTTGTGCGTCTAAATTGCCGAGGCTGATTTGCTGATCCCAGTGTAGTTTCACCGACAGCGGTTCTCGGCCATGGTGGCTAGCCACTAGCATAAAGGCGGTATTAATCGGTAAACGCGCCTGCAGGCCGGCTAAAACTTTAAAGGAGGGTTCGTCAAGCCACTGTAGATCGTCAATCATCAACACCAGCGTGTGAGTAGTGGCTTGGCGTTCAATTAAGCATTGCAGTAGCATCACCACAAGCTCAACCGCTTCACCACTTTGAGCAAGCTGGGTAACCTCCTGAACGTCATGAACGCCAAGCGCCTCTTCCAGCAAATACTGGCGGGCTGGCCCCAGCTGATCAAACCCTAGCGTTGCTTGCAGCGTATGAATGGCCTCAAGGGTTAGCGTTTGCTGTAGATACCAGCTGACCAGTGTCCGGGCAACACCGTAAGGGTCTAGCACCGACAGCCGCGTGGTGGGCTGCCAGCAAATAGCCGCATCGCGACTGAGCTCAAGTTGGCGAAAACCGACCATCAGCGCCGATTTACCCATTCCAGAAGCCCCACGCACTAAGACACTTTGCCGCAAGCCAATGCCTGCCCGCGCTAACGCATCGCGCAGGGTGCGTAGCGAGGTTTCACGCCCTACCAAGCTAGGCGGCAGTGCATCACGGCCACCCTCGTTCTGGCCCAGCACCAGGGCGCGTAAGCGAACCCGGCCGTCGCTGGCGACCAGGCGCGACACCAGCCGTGGCTGAAGGTCAAGCGCCGGCGGCATGTGCTGGCTAGCCTCTTGAGAGATCACCAGCTCACTGCCCTCGGCGGCACTCATCAGCTCTAATGAAGTTTGGGTGACTTGCCCCAAGGGGTCGGCCAACTGCCGCTCAGGCAGATAAACCACCCGGCCACTGTGCAAGCCAGCGGCCAGTTCAAATTGCGGTACTTCATCCTCGCCTTCCCAGTGACGCGCACTCTCTTGGGGCAGCGCCTGGCGGCAATGCTCGTAGAGCGCTACCAATTCAGCCAGTTGATGGGCCGGGCCGTGGGTGCCAAAACAGGCCAACCCCAAACCGCCGGTAGCGCCAGGCAACCAAAAACCGCCCAGGTGATGGCACTGCTGCTCTAACCAACGCAATAACTCTAACTGCAGAGTAAGGCAGTGGCGCGTCGCAGCGCGATCTTGCCACTCCCCTTTTAAGCGCAGGCGTATTGCCATAACGGAGAGCTGACGTAGCTCAATTTCATCTTCACGCAGCGGTTTGCTGTCGGCAGCTAACGCGCGTGAAAAAGCCCCCTGAGGGCTCATCATGCGCGGGTCGTGGTGGCCATCAGACCAGTAACTGGCTAATTGTAAAAAGCTTGGCTCTGGCTGCTGGCCCGACAATGCCAATAGCTGTAAGTAGCTATTATATTGTTCGTGCGCGGCGGCCATTTGATTTTGCTCGGCGAGCTGGCGTACCAAACGCTCATGAAAAGGACCGTAGCCGGAAAAACGACTGACCAAGGTTTCCAAGGTAGGGTCAGGAACATCGGCGTGCGCTTCAAGCACCTGTTCAGCAAACCGAATGACCCGTTGACGCCACTCGTTGCGTACCTGAACTAACCAGCGCTGAAATTCACTGCAGCTTGCTAGCTGTAGCTCTTCAATCAAGTCGCCTTGGTAACAGGCCATCAAGGCTTCAAGGGTATCTAAGTCGCGGGGGCCTTCCAGTAATTGCTGAAGCGCATGCAGATCCACTTGCCAATTGGTGGGCAGCTGGAAGGCAATCGTTTGCCGCGAGACACTTAACACTTGGTCCGCGCTCTCGCCTAATGACTGGCGTAAACAGTGCAGCGCGTGACGCAGATTCGTTCTACCCGACGACACCCCCTGGTCAGGCCACAAAAGCTCTGCCAAGGCGGCTCGATTAACCGGCTGACGATGCAGCAGGAGATAAACGAGCAACGCCTTTACTTTATCGTAGCTAAAATGGGTTAATAAATCTTCGCCTTGAGTAAGCGAAAAGTGGCCAAAAAGGGTTAACTGGCCAGTCTCACGAGCATCGCGCATGATAAACATCCTGCCGAGCTAAGCGGCTTAAGCTGGTACACCGCTATGAAAACGAAAAGCCGTATCGGGCGAAGTAATCAGCTCCGCTTCACGCGCCACAAAAAAAGCGATCCGCTCATCAATCGAGTCAGCTGTTTGCTGGCGTGCCAGCAACAAATAGTCCTCAAAATGACGACCTTCGGACTTCACTAATGTGCGATAAAACCTAGCGAGTTCTTCGTCTAAATAAGGGATTAAGCAAGCGAAGCGTTCACAGCTACGCGCTTCAATGAGAGCACCAATGATTAGCACATCAATTAGCCGTTCGGGGTCATTACTGCGCAGGTGGCGTCTGAGCCCTTCGGCGTAGCGAGAGGCTGTTAAATGCTGATAGGCCACACCACGTGACACCATCAGGGCAACCACCTGCTCAAAATGCAGCAGCTCTTCGCGCGCTAATTGAGACATTTTGCTCAACAATAGCGGCTGGTCTACGTAGCGATAGAGCAAGCTCATAGCCGTTGATGCGGCTTTTTTTTCACACTGTGCATGGTCTATCAACAGCGTTTCAGGGTTCTCCAACGCCCACTGCAACCACGCTTCAGGCGTTGCACAAGCCAAAAACTGGTGCAAACTTTCCGGCAGTAAGTCATCAGTTTTTAGCGTGTGCCTGGCCGTTGTTAACGGGCTGGTTGGTAATGCACTCGTTTCTGATGAACCAGCTCCTGATGGATTATTTTTTAATGAACCAGTTTTTAATGAACTAGCTTCTGATGAAACAGGTTGTATCGACATATCACCGCCACCGACCTTGTATCTCACTGTTGTACAACATTCAAGCACACGAGGAGCCTAGTTCCCTGTTGCATGCGATTCTTTATAAATTGCACCACCTATTGCTAATGTAGGCTTACGCTTAAAAATGCTCCACACATTTTTTACACGCTCACACATGCGCCTTCAACACGTGCACATAAGCACTACAAGCAGGATGCTTTAAGGTTATAAGCTGAGGGTATGGTAACGCGCTGTAACCACAATCACACCCGCCTAGCCTTTGGTTAGCTACCAAACAGGCAAAAAATTTCATATTTTTACCGCAATAAGTTAATAAAAAGCTCTTTTTTGATTCGTTTAGATCTCAGCATCAACATAAAGTACAAGGCAGGTCTCTGCTTGCCAGCTTAACATTGTCGACAGTTTGGCGTAGAATCTCCGCTAATCAATCACACGCTGTTGTCAAGCGTATGCCATATGTGACCGGTTCCACTTTGTAATGCTGCGCGGCCAACACCGTGCAATGTGTGGGCGTCACCATAAAGTAAATGAGAACATAAATGAGAGGGCCCCAACGTGCTTGAAGCTTATTGCCAACATGTCGAGGAACGTGCCGCTGAGGGCGTCCCGCCCAAGCCTTTAACCGCCGAGCAAGTAGCGTCAGTTGTTGAACTACTCAAGACGCCCCCGGCCGGTGAAGAGGAGTTTATTCTCGATTTAATCACCAACCGGGTTCCGCCAGGCGTTGATGAAGCCGCCTATGTAAAAGCAGGTTTTCTAACCGCGATTGCTAAGGGTGAAGCGAGCTCTCCGCTGATCGACAAGATTCACGCCGTTAAGCTACTCGGCACCATGCAGGGTGGTTATAACATCGTCTCCATGGTTGAGCTCCTCGATAATGAAGAGCTTGCTCGTGAAGCGGGTGAACAGCTCAAGCACACGCTGCTGATGTTTGACGCCTTCCACGATGTGGAAACGCGCGCCAGAAACGGTAATAGCGTTGCCAAAGAAGTAATTCAGTCCTGGGCAGACGCCGAGTGGTTCCTCTCCAAGCCAGCACTGGCCGAAAAAATCACCCTGAGCGTCTTTAAAGTGCCGGGTGAAACCAATACCGATGACTTATCGCCAGCACCGGATGCCTGGTCACGCCCGGACATCCCGCTTCACGCTAATGCCATGCTTAAAAACGAGCGCGACGGTATTGACCCCGTCGTACCAGGCACAACGGGGCCGCTTAAACAGATCGAAGACGTTAAGGCCAAAGGCTTCCCGGTCGTTTACGTTGGTGACGTAGTGGGCACAGGCTCATCGCGTAAGTCAGCCACTAACTCCGTGCTATGGTTCTTTGGCGACGATATCCCCTACGCGCCCAACAAGCGCGCGGGTGGTTTCTGCTTTGGCAGTAAAATTGCCCCTATCTTCTTCAACACCATGGAAGACTCTGGCGCTCTGCCAGTAGAAATGGACGTCGCTAACCTGAACATGGGCGACGTCATCGACGTTTACCCCTACGCAGGTAAAGTTTGCCAACACGCAACCGATGACGTCATCACCACTTTCGAGCTCAAAACGCAGCTGATTCTGGATGAAGTACGCGCTGGCGGCCGTATTCCGCTAATCATTGGCCGCGGCCTGACCGGCAAGGCACGTGAATCGCTAGGCCTACCGACCTCTGACGTATTCCGTCTACCCGACCAACCCAAAGATACCGGCAAAGGATTTACGCTGGCTCAGAAAATGGTCGGTAAAGCCTGTGGCTTGGACGGCGTGCGCCCAGGTATGTACTGCGAACCCAAAATGACCACCGTCGGTTCGCAAGACACCACCGGCCCCATGACGCGTGATGAGTTGAAAGACTTGGCATGTCTAGGCTTTCAAGCCGATTTGGTGATGCAGTCTTTCTGCCATACCGCTGCCTACCCGAAGCCGGTCGACGTGGACACCCACCACACCCTGCCCGACTTCATCATGAACCGCGGCGGTGTTTCGTTGCGTCCTGGTGACGGCATCATCCACAGCTGGCTCAACCGTATGCTGCTGCCTGATACGGTTGGCACTGGCGGTGACTCGCATACCCGCTTCCCGCTGGGCATCTCTTTCCCGGCCGGTTCAGGTCTAGTAGCGTTCGCCGCTGCCACCGGCGTTATGCCGTTGGACATGCCGGAATCGGTACTGGTGCGCTTTAAAGGCAAGCGCCAGCCCGGCGTAACGCTACGCGACTTGGTTCACGCGATTCCGCTCTACGCGATCAAGCAAGGTCTGCTGACCGTTGATAAATCCAACAAGCAAAACGCCTTCTCAGGCCGCGTGTTGGAAATTGAAGGCTTGGAAGACCTGACCGTCGAGCAAGCGTTTGAGCTTTCTGACGCGTCCGCCGAGCGCTCGGCCGCCGGCTGTACCATTACGCTTTCAGAAGACAGCGTTAGCGAATACCTGAAGTCCAACATCACCCTGCTGAAGTGGATGATGGCTAACGGTTATGGCGATGAGCGCACTATTAGCCGCCGTATTGAAGGTATGCAAGCGTGGTTGGCCGACCCTAGTCTGATGCGTGCCGACCAAGATGCCGAGTACACCGAAATTATCGAAATTGACCTGGCTGAAATTAAAGAGCCGGTTCTATGTGCGCCGAATGACCCAGACGATGCCCGCCTGCTGTCTGATGTGGCAGGCCAGAAAATCGACGAAGTGTTTATCGGTTCATGCATGACAAACATCGGCCACTTCCGGGCTGCGGGCAAACTGCTTGAGAAGCAGCCTGCCGGTAGTTTGAAAACCCGGTTATGGCTGGCACCACCGACGAAAATGGATCAGCACCAGCTGACCGAAGAGGGCTACTACGGCATTTACGGCCGTGCCGGTGCCCGTATGGAAATGCCGGGTTGTTCACTATGTATGGGTAACCAGGCCCGCGTTGCTGCCAAAAGCACCGTGGTGTCCACATCTACACGTAACTTCCCGAACCGCCTTGGCGACGGTGCCAATGTGTATCTCGCCTCTGCAGAACTAGCGGCCGTTGCCGCAGTAGAAGGACGTCTGCCCAGCGTTGAAGAGTACCAGCGCTATATGGGAGAGTTTGACGCTATGGCGGGCGAGATTTATCGTTACATGAATTTTCACGAAATTGAGGAGTATCAGAAAATCGCCTCAAACGTGATTCCGGTCACTCAAGAAGCCTAACGCTAGTTCTGCTCTTGAGAAGGCCGCCCCATCGCCGATGCTCGCAACATCGCAGAACATTTGACACGTCATCTGTTCTGAGTCGATGACCGAACGCCCCGCCACTGTTTTTCAGGGCGGGGCGTTTTTTTGCCCGACTCGGTTAGCTAATAATACAGCCAATAGCCGTTCACATAAGGAGCGCGTGATGCCAAACCCGATTAAAATAGTGACACCTGATCTTTGCGATGCACACCCAGAAGTCGCTGTTCTAGACCCAATGTTTGCCAATTTCGGCGGACTTGATGCTTTTTATGGCCCTCTCCGCACCATCAAGTGTTTTGAAGATAACTCCTTGGTAAAACAAGCGGTTGCCGAACAGGGAAATGGCGCAGTACTGGTGGTTGACGCAGGAGGTTCGCACCGCTGCGCCATGCTCGGCGACATGTTGGCAGAGCAAGCCGTCGCGAACGGCTGGGCAGGCGTTGTTATGTACGGCTGCGTGCGCGATGTGGACATACTCGCCACCCTACCGCTCGGCGTTCAAGCAATCGGCAGCCATCCGCGCAAAAGTGAAAAATACGGCGAAGGGCAGCGTGATATCGACGTCACCTTTGCCGGTGTCACGCTGCAGCCCGGCCAGTGGCTGTACGCAGATAACAACGGCATGATTGTTGCGGAGCATGAGTTGCCGCTTTCTTAATAACGACAATGTTTTAAACAAGCTTGTCTTACCAGAGCCTCTTGCCAGGTGTGGTGGTTACTGCCACCCTGGTGGCTCATTCTTACCGTTTCATGACGATGCAGCCTTTGACCTACCTTGGCTCTGCCTTACTGCGCACGTTACGCGATCATCTTCGCCCACTGATCGCCTACCACTTATTTTTTACCCTGCTCGCCTCAGCCTTACTGCTGCCAGCGATCACCTGGGTGACGCGTGGACTGCTGGCCCAGCTCAACCGCACCGTGGTCACCAATGATGAGTTGATCGGGCTACTCTTCAGCCCGCTGGGATTGGTCGGCATGCTGGTAGGGCTCGGGTTCACTTTTGTGATTATTTATTGGCAGCAAGCTGGCATGCTGCAGGTAGCCGTCAGGCCCCGCGACAACCACTATCGGCTAGCCCTCGAAGCACTCTGGCTGAGTACCCGACGGCTGCCTGCTCTGGCGGGCCTGGTTATACTCCAGGTAGGCACCCACTTATTACTGCTGGCCCCCTTTATGGTCGGGCTCGCATGGCTTTACGATATCTGGCTGAGCGGTATAGATCCCTACTATCTGCAGCGTGTTCGCCCCCCGGCATTATGGTATTTCCTTGGCTGCGCACTGCCGCTGGTTATCGCCTGGGCATGGGCAGCGTCATGGCTCTATTTGCGCTGGCTGCTGGCGCTGCCTCTAGTGGCGCTGGAACGCTGCAGCCCGTGGCAGGCACTCAAGCGTAGCGTCACCCTCACCCGTGGCTGGCGCCGCTCTATTGGCGCTGCGGTGCTGCTCCTCCTGGTGCTGATTATCAGCCTGCCGCTGCTGGTGACGCTGCTGTTTGACCGGCTATTTACGCCGCTACTGTGGTGGCTACCTGAGCATAATGCCGTGCTTATCCCGGCGATGCTCGCCTACTTACTCGGCTATGTCCTGGTCACCCTGGCCATTACCTTTATCGGTATTGCCGCCAATGCGCTGCTTTCCGCCTGCCTGTATATGCAGCTGGCCCACCGCGAGCCTCGGCCAGCGGCGCCGCCTGCAGACACTAACGCCGGTCGACTCGCCTGGGTGGTGGAGCTCAGCGTGCTTATTTTCGCTGGCCTTCAGGCTTGGTGGATACTCAACAGCTTTGAGATACATGACAACGTCGCGGTTATTGCCCACCGCGGCAGCTCCATGGTCGCGCCTGAAAACACCCTTTCCGCGTTAGAACAGTCGCTGATCGATGGCGCTGACTATATCGAAATTGACGTGCGCTTGAGCAGTGACCAGCAGGTAATGCTCTACCACGACCGCAGTATGGCGAGGCTAACCGGCGATAACCGCGAGTTTGGCGAACTGACCAGAGAACAGCTTAGTCAATTCGATGTGGGCAGTTGGTTTGGCGATGCTTTTCAAGGCGAGAATATTCCCGGCTTGGACGAAGCACTCGAAAGAGTCCGTGGCAAAGCGGGATTAATGATTGATATCAAGCCACTGCCAGGTCAAGAACAGGCCTTGGCCAATGCCGTTATTGATACCTTAAATGCAGAGAGCGATGTGCGCTATCGCTGCTGGGCGACCCAACAAAGCGCTTTCGACGGCTATACAGCGTGCGGTTTCCCTAATGCGCTAATGGACATGCGTATGGCCACGATGTCGCCATCTCTGCTGGAATATCTTCATCACCAGGTGCCAGAGCTGCGCGTTACGTTACTAGCCCAACTAATTTTACCAGGCACATTAAACCGGCGTGATTTTGCGGCATTAGGGCTACGGCATAACCGCATCAGCGAAGGGGAAGTACGCTTAGCGCGCCTATATGGTTATGAGATACACGCCTGGACCGTCAATGATCGCACCCGAATGTCGACGCTTATCGATCTGGGTGTCGATGCGATTATCACCGACTACCCAGACCGTTTAACAGCGCTTATTCAAGACCGCCGCGAGTTAAGCGACGGTGCGTTAATGCTGGTAAAACTGCGCAACTGGCTGCGCCAATAGAACGCCAGCTTAATCGCCCATGACAACACCCTCGCGACGTGGGTCGGCGCCACCAAACAGGCTGTCATCTTCAAGACGCATAATAGCCTGGAGTCCGCTGGTCAGCTCACGTTCGCTGACCGCGTGACCGCGCTCGCGCAGCGACTCGATAGTCGCCTCAGGGAAACGCCCCTCCTCCACATAGACATCACCGCCAAGCGTAATCGCATGGGGAAGATTCAACGCCTCCTGAGCACTCAGCCCCCAATCACGCAGCGCTAAAAGCGTACGCGCGGTGTAGTGAATAATCGCCGCTCCACCGGGTGACCCCAAGCTCGCCACTAACTCACCGCTTGCCTGATCGAATACCAGCGTCGGGCTCATGCTGGAACGTGGACGCTTGCCGGGCTCTACTCGGTTAGCGACCGGTTCGCCATCCACTTCAGGCTCAAATGAGAAATCGGTTAGCTCGTTATTAAGCAAGAAGCCACCGGCTAGACCTGTTCCCCCATCCGAAAGAATCCGCGAACCAAATGCCTGCTCGATGGTAGTGGTCATGGCGACCGAGTTACCATCCTCATCAATAATACTGATATGACTGGTGCCGTACTCAGGCTGCTCTGGCTGGCTAGCCCAACTGACAGCCAACTCCCCAGGATTGCCCGGTTCAGCACTATCGCCCATGCTCATCTCTTCAATCAGGGCACTACGCTGCTCTAAATATTCAGGTGCCAGCATCAACGACCAGTCACCGCCGGGTGCCTCGACAAAGTCGGGATCAGCGATGTAGCGACCTCGATCAGCAAACGCCAAACGTGAAGCCTCTAAAAACTGGTGCAACCACCCGCTGCTTGAAACGCCATTATCTAACGGAGCTTCAAGCAGCGGCTGCTGGTCAAGCATACCCAATATCTGCATTACGGTGAGATGCCCCGAAGAAGGCGGCGGGAAGCCGCACACTTCCCATTGCTGCCAGGGAGTGCAAATCGGCTCACGATCAAGCGCCTCGTAACCGTTCATATCCTCAAGCGTTAAACTGCCTGGGCGCTCAGGGTGATTCTGAACCCGCTGGACAATATCTTCTGCCACTGCGCCTTCATACAGAGCGGCACTACCTTGCGTTGCCACGCGACGGAAAACTTCTGCCAAGGCCGGGTTTTTGAGCGTTTCACCCACGGCAATGGGCTCGCCATCTGCATGGTAATAAAAGCCGCTCGCCAAAGCGTCTTGCGGCAGAAACTCATCACTGGCAAGGCTGGTATGCAACCGATTACTGACCACAAAGCCCTCTTCCGCCAAGGTAATTGCCGGTGTAAACAGCTCTTCCCAGGCTAACTCACCGTGCTCAGCGTGGGCTTTTTCAAGCATCCGCAGCGTGCCTGGCACGCCTACCGAAAGGCCGCTCGCGACTGCGTCGTTAAACGCCAGAGGTTCGCCATTTTCCAGAAATAGCTCACCGTTGACGCCTTGCGGCGCAGTTTCACGACCATCATAGGCGCGAATATCTTCGCCGTCGTAGTGCATCAAAAATGCCCCACCACCAATACCGCTGGATTGCGGCTCAACCAAATTCAGCACCATCTGTACCGCTATCGCGGCATCGATGGCATTACCACCGGCTTTGAGCACCTGATAACCCGCATCGGTCGCCAGCGGATTGGCCGCAGCTACGGCAAACGACTCGGCCGACCAACCGGGCTTGTCTTCATAGCCCGACTCACTCTCAGGGGAAATAGAGGGCGCCTCATAGCTAAACCCCCAACTATAAAGCGGTAAAACCAGCAAACCTGGCAGCACAAACTTAACCCGTTTTGGGGACATCACAGCATTCTCCCGCGACTCGTGGAACATCAGAACCTGCTTATTTTAAAACTATAAAGCCAACTACAACAGAGTAGCCTATAAAAACAGCAACGCCCGGCACAATGGCCGGGCGAAAACTAGCGCAGAAATGAACGCGACTACTATTAACGATTAATGTACCTACTTAACTATTCATGTGACTACTCGATTTTTTGGCCCGCCAGCATGAACCACGTTTCCAGTACCGCATCGGGGTTGAGCGACACCGAATCGATGCCCTGCTCCATCAGCCATTTTGCCAAATCGGGGTGGTCAGAAGGCCCCTGGCCACAAATACCCACATATTTACCCTTGGCTTTACAGGCTTGAATCGCCATAGCTAGGAGCTTTTTGACCGCTCCATTCCGTTCGTCAAACAGGTGGGCCACAATTCCGGAGTCACGATCCAAACCTAACGTTAACTGGGTCAGGTCGTTTGAGCCGATGGAGAACCCGTCAAAGTACTCCAGGAACTCGTCGGCAAGCAAAGCGTTGGCGGGCAGCTCGCACATCATAATCACTTTTAACCCGGTTGGGCCGCCGCGCTCCAGGCCGTTCGCGGCCAGCAGCTCTACCACCTCACGTGCTTCATCGGTGGTACGCACAAAAGGCACCATGATTTCGATATTCTCGAAGCCCATCTCTTCGCGCACCCGCTTTAGCGCCCGGCACTCAAGCTCAAAGCAGGGCCGAAATGCCTCTGAAATGTAGCGTGATGCGCCGCGGAAGCCCAGCATGGGATTCTCTTCGCCCGGCTCATAGAGCTTGCCGCCGATCAGGTTTTCGTATTCGTTTGACTTGAAGTCTGACAGCCGCACGATGACACGTTGGGGGTGGAACGCCGCCGCCAACGTAGAGATACCTTCAACCAGTTTATCGACATAGAAATTGACTGGGTCGGTGTAACCCGCCGTACGTAAATCGATCACTTGCTGCAAGTCTACTGGCAGCGTGTCGTACTCCAATAGCGCTTTGGGATGGACGCCGATCATGCGGTTGATGATAAATTCGAGTCGCGCTAAGCCCACGCCTGCGTGGGGCAAACTGGCAAAGCCAAAAGCGCGATCGGGGTTGCCCACATTCATCATGATTTTGAAGGGAATTTCCGGCATTGCATCAACACTGGAGACTTTGCAGTCAAACTCCAGCAGCCCTTCATAAACATTGCCGGTGTCGCCTTCCGCGCACGAGACCGTGACGTCGATGCCCTCTTTTAACTGGGTAGTGGCATCGCCACAGCCGACCACTGCGGGGATGCCCAGCTCACGGGCGATGATCGCCGCGTGACAGGTACGCCCACCGCGATTGGTGACGATTGCGGAAGCCCGCTTCATGATCGGCTCCCAATCTGGGTCGGTCATATCGGTGACCAGGATATCGCCATCATGGATCTTATCCATGTCGTCAGGGCTGAGTACGACTTTCACGGTGCCACGCCCAATGCGCTGGCCAATCGCCCGCCCGGTAAGCAGCGTGCGTCCCTTTTCACGCAGTTGGAAGCGCTCAAGCTTACCGCCCTCCTGCTGGGAGACCACCGTTTCAGGACGCGCCTGAACGATATACAGCTCGCCGTCATCGCCATCTAACGCCCATTCAATATCCATGGGCCGCTGGTAGTGCTGCTCAATGGTCATCGCCTGGCGGGCCAGATCCATCACTTGCTGATCATTAAGGCAGAAACGGCTTCGATCCTGATGCGGCACATCGACGGTTTCCACCGACTTACCCGCGCTGGCATCCTGGCCGTAAACCATCTTGATCAGTTTGGAACCTAAGTTACGGCGCAGCACCGCCGGGCGGCCCGCCGCCAGGGTCGGTTTATGCACGTAGAATTCGTCAGGGTTGACGGCGCCCTGCACCACGGTTTCGCCCAAGCCCCACGAGGCGGTGACAAAAACGGCCTCTTTAAAGCCGGATTCGGTATCCAGGGTAAACATAACGCCTGCCGCGCCGGTTTCTGAGCGCACCATCTTCTGCACGCCTGCGGACAAAGCGACATTCTCATGGGCGTAGCCGCGGTGTACGCGGTAAGAGATCGCGCGATCATTAAATAGCGAGGCAAAGACTTCGTGCACAGCGCGCTTAATATTGTCGAAGCCTTCAATATTAAGAAATGTTTCCTGCTGGCCCGCGAAGGAAGCGTCGGGTAGATCTTCGGCAGTGGCTGAGCTACGCACGGCTACTTTTAACTGCGGATGCTGTTGCTGCAGCTGGCCATACGCATCGCGCAGGGCCGCTTCAAAAGTAGGCGGCAGCGGCGTATCGATGATCCACTGGCGAATATTGCGGCCTGCCTCGGCCAGCGCCTTAACATCGTCGACATCCAGGCGAGCCAGGGTGGCATTAATGCGCTCGTTCAACCCTTCGTGGGAGAGAAATTCACGGTAAGCGTGGGCGGTAGTGGCAAAACCGCCGGGAACCGTTACGCCAGCACCGGACAGGTTAGAAATCATCTCACCCAGCGAGGCGTTTTTACCACCTACGCGTTCGACGTCCGCCATGCCCAGCTGATCGAACCACAGAATGTACTCTTCCACGTAACCCCCTCGCTCATAGATATCGGCATGGCCGCTGATATGGGCATTAATGCCGTGGGCCATGGATAATTCACTGAGCTACCCTAGCACCGCGCCGATATATTCGCCATTGGTCTAATAGCGAAGAGAGTGGAGGATTTTTACAACAGCGGTGCGTTTTAGGCTATTTATGTAGTCAGGCACATTCGGCGCTGTCATAGCAGCCGATGACACGTTGTGCAGGCAACCGGCCCGGCACACAATAGGCAGATCACTCACCAATGGATTGCGTTATGAAACGTACGGCTTTTTTTATTTCAGATGGTACCGGCATCACGGCGGAAAGTTTAGGGCGTAGCTTGCTGGCCCAGTTCAGCGATGTTGAGATCGATATGCAGACCAAGCCTTATATCGATACGCTGGAGAAAGCTCAGGCGTTAGCCGCGATTATTGAGTCAACGGCCAACCGCGACGGCCACCGTCCGATTATTATTGACACCATCGTGGATCAACAGATTCGCGGCGCCATTCGTCAGGCATCCGGGTTTAAAGTCGATATTTTTTCAACCTTCCTCGAGCCCTTAGAGCAGGAGCTAGAGACGCACTCATCCTACAGCGTGGGTCGCACTCACTCGATTGGCAGCGATGACGTCTATATGGATCGCATCCACTCCGTGCACTTCGCGCTGGATAATGATGACGGTGCACGCACCCACCAATACGATAAAGCCGATATTATTCTGGTCGGCGTCTCGCGCTGTGGCAAAACACCTACCTCGCTCTATTTGGCGCTGCAGTTTGGCATTCGGGCGGCTAACTACCCGCTGACGGAAGACGATTTAGACGAAGATGGCATGCTCAAGCTGCCCAAGGCGCTCGCGCCCCATCAGCAAAAGCTGTTTGGCTTAACCATCGATGCGCGACGCTTATCGGCGATTCGCAACGAGAGACGCCCCAATAGCCGCTATAGCTCGATGGATCAGTGCCTGCAAGAAGTAGAGCAGGCAGAGTCACTCTACCGCACCATGCACATACCATTTATCGATGCGACGCGTTTTTCTGTCGAGGAAATTTCTACCCGTATGATTGCCGAAACCGGCTTAGCGAGGCGCTTCTCGCCCCGCTAAGCCGCAATAACCACGACAAGCCCTCAGCGGATTACATGCCTTTGGGGGCAAAAATCCCCGGCGCGTTGCGCCAATAACCTTTGTAATCCATGCCGAAGCCAAACACGTAGCGGTCGGCAACTTCCAGACTACAGTAGTCGGCTTTTAAACCAGGCACTGCTTTGCGATTGTGCTGTTTATCCACCAGCACCGCTGTCGTGACGCTGGCGGCCTGGGCTTCTTCGCAGTAAGCCAAAATCGCCGCCAGGGTCGCGCCCTCATCCAAAATATCGTCGACGATAACCACATGACGTCCGGCCATCGGCACTTCCGGGGAAACGCGCCAAAACAGCTCGCCGCCGCGCAGCTCATTGCGGTACCGCGTGGCATGCAGGTAGTCCACTTCCAGCGGAAAGCCCAAGCGGGTTAGCAGGTGCCCGGTGGTAATCAAGCCGCCATTCATCACGCAGTAAAAAACCGGCAGTTTATCGCCTAAATCTCGGGTGATCGCTGCCGCCATGCGATCAAGCGCCCGCTCTACCTCTGGCTGCGAAATTAAGCAGTCGGCGTTATCCATCAGTTCACGCATCGAGTCCCGCGACGCTAAGGCATCTTTATCCAGCTTTGACATCTACCAACTCCAAGGCGGGTTAACGGCTTCATTTATTTAAGTAAAGGACTTACTCAGCGCTGGGCTTGGGCTTATTAGCTAGCGCTTCCAACTTGGCGTGGGCACGCCGCCAGCGGCCCAGCGCACTGAGTGCATCCAGGTCTGGCCGCGCACGGCTATAGCGCAGTTTGGCAGGCCGCTTGGTATTAATCCCTTGGCACGCTTGCATGACGTCCAGCGCAGCAGCGCGGTCATTACACACCAGCAGCATATCGCAGCCTGCTGCTAATGCTGCCTGGGCGCGCGCCTTGGGCTCACCCGCTTCGTGGGCGCCCGCCATACTTAGATCATCAGAGAAGATACAGCCTTTGAAGCCTAGCGACTCCCTTAGCATGCCCAGCCAGTTAGGTGAGAATCCTGCTGGGCGCGTATCAAAAGCGGGGTAAATAACGTGCGCAGGCATGACCCCATCCAACTGCGCGGCTAACTGGGTAAAGGGCAAAAGATCGTGCTGTTTAATCACCTCTAGGGGGCGGTCATCGACTGGGAGCGCAACGTGGGAATCCGCCGCAACCCCACCATGGCCAGGGAAGTGCTTGCCCACAGCAGCCATGCCAGCATCGTGAAGCCCTTGGATAAACGCACTACCCAACTGCGCTACATGCTGGGGATCACTGCTAAAACTACGGTCACCAATAACGCTGGATAGACCGCTCTCAACATCCAACACCGGGGCAAAGCTCAGATCCAACCCACAGGCGGCCATCTCCATCCCCAACACCCATCCGGCATCTTTGGCTAACGCCAGACCATCTTCAGGAGTAGCGCGATAGCACTCGCCGATACGGGCCATGGCAGGCAGACGTGTTAAGCCCTCTTTAATGCGTTGGACGCGACCGCCCTCCTGATCCACAGCAAGCAGTAAATCAGCCCGCACGCGGCGAATATCACTGCACAGCTGGCGCACCTGATAGCCATTCTCGACATTGCGGGCAAAGAGAATAACGCCCCCCACCGCCGGTTCTAGCAACAAGCGTTTTTCTGCAGCCGTCAATTCTGGGCCTTCAAGGTCAAGCATGACCGGGCCTAACGGTTGAGTCATTGTGATAGATCCATTAAAAGGGGCGATGATTCTAGACGATCGTCTAGCGGTGTCAAAATCTGAGTCGAATCACCGCTGTTGAAGTCAGTCAAAGGATTGCCGACCACCGTGCAGCCAAACGGCGGTACCCGGCAGCGCTATTGAGAAGATATACAGCAAATCGCTGTTGCGTAAACGAATACAGCCGTGAGAAGCGGCTAAACCCATGGGCTGGTCGGCAGGCGTGCCGTGCAGGTAAATATAGCGCCGCTGGGAGTCAACCTGCCCCCCACGGTTGACGCCTTTCTCCAAACCACACAGCCATAGGATACGAGTCAAAATCCAGTCGCGCTCAGGATGCGTCTCGGCAAGCGCATTCGAAAACACTTCGCCTGTCCAACGGCGGCCACGAAACACCGCGTTTTCCGGCTTATCTCCGCCAATAGCCGCGCGTATATAGTGCCAGCCGTGGGGCGTTTTGCCGCTGCCATTACGCTCGCCAATACCCGCCGCACCTGTAGATATCGCACACTCGTGCAGCACTTTCGGCCCTCGCCAACAGCGCAACCGTTGCTGGGTGGTGTCAATCTCCAGCCAGATGCTCCCGGTAGGGGGTAGTTCAGCTAGCCTAGGCGTTTGCATGTTTTCCTTCTTCTGACTTGGCTTCTTCAAGGGCCAGAGGTAACGGCGCATTCATAGCAGCCACGACTACCGGCAGCAGCCGCTTGACCAAATCACGCACGGTGACCTGCTCGTGGTAGTCCTTTTCCGCAATATCACGCAGTGCATCAAGGCCGGAGAGCGTAAATATCACCGTGCCGAGCATAAAGTGTAGCCGCCAAAAGCGTTCGGCGTCAGGCAAGTCGGGGGTGGCCTGGCGGACAAGTTCAGTAAAACGGGTAAACACATCGCCATACTCTTGTTGAATATAGCGCCTGAGATGCCCCTGGGCCTGGCTGTAAGCCAGGCCCAGCAAGCGCATAAACACTTTTAAACTGTTGCGCTCGGCAGGCACTGCAAGAACCGTCGTGGCCATGGTTTCTAGCAGTGTTTCAAGTGGAATAACACGCCCTGCTTGCTGAGCTTCTAGCTCATCAAGCGCGGTATGAAAGCGCTGGGTAAAGGGATCCAGGTAGCGAGAAAAAACAGCTTGGATCAACGCCTTCTTAGAGCCGAAGTGGTAATTCACTGCAGCTAAGTTGACGCGCGCCTTGCTAGTGATATTACGCAGCGACGTTTCGGCAAAACCACGCTCTGCAAACAGCACTTCGGCGGTATCGAGTATACGGGTTACCGTATCAGATTGTGCCATGTCGCCCTCCAGGGAAACGGGTGTTTAAAACATTATAAAATACTATTCCATAACCCGGGCAGGCTCAACGCTTGATTTACTCACACAAGGTGATGCCTTTCATAAGGAGAAGCTTAGTATTAAACAATTAGGGTATTAAACAATTAGAAAAATTAGCGGGGCACTACAGAGGGTATTGACAGGCCATATACTGGACAGAGGAACATACTGTATACTTAACCACCCGTAGATTAAGTCGTCATTTAATTTGTTACTGTCTATTCACTATTTATGGAGTCTGGTATGTCGCGTCCGCTAACCGCTCGCCAACAGCACGTATTTGATTTTATCGTTAAGACAATGGGCGAACTTGGCTACCCTCCTACTCGCGCAGAAATCGCCAAGGCGCTTGGTTTTCGCTCGCCGAACGCCGCTGAAGAGCACCTGCGCGCACTGGAGCGTAAAGGCGTTATTCGCATTATTCGCAATACTTCACGCGGTATCCGCCTGCCTAATCAAGAGCCGCAAGAAGCTCTGGACGCCTCCGTTACGGCCTTACCCGCCAATATTGAAACACTGCCGACTGGCTTACCGGTCATTGGCGAAGTGGCGGCTGGCAGCCCTATTTTAGCCGCTGAGCATATTGACCGTTATTGCCCGTTGCCCGCCGAATATTTCACTCCGAAGGCCGATTATCTGCTGCGCGTGCGGGGTCTTTCGATGAAGGATATTGGCATTTTAGAGGGCGATTTACTGGCAGTGCATCGCACCGAGCGCGTACGCGATGGCCAGATTGTGGTAGCACGCCTAGATGATGAAGTAACGGTTAAGCGCTTCAAACGTCAGGGGCACCAAGTGACGCTGTTTGCCGAGAACCCTGACTTTGCACCGATTGAAATCGATCTGCGCTCCCAGTCGCTCGATATCGAAGGCGTCGGCGTTGGTGTGATTCGTGGCGGCAACGGTCAGGCACTCGGCTAGCAGTCGGCCCCTACTGCAGGTCGATATAGCGGTGGTCATTGAAGGTGGCCACCCAGTTTGGGTGATAGACCAGCAGAATACTCAGTAGCATACCGGTGATAAACGCCTCAGAAGGCATTAGCAGCGGCAAGAAGCGCGCATACTCTTGGGCCAGATAAACCGCTTCAGGGTCAGTCCCCGCGACGATGATCAGCAGCACGACTGCAAGCCCCGCCCCCAACGTGGCTAAGGCCGTGCCAAAAAAGCCGCAGGTGAACAGAAACACCATCAAATTATCCGGTAGGCGGCGATCGACCAGCCGCCATACCGCGCCAATAATCGCCGCAGGCACAATCCCGGTCACCAGTACATTAGCCCCCAGCAGCAGCCATTCATTGCGGCCGATGACCACCATCGCCACGTTAATCAGCAGGTTACTGATCAACGCCAGCGGCACCTTAAAGACCAAGGTCATTAATACTGTGAAAACAAGGTGCAAGGTCAGCCAATCAACCGCCTGAGCGCGCAGTTGCCACATCAGCACCACCGCCAGCGTAGCGCCTAACCAGCGGTGCTGAAGCGCCGAATCCGCTATCAACACTTTCCAGGGTCGCCCCCAAAGCACCCATGCGATCACTGCTAACGAGAGTAGCCAAGTGAGCAGCAGCGCCCAGGGCGCCAGTACGCTTTGCGCAAAAGACATGACAGCCTCGCTGTTTATCAAGCGTTAGCTAAAAACTACCGTTTTATTACCGTGCACCAGCACGCGATCTTCCAAATGCCAGCGGAGACCACGAGCGAGCACTGCTTTTTCGACGTCACGACCAAAACGGACTAAGTCAGTGGGCGTATGACAGTGGCTAACACGATGAATATCCTGTTCGATGATGGGGCCTGCGTCGAGCTCCTCGGTCACATAGTGGCAGGTAGCACCAATCAACTTAACGCCCCGCTGGTAAGCCTGGTGGTAGGGTTTTGCCCCGGCAAAAGAGGGCAAAAAGCTGTGGTGAATATTGATCACTCGCCCTGCATAGCGCGCGCACAGCTCGGGAGGCAGGATTTGCATATAGCGCGCCAGTACCACGCAGTCGGCGCGCGCGCTGTCGATTTCGGCTTGGACCTTAGCAAACGACGCTTGCTTATTGTCGGGGTCTACCGGCACATGGTGGTAAACAATGCCGTACCACTCGGTCAGTGAACGCATATCGTCATGATTGGAGATTACTCCGACGATATCGCAATCCAGCTCACCCGCCTGCCAGCGATAAAGTAGATCGACCAAGCAGTGTGACTCCCGCGAGACCATCAACACAACGCGCCGACGCTGCTGGGTATCCACCAGTGACCATTGCATATTGAATTCGCTGGCTACCGGTTCAAATGCTGCCCGCAAAGCCTCCACCGACATACCTACCGAATCCGCCAGAATTTCGTAGCGCATAAAAAAGCAGCCGGTTTCTAAATCGGAGTGCTGGCTAGCTTCAGTGATGGAGCCGCCCTGCTGGGCAATAAAGCTCGAGACCCGTGCAACAATACCCACCCGGTCAGGACAGGAAACCACTAAACGATAATAATGAGACATAAGAGCTGCTTTTGACCTATTTCGACCTGACTAATAAAAAACCAACATAACAAACCAACGTAACAAACCGCATGACGCACCAGCGGCTTAGGAAGTTAGCTAAGTTGCATAGCGTCCAAGTTGCATAGTGTATCGGAAGGCCAAGGATGATTGTTAGCCGCCCCTGCCTTCCCGTATAGTTAAAGCATTACTTTTTAGGCTTTTCATAACAGATGCATTCACCACGCGTTCAAATTCGTCCCCGTCGTCGTCCTCCGCTGCGCATACTGCCGCTGGGAGGAAGCGGTGAGATTGGAATGAATCTAACGCTTTACGGCTATGACGATCACTGGATTGCCATCGATTGCGGCATGATGATCCGCCAGGATCTTCCCAACTCGCCACTGCAGGTACCTAATCTCGATACGCCGAAAGCACTGGGGATCGTGCCCAAAGCGCTCTTTATCACCCATGGTCATGAAGACCACATTGGTGCGGCAGCCTGGCTCTGGCCGATGTGGAACTGCCCCATTTATGCCACCCCGCTGGCGGCGGGCCTGTTGCGGATAAAGTTTGCCGAGCATCAGCTTAGCAGTGCAGCTATCCAGGTTATCGAACCTGGCGAGGCGCTGGAAAGCGGGCCGTTCACGCTGCGCTATTTGCTGTTAACCCATTCGATCCCAGAAAGCTGTGCATTGATAATGATGGCCGGTGGCTACCGCGTCTTGCATACCGGGGACTGGAAACTCGATCCTGAACCGATTATCGGTACGCCGATCAACGCGGCTCACTTTAAGGCGCTTGCGCCGGTTGACTTGGTAGTGGGCGATTCCACCAACGCTCCTATGCCCGGTCACTCAGGCAGCGAAGGGGATGTCGCCCGGGCGCTGGCAAAAACCCTCGCCAAATGTCAGGGCCGCGTGGTGATCTCCTGTTTTGCCAGCAATCTTGCCCGGGTATTAGCCATAGGACGCGCGGCACATCGATGCGGCCGTCGTATCAGCTTGATGGGACGCTCTATGGAGCGCATGGTCAGCGTCGCGCGGGGGCTCGGCTATATGGATGATTTACCGCCGCTGGTGCCCAATCACGACCTGGGCTACCTACCCCCGGATGAAGTGGTGATTATCGCCACCGGCAGCCAGGGAGAGCCACGCGCCGCGCTACAGCGCCTAGCCCAGGGCCGTCACCCCTATGTAGACCTTCAGCCAGGCGATAACGTCATCTTCTCGGCCAAAGCTATCCCCGGCAATGAGCGACCCATTGAGCAGCTTAAAAAGCGTTTGACGCACTTAGGTGTCAGCATCTATGACGAGTTCAATCACCCTGAATTACACGCCACAGGGCATCCTGCTCAGGATGAGCTAATCAAGCTCTATCAGTGGGTTCAACCAAAACACCTGATGCCTGTACACGGCGAAGCACGCCACCAGCAGGCTCATCAGGCCATCGCCAAGCAGCTGGGCATTAACGCACCACTGACGCCAGTGAATGGCGATCTGATCAGTTTTGATAGCCACGGGCTGCGCTGTGAGGCGCGCTATCCGCAGCCTCCCTGCATTGTCAGCCAAAATAGCGTGGTGCCCCACCCTGGCTTAGAGGTGAACGATGCCAATAAAGCCCGTCGCGGCAGCTTGTACCTTGCGCTGCCGGTGACCGCGACTGCCACTGGCTGGGCACGTATTGGCCGCTTGATGCTGGATGCCTCAGGTGCCAGCCCGCTGGATGAAGATAGCTTTAGCGATTGGCTGGATGATCAGCTTGAGGAGATTGCCGCAGAGACGCTTGCCGACTTGCGCCAGGCATTGCAGTCCCGCTTAGTTCACTGGCTAGCAGACCATATGCAGCATCTGCCCGACGTACATCTGCAGATTATGGCCGCCGAGATGCCGGAACTTGCCGACCTAGATAGCACAATTAATCGTTAGCCCAGCGCGCCGCGTCCTGTTGGTCGGAGTGGCGCTCTTTGACCCAGTATTCGCCTTGTGCAGAGTGCTCTTTCTTCCAGAAAGGCGCCTGGGTTTTGAGATAATCCATAATAAAATCACAGGCTTCAAACGCCTCCCGACGGTGAGCACTGGCCACTAGCACCCGCACAATAGGGTCGCCCGGCTGCAAGTAGCCTACTCGATGAATAATGCGTACGGCCTGCAGCGACCAGCGCTGGCAGGCCTGCTCACCAATCTCTGACAAAGTGCGCTCGGTCATGCCGGGATAGTGTTCCAGCGTTAACCCAGTGACATCGGGCGTTTCATTAAAATCGCGCACCAGCCCGGTAAAACTCACCACTGCACCAATATCGCTGCGGCCAGTCAATATATCGTCATAGCCGTCGTCCATAGAGAAAGGTGCTGCTTGAATTGCTACCTTGATATCCATCTTAATAGCCACACTTAGCCCCCTGTAACCGGCGGGAAAAACGCCACTTCGTCATCGTCGGTCACCAGTGCATCATCGTTTGCCATCACTTGGTTGATGGCGCATAACGTACGCTGGTCGGTGAGTTGTTTAAATCGCTCATCGCGCTCGACCAGCGCCGCTTTCAATCCGCTAATATCGCGGCTAGCCAGCTGATCAAGACTGACTACCGCCTCGCTCTCACCTACCCGCTCGCGCAGTTCGGCTAAAAACTTAACCCGTACGCAGGGCGATGGGCAGCGTTCGCCCAAGCTGACCTCCCCCACCATGCCAGCGCCTGTAACAATCGGCGCCTGTGCGTTTATGCGCTGGTAATCGCCGCGCTGGCCACCCTGCTTACTATCGAGCTGAATGGCCTCAATATGCATATTTTTGTCGACCGCTTTACACATATCGTAAAGCGTTAAACAGGCCACAGAGACAGCCGTTAGCGCCTCCATTTCAACCCCGGTACGGCCGTTCAAGCGGCACAGTGACGTCACGTAAACGCAGGTGTTGGCAAAATCGATCTCGAACTCAACCGACACTTTTGATAGTGCCAGGGAGTGACAAAGAGGAATCAACTCATGGGTGCGCTTGGCCGCCTGAATACCGGCGATACGCGCGGTAGCCAGCACATCCCCCTTGGGCAATTCACCGTCGCCAAGTAATTTCAGCGTTTCCGGCTGCATCACAATACACCCCGAAGCGACGGCTTCACGACGAGTTTCTTGTTTATCGCCGACATCCACCATATTGGCTTCGCCACGCGTATTGAGGTGGGTTAGATGCATGTTGTCACCATTGCTGTTTTGAAGACATCGTATCTAAAAAAGACACCGTATTGTGTGTAGCGCTTATCCAGGCCACTACCCATCGGGCAATCGCTTGACTATCGTCTAGATTTAACTGAGTCACCGAATCCGCTAGCTCGATAGGTGGTGGCGCGCTAAGTGCGGCTGCCTCAACCCATCGATCGGTTAAAATTGCCGCATCGCCAATACCATCGCGGTACAGCACAAGCTTGGGAATCGGCCAAGCTTTGAAGCCTTCGACAATCACCAAATCGGGGGCGTGAGGCGCCATCATAGCAATTAACTGGGCTAAATCAGGCTCGTCCTGGCCGGGGGTTTCCTGCATTAGCGCAAACCGCTGACGGGAGGCTACCAGCACCGGCGCGGCCCCGGCACTGCGCAACTTGTAACTATCTTTGCCCGGCTGGTCGACATCAAATGCGTGGTGAGCATGCTTGATCACCGCCACTTTTAAGCCAAATTCACGGAGTTGCGGCAGCAGTTTCTCTAGCAGCGTCGTTTTGCCCGTGCCGCTCCAGGCAGCAATGCCCAACACGGGAAAAGACATGGTTAGTTCGTTAGTCATGCTATCGAGCCTCCTGTGTACCACTAAACACTAGCGCCCAAACGATCTGAACTGAATTACGGATAAAGGCCTCACTCGCCCTCTCGCTCCTGGGGTAATAGCCAGTTCAAGACAATCCCCACCAAGGCAGCAAGACTAACGCCTTGCAGGGTAAACTGGCCACCGCCAAACTGCATGCCGCCAATCCCGAACACCAATATTAGTGAGACCACCACTAAATTGCGCGGTGCCGTCAGCGACTGCCCTGCACGCACCAGGGTGTTCATACCGACCACCGCAATGGAGCCAAACAATAGCGTCATAATGCCACCCATGACCGGGCCGGGAATAGTCTGCAGCAGCGCGCCAAGCTTAGACACAAACGCCAATATGATGGCGATAATCGCGGCAACGATCATGTACTTGGGATTAAACGCTCGGGTAAGGGTTACCGCGCCGGTCACCTCTGAATAGGTGGTGTTCGGCGGGCCACCAAATAGGGCCGCCACACTAGTCGCCAACCCATCGCCCAACAGGGTGCGGTGAAGGCCGGGCTTTTCCAGGTAATTTTTGCGGGTTACCGAGCCAATCGCCACCATATCACCAATGTGCTCAACCGCCGGGGCGATAGCCACTGGAATCATAAACAGAATAGCGGCCCAGTGAAAACTGGGTGCGGTAAAGTTGGGTATCGATAGCCACGCGGCTTCACGTACCGGACTAAAGTCGACGACACCCATCAGCAGCGCTAAAAAATAGCCGGTGAAAATGCCGCCGATAATGGGCACCAGGCGAAGTAGCCCGCGGCCAAATACCGCCAGCACTAGCGTCACCAACAAACTGGTCATCGAGAGAAAAATCGCCACACCATAGCCGATGTTGTCGCTGGTTTCGCCGGTCGCCATGCTAACCGCCACCGGCGCCAGCGCCAGACCAATCACCATAATCACCGGCCCCACTACTACGGCAGGCAGCAGGCGGTGCAGCCAAGCAGTACCTTTTAAGCGCACGGCCTGGGAGATCGCCACATAGACCAGCCCCGCCGCCATTAGCCCACCCATGGTAGCCGATACCCCAAAGCTCGCTACTGAGCCTTGAATAGGGGCAATAAAAGCAAACGATGAAGCCAAAAATACCGGCACGCTCTGCTTGGTAACCCCATGAAACACCAGCGTTCCTACTCCGGCCGTAAACAGCGCAACGCTGGGGTCTAGCCCGGTCAAAAGTGGGACTAAGACCAAGGCGCCAAACGCCACAAATAGCATTTGTGCACCGGTTAGCAGTACTTTTGGCCAAGACTCAGCCTGGCTGGCAGCTTCATGCATCGGGAACTCCTAGGACTTGGGGTTATTAAGGGAGCAAAAAAATGCCCCTGACGCTAGGCGTAAGGGGCAATCTATGTAAGGACGCTTAGCGCGTTCCGAAAATCTTATCTCCGGCATCGCCTAGCCCGGGGACGATATAGCCATTCTCATCAAGCCGATCATCGACTGATGCGGTATAAATTTCGACATCGGGGTAAGCTTCCTGCACCCGCTTAATTCCTTCAGGGGCCGCCACTAACACAATTACCTTCATGCTTTCACAGCCGCGCTCACGCAGCATGTCGAGCGTAGCAAGCATTGAGCCGCCGGTGGCCAGCATCGGATCAATCACAATCGCCATGCGCTCTTCAATATCGTTGGCAAACTTGGTGAAATAAGGCACCGGCTGGAGCGTCTCTTCGTCACGATAGAGCCCAACGACACTTATCCGTGCACTGGGAATCAGATCGGTTACGCCCTCCAGCATGCCGAGCCCCGCACGCAGGATCGGCACGATAGTCACTTTTTTACCCTTCAGCCGCCGCGTTGCAATCAACTCACCGTTCCACCCTTGGATTTTATAATCCTCCAGCTCCAGGCCTTTGGTGGCTTCATAGGTCAACAGCTTAGCGACTTCACCAGCCAGCTCGCGAAAGCTTTTGGTGCTCAAACCAACTTCACGCAGCAGTCCCAGCTTATGTTGAACAAGCGGATGGTTAATAGCGTAAACACTCATGGGACTTCCTCACTGCAGGGGCTAAATGGCAATCTCGGATATAGCGCTAGGTGAAAATTGCGCACATTC
Organism: Halomonas sp. H2; assembly: GCF_050215315.1. Classification (GTDB taxonomy): domain Bacteria; phylum Pseudomonadota; class Gammaproteobacteria; order Pseudomonadales; family Halomonadaceae; genus Vreelandella. The sequence continues at coordinate 2,158,616 of NZ_CP189760.1, forward strand.
TACCCGCAACCACGTACCAGGTTAAGGGGTTTCTGGTAATTGCCAGTCGATAGCTGTTCGCCCCTGGGCTTGCAGAAATTGATTGGCTTGCGAAAAATGCCGGGTGCCAAAAAACCCCCGGTGCGCGGAGAGCGGTGAAGGGTGTGGGGCTTCAAGTATAAGGTGGCGCCGCTGGTCGATTAACGCTTTCTTCTGGCGGGCATGATTCCCCCATAATAGAAACACACACGGCGGCGCGTGTTGGCTGACGGTTTCAATTGCGCGGTCAGTGAACGGCTCCCATCCTTTTCCCCGATGCGACGCCGCATTGCCCTGCTCAACGGTCAGTGATGTGTTTAGTAACAGCACGCCTTGCTTTGCCCATGCTTGCAAATGGCCGTGACGTACAGGCGTAAAGCCGACATCGGTGGCCAACTCTTTATAAATATTGACCAGCGACGGCGGTACGGGAACGCCGGGTTGCACGGAAAAGCACAGGCCGTGGGCTTGATTCGGACCGTGATAAGGGTCCTGCCCTAGAATGACCACCTTCACTTCGCTCAGCGGCGTCAGCTCAAAGGCACGAAACCACTCTGAGGAGTGCGGATAAATAATTTTTTGGGCTGCTTTTTGCTGCACCAAAAACGCTTTTAGCGACAGCATATAGTCAGCCTGAAACTCATTACCCAGCCACTGACTCCAGCCTTCCGGAAGTGGGTTGGCCATCACTACCTCTTTATTTGATCAACAAGCGGCTCAACGTAGGCAACGCCCATGTCCCAGGGAAACTGGATCCAGCACTGCTGAGCGACTTCCGTAAGATATTGATCCACCAACGGACGACCATCCGGCTTGGCATAGATAGTCACAAAGTGAGCTTTAGGTAGCATTTTGCGCACTGCCCGCGCCGTTTTGCCGGTATCTACTAAGTCATCGACCAGCAGCCAGCCGTTGCCGTCATGATCAACGCCTTTCATAATATCCAGGCCGCCTTGGTCCATATGGTCATAGCTTTTAATGCATACCGTATCAATCAACCGGATGTTGAGCTCCCGGGCAATCAGCGCAGCGGGAATTAATCCGCCACGGGTAATCGCTACGATGCCTTTAAAGTCGCGCTCAATCATTTGGTGGCAAAGGGTGCGCACATCGCGGTGCAACTGATCCCAGGAGACAGTGAAGTGTTGGTGGTAACGGTCGCTGCTCATGGGGAGTTACTCGTCTTCAGTGAAAGAACAAACGGCAAACACGCTGTAGCCAGCATCGCGGATTCGCTGAGAACCGCCTAGCTCAGGTAGCTCGATAATGGTGGCCGTTTCGACGACTTGACCACCGCTGCGCTGAATAAGATTAGCCGCTGCCAGCATGGTACCGCCGGTGGCAATTAAGTCATCCATCAGCAAAATGCGGTCATCCTTCTGGAAAGCGTCGGAGTGCAGCTCAACCTCAGAATGCCCATACTCCAGGGTGTAAGTTTCGCTGATAGTTTTGAAGGGCAGCTTACCTTTCTTACGTACTGGCACAAAGCTACATCCCAACTCATAAGCCAACGGCGCGCCAATGATAAACCCCCGCGCGTCAATAGCCGCGATGGCATCTAGGTCCATCTCCTGGTAGCGGTGTACGAAGCTATCAATCAGCTTGCGAAAGGCAGCGCTATTTTGCAGCAAAGGGGTGATATCACGGAAATTCACGCCCTGCTCAGGCCAGTCTGGAACCGTGCGAATAACGGACTTAATGTAATCGCCGTAGATGCTCATCGCGTCTCTCATTGAGTAATAAAAAGGGGTAATGATTGATCAAACTAAGAAAAGGTATCTCGTCGCAAACAGCAGTGACAAAATAACCACCGCCGGATTCAGGTCACGAAAGCGGCCCGATAGCGCCTTGATCGCCACATAGCTTATAAAGCCTAGCGCAATCCCTTCAGCAATCGAGAACGTTAGCGGCATTGCCAAAGCGGCAATCAGCACCGGGGCGGCATCGGTGGGATCTTCCCAGTTAGCATGTGCCAAGCTGCCAGCCATCAGCACCGCCACATACAGTAGCGCTCCGGCCGTCGCGTAGGCGGGAATTGAGCCCGCCAACGGCGCGAAGAATAAGCTGATCAGGAACATACCACCAACCACCACCGCGGTTAACCCAGTACGGCCGCCCGAGGCAATACCCGCCGTTGATTCAATATAGCTGGTGGTCGTTGAGGTACCCAACGCAGCACCCGCCATGGAGGCCGTGCTGTCTGCCATCATGGCACGCCCTAGGCGCGGCAACTTGCCATTTTTATCGAGCAGTTTACCTCGATGGGCAACGCCGACCAGCGTGCCAGAGGTATCAAACAGGTCAACAAATAGGAAAGCAAAAATCACACTGAGCATTGCTACGTCGAGCGCGCCCATTAAATCCATGGCCATAAAGGTAGGGGCAATAGATGGAGGCATCGACATCAGGCCACCATACTCATTATGGCCAAGCACCATCGCGATCACGGTAATTCCCAAAATGCCGATCATCACCGCACCGGTGACACGCAAGTAAGAAAGCGCGGTAATCACAAAGAAACCTAGTAGCGCATAAATAGCGGGTGGCTGAGAAAGATCACCCAGCGAAACGTAGGTAGCGGGGTTAGCCACCACGATACCGGCATTTTTAAGCGCAATCATTGCCAGGAAAAGACCGATGCCGGCGGCAATACCCAGCCGTAAGGTCATGGGAATAGAATTGATGATCCACTCGCGGATTTTAAAAATACTGAGCAAGAAGAAGGTTAAACCAGAGAAGAAGACCGCCCCTAACGCCGCCTCCCAGGTATAGCCCATCCCCAACACCACGCCGTAGGTGAAAAAGGCGTTCAAGCCCATTCCCGGCGCCTGAGCGATGGGATAGTTGGCCCACAGCCCCATTACAAAGCAGCCGATAGCCGCAGCCAGACAGGTCGCTACGAATACCGCACCGTAGTCCATCCCGGCTTCAGAGAGGATGCTCGGGTTTACAAAAATAATGTAGGCCATCGTCAGGAAGGTGGTAACCCCGGCGATAACTTCTGTCTTCACATTGGTTTTGTGCTCAGAGAGCTTGAAATAGTTGTCCAGAAGTTTCATAAGTCTTCTTATCCTTAGCGCTAACGTCGCATGGCTGCATGAGTGCGCGCGTTCTGGTGCCGAGAAAAGCCGCACATACTACCTAAAGGCACCCAGGGTTGCGAGCGCTTCGGCGTGGCGACCAATGTAAGCGGGAACAGCCCCGCCGCTTAATGCACAGCAATCTTTAGATCGCGGCCTAACCGATCGGTCAATCGTAAGACAAATAAACTTACTTATCGATGCTGTTGGAGCACTTGTGTTGGGCCCCGTTTTGCTAAGCCTGGCATTACTAAACCCTGCTTTGCTGAGCAAGAACGCGCTCAACGGTTTCAACGATTACTTGGGTTTGCGGATCAATTTCAATATTGACCTGATCCCCTGGCACACGGTTTTGCAGCGTGGTGCGCGACAGCGTTTCAGGAATTAAATTGACGCTGAACTCGATACAGCCCTCCGCTGGGCGTACATCGCCGATGGTCAGGCTAATCCCATCCACCCCGATGTAGCCTTTTTCAAACACAAACCGGCCTAGCCTTTCGGGCAGAGAAAACCACAGCCGACGGTTATGGGGAGCCTGTTCAATCGCTACCACGTCCGCCATTGAAATAATGTGGCCCGACATAGAGTGGCCGCCAATTTCGTCACCAAAGCGCGCCGCACGCTCTATATTGACGTATTGACCTTGAGTAACTGCACCAAGATTAGTCAAACGCAGCGTTTCACGCATCAAATCAAAACTAACGTTATCGCCTTCAATCGCTGTCACCGTTAGGCACACGCCGTTATGAGCAACCGATGCACCTACCTCAAGCCCTTCACGCATTGAGGGGGGCATTTCCACCACGTGTACGCGAAAACTCTCCAACTCACTCACCGCCACTACTTTGGCCACCCCTTGAACAATGCCGGTAAACATAGCGCCCTGCTCCTTAAACTCGTAAAAATAATGGATGTAATCCGCCAGCTTACTACTGCTGCCTCATCTTTGTGCAGCCACCTCGTTGCTAATTGACATACATGCCACCTATCTTTAGACTTTTGGCGCAAATGTAACGACGCCGATTTGTACCCATCTTGCGGGCGTCCGCCAGGCCAGCAGCCTAGTGAAGTGCAGCTAAAAGGGTGTGTCCAGCGTTGATGGCCACCCACGAGGGTGGCTTTTTTATCCCCGCCCTACGCCTGCTCCTACTCTCCCGCACTTCGTCTTCGGCCTACCAGTAAGGCAGACGCTATGATTGAACTTAGCAACGTCAGTAAAACATATGGTAGCGGCACAAGCGCCGTCCATGCGCTTAAAGCAGCCAACCTCACTGTACCTAAAGGCACCATTCACGGCGTCATCGGCCTTTCTGGCGCAGGTAAGTCCACGTTGATTCGCTGCGTGAATTTGCTAGAACGCCCGACAAGCGGCAGCGTCACAGTAGATGGTCAAGAAATGACGCGCTTAAGTAACCCCGCTCTCAATCGGGCCCGCCACCGTATTGGTATGATTTTCCAGCATTTCAATTTGCTGACCACGCGCACAGTATTCGACAACGTTGCGTTACCGCTTGAACTGATGGGCCAGAAACGCCATACCGTTCGTGAACGCGTCATTCCATTATTAGAGATGGTGGGCTTGGCCGATAAAGCCAACCAGTACCCTGCTCAGCTTTCTGGCGGCCAAAAGCAGCGCGTCGCGATTGCCAGGGCGCTGGCCAGTGAGCCGCAGGTACTGCTGTGCGATGAAGCGACCTCTGCACTCGACCCGCAGACCACCAGTTCAATACTCGAGCTACTGCGCGATATCAATCATCAGTTGGGCATCACCATTTTGTTGATCACTCACGAAATGGAAGTCGTTAAATCAATTTGCCACCGGGTCAGCCTGATCTCAGACGGCGAACTGGTTGAGGACTCGGAGGTGGGCGACTTCTTCACCGCTCCCCGCACCCAGCTTGGCCGTGAGTTTCTTAATGACTTCCTGCAGCTAACGCCGCCCAAAGAGCTAATGGAGAGGCTCGTTGATGTACCGGGCGAAAATACCCACCCGGTGGTACGGTTAACATTCTCAGGCGACGCGGTGTCGACCCCGCTGATTTCGCGGCTTGCTCGCGAATGCGGGGTCGATGTCAGCATTCTGCAAGCAAAAGTAGAGTCGATTCAGGAGCGCACCCTAGGGTTAATGATCGCAGAGCTGTTAGGTACGCCGGAACAAACCCAGCAAGCCATGACCTATCTTGAATCTCATCAACTACAGGTAGAGGTACTCGGCCATGTCCAGCGCAATGATTGATCTTATTTTACAGGCCACGCTGGACACCCTTTATATGGTGGCCGTCTCAGGGCTTATTTCAACACTTGTCGGTCTACCGCTTGGGGTGTTGCTGTATGTCACGCGCCCACGGCAAATATTGGCAAAGCCAGTGCTCAACCAGGTACTTAGCATTGTGACCAACGTTGGCCGCTCTATTCCGTTCATTATTTTGATGGTAGCGATCATCCCCTTCACGCGCATGCTGGTGGGAACGTCGATTGGTATTAACGCCGCATCGGTACCGCTGACTATTGCCGCCATTCCCTTCGTCGCGCGGTTAGTCGAGGCCGCGCTTAACGAGATTTCACCTGGATTAATCGAAGCCGCTCATTCCATGGGCGCAACGCCGTGGCAAATCATTTGCAAAGTGCTGATTCCAGAAGCACGCGGCGGGATTATGACCGGCTTAACGATTACCGTTGTCACGCTTGTCAGCTACTCTGCTATGGCAGGTGCTGTCGGCGGCGGCGGGCTGGGCGACTTAGGTATTCGCTACGGCTATAACCGTTTTAACCCTACCATTATGCTGATTACGGTCGTGATTTTGGTGGTGATGGTGCAAGGTTTTCAAAGCCTGGGCGACTACTTGGTGCGCAAAAGTGACCGTAAATAATCGTTTGAGAGCCCAGCAAATCAATATAACCAAAACGCATTAGACAACCGTTTTTTATTGCCGCATCATTGCACCATTAATGCTCAACGCAATTGGAGAAATTTCATGCAAAAATTGATTATTGGCAGCCTTACTGCTCTCGCCTTGGCGGTTAACGTCGCTAACGCTGAAACGCGCAGCATCAAAATGGGCACCGTGGCTGGCCCAGAAACCGAAGTAATGGAAGTCGCGGCACGTATCGCTAAAGAAGAGTACGACCTGGATGTCGAAATCATCGAGTTTACCGATTACGTTACCCCTAACGTCGCCTTGGCCGACGGCAGCCTAGACGCCAACGCCTATCAACATGAACCCTACTTGCAGTCGATGGTTGAAGACCGTGGCTACGACTTAGCTATTGCTGGCTACACCTTCGTTTACCCGATTGGCGCCTATTCTGAGAAATACGACAGCATCGACGACCTGCCTGACGGTGCCCAAATCGCTTTACCCAATGATCCTTCCAACGAAGGTCGTGCACTGATTTTGATGCATAACAAAGGCCTAATCACCCTTAACGATCCCGAATTTCTCGAATCCACCCCCATCGACATCGCTGAGAACCCGCGCGACTTCCGCTTCCGCGAAATTGAAGCGGCTCAGCTTCCCCGCGTACTGCCCGATGTCGACATGGCTTTCATCAACAATACGTTCGCGCAGCCAGCAGGCTTAAGCCTGGATGATGCGTTGATCAAAGAGGGCCCTGAGTCCCCTTACGTCAACCTGATCGCCGTACGTGGTGGTGATGAAGAGCGCGAAGAGATTCGCCAGCTAGTCGACGCTTATCAGCGCGACGAAGTGATTGAAAAAGCCGAAGAGCTGTTCAAAGGCGCCGCGGTTCCTGGCTGGACCGAGTAATACCACGAACTAGCTATACCTAAATAACATCAGGCCGACATGCATAGGTAACTTCTATGCGTGTCGGCCTGTTGCGTTAGTAGAAACGGAGCATCGCATGCAAACCAGTGTTGACTATCCACTCCTCAATCGGCAGCTCGAAGCGCTGCTCGACACGCGGGACTGGCTGACCAACAGCGCCCAAACCGGTGCCTTTATTCACCAGCAGATTAGCGACCTCAACTGGGTCGGTTTTTATCTTCAGCGCCAGCCAGAAATGCTAGGCTTAGGGCCATTTCAGGGACAACCTGCCTGCCACCCAATTCCCTTTAGCAAAGGTGTATGCGGCGCGGCGGCCCGTCAGCAAACCACTCAGCGAGTAGACGATGTGCATGCGGTGGCCGACCACATTGCCTGTGATGCCAACTCCCGCGCCGAACTGGTGGTTCCCATCGTGGTGAACGGCTATTTATGGGGTGTTCTTGACTTGGATAGCCCTCTCCAATCGCGCTTCACAGAACGGGATCAAGCCGGGATTGAATCGTTGGTGGCAACGTTTATAGCACAAACCGATCTACCTGCCCTTGGACATGCGTCTTAATAACGCCCACACAAAAACACCCCAGGCAGCAATAGCTGGGGTGTTTTTGATAACAGCTGGTAGGACCAGGCGGATTTGAACCGCCGACCTCCACGATGTCAACGTGGCGCTCTAACCAACTGAGCTATGGTCCTAAAAATGGGTGTTGACATAAAGGCTGGTAGGACCAGGCGGATTTGAACCGCCGACCTCCACGATGTCAACGTGGCGCTCTAACCAACTGAGCTATGGTCCTATTTCTTTATTCACAAGCATGCCTAGCAACGGATGCGTATTTTACGCCTTCATCACTGAATTGCAAGCTATTTACCTTTCTACCCCCTCTCTCGCTAGCGGTTTATACGATTATAAATTGCCGCGCAATTCGACACTTATATCCTTATAGCGCTAGTCTAAGCGCTTCACTGGTTTGTGGTGGTATCTCTAGGGAGGAAAACCATGCTGGGCATTTTGCTGGGATGCATCGCCATTACGCTACTGTTAGCGACGATCATTGCGCGCATCGAATTACACTGGTGGTGGATTCGCAGTTTTGAATTTCCACGCCTGCAAATCGCTAGCCTAGCGCTAATTACCTGGGCGCTCGCCGTCATCTTTGTTGCGTCTGGCCCATGGCTATCAGTTGCCCTACTCGCTTCAGGCATCACGTTAATTATTCAATGCTATTATATTTTACCCTGGACACGGCTGTGGCCGGTACAGGTTAAAACGGCCGAGGGTAATGACCCAGATAAAACCATTACGCTGCTCATTGCCAACGTGCTAACACCCAACCGCCAGGCACAACCGCTGATCGATATAATCAAACAGCACCAACCCGACATCGTGCTGACACTTGAGTCTGATCAGTGGTGGCAAGACCAGTTAGATCCTGCGCTGGCTGAGCAGTGGCCCAATAGCGTTAAAATCCCGCTAGACAATCTTTACGGTATGCATCTTTACTCGCACTTGGAACTAACAGATACCTCTGTGGAGTGGCTGATTCAAGATGATATCCCGTCTATCCATACCCGGGTAACGCTTGCTAACGGTGAAAGTATTCGTTTTTATGCGCTCCATCCCCGCCCACCGGCTCCCAGCGAGAGCGAGAAATCCCTTTGGCGTGATGCCGAGCTGCTATTAGTAGGCAAAAAGATTCACGAAGACCCTCAGCCGACACTGGTGGCCGGGGATCTCAATGACGTGGCTTGGTCACGTACCACGCGGCTATTTTGCCGTATTGGCGGTATGCTTGATCCTCGTCAGGGGCGCGGCTTGTACAGCACCTTTCACGCCAAGTACCCCATGTTGCGCTGGCCCCTTGACCACATCTTCGTAACCGAACACTTCACGCTAGTGAGCATGCAGCGGCTCAACTACTTCGGTTCTGATCACTTCCCTATTTTGGCCACCTTTTGCTATCGCCCCTCACGCAAAGACGAGCATGAAACGCCCGAAGCCGATACCGAGGAGCGCCGTGAGGCTAGCGAAACGATTCAGGAAGGTAAAACCGAAAAACAAGAGACCTAAGCGCCACCTATCTGACCTAGCCGTGTTACTCGGGGATACCTCCCCTGGTTAACACGGCTGGATCGAGCAGCCGCTCTAACGTTTCCCGATCAAGCTCGGTCTTCTCCTCCGCCACATCAATAATCGGTCGACCCGCCTGATAGGCCTCTTTAGCAATGGCGGCAGCAGCGTTATAGCCGATGACGCCATTTAGCGCCGTGACCAAAATAGGGTTCTTAGCGAGCGGGCCTTTTAAGTTCTCCTCCCGCACCTTAAAGGTCGCAATCGCCCTATCAGCAAGTAGCCTTGCGGTGTTGCTCATCAAACTAATCGATGTCAATAAATTGGACGCCACCAGCGGCAACATCACGTTCAATTGAAAATTGCCGCTTTGCCCAGCGACGGTAATCGCCGTATCCAACCCGATGACTTGCGCGGCCGCTTGAGCAGCCGATTCAGGAATCACTGGGTTCACTTTCCCCGGCATGATAGAGCTGCCGGGCTGTAGCGCCTCAAGCTCAATCTCCCCCAACCCAGCCAGCGGCCCCGAATTCATCCAGCGCAGATCATTGGCAATTTTCATAATCACGCAGGCCAAGCCTTTTAGCTGCCCTGAAAGCTCTACGGCAGCATCTTGCGAAGAGAGGCTGGCAAAGAAGCTATCGTTCGGGGTGAATATTAACCCTGTCTGTTCACTTAGCTCTTGCGCCACCTGCTCGGAAAATCCGTCAGGCGCATTAATCCCGGTGCCCACGGCCGTTCCGCCCAGTGCTATGCGGCAGAGCCTTTTCATGGCGCTATCGAAGCGCTCAATCGCTTGGCTCAATTGGCTCGACCAGGCGCCCAGCTCTTGATCCATGCGCAGCGGCATGGCATCCATCAAGTGTGTGCGGCCTGTTTTGACTACATGACTTAACTCGCTAGCACGCTGATCAATCGTATCCCGCAGGTGAACAAGGGCTGGACGCAGCGATTCGTGCACCGCGATGGCAGCTGACAGGTGTATTGCCGTGGGTATTACATCATTACTCGACTGCCCCATATTGACGTGGTCGTTCGGCGTTACCTCTACCCCCTCCCGGCTTGCTAAAGTCGCCAATACCTCATTAACGTTCATGTTGGTGGAGGTGCCTGAACCGGTTTGAAATACATCGATGGGGAAGTGCTGGTCGTGTTTACCGGTTAATACTTCACGGACGGCTTTTTGAATCGAGTCACCCCGCGCACTATCGAGCCCTCCTAATGCTTGGTTGGCACGCGCGGCCGCCAGCTTGATACGAGCGACCGCATGAATAAAGGCCGGGGGCATGGGCGAATGAGAAACCGGAAAGTTGTTAATCGCCCGCTGCGTCTGCGCACCGTAAAGCGCATCTTCAGGCACTGCTAACTCACCCATGCTGTCGCGTTCCATACGTGTTGCCATTACTCGTCCTCCTATGAAAATGTTGCACCGCACAAAAAGACTTGCTATGCTGCACCGCAAGATAGCTTAAAAAGCTAACTCACTAATAAGCAGCGCCGACTTCAGGATAGCTGCTTTCGGTAAGACTAAACCCTGGAGGGTATGACGATGCGCACTTTAAATACTAACGAAATGACCCAGCAGTTTGACAATATGTTTATGGCACCCGTACGCGCTTATATGGCATTGAGCATTGATTACAGCGAAAAAATGATCAACGCCCAAATGGATGCTAGCAAAACCTACGTTGATACCGGCATTGCTCAAATGCGTCAAATGATGGACGTAAAAGACGCTGAAGGTCTTCGCAGCTACATGGAAGGCCAACAGAAAGTCGCTAAAGAACTGGCTGAGCGTGCCAAATGCGATGCGGATAAAGCTGTTGCACTACAGCAAGACTTTATTCAAAAAAGTCAGAAAATTACTGAAGATAACGTCAAGCAAGCGCAAACAGTCGCTAGCAAGATGAGCAAAACTGCTTAACCGCTACTGAATGGGTAAGCTGGTAAGTAATATAAAATGCCACCGTTGGCCCTAGTCGCGGTGGCATTTTAGCGTCTGTGCGTCTTAATAATGGGTTGCTGCCTAGACGGCGTTACCAATTAAGGGCAGATTTCACGAACGGGATGGTCAGTTTGCGCTTCGCGGTTAGTGAGGCTTTATCTAAGGTTTCTACCGCGCGGCACAATTCGCCTAACTCACGCGGGCCGCGATGCAAAATATAGCGCCCCACATCATCCGGTAGCTGCAAGCCACGCACGCTGGCACGTAATTTAAGGGCCGCTAAGCGTTCATCGTCATCATCTAAAGGATGGACGTGAAAAGTAACGCCCCACGTTAAGCGCGAGGCTAAATCGGGCAGCACCACATTTAATTGCCGTGGGGGCGCACTAGATGCAATCACTAGTTTTTTGCCAGCATCTCTAAGCCGGTTAAAAGCGTGAAACAGCGCCTCTTCCCAGCGCTTACGCCCTATCACGCACTCCAAATCATCAATGGCGACAAGATCCAGGCGCTCAATATCTTCCAGCATGAGCGGTGGAAAGTGGCCCAAGTCGGCCAAGGGTAAATAAAGCGCACGTTTATCAGCATCTGACGCCGCGTGGCATGCCGCCTGAAGCAAATGGCTGCGGCCAACCCCAGGGGCGCCCCATAGGTATAAAAACGGCTCATCCCCTGAAGCTAACTGCTTTGTAAGGTGTTCAACCAGCGGCGCATTTGACCGCGCCGCGTAAAAGTTATCAAAGGTTGCGTCATCGCGCAGCCCAATCCCCAAGGGAAGCTGTGCCGGTATTCGGCTCATGGTGACTCCCGTTCATCACGATGTCCCAGCTCATCATGGTACGAAGAACTGACCTCGATTATTGTCTGATTATCAGCAGCATTGTGCTCATCGTAAAGTTCACTATGCTGATAGCGAACTTTAACTTCTTTAAGCAGCACCAGGATGACCGCAGCCACCGGAAGCGCTAACAGCACCCCCGTTAATCCAAACAGGTTGCCCCCTGCCAGCACAGCAAATATCACCGCAACGGGATGCAGGCCAATCTTATCACCGAGCAGTTTAGGCTGGAGAATGACGCTTTCAGCCATTTGCCCAATACTGAATACCAGGATAACGCCCAGCACCGCCCACCAGGTAGCGTACTGAAACAGCGCGACAACCAACGCAATAACCAAACCGACAATAAAGCCCAAGAACGGCACGATACTCACCAACCCTGATATAAAGCCAATCAGCAGGCCAAAATTAAGCCCCATCAGCGTTAAGCCAACGGCGTAGATAATTCCCAAACACAGCATCACCAGTAGCTGACCGCGTAAAAACGATGACAACACTTCATCGCAGCGGTGCGCTAAGCGAAAGGTATCGTCTGCCCACTGGCGCGGAATTAAATTGGCGATATTGTCGAGCAGCCGATTCCAATCCAAAAGCAAATAGAAGGTAACGACAGGAATCAAGGCCACATAGGTAATCCAAGAGACAAACGCCATCCCCGAACGGCCAATTTGACCCAGCGCCTGGGCTAAATACCCACCCGCGTCTCGCCAGTTTTCAGCCAAGGTCTCACGAATATTGGTTAACTCCGCAGTTACGTCGTAGCCTGTCCACACTTGCACTTGGGGGGCAAGCACGCTCTCTACCCAGTTAAAAATACTCGGAATTGCCTCTCCCAGCTGTTTAAGCTGCTGAACCAAAAGTGGTATCAGTATCAATAAACTCGCCACAAGCACTAATAGCAGAACCAAAAACACGCTGCTAACCGCTAATGGCCGATTCATGCCCCAGCGTTGGAAGCGGTCTGCCAACGGGTCGGCTAAGTAAGCGAGAATCATCCCGGCAATAAAAGGCATCAATACGGCATCTAACAAAAAAATCAAACCACCAATCACCACCAAAAACAGGACACCCCACCAAGAATTCCGCATAGCTCCCTCTCAATCATGGGTTTAATCCGAATACGTTCACTTATCACTACTATGCCGCATATGCGCGAAAGTCGCTCGTAGCTTTTCATCGTGTCCGCCGGCGGTGCGGCGCGGGCCGCTGAGTGATACAATCAGCCGAAGTTAAGCCCAGCACTGGCCATGTCGCCAGCACTACCCGCACCGTTATTTGCTTCACAGGATCTGTCATGACCGAGACCTCCTCTTCTTCGGCTACTCCTTCCCTCAGCTATAAGGACGCAGGCGTCGATATTGATGCCGGTAACGCCTTAGTTGACCGCATTAAACACGTTGCCAAACGCACGACTCGTCCAGAAGTAATGGGCGGATTAGGCGGTTTTGGTGCGCTTTGCGAAATTCCGGCAGGTTACCGACAACCCGTTCTCGTCTCGGGTACCGACGGCGTAGGCACTAAACTACGTCTAGCAATGGACCTTGGCAAACACGACACCATTGGTATTGATTTGGTCGCCATGTGTGTCAACGATTTGATCGTAGCCGGCGCCGAGCCGCTGTTGTTCCTTGACTACTATGCCACGGGTAAGCTTGATGTGGATATTGCTGCCGACGTGGTTACCGGCATTGGTGCCGGCTGCGAACTGGCTGGCTGTGCCCTGGTGGGCGGCGAAACCGCCGAAATGCCCGGCATGTATGAAGGCAGCGACTACGATTTAGCGGGCTTTTGCGTGGGTGTGGTTGAAAAAGCAGACATTTTAGATGGCAGCAAAGTGGCTGAAGGTGACGTAATACTGGGGTTGGCATCGTCAGGGCCACACTCTAACGGTTACTCGCTGATTCGTAAGATTCTCGAGGTCAGTAACGCACCTTTAACGACCGACATTGAGGGTCAGTCTCTCGGTGATGCGCTGATGGCCCCCACGCGTATCTACGTAAAATCACTGCTCTCTTTAATGCGCGGTAGCGATATTGCCGTACACGCTTTGTCGCACATTACGGGCGGCGGGCTACTAGAAAACATTCCCCGCGTTTTGCCCGATGACCTCGCTGCGCATATCGACATCAACAGCTGGCAGCGCCCTGCGGTGTTTGATTGGCTACAGGCCAACGGCAATGTCAACGAAACGGAAATGCACCGTGTGCTGAACTGCGGGATTGGCATGGTGATTATAGTACCCCAGCATCAGGCCAAGCAGGCAATGGCACACCTGGAAGACGAGGGTGAATCTGTCTACCATTTGGGTCAGATTATTAGGCGCCAAGAGGAAGCCGTTATTCTGGAGAACCTCTCGGCATGACCAATACGGACTACCAAAGCGATACCATTAAAGACGTTACCCCAGAGCCTCTCGGCGCCCGCCGAATCGTGGTACTTATTTCAGGTAGCGGCAGTAATCTACAGGCGCTGATTGATGCCCAGTCCCATGACCATTTAGGCGGCGGTGAAATTGTCGCGGTCATTTCCAATATCGCTGACGCCTATGGCCTGAAGCGCGCCCACGAAGCGGGTATTGATGCGGTTGCCCTTCCCCATCGAGAATACGATAGCCGTGAAGCCTATGACGGTGCTTTGATCAAAGTCATTGAGCGCCACGAGCCGGACTTGATTGTACTGGCCGGTTTTATGCGTATTTTAACACCTCGCTTTGTGCAGCGCTTTCTGGGCCGCATGCTGAATATCCACCCTTCGCTGCTGCCGGATTATCAAGGGCTCAACACCCATGCCCGGGCCCTCGCCGATGGCGTTACAAGCCACGGTTGCAGCGTTCATTTTGTGACCGAAGAGCTGGATGGTGGCCCGCTGGTCATCCAAGCCGAGCTGCAAGTGAGCGCTGATGATACGGTAGAAACGTTGCAAGAAAAGATCCGCTCCCGCGAGCACCTGATCTATCCGATTGCCGTACAGTGGTTTTTGGAAGGCAGGCTGCAGTTCAGCGCCGAAGGCGCCAAAATGGACGGCCATCTACTACCTGAACACGGTATGCGGCTTTCCCACACCGACGCCGCTGAAGAGCTTGACGAGGAGCTCGACAAAGAGTCATAGGATTAGCGTGAGAAGCAGGCACTAAAAAGCGCCTTACGGAAATAACCGTAAGGCGCTTTTTTTATAGAGCGCAGTTTTGAAGCACCGTATGCTTAAGTGCGCGGCAGAGTAACGCCGCGCTGGCCCATATACTTGCCGCCGCGGTCTTTATACGACGTCTCGCACACTTCATCGGACTCTAAGAACAGCATCTGCGCGACGCCCTCATGGGCATAAATTTTCGCCGGCAGATTGGTCGTGTTAGAGAATTCCAGCGTCACGTGGCCTTCCCACTCAGGCTCTAGCGGCGTGACGTTAACAATAATGCCACAGCGCGCGTAGGTAGATTTCCCCAAGCAAATGGTCAGCACATTGCGCGGAATACGGAAGTACTCCACCGTGCGCGCCAACGCAAATGAGTTGGGTGGAATAATACACACGTCGCCCTTAATATCGACAAAGCTATTCGCATCAAACGCCTTGGGATCAACGATCGCTGAGTGGATATTGGTAAACACTTTAAATTCATCGGCACAACGCACGTCATAACCATAGCTTGAGGTACCGTAGGAGATAACGCGCTGATCGTTGACATATCGCACCTGCTCGGCTTCAAACGGTTCAATCATCGCGTCGCTCTTGGCCATGCGACGAATCCAATTATCAGATTTGATACTCATGTGTTACATCATCACTCGCTAAAGGAAATAGTGGGGGCATCGCCTGGATTGGCACTTACGGCCTCGGCTACCTTTTGGGCGATCGCAGCAAAAGTTTGGCTTACCGCACCTTCCGGCTCAGAAATCACGCTAGGACGCCCGGAGTCGGTTAGCTCACGGATAGAGAGCGTTAGCGGTAGTCGACCCAGCACCTGAGTAGCGTACTCTTGGGCAATGCTATCCCCGCCACCGGTACCGAAAATAGCCGCTTCATGGCCGCAATTTTCGCAGTGGTAGAGGCTCATATTCTCCACCACGCCCAGCACCGGAACGTTAACCTTGCGGAACATTTCGATGCCTTTACGGGCATCTAACAGCGCAATATCTTGCGGTGTGGTGACAATCACCGCGCCGGCCACCGGTACTTTTTGCGCCAGCGTAAGCTGGATATCACCGGTTCCTGGTGGCATATCGATTAGCAGAAAATCGAGATTATCCCACTGGGTTTGCGTCAGCATCTGCTGGAATGCGCCTACGACCATCGGCCCGCGCCACACCATCGGCTCACGGGTATTGACCATGAATGCCATCGACATCGCCTGGATGCCATGAGCCTCCAGTGGCAGAAACTTATCGTTGCCAGCAGCCTGAGGGCGCACGCCCTCTTTAACGCCGAGCATTTGCGCCTGGCTAGGCCCATAGATGTCCGCATCAAGCACACCTACGCGATACCCCTGTGCCGCTAATGCTAACGCCAAGTTGACGGTGACGGTGGATTTACCCACGCCGCCCTTACCCGATGCCACTGCAATAATATGCTTAACCCCATCCATTTAATGGCACTCCTCATTTAGGCTCGTATTTAACGTTGCGTGAATGATACTCCTCGGGGGGACATTCATAAACCAACAACAAGAAAGCGGATGCCAGTTGCCCGACATCCGCTCTCACCGCTTCACATGATTGCTTAACCTAGAAGCGTTCCCGCTTAACAGCGTTTAACCAGCGTTTTGCTGTGATTCTTCACTACCAGCGTCGCTGTCGTTGGTACTTTCGTCAGAAGATCCCTCGTCTGAGGCGTTTTCTTCAGATGAGCCGCCCTGTGCCGGTACAGTAGCGTCACCAGCAGACTCTTCCGCATCCACCAGGCGGCTGTCTAATGTTGATAGCTCATCGCGCCATTCGACAAGTTGGCTCTCAAGGCGCTCAAGCTGACTTTCACGGTCTTCGATATCACTCTCAACGCTGGCTACTTCTTCGCGTCCCATTTCCAGTGCGACCGTTACATCGTCTAATTCACTGCGCACTTGACTCAAGCTTTGCTCTTCCTCGTCGCGCTGCTCCGCCAGTGAGTCGACTTCATTTTGCAGCTCATCACGCTCGCTGGTTAATGAGTCGCGCTCACTCTTCAGTTCCTCGAGCTCGCTTTGAACCGTCGACATTTGTTCTTCTAGGCCACTAAGCTGTTCGTTGGCTTGGCTAATTTGATCTTTTAACCCAGAGACTTCCTCTTCAGCAGCATTCAGCTCTTCAACCGCTTCCTGCCGCTGCTGCTCAGCGCCCTGGCGGGCGGCTTCAGCTTCCTGACGAGCCTCTTCGGCGCTCTGACGCGCTTCTTCCACTTCCTGGAGAGTACTTTCAGCCTCATCCCGCGTCGTCGTTATCTCGTCACGCTCTTCGCGCAGCGCCGTCATGTTGCTTTCGGTGCTCTCCACTTGCTCGTTTAGAGAAGCAATCTCTTCTTCCAGCGCGGTGCGCTCAGATTCAAGCTCTTCTAAGCGCGTCTGAACACTGCTGACTTCGCCTTGGGCACTTTCCAATGATGAGCTCGCTTCACTCTGCTGCTCCTCTAAGGAAGCCATTTCTGCTTGCAGCGCGGCCAAATTGGTTTCGGCCTCGTCAATTTCAGCAATACGCTGACTTAGCTGGTCATTTTCTTGCTCAGCACTCGCCAGTTGCTGTTCTAAATTGCCGACGCGCTCCTGGTGAGTACCCGAATTAGATTGCGCCATAATTGCCCAAATAACCGCGATGGCCGCAATACCGGCAATCGCTTTTACACGGTTATCTTGAAAGAGGGTCTTCATGTCTGATTTTTTGGCTGGGCCCGGATTATTGTCTGGCTCTGGCTTGTTGGTTGGCGGCTGGTTATCAGTAGAGTTTGTTTCTGACATTGTGCGTTCCTCTATGGTCTAAGCTAACGTTTGCCCGTGCTAACGATAATCCGCTGCGCGATAATCAACTGCGTTTGTAATGCGCTAGCCGTGGATAATCTCCCTTTCAGCATACACAGCTCACTGTATCTGGCCAGTCTGTTTGCAAAATCGTGTATAAATGTTGCTGTAGAGTTACCGCTCAAACACAACAGCTAATCATGATTGGCCGTAGGTGGGTGCTTGCCTTCATGAAAACCTGATGCCTGACCGTTAAACGCATCAAACCAATTAAGAGTCGAATGTAGCGACACCACGCTACCAACTATCAATAGCGTAGGTGGTTTAATGTGGCCTGCCAAAAACGCCGTCGGCAGTGCTGATAGTGATCCAATATGGGTCTGTTGTTGGCGCGTAGTGCCTTGCTCAATCAAGGCGAGTGGCGTTTCAGGCGCCAAACCGTGCTCAATAAGCGCCTGACTAATAACATTGACACTGCCTAACCCCATATAAAACACCAACGTTTGCCCCGGTCGCGCGAGCGCATCCCAATCCAACTCACACTCACCATGCTGCAGATGACCGGTGACAAAACGCACCGACTGCGCATGGTCACGGTGGGTCAGTGGAATGCCCGCATAGGCGGCACAGCCTGAGGCAGCGGTCACCCCCGGAATAACCTCTACACTCACCTGGGCGGCCACCAAGGCTTCAAGCTCTTCTCCCCCGCGGCCAAAAATAAATGGATCGCCGCCTTTAAGCCGCACTACACGCTTGCCTTGCTTGGCCCACTTAACTAGCGCTTGATTGATACCATCCTGGGGAACGCTGTGCAGAGCGCGCGCTTTGCCGACATAAAAACGCTGCGCCTGGTGCGATATAAGCGCAACAACCTCATCGCTAACTAAACGATCATAAAGCACTACTTCAGCGGACTGCAGGCGCTTGTAGGCTTTTAGCGTCAATAATTCTGGGTCGCCGGGCCCTGCGCCTACCAAGCTGACCATGCCTGTTGGCTGAGTATTTTGCTCTCGTCCTGCTTCCAAGAAACCACCTCAGGAATAAAAAAAAATTTAATATGCAAAAAAGTAATTAATTTTATCACTAAATACCAATAACGCCGCGTCTAAAGCTTACAATTCTGTGTGCGGTACCAAACACACCGCGCTAAAGACGTTGGTCGCAACTGCGTATGCCTTCTACGCTAGAGAAGCACCCTTCAATGCAGGAGCTTACCAATGTCGACGCTCGCCAAATCCACCTGCGAACCTTGCAGTAAAAGTAGCCATCCGTTAAGCCACAGTGAAGCCCAAGAGCGGCTAAAAAGCCTCATCCAGTGGCAGATTGTCGAGCACGATGGCATCATGAAGCTGTCGCGGTGTTTTATCTTTCGTGACTTTGCCAGCGCTTTAGCATTCACCCAGCGCGTTGGCGATATTGCAGAGCAGGCTGGTCATCATCCCGTTATTACTACTGAATGGGGGAAAACCACCGTTTTGTGGTGGTCTCATGCCATTAAAGGCCTGCATCTGAATGACTTCATTCTTGCCGCCAGAACCGACGAGGTAGCCGACTAAATGTTTGAGCATATTGAGCGAGTCCCAGGAGACGCCATTCTCGGGCTGATCGAAGCTTTCAAAAAAGATACCAATCCACAAAAAGTGGATCTAGGCGTTGGTG
Organism: Halomonas sp. H2; assembly: GCF_050215315.1. Classification (GTDB taxonomy): domain Bacteria; phylum Pseudomonadota; class Gammaproteobacteria; order Pseudomonadales; family Halomonadaceae; genus Vreelandella. The sequence goes on from NZ_CP189760.1 coordinate 2,177,932, forward strand.
TTTACCGCGATACTCAAGGTAATACGCCGGTAATGCGCGCCGTTAAGGAAGCAGAAGCTCGCCTGCTCAAGAATGAAACGACGAAAACCTATATCGGCTCTCACGGCGCCCCTAGCTATGGTGAAGTTATCCTTCCCATGGTGTTTGGCTCTGAGTCACCGGTGCTAAAAGCCAATCGCGCCAGTGCGACTCAGTCGCCGGGCGGTACCGGTGCACTGCGTTTAGCAGCCGACTTCATTGCCTCGCAGCTGCCGGGTAAAGGTATTTGGGTAAGTGACCCAACGTGGCCAAACCATCACGGTATTTTTACCGCTGCTGGGATTGAATTGCACAAATACCCTTACGTTGACCCCGACAACCGCCTCGATTTTGACGGCATGCGGGCCGCGCTTAAAAATATTCCCGAGGGTGATGTGGTGGTACTGCACGCCTGCTGCCACAACCCGACGGGGTTTGACCTTTCTCACGACCAGTGGCAGGAAGTGCTAGAAATTGTTCGCGAGCGCAAGCTACTGCCGCTAATCGATTTTGCTTACCAAGGCTTCGGTGAAGGCTTGGACGAAGACGCCTATGGCGTACGCCTGCTGGCAGAAAATCTTGATGAGGCGATCATCACCAGCTCCTGCTCGAAAAACTTCGGTATTTACTGCGAGCGTACTGGCTGTTTGATCATGGTGGCAAAAGACAGCGAGCAGATGGATAACATCCGCTCTCAGGTCGCTATCGTTGCCCGGGAAAACTACTCGAACCCACCCGCCCACGGTGGTTCAATCGTCAGCGAGATCCTCCACGACGCTGAGTTAACCGCGCTATGGCGCGAAGAGCTGACCGAAATGCGCGACCGCATTAACACTTTGCGCCGCGACTTTGTCGAAGCCCTAAAGCCCTACGGGCTGGATCAGAAGTACGCCTGCGTCGCGGAACAGCGCGGTATGTTCTCTTATACCGGCCTAACGCCAGAACAGGTGGATCGCCTACGTGACGAGTTTGGTATCTACATGGTGCGCTCAGGTCGCGCTAACGTAGCGGGCTTCTCCCACGAGAACCTCCCCTACTTGGCTAAAGCGATTGCCGCTGTAAACGACTAGCTTGATCCAAGCACTTGGCACCAAGCACTAACGCACTCATTAACGCCCAGGTCTCCCTGGGCGTTTTTGTGTGCTGCCTCGCTTGACCGATTAGTCAATAATTCGGCACACTCAGCGTTGCCTTGTATACAACACACCATAACTAAGAGGCCTATCATGGCGGCTGCCAGCACTTACTACCCGTGGTACAAAAAAGAAGATACCGACGCCTTCTTTGCGCTATTTCAAAACAACATCGCCAACTTTGTGATTATTGCGATCACGATGCTGGGCATGGGGTTTCCCTCCTCTATTGTCTACGGTCAAGTGCTGCCGGGCGCTGCGGTAGCGGTAATGGTGGGCAATTTCTACTATGCGTGGGCCGCGGCAAGGCTGGCACGCAAAGAGAACCGCGCCGATGTCACGGCCCTCTCTTATGGCATCTCAACACCGGTGATGTTCGTATTTCTATTCGGCGTATTACTACCCGCCAAACAACTCACCGGCGATGCGGAAATGGCCTGGAAAGTGGCCGTTGCGGCCTGCTTTATTAGCGGCGCCATTGAAGCCACCATCAGTGTGATTGGCCGCTGGGTACAGCATCACCTGCCAAGAGCCGCTATGCTGGGTGCCGTTGCCGGTGTCGCGCTAACGTTCATTGCTGGGGAAATGCTGTTCAAGACACTGGAAATGCCGATTATTGGTCTGCTGGTGTTAGCGATCATTATTGTTGGCCTAGTCGCAAGAGTGAGCATGCCGTTTAAACTGCCCACCTCGCTATTCGCCATTATCGTCGGTACCGCCATGGCCTATTTGATTGGCGACGCCGGTACCGAGCGCTTTAGCGATGCGTTCACTCACTTAGGTTTTTATCCGCTGCTGCCCAACCTAGCCTGGTTTGAAGGGCTGGGATTGCTGCTAACCAGCATGCTGGCGGTACTCACCGTGGTGCTGCCAATTACGCTCTATAACGCCATTGAGACGATGAACAACGTAGAGGCGATGGAGGCTGCGGGCGATAAGTACGATGTTCGCGAGTGCCAGGCGGTGGATGGCGCGGGCACTATGATTGGCGCACTGTTTGGCGGCGTCTTTCCTACCACGGTCTATATTGCCACCGTGGGGGCCAAGTGGATGGGCGCTGGCCGCGGCTATAGCCTGCTCAATGGCGCGGTGTATGCGCTGGCCACGATGTTCGGTTTAATCGCCGCTTTAGCCGCGATTATTCCTGTTTCAGTCGTCGCGCCCATTTTGGTGTTTGTCGGTATGTCGATGATTGCCACCGCTTTCCAGGCCAACGACACGCGCTACTACCCTGCCGTGGCGCTGGCCATGCTGCCCTACTTCGCCAACTATGTAATGACACGCTTTAACCGCGGGGCTGGCGAGGTCGTCACCGATATATCCAGCGCCATTGTAGTGATGGGCCAAGGCGCCATGTTTATGGCTATTCTGCTCGGTGCCATGACGGTGTCAGTGATTGACCACCAATTCCGAAGGGCAGCGGCCTTCGCTGCCATTGCCGCTGGCTTTTCGTTCGTTGGACTGATGCACGCCCCAGAGCTGGCCTTAAATGCCGCCCCTGAATTTGTGATGGGCTACCTGGGTATGGCGCTGCTGTTTATGTACTTTTCGTTTCAGGAAGCGGCACGCAAGCGTTAATTGACGAATCCCGCCTGCCGGTGCGGGCGGGATAAAATACGTCTCATCACTTGCCATGCCATTAAACCCGCCAGCAGATTCCCCACGGCGGCGCCCGCAGCTAAGCCCCACCAACCGAAAAATTGCGAGCCCAGCCATAAACAGGGCAAATAGCAAACAAACAATCGCGCGCTGGATAGCAGCATGGCACGTAACGGCCAACCTAATGCGTTGCCCGCTGACACCACCAGCATACACACGCCCAACGCGGCGTAGCTGGGTAGCAGAAAGCGAACCAACAGCGTCAGTTCGCTTTGCACATCCGGGCTGCCCGCTAGCGCCATGGCCAGCCAGGGAGCCCCTAACGCCAGTATCACGCCCAGGCCTAGCTGCCAAACTAGCGCGACCTTAACCGCCAAACGCATCAGCTGTTGTATCTGCCCCCAATCACCGGCGCCGTAGCAGCGCCCTAGCCATGGCGGCAGCGACATGGTCATGGCCAGTATCACCATCAGCGAGAGTGTTTCCAAGCGGCTCGCTAAGCCCCAGGCCGCTACCTCACTTTCGCCCAGGCCCGCCACAACAGAAATGGCCAACATGGCTGCCAACGGCGGCATCAGTTGGCTGACCATTGCGGGTGCGGCAATACCGGTAAACGGCCGCCACGACTGTTTGGCCTCTAACCACAGGCCGTGCTGAGCAGCCCACTGGCGTTTGAGTAATTTACGCGTGGTCACCAGCAGCCCCACTGAAAATGCAATCGCCGTCGCCCAGGCAGCACCAGGTAAACCCCAACCTTGCCAATCGCCGACACCAAAAATCAGCAGTGGATCAAGCACAAGGTTAACAAGGCTACTGAGCACCATCATTTTGCCCGGTAGGCGAGTATCTCCATGGGCGCGAAAAACACTGTAGCTAAAATACAGCAGTGCCCCCAGCCAAGCCGATAACAGCTGTGGGCCCCAGTAAATTCGGATGTAGCCAAGGGTCGTTTCATCAGCGCCCAGCAGTTGGAAAATAGCCACATGAAAGAGCCATAAAGCGATGGCCAATAGCCCAATCACTCCACCACCTGCCATTAACACCAAACTGCTTAACCGCTTGGCGCGCGCCTCTTCACCCGCGCCCAGTGCCCGCGAAATAAGTGCGGCAATCGCAATCCCCATGCCCACCTGGATACCGATAATCAGAAATGACAGCGGAAAGGTGAACGACTGTGCGGCGAGCGGAGCAGTACCCAAACGGGCAACAAAGGCGCTATCAACAAGTTGAAAACCCAATAGCGCCAACACCCCAATGGCCATTGGCCATGTTTGGCGCCATAGGGTTATCGCCAACTCTTTTTGATGCATGACGGCTGCCAAGCACTCTCTCCTTAGTTGAATGATGTTTGATGTGCGATTTAACGTAAAGCGCCACCGCCCTTTAAAGGGCGGTGGCGCAAGGACTGCGGTAGGTTATTACTGACGAATGCCTTCGAACGTCACGTATAGCTCCAGCTCATGCATAGCTTCAGGGAAGTCACTCAGGTCGATGCCATAATCGCTCAGCGTCAATGTAGTGCTGCCCTCCAAGCCAGCGCGGTAGTTGCCCCACGGGTCGTCGCCTTCACCCATTAGCTTAACCGGCATTTCAATTTCTTGGGTTTCGCCGTTCAGGGTTAGATCGCCGGAGAGTACACCTTCGTCGTCGCCGTTAGACTCAAAGCCAGTCGAAGTGAAGGTAGCGGTAGGGTGTTCGCTAGCATTGAGGAAGTCTTCGCTCAAGATATGACGATCACGCTCAGCATGGTTGCTGTTCAGGCTATCAACCTGCACTTCGATCTCCGCCGACGAGGCGTCAAGGTCTTCAGGGTCGTATGAGAACTGACCATCAAACTCTTCAAAGCTACCTAAAATATGCGAAAAACCCAGGTGGTTAATTTTGAATTGAATAAAGGCGTGCTGGCCTTCGGTATCAATTTGGTAATCAGCTGCTTGCGCCTGGCTTAAGGGGACTAGGGCTGCAGCGGCAATCGCAGAGGCAAATGCAGTCTTCTTTAACATAGTAAACAACTCCTTGGGTTACTGAATAAACACTGTGACAAGCGGATATCACCCTCACAGCGGTCAAAAGGTATCTATTTTAATGCTTTGGTTCATTGCGCAGGCTGTAAGTTGGATTCAGCATGCGTGACAGCGTTGAGTGCTTGTCTAGCCAGTGATGCTTGAGCGCTGCGAGCGCATGACCGCCGGCTAAAATCATCAGCGCCAAAGCGCTGTACCAATGAATCTCGCCCGCAAGACTCGCTTGGTTGGGTAAGTCGTAAAGCAAGGCAGGCACCTCGAACCAACCGAATACGCTTACTCCACGACCATTGGCGGTAGAAATCAAATAGCCACTAATCATGACTACTAATATAAGCACGTAAAGGAAAATATGACCTAAATGGGCGGCCATAGTTTCTACACGGCGCCCCTCTGCTTTTGGCGTTGGTTGCGCAAAGCGCCATACAAGGCGCGCCACCGTGGCTGCTAGCAATAACATCCCGATTGAGCGGTGTACCCAAGGCCCTTGATTATACCAAGGGTCATAATACCCAAGCCCTGTCATCCACCAACCTAATGCAAACAGACCAATAATCGCCAGTGCGCTTAACCAATGGAACAGGATGCTGATTAATCCCCACCCGCTGCGACTATTCTGCCACATTGCTGTTTTCCCTTTTTGGCGCTATCCGTTAGCGATTTGATAATAGGAAGCATATCGCTTAATGGCACCGAAAACCGCTGAAAAAAGCAGAATACACCATTCGTAAAAACCACTGGTTGGCGAATGCCTTGCACAATCACCATAAAAAAACCGGCCAACTGCTGGGCCGGTTGGAAATCAAACTAGGCGTTAATGCGCCGCCAACGCATCCAAGCCGCGCGCTAAGTCACGCTGAATATCTTCCTGGCTCTCAAGGCCTACGGCTACCCGGATTAACCCTGGAGCGATTCCAGCGGCAGCTTTTTGGGTATCCGAAAGGCGCCCATGAGTCGTCGTTGCAGGATGGGTAATGGTGGTTTTAACATCGCCTAGGTTACTCGTGATAGAGAGCATACGGGTCGCATCGATCACCTGCCAAGCGCCCTCTTGGCCGCCCTTCACTTCAAAGCCCAATACCGCACCAAAGCCCTTTTGCTGCTGCTTGGCCAAATCGTGCTGGGGATGATCTTGCAAGCCACTGTAAAATACTTGGGTAACTGCTGGGTGCGCGTCGAGCCAGCGCGCCAGGGTCAAGGCGTTTTCACAGTGGGCATTCATCCGCAGCGACAGGGTTTCCAGGCCTTTGGTAAAAATCCACGCGTTGAAGGGGCTCAGACAGGGCCCACAAGTGCGCACCACGCCGAATACCTCTTCAAGCAGCGCATGACTACCTACCACGGCGCCACCGATGGCACGGCCTTGACCGTCCAGGTATTTGGTCGCCGAGTGAATAACCAAATCAGCGCCTAACGCCAGCGGTTGCTGAAGGGCCGGGGTCAGAAAGCAGTTATCAATCGCCAGCAGCGCACCGTGGCGCTTTGCCAACGCCGCTAGCGCCGAGATATCGGCAATTTCTGACAGCGGATTAGACGGCGTTTCAGCAAACAGTAGCCGCGTATTAGGGGTAATCGCCGCTTCCCAGGCAGAAATATTGGAAAGCTCCACATAACGCGTGGTGATACCCAACTTACCCAAATATTTGTCAAACAGGCTCACCGTTGAGCCAAACAGCGACCGAGAGGCGACAATCTCGTCACCTGCTGAAAGCAGCGCCAGCGCGGTGGAGAGAATTGCCGACATGCCCGAGCTGGTAGCCACGCAGCGCTCGCCGCCTTCAAGGGCCGCCAAGCGACGCTCAAAGGTATGCACCGTTGGGTTGGTAAAGCGCGAGTAAACGTTGCCCGGCTCCTGCCCACCGAACTTGCGCGCCGCTTCGGCAGCGCTTTCGTAAACGAAGCTCGACGTCGGAAAAATGGGCTCCGCGTGCTCCTGCTCAAAAGTGCGCTGGTGTCCCGCACGGATCGCCAGCGTCTCTAGTGACCACTCATCCTGATGATTGTCTTCCTGGTGATTGCAATCCTGCATAAAATTTACCTCCTAATCGTCCAGGTCGTCGTCCTGATTATGCATACCGACCAGGGCATGATCACCGGCACTCTGATCTTTGGCAGAGTCGTTGCGGCTGGCTTCCAACTCGGCGAGGTAGGCGTCGTCGATATCGCCTGTCACGTACTTGCCATCAAATACCGAGCAATCAAACTCTTCCATATCAGGATTAAATTCGCGGCAAGCCGCTTTTAGGTCTTCCAATGTTTGATAGAAAATACGATCAGCGCCAATCAAATCACCGACTTCTTCTTCACTACGACCATGGGCGATCAGCTCCGACGCTGCCGGCATGTCGATGCCATACACGTTAGGGAACCGCACCGGCGGCGCTGCTGAGGCAAAATAGACCTTACCCGCCCCTGCATCACGGGCCATCTGAATAATCTGCTTACAGGTGGTGCCACGCACAATCGAGTCGTCCACGAGCAGGACGTTTTTGCCTTTAAACTCGACATCAATGGCATTGAGTTTTTGGCGCACCGACTTTTTACGCTGAGTTTGCCCCGGCATAATGAAGGTCCGCCCGATGTAGCGGTTCTTCATAAATCCTTCGCGATAAGTCACCCCAAGGTGCTGAGCCATTTCCAGCGCAGAGGTGCGCGAGGTATCCGGAATCGGAATCACTACATCAATATCGTGATCCGGCCACTCATTTAAGATGCGGTCACCCAGCTTGCGGCCCATCTGCATGCGGGTGCCATATACGTAGGCACCGTCTAACAGTGAGTCAGGGCGGGCAAGATAGACATGCTCGAAGATGCACGAACGCAGTTGCGGGCGATCCGCGCAAACCTGGGTGTGAATATTACCCTCGATATCGACAAAGATGGCTTCACCGGGCGATAAATCGCGCTCAAGCTCAAAGCCACCCACATCCAGGGCAACGGACTCAGAAGCAATCATGACCGCCTGACCGTTTTCTTCTTCGCGGGTGCCAAATACTACCGGACGAATACCGAAGGGGTCGCGGAATGCCACCATACCGAAGCCATTAATAATCGCCACGGCCGCATAACCACCCTTGCAACGACGATGTACGCGGCGCACGGCGTCAAAAATATCTTCCGCTTCCAGGTGTAAGCCCTGCTTGCCTAGCTCATGGGCAAACACGTTGAGCAACACTTCAGAATCGGAGCTGGTATTGATGTGGCGTAAATCGGTGGAGAACAGCTCTTGCTTCAACTGCTCTGAGTTGGTCAGGTTGCCGTTATGCGCCAGCGCAATACCGTAAGGGGAGTTAACATAGAACGGTTGCGACTCGGCTTCGCTCGAAGAGCCTGCCGTCGGGTAACGCACGTGACCAATGCCTAGATTACCTTTTAAGCGCGCCATATGACGGGTATGAAATACGTCACGTACCAAGCCATTACTCTTGCGCAGTAGGAAGCGTCCCTCGTTCCACGTCATCATGCCGGCAGCGTCCTGGCCACGATGCTGAAGTACGGTCAGGGCATCGTAGATTCCCTGATTTACCGCCTGCTTGCCCAGAAGGCCCACTATACCGCACATTCACGTTACCTCGCTTAATGCCATGGCTCGCCTATACCTAAGCAAGCCCGAACGTTCGTAGAATCGATTTCAGTAACAGGTCAATCACCTGTCGGGATAACATCGCGCTCCGCCGCACCGGGCAGGCGCAGTTCGGGTAGAGAAATATCGCGCAGCGACGCTGGCGCCTCAGGCAACTCTCGATCCCACTGATCTAACTGGCTCACCGCCCAATCGCGCAGTTGAATAAAGGTCGGGCGCAGCTCGGCTTGCTGCCACGCCTGCAGCTCCGCCAGCGGCGTAAGGGTAATCAGCACCGTAGCGATAAGCAAAATAACCGCCCCGCGGGCAACGCCAAAAGCGGCCCCCGCCACGCGGTTCAAAAGGCCCATGCCCACCCATTCTATCGCGGCATGCACCAAGCGAATCACTATGCCGCAAAGCAAAATAACCGCAAAAATCACCAATATAAAAGCGAGTACTAAACGAGCATCAAAGCTATCGATAAACCCGCTCATCAGTTCGGCCACTGGCTCGGCGAGCACTCGGGCAACCATTAAGGCGACGACCCAGGCGGCCAGTCCCAACGCTTCGCGTACAAATCCTCTGACGAACCCGGCTAACATAGACAGTGTCAGCACGGCCAAGAAAACCGCATCAATCCAGGTTAACGCCATGGTTAATCTCTTACCCGTACAAGCAGTCCTTGCACATTGGCCCGCTCTTTAATCGACGTCATAGCGGCTTCGCCATCTTCAGAGGTCGCGTAAGGACCAACAAATACGGTAGTCATACGGTTATCACGCTCACGCTGATAAACGCTAAAGCCCTCTGCGGAGAGCTGCTCACTCAATCGCCGAGCATTCGCCGCTTCTCCAAAGCTACCCACCTGGACTGCCCACTCCCCCTGAGCGGTAGACGATGGGCTCGAAGTGCTTGGTGACGAGCTCTTAGTGCTGTTTTCTCCGCTACCACTATTGCTGGCGATTAAATCCGCAATGGGATCGCTATCAACCGGCTCCGGTGCTTCATCGGGCTCGCTGGAACCCGCTGTTTCTTCGCGGCTCGGCGACCGATTAGCAGCAGCGATTTGATCAGTTTGCGGCAAGCGAGGATTAGCGTCGATATCGGCTTGACCGTCTTCGTTTTCCCCACTTGATGCAGGTGATAACGGGTCGTTAATGGATGAAGGCCTCTCGGGCGCGGGCACGTCACGGCGCTCCACCTCCACCGGTTGCTCAATCACAAAGCTCGGCTGCGGCCGATCTTCCCGTGGCGCGGGGTCACTCATTAACCATGGCACAATAATTGCCAGCAGCGCGAGTAAAATCACAATACCGCTAATGCGTTCCGTTTTACCGTATTTCATTTCCGTCTCCATCAAGCGACGCAACGCCTGTTGGCAGTGGCCGAGCTAACAATGCCGCGACTGTAAAGAACGACCCGGTAGCCAAGACACGATCATTGGGCGTTAGCACTTTGGCGAGCCAATCGACGCCTGCTTGCGGCGTTTCGGCGCAAAAGTGAACTCGCCCTCCCTGAGCTATTATACGTTGTGCCAGCGCTGTCGCCTGGCACCCTCGCTCATCTGGCAACGTTACGCATACCCAATCGCTAATGCGCTCCGCAAGTGCCTTTATAACACCGTCTACATCTTTATCGTTCAACATGCCGATAAGCCCCCACTGCTGACCGCCCTGTGGCGGTGGCGGCAGGTGGTTAGCGATATATTCAGCGGCGTGGGGGTTATGCCCAACATCCAAACACCAAGGCCCAATCCACTGCAAGCGACCGGCCAATTGCACCGTGCTAAGCGCCTTTCTGACCTTAGACTCATCAAGCGCTAAGCCTGTAAGCACGAGCGCCTGTAAGGCAGTAGCCACATTATCGATGGGCAGGCCAGGGTCGGGAAGCTCGTCGATAACGATACGAGCACCATCTGCTTTGTGCCCTTGCCAACGCCATTCAGCACGCTCACTAGTAACCACTTGATGCTCGAAGTGGTGACCCAAAACAAACGCCGGCGCCGCCAGTGCCTGGGCACATTCAGCGACGCTTGCGGGCAGCGTTTGGCTACCCAGTACAGCCGGGCGGCCCGCACGGAAAATACCGGCCTTTTCACGTCCAATCTGAGCCAGATCGGTGCCTAGAAAGTTAGCATGATCCTGAGCGATGGTCGTCACGATGGCCACATCGGTATCGATAATATTGACGGCATCAAGGCGCCCGCCCAAGCCCACTTCAAGTACCGCAAGATCAAGCCCTGCGCCCGCTAAGCACCACAAACCGCACAGCGTACCCGCTTCAAAATAGCTCAGGCTGATTTCAGGCTGTTGCAAACGGGCGCGCTCAACCTGCTCAAAACCCTGTACAAGCAGCTGATCATCGGCTTCCTGACCATCGATTTTGACGCGCTCGTTATAGCGCAGTAAATGGGGAGAGGTATAGGTACCCACTCGCTGACCGTGGGCGCGGGCAATGTTATCGATTATGGCAAGGGTCGAGCCCTTGCCATTGGTACCCGCTACCGTGATAACGCAAGCAGCGATAGGGCTTGAAAACAGCCCCATGCGCTTTGCCACCTGCGAGACCCGCTCCAGGCCAAGATCAATTCCTACCGGGTGCAGCGTCTCCAAATGCCGGAGCCACTGCGGTAGAGAGTGCGGTTCTTGAGAGTATGGCCCTAGAGAGTCAGGCATTGCGCGTATGATCGTCACTCTTGGTGGAGGGAGCATCACCTTTCGCCGTATCTACCTTGTGAAAAGTAGTATCTTCGGCATCGGCTAACACGGGCTCCTCAACGGTTGGCTCAGAAGCATCAATCTCGTCGATATTCTGCGTGTTCACGGGAGAAGCGTCATGGTGAGTGAGCTTGCGCAGTACGCTGCCAACTCGTTCACGCATTTCATGGCGATGGACGATCATATCGACAGTGCCGTGTTCAAGCAGAAACTCACTGCGCTGAAAACCTTCTGGCAGCGTCTCACGCACCGTTTGCTCGATAACCCGTGGGCCGGCAAAACCAATCAAGGCGTTAGGTTCAGCAATATTCAAATCACCCAGCATGGCCAGCGATGCAGAAACGCCGCCAAAGACAGGGTCCGTGAGCACGGAGATATACGGCACGCCTTCTTGCTTGAGCTTTTCAAGCGCGGCGGATGTTTTGGCCATCTGCATCAGCGAGAACAGTGCTTCCTGCATGCGCGCCCCACCCGAGGCAGCAAAACAGACCAGCGGGATATTCTCTTCCAACGCCAGCGTAGCGGCACGCACAAACTTCTCACCGACCACTGCCCCCATCGAGCCGCCCATAAAGGTGAACTCAAAGGCAACAGCCACCAGCGGCAGACCGTCTAGCTCACCGCGCATAGCCACCAGTGCGTCTTTCTCGCCGGTATCTTTTTGCGCTGCGGTCAGGCGGTCTTTGTACTTTTTAGAGTCGCGAAATTTCAACCGATCAATAGGCTCGATCTCTGCAGCGATCTCTTCACGCCCTGCTTTATCCAAGAACCAGTCCAAGCGTTTACGTGCCGTCAAGCGCAGGTGATGATCGCACTTGGGGCATACGCTGTTATGTTTCTCTAACTCGGGGAGGTAAAGAACCGCTTCGCACTTGGGACATTTACGCCAGAGGCCGTCGGGCACGCTAGCGCGACGGTCTTTACGCTGGATACGACCCATGGAGGGTACGATCTTGTCTAACCAGCTCATATCAAAAAGGCTTCCGTTATACGTCAACGCCTGGCAAAACCAGACTTGATGAGTGTCGTTAATCTATTCAGTATAGGCGATAAAGCGTGCTGCTTTAGGCATCCATCGCCGTACGCATCTCTGCTAATACACTTTTCAACTGGCCCGCAATGGTTTCCGGCGCATCGACGCTTTCCGCAATGCGGTTAACCAACGCGCTGCCTACAATCACACCATCGGCAACTTTAGCGACTTCCGCAGCGGTCGCACCATCGCGGATGCCGAAACCAACACATAGCGGTAAATCGGTCATGCCGCGCAACGGTGCCAGGTGCTCGGCGACATCGTCTGCGTTCAGGGTGGCAGCACCGGTCACGCCTTTCAGCGAAACATAGTACAGGTAGCCTTCGCCGTGGGCGCATATTGTAGCGGCACGCTGATGTGAAGTGGTAGGCGCAACGAGAAAAATCGCTGCTAAATCACGCGATTTCAGCAATGGACCAATCTCGTCGGCCTCTTCTGGCGGCATATCAACAATCAATACGCCGTCGACGCCCACGCTGGCAGCCTGATCGGCAAAGTTCTCGTAGCCAATTCGTTCAATGGGGTTTAAATACCCCATAAGTACTACCGGCGTGGTGGTATCGGTTTGGCGAAACTCTTTGACCATCTGTATAAGGTCAACCAGCCGTGTGCCCTGCTTTAAGGCACGCTCACAAGCTTTTTGAATCACCGGGCCATCGGCCATGGGATCGGAAAAAGGTACGCCTAGTTCAATTATATCGGCGCCCGCCTCCACCAGGGCATGCATAAAGTCTACGGTATACTGCGGCGCTGGGTCCCCTGCGGTGATGTAAGGGATCAGGGCCTTACGACCCTGCTGCTTAAGTTCACTGAAACGCTGATCAATACGGTTCATGCTCGCCCTTAAAATTCGATGCCGTCAATCTTAGCAACGGTCATGATGTCTTTGTCGCCACGCCCGGAGAGGTTGACCACGATATGCTGGTCAGGACGCATCGTGGGCGCCAATACCTTGGCATGGGCCAGCGCATGGGCTGATTCAAGCGCTGGCATAATACCTTCCATATGGGTCAACTCACGGAACGCTTCCAGCACTTCCGTATCGTTAGCCGTCACGTAAGTGACCCGCCCCACATCCTTCCAGAGTGCGTGCTCAGGGCCCACGCCAGGATAATCCAGGCCAGCAGAAATGGAGTGCGTATCAGACACCTGACCGGCTTCATCTGACATTAAATAGGTACGGTTGCCGTGCAGTACACCGCGTGGCGCATTGGATGCCAGCGGCGCCGCATGGCGGCCAGTTTCAACACCATCGCCACCAGCTTCAACGCCGTACATCGCCACGTCGTCATCTTCCACAAATGGGTAGAACAGCCCCAGGGCGTTGGAACCGCCGCCCACGCAGGCAATCAGTGCATCGGGTAGGCAGCCAATCTGTTCCAGCGATTGGCGACGCGCTTCACGTCCTACCACCGCGTTGAAATCGCGCACCAGCAACGGGTAAGGATGCGGGCCTGCCACGGTACCGATGATATAGAAAGTGTTATCGACGTTGGTGACCCAATCGCGCAGCGCTTCGTTCATGGCATCTTTAAGCGTGCGCGTACCGGACTCTACCGGAATGACGCGGGCACCCAATAACCGCATGCGATAAACGTTCAGCTTCTGACGCTGGACGTCTTCAGCGCCCATATAAACGTCGCACTCAAGCCCTAGCCGAGCAGCCACGGTGGCTGAAGCAACGCCATGCTGACCAGCACCGGTCTCAGCAATGATGCGTGGTTTGCCGGTCTTTTTGGCCAGCAACGCCTGGCCAATGGTGTTATTAACCTTGTGGGCACCAGTGTGATTCAAGTCTTCGCGCTTCAACCAAATCTGTGCACCGCCAAGACTCGCCGACCAGCGCTTGGCGTGATAGAGCGGCGACGGGCGCCCCACGTAGTGGGCAAGGTCGTAGTCAAACTCGGCCTGGAAGTCAGGGTCATCACGCAGGCTTAAGTAAGTTTTCTCCAACTCTTCCAACGCAAAGCTGAGAGTTTCTGACACGAACCGACCGCCGTAGGGGCCAAAATGACCACGGGCATCCGGCATTCGGGTCAGATCGCTGAATTTAGTTTTCGGAGCAGGCGTCGCAGAAACTGTCACAGAGATACCTCACAAGATGGCCAGAACAGGTAAACAATAAATGAACTCACTAATAGCGCAGCAGATTCCATACAGGTAACTGCGCGGCATACTTTAACGCGCGGCGGCTAACGCCACTTGACGAACAAAAGTGGCCATTTTGTCAGCATCTTTACAGCCGTGGGAGGCTTCAATACCACCCGACACATCCACTGCATAAGGCGCTACCTGACGCACAGCGTCAGCAATGTTATCAGCACTCAACCCACCGGCGAGGATAACAGGTTTTGCAAGATTTGCGGGGATTCTCGACCAATCGAACGTTTCCCCGGTGCCGCCCGGCGTTCCGGGTCGATAGGCATCCAGCAGCAGTGCCTGAGCCTGATGGTAGCGCTGGGCTTCATGGGCTAGATCTATCTCATCGCGCATACGCAGCGCTTTCATCCAGGGTAGCGCAAAGCGCTGACACTCCTCGGGCGTTTCATTGCCGTGAAACTGGAGCATATCGAGATACGGAAGACAGCGCTCAATCAGTTCAGCGGGCTGATCAACAAATAGCCCCACGCGGGTAACAAACGCAGGCACTCGCGCAGACAGCGCCGCCAACTGCTCAATATCCACGCTGCGAGCGCTCTTCGGCCACATGACGAAACCCAGCGCATCCACGCCCAGCGCCACGGCTCGGTCAATATCCTCGCCTCGGGTAAAGCCACAGAACTTAATGCGGGTGCGTGTTGGCGTAATAGCACTCATGAAGATGCCTCCTGCTCAGGGTTAGCCACCGCATTACTCAGCGAACGATTGCGCCGATAAGCTATCCGTGGCGTATCAGGCAACTCGCGCTCCCCCGTCCATTCACCGGTAAATGAGAGTAGATGCGGCCCCAGCGGCTCTTTGGGCAGATCAAAGCGCTCATCGTAAACCGAATCGACAAAATGCAGCCCACAAGCAGGCGCGGTGACATCACCTTTGCGGCGGTTTTGCAGCGCCAGCAGTTCGCCAATATAGGTCTCACTCTGAGCACCGCGTCCAACGCTCACCAGCGCCCCGGCAATGTTGCGAATCATATGGTGCAAAAACGCATTGCCTTGAATATCGATCATCACCAGTTGGCCGTAGCGTTTTACGTCGACAAAGTGCATATGCCGCCAGGGGGTTTTGGATTGACAGCCTGCTGCACGGAAGCTGGAAAAATCGTGCTCCCCTACCAGCGCCTGGGCGGCTCGGTGCATGGCATCGGCGTCTAACGGGTCACGGCACCAGGTCACATTGGCACGCTCTAATACCGGACGGCTGATTTGATTGAGCAGCACGTAACGGTAACGCCTGCCGAGGGCGCATAGCCGTGAGTGAAAGTCATCGCCCACCGGCTTTACCCAGCGCACGGCAACATCGCGGGGTAAATGGGTGTTAGCTCCAAAGATCCAGGCTTTTTCTGAACGCCCCACCGGTGGGTCAAAATGCACGATTTGGCGCGTTGCGTGCACGCCAGAATCGGTGCGCCCACTAGCGCGCACTTGGATTGGCTCATTGGCTACTTTGCTCAGCGCCTCTTCCAGCGACGCTTGAACGGACGCAGCGTGCTTAAGGCGCTGGAAACCGCAGTATCGGGTGCCGTCGTACTCGATACCCATGGCTAAGCGTCCAGTAAGCGGTATTTTCTCATCGAAGTGATAGAACAGCGTCATCAAGCCACATCATTTTGCAGATTTAGAAGGATTGCTATTATCCAGGCCCTGCGGCTTGAATGCCACCTCTTCAATCTCCCACTCTTCTTCGATAGGAGGGCGCGGTTTTTTAGCAGGCATTGAAGGCGTTGTGTCATGGCGCGTGGCGAACTCAACGCTCGGCTGCATAGGCGTTTCCGCTCGCGGCTGTGCATTGGCGCTCATCGAACTGGTTAAGGTAGGCGGGTAATAATCAATAAAGCGACTATCATCTGGCTGCGCAACGGCATGCAGGCCCAGCTGTCGCTCCTGCTCTGCTAGCTCATCAGCTTGCGTCTCGGCTATGGACGCCTTGACCGCTTGAGCCTTTTCTTCGTTAAGGTCTTGGGCTTCAACGTCTTTTACTTCAACTTTAGTTGTTTCAACTTTTGTTATTTCATTTGGGTCCGTATTAATCCCAAATGAAGGTGTAGCGCTGGGAGAGACCGTGGCCCTGATAATGGGATCCGCAAATGACTCCGTTTCCCAAGTTTCTTCACGGCGCTTACGCAGCCACACTAGCAATGCCACCAGCAGTGCAATAGCCGCTAACGCAAGCGGCCACTGATAGCGAGCGATTAGGCCACTTGTGCCCTGGCTATCTGTTGCACTCATGCTGGCGGCCCGGGGCGTTAGTGGGCGCTCTTGGGCAGCCAACGCATCGCGCAGCTGATTTAACTCGGCGCGTATCAGCTCGCGCTCTTCAAGCACCTGCTGAAGGGTCGCTTGGCTCAGCCGCAGCTGTTCCGTCAACTCTGCACGGGTTAACGCTTCAGGTTGCGACACTTCTTGCTCGTCCTGGGAGTTTTCGCTGCTACCCTCCCCACTCGCCGCCTCAACCACCTCCGGCTCGTCAGCTTCTGCACCATCTGCGGCAAGCGCGTTGCCGGGGACAGCAACATCATTAGCCGGTAAGGCTTGAGCCGCGGCAATGGCAATGTCAGTAATAGGTGCGGTTTCAACGTCAGGCAGCGGCACTGGCTGCAGCTCGCCATTGCGGCGCGCGCGCCACGCTTCAGTCATTGCTTGAATAGTCGCGTCGGCATCAGCATTGGAGCGCGCCAACACGCGTTCAGTATCAGGCACGCTTAGCGTTTGGCCTGCGCGCATGGCGTGAATATTGCCCGATGGAAAGACACTGGAATTAGCTTCAAGCAATGCCACCATCATCTGTTGAACGCTAACCCCTGCGGGCTTAACGCGCTCGGCAACGCCCCACAGCGTATCGCCACGGCCCACATAGGCGCTCGGCGGCGGCGCAGCACTTTGCACCTGCGCTTGATTCTGAGAATAGCCCTGGGGATCGAAAAGCAGGGTTATGTCACGAAATTGTTGGCCGCCAGGAAATTCCACCGCTAGTAGCAGGTCAAGCCACGGATCCTGCATGGCCTGACGGGAACTCAAGCGCACCTGGCGCTGCCCCTGATACTCCACCACCTGAGCACGGACATTGGCAGCTAACGGCGTCCACTCAAGGCCTGCGGTGGCGAAATCAGAGGGGTCGGCAATGCCTACGCGAATACTGTCTAGCGCATAATCACTGCTTTCCAATAGAGGGATGGAGGCATCTAAAGGCGCATTCAGATACGAACTGACACTTGCCTGCCCTAAACCAACGGCTAGCGTAATAGGACTCAATGCACTCAACGAGAGCCATGTCATCCATGTCAGTGTTTTTCCCATGAATATCCCCTGACGGCCTACTTACTTTTAACTACTGATACCAGATTATTGTATTACCTCTTTTTTATCATAACTTAGCCAAACAGTGCGGCTTTTCCCACTACTGCGGTAAATGAAAGCGAAAAAAAACGGGAAGCTACGAACAGCTTCCCGTTTTCGATTGGCGTACTAGCGTACTAAATGATGCACTACAACAGACAATTACTGTTCGCGCAGAATCTTCAACATCCGCTTCAGCGGTTCGGCAGCGCCCCATAACAGTTGGTCACCAACGCTGAATGCCGAGAGATACTCACCGCCCATTTGCAGCTTACGCAGGCGGCCAACCGGCACTTGTAGCGTACCGGTGGCAGCAGCAGGCGTTAGGCCCGCAATAGTGGCGTCTTTATCGTTGGGAATCAGCTTGACCCACTCGTTGTGCTTAGCGATGCGATCTTCGATCTCATCCAGCGGCACATCATTCTTCAGCTTGATAGTGAACGCCTGGCTGTGCGAGCGCATCGCGCCGATACGCACACATAGGCCATCGATGGGGATTGGGTTGTTGTCGAGGCCAAGAATCTTGTTGGTCTCAACGCTGCCCTTCCACTCTTCGCGACTCTGGCCGTTATCCAGCTTGGTATCGATCCACGGCAGCAGGCTACCCGCCAGCGGTGCGGCAAAATTATCGGTCGGGAAGTCACCGCTACGCATGGCAGCCGTTACTTTGCGGTCGATATCCAGAATTGCACTGGAGGTATCTTTTAGCTCTTCGCCTACACTGTCTCTGAGCGTGCCCATTTGATTGAGCAACTCGCGCATGTGCTTAGCGCCCGAACCGGAGGCAGCCTGATAGGTCATGGAGGTCATCCACTCGATCATATCGGCTTCAAACAGCCCACCCAAGCCCATCAGCATCAAGCTCACGGTGCAGTTGCCACCCACGAACGTTTTAGCGCCTTTGGCTAGCTGATCGTCGATCACCTTGCGGTTAACCGGATCCAGTACGATAGTTGCTTCATCTTCCATACGCAGCGTGCTAGCGGCGTCGATCCAATAGCCTTTCCAGCCTGCGTTACGTAGGTCTTTGTAAACCGGCTTGGTGTAGTCACCACCCTGGCAGGTCACGACGACATCCAGCGCTTTAAGCGCTTCAATATCGAAGGCGTCTTTCAGTGGAGGTACGTCTACACCGATGTCGGGGCCGGGCTGGCCAACCTGGGAGGTAGTGAAGAAGACCGGCTCAATACCGACAAAATCACCGTCTTCCTGCATGCGCTGCATTAGCACTGAGCCCACCATGCCGCGCCATCCCACGAAACCGACTTTCAACATATGAAGTCCTCCTGCAAAGAATGAGTACTTATATTATACACACTTCTTTACGGTGATTTTGAAACCTGGGGATAGGTTAAGGGCTGACCCTGCGACAGGCGCCCTTAACGCAGTCGCAATGCGAATACTATACTTTACTGCTTCGCAAACGCCGCAAGCACTGCATCGCCCATCGCATCGGTGCCGATAGTTTGCATGCCCTCTGCGGCAATATCTGCGGTACGCAGGCCGTCGTCCAGCACGCTACCCACGGCGGCTTCAATACGCTCTGCCATGGTGGTTTCACCCAACGAATAACGCAGCATCATGGCCACTGAGAGCATCATCGCCAGCGGGTTGGCAATGTTCTGACCGGCGATATCCGGCGCACTGCCATGGCAAGGTTCATACATGCCCTGCCCGCTCTCGTTTAGCGAGGCAGAAGGCAGCATCCCAATGGAACCAGTCAGCATTGCAGCGGCATCGGAAAGAATATCGCCAAACATATTGCCGGTCACCACCACATCAAACTGCTTAGGCGCGCGCACCAGCTGCATGGCGGCGTTATCCACGTACATATGGGATAGCTCAACATCCGGATACTCAGGCGCCAACCGCTCCATCACTTCGCGCCACAAAATGGTGACTTCCAACACGTTGGCTTTATCTACCGAACAGAGCTTCTTGCCGCGCTTTTGGGCCATTTCAAACGCCACGCGGCCAATACGCTCAATTTCACTTTCAGAGTAAATATAGGTGTTAAAGCCCACACGCTCGCCATTGCGCTCTTCAATACCGCGCGGCTGGCCAAAGTAGATGCCGCCTGTCAGCTCGCGGACGATCATAATATCCAGCCCAGCCACCAGTTCAGGTTTCAAACTCGAGGCGCTGGCCAGCTGCGGATAGAGCATCGCCGGGCGCAGGTTGCCGAATAAACCCAAGTTTTTACGCAGGCCCAGCAAGCCTTTTTCAGGACGTTTGGAAAGGTCTTCAATTTTATCCCACTTAGGGCCACCCACGGCGGCCAGCAAAATAGCGCTAGCCGCTTTGGCTTTTTCCAATGTTTCCGCGGGTAGCGGCTCGCCGTGAACATCGTAAGCAGAGCCGCCCACCAAGCCCTCCTCGACTTCAATATCCAAACCCGCTTCCTGGCACGCTTTCAGTAAGCGCGCTGCCTGAGCAGCAATCTCGGGGCCAATACCATCACCCGGCAGCAACAAGACCTTATGTGTCATGCAAATTCCTTAGCATTTAATTATTAGAGACTGGCTTACGCAGATTGGCGGAACAGCCAAGGGCGCGCGGCTTTATGCTTCTGCTCAAAGGCGCGAATGGCGTCTTCGTCTTTAAGCGTCAGGCCAATATCGTCCAGTCCTTCCAGTAGGCAGTGTTTGCGGAACTCGTCCACTTCAAACTCTAAAATTTCGCCACTGGGGGTCACTACCTGCTGGTGTTCTAAATTCACATCCAACTGATAGCCTTCATTGGCCTCAACTTCTGTAAATAGGCGATCAACCACATCTTCAGGGAAGGTAATCAGCAAAATACCGTTCTTGAACGAGTTGTTATAGAAGATATCGGCAAAGCTGGGGGCAATGACCACTTTAAAGCCGAAATCTTCCAGCGCCCAAGGGGCGTGCTCGCGGGAGCTGCCGCAGCCAAAATTGCGGCGTGCTAACAGTACCTCAGCACCTTTAAAGCGCGGCCGGTTCAAGACAAAATCCGGATTCAGCGGGCGCTGCGAGCAATCCTGGCCCGGCTGGCCTTCATCCAAGTAACGCAATTCGTCAAACAGGTTAACGCCAAAGCCGGTGCGCTTGATCGACTTCAAAAACTGCTTCGGAATAATCAAATCAGTATCGACGTTGGCACGATCAAGCGGCGCCACCACGCCTTCAAAACGGGTAAATTTTTTCATGATTTAGGCCTTCTGAGCGTGAGAGGCATCGTTAGCGGGCAAGCTGCGAACATCGACAAAGTGGCCGGCAATGGCTGCAGCGGCTGCCATGGCAGGGCTGACCAAGTGCGTACGGCCGCCGTAGCCTTGGCGACCTTCAAAGTTGCGGTTTGAGGTCGAGGCGCAGTGTTCACCGGCACCCAACTTGTCGGCATTCATGGCCAAACACATGGAGCAGCCTGGCTCACGCCACTCGAAACCCGCTTCAATAAAGATTTTATCCAAACCTTCGGCTTCCGCTTGGCGCTTCACCAAGCCAGACCCCGGCACTACCATGGCAAGCTTGATTGAATCAGCGACTTTATTGCCTTTGGCGACGTTGGCAGCTTCACGCAAATCTTCGATACGCGAGTTGGTGCAAGAGCCGATAAAGATTTTATCTAGCTTGATATCGGTAATCTTCTGATTGGCCTTCAGCCCCATGTACTCAAGCGCACGAGTGTGGCTGCGCTGCACGGTTTCATCCAGCGCGGCTAGCGGGTCAGGCACCTGTCCAGAAATACCGGTGACCATTTCCGGGCTGGTGCCCCAGCTTACCTGCGGCTCAATCTCTTGTGCTTTCAAGGTAACCACTTTATCGAACGGCGCATCGTCGTCAGAAACCAAGTTGCGCCAGTCGGCTACTGCGGCGTCCCACTGCTCGGTAGTCGGTGCAAAGGGCCGCTTGGCGAGGTAGTCGATGGTGGTGTCATCCACCGCGATCAAACCCACCCGTGCGCCCGCTTCGATGGCCATGTTACACACGGTCATGCGGCCTTCCATGGAGAGCGACTCAATCGCGCTACCGGCGAACTCAATCGCATAGCCGGTGCCACCAGCGGTACCAATTTTGCCGATAATCGCCAGCACCACATCTTTCGCGGTAACGCCAAGGCCTAAATTGCCTTCTACGCGCACCTGCATGTTTTTCATTTTTTGCGCCAGCAAACACTGGGTCGCCATCACGTGTTCGACCTCAGAGGTGCCGATACCGTGGGCCAAGGCGCCAAACGCACCGTGGGTGGCGGTGTGAGAATCGCCGCACACTACCGTCATACCCGGCAGCGTTGCGCCCTGCTCAGGGCCAACCACGTGCACGATACCCTGGCGCGGGTCGTTGATTTTGAATTCTTCAATGCCGTATTCCAGGCAGTTATCGTCCAGCGTTTGTACCTGAATCAACGACACCGGGTCTTTAATGCCGCTATTGCCCTCGGCGCGCTCTTTAATCGTCGTCGGCACGTTGTGATCCGGCGTTGCCAAGTTGGCATCTAAGCGCCAAGGCTTACGGTTAGCTAAACGCAGGCCTTCAAACGCCTGGGGCGATGTCACTTCGTGAAGTAGTTGGCGATCAATGTAGATCAACGCGGTGCCATCATCGCGCTGCTTCACCAAGTGCTGATTCCAAAGCTTGTCGTAAAGAGTTTGGCCTGACATGTGACTCTCCTGGGCAGTGCCCTGCTAGTTCGGTATGGCCGCCTCTATGGGCTGCTTCAACTGCTTGTAGGACAAGTGTCACGCGACTCGCGCATAAAAGCAATTCATGTTATTCATAGTTTAGATTCCAAACTGGAATACTTATTCAGAGAGTCGTGGATGGATACACAAAGCCTGCAAGCCTTTAAGGCCGTCGCCGATACGCAAAGTTTCTCACGGGCGGCTGAACAGCTACACCTGACCCAGCCTGCGGTCAGCAAACGCATTGCCACGCTGGAGTCCCAGGTGGGGACACGGCTGTTTGATCGTATTGGCCGGCGTATTGCGTTAACCGAGGCGGGTAGCGTGCTACTGCCCCAAGCACGACGCATTCTAATGACCGTTGAAGATAGCCGCCGTGCCCTAGCTAACCTTTCTGGTCATGTCGGCGGGCGGCTCACGCTGGCCACTAGCCACCATATTGGCCTACACCGTTTACCACCGCTGTTAAAGCAGTACACCCAGCGCCACCCGGAAGTTGAGTTGGACCTGCACTTTTTAGACTCCGAACAGGCTTACCAAGGCGTGCTAGATGGCACCCTGGAAATGGCCGTGGTAACACTAGCGCCCCATCCGCATGAGCAACTGCACGTTGTGGAACTGTGGCGCGACCGGCTCTGTTTTGCCTGCGCTATCGATCACCCGCTTACCCATCAGGCCTCTCAAGGTAAGCTGTCGCTGACCGATCTATGCGAATACAACTGCGTAATGCCGGGGGCCAAAACCTTTACTGGCTCACTTATCGCGCAGCGCTTTAGTGCCGTTGGCCTGCAACTGCCCGTCAGTATGACAACCAACTATTTGGAAACACTAAAAATGATGTGCAGTGTAGGGCTGGGTTGGAGCCTGCTGCCCGAAAAGATGATCGATAGCGAGCTGACAGAGCTAGACGTGGATACCGCACCGATTTACCGCCCGCTAGGCTACTTAGTGCATACCAATCGGACACTCTCAAATGCAGCGCGCAGGATGATTGAAGAGCTGGAGTCAAACAGGAGGGCATGACATTACTAAGTAGCTAGAAAGCTCATCATTGTTATCAAACTCTGCCTTCATGAGTGATGACGTCATTACGCTAAGCTTAAATTTCTCATTCTTTATCTTGATGATAATACTCTTCAAGTTCACGTTTTAGTCCAATTTTTACTTAAAGATACTCCTATATACTGGAAGGATACATTTGTTTACATACTTGTTATCACTATCTTCCAGAGTAGGAATATCATCATGCAAAGCCGCCCTAGCTCCCTACTGCCGATATGCCTACTCGCTTGTCTAACATCGGGCGTTGCCTATGGGCAAACCACCGACGCACAACGTGAAACCCTGGTCATCCAGGCACGTCAGGGAGCACTGGATTCATCCATTGATGGCTTAAGGACACTCTATCACCAAACGCGCGATGGGCGTGTCCGCGAAGACCTGGTGGCACTGCTGGTACGCGCAGAACGCCATGAGGAAGCGCTGGCAGTCTGCGATTGGTGCCAAACGGAAAATTATAGTGACTCTGAGCTCGCCAACCTAGCGGGTGCGGCACGCAATGCGGGTGAATACGAGCAGGCGCTGGAGATGTTCCGAACGCTCACCTACCGCGACCCATCGAATGCGCAAGGCTGGCTTGGCCAAACCTTAGTACATACCGACATGGGTAACTATACCCTGGCGGAGGTTTCTCTTCAGCAATACACCCAAGCGGCTGGCTCTACCACCGCAGGGCTAGAAGCAAAGGGCTATTTGGCCTCGCGCACCGCTAATGCCGTTCAAGAGCTGGATGTCCGGCAGACGCTGGTCACACAAGACCCCAATAATACGGGTGAATTGCAAGCCGTCTACCGGCTAGCCGTGGGGTTAGGCGCCAGCTCTGCGGCACGCCGCATTATGCAATCCAACCCCGAGGTATTCTCCGCGAACGATCGCTTATGGCTTACCTACTATGAAGGGGTAACCGATATTCGCCTGGGTGTTCATACCGATCAGCCCAGCCGCGTGCGCAACGGCTTAGAGCAATTAAATAGCGTACTGCGCAACGGCGATGCCCCTCAGGAGCTCATTACTATCACCGAGTACGACAAGGTAGTCGCACTCGCCGAATTAAGACGTTTCTCTGAAGCAGAAGCGCTGGCGGTGAGGCTTGAAAACCAGCATGGCCAGTTGCCGAGCTATGTGGCCCGCGCCAAAGCGCATGCACTTAATGGCATGGGTCGCCCAAAAGAAGCTGCCGCACTTTATGAAAACTTGATCCGGCAATCCCCTGCCCAGGCAACAAACCCGGACGACCCTCTTAACGAAGGGCTGTTTTACAGCTATGCCGACGCCCAGCGGTTTCGCGATGCCGATAACCTACTAAAAGAGTGGACAGCGAGTGAACCCGAGCAGCGCCTTGACTTCACTCAAACCGTACGTATCGACAACCCCAACTATCAGAAAGTATTGCTGCTCAGCGTGCTATTGGATTCGTGGCGCGGGCGTACTGACGAAGCCAGTCAACGCCTGGCGATATATCAAAACCAAGCACCGGGCGATCCTTACCTGTGGCTATTAAAGGGCGATATTGAACGCGACAGGGGCTGGCCAAGAAAAGCCGAAGCGTCTTTCCAGCAAGCCGCCCCACTGCTACCACCAAATCGCCAGGAAGCTTCTCATCACGGCGTGCTGCTTTCCCGGTTACAGCGTGGCCTATGGAAAGGCACCACAACCGAAATCGCTAGAGAAATAGCCGAAGCCCGGCCAAGCGCATCACGTGACGATATGGCCCGCGAATGGCGCGAACTGCGCGCCCCTCAGCTAAGCAGCTCGTTTGAGCGTAGTAAGGGCCAAGGCAGTGGCACCCAGGCTTCCAAGGAGTGGACCTATGAAGTGCTGTTCGAAGGACCACGCAACGACAGTGGCTCCCGCCCCTTTGCTCAGCGCATTGGCCAGTTCGGCGAGTTTGAAGATGAAAACCTCTACGCCTCCTACAACATAGCGGGCTACGAATGGAACCTGCATCCAGCCACGGTCACCCTGGCCGCGGGCCATGGGTCACAGCTTAACGAAGACTTTCTCGCGCTGGCCGAATTGCAGTACGCCCCTACGGATCACATCACCACCACGCTGGGCGTAGAGCTAAACACTACCGACACCCCGCTACGCGCGCTGCGCGATGGCATTCATGCCGACCGCTACCGCGGCGAACTCGCCTACCGGCACGATGAGCGAGGCGCCGGGGCTATCGGCGTAATGGCCACTGATTTTGAGGACAGTAACCTGCGCCAATCTGTTTACGGCTACTGGAATCAAACCCTCTATCACCTGGACCGTTGGCAAGTTAATGGCGAGATTCAAGCCTCCACGTCTCGCAATGACGAGATTGAAGCTAGCTATTTCAACCCGCTCCGCGATGCCAGCTTGGCCGGCGTGCTCACCGTCAACTACGAAACCCCTATTGATTATCGACAATCCTTTATTCAGTCGTTTTCACTCGGCTCAGGCCGTTACTGGCAAGAGGATTTCGATAGCGAGAACACCTGGTCGATTGGCTACCAACACAGTTGGGAGCTAGCGCCCACGGTGAACTTTGAATACGGCATTACCCGCGAAAGGGCCGTCTACGACGGTGTTCCTGAATACGACAACGTTATTTCAGCCGGCTTTGTATGGAGATTCCTATGACACTCTGGCGCGTCATTCTAATGTGCGCGGCCTTGCTGGTGATCGTTAATATTCAGCAGGCCCAAGCCGCACGCTCACCGGGTGATTACGTGGTCATCAGCTACCACGATGTGGTGGATTCCAGCGTCACCCCTGATCTGGACATCTACTCGCAGACCATCACACGCGGCCGATTAGTTGAACACTTCAACATGCTAGACGTAGGCGGTTACCAACCGGTGACTTTACAGCAGATCATCGATGCCAAAGCGGGCGGCACACCACTGCCTGACAAAGCCGTGCTGTTAACCTTCGATGACGGTTATCGCAGCTTTTACGATATCGTCTTTCCGCTCCTCAAGCTTTACAACTTTCCCGCTGTTCAAGCGGTGGTGGGCAGTTGGCTGGACGTGCCCGCTGGTGGGCAGGTGCCCTATGGCAGCATCACCCTGCCCCGCGAACGTTTTCTGTCATGGGAGCAAGTCAGGGCTCTTGATGAATCACCGTTGGTGGAAATTGCCTCCCACTCCTATGACCTACATAAAGGCGTGGTCGGCAACCCAATGGGCAACGAGCAAGCCGCAGCGGTAACCAGTATTTGGAATGCGCGCAGCGGCTATGAAAGCGAAGCGGCCTACATTGAGCGCATCCGCGACGATATGGCGCGCACGCAGCAGCGGTTCCAAGAGCAGGTCGGCCGCAGCCCCCGCATCATGGTGTGGCCTTACGGCGCCTATAGCCAAGCAACGCTTAACATTGCGGCTGAATACGGCATGGACTACACCTTCAGCCTGTTGAGCGCACCCAATCAGTTGAGCGATTCTATGAGTGCCATGAACCGCTACCTGATTGACCAGGAAACCGGCCTACAAACCATCGAAGAGATACTCTCCAATCAACTGTGGGAAAATGAGTCGCTTCGCATTGTGCATGTTGATCTGGATTACGTGTATGACCCAGACCCTATTCAGCAGGAGCAAAATCTCGACAAGCTGATAGACCGCATCTACCGCTACGGCGTTAGCACCGTTTACCTTCAAGCCTACGCCGACCCTGATGGTGACGGCGTGGCCGACGAGCTCTACTTCCCCAACCGCCACCTGCCGGTTAGGGCCGACCTTTTCAATCGCGTTGCCTGGCAGTTAAAGAAGCGCGCTAATGTGAAGGTCTACGCGTGGATGCCGGTGCTGTCGTTTGACCTAGGGTCAGGCTATCAATACGTCACCGATGTACGAACGGGCAATGAGTCGCCCGATCAATACCGTCGCCTCTCTCCTTTCGTACAAGAGAACCGCAATACAATTCGCGAAATTTACACAGACCTCGGACGGATGGCGAAGTATGACGGCCTGCTATTTCACGATGACGCCTTCTTTACCGATTTCGAAGATGCCAATCCAGAAGCGCTGGTAGCCTATGAGGAGGCCTCATTACCACGCGATATCAACGCGATACGCAACGACGATAGCTTAATGGACACGTGGACCCGTTTTAGGACGGAGCACCTGACCGACTTCACCCTAGAATTGGAAAAGGCCGCTGACTACTACCGCCAGACTGACAACAAAGTATTTACCACGGCACGCAACCTTTATGCCATCACGATAATGGAACCACGCAGCCAGCGCTGGTTTGCTCAAAACATGCAAAACTTCGCCTCGGGCTATGACTTCGTTGCGGTCATGGCCATGCCCTATATGGAAAAGGCCGAGAACCCCAATGAATGGCTGCGATCACTCGCCCAACGCTCGCTGGCGCAGGTAAATGCCGACCAATTGGTCTTTGAGCTGCAAGCCCAGGATTGGCGCACCCAAACCCCCATTCCCAGCGAAGAGATAGCCCAGTGGGTACGCATACTGCGCGAAGAAGGCATTAAACACATTGGCTACTACCCGGACAACTTTCATCAAAATCACCCTGACATCAGTGTGATGAGGCCGGTTTTCTCAATCGGACGTCGGTTTAGGGCTATCCAATGAACATACTCGACACTCTGGCTATCTTTACCCTGGGCTACCCCAGTCTGATGGCGACGATATGGATCTGTGGCGGTATCTACTTCTACGTTCACTGGGAGCGTAAGCAGCCCTGGCCCGAGGTATTCGTGTGGGACGAAAATGCCCCCAAAGTAACAGTGCTGCTGCCCTGCTATAACGAAGAGGCTAATGTTGATGAGACGATTAACCACCTATTTAAGCAGAACTATCCTTTTATGGACGTTATCGCCATCAACGATGGCAGCAAAGATGACACCGCCAGTCGACTTGCAGCGCTGGCGCTTATCTATCCCGGGCTGACCGTACTGAACCAGACCAACCTGGGCAAAGCCAGCGCCATGAACAATGGCCTCAGTGAAGCTACGGGCGATATCATTGTGGGCATTGATGGCGATGCCATACTCGACTACGACGCCATCGGCTATATGGTTAGCCACTTCCTTGGCAGCCCCAAAGTCAGCGGGGTTACCGGCAACCCGCGGGTGAGAACACGCTCGACCGCCATTGGCAAGATCCAAACTGGCGAGTTCTCGGCCATCATCGGGCTGATCAAGCGCGCCCAGCGCATCTACGGCATGGTGTTCACCATTTCCGGAGTGATCTGCGCGTTTCAGCGTAAGGCACTAGAAGAGATCGGTGGCTGGAACACCGACATGATTACCGAGGATATCGATGTCAGCTGGCGGCTACAGCTGGCAGGCGGGCATGTGCGCTACGAGCCCAGAGCTATGTGCTGGGTATTAATGCCGGAAACACTGCGCGGCTTATTTAAGCAGCGGTTGCGCTGGGCGCAAGGCGGCGGTGAGGTTTTTTTACGCTACTTCTCGCAAGCGATTCGTTGGAAAAACCGCCGCTTCTGGCTCTTGATGCTGGAATATATTGTCAGTGTGTTGTGGTGCTACTCGGTCATTACCCTACTACTCGTCTGGCTGGCATCTCAGTTTCTTATGCCCATGGCATGGCCTATTACGGGTAGGCTGCTTTCCTATTTTGGCAGCTTGTTGATCGCCATCAGCTTTATACAATTTAGCGTCAGTTTCTATATCGACAGCCGCTACGACAAAGAGATATTCCGCTGCGTGTATTGGAGTATTTGGTACCCATTCGCCTATTGGATTATCAATATGGCCACTGTCGTCATCGCCTTCCCCAAAGCCATTCTGCGGCACAAGGGAAGGCCCGCCACCTGGACCAGTCCTGACCGAGGGGAGCAATTCCATGAGCAATAAGCTGGTATCCGTCATCATCAACAACCCAGGCCAGAAAAGCTGGGGTTACCGATTCCGCGACATCATCATCACCCTGGCCACCCTCATACTGTGGCTGTTGGTCATGTCGCGGCTGTATATGTTTTTTATTGTGGAGGAGGCCATTCTTGAGAAACTCTACTCGTCCGTAATGATTAAAGTAGTGTTGGTCGGCTTTGTAGTCACCTTCCTAACCTTCCACCTCTGGGCGGTCTACAACCGCTTCCTATACACCAGCTACCTAAAACGCCAGATGAAACACTACCAGCAGCCAACACTTTCTATAGATTACGAAGACATTAACGAAAGACATAACGAGATAGAGAACAAAATAGAAAAAACCAGAACGTCCAGCCAAGTCCCAAACTAACAACCCGCCCAACACAACCATTAAGGCTATAATCACAGGCTAAGCCAAACCCACTCGACTATTGAACACCCAGCCTTAGGCCTATGACTGTGAACCCCCTCCATCGAAGTGAAGAAAGCCAAGCCAGGCCTGTTCGCAAAGGCCTGCACCCGAAGAATCTACACAACCAAGGCTATGACTTCCCCACGCTCGTAAAAAGCCACCCAGCACTAGCCCCCCATGTGAAACCCAATGCTCATGGCGAACTTTCCATCGACTTCGCAGACCCATTGGCAGTAAAAACGCTCAACGCCGCGTTATTAAACCGATACTACAACATTGCCGATTGGGATATTCCAGAAGGCGCGCTTTGCCCTCCCATCCCAGGCAGAGCCGACTATATCCATTACATGGCGGATTTATTGGAGTGTGGGCTTGGGCGTAAACAGTCCAGCATCAAGCTGCTTGATATAGGGACTGGCGCCAATGGAATCTACCCGCTACTGGCCTGCCAAATTTACGGCTGGCAGTGTGTCGGTAGTGACATTAACCCCCAGTCGCTTGAGAACGTAGCTACGATTATCACCCACAACCCCACGCTCAAAGATCGCTTCACGCTGCGCACGCAGCACGATAAAAAGCATATTTTTGAAGGGGTCATTCAAACGGGGGAGTTCTTTGACGTCAGCGTATGCAACCCCCCCTTCCATGCCTCGCTCGATGAAGCACTGAAAGGTAGCCAGCTTAAACTCAATAACCTTGCGCGCAGTCGCGGTGAGCCAAAAGCAAAAAACCAATCCCCCACGCTGAACTTCGGCGGGCTTGGCGCAGAGCTTTGGTGTAAGGGGGGCGAGCAGCTGTTTCTGAAGAAGCTCATAAGAGAAAGCCAAGCGTATGCAACTCAATGCCGCTGGTTTAGCAGCCTGGTTTCAAAAAGCGACAATGTTAAGCCTGCAAAGAAGCTGATTGGTAAGCTCGGTGCAGTTGATATACGGGAAATAGAGATGAAGCAGGGAAATAAGATCACAAGGGTATTGGCCTGGACATTCATATGAGGTATTCCCGAGGTGGAGCATGATGATGTCAGCACTCTTTTCTACAGGCTCAACGCCACGCTTTGCGGCTGTATTGTAGCGCGAGTGGCAAGCACGCCTGGTTAGGTGTCACACGCGCGCCTGATTCTTTCTGCTGGTACACGCAATTGATCGATTAGATATGATTTGAATGATTCTTCATAAGGCTGCTGAGCTACCGCCTTTTGCATGCAAATAATCCAAGCGTCGCGTTCTTCATAGCCTATAGGTAAGTTCTTATGAGCCAACGGAATATTGATGCCACCAAAATTTTCAGAATACAATTTTGGGCCTCCTAACCAACCCGATAAGAAAAAGGCCAACTTTTTTCTTGATAAAGCCAAATTAGAAGGATGCATGCGCAGAATTTTTCTAGCCTCAGGGAGGCTCTCCATATGGTCGTAAAATGCATCAACAAGTTTAATCAGACCAGGCAATTCACCCGCTGCTTTATATGAGCAATCGTCGACGCCGTATTTGACAACTTCAGGATTCATGGAAAACTCCAATGGCACCTAACGCCCGCCATCATCAGTGACAAAGCCGCAGCGCAGCGGTGGGGTTGGCACCCAGTGCATGTTTGGTTATACAGCATGCGGAGCGCAGGCGCGTCCGACAACAGCCATTGGCTAAGCTGCTTCAAAGTCGAGGGGATGGATTCCATCCAGGTTGATCGTGTTGCGGGCCACCCAAAGGTCGTATATATCCTGCATCGCCAACCAGCTCTCAGGAGTACGCCCGAGAACCTTGGATAGCCGAAGAGACATTTCTGGGCTAATACCACTGCCCCCTTTGAGAAGCCGAGACAACGTGGAGGGCGAGCCCCCCAGACTGGACGCAAGCTGGCGGGAACTGATATCGAAAGGCTCCAGATACACTTCCCGAATGAATTCACCAGGGTGCGGCGGATTATGCATAGTCATTAGTGATAATCCTCATAATCAAGAATGTAGGCGTTGCCGTCCTGAAATCCGAACGTCATGCGCCAATTTCCGTTAACCCAAATCGATCACCGCCGGTTGTCTCCACCCATCAATGAATGAAGTCGAAAACCAAGGATGTCCATGTCATCCACCGAAGTGGCGGTATTCAGAGCGGCCAGCTGCATGCGCAGTTTCTTGGCGTGATCTGGCTGTATGCCAGACATGCTACCGGTCGAGTAGAACCGCTTCAGTCCTTTGTGACGGAATGATTTAATCATGAGAGGATCATAGCGCGTTGCGCATCACGCAACGACCAAGGTTAACGCCGTAAGCGCTCCACTAACCCCATCTATGCAGGCTTCGCTTAGACCGGTAAGGTCTCTTTCCACTGCCAGGGCAGCAGCGTATGGAGCTCATCAGCGTCGAGGGTGGGCAGGGTCGCGAAGACGTACTGCAAGTAGTCGTAGGGCGAAAGGCCATTGGCTTTGGCGGTTTCGATCAGGCTGTAGATCGCCGCGCTGGCGTGAGCACCGCTCGGGGTGTGGCTGAACAGCCAGTTTTTACGCCCCACCACGAACGGGCGGATAGCGTTCTCCGCCAGATTATTGTCTAGCGGGATCAGGCCATCGTCCAGGAACCGGGTCAGCCGAGGCCACTGGTTATCCAGGTAGTGCAGGGCTTTACCCAGCGCACTTTTGGGCAGCACCTGGGCCAGTGACTTGTCGAGCCAGGTGCGCAGTTGGTCGATTAACGGGCGACTCTTCTGTACACGCAGCGCGTGACGCGCCTCGGGCTCAAGGGCCTTCGCCTGTTTTTCCACGCCGTATAGCTTACGGATCTGGCTCAGCGCCCAGTCCGCTTTGCCGGTTTTGCCTTTGGGCTGCACCTTCTGGGCCTCGACGAACTTGCGCCGGGCATGCGCCCAACAGCCCGCATGGGTGATCCCATTACGGCGCACGATCTCGGCGTAGCCTTCATAGCCATCAGTGATTAAGCGACCCGCATAGTCGCCCAGCAGGTCAACGGGCACCCGTCCGGCGCGGCTGGCCGCGTAGTCGAACAAGACCACCTGCTGGCCCGGCGGGCCACCCCGCTGCACCCACATATACGAGGTGGCACTGGCGGCACGATCCGCTTCTTGATTGACCTGGAGCGTCGTCTCATCCATGTGGATCAGCGGGGCGTTTAAGAGGTGCTGGCGTAGCGTGTCGATCAGCGGGATGATCCGTTCCCCCGCCTGCACCATCCAGCGTGCCAGGGTATTGCGGGGGATCTCGGCGCCATGGCGGGCAAAGATCTGGCTCTGCCGATAAAGCGGTAGCGCGTCCTGGTATTTAGCCGTCGCGATATAGGCGAGCAGCGTGGCGCTGGCATTGCTCTTGGGCAACAGCTTGGCCGGCGCTGGGGCGGTGTTGACGCCCTCTTCGCACAGCGGGCAGGCATATTTGTGTCGCACATGGCGATCACCTCGATCCGGGCAGGCACCACATGCAACTCCTCACTGACCTCTTCACCGATCACCTTTAGCGCGGTGCCATCATCGTGGCAGTGGCGAGCATCGTCGGGCAGTTCATGGATGACGTCGACGCGCGGCAGCACCGGCGGTAGCGCCACACGCCCGCCGCGTGTGCGACGCTTGGCAGGCGTGGCGGTGTCGATCGTCGCGTCATCAGCAGTAGCGTCGCTCTCCGATGCGTCTTCCTCGTCCACCGCCACTTCCGCTTCATTGATCAGAAGCTCCCGCTGGTCGACACGGTATTTCTCAGTGGAAGGGCCGAACTGACGCTCCAGGGCAAGCCGGAACTGTTCAAACAACGACTGCTTGGTGGCCTCCCACTGTGCTTCCTTTTCCTCCATCAACGCCAACAGCCGCGCATTTTCAGCGTCAGCAGCGGCCAGCTTGCGCTCAAGCTGGGTAACGGTCGGTGAGGAGGAAGCGGCGTTTTTCATATCGCATAGTTTACCAAAAACGCCCCTAAAATAGGAGAGCTACGGCTAGCCAACTCGCTGAAAATTCAACGCTTTGTGAGGCTGCATAGCCTTCAGGTTATAGCCATCCAGCAACCAGTTAAGTTCTTGACCCGTTAGCGTCACGGTCTCGTCCTTCAGGTGGGTGGGCCATTTAAACCGCTCACGCTCCAAGCGCTTGTACCACACCACAAAGCCGTTACGTTCCCAGAACAGCAGCTTCACTTTATCGCGCTGGCGATTACCGAACACGAACAGCGCTTGATCAAACGGGTTCAAGGCCATGGCTTCCTGAACCAGTAATGCTAATCCATCAATTTGCTTGCGCATATCGACGGGTTCTCGGCACAGGTACACCCTCAAATCAGTGCTTGGGCGTATCATGCGACGACCTCCACCGCGACAAACCGCGCGGGACGACAACGCGGTGGCACGGGGAAGCCTTGCACGATTAACCGATTTTCCCACGCCATCAGGTCGGCTAACGTCACGGCTTGCGCTTCAGCATACGCGCTTAACGGCATCTGCAACGCGGCGGCATAAGACAGGTGCCCTAACCAAAATGCTTGAGTGGAATTGAGGTCGCGACTCATGATGATCTCCAATGCTAAAGAGACCACCAGTGTGATCAGTCAACAATAAGGTGAGTAGATGGGGTTTATGGCGCGCTTACGGAACCACTACCTCCCTGTATACCGAATCAGGGAGCTCTGGAGGAATCCGCCCGGATTGGGGAAAATTTTCCAAACGCTCGATCTTATCGAAAACTTCCTGGACCAGATGACTTGCGGCAACAGGATTATCCAGAGCAATGTACTCAGCGATGGCATCCAGTTCCTGAATGGCGGGCTCCGTCCAGATTACTTCAGCCATTTACTCATTTTCTCCCTGGCCTCACTCTGGCTGTAAGTTCTTCCCTCAAGTACAGCACGCTCTCCCCCTCTGTCAGCCTTGTTGTCCGGTTGGTGATATCGCCTAAATCTAATCCAGAGGGAGCGGCATGGAGTCCTTGTGCCACGTTATTCTGCAGAGCGTAAAGCAGCCGTCCTGAAGAAGTTGTTACCACCCCATAATCACAGTGTGGCATCGGTAGCAACAGAGGAAGGCATCTCTGACGCGACGCTGTATAGTTGGCTAAAACAGTGTCGAGTAAAAGGAGTGCCTGTGCCGGGTTACACCCAAGGCGACAGCGAATGGTCGCCCGACGCCAAGCTCGCCGTGGTCATCGAAACCGCCACCCTGTCAGAGGCGGAGCTTGGCGCTTACTGCCGCGAAAAAGGCCTTTATCCCGAGCAAATTCAACAGTGGAAAGCGGCTTGCCTCGAAGGCGCTGGTCGGCAAGAAGATCAGGAAAAAGCGGCGCAAAAGCAACGTAAAGAAGACCGTAAGACCATCAAGCAACTCAAAGCGGAAGTGCGACGCAAAGACAAGGTAGTGGCAGAGACGACGTCGTTACTGGTGCTCTCAAAAAAGCTCGACGCCTTGTACAGCGAAGATCCCGACAGCGGCGAGGACGACTAACGCCGCTCGACGAACGTGCAAGGCTTAT
Organism: Halomonas sp. H2; assembly: GCF_050215315.1. Classification (GTDB taxonomy): domain Bacteria; phylum Pseudomonadota; class Gammaproteobacteria; order Pseudomonadales; family Halomonadaceae; genus Vreelandella. The sequence continues at coordinate 2,212,915 of NZ_CP189760.1, forward strand.
CGCGCTATTTGACGAAGCGGTTATGGGGGGCGCTTCCCGCTATCAAGCAGCCGATATTATCGATGTAAGCGAGCGCACACTAAAGCGTTGGCGATCTGAGTGTGGCACTGTTGTTGAGGATCAGCGTCCACAGGCGGCACAAGGGAGGCAGCCGCATCAGCTGACGCATGAGGAAAAGCAGACCATTTTGAACACGTGTCATCGTCCCGAGTATCAGAGCTTGCCGCCGTCTCAAATCGTGCCCTTACTGGCAGACAACGGCGTCTATCTGGCCTCCGAATCGTCGTTTTATCGGGTTTTGAAAAAGCATCACCAGCAGCACCCTCGTGGCCGTATGAAACCACGCCGTCCAGTGCCCGCGCCGACCAGTTTTACGGCAACAGGGCCAAACCAGGTCTGGAGTTGGGACATTAGCTTCTGCGCCTCCGTTGTGCGAGGCCAGCACTGGTATCTCTACCTGATCATGGATATCTACAGCCGCAAAATCATCGCCTGGGAAGTTCACGACACCGAATCGGGCGAGCTGGCTAAACAATTACTGGAACGCGCTTTGCTGCGAGAAGGTTGCTGGCATCAACCACCGGTACTGCACTCAGATAACGGGGCGCCGATGACGTCCTATACGCTCAAAGCGAGGTTAACCGAACTGGGGATGTTGATGTCTTACAGTCGCCCGAGAGTAAGCAACGACAACCCTTACTCGGAAGCGCTGTTCCGTACCGTCAAATACTGCCCAGCATGGCCCACCAAGGGCTTTACATCGCTGAGCGCGGTACGAGAATGGATGTTGGTGTTCGAGCGGGCTTACAACGAACAGCACCTTCACAGTGGCATCCAATATGTCACGCCAGCTGACCGGCATCGTGGCGTTGATCGAAAACGCCTTGAACGTCGTAAAGCGGTTTATGAAAGCGCTAAGCGTCGCTATCCGAAACGCTGGTCGGGCAGCACCCGAAACTGGGAGGTCACTGGTTCAGTGTCGCTTAACCCAGGGAAAGTGCAGGAAATCGAGCGTAATAAAAAGGCTGCTTAAGTGCAGCCATTTGGACAACTGGGTTGAAAATCACCGCTCTCCCCGTGAGAGTCCCTCAAGCAGCTCAAGTCGGCGCTGCATGAACTCGTAATCCTGCACATCAACAAGGTATGCGGATGGCTGACCATGCTCCGTGATCAGTACCGGCTCTTTAGACAAGTGCAGATCTGCCAAAATCTTTGTGGCTTGGCGCTTGAGGTTCGTAACAAGCTCAACTTTCATGGGCTCACCCCGAATCAGACTAATAGTGACACTATAGTATCACTTTTCAGGTGGAGCAATCACAGCTAACGCCCCCAAGCAGGGGTATATTTTGCGTTTTGAGCGAAGCGAAGCAAAATATATCCCTCTGCCTTGGCTTGTTATACATTCTTCAATTTGGCAGTAATTACGACGCCATCAGTCACACTGTAGCCATAGCCGTAACCCCAACCTGCCCCCCAAGTAGTGCCATTTTGACCAAAAGAACCGTGCTTGTTTTGACCCTCCCACTTTTGCCAGTGGTAACGACCGTCAATGACATCTGAAATGTGGACAACTTCATAGCCATCATTGGCTAGGGCATTACAAGCATCCATTATTTTTTTGGAAAAACCCTCTATGTCGATGAAAGTGTCAGACCGTTCTCCAGTGGAGACGAATTCGTCATACTGTTCATAGATAGGCTCTTCTACTTCGTAAGTCTCTTTTTTAAGAATTCCTTTTGTCTTCGTGACGGTACGCGTTCCAACTTGCCGTTGCTTGGTGACCTTTTTCTTAATATCTCCCATATCAGCTCGAACGGATACAGTTTTGTATACTTCTTTCGGCACAATGCCTCCTTTTTATGTATAACGCCTAGCTCACCGGAAAAATGCGAGCGCAGCGAGTAGTTTTTCCGGTGCAGCTATTTGTTAGGCTTGGTTTTAGCACTTTGCTCAGCCATGAGTTTACGATTCTTTGCCATAATTTCTACCATGTCATTTGGGCTGCGATCACTATTGTTTTTATGATCTGCATCGGCTCCAGCAGCGAGCAACAACTTTGGAATAGTATTATCCCCTCTTGCATTCATTGTTGCGGTCCACAAAGGACCATTGCCATATGAATCTGTTAAATTTAGGTTTGCCTCACTGTCAATTAGAATTTCAATGGCTTCTATATGTTTATTTTGTGAAGCTGCATGCAAAGCACACCAGCCATTTCTATCTTGTATGTTAATATTCGCTTTATGTTCGATTAGCCATTTAAGCATTTCGATATTGCCCGAAAATGCTGCATAAATTAGTGGAGTCCTTCCCTCGCCGTCAGTTAAATCAACACTGGAACTAGCAATAAGGTTTTTTGCTTCGTCGTTTCTAGATTCATCAATGGCAAATGATATGTCATCTGCGATTGGATCGTATTTTCTTGGTCGTCCACCTTTGGCCACTTACTATCTCCTTTTTAAAGCCTAACAGTTTATTAGTGCGCATGCGCGCTTTTCTGGAAGGCCCAACCCTGCCAAAAACTACCAACCAATTGATAGCATTGGTAAATCACCAATCCCCATACAAAAGCTCGCTAGAAAAATGCGCATGCGGGTAATCATTCTAAGTCATCTTTACAAATTGCACATAAACATACAATTGAATTTATCAACTAATTGTTATTTAAAGGCTTTATTAAGACACAGCTGCAAATTTGAGCACTTACCCCGCCAGCGATATGGAAAAACGCGCATTGAAGATTAAGAATACTTGATTATACTGACTTTATATGGCTATGTTGGCATCTGCTGTTGGTCAGCGCCTATCGCCGCACGAAGCCACGCTTCCTCGGCTGGCCTTGTGGTTTCAAATAACCGTCGCCATGCCAAGTAATTAGGTAAGTACGCTGTCCCCACCCCATGAAAGCGCCCCATCCACCCCTTCAAGCGGCTCATATAGCTGTTCACGTTCTGAATGTGGTATTCCTTGCCGATCACTCGCTGATTATCGAATACGATGAGTCGATGATGGGCAATGCCGTAGTCGCGAGAGAAGGTTTTATACCAGCTGTGTCCGTCAGAGCATAAAATCGAGTCGCGATCGATGATCGGCGCCAGAAACTCATGAACAGTCGATTTTTGGAGCGCCGGATCAACCAAATCACTGACCTTTCCATTACGGTCTCGCGCAATAAGCACCTGAATTTTTTGTTCTTTTTTCTTAACATTGCCTTGTCCCCCACGCTTGCGAGGTTTGCGGTGAGTAATCTGACGCTTTCCTTTGCAGGACTCCAGGAAGAAGGTTTCGTCTACCTCAATGATGCCGGATAGTGGGTTGGCATTGTCTTGAGCACTCGTTTTCAGGAAACGATGACGCCATCGGAAAGCCGTCTTCAAATCAATACCCACTCGGGCCGCTGAGGCGCGCAACGTCAAGCTGTCTCGCATGCAGCGCAGGTAGTCGAACCATTTATCTCGATGTTGCAGCTTGGCTAAGGGCTTGCCTGTAAGGGCGTTGAATGTTTTGTGACACTCGGGATTCCGGCATCGATACCGCTGTAGGCCACCGCTGCGTCCCCACTTAACAGCGTGCTCGCCGCCACAATGTGGGCATGGAAAGTGATGGCTTAAGGTATCAATCAGAGTGTCTGCCTGTGAGCTGATTTGCCCAAGAAGTCGTTCCGCTATGTATTTCTTGCGCTCAACAGGAAGGCTGGAAAGTGTCCTCTCAAGGATTTTGAAGTCTGCTTGCTTCATGGCGCTCTCCACACGAAGGCTACACATACAGTATTTTATACAGTATATTTAAAGCACATCAACAGAAGATGACAACATAGCCCTTTATATACAGTAACTGAGAGAATTTCCCCAAATGGCCAGTAGCCCTTTCCTAAATGAAGTTCGCACGTCTATTCGCGTCCGTGGGATGAGCATTCGGACTGAGAAAACATACATTTACTGGATACGCTTTTTCATTCGATACAACCATTGCCGTCATCCAACTGAAATGGGGGCAGCCGAAGTTGTGGACTTCCTCGGTCACCTAGCCACTGAACGCAATGTCGCTGTCAACACCCAACGTATAGCATTGAACGCGCTGGCATATTTGTATAACCAATTCCTGAAACAGCCATTGGGTGATCTTGAATCCTGAATTCAACTAATAAGTGCAGCACCTGCGGTTTCTAGTGCTCCTGAATATTCTCCTAAAAACACCTGGGCTGGGGTTCGATATCCCAGCCGCTTTCTGGGTCTATCGTTCAGCTTGTGAACAACGCGTCGCAGCTCTGCATTAGTCACCTTCCGGAAGTCTGTACCTTTCGGAAAATACTGCCTGATCAGGCCGTTGGTGTTCTCGTTTGTCCCACGCTGGCCTGAACAGTAAGGATCACAGAAATACACGGAGGCGCTAACCGCTTTTGCGACCGTCTCGTGGTCTGCAAACTCCGAGCCATTGTCTAGCGTGATCGTCTTCACCGCGCCCCGACGAGGCTTAAGTAAACGGACCATGGCTCTCTGCGTTAGTTCTGCCGTTACCTTTGGCAGACGTGCCGCCAACAAGTAGCCACTTCGTCGCTCTACCAACGTCACTATCCCCGCTTGCTTGTGCCCATAAAGCACCGTGTCGCCTTCCCAGTGACCGATGGTGAGGCGTTTTTCGATAGCAGGTGGCCGATGCTCTATCCCCACACGCTTAGGAATCTTGCCTAGTCCTGCACTTTTGGCATGGGCACGATGTTTACTGCGACGCTTGGGCTGGCGGAGGTGTCGCCACAAATCGCCACCCTTGGCCTTATCGTCCCAGATCAGCGAATAGACCCATTGATGACTAACTCCTATCCCCGTCAACGGCGCCATAAAACCGCTAATCTGCTCTGGACTCCACTCTTCTCTAAGCCTGTCAGCTACGGCATTGATCAGGCTAGGGAGTTGCTTTGTCCACTTCCAGGCGGAGCGGCGTCTCTGATCGCTGTAACGCTGCGCTTGTGCGGGTTCATATCCCTTGGCACCCGAATTACGTCTCAGCTCACGGCTCACGGTACTGCTGTGAATGCCAAGCTGTTGAGCAATCTGACGTTGGCTCAATCCTACATCCCTATGGGCAAAAATTTGATATCGTTGTGCCTGGGTCAGTTGTCGGTATCCCATACTCTGCTTCACTTTGGTCGGTAAGGCGGAGAGGGTACCGCTGCTGGCCCTCCTGCCTCTACCGTATGATCCAAAGTGCTGCAGTTATTCTATGAATTCAGGATTCAAGTATGCCTCCAAGCCACAACGGTTGCCTGAAGTGCTCATGGCGGCTGAAGTCGCTAGTATCCTCAAGGAGATGAGCGGTAGAGATAAACTAATTTTTTCTCTTCTGTACGGCTCTGGCCTTCGAATTACTGAGTGTCTGCGCTTAAGGGTAAAAGACATTGATTACTCCCGTGGATCAATAACGGTGAGAGATGGTAAGGGGGCAAAAGACAGAGTGACCATCTTTAGTCCGTCCCTTTACGAAAGCACGCGCGATATCATCAGCAATGCGTTAGCACTACAAGAACGAGACAATCAGGACAGCATTGGTCCTTCTATTCCGGGTGTTTTGGCAAAAAAATACCCTTCTGCTTACCGGCAGCCTGCGTGGATGTATTTGTTTCCATCTAGCAGCATTTCTCGCCATCCCATTACTGGCGTGTTGTGTCGCCACCATTTGCATGATTCTGTACCCAGGAAGGCGTTAAAAAAAGCCGTGGCGGCTGCAAAATTGACTAATAAGCGGATCTCTTGCCATACATTTCGTCATAGCTTTGCTACCGAGCTGCTGAGAAACGGTAGGGATATTCGAACGGTTCAAGAGTTACTTGGGCATTCTGATGTATCTACCACACAGATTTATACCCATGTGCTCGGCCAACATTTTGCGGGCTTAACAAGCCCTCTGGATGCTATAACTTAGTTACTAAGCATTTACTTAACCACGCTACCGCCACGGCGCACCTGGGTTACGTTAAAACGCTCCGCTTGCGACCGTCTCTGTTTGTTTTTCTACCCGGCATACTGACTTAAGCCACCAGACCGCTCTCTTAAATTGCTCACGCTAGTTTATTAACCTTACTTTATTCACAAGTTCGCCTTAGGTCACGTGGCCTTGCAAAATTTTTTATCTTGGGCTCAACAGTCAGTTTGGTTGCCTTGGTCTGGCATCGCTGCGCGATGCTCTCGCGGGTGCCTCGCTTCGCTCGTTACCACGCGCTACGAAATGTGGCTATGCAAGTAGTGGTGCCAATTCTCCTCGTGCGTACAAATCCTCGTGCTTCATCACTCGTTGCCGCTGGCCTTCTTTTGCAAATCCGATTAGCCTGCTAATTCACTATTAAGGGTTTGGCATGCAAGAGACAACTTCTCGGCAGCGCTTGGCGGGCGTGCTGATTTTGCTTGGTTTGATCGCACAAATTATTGGCTTCACTGGCTGGTTGAGCACCGCGCATGCGGTGAGCTATTTGCTGTGGGCGGCGGTTGTGTTGCTGTGGCGGGATATTCCTCGGCGTTCGCGTATTCAGGCGGGCGTACTGATTGCGCTGGGCGTGGGCATGCTGCTGGCGGCACGGTTTATGTATGGCGCCGAGGTGGATTGGCCCGCTATGTTGCAGGGCAATTCGTTTGTGGCGGCAATGCTGGTGGGCGTTAGCTTTATTTCGCTGATTGGTAAGCAAGGTACTAAGGGCGCGTCGGGTAAGCGTGTTACCGGAGCCAGCGGCGTGATGAGTACCTGGTTGGGGGTCCACTTCCTGGGCACGATTTTAAATCTCTCTACCGTGTTTATGGTGGGCGATAAGCTGGCCCGGCGCGGGCCGCTAACCACACCGCAACTGTTGGCGCTTAACCGGGGGCTTTCAAGCGCGGCGCTGTGGTCGCCGTTTTTTGCCTCTATGGGCGTGGTGATCGCGCTGGTACCTGAGGTTAAGTACGCACAGATTGCCGTGGTGGGCTTTCCCATCGCGATGCTGTCGGGGTTGTTAACCACTTTAGAGCTACGGCGGCGGTTTGATCTTTCTGAGGTGGATGGCTACTCACTGGCGCCGCTCAGCCTGTTAATGCCGGTGGGCATGGCCTTACTGGTGATGCTTTTTCACTTCGTGCTTACCCCTGCCCTGACCATTGTCAGCATTATTACCTTTCTGCTGCCGAGCGTGGCGGTTCTGAGCAACCTGCGTCATGGGCCTAAATTCACCCTTCAGCGTATTCACCAGCACTCCACCAACCGGCTACCCGCCATGCGTGGGGAGATTTCGCTATTTTTGGCAGCAGGCTTATTAACCATTGGCCTTTCCACACTGGTCACCGCGGCGGCAGGCAGCGATTGGACGCTGTTCACTCGCTTTGGCACACCGCAGGCAATGATCAGCTTCGCGGCGATAACCCTGAGTGCGCTGGTCGGCCTGCATCCGATTATTGGTGTCTCGGTATTAGCGTCGATACTCAACTTGCAGAGCGGTGAACAAACACTGTTTGCGTTTGTGGCGTTAACGTCGTGGGCGGTGGGCACCAGCGTTGGGCCGCTTTCGGGGATCAATCTTTCGCTGCAGGGGCGTTACGGGGTGAGCGGTTACCGGATGATGAAAAATAACCTGCTCTACGCGGCGATAATGAGCCTGCTTTCGCTAGGGGCGATCGCAGGCGTCAGTTATTTGGCAGGTTAGCTGGCTTCTTAGGTCTCGATGATTTTGCTGGGGAAACGGTAGAAGTAGCGGTGGCCACACTGGTGACAGGGCTCCAGGCGGGCAACGTTTGGCAGCATTACCTGGGCGTCGCAGTGGGTGCAGGCCATCAGGCCGGGTGCTGCCATTTCGCCTTCACAATAGTCGGCACGGGCGGCTTCTAAGTTATCGTCAAAGCGTTCGCGCTCGACCACGCTGCGGTCCGCAATTGAAAGTAGCGACTCCGCCACGCGGCGGGAAAGAGCGTCAATATCGATGCCCAACCAACTGGCCACCTGCTTGCCGGTGTCGGCCATAAAGTAGCGCATGTCTTTAAGGTCACGCTCGACCCAGGCGCGCAGCAGAGCTAGCTCGTCTTTGGTGTACTCTGCAAGCTCCGATTCAAACTCGACCGCTTCGTCCAGATCCTTCTGCAAATTTTCCCAGGTTAGCTCGTTTGCGCCCCCTTGCATCCGCTCCAACAAACGTTCGTAACCTTCGCGAAGGCGATTGTCATTCTGTTGTTCACTCATGGTGCCTCTCCTTTTGTCGACGCCTGCGGTTTCCTATCATCGGCTTACCGTTCAAGGATACACCCGCATAGGATACAATCGACCTTACTTATCTGACAGATGTCATCTCACATTCACTTTGCGCCCCTTTTGGGCGAATACGCCAAGGCATTAATAAACCGATGGACGCACACTACAGCCCTCGTGATATCGAACGCGACGCCCAGCAGTACTGGGACAAACACCAGTGCTTTAAAGCCGTAGAGGACGCCAACCGCGAGAAGTTCTACTGCCTCTCCATGTTCCCCTACCCCAGCGGCAAGCTGCACATGGGCCACGTGCGTAATTACACTATCGGCGACGTTGTCTCTCGTTACCAGCGCATGCAAGGCAAAAACGTGATGCAGCCCATGGGCTGGGATGCCTTCGGTATGCCTGCGGAAAACGCCGCCATTCAGAACCAGGTACCGCCCGCCAAGTGGACCTATCAAAATATCGACTACATGCGCAATCAGTTGAAGGCGCTGGGCTTTGCCTACGACTGGAGCCGTGAATTCGCCACCTGCGATACTAGTTACTACCGCTGGGAGCAGTGGTTCTTCACCAAGCTGGTCGAGAAAGGTTTGGTGTATAAGAAGATGTCGACGGTTAACTGGGACCCGGTTGATCAAACCGTGCTCGCTAATGAGCAGGTCATCGATGGCCGGGGCTGGCGTTCCGGCGCACTGGTTGAGCGTAAAGAGATCCCGCTGTGGTTCTTGAAGATTACCGACTACGCCGATGAGCTGCTGGCTGACCTGGATAAAGTCGAGTGGCCCGAGCAGGTCAAAACCATGCAGCGCAACTGGATTGGTAAATCCCGTGGCGTTGAGCTGAGCTTTGATGTGAAAGGCGTTGATGGCCAAGCTAATGAACCGCTGGCGGTTTACACCACCCGCCCGGATACGCTGCTGGGCGTAACCTATGTGGCCGTTGCCGCTGGTCATCCGCTGGCCAAGCAGGCGGCGGAGCAAAACAGTGAGCTGGCGGCCTTCTGCGATGAATGCGCCAAGGGCGGCACCACTGAAGCCGAAATGGCCACCAAAGAGAAGAAAGGCATGCTCACCGGCCATGTAGCGGTGCACCCGCTGACTGGCGATGAAATGCCCGTTTACGTCGCCAACTTCGTACTGATGGAGTTTGGTACCGGCGCTGTCATGGCAGTTCCTGGCCACGACCAGCGCGACTGGGAGTTTGCCACCAAGTACGGCATTCCAATTAAAGCAGTGATTGCCGGTGAGAGCGGCCAGCCTGCGGATATTTCTGAAGCTGCCTACGCCGAGCACGGCACCTTGGTCAATTCTGGTGAATTCGATGGCCTGAGCTTTGAGCAAGCCTTTGACGCCATTGCCGCTAAGCTTTCAGAGCTTGGCCGTGGCGAAGTCAAAACCAACTACCGTCTGCGCGATTGGGGCGTTGCCCGCCAGCGCTACTGGGGCGCGCCGATTCCGGTTAAATATGGCCCGGAAGGTCAAACGGTACCGCTCACCGATGATGAGCTGCCGGTATCGCTGCCCATGGAAGTGACCGTGGATGCCTCAGGCTCGCCGCTGAAAAAGATGCCGGCGTTCTCTGACCTGGGCGACGGCTGGACCCGCGAAACCGACACCTTCGACACCTTTATGGAGTCGTCCTGGTACTACGCGCGCTTCTGCTGTGCTGATAACACGGAAGCCATGCTGGATGACCGCGCCAACTACTGGCTGCCGGTGGATCTCTATATCGGCGGTATCGAGCACGCCATTCTGCACCTGCTGTATGCGCGCTTCTTCCACAAGCTGATGCGTGATTTTGGCTTAGTCGATTCCGACGAGCCGTTCCAACAGTTGCTGACTCAGGGCATGGTGATCGCGGAAACCTTCTTCCGCCCTACCGCTAACGGCGGCAAGCAGTGGTTTAACCCGGCCGATGTAGAAGTGCAGCGTGACGATAAAGGCCGCCCGCTCAGCGCCGTTCTGATCAGCGACGGTGAGCCGGTGGAGATGGGCGGCATCGAGAAGATGTCCAAGTCGAAAAACAACGGCGTTGACCCACAGTCGATGATCGACAAGTTCGGCGCTGACACTGTACGCCTGTTTATGATGTTTGCCGCACCGCCCGAGCAGTCACTTGAGTGGTCGGATTCCGGTGTTGAAGGCGCCCACCGCTTCTTGAAGCGCCTGTGGCGCCAAGTTAACGAGCATCTGGCAGCCGGTACGCCTAGCACGCTGAACATCGACGCACTCAACGATGAGCAAAAAGCGCTACGTCGGAAAACCCACGAAACCATCAAGAAAGCCAGCGACGACATTGGCCGCCGCACCACCTTCAATACCGCGATTGCAGCGGTCATGGAGCTTTCCAACGCGATTGGTAAGTTCGAAGACACTTCTGAACTTGGCCTAGCGGTTAGCCGTGAAGCATTAGAAGCCTGTGTACTGCTGCTCTCGCCGATTACACCACACCTGTGCCACAGCCTGTGGGAATTGCTTGGCCACACGGGCCCGGCTATTGAAGCGCCTTGGCCGGTTCTTGATGAAAGCGCCCTTGCCCGCGACAGCATTGAGCTGGTGGTGCAGGTTAACGGTAAGCTACGCGCCCGCCTTGAGGTGCCTTCAAGTGCGGATAAAGCGTCTATCGAAAAACTCGCCATGGAACACGAAAACGTGCAGCGTTTCCTTGAGGGTAACAGCGTGCGTAAAGTGATCGTGGTGCCCGGCAAACTGGTTAATATCGTGGTGAGCGGATGAACCGACGCACTTTTCTAACCGCAAGCATCGCCGCCTCGGCGGCGGTGCTGCTCAGCGGTTGCGGATTTCAGCTACGCGGCAGTGAATCGCTGCCTACGCTGCCCACTCTCGCCTTGGAGGGCAACACCAATAGCGCCGTAGCCCAACAGGTGACGGCCCGCCTTCAGCAGCTTGGTACCCAGGTTGAGGTCGGGGCACCTTGGCGGGTAACGTTGGGCACGCCGTCGTTAAGCGAACGCCAGCTAGGCGGCGATGGCCGCGCCAGTCGTGAACATGAACTCACCCTAAGCACCTCGCTTTCGGTGCAAGCGCGCGCCTCTAATGCTTATCACATCAATAACGCGACGGTATCGACGAGTATGCGCATTCGGGTCAGCGATGATGACCTGCTCAACCGCGAAACGCTGATGATGGAAGCCGAGCAAACGCTGGCGCGTCAGCTCTCTCAACGTATTATCGAGCGCCTCACTTACGTTGAGGGCATGCAGTGAAGGTATTTGCTGATCAGCTACCCGCTGCGTTAGCAAAAAAGCTGCCCCGGGTAGTCATTGTCGCGGGCGATGAGCCCTTGCAGCACCGCGATGCCTGCGATGCGGTAAGGGCTGCCGCTCGCCAATCAGGCGTTGAAGAGCGCGAAGTGCTTGATGTTGAGCCCAACTTCGCCTGGGGCCGCTTGATGGAGATGTCCAGCAACCTCTCGCTGTTCGCGACCAGTAAGCTGCTGGAGCTAAGGCTGGGCAATCACAAGCTGGGCCAGGAAGGTAGCAAGGCATTGGCGCAGTATGCCGAGACGCTGGATAGCAGTGATGACGTACTACTCATCAGTATGGGCAAGCTCGACGCCAAGCAGCAAAAAACCGCCTGGTTTAAAACACTCGATAAACATGGCCTGTTTGTACCGGTTTGGCCGGTGGATGTCTCCCGGTTAGGTTATTGGCTGCGTGACCGCGCATCATTGCATGGCTTACAGATTGATCTGGACGCCGCCCGGCTGCTGGGCGATCGCACCGAGGGCAACTTGTTGGCGGCCGACCAGGAGCTGCAAAAGCTGGCGCTGATTCACCCTCAAGGCACGCGTTTAAACGTAGAAAGTATCGCCCAAGGTGTCGAGGACAGCACCCGCTTCGATGTTTTCAACTTGGCGGATGCCTGCCTAAAGGGCGTACCCAGCCGCGCTTCGCGCATTGTTAATGGCCTACGCAGTGAAGGCGTTGAAGCGCCGATTGTGCTGTGGGCGCTGACCCGTGAACTGCGCACACTACTCTCGCTGCACCAACATATTGATCAAGGGCAAAGCTTTGAGCATGCCTGTAAAAGCCAAAAGCCGATGATTTTTGATAAGCGTCGCCCGGCCTATCAAAAGGCCATCAGTCGTCTGCCTATGAAGCGGCTACATAAGCTGCTGTTAATGGCCCAACGGCTCGATTTAGCCGTTAAGGGAGCGGCGGCGGTACCGCTATGGCCAGGCTTACACGATTTGGCAATGACCATGGCCGGTGGCCGCGGGCTGTTATCCGAAACCGCCTGGACCTATCGTATTAGTGCAAATAATTAGCACTTTGCATTTTAAGCTTAAAAATCAGTCTATTTGTTTCTATACTCATAGCGCGTGTAACTATAGATCAGGCCAAAAAAGCTTGTTCCCTCCCGACTAGTCTATAAGGAAGAAGACGATGAAAACATTGCGTGCTTACCTCTCTACCCTACTCATTGCCGCACTCGTGATTACCAGCCTACCTGTCGCTGCCGCCCCAGCTGCACCTCAATCAATGGATTTAGTCTCTACCCAATCTGTTTTGGCAGGTGATCGTGCTGGCGCAGACCGTGAACGCATCAACGAAGTCCTGGCCCGCGCCGATGTGCAGGATCAACTGCTAAAACAGGGTGTTGATCTGGACGAAGTAGATGCGCGCGTTGCTGCACTTAGCGATGCTGAAGCCCAGCAGATGGCCGAACAGCTTGAGCAACTGCCTGCCGGCGCTGGTGGTGGCGTGATTGGTGCCCTATTTGCGGTATTTATTATCTTACTCGTCACCGATATTCTGGGCCTAACCGACGTATATCCGTTTACTCGTTAATATATAGGCAACACATGACCTATCTGCTTACTAACGCCCGCTTTGCGGGCGTTTTTCTTATGCTTTTACTACTTAGCGGCTGTGCGCGAAATCCAGTATTACTGCAAAGCACTTATCAAGCGCTACCGCCCCATGCAGAAATCACCAGCGTGCCGTTTTATGCCCAAACAGAATTTCAATGCGGCCCCGCCACGTTGGCGATGGTACTCAATCATCAAGATATCGAGACAGATGTTGAGCAACTGATCCCACAAGTATTCTTGCCGGAGCGCGATGGCAGCGTACAGCCTGAAATGCTCGCTACCGTGCGCCGTTATGAGCAGCTAGCTTATCCTATTCGCGGCACGATGGATGCTCTGTTAGGCCACTTGGCAGCGGGAGATCCCGTGGTGGTCATGCAAAATTTATCATTGCCCATTTACCCCATGTGGCACTACGCTGTCGCGATTGGCTACGACCTGCCCAACGAAACTCTGATCCTGCGCAGTGGCGAGGTTGAGCGCCATACCATGTCGTTTAGCCGCTTTGACGCGACCTGGGCACGTACTGAACGTTGGGGGTTTGTCATTGCCGCTCCAGGCACTCTACCTGCGGGCATAACCGCCCGTAACGCGCTAGAGGCGATTAGCGCCTATGAGGAGAGCCACGGGCCTGAGGCCACGCTTTCAAGCTGGCAAGCGTTCGTAGAGCGTCATCCTGGCAATGCAATGGGGCAGTTTGCGCTGGGCAACGCCTTTTACGCCGACCAGCAACCCGACCAGGCACGCGAAGCGTTTGAGCGCGCAACCGAACTTGATGAAGAGATGGGTGCCGCTTGGCTGAATCTAGGCCTGTTACTGCTACAAAGCGATGCGCCTGAGAATGCACGCGAGGCGCTCACCAACGCTGCCGCTATTGCAGGTGACTGGCAAACTCGGGCACAGCAGTTACTAGATGAAATTTGAGATGTGAGCGTTTTACTGGAAGTACGTTCAAGTACTCCCAGCATTAAAACGGATTAGAAAACTCGGTTCAAACCGTTCTGCGCCGCCACCCGATACGCCTCTGCCATAGTGGGATAGTTAAAGGTGGTATTGACGAAGTACTTGAGCGTATTGGCATCGCCCTCTTGCTGCATGATCGCTTGGCCGATATGCAGAATTTCAGAGGCCTGATCGCCAAAGCAGTGAATCCCCAATATTTCCAGTGTGTCCTGATGAAAGAGGATTTTAAGCATGCCAACCGTGTCGCCGGTAATCTGCGCACGGGCGGTATCTTTGAAAAAAGCTTTGCCAACTTCGTAGGGCACTTTTGCTTCGGTCAGCTCGCGCTCATTAGGGCCAAAGGAGCTGATTTCGGGAATGGTATAAATCCCGGTCGGCACATCGCTGACAAAACGATACTCTTTATCGAGCAACTCATTACATGAGTTCAAACCCTGGTCATAGGCGGCGCTCGCCAGGCTTGGCCAGCCGATTACATCACCCGCCGCATAAACGTGGGGCAGCTCGGTACGGTAGTGCTCATCAACGCTGAGCTGGCCACGCCCATTGGCGTTAAGGCCAATATTCTCCAAGCCTAAACTGTCGGTATTACCGGTTCGGCCGTTGGCCCATAAAAACGCGTCTGCACGTATTTTCTTACCCGACTTGAGACGCACGACGACGCCTGATTCATCGCCCTCAACACTTTCATACTCTTCATTATGACGCACTAACACACCGTGCTTGCGCAAATGGTAGGAGAGCGCATCGCTAATCTCGTCATCCAAGAATGATAGTAGGCTATCGCGGTTATTAATCAGATCGACCTTGACCCCTAACCCAGAAAAAATTGACGCATACTCACAGCCAATCACCCCGGCCCCAAAAATCACCAATGTGCGCGGGGTATGCGAGAGGCTCAAAATCGTATCAGAACAGTAAATGCGCGGATGGCGGAAGTTAATATCCGCAGGGCGATAGGGGCGCGAGCCGGTGGCAATCACAACTTTCTTGGCCACTAGCTCTTCCATGCCTTCCTGGCTGTCACGCACCACTAGGGTGTGCTCATCTTTAAACCGGGCGACGCCATGAAACAGGTCAATACGGTTACGCGCATAGAAAGTGGTACGCATTTCGACCTGTTTGTCGATAGTGCCGCGTGAGCGTTCCATCACTTTAGGAAAGGAGAACCAACGTGGCTCACCAATATCGCGGAACATACGGTTGGTGTTGAACGCCAAAATCTGCTTGACCTGATGGCGCAACGCTTTGGAAGGAATCGTTCCCCAGTGGGTGCAGTTGCCCCCAACCTGAGCCTGCTTTTCAATAATCGCCACGCGCTTGCCATGTTTTGCGGCGTTAATAGCAGCACTTTCTCCCGCAGGTCCCGTACCAATAACCACGACATCGTAATTATGAACCGCCATACTCTGTGCGTCTCCTGTTCCCGTTTATTCAGCGCGCTGCTTACTGCAATGTCGTTTTATTAGCGGCGTGACGCGTCGTAGCCTAAATCGGCACCGCGGCTCTCGTCGCTACGACGGCGAACGCTGCCACGCTTGCGATTCTCTTCTTCGCAGACCTCATCTTTGCCACCACAAATGTCGCAGCCGTCTTTCATGCCTATTTGATTCAAGCCCCCACAAGAGCCAGCAATCGGCTTACGACCCATAATGACGCCAACGGCCATAACACCCATGATCAGTGCCATAAAGCCGAATACCAGTAGCCAAATCGCCATATCAATCTCCCAGCGTTACATTGTCTAGCTTTAAATTATTTGCCTCACCTGCCGACAACAGTCGTTCAGATAAGTGCCTCACGGTCTTTATTCACTGCCCTATTGTACCTCAGCCGCGCTGTTCATATCAGCGCTTGGAGCGGGTCTTGATCTATAAACAAACGGGGCCAGCCTAAAAGGCCAGCCCCGCTTATCGCTACAATCGACATTACACCGACTGATTAGCCACCGAAATCATCCAGCAGAATGTTTTCTGGCTCTACCCCTAAGTCAAGCAGCAGCTTGATAACCGAGGCGTTCATCATCGGCGGCCCACACATGTAGTATTCACAATCTTCAGGCGCTGGGTGATCCTTCAGATAGTTTTCGTACAGCACGTTATGGATAAAGCCTGTGGGGCCTTCCCAGTTATCTTCTGGCTGGGCATCAGAAAGCGCCAAGTGCCACTCAAAGTTGGGGAACTCTTCGGCTAACTGATCGTACTCTTCGTTGTAGAAGGTTTCACGCCAGGAGCGTGCGCCATACCAGAAGCTAATCTTGCGGTCAGACTTCAAACGCTTCAACTGATCGAAGATATGACTACGCATCGGCGCCATGCCCGCACCACCACCGACAAAGATCATCTCAGCGTCAGTATCACGGGCAAAGAATTCACCGAACGGCCCCATCACCGTGACCTTATCACCCTCTTTTAGATTGAAGACGAAGGTGGACATCAGGCCAGGCGGATGGTTAGTGCCAGGAGGCGGTGTCGCAATACGGATGTTGAACTTGAGGATACCCTTTTCATCGGGGTAGTTCGCCATGGAGTAGGCGCGAATCACTTCCTCGTTGCTCTTATGGGAAACTTTGAACATATCAAATTTTTCCCAATCACCCCGGTACTCCTCATCAATATCAAAGTCAGAGAAGTTGATATCATAAGGAGGTGCGACAAGCTGTACGTAACCACCGGCGCGGAAGGCCACTTCTTCGCCTTCAGGCAGCTTCAGATTCAGCTCTTTGATAAAGGTGGCAACGTTGGGGTTAGCGATAACCTCGCATTCCCACTTTTTCACCCCAAAGACTTCTTCAGGTACTTCTACCTTCATGTCCTGCTTCACAGGCACCTGACAAGATAGACGCCAGCCCTCTTTCTTCTCACGCATGGTGAAGTGCGACTCTTCGGTAGGCAGAATAGAGCCACCGCCCTCTTCTACACGGCACTTGCACTGGGCGCATGAACCACCGCCACCACAGGCGGAAGAGAGGAAAATACCGTTAGCGGCAAGCGTATTTAGTAGCTTACCACCGGCCTGAGTACTTAAGGTATGCTCAGGGTCGCCGTTGACCTCGATGGTCACGTCCCCGCTACTCACAAGCTTGCTGCGCGCTGCCAGAATGATCGCCGTTAAACTAATAACGATGATCGTGAACATGACAACACCGAGCAAGATGACTGTTGTATCAACCATGTCGGTTTCCTATTGCTGGCGGTTTTGATTACCCAGCGGCACACTTGGCACCGCTGAGCAAAACCGGCTCCGATTAAAGCTGAATGCCTGAGAAGGACATAAAGCCCAACGACATCAGACCCACGGTGATGAAAGTAATGCCCAGCCCTTGTAGGCCACCCGGCACGTCGCTGTACTTCAGCTTTTCACGAATACCTGCTAGGGCGGCAATTGCCAGCGCCCAGCCGGTGCCCGCGCCAAAGCCATATACCACGGCTTCACCAAAGTTATAGCTACGCTCGACCATAAACAGTACGCCACCAAGAATGGCGCAGTTAACGGTAATTAGCGGCAGAAACACCCCTAGTGCGTTGTAGAGCGTCGGTACATACTTATCAAGGAACATCTCCATGATTTGTACCAGTGCAGCAATAACGCCGATATAAGAGAGCAAACCAAGGAAGGACAAATCAATATTTTCAGCACCGCTAATACCGGTCCAGGTCAATGCGCCTTCTTGCAGCAAGAAGGTATAGACAAGGTTATTAACCGGCACGGTGACGGTTAGCACCACAATAACCGCAATGCCCAAGCCAATCGCTGAGGAAACCTTTTTGGACACTGCCAAGAAAGTACACATCCCCAGGAAGAAGGCCAGTGCCATGTTTTCAACAAACACCGAGGCAACAAAAAGACTCAGATAATGTTCCATGTTACACGGCCTCCTTGGGCTTGGTGTTTTCCTTCATTTTGAACTCATTATCTTCTACTTGCTCAGGGTTAACAGAACGCATCACCCAGATCAGCAGGCCGATAATAAAGAACGCGGAAGGCGGCAGTAACAGCAAGCCGTTGGGCACGTACCAACCACCGTTTTGCACGGTTTGCAGAATAGTGATGCCAAATACGCTGCCTGAACCTAGCAGCTCACGGAAGAAACCCACGACCATAAGCACAAAGCCGTAGCCCAGGCCGTTGCCGATACCGTCTAAAAACGACATACCTGGGGTGTTTGACATCGCAAAACCTTCTGCACGCCCCATGACGATACAGTTGGTAATGATCAGGCCCACAAACACGGAGAGCTGCTTGGACATCTCATAGGCATACGCTTTCAGAATCTGATCGACCACGATAACCAGCGAGGCAATAATAGTCATCTGCACGATAATACGAATCGAAGAGGGAATATGATTCCTGATCAACGATACGAACAGATTTGAAAATGCCGTTACGAAAATAACCGCCAGCGCCATAACGAGCGATACGCTCATACTGGTGGTTACCGCAAGTGCCGAACAGATCCCCAGAATTTGCAGCGCAATAGGGTTGTTCTGGAAAATCGGCGCTGTTAAAACGCCTTTTGCATTTAAGTCCGCCATGATCAGGCCCCCTCAACGTCTTCGAAGTCGGTCTCGGTCTCTTCGGCGTCTTCCGGCTCAGTACCACTGCGGAATTTAGCCAAATAAGGTCCGAATGCTTCTTCGCTTAACCAGAACTGCAGCATGTTGGTTACGCCGTTACTGGTCAGCGTAGCGCCAGATAGCGCATCTACTTCGTATTCGCTGCTAGCGCCGCCCTTGGTCAGGTGAATTTCCGGTGAGAGGTCGCCCTCTTCATCGTAAACTTTCTTACCTTCCCACTGCGCTTGCCAGCGCGGATTGTTCACTTCAGCGCCCAGGCCTGGCGTTTCGCTGTGCTCGTAATAGGTGATACTAACGATGGTATTACCATCGCCTTCTACGGCCAGGAAGCCACTCATCAGACCCCAAAGGCCTTGCCCACGAATCGGCAGTACAATCTGCTCAGGGTCATCTTCACCGCCAATCAGATATACCGTCGCATAGTTTTCTACCCGCGACAGACCTGCAATGTCTTGGTCACCGGATAAAGTACGGCCCGAAGCAGGATCTCTCGCCGCCTCAAAACTATCGTAGGTATCAGGGTCAAACTCATCAGAGTATTCGCCAGTATCCAGGTCAACGACCCGCGCGGTAATCTCTTCCCCAAACACCGCTTCAACGTCCATGCCAGGCTCGTAAAGCTTGGCAACGTTCAGGATATTGGTTTTACGGTCGAGCTCCTGATTGAGCTGTTGGGCCGGTCGCAGTGCGACCGCCGCTGTCGAGACAATGACGGAACACACGATACACAGTGAGAACGCCACTATCAGGATCTTTTTGATGGAGTTGTTACCTTGTGCCATTAGGCAGTCTCCTCGGCCGGTACACCGGTACGCTTAATGCGACGCTTGATGTTGGCCTGAACGAAGAAGTGGTCAATCAGCGGTGCAAACAGGTTAGCGAATAGAATCGCCAACATGATGCCTTCCGGGAAAGCCGGGTTCACAACGCGAATCAAAACGGTCATTACACCAATCAGCGCACCAAACAGCAGTCGGCCTTGGTTGGTCATAGAGGCCGACACAGGGTCAGTCGCCATAAACACCATACCAAAGGCAAAACCACCGATGACCAAGTGCCAATACCACGGCATGGCAAACATGGCGTTGGTCTCAGAACCGATCAGGTTAAACAGCGTGCTGGTGGCCACCATGCCGAGGAAAACCCCCAACATGATTCGCCACGATGCAATCCGTGTCCAAAGCAGCACAGCGGCGCCGATAAAGATCGCCAGCGTAGAGACTTCACCTACGGAACCTGGGATAAAGCCAAGGAAGGCGTCCCACCAGCTAAAGGCGTCCGTTAGCGCAGACATACCGTCCTGGAACGCTAAAGAAAGTGCCGTTGCGCCGGTATAGCCATCGGCGGCAACCCATACCGCATCACCCGAGATTTGCGCTGGGTAGGCAAAGTAGAGAAACGCGCGGCCAGTCAGCGCGGGGTTCAAAAAGTTCTTGCCCGTGCCGCCGAAGATCTCTTTACCGATGACGACACCGAAGGTGATACCCAGCGCGACCTGCCAAAGCGGGATAGTCGCGGGCAATACCAACGCAAATAGCACGGAAGTGACGAAGAAGCCTTCATTCACTTCGTGGCCACGCTTGATGGCAAACAGTACTTCCCAGAAACCACCGACCACGAACGTGACCAGGTAGATAGGTAAGAAGTAGGTAGCGCCGAGAACAAAATTAGCCCAAAAGCTACTGGCATCGTGCCCGGATGCCAAGGTCATCATAATCGCTTCGCGCCAGCCACCCATAGAGGCGTAGCCCGCATCAACTGCCGTGTTGGCCTGCCAACCCGCGCTCCACATACCGAACAACATGGCCGGGAAGGTACATAGCCACACGGTAATCATAATACGCTTAAGATCGATACCGTCGCGCACGTGAGCGGTGGTTTTAGCCACGCTCGGCGGCGAATAGAAAATAGTATCGACCGCTTCAAATAGCGGGTAGAACTTTTCGTACTTTCCGCCTTTGTGGAAATGCGGCTCGATATTTTGGAGTGTCTGTTGAATACCCATCATCAGGCCTCTTTCTCGATCATGGTGAGATTGTCACGCAGGATGGGGCCGTACTCGTATTTGCCGGGGCAAGCATACGTGCACAGTGCCAGATCCTCTTCATCCAGCTCCAGACACCCAAGCTGCATGGCAGCCTCAATGTCGCCCACGATCAACGAACGCAGAAGCTGAGTTGGCATGATATCCAGCGGCATCACCGTCTCGTAAGCACCTACCGGCACCATCGCACGCTCGGAGCCATTGGTAGAGGTGGTCGGCGCGTAATTACTTAGCCCCTTGAACTTGGAGATATAAATACCCAAGACCGAGTGACGATTAGCACCAGGCGATAGCCAACCCAAGAAAGTGCGCTTATTGCCTTCTTCCAGCAAGCTCACTTGGTTGTTGAAGCGGCCTAAGTAAGTCAACTTACCTTCGGCGGAAAAACCGGAGAATACAGAACCACAAATGACGCGAGTGTCATCTGGTTTGATGACTTCTTCGGCCAGGAGTTCATCCGTGCTGGCGCCGACACGCGTACGTATCAGGCGCGGATTTTCAGCACGTGGGCCACCGACAGCCACTACGCGGCTCATATCCAGCTTGCCTTCCACAAAGAACTTACCGAACGCGATAACGTCCTGATAGCCGATGTGCCACACCTTTTTATGCAGTGCGACAGGGGACAGGAAATGGATGTGAGTGCCGACTAAACCGGCGGGATGCGGACCAGCAAAGCTTTCGGCTTTTACGCCGTCAACATCGCCACCCGGAATCGAGGCATTCTCGCCCGTACCCTTTTCACCTGTACCCTTTTCACCTGTACATAGAAAGACGTTGCCCTCGGTAAGGCGCGCTAACACCTTGAGGCCATCTTCAAATGCCTGCGGCTGCTCATTAATAATCAGCGCGGGGTCAGGGCTAAGTGGATGAGTATCGATAGCCGTTACAAAAATATCGGCTGGGGTGCTATCGATTGCCGGAGTCCGCGAGAAAGGACGCGTGCGCAACGCGGTCCAGAGCCCCGACTCCACCAGTTGGTCAACAACGACCTGGCGTTCAAGCTGCGCTAAGGCATTACGATCGTGAGCAGCGAATTCAACCGCTTCCTCAGTTTCGTCGACTTTAATTACCACAGATAGCAAACGACGTTTTTCGCCACGGTTTATTGCAAGCACTTCACCAGCAGCAGGCGCTGTGTAGCGCACACCATCAATTTTCTTGTCGGTGAAGAGCAATTGGCCTAGTTTGACCTTATCCCCTTCCTGAACTTCCATTGTTGGCTTCATGCCAACGTAGTCGGTACCCAGGATTGCCACGTGGCGCACAGACCGCGCATCTTCAATACGCTGCTCGGGCGCTCCCGTGATGGGGAGATCCAGGCCTTTTTTGACTTCGATCATAGTCTCGCCCAGTTGTTGGATCGGATATACGAAGGTATGGGGTTCGAATGCTTATTTTCTGCTCAGTGAATTGTTTGTTTTCTGCTCAGATTGTTACCAGTCCGGCCCAAGCAGCACTTGAACCACCCCGAAAAATCCCTCGTATTATAAAGACAACCGCGTCCAATGACCACATCCCTGAGCATCGTCTAAAGTGCTATAGACATTGAAAAAGGGCCCAATAGTGGCAAAAAAACGCCACCCGAAGGTGGCGTTGATAGCAGCTTACCGACTGGCAGGCCCGTATCAGGCCAAACTGGCGCAATATTTTAGCGTGGCAGTTTCAAAAACCGAACATTCGACATCTGCTGTAAAATACGCACAACTTGGCAACTGTAGCCAAATTCATTGTCGTACCACATATATACGACCGCATGGTGACCATTCGCGATGGTCGCTTTGGCATCGACGATACCGGCATGGCGATTGCCTACGAAGTCCGACGACACCACTTCCGCTGAGTCAACGTAGTCAATCTGCTTCTGGTAGGCGGAATCAATCGACATACGACGCAAATAGTCATTGAGCGCGTTGGCGTCGGTGGTTTTGTCTAACGTCAGGTTGAGAATCGCCATGGAAACGTTGGGGATTGGTACACGAATGGCATTACCGGTTAGCTTGCCCTCAAGTTCAGGTAGCGCTTTAGACACCGCTTTCGCCGCGCCTGTTTCGGTCAATACCATGTTCAGCGCCGCACTGCGGCCACGACGATCGCCCTTATGGTAGTTGTCGATCAGGTTTTGGTCGTTGGTGTAAGCGTGCACGGTTTCCACGTGACCATTGACCACACCGTACTCGTCGTTAAGTACCTTCAATACCGGAACGATCGCATTGGTGGTGCAAGAAGCAGCAGAGACGATGAGATCACTATCGCCAATGGATTCGTGGTTAATACCGTAAACGATGTTTTTAATATCGCCTTTACCCGGCGCAGTTAGCAGCGCTTTGGCAGCGCCTTTACACTTCAGGTGCTGGCCCAAGCCCTCTTCATCGCGCCAGATACCGGTATTATCAACAATCACAGCATTGTGGATATCGTATTCGGTGTAATCGACCTCGCTGGGCGAATCGGCGTAGATCACCTGAATAACATTGCCGTTGACCGTCAGCGTGCGAGCCTCTGCATCGACCATGATGGTGCCGTCAAAGGGCCCATGCACTGAGTCACGACGCAGCAGGCTCGCGCGCTTTTCAAGGTCTTTAGCCACATCGCCGCGACCACGCACCACAATAGCGCGCAAACGCAGTAAGTTGCCGCCGCCCGCCTTTTCAACCATCACCCGCGCTAGCAAGCGGCCAATACGGCCAAAACCGTAGAGCACCACATCTTGGGGCTCGCCAGTACTGGCGCCTGGCTGATAGCCATCAATAATTTCGTGCAGCTCTTTACGCAGGAATGTTTCTACATCACCGCCGTCCTGGCGCTTAAACATTACTGCGAGCTTGCCCACATCGACATGCGCGGGACCAAGGTTCAAAGCCACCATGCCCTTCACAATGGGGTAGGTATCTTCAACCAAGAGCTCAGTGCCTTCTAATTTGCGCACGAAACGGTGGTCTTTAAGGATACGAATAACCGACCGTTTGATCAGCGAACGTCCGAACATGGTGGCAACGACATTATTCTGACGATAGAGCTGCCCCACTAATGGGATCATTTGCTCCGCCAAGGCTTCGTTACCTTGCCATTCTTGAAAAACGTTTTCGAGCGCTTGCTGACTCACGTGCGGCCTCATCATGTAGTGGAAACTGTGGGGGCATTATCCGGGGCAAGCTTCACGGCCGCAATAAAAGGATAGTCGCACACCATGTAGGGGTATTACAGAAACAGCGATCTCACTACAAAACTATCCAATCAGCTCAAATGTTACTCTGCTAACGATTTGCGCTAGCACTCTAACTGAAAGGCGCGATCGTGTATGATCTGCTTTCCGTTTCAGCGCAAAACGATATCTTGATTATGCCGACTTTCTCTCTGCTCGAACCGCCCCAGCCTGAAGGGACTCGCGATACGCTCTACTGGACATCGCCGCCGGGCAGTGCGACTGCGCTGGCACTCTCTCGGGTCGCCACTCAAGCTCCGCTATTGGTGATCACGCCCAATACGGCCAGCGCCCAGCGCCTGGAGCAAGACCTCTACTTTTATAGCGACGTCCCGGTACTGCCCTTCCCTGACTGGGAAACGCTGCCTTACGATAGCTTTTCACCCCATCAGGATATTGTCTCGGCCCGGCTACGCACGCTGCGCCAACTGCAAGACGGTGTGCGCGGCATTGTCCTGGTGCCGATCAATACGCTAATGCAGCGCCTACCCCCGGTGGAGTACATCGCCGGACGAGTCATGACGCTAAAAACAGGCGAACGCCTGGATCGCGAAGGGTTCCGGGAATCGCTATCCCGGGCCGGCTATCGCGCCGTTGAAACAGTGTATGAGCCCGGCGAATACGCTATGCGCGGCGCGCTAATTGATCTGTTTGCAATGGGGATGGATGAGCCGATCCGCATTGACTTATTTGATGACGAGATCGACACGCTGCGCCATTTCGACCCCGGCAGCCAGCGCTCCACCGACAAACTGGAATCACTTGAACTACTGCCTGCCCATGAATATTCGCTGAGCCGCAGCGCTATCGCCTGTTTCCGCGAGCAGTTTGAGACCCTGTTTGATGTCGACCCACGCCAATGCCCGCTCTATAACGATGCGTTAAAGGGCATTCCTTCGCCGGGCCTTGAGCATTATTTGCCGCTGTTTTTCGAACAAACGGCCTCGTTGTTTGACCACTTAACGGACGACACGCGAGTCGCATTGCTGCCAGAGGTCTTTCATGCCGCCGAGCAGCACTGGCAATCTATCGATGCCCGCTATGTGAATTTAGGCGTTGATCCAACGCGCCCGCTGCTCCCGCCACACCGGGCTTTTTTCCCGGTCAGTGAGGTATTCGCGGCTATTAAGGCACGCCCGCGGATAGAGTTAACCGAAGACAACGAGCAGCGCCACGCGCTTGAGCCCGAATCAGCGCCGCTACCTTCGGTTTCGATCAACGCCCGCGCCAAGCAGCCGCTCGGTGAGCTTGGCGCTTTTTTAACGGCCCACGCCCAAACCCGCGTGCTGTTCGTGGCGGAGTCTCGCGGTCGTCGCGAAGCATTAGAAGAGTTATTGGCCCCGTTAAAGCTAGCACTACCTCATACCGATAGCTTTCACGCCTTTCTGGCCAGTAGCGAGCAGTATGCAATTACCGAAGGCCTAATCGACAGCGGCCTGTGGCTGAATAACCCCAGTGTGGCAGTGATTAGCGAAACGGAGCTGTTTGGCGATGTTGTCCGCCAGAGCCGTCGTCGCGAAAAAGCCACCGACGATAACGAGCTTGCGGTACGCCATCTTTCAGAGCTGCGCGAAGGCGCACCCGTGGTTCACCAGGCCCACGGCGTGGGTCGCTATTTAGGTCTGGAAACGCTTGAAACTGGCGGCCAAGCCAACGAATTTCTAGCCCTCTCCTACGCCGATGGGGCCAAGCTTTATGTGCCTGTCGACAGCCTGCACCTTATTTCGCGCTACAGCGGCGCCGATGACGAACTAGCGCCGCTGCATAAGCTGGGCTCCGACCAGTGGGAAAAAGCTCGCCGCAAGGCCGCCGAGAAGATTCGCGATACTGCCGCGGAACTGCTGGACGTTTACGCACGTCGGGAAGCCCAGCAAGGGGTGGTCTATGAAGCGCCAGGCGAGGAGTATTTACGTTTTTCCGGCAACTTCCCGTTTGAAGAGACTGCCGATCAGCACGCGGCGATTGAAGCCGTCATCAGCGACATGACGTCTCCGCAGCCCATGGATCGGGTGGTGTGTGGTGACGTCGGCTTCGGCAAAACCGAAGTGGCTATGCGTGCAGCGTTTCTGGCCGTGCAGTCCGGCCGCCAAGTGGTGGTACTGGTGCCCACTACGCTGCTGGCACGCCAGCATTTTGAGAACTTCCGCGATCGTTTTGCCGATACCGCCGTGAATATCGGCTTGATCTCGCGCTTTACCAGTGGCAAAGAAGTGGCCCAGACGCTGGAGAGTATTAAAAGCGGTCAAACCGATATTGTGATTGGCACCCACAAGCTGCTGGCCAAAAGTGTCGAGCTGCCCAAAATGGGCCTGTTGATTATTGATGAAGAGCACCGTTTTGGGGTTGCGCAAAAAGAGAAGCTCAAAACGCTGCGTGCCGAGGTCGACATTTTGACGCTGACCGCCACCCCGATTCCGCGCACGCTGAATATGGCCATGAGCGGCATTCGCGATCTGTCGATTATCGCCACGCCGCCAGCCCGCCGGCTGTCGGTCAAAACCTTTGTCCAACAACACGACCCCAGCATTATTAAAGAGGCGCTGCTGCGCGAAATACTTCGCGGCGGCCAGGTCTATGTGCTGCATAATGAAGTCAAGACAATCGAAAATACGGCGGAAAAAATCCGCGAACTGGTGCCTGAAGCGCGCGTGGGGGTTGCCCACGGCCAGCTCCCCGAGCGCAGCTTAGAACGCATCATGTCGGACTTCTACCACCGCCGCTTTAATGTGCTGGTCTGCTCGACCATTATCGAAACCGGCATTGATGTGCCTAGTGCCAATACCATTATTATTGAGCGTGCCGACAAATTCGGCTTGGCTCAGTTGCACCAGTTGCGGGGCCGGGTGGGCCGTAGCCATCACCAAGCTTACGCATACCTATTAACGCCAACCCCCAAAGCCATGACCCGCGACGCCATTAAGCGCCTGGAGGCGATTAGCGCCTCTGATGATTTAGGCGCCGGCTTTACCCTAGCCAGCCACGATATGGAAATACGCGGGGCGGGCGAGCTGCTCGGCGATGAGCAGAGCGGCCAGATGGAAACCATTGGCTACTCGCTCTATATGGAGATGCTGGACCGAGCGGTGAAAGCAATTCGAGCAGGAAAAACGCCTAATATTGATGCGCCCTTTAATACCGGCGTAGAAATTAGCCTTAACCTGCCTGCGCTGATTCCTAACGATTACATTCATGATGTGCAGCAGCGGCTAGTGATGTACAAGCGGATTGCTAATACCCAAAGTGATAGCGAGCTTAAAGAGCTGCAGGTTGAGCTTATTGACCGTTTTGGCCTACTGCCCGCAGCGCTGAAGAACCTTATTCGTCAGACCAAGCTACGTCATCGCGCTGAGCAGTTGGGTATCAGCAAGATTGAAGCCGGCGAAAGTCGCGGTCGAGCGCTATTTGAAGGCAGCACCCAAGTAGACCCCATGACTCTGGTAACCCTCATTCAGACCTCGCCAAAGCATTACCGTCTGGATGGTTCTGACACCTTACGATTTGAATTACCTATGGAAACTGTCGACAAGCGTTTCCAGCAGCTTGAAAACCTACTCAGCACCCTTAATCAAAAAGTAGCGGCGGCGTGAACCTTGGGGCAAACTTATCACTAGCTATCCCTTAGGGGATAAAAGTAGTGGCCCAACAACGCGCACCAGCAGTGAATTAACATATTAGGAACGACCATGAACATTCGCGATACCTTTACCCTCTGGGGGCCCACTAGTCTGGCAGTACTATTAGCCGCCAGCCTGACCAGCCCCGCTTTTGCGCAACCCGCTGATAAGCAAGAACAGCAGGCGCAAGCACAAGAAGTCAGCATCGACGCCGCTGATAGCGCCGCCCAGATTGCTGATCGGGATGAACTGCCCCGCGGACACTTCCGGCTACCCGAGAAAGGCGATGTGATTGGCGAGCGCTATACAGTCGTTGTTGAAGACCCCAAGCAGACGCTGATTGATATCGCCCGCCGCCATAATATTGGCTATGAAGAGATTCGCATGGCCAACCCAGAGGTTAGCCTTTGGGTGCCCGGCGCAGGTACTGAAGTTGTCATCCCGGCACAGTACATTCTGCCCCCCGCTGCGCGTGAAGGCGTGGTAGTCAACCTTTCTGAGCTACGCCTTTACTACTACCCCGCTGACAAGCCCGGTATTGTCGAAACCTACCCAGTCAGCGTAGGCCGCGAAGAGTTCGCCACTCCCGTCGGCATTACCCGCACGACCGTTAAGGTTAAAGACCCGGCCTGGGCACCACCCTCCTCTATGCGTCGCGAAGCAGCCGCACGTGGCGAGCCAGCGCCCTCTATCGTACCGCCAGGCCCTAATAACCCCTTAGGTGAGCACGCGATCCTACTCGCCATGCCGAGCTATCTGATTCACGGCACCAACCGCCCCGAGGGCGTCGGTATGCGCGTTAGCCGCGGCTGTATTCGTATGTACCCGGAAGATATCGAATCGCTTTATGAGCGCTTACCTAGCGGCACACAGGTCAACCTGATGGATGCGCCGTTCAAAGCAGGCTTTGCTGCCGACGGCACCCTGTTTGTGCAGTCGTTCCCACAGCTAGAAGAGAATGTAGAAGGCTTTGAACCACTGCTTAACGCAATCGAGCGGGTTACCGAGCTGACTGACGAAGATATTGAAATAGACGCCGAACTGGTGCAGCGCGCCGTAGAAGCCCCAGACGGCCACTTTATTGCCCTCCACGGCCCACAAGCGCCTAAACCAGAACCTCAGCCTGTTGAGTTGATTGACGAGCTGGAGCTCAGCGCATCCCCCACTGAGAACGAAGACGCCTAACCCAAACGCCGCAGCAACAAAAAACCCCGCCGAAGCGGGGTTTTTTGCGTAGCTAGTGGCAAAAACTGCTTGCCTCACATTTAGACTAACCTGCGGTTTAACTAACTACAGCTTTCATCCAGCAGCTGTTGAAAAAGCCTGAAGACTTCCTCAACAGCCCAAGCAGAATTACTTCTGCATGGAACGCTGGAACATGCGGTTCATTTCTTCACGGTTCTGCTCAGACATCTGCAGAGCAGCCTGCGCATCGCGCTGGGCTTGGTTTGCAGTGTTCATAGCTTGTGAAGCCATGCTACGTGCTTCTGCAGCGTCAGCCTGTGCAGATTCAGCAGTCATGCGAACTTCTTCCAGCGCGCTGGTAGAAGCACAACCTGCAAGAATTGCCAGAGAAGCAGCAGCAGCAGTCATCTTGAGAGTAGTTTTCAGAGTCATAATGTTCTCCTTGAGTCGTCCTTGGGTACTACGTTAAGGGTATGACAAACGTAAGGTTACGTACTTAGAGTAAGTACTTGGCTTAAATTTGTCTACCTGCGGTGCAGGTTCCGTACAGTGACTTGTTGCGATACTCGCAAGTCAAACGCTGTTTTATAATAGAAGACAGCGGTTGTCTATAGCCACTTGTTTAAAACCTCGAACTTCCTTCAACGGCATAAGCTTAACGGATCACTACACGAGTGCCAACACCTACTAGCTCCACCAAGCGATCAATTTGCTCGTTGGTAACGGCGACACACCCTTGGGTCCAATGGTAGCGCCCATGAATATCAGGGTCTGCGCTGCCCAGGCCGTGAATGCCAATCGCCCCACCCAAAGCGGTGTTTTGCGGTGGATGGCCGTTACGTCGGTAGTAATCGAAGTAGTCATCATAATCAGCTTGGGAATAAATCCCTTTTTCCAACGCCATGCGAGCATGGGTTGGGGTCGGGAAATCAATCCCTATAAAGGTCTGCCATTGGCTTTCATAGTTAAATCGATTGATACGAAACTCACCCTTAGGAGTGACATTATCACCCCGAACCCGCTGCGTCTTAGCCCCAGCGCGCCCTAGCGATATAGGCGCAAAGCGGTCTACCAGCGCATTACCGCGAAACACGCTTAGCGTAGCGTCCTGGTCGTCAACCAGCACCCACAGCTCATTACTATGGCGAGGCACATGGGCACGGGTCAGCATTGTCTCAACGAGGTCGGTCGAGCCCGCCTGGCTAGGTGCATTTACAGCAGCACTAGCAACAACTGGCAGGCTCAGCGCCATGGCTAAAAAATGACGACGACTAACTAACATCATGGCAGCTCTCGAAACACGTTAATCGATGGTTGACTGTCTAGGCGTATCTGATGGCTGTTATACCTTATTCCCACATTCGCCATTAGTAATTTTGCCATATACGCGATATTGACTACACCTTTTGAACTCAAGCGCACGATGAAATTGCGTTCCTAGGCTAACAGTTGTGCAACGCTTGCAACATTACCACTCCAGACTGGTTTCGCGCAGCGCACCTATTTCGCGCTTAGCGGCCTGAATATTCTCCTGCAGCTGATGACGTAAACTGGTTTGATTACCCACCGCAATCATAGCGGGATTGTGCGCCATTCGCCGGGCGACACCCTCGTCGCTATGCAGACGCTCAAGCTGTACCGCTAACCAATTCAGCCAACTCTCAGGCTGCTCCTTCAAATCGCGTAAGCGCTGTAACTCCGCTAGCGGGGGGCCATCTGGTGCAAGCAGCACGCTCCAACGATGCTCTGCTAGCCGTGCATGCTCGGTAACTTCGCGCAATAACGACGTTAAGGCTAGCTCAAACAGCGCCAGAGCGCTCTCCTCTAATGCCATTTGCCGCGCTGGGGTATGCTCATCATCCCCGGCGGGCATAGTGGCAATCAGCTCTGCCTGATAAAGCAACTGATTCGTGCGCGAACGGACATTCACTTGCGCTTATCTTCCACGTGCCACTTACCGGCATCGAACATGGCTTTCCAACCAGTCGCTTTGCCCTCTTCATCAGTCATCACGTACTGCTCTTTGGTTTTGCGCGAATAACGAATTTGCGCCGCACGACCATCAGGGTCTTCGCTGGGCGCTTTAAGAATAAAGTGATACTTCTCTGGCAGCTCATCGGCATGCGCCTTAAGCTCTTTTACCAGCGGCGGCCGCGTTTCACGGTTTTTGGGGAATTTGCTTGCTGCTAGAAACAGCCCACTGGCGCCATCACGCAGCACGTAATGGTCTTCCACCTTCTGGCAAGCCAATTCAGGCATCGGAATTGGATCCATCTTCGGCGGCGCCACTTCACCACTTTTCAACAGCTTGCGGGTATTTTTACACTCGCTGTTGGTGCAGCCAAAATACTTGCCGAAGCGACCAGATTTCAACTGCATCTCAGAGCCACACTTGTCGCATTCGATGATCGGACCGTCGTAGCCCTTAATCTTAAATTTGCCACTTTCAATTTCATAGCCATCGCAATCAGGGCTATTACCGCAGATGTGCAGTTTGCGCGTTTCATCCATCAGGTAGTTATCCATCGCCGTGCCGCACTTTGTGCAACGGCGCTTGGCGCGCAGCGCGTTGGTTTCGGCTTCTTCGCCGGCGTCTTCGGCAACGGCTTCTTCACCAGGAATCAGGTCAATGGTGGTTTTGCAGCGCTCTTTGGGCGGCAGGTTATAGCCGCTACAACCTAGAAAAACCCCTGTTGAAGCGGTACGAATCTGCATGTGGCGACCACATGCCGGGCAGTCAATATCCGTCGGCACCGGCTGATTGGGACGCATACCGTCGTCGCTTTCGGCCTTGGCAAGCTCTTCACGAAACTCTCCGTAGAAGGCGTCTAACAGCGCCTGCCAGTTGCGCTCGCCTTCCGCGACTTCATCCAGACTATCTTCCATACGCGCGGTAAACGAGAAATCCATCAGATCCGGAAACGACTCTTTCAACCGTTCAGTAACGATATCACCCAGCTTTTCGGCGTAGAAACGGCGGTTTTCTAGCTTCACATAGCCACGGTCTTGAATAGTGGAGATGATTGAAGCGTAGGTAGAGGGTCGGCCAATTCCCTGCTTTTCAAGCTCTTTAACCAGACTGGCTTCCGTGTAGCGCGGCGAAGGCTTAGTAAAGTGCTGCTGAGGATCGAGCGTTTCCAATGCCATCGGCGTGCCCTTCGGCAGGTCAGGCAGGCTCTGGTCTTCATTCTTACCGCTGGGCTTCATTACCCGGGTGTAGCCGTCAAACTTAAGCACGCGCCCCTTTGCGCGCAGGTCATAACCATCGACCTCGACACTAAGGGTACTCGACAGGTACTCGGCGGGTGTCATTTGGCAGGCAACAAACTGGCGCCAAATCAATTCATAAAGGCGTTCTGCGTCGCGCTCCATGCCAGCCAAGTCGGTGGCTTGACGCTCTACGCTGGAAGGGCGAATCGCCTCATGCGCCTCTTGAGCACTCTCTTTGCTGCTATAGCGATTAGGCGCTTCGGGTAGGTAACGCTCGCCAAACTCTTCGCCAATGTAGCTGCGCACCCCTTCTACCGCGTCTTTCGACAAATTGGTCGAGTCGGTACGCATATAAGTGATGTAGCCCGCTTCATAAAGGCGCTGGGCCATGGTCATGGTCTTCTTAACAGAAAACCCTAACCGGCCACTTGCTGCCTGCTGCAGCGTAGAAGTAATAAAGGGGGCAGTAGGCTTGGAGCTAGTGGGCTTATCTTCGCGAGAAGTGATCGTCAGCTTGGCTTTTCTAAGCTGTTCAATGCGCGCCAAGGTATCTTTTTCAGAGGTGGGCCTGAAAGCTTTGCCATCCTGACGCATCAGCGCAAAACGCACCAGCCCACCGTCCGGCGACGCTAAATCGGCATGCACGTCCCAGAACTCTTCTGGAATAAAAGCACGAATTTCGCGCTCGCGCTCGACAATCAGGCGTACCGCCACTGACTGCACACGCCCTGCTGATAGGCCTCGGGCCACTTTGGCCCACAACAGCGGCGAAAGCATAAAGCCAACCACACGGTCTAGAAAACGCCGTGCCTGTTGAGCTTCCACCCGCGGAATATTAAGCGCGCCAGGCGCCTTGAAGGCATCTTGAATAGCGTTTTTGGTGATCTCGTTAAACACCACACGCTTGTAGCGGCTATCATCACCGCCGATGGTCTCGCGCAGGTGCCAAGCAATGGCTTCCCCTTCGCGGTCCAAATCCGTTGCGAGATAGACAGCGTCAGCTTTCTCAGCCAACTTTTTAAGCTCGGCAACAACCTTCTCTTTGCCGGGTAGTACCTCGTAGCGTGCTTGCCAGCCGTTATTCGGGTCAATCCCCATACGTCGGATTAGCTGATCCTGGCTTTTGCGCTTTTTATACTCAACTTTCTCTTCCGCCGACATCTTACGTGTCGCTGCGGCTTGGCGCGCGCGCTCCTTGGGATCGGAGGCTGCCTTACCTGAGCCGCTGGTCGGCAGGTCACGAATATGACCTACACTCGACTTTACGATGAAATCGTTGCCGAGATATTTGTTAATCGTCTTCGCTTTAGCCGGCGACTCGACGATGACCAGTGACTTGCCCATAGTGCTCCACTTTCCTAATGCACGGGCTGTCTAGCGCGTGCTCTGCATTTGGTGCCGTATCGTCGGGATAAAATAGCCCTTGAAAAAAGATACGGATGAAAAAAATGCGCCTACCCTACCCCAGCCCTTTGCTAAGCGCCAGTAGCAACCAAGTCGTAGGGAGAATCCGTAGATTTTAGCCAACCAAGATTATATTTCAGATAAATAGTAGCTAGACACTAGACTGCCACCAGCATTACGGCAACCCAAAAGGTAAGGAAACAAACAAAGCGCCCCCACCAAATAGGCGAGGGCGATGTCTGCTAACACACTGTTTTAGCGCTTACGCGGTGTCTTTCGACGCCCAGTAGTGCTAGCCGTCGCTGGAGTCGGCGTCGCTGATGCCTCGTCGCTGACTGCTGGCTGCTGGGCAGCGATTGGCTTGGCCGGCGCTTCTATCTTACGGGGTCTTGCCTTATCAAATAACGCCTTAATCTTAGTAAAGCGTTCAGCCATATGCTCTGAAGGCTCACCGCTGGCTGCAAATACGTGTTCTAGGTGACTGATATAGCCGTCAATATCTTCGTTACTTTGTCCATCCAGCAAATCGGGCAGCGAGCTAAGCGCCTGCTCACGATCCAGCTTCAAAATAAAGAACTGTTCACGCACTAAGCGCTTGAACTCACTTAGCTTGATACCTGGCTCAAGTTCTGCCCGTGAGGCGCGCAGGCGCTTAAAGTTACGTTCATCTGTGGCCGGGGCGCCGCCCAATACGTAGATAAGCGAGCGCATCACCGCTTCATGAGCGCCACCGTGAGCAATTTTAGCGCGCAACTCTGCCTGACGCTGTTCAACGAAGCGACGGTGTTCGGGCTCTGCTCCAGGCCGACGGCGGTGCACGTGGGCATCGCCATAAAGACCAACGGCGGCCTGCAACAACGGCTGGCCGTAGATATCCATAAACATTTTTTCGGTGCTGCTATCACGAAAATCGCGCATCGCGTTAAGGTTGGCGACCA
The DNA here is from genome assembly GCF_050215315.1 of Halomonas sp. H2. GTDB lineage: Bacteria > Pseudomonadota > Gammaproteobacteria > Pseudomonadales > Halomonadaceae > Vreelandella. The sequence goes on from NZ_CP189760.1 coordinate 2,247,093, forward strand.
ACTGGTCAGAGCCCATGGTTTCAAGCGCTTTAAACAAATTATCTTGGGAGACCGGGTGACGATTTTTACGCACCGCTTCCACCATAACAGGCAGCGGTACTGTCAGCGGATTACGGTCAGAAAGCAGCTTATAACCCAAACGAATAGGGTGCATCCGGCGCATTAAGCGCGCTACCTCTGGCGTGATCATGGTCTTAAGCCAAGGCTGCATGAAAAGCCGGTACATTCCCAAATTGATTTCTGAAATCCGCGCCACCGTGGCAAAACGACGGTCATCCTCAGGCTTGTGCATCACATCACGATCAAGCTGGTCGAAATTACGTGGTGTGAATTCAAGCAGGTAATCACGTTCGATTAATTCTGGGTCATCGTGATCATCAACATGTGTCACCGTGGTTTCATAGAGCCCCGGCGGCATCACATCGATATAATCCATGTTTGCAGTGAACTCGGTATGCTCTTTACGCGACACGCTGCCCGACACAAAAATACCTAGATGGCCTGTCGTATCATGCTGGCAATACACGATGGTTTGCTCATTGGCAACGATGTCAGCTTCGTCTTCGTAGAGGTCACGAATCCAGCCCAAGGCTTGGGGAGGCGGGGTAATATCATCCCCACGCGAACAGAACACTACCACCGGTGAACGCACATTGCGCAGATCAACACGGCGTCCATCACGGGTCACTAGCTGAGCGGTAGAGAGCCGATTACCGACAAATAGGTTATCAACGATATACTGGATCTCTTCACCACCCAAAACGACGTGACCACCCCACCAGCGTTCAAACTCGAGATAGCGACTGGCCTCAGTGTCGACATTGTCGTAAAGGTGATACTGCTTCTTCCAGTAGGTATTGGCTGGATTGAGACGCTCAAAATTTTGTACCAACATAGCGCCATCAAAAAGACCATCACCCAAATCGCTGGCCAGCGCCGTCATCCAACTTCCCCCTGACATACCACCGGTATAGCGCATGGGCGCCTTACCGCGCTCGCCCGCCCAGTAAGAGAGCGGCGCACCGGCAATCAGAATAGGGCCAAAAACGTCTGGCTCTAAGGCGGCGGCCATCATGATTTGCCAGCCTGCCTGGCAATTGCCCACCACCATCGGTTTTTCAGTGGTTTCGGGATGAAGCTCGATGACATGACGCAAAAAGGCAATTTCCGACTCGATAACATCCTCGACGGTCTGCCCAGGCTCTGGCAGTGGCAAAAAGCCAATAAAGTAGCAGGGATGCCCCGCTTTTAGCGCTACACCTAACTCACTGTCAGGTTTAAAACCACCAATCCCTGGCCCATGTCCCGCGCGCGGGTCGATCACCACGAAGGGGCGCTTTTGCAGATCGATTTCAGTCCCTTCATGGGGTAATACACGCAGCAGTTCATAGTTGGTTGGCCGCGGCAACGTCCGACCATCCATTAGCACTTCGGTATCAAAGCCCAGTACATTGGGCTTGGTTTGCTCCATATGCTCAAGGTATTGATTGCCACGCTCGCGCATAACATCTAAATACAGAACGCTACGCTCTACGCTGTCGCGCCAGTAAGCAAATGCCGAACGGCCAAACCCAAACGGGTCGATCAAAGAAGCCAACGCCTCACTACCGGGTAAATTTGAAGAACCATTTTGTTGCTTCAGCCAGGCGCTTTTGAAAGCAGAGGCAGGAAACAAAGGATTGGCGAGAAAGTTCATAAGTTCTCCCATAGGGTTGATGCATAGGCACCAGACCCGAAAGCATTGATGCGACCATACAATAATAATGCTGCAATGCAATATAGTTTAGGCCACTACGCGCACGGCGTCGATCTTTAACCCTGATAATTACCACTTATACGACTAATGACGCCCTGTTTAAGCAAACGAAAAGCTACAGTGTTAGCATGTTTTTCCCTGACGATTAAGCCTGATACGGGTATTAATCCTTGCCACACTTAAGGGCGTTCACCACGAGGTTGCCATGTCATCTCCTAAGCTGCTCAATCGGCTAACATTCCGGCAACTGCAGGTCTTCCAGGCAGTGCACGGGGCGCGATCATACTCCCGTGCAGCGAAGCAGTTAGGGCTTACCCAGCCTGCAGTTAGTGCGCAAATACGCCAGTTGGAGCTAGCGCTGGGTCAACCGCTGTTTAACTATGCGGGCAAAACGCTCCATGCATTGCCTGCTGCCGACACCCTTGCCCACTCGACGCGAGAAATTTTTGGCCAGCTTTCTCGTCTGCAAATGAACTTATCCGATATTAACGGCAAAATTAGCGGCGAGCTTAATATCGCGGCGGTTTCGTCCGCTCAGTATCTAGTGCCTTATTTACTGGCCCGGTTTCGCGCGCACTATCCCGACGTGCACGTTCGCTTAAAGGTGTGCAACCGCAGTCAGGCGCTCGAACGGCTGGCCGAGCAGCACGATGATTTGGTGATTATGGCGATGGTGCCTGAAGATGATCGCTTAGTGGTGATGCCGATTCTGGATAACGAGCTAATTGCCGTCGTTTGGCCGGAGCACCCACTGCTCTCGATGCCGGAACCTTCGCTGGCCGATTTCGCTCGCCACTATGTACTTATGCGCGAGCCAGGCTCTGGGGTGCGTAACGCTTTTGAGCAAATGGCCGCCAATCAGCAGGTCGCCCTGCCCCACTGTATTGAGCTAGGCACCAATGAAGCGATTAAAGGTGGGGTAATGGCGCACTTGGGCGTCGCCGTTTTACCCCGCCTAGCGGTACAGCTTGAGCTTGAACAAGGGCTACTCTTTGAGCTAGGACTACCTGATTTTCCGATTCATCGCTCCTGGTGCACAGTCTATGCACGTGAGCGATTCCCCACACCAGTTGCTGAGCTGTTTTTAAGCTTTATTCGCGAACATTTATCCGACTATCGCCGCCATTTTCAAGCGCCCTCCAGCCCGCTGCCTAGTCACGGTGTCGCCTGCTTACCGATGCTCTCTCCATAGCGGCTTTGGTGTCCTGTTAACAGCGGGATATGTTACATTAGCGGCTATTAGCGCGATAAAATATCGAGCGAACCTTGCATTAACTAACCACGTATTGATTAACCATGTGTTGATTAACCACGAATTAGTTAGCTATCAATTGTCAGGCCCTGGAAGAGTTTTATACCCACTCATACCTTCGGCCTACCGCACAGAAGAGAGGCTCTGTCACTATGAGCAATACCCCCTCTAAGCGCGTGTCTAGCGGTGAAAAATACCGTAACGAACATGGCATGACGGTGATCAAGGATGGCATGAAGGAGCGCAAAGCGCAGGCAGAGGCTCCTTCTCTTGAACGCAAGCCCAAGTGGCTGCGAGCACAAATCCCTGGGGGGGAGCGCTTTGAAGCGGTCAAGAAAAATGTTGCTACCCACCGATTAAGCACCGTTTGCGCTGAATCCCACTGCCCCAATATGGGCGAGTGCTGGAGCAATGGCACGGCTACCATTATGTTAATGGGCTCAGTTTGTACCCGCGCCTGTCGATTCTGCGCCGTCGATACCGGCAACCCTCAAGGTTGGCTAGACCACGAAGAGCCTGAAAACACCGCTAAGTCAGTGGAGTTAATGGGTCTGCGTTACATCGTGCTCACCTCGGTCGACCGCGATGATCTTGACGATGGTGGCGCAACGCATTACGCCAACTGTATTCAGGCGATTAAAGCACGCACACCGGAGGTAGTGGTCGAGGCTTTAACGCCCGACTTTGACGGTGAGCTAAGCGCTATTGAACGCGTCGTTGACTCTGGCCTGCAGGTATTTGCCCAGAATGTAGAAACCGTTGAACGACTCACCGGGCGAGTGCGCGACCGGCGCGCAGGCTACCGAAAAACACTCGATGTGCTTGCCCACGCCAAGCGCTACCGTCCTGATATCATCACCAAAACCAGCCTAATGCTCGGCTTAGGTGAAACCGACGAAGAGATTTTGCAGACCTTTGACGATCTTCGCGAAATCGGTGTGGATATCGTTACGCTGGGCCAATACCTGCGCCCGACCAAAAATCACTTGGCAGTAGAGCGTTGGGTAACGCCTGAAGAGTTTGATCGCTACCGCGTGATCGGTCTGGAAAAAGGCTTTATGGAAGTGCCTTCTGGCCCGCTAGTGCGCTCTAGCTATCGTGCCGACCGTGTTTTCGAGAAGAACAACCTAGGCTTAGCCTCACCGGCCGCTATTCCTGGTCAAGAGCAGCAAGCGGACCCCAGCCGTATTCCAACGTTAAACGTCGGCTAGCCCCAGCACACCATCAAGCATATCGCCAAGACCCACACCGCTACCTAGATTAAGCTTGCTCAATCTAGGTAGCGGTGTGCTTTATCAGGGCGAGCTAAATAATAGTACGGAGCTAGGTAGATAGCGGCGAACGGTCAATACAGACTAGTTGGCGGTTCAACTGCATAGCGAGAGCCTTGGCTAGCTGCTCACCTACTCGGTGATCACTTGGCAGCTCAACAAAGTCGGACAGTTTTGCCATCGGCATACCCGCATAGCCACATGGATTAATGCGTAGAAAGGGCGTCAAATCGCCGTCAACATTCAACGCCACACCGTGAAAACTAGCACCGCGCCGAATCCGTAAGCCTAACGAGGCAATCTTCGCCTCACCCGCATGCGTCGGCACATAGACGCCGGGCGCATCAGGCCGCGCTCTAGCGCTTACGCCATAGCCGCCCAATACCTCAATTACCGCATTTTCTAACGCTGTGACCAGATCCCGCACACCAATTTTGCCGCGCCTAACATCCAACAGTGGGTAGAGCACTACCTGTCCTGGCCCATGGTAAGTCACTTGGCCACCGCGATCGGTATGCACTACCGGAATATCGCCAGGCAGTAGTAAATGCTCTGGCTTGCCTGCTTGCCCTTGGGTAAACACTGGGTCGTGCTCGACTAACCAAAATTGATCAGGCGTGTGGGCATCGCGGGTATCAGTTAGCGCGCGCATCGCTTCCCAAACGGGGTGATACGCTTGGCGGCCCAAGTGGTAGAACTCAATCGGCTTGGCGTCGTCCACGCTTACACCACCATATGCACACGGCCGGTCGCTTTGAGGTCTTCAAACAGCTCCCTAATATGCTGCTCGCTGGTCGCTCTAATCATCACACGTACCGACTGAAAACGACCGTTGCGGCTGTCAACTACCTGCATATTCGTGGCGTCGAAGTCAGGCGCATGGCGCACAATGATCTGGCATACGCAGGCGGGAAAGTCTTCGGCAGCATCGCCGACGACTTTTAACGAATAATCGCAAGGAAAAGTGATTTTTGGCGGCTCTTGAGCCGCCGGTTGGCGCAAATCGCGCAACCCCTGCGGAGCATTTTTTTTCATAGCAAACCTATCGTTGCGGATACAAAATCAATGGCCCAAGACCACACGATTTAGTCGGTAAACTTACTAATTAGACTGCTAAAGAAGCGCTGCACTTGGTCAAACAGACGCTTGAAGAGGCCGCCCTCCTCGACATTTTCCAATGCTACTAAGCGACGTTCACCGACGACCTCATCGCCCAAGCGGACTTCTAAGGTGCCGACCTCGTCACCAATAGCAACCGGCGCCTGCAGGTCTGGATCTATGTTAAGGCGCGCTTGCAGCTCTTCATTACGGTTGCGAGGCAGGGTCATATACACTTCTTCGTCAACACCGACCCGCAGCTCATTGATATCGCCACTCCAAACACGAGGTGTTGCCAGCACAGCGCCACGCTCGTAGAGCTTCATCGTTTCGAAAAAGCGGAAACCATAGCTAAGCAGTTTTTGCGTTTCCTGAGCGCGGGCTTCATCAGATGTGGTACCCATCACAACGGAAATCAAGCGCATATCTTCGCGCTTGGCCGATGACACAAGGCAGAAACCCGCCTCCGTAGTCCAACCGGTTTTTAGACCGTCAACTGAAGGATCACGCCATAGCAAACGGTTGCGGTTGGGCTGATCAATACCGCCATAAGAAAAAGTGCGATGGGAGTAAATTTCGTAGTGTTCTGGATAATCATTAATGATGTGCTGTGATAAACGCGCCATATCGTGGGCAGTCGAGTAGTGATTCTCTCCTGGCAAACCGGTGGCGTTCTGGAAGTTGGTGTTATCCATGCCCAACCGAGTGGCGTGCTGATTCATGAGATCCGCAAAGGGCGTTTCACCACCGGCCAAGTGCTCTGCCATGGCAACACTAGCGTCATTACCCGATACAATGATGATGCCGTGCAGCAGGTCATCTACTGAGACTTGGTCGCCCACCTCGATAAACATTTTCGAGCCGCCGGTACGCCAAGCATTCTCGCTAATGTTGACCATATCGGACATATTAATTGTGCCGCGATCTAACTCACGCTCAACCAGGTAGGCGGTCATTAGCTTAGTCAGGCTCGCCGGCGGCAGGCGCTCGTCTGAGTTATGCTCCGCCAATATACGACCACTATTGGCATCCATGAGTATCCACGAACTTGCCGCTAACTGAGGGGCGGAAGGGATAATAGTTTGCGGCTGCGGAATCACCTGAGCTGAAACAGGCACCGCCACTGTCGCCATGGCAGCAAAAAGGCACAGGCGCGCAGAGCGACCAATGGATGTAAACACGTTCATAACGTCAGTCTCGCTTACTTGAAAGCTTACTTACAAAGCTAATGTGTAAAACACGGCGGCGTGCTGGGCACGCCACAAGAAATAAACAGGGTGCGAATTATCGCACAACAAAGACCTGGGGGAACCCTGCTTGGCGCAGTGTTTCACGCGCCTGGGTTTCTTGCCCTGGCTTAATGGGCCCAACTTGAACACGATACACGTCGGCATCGTTCACAATACGTACGGAATGGGGCTGCTCACCCTGCAAGCGCTGCTGTAACTGCTGCGCGCCTGCTGGGTTACCTAAAGCAGCTATTTGGAGATAAACCGTGTTGCCAGCTTCGTTTTGATTTGGCTGGTTCTGAAGCTCAGCGGCTGATGGCTGGGCTTGTGACTGCGCTGTAGGCGCTGCTTGACGTGCAACAGCAGGCGCAGCGCTTGCAGCAACACGTGGTGCTTCTGACACCCCTGGCTGAGTAGATGCGCTGCCACCTCTGCCACGCTCGGCTAGCCACTGCTGAGGATTAATCGCCTCGACTTTCACGGAACCGGTACCGTGGTCGAGAAACCCTAGCCGCGCCGCCGCCGCATAAGAGAGATCTATCTCACGATCACTATGGAAAGGCCCGCGATCATTGACGCGCACAATCACCGATTGACCGCTATCTAGACTGGTGACCCGCGCAAAGGTGGGCAGTGGCAGCGAACGGTGGGCCGCCGACATTTTATACATGTCGTAGATTTCACCATTAGACGTCGCGTAACCATGGAATTTCTCACCATACCAGGATGCCGTACCACGCTTCTCATAACCCGTTGCATCGGGCAGTACATGGTAGGTTTTGCCCCACACTTCATAGTTAGACCGGTTACCCGCACGTGAAGGCTGCTCTATGCGCGGCTCAGCGTCAGGCACCTTGGTTACATCCGGCGGCTCAAGGGGGTAGGCATCACCGCTCATGGCATAGCGGCCGCCGCTGGTGCCGGCAGCCGTTGAGGCTGGCGCAGCCGCTTGATTAGTGGTCGTTTGCTGGTCCTTGCCAGGCGCGTCAACCCGCTGTGTGTCGTTGCTGGCACAGCCACTGACCAACACCAATACAGCAAGCACCCCTCCTGCACGCTGGACAGTCGATATAGAGGTCTTGGCAAATCGGGGCTTTAGCAAGCAAATATTCATGCCTCGTCCTCGTGCGACTCATTTTCCAGCTCGGCAATCGCTTCCGATAGCTCGGCGACGGCCATACCATAAAGGTGGCTATGGTTGTAGCGAGTAATGACATAAAAGTTGAATTCGCCAAACCGATAGCGCGTTTCACCATCGGCAAACTCAAGCGCTAACGGCACTACCGCTAACGCGTCATCTAGCGGCTCGCTGGGTTCTAGCCCATGCGCGGCAAGCTGAGCGATGCTTACCGTGGGTGACGACGTTTGATTGAACGACAGCTCGTCTAGTAGCGCTACGGGCAGCACGTCAGGGCCATCGGCCTGATGGTAAATGTCGCCACCTGGCTTCCAACCGTGCTCAGCAAAATAGTTTGCCACGCTGCCGATAGCATCGACTGGATTCTCCCATAGGTCACGCCGCCCATCATCATCGAAATCCACTGCATAGGCTTGATAACTAGTAGGAATAAACTGTGGATAGCCCATGGCGCCCGCATAAGAGCCGCGCAGCTCAGTAGGATCAACCTGCTGCTCATAGGCTATGCGTAAAAATGCCGCGAGCTCACCACGAAAAAAATCGCCCCTTGCCGGGTGATGAAATGCCAACGTGGCCAGGGAGTCCAATACACGGTGCTGGCCTTTATGCCGACCATAATAAGTTTCAACACCAATAATCGCGGTAATAACCTCGGCGGGCACTCCGTAAGCGCTTTCGGCCCGCGCTAATGCATCGGCGTGGGCTTCGATAAACGCAACGCCTTCTTCAATACGCTGCGGGGTCAGAAAAATAGCGCGATACTCATACCATTTGAGGCGCCGCTCAGCGGCACCTTCCATGGCGTCCAATACGCTTTGCGTATAAGTTGCCTGGCCCAACGACTCTTCTAGCCACCCCTGCGGCAGCCCCTGCTCAACCAACTCATTCATCAGCGCTTGGCTATCAGCATTCTGCTGCGGGGCAAAACCCTGGTAAGCAGTAGTATCTTGCTGAGAGACTTGTGAAGGCTCATCGGCAAACACCACGGGCGCTGACCAGCACATCAAGGCTACCAATAAATAACTGCTCGTCTTTCCTTTGACCCTGTTCATTAACTCTCCACTCCCGAACTATCTATTCCAAACCATTGGTAACTGAGGTCTACATCGTAAGCAGTTCGCGCGCGGACGGTAGGTTGGCCTCTTAGCGCGACAGCAGCCGTCGGTGGGCATGTATTGACATGAGAATACCGAAACCCGCTAACAAGGTCACGCTTGAGGTGCCGCCGAAGCTGACTAACGGCAGCGGTACGCCAACGACGGGCAGGATGCCGCTTACCATACCCATGTTGACGAAGACATAGATAAAAAACGTCAGAATAATACTGCCCGCCACTAAACGACCAAAGGTATCTTGAGCGGCACTTGCCATCCACAAACCACGGCTGACGATTAATAGATACAGACACAGCAGCACCAACATGCCCACCAGCCCGAACTCTTCACCTAGCACGGCAATAATGAAATCCGTGTGCCGCTCAGGCAAAAACTCCAACTGGGACTGAGTCCCCTGAAGCCAGCCTTTACCCCATAGTCCGCCACTACCTATGGCCGTAGTCGATTGAATAATATTCCACCCAGAGCCTAACGGGTCGCTATCCGGATTTAAAAACGTCAATACGCGCTGGCGCTGATAGTTATGCATGTTCATCCATAATACCGGAACACACGCCGCCCCCAGCGCGGCAATAAATCCTATTAACCGCCAGGACAAACCCGCTAACAGCACCACAATCACCGCAGCACTCGCCACTAGCAGCGAAGTGCCCAAATCAGGCTGGATCGCCGTTAGCACGACCGGCGCGCCGATGATGACCGCGCATACCGCTATATCGCGTAGCCGCGGCGGTAGTTCACAGCGATTAAGATAAGCTGCAACCATCAATGGTGCCGCCAGTTTCATCATTTCCGAGGGCTGAAAACGAATCACCCCCGGAATCTCAAGCCAGCGCTTAGCCCCCATGCCTACATCACCCACCACCTCAACGGCTATCAACATAGCCACACCGAAGCCATAAGCCAGTGGCGCAAAACGTAAAAAGGTGGTTGGAGAAAATTGAGCAATAATGGCCATGCCCACTAGCGCCACACAAAAACGTAAGCTTTGCGCAATCACCGCATCCATGGACTGCCCGGAAGCGCTATAAAGAACGACTAAACCGCCCCCCATAAGTACCAACAGCATGCCCAGTAGCCATGGGTCAATATGGATCCGCTCCCAAATACTTTTGCGCCGCGGGATGCCACTCTCCGGTGGCCGCACTGGATGACCACGCATCGAACGGGCTATATAATGCCAAGGCATAGCTTAGTTGCCCTCCACATTGGCATCATCTTCCTCTAACACTTCGCGCACTTCTTCTGCATCAGGCGCATCGTCTTTCAGCAGCCAGGCATCGGTCATTGCGCGCGCCAAGTGGGCTGCGTGAGTACTGCCGCCGCCAGCGTTCTCTACAATCACGGACACGGCAATCTGCGGATCGTCCAGCGGGGCAAAGGCCACAAATAGCGCGTGGTCACGCAGGCGTTCCGCAAGCTCGTCAGCGTTATAACGTTGATCCTGACCTAACGAGAATACCTGGGCGGTGCCTGATTTGCCGCCCATGCGATACTCAAGGCCCACGCCGGTTCGGCGGGCCGTACCTTCAGTGCCGCTAATCACTTTTTCCATACCGCTAAATACGCGATCCCACCAGCCATCGTTGGCTAGCTGAATATCATCCAGGGTATCCGGCAGGTCTCGCGCAACGGGAGCATCGCCAATCTGGCGGGCTAATCTGGGTTTCACCCAATCGCCGCGGTTGGCCAATGTCGCTGTGGCACTGGCGAGCTGCATAGGCGTTACCTGCCAATAACCCTGCCCAATGCCCACCGAGAGAGTTTCGCCAGGGTACCAAGGCTGGTTAAAACGCCCGCGCTTCCAATCGCGCGATGGCATTAACGCCCCGCTCTCACCCTGAACGTCATGGGCAACGCGCTGGCCAAACCCAAAATTACTCATTTGCTCATGCAAATTATCGATACCTAAATCATGCGCCAGCGTGTAGTAGTAGGTATTATTTGAGACAGCTAAAGAGCGCTCCATATTGACACGTCCGTGCCCCCAACGCAGCCAGTTACGGTAGCGACGGGAGTCATTAGGCAGTTGGTAGTAACCCGGATCGCTAATCGTGCTATCAGGTGTAATCACCCCTTTCACCAACCCCGCTAAGGCTAGAAAAGGCTTGATCGTAGACCCCGGCGGGTAGTGACCGCGAATGGCGCGGTTAAACAGCGGTAGGTCAAGGTTCTCCTGCAAGCCGCGATAAGATGCAACGTCAATACCAGTGACAAACTGGTTACTGTCAAAGCCGGGGGCCGACGCCATAGCGAGAATCTCGCCGGTTGCCGGCGCGATAGCCACGATAGAGCCGCGACGACCATCCAGTAGCTCGTAAGCCAACATCTGAAGCGACTTATCCAGCGTCAGGGTTAGGTTCTCACCCGGCACCGGGTCAGTGCGCCCAAGCTCGCGCAAGACGCGACCGCGGGCGTTGGTTTCTACTTTGCGAAAACCCGCCTGACCGTGCAGCTCCTCTTCGTAAAAGCGCTCGATCCCGGTTTTACCGATAAAGTGGGTTCCCGCGTAGCGACCCGAATCCAGCGTTTCCATCTCTTCAGCGTTAATACGGCCAACATAACCCAGTGCGTGGGCCATGATGTCTGCATCGGGATAATATCGCAGCGGCTGAGCTTCTATCTCAACGCCTGGCAAGCGGTGGCGATTAACCGCCAAGCGAGCGATTTGATCTTCGCTTAAGTCACTGGTAAGTAACGCAGGCTGGAAAGGACGTTGACGCTGGCGGGAGCGCACGTTGAACGCTTCAATCTCTTCTTCAGGCAACGCTAATAGCTCTACCAACAGCGCCAGGGTTTCATCGAGATCATCGACACGTTCGCGAACCAACGTCAGATTGTAGGTCGGGCGATTTTCAGCCAGCAGCACGCCATTACGGTCATAAATGAGCCCGCGGTTCGGCGGGAGGGGCTCAACGCGCACCCGGTTATTTTCGGAACGCGTGCTGTACATATCGTGCTGAACGATCTGCAAATACACCAAGCGCCCCATAATAAGGCTTGCCAGCGTCAGTACGACTAAAACGGCGAGCAGCGCTCTAACACGAAAAATACGCAGTTCTTGCTCAGAGTTTTTTAGCGTGTTGGGGCGCTTGAGCATGGCAACGATGACTCTCAAATCAAATAAAAGGCGCAGCAGGCCATTAACAGTGATTGCTCACCGGTTAACCGTCAGCGGTGATAAGGGTGACCTACCAGTAGCGTCCAGGCACGGTACAGCTGTTCGGCCAGCATAATTCGCACCAAGGGGTGAGGTAGCGTAAGCGGGGAAATTGACCAGGTCTTTTCAGCCCTGGCGGAGAGAGAAGGTTCAAGCCCATCCGGCCCGCCCACCAGCAGCACGATATCGCGTCCTGACATGCGCCAGGCATCCACCTCTTGCGCCAGTTGCTCGGTCGTCCACGGCTTGCCCTTCACTTCCAACGCGACAACATATTCGTCGCCTCGCAGTTTATCGCGAATTCTCTGGGCTTCTTGAGCGCGCGCTTTCGCGATGTCAGCATTTTTGCCACGCTGGCCGAGCGCGACTTCTTCTATCTCGAGATTAAAATCTCTGGGGAGCCGCTTGCGGTAAGTCTCAACGCCCTCTTCTACCCAGGCAGGCATTTTGCTTCCCACCGCTAACAGCCGAATCCTCATGACATGCCGGCTCGCTCATGGAAGTGTTCGAGTGTTTCATTGAGCGCCTCAGAGATAGCGCCAGAATCAGTAGGTAGATCGGCCCATAGCCGCTCTAAATCATATAAGGTGCGTGCCTCGGGCATCATCACGTGAACCACAACGTCGCCTAGGTCGACCAGCACCCAATCGGCATTATCGCCACCCTCAACGCCCAACGGCCCTAAGCCTGCAGCTTTGGCCTTTTCCACTACGTTTTGTGCCAGAGCAGCGACATGGCGTGTCGACGTACCGCTGGCAATCAGCATGAGGTCAGTAACCTCGGTTAATGTAGCGACATCCAGCTGGGTAATGTCGCGTGCTTTCAGGTCTTCTAACGCGCCAACCGCTAGGTTTTTCAATGTATCGATGTGCATGACTCCTAAAGACAACCTCATTGGGTAATCAATCAATAAAGCCGGCCATTGTAACGGCTTCTTTGGTGACTGCCAGCGCTATTCGCGCTGCCGATAAAGTCCGTCGTGCTCAATGACCTGTTCAACGCTGGCGGGCAGCAAATAACGTACGCTCTTGTGGCGTGCTAAGCACTCGCGAATATAGGTCGCAGAAATTGCCATTAACGAGGGCAGCTCCAACGGCAAATAGCCCCCACCGGGGCGCTGCATTAATGTCTCTACGCTATCGACTCTACGATGCTCCACCAGTTCCGTTAAGATTGCCGGCAATGGTTCGCTGTAGCCGGGTCTCGCAATCACCACTAGGTGGGCAAGCTCGAACAGACGCTCTGGCTGATACCACTCAGCGAGACGCAAAAAGGCATCATAGCCAATAATCATTACCAGCCGTGCCTGCCCACCGTACTCGGCGCGCAGCTCGGCAAGCGTGTCAGCGCTATAAGAGGGCCCTGCTCGTTGTAGCTCACGCCCATCGGCAACTAGCCCGGGCGTGTCGCCGATACCCGCTTTCAATAGCGCCAAGCGCTGCTGCGCCGAGACCTGGGGCTTATCGCGTAATGGCGGCTGCTGAGCGGGTATCATGTGCAGTTGATCAAGCGACAGTACTTCTAATAACTCGACTGCGCTACGCAAATGCCCGACATGAATGGGGTCGAATGTGCCGCCCAGCATGCCAATACGCTGCGCCGTTTGATTCATGCCAATACCTTATTTATACCCATAATCTATGCGCGCCCTATTCACGTACCTGGCCGTCACCGAAAACGACGTATTTTTGTGTGGTCAGACCCTCAAGCCCCACTGGCCCCCGGGCGTGAAGCTTGTCGGTTGAAATACCAATTTCCGCACCCAGACCGTACTCAAAGCCGTCAGCAAAGCGTGTTGAGGCATTAACAATGACCGAACTGGAGTCCACTTCCGCCATAAAGCGCCGTGCAAGTGAGTAATCCTGGGTGACAATCGCATCCGTATGGTGAGAGCCGTAATGCTCAATATGGGCGATTGCTTCATCAATGCCTTCGACCACTTTAATCGCCAGCACCGGGGCCAAATATTCGGCATGCCAATCCTGCTCATCCGCAGCGGTCGCTTGCGGCAACAGCGCCTGCGTGCGCTGGCAGCCACGCAGCTCAACGTCATGTTCAACATAGGCGCGAGCCAGTTCCGGCAATAATAGATCAGCAATCGGCGCATCGACGAGCAGCGTTTCCATCGTATTGCAGGTGCCATAGCGATGCGTTTTCGCATTCACGGCAATCGCTAACGCTTTGGCGGGGTCGGCGGTGGTATCGATATAAACATGACAAACGCCGTCGAGGTGTTTAATCACCGGCACACGGGCATCACGTGAAATACGTTCAATTAGCGACTTGCCACCGCGAGGAATAATGACGTCAACATACTCAGGCATGCTGATCATTTCGCCTACCGCCGCTCGGTCGGTGGTCGCGACTACCTGTACGCTGCCTGCGGGCAGGCCGATATCTGCGAGTCCCGCTTGAATACAGGCGCTGATGGCAGCATTTGACTCCTTGGCTTCCGATCCACCGCGAAGAATGCACGCATTGCCGGATTTCAAACATAAGCTAGCGGCTTCCATCGTCACGTTGGGTCGCGACTCGTAAATAATCCCTATCACACCTAGTGGCACACGCATTTTACCGACCTGTATGCCGCTCGGCCGATAGTGCATATCGCTAATTTCGCCCACCGGGTCTGGCAAGTTTGCTACTTGGCGGAGCCCTTCAATCATGGCGTCAACGCGGGCATCATCCAGGGCCAAACGGTCCAGCAAAGCACTTTCCAAACCATTCTCACGCCCATGCTGTAAATCCTTTACATTGGCGTCTAGAATGCGCCCACGCGCTTCGGCTAAGCGCTGCGCCATGGCGAGTAAGGCACGATTTTTCATTCCCGTATCCGCCCGGCGAAGTTCGCTGGCGGCGCGCCGCGCCGCCAGCCCCACGGCCTGCATATAGGCGGGCACATCACCTGCAGATAAATACTGATGGGCCTCGTCTTGAAACGGCGTTGAAACGCTCATAATGTCTCCGTGCACCATGGTGCTTTAAACTTTAATTGGCTAAATGTAGCCGATTTAACCTTTGTGCATATGTTACGTCATTTCGACGTTATACTGAGGATAATTAATACGCTAATGTGTGTCGTGCACGTTTGTCATGCTGCACTCACCCACTTGCACGGATACACCTGATGATTCAGGACAAATAGTAAGCCACCATGCAAAGCAAGTACAAAATCCGTCTACTTCGTGCCAATCTTTTAGCCGCCGCCGTCGCCTTAGCGCTCTGGACCCCGGCCACCCCCCCCGCTGCTGCCCTAGCGCTGTGGCTTTCGGTCAGTTGGCTATTTATTACCGCACTACTGCTCGATTTCAGCCATCGCCGCTCTCGGGGGTTGCCGTGGCAAGTCGTCTCCGGTGGGCTTTTGATGTGCTTAATTGCGGCCGCCCCAGAGAGGCACGGTATTTTAACCTGGGCCTGGGCGGCAATGCTGATGTTGCCACAAACCAGCTGGGTGGCCGCCTTTAACCTTTGTGCCGCGTTGATTAGCGCAGTGATGGTGGCCCCTCAACTGGACGCCCCTGCACTGATGCTTCTGCTCTGCTCTTTGCTGGTGCTCGCAGTACTGGCCCTGTCCCGGGCGCAACAACTCATTGATGTCAATGGTTCTATCCGCCAGCGTCTTCGTTTAATTCCAGGCCTTAATTTATGGGCCGGAGAACAACTGCTGCGCGATATTCCCCGAGAGCAAACGCGCTGCGAACGCGAAGGGGTTCATGCAGAAGTGTTTATTCTGCATATAAAACGCCACCAGCTTTGGCCAACGGCACAAAAACTGTGTGAGCTAACCTATGACTTTGAAAACGTCTACCGCTTGAACAGTACGACGCTAGTCACGCTAATATTCTCACGCTCGCAAACAGAAGCAACTCAGCGGCGCAACCTGCTGCTAAGCGAACTGCCCAGCAACACGATGAGCGAGCACCTGGAATTAATTAATATCGAACCGGCAGCGTTAACGGTATTTGAGATGAGCAAACTGCCCTCTGAGCGTGAGCGGGAGACGGTATGATTGAACATCACATCTCCAGGCGGTTGATGACGCTAGCCTACGGCGCCAGTATTGTACTGATGGCAGGCTACGCGCTTTGGCTTTATGCTATGGGTAACTATCGCGCCTTGTTGATCCCCACATTTACAACCTTACTGCTCGTGTCGGCCCTGTTAATGCATATCGGGCAAGGGCTTAAAACCTTTCTACCACGCACTATTCTGCTCGGCTGTAGCTACGCGGTAGTACTCGGTGGCTTCTACTATAACCCTCAGTTATCGGCTATTTGGCTAGGCTTGCCGATTACCGCCGCCTTTTTACTGCTACCGCTATGGGCCGCTCTACTGATTAACATTGCCGGTGGACCGCTGTGGTGGCTATTTCCATCCATAGCCGCCGCGCCACCCGCAATTATTGTTGGTTATATTGCTTTAACGCTGCTGCTTGCACTACCCCGTTGGGAGCACGCACGCCGTCGGGCGCTGCTGCGGGCCACCGACCCCAACGATACTGACTGCAACGCCTATCATATCGATACCTTAAAAGAGCGCTTACATAGCGAGTTTCAGCGTGCCACGATGCTTAATCAGCAGTTGGCGGTACTGGTATTGCATTTACCGCAGCTGGATATGGCGGAGGAGCAGTTTGGCTATCGGGCAAAAACGGCGTTGTTAAGTGTACTGTGCAGCGAAGTGAATAGCCGCTGCCGTGATCACGATGTGCTGGGGCGCGCGGGCAACGCTACCTTTTGGCTTGTTTTACCGGATACCACAGAAAGCGGCGCACTGTTGGTGCGTGAGCGGTTACAACGCGCCCTCTCCCAACGTGTGCTGGTAGAAACCGGCCAACTTGAAGCGCGTATCGCGGCCTGCCTACCGAGTCGCGCGGAGAACTTCGAGAATTATAGAAAGCGTCTTGAAGCCCGCAGCTTCGCTCTTACTCGTGTTTAATTGCTCGCGGCCAAATCCCGCCCCGCCTTAGCCGGAGAAATCAGTGCCGCTAGCCGATACGCTTCACTCATTAACGCCATCGCCTGGGTTATTACTTTGCCTGGTGCTGGTGATTTCATTAGTGGAATCGCTTGCTCTGGTGGGTTTACTGGTTCCCGGGGTAGTGCTGATCACCACGGCTGCCTCACTAGCCGGCCACCAGGATATTGCCTTGGCTTGGTTAATCGGAGCGGCCTTTTTAGGAGCTATTGCTGGTGACGGTCTCAGCTTCGCCCTGGGGTTTAAACATCGCGAGCAAGTCACACAGCGCTGGCCGCTTTCTCAGCATCCCGAGTGGCTGGGGCGAGGAGCACGCTTCTTTGAGCGCTATGGCGTGTCGTCGGTTTTTATTGGCCGCTTTGTAGGCCCCGTACGGCCGATTATTCCACTGGTGGCAGGCATGATGCGTATGCCACCACGCACTTTCATTTGGGCCAATATAACCTCTGCGGCACTCTGGGCGCCGGCTTATATACTGCCCGGTTATTTACTGGGCCGAACTTGGCAGCACCACTTAAACCTTCCTCCGGGGCTGGAGGCGGCGTTACTTATACTGGTCGCGATTATGGTCGTACTCGCGGTAATTTTTTCCTGGGGACGCCATCAAGCCACTAGGCACGGCAGGCTTTACCGGATAATCGCCAGTAGTATTCGTCGCTTGCCGCTGCTGCGCCGACCATGGCTTGCCATGAGCCAAACCGGCGATGTTCCGCTGGCCTCGCTGCTACTGTTGGTAATAGCACTTGGCAGTTTATCGGGCTGGACGTTACTGGTGATCGCCCACCACGGGCCACTGGAAATGGATCTGTTTGTTCAGGACTTATTTACCTATTTTCAGAGTGATGTTACTTACCTAGTGGGTAATAGTTTTGCGCGCATCGGCGACACCCTAGGCATTATCGCCTTAACCCTGCCGTGGGCAGTGTGGCTGCTGTTGAGTAAGCGTTGGGACGTTCTACTTCACTGGGGAGGCGCCTTAATAGCAGTGGCGCTGCTTAACATCGCGGGTAAAGGGGTGTTTGGACGCCCGCGCCCGGATACCCCGGACTACCTGATGGGGTCGTTCTCTTACCCCAGTGCCCATACGTCAACGGCCGTGGTGCTATGCGGCCTAGCCGCAGCGTTTATTGCCGCCGAGCTTCCCCGGCATAAACGTTTTTGGGCTTATTGGGTGGCGCTGGCAGTCACTTTGCCAATGGCACTGTCGCGGCTGGTGGTGGGCGTTCACTGGTTTAGCGACTTAGTGGGCGGCGCCCTATTAGGTTTAGTTGTTTGCGCCCTTACTCTGCTTCACTGGCAGCAGCAGCCCCGCGCCAGCCTACGCCCCTGCCATTGGCCACTGCTTAGCGTGGCGTCGCTGGTGCTGATCAGCGCCCGAGTCGGTCTGCTGCCGCCGGTTTAAATACCAATTGAAAGCGTTGCTAACCAAATGCCAACCAAAGCCCGACCCCAATCATCAGCGTTCCCGCAATGCGGTTGAGCAAGCGCACATTGCCGCTCTTACCGAGCACATTGCGCAGCGTTTTACCGCCCGTGGCGTAGACCAGCATGCTGGCAAATTCAATCGTCAATATCACCGCAATCAGTAGGCTAAGCTGGCCTGCCAGCGGGCGATTACCGTCCAAAAAGGGGGGCAGTAACACCATAAAGAACGCCCACCCTTTGGGGTTTGCTACTGCGGTGACAAAGCCTTGCATGGCGAGTTGCAGTGGGCTAGCGGGTGGGCCAGCATCCAGCTCGCTGGGAATCGCCATGCGCCCCCGAGAACGCCACATCATGATGCCTAAATAGCCCAAATAAGCCCCGCCGACCCATTTAAACAGCACGAATAGCGCTGGTTGACGTAGCATCAGTGCCGCCACCCCGGCACCGGCAGCTGCGGCTACCAAGCCGACGCCGATCAGCTCGCCAATCATCATCCACAGCGTACGCTTAACGCCCTGGGTCATACCCAGCACCATAGCAAGCGTCATGCACATGCCGGGGGTAAGCGAGACAAACAAAAACGTTGGTACAAACACCGACAGCGTGGCCCACGACATCATAGCTCACTCATCCTTGGCTGATGAGACGTGGCCGGTACTGCCTACTTCGCCCCAGCGAGGCACCAGCGAATGCTCAATGCCTAACTGGTTAAGAATACGTGCCACAATAAAATCAATCAGGTCATCAATGCTTTTCGGGCCATGATAAAAACCTGGAGCGGCAGGCAAAATAACCACTCCCAAGCGGCTCAAGGCCAGCATATGCTCAAGATGGATGGGCGATAGCGGGCTTTCACGCGGCACCAACACCAGCGTTCGGCGCTCTTTAATCGCCACATCGGCCGCCCGCTCAATCAAGTTGTTGCTGGCCCCGGTGGCCACAGCAGAAAGCGTACCGGTGGAGCACGGGCACACCACCATGGCAGAGGGCGCACCAGAACCTGATGCGACTGGCGCCATCCAGTCTTCGCGGCCAAAGCAGCGAATTTGCCCCGGCTGCGCCCCACTGCGCTCGCTTAACGCCTGGGCTAAACGCTGGGGCTGTGCAGGCAACACAATATCCGTTTCCGTGGCGATTACCATGTGCGCGGCTTTTGAGATCATTACCCACACTTCATGGCCCGCCGCGACCAGTACATCGATCAGGCGTAGCCCGTACTGTGCCCCCGACGCGCCGGTGAGAGCGACGGTAATCGGCTTTTTGAAAACAATTTCAGTTGGTTGGGTCACGCTTGCCCCTCTTCAGCGCTTTTTTGAGCGGCCGTTAAGGCGGCAAGCAAACGCTCATGGACACCCTCAAAACCGCCGTTGGACATGACGACAATACGGTCGAGCGGTGACGCTTGTGTGACCACGGCAGCAACTAGCGTATCAATATCGCTATAAAGCTGCGCATGAGCACCTTGGGCCGCCACCAGCTCTTGCATTGACCAATCCAGCTCAGCGGGTTGAAACCAGAACACGCTATCAGCATCCGCTACGCTGTCGATTAAGCGCTCGCGCAGTGCGCCTAAGCGCATGGTATTAGAGCGCGGCTCAATCACCGCGAATAAGCGCCCTTTGGTTGTCGCCGCGCGCAAACCTTTAAGCGTTGCCGCAATCGCCGTGGGATGATGAGCGAAGTCATCAATCACCTGAATACCATTAATTTCACCGCGCACTTCCTGGCGCCTTCTGGGCGTTTCAAAACGCGCCAGCGCCGCACAGCCACGGGCTAAATCTACCCCGCACAAGTAGGCAGCTGACAACGCCGCCAAAGCATTGCGCGCGTTATACTCGCCGGTAAGCGGCCACTCGACGATAGCGTCTTCTTCCTGGCCCTGCTTATCGTCGCTATAGATCACCTGAAAACGACTAGCGTCGTCGCGCTCAAGCTTGAACTGCCACTCACTTGTAGCCTGACCGCCAAAGTGCGCTACCGGCGACCAAGCGCCTAGGGCCAGCACACGCTCAAGGGCGGGCTGCTCATCCGCGACTAATAAATGGCCCTGGCTGGGCACGGTGCGCACTAAGTGATGGAACTGGCGCTCAATGGCAGCCAAATCAGCAAAAATATCCGCGTGATCAAACTCAAGGTTATTAAGTATCGCGATATGCGGACGATAGTGCACAAACTTAGAGCGTTTATCGAAGAAGGCAGTGTCATACTCGTCGGCTTCCACCACAAACGGTGCCTTTGCATCGCCCAGGCGCGCCGAAACGCCAAAATTACGCGGTACGCCGCCAATCAAAAAGCCCGGCGATAGGCCAGCGCTCTCCAACAGCCACGCCAGCATGCTCGCGGTGGTCGTCTTGCCATGGGTACCCGCTACCGCAATAACCCGCCGCCCCGGCAATACGTGTTCGGCCAGCCACTGCGCGCCTGAGGTATACGGCACGCCACTATTAAGCAGCGCCTCTACCTCTTGATTGCCCCGCGACATCGCGTTACCCACTATCACCAGATCAGGCACAGGCGATAAATGGTCAGCGTGGTAGCCCTCCTTCAGCGTAATGCCTGCGTCAACAAGCTGGGTACTCATGGGTGGATAAACATGCTGATCGGAGCCACTCACTTGATGCCCCAACTCGCGCGCCAGCAGCGCTAGGCTGCCCATAAAGGTGCCGCAGATACCAATAATATGCAGATGCATGGCTCTCGCCCCGTCAATCGCGAATAAACGAATTGAATAAAACGCCAAAATAAGACGTAAAAATAGCCAAATAGCCTAGCATGCTGACTCGCTTTGCTCATCACCTCATCGTTATAAACCGAGATTATCGCTGGCAAAATGCCCTTCAAGTGACAAATCCTTTTAGTTGTTGCAGGATGCGGCCACTGTTTATGAATAGTGACTATCACTTCCTTCCCACTCGTCACGCTGGTGTAAGCCGATACATCAGCAAAGGAGTCTTTCGATGCGCATTTTAATTCGCTATTTTTTCCGTGGCCTTCGCGTGGTACTTGCCCCGTTTATGCTAATTTCTGAAAAGCTCTCCACGCCTAAGTCAGTCGAACGCTCGCCCGAAGAGCAAGCCCGCATTGACGAATCATGTCAGCGTCTTGCCCTGTATCAATTTCGCTCCTGCCCGTTTTGTATCAAAGTACGTAAAGAGATAGCGCGCCTGGGTTTGAATATTGAGCTGCGCGATACCCAGCTTGACCCGGACCATAAGCAGGCACTCTTGGAAGGCGGCGGGAAAGTCAAAGTGCCCTGCTTGAAAATCACCCACGACGACGGGCGCGAAGAGTGGATGTATGAATCCAATACGATTAATGCGTGGTTGCATAAGCAGTTTGATTAATCAGCGTTATTAGGACATTCCCCGAGGTCGGCGAAAGCTGGCCGCGGGAACTAGAACTCATTATCCGATGTTTTTATTAGTCGCCTTTTTAAAACTCTATTTTTTGCGCTTCGAGATCAAACTCAACGCCGATTTCTATACTCTCCTCTTGGCTGGGCGGCTCTTCTAGCTGTAGTTGCAGTGCTAGTTGCCCTTCGATTCTACCTGCCACATGAATCCGACCGCGGTCACGTTCATAGTGTGTCAGCGTTACGGCCACTTCTGCCCCCTCTGAGGTATACAGCGGCGGCGATACTGAAGCGCCGATAGGGTGAATAATCACGGCAGTTATTAACTGCTCTGCTTGCACGGTCAGGCTAATAGAGAGCGACTCCTGGGTTTCCCATGCGCCATCGTCAATAAACCCTGTAATATCAATTTTTATATCGTCGCCTGACTCAACGAACGAAGCATTGGAGTCACTACCATGGCTTAAAATAAACCACTCGCGTGAATCACCGTCCAGCGAGCCACTAATTTCAGCGTCCGTTTCAGTTGTTGGTTCGGTGGTTGGTTCAGTGGCCATAGCGTGAGTAGGCAGCCACCAAGCCAGCGCTGCTATACCGATTATTTTCCACATACGTTTTCTCCGGCTATCTTTGCGCATCCACACGACTGCTACTTTTATCTAATCAAAAGCCAGTACTGCGCCGCTATTAGCCATGTCATTTAGCAGACGAATGATGCCTGTCATTATTTCGATTGTATGTACCGATAGGCACTCTCTATGTTGTTACTCTAGGTTATCAACTTAGGTTGAAAAGATACCCTACGATTTGACCGTGCCTGTTTTACTGGCGCTTGCATGGTTTGAAGCATAGCTTTGCTGGTGCTTCAAACCAGCAAAGCAACGGTAAAACGAACAATAAACAATGACCCAAGGGAACGATTATGACGCTCAAGAAGACCCTTCTGGCTTCCGTTATTGGTGCAGTGGTTGCCGGTACGACGTTACTGCCGATGACCGCAAGCGCTGAAACACTCCGCATTGGCTACTCCGCCGACCCTGAAACTCTCGATATCCACGAGCAGCTCTCTGGCGGCATGCTGCGCTTCTCACACCTAGCTTTTGATCCGCTTATCCGCTGGACAAAAGATTTTGAATTCGAGCCGCGCTTGGCCACCGAATGGGAGCAAGTAGACGAAACCACCACGCGCATGACCCTGCGTGAAGGCGTTACCTTTCACTCTGGTAACGAGTTCACTGCTAAAGACGTGGTTTGGACCATTGAGCGTCTGAAAGAGAGCCCCGACTACCGCGCTATTTTTGAACTGGTTGCCAGCGCCGAAGCAATTGACGACTACACCGTTGAAATCGTTACCAGCGAGCCTTATCCGCTGCTACTCAACCTGGCTACTTACATCTTCCCGTTGGACAGCGAGTTCTATGGCGGTGAAACCGACGACGGCAACGACAAAGCTGAAATCGTTAAAGCGGGCAACTCCTTTGCTTCGCGCAACGTTTCCGGCACCGGCCCGTTCGTAGTCACCGACCGTCGTCAGGGCGTGCGGGTTGATCTAGAACGTTTTGAAGACTATTGGGATACCGAAAGCGAAGGCAATGTTTCCAACATCGTGCTGACGCCGATCGCTGAGAACGCCTCGCGGGTTGCCGCTCTGCTCTCCGGTGGCGTTGACTTTATCGATGCTGTACCGCCCAACGATTTGGACCGTGTACGCGAAGCCGATGGCGTCAATCTAGTAGAAGTTGACGGCACGCGTATCATTGGTTTCCAAATGAATGAAGAGCGCGTTGAAGCCTTTCAGGATACCCGTGTTCGCCAAGCGGTTGATCTAGCGATTAATCAAGAAGGCATTGCTGATCGTTTGATGCGCGGTTTCGCGACGCCAGCTGGCCAGTTCTCCCCAGAAGGCTACTCTGGTTACAACAACGAGTTAGTGCCGCGTTACGATATTGAACGCGCTAAAGAGTTGATGGCTGAAGCGGGCTATGAGGATGGCTTCAGTGTTGAAATGATTGCGCCCAACAACCGCTACGTGAACGATGCCCAGATCGCTCAGGCCGTGGCAAATATGCTGGCGCAAATCAATATTAACGTTGATCTGCGCGCCATGCCGCTGGCACAGTACTGGCCTGAGTACGATAGCCGCGAATCGGACATGGCGATGATTGGTTGGCATGCGGATACGGAAGATACCGCCAACTTCTTCCAGTACCTCTCCTTCTGCATCGATGAAGAGTCTGGCGCTGGTCAGTACAACTACGGTAGCTACTGCAACGAAGAGATCGATGCACTGGTAACCGCAGCGGATAGCGAAACCGATCTGGAAAAACGCAACGAAATGCTGCGTGAAGCTGAAGCGATGCTCTACGAAGATGTCGGTTTCATTATGCTGCACTGGCAGAACCTTGCTTACGCTGCCGCCGATGGCATCGAGATTGAGCCCGTTGTTAACGCTATCGATTTCCCCTACCTGGGTGACCTGGTGATTAACCGCAGCGACGACTAAGCGTTAACTGCACAAGCGTTAACTGTGAAATAGTTGATCGCAAGGATGCTTCGCTCCCTAAATGTTTAGGGGGCGAAGCCTTTTGGTTAGCGGTTCAAGCCTCGAAGAACTCTGCATAGCATGCCCCTGCTCCTTTGTTGAACCTTTCATATAGGTGGCGTACGCCATGATTGCCTTTTTAATCAAGCGGCTGATGCACGCGATTTTGGTGATGTTTGTCATCAGCGTGCTGGCCTTCGCCATTCAGGATAACCTGGGTGACCCCGTACAGCAGATGGTCGGCCAGTCGGTGCCGGAAAGCGAGCGCGCTGAAATACGCGAGCGTTTAGGCCTTAATGACTCTTTTCTAGTGCAGTACGTTCGCTTTGCCAAAAATGCCGTGCAAGGTGATTTTGGCTACTCCTACTTCTATCGCGAACCGGCGTTGGAAGTTATTGCCCGCCACTTACCGGCCACCTTAGAGCTGGTATTTGCCGCGACACTGATTATTGTGCTGTTTTCAGTTCCCATAGGGGTATATAGCGCCATTAAGCCGCGGTCACCGATTTCTCGCCTGTTTATGGGCGTATCGATTATTGGCATTTCGATTCCGGTGTTCCTGACCGCGATCGTGCTGATTCAAATTTTTGCGATTGGCATTACTGTCAGCATATTCCCCGCAAGCACCGGCTGGGGTGCTTGGTTGAATGATTTATTCTCGACGCAAGGCAATATGCCCTCCTTTGGCCGAGGTTATGACTTAGTCAATGTGGTTGGAGAATGGGATACCAACTTAGCCACCTGGAACGGCTTACAGCATTTGGTGCTACCGGCCGTCTCACTGGCCTCTATTATGCTACCGCTGTTTATTCGCCTGATCCGCGCTGAAATGATGGAAGTGCTGCAGTCAGAATACGTTAAATACGCTCGCGCCAAAGGCATCTCAATGCGCCGCGTGTATTTTGTTCACGCCCTTAAAAACACCATGCTACCGGTGATCACCGTGGGTGGCGTGCAGATCGGTACTATGGTGGCCTACACCATCTTAACCGAGACCGTCTTCCAATGGCCGGGCATGGGACTAATGTTCCTGGATGCGATCAATCGTGCCGATATACCCCTGATTGTGACCTACCTAATGATTGTCGGCGTTATTTTTGTGGTCACCAATACGATCGTAGATCTGATCTACGGCCTGGTGAACCCCACCGTTAAACTGACTGGGAAGCCCGCATGAGCACCCCAACCA
The DNA here is from genome assembly GCF_050215315.1 of Halomonas sp. H2. Lineage (GTDB taxonomy): Bacteria > Pseudomonadota > Gammaproteobacteria > Pseudomonadales > Halomonadaceae > Vreelandella. The sequence continues at coordinate 2,272,597 of NZ_CP189760.1, forward strand.
ACTCCTCACCAGCGAGCGCGTCTCCCAGCCGCTGGGCGCGCCTACGCGCCTCTTATATGTGGTACAGCTTCAAGCGTGACTACACCGCCCAGCTCTGCTTGGCCGTGTTTATCTGCATGGTTATCGCCGCCTTTGCCTCCCCGCTGCTGGCACCAACCAACCCTTACGACCTTTCCCAGATCGACATCATGTCATCCGAGTTGCCGCCCTTCTGGATCGATGGCGCTGATGATCGCTTCGCGCTGGGCACCGATGCTCAGGGCCGCGACTTATGGTCAATCGTGCTCTACGGCACCCGCGTCTCGCTGCTGATCGGCTTTGGTGCGGTGATTTTGCAGGCCCTGATTGGGGTCACTTTCGGCCTAATGGCGGGTTACCTGGGCGGCCGCGTGGATACTCTGTTAATGCGCTTGGCCGATATTCAGCTGTCGTTCTCGACCCTCATGGTCGCTATCGTGGTGGGTGCGCTGGTCAAAGCCACCATGGGCAGTGCCTTCTACAGCCAGTACGCGGTGATGATGCTGATCTTAATCATTGGTCTTGCCGAATGGCCGCAATACGCGCGTACCGTGCGCGCCTCGGTATTGGCTGAGAAGAACAAAGAGTACGTGGATGCCGCCCGCGTCATGGGGCTGCGCAGCAAGCGAATTATGTTCCGCCACGTGCTACCCAATACCATGTCACCGATCTTTGTTATCTCTACGGTACAGATAGCCAACGCGATTATCTCTGAAGCGGCGCTGTCGTTTTTGGGGCTGGGAATGCCGGAAACGCACCCGTCGCTAGGCTCATTGATTAAATCAGGCTTTGACTATATCCAGTCAGGCTCCTGGTGGATCACGTTGATTCCCGGTGCGGTGCTGGTGGTGCTGGTGCTGTCGATCAATCTACTCGGCGATTGGCTACGTGATGTCATGAACCCACGACTCTACAAAGGCTGAGGACACCATGGCACTACTTGAAGTCAACAACCTCGATGTCCGTTTTGCGCTGCGCCAGGGAGAGGTGCACGCCCTGCGGGATATCTGTTTCAGCCTTGAGCGCGGTGAGCGTTTGGGTATTGTCGGAGAGTCCGGCGCAGGCAAGTCGGTTGCCGCGTTCTCGCTGCTCAACTTGATTGCCAAGCCGGGCTTTATCGCCGGCGGCACGATAACGTTTGATGGTCAGGTGCTTAACCGCATGTCTGAGCGCGGCCTGCGTAAAGTACGCGGCAATCGCGTTTCGATGATCTTCCAAGATCCAATGATGACGCTCAACCCGGTGCTTTCTATTGGCGATCAGATGGTCGAGTGCTTAAAAGCGCATCGGCGCACCTCTTCCAAAGAGGCCCGCGCCATTGCCCTGGATAAACTTCGCCAGGTACAAATTCCGTCGCCGGAGACGCGTCTGGACCAGTATCCCCACGAGCTTTCAGGCGGTATGCGCCAGCGGATTATTATCGCCATTGCCCTGCTGCTCGACCCCGACATTATTATCGCCGACGAGCCCACTACAGCGCTTGATGTAACCATTCAAGCCGAGATCATGGCGCTGCTGCTGGATCTCTGCGAGCAGCATAACGTGGGGCTAATTCTGATCACCCACGACCTGGGTGTAGTCAGCCAAGTCACCCAGCGCATGCTGGTTATGTACGCCGGCCGAGTAATAGAGCAAGGCCCAACCCGGGAAATTATTAATGACCCGCAGCACCCCTATACTCAAGGGTTAATCAACGCCCTGCCACAGATGGCCACACCCGGCGAAAAGCTTAATCAGATTCGCGGCAGCATGCCGTCGCTGTCTAATTTGCCTAGCGGCTGCGCGTTTCATCCACGCTGTGATTTTATTAACCGTGCCGATGGTCAGCCGCGCCCTGCGTGTACCCAGCAAGTGCCCGAGTTTGTCGAATCCGGCAACTGCCAAGTGGCATGTCATATGGTGGCAGAGATGCTAGAAGACCGCCGTTTGAAGGAGGAAAGCTCATGAGTGCGCAGGCCGAAACCCTCGCGGCTAATCCCTTATCCAGCCTCGCGCATGGTCAGAACGAAGAGAGCGCTGATTCGCTGCTGCAGATCCGCGATCTGAAAAAGCGCTTCTCTCTCTCAGGGGATTTTCTCGACCAGCTACGTTTCAAAGGCGGCAAACTGGTTCGCCATCAAGAGCATGTCCACGCGATTAATGGCGTTAACCTGGACATCAAACGCGGTGAAGCGCTGTGCGTGGTGGGTGAGTCTGGCTGCGGCAAATCTACCGTGGCGCGCACCGTTATGGGGCTACTCACTCCATCGGAAGGTGAGATTCGCTACGACGGCAAGCGCATCGATAACTTAAGCTCGCGTCAGTTGCTGCCTTACCGCAAGCGTATGCAGATGATTTTTCAGAACCCTTATGCGTCGCTCAATCCGCGCATGACTATTCAGCAGACCCTGGAAGAGCCGCTGCGCCTGCACCACCCTGGCTGGAAACGAGAACAGATTCTCGACAAGGTTGGCGAGGTTATGCGCTCGGTGGGTATCGACCCTGACTGGGGCAAGCGCTTTGGCCACGAGTTCTCAGGCGGTCAACGCCAGCGTATCGCGATTGCCCGCGCCCTGGCCGTCGACCCTGAATTTATCGTTGCCGACGAGCCTATTTCCGCGCTGGACGTATCCATTCAAGCCCAGGTACTCAACCTGCTAATGGAAGCTCAGCAAGAGCGCAACCTGACTTATCTGTTCATCACCCACGACTTAGCGGTAGTCGAGCACTTTGGTACCCGTGTGGCGGTGATGTACTTAGGCACGGTATGTGAAATTGCCACCACGGCCACGCTGTTTGAAAAGCCGCGCCACCCTTATACTCAAGCACTGCTTTCGGCGATTCCGCGGTTAAAGGATGATCGGCCCCAGCATATTCGGCTAACCGGCGAAGTTCCGACGCCGGTTAATTTGCCTAGCGGCTGCGTGTTTCATGGCCGCTGCCCATATGCCAACGCACGCTGTAAACAGGAGATTCCGGTGTTGCAAACACAGCATGACGGAACCCGTGTGGCGTGCCACGCTGTTGAAGAGGGGCGCCTGTGAGGCGGCTATTGATTCCTGCATTAAGAGGTAGCGCATGGAAATTCGCTGGCTAGAAGATTTTATCGCCCTGGCCAGAACCCGGCACTTTTCTCGCGCAGCAGATGATCAACACGTCACACAGCCCACCTTCTCCCGACGCATTAAACTGCTTGAGGAGGAGATGGGCGTGACGCTGATTAATCGTCAGACGCTGCCGCTCTCGCTCACTCCGGCAGGAGAGGAATTTTTAACCTTGTGCGAGCAGGTGACCGAGCGCGTGCGGCTAACCCGTGATCGTGTGCGCGAAATCAGTGCCGGCCAGCAGCGGCGGGTTATGGTCGCCGCGCCGCAAAGCCTACTACCGCACTTTTTACCCGAGTGGCTGGCATCTACAGGCTGGCAAGAGCGCGTGCAGCCCTACTTGCGGGCGACCGGCTGGGAAGCTAGCGACTATTTTCAAGCGTTGGCACGTGCCGAGTGCGACTTGGCGATCTGCTATTGGCCGATCGGGCGCTGCGATCTGGATATCGACACCAGCGCCTGTACCTACCGGGTCATTGGCCATGAAAGGCTGATTCCGGTAACCGGACTCACTGCAAAGGGCGCTCCCTGCGCATTATTGCCAGGGTCACGCCAACAACCGGCCCCTTGTCTTGCCTACCCCAAGCGCGGACTGCTTGGGTCCGCCGTTAAGGCGCATCTTGCCAGGCTGCCACAGAGCACCTATTTAACGGCGCAAAGCGAAAACCTTTACGCCGCGGGGATAAAAGAGCTGGTGCTGCTTGGTTACGGTATGAGCTGGTTGCCTGAGCGCAATGTAGCCGCTGAGCTTGCTCAGGGCACGTTGGTGAGAGCGGGCGACAGCCGCTGGGATGTGCCCATGGAGCTTCGCCTTTATCGCCATCAAAGCCATCGCCATGCTGAGCTAGACGGATTCTGGAGCGAACTCGCACCGCCACGTGCCTGAACGCGTACTTGAGAAAGCTTACATAAGAGAAGGCACAGCTTATATGTCAAACACCTTATTTACTTTGCAACTTGAGCATATTGCACACCTACAGCGTGCTTATGCGAGCATTTTGGCTGAGCATAAGCTTGATAGCCTAGCGATTTACAGCGGTCATGCCAGCGTGCACTTTGCTGACGATCATACGCCCCCTTTTCAGACCTATGGCCATTTTATGCACTGGGTCGGATTAGCCGACGTACAGCACAGCTGGCTGATTGTCCAACCTGAAAAGCGTCCCCAGCTGTATTTATACGCGCCAGCGGATTTTTGGCATTTACCCACGCATCTACCCGATGAGCCGTGGGTAGAGGCGTTCGATATACACCTTTGTAGTGACAAAAACACTCCGCCCTTAACGGGCCAGACTGCGATGATGGGTGATATTGAGTCACTGGCCATTAGCACCCAGCCGATGCCAAACGTGGCACGACAACCAGAGGCACTGGTCACGGCTCTTGATGAACTGCGACTATTCAAGACGCCCTATGAGATCGCCTGCATCCGTGAAGCCAACCGTTTAGCAATCGCAGGACATCAGGCAGCTCAGGCCGCATTTATTGGCGCTTCCGGTGAACTGGATATCCAGTTGGCCTACTTAGGGTCTAGCCGTCAGCGCGAGTCAAACGTGCCTTACCAAAATATTATTGGCTTAAATGAGCATGCAGGCGTGCTGCATTATCAGCATTACGACCTTCACGCACCCAAGCAGCGCTATAGCCTGCTAGTCGATGCAGGCCGTCGTTTTCGTGGCTACTGTGCCGATATTACCCGCACTTACGCGGGCCCCGATGCACCCGCTGTGTTTGGCGAACTGGTGACCGCCATGATTGGTTTAAAAGCAGAGTTGGTGAGAGGCGTGGCCCCAGGGGTTAGCTTCCTCGCGCTGCACGAGCAAATGCATCATCACCTGGGCGAAATTTTGGTGGCAAATGATGTATTTAAAGGCACCGCTAAACAAGCGGTTGCCGAAGGCGTGACAAGGGCTTTCTGCCCACATGGGTTAGGTCACTCTTTGGGCTTACAAGTGCACGATGTGGCCGGATTGCGCAACCCTGACGGTACGCCAGCGCCTGCCCCAGTAAAGCACCCAGCCCTGCGGCTTACACGTACACTGCGCCCAGGCATGGTCGTTACTATTGAACCCGGGCTGTATTTTATCAATATGCTGCTAGAACCGCTGCGTAACACATCCTTGCCTCTTAACTGGCCATTGATTGACCAGCTCTCTTCCTGCGGCGGCATCCGCATAGAAGACAATGTGGCGGTAACAGAAAGCGGCTACGTTAATCTAACGCCCTAGTGCTCTGACTCTCCGCTTTTCAAGCGCTGAAACTAACAATGCCCGGCACATGGCCGGGCATTGAATTTCGTCAGACTATCAAGCGAAATTAGAAGCGGTAAGTGATACCGCCACCAAACGTCGCAGGCTCGATATCGACTTCGCCACCAGCACCACCATTGATGTCTGCATTAACATCGGCATAGCTTGCGTAACCATTAAGCATGACGTTGTCAGTCACGGCCAGATCTACACCTACTTGACCAATCGCGCCGTAGCTCTCATCAATGCTGACACCTGTCGGCTCGCCTGAGAAACGCGTGTAATTAAGACCAGCACCTACATAAGGCTGAACTTTGGAATCCAGGCCACCCATCGGGTAGTAGTTAACTAATAGGTTAACAGGCAGACGATCTACGCTACCCACATCGCCTAAAGCAGCCGTATTCAAATCATGCTCGAATTTTTCAGAGCTGTTGAGCTCAACGCCCACCTTATCGGTAAACAGGTAGCCAGCACCGAAAGTGAAGCCGCGAGCGCTCTGCACGTTCAGTGAATCACCATTCAGATTGCCATTACCTGAACCCGTGTCCGTTTGGGCAACGCCACCACGGACGAAAACGTCACCGGCGTTATAAGCGAGCGCCGCCTGGCTTGCCAGCGCAAAACCAGCAGTGATAACAGCAGCAGAAATCAGTTTCATATTACTCATCAGGGTCATCCTCTCTATGCAGCGCATGTTCCTTGCGCTTGGGATTGCGGTACCAGACATCCGGCGTACCTATACAGTATATAGTATTAGAACACCGTTTCCAAACATCCTGTAAAACATCGTTATAAGTAAAATCACCCTGCTAGTTTTGCCTCTTCATAAAATCCCGGCATAAAAAAAGCCCCCCGAAGGGGACCCAGGTGGAGCACGCCAGCTCACTCGGTTTATTGCTACCAGCCGGTAGCAACGTGGATGAAGAAGGAAAAGAAGCCAAGTGGTTAATTGCGCCTCTCTATTCACCCATCCTTTGCCATACATACTGCGACCTGCATGCCAATTTTTTAAATATTGTTAAAAATCACACACTTAATAAAAATACACATAACAAGCATCAAGCTCCTACGCACTGCAGCAAACAAAGTGCACCAGTATCGAGCACTTTGAGGCCTCTTTGCATCACAAAGCATCATGTGTATGTGTTTACGCTTGGGAATCCTCAGATTTACGGATACAGGCGATTTGAAGGGATCACCAATATGGCTTTCCCTTCCTGTTAAGACGTATGGTGAACCGGCTGCAGACCGTAGACAGGCGTTTCCAGCCCCTCCATGCGGGCCTTTAACTGCAGCGCCAAATAGTGTGAGTAGTGCCGTGACTGGTGCAGGTTGCCGCCGTGGAACCACAGCGCCTCTTGCTGGGTGGGTTTCCACATATTGCGTAGCTCGCCCTCCCACGGGCCGGGGTCTTTGGTGGTATCGGAGCCTAAGCCCCAGCATTTGCCGACCTTATCCGCGACCTCTGGGGAGATAAGCCGTGCCGCCCAGCCATTCATGGAGCCATAGCCGGTGGCATAAACGATCAAATCTGCCTCTAGCTCACTGCCATCGGTAAGGGTGATGGAGTGAGGGTTGATGCACTCAATGCCTACGCCGCTGCGTAACTTGATATCGCCGCTGGCGACCAGATCGCAGGCGCCCACATCGATGTAGTAACCCGAACCCCGGCGTAGATACTTCAAAAACAGCCCGGAGTCATCGTCACCGAAGTCGAGCAGAAAACCCGCATCTTCCAGCTTTTGATAAAACTCGGCGTCGCGCTGTTTGATTGCCTCAAACGCCGGGCGCTGAAAGTCCGGCAGCACCTTGTAGGGGATCGAGGCAAAAATCAGGTCGGCTTTTTCAGTGGTAACCCCGCCGGCAACGGCTTCTTCCGAATACAATGGCCCGAGCACTTCCTCCATCAACGAATCCGACTTAACGATATGGGTGGATGAGCGTTGCAGCATGGTCACATCGGCGTCGTGCTCCCACAGCGCGGCGGCAATATCGTGGGCCGAATTATTGGCGCCAACAATAACGCACTTCTTATCTTGGTAGGCATCCGGCCCTGGATGCTGGCTGGAGTGCTGCTGCTCGCCTACAAAGCTTTCCGCACCTGGAAAGGTCGGCACATTAGGCATCCCCGACATCCCGGTGGCCATCACCAACTGCTTGGGTCGCAAGGTGATCGCTTCGCCGTTGCGCGTTACGTTCACCACCCACTCGCCTGCGGCTTCGTCGAAGCGCGCATTCTGACACTCAGTAGAACTCCAATAATTTAGCTCCATCACCTTTGTGTACATTTCCAGCCAATCACCCACTTTGTCTTTGGGCGCAAACACCGGCCAGTTTTCAGGGAAAGGAATATAGGGCAGGTGGTCGTACCACACCGGATCGTGCAGGCAGAGCGATTTATAACGCTTGCGCCATGAGTCCCCCGCGCGCTCGTTGCGTTCGATAATAATAGTCGGCACGCCCATCTGCTTTAGTCGTGCACCCAAACCAATACCGCCCTGCCCCCCGCCAAGAATCACGCAGTAGGGTTGTTGTGTGTAGCCAAGCTCCGTTTCTTCGCGCTCCCGTGACTCTAACCAGGTTTCACGCTGTTTATTGGCACCGTGCTCAGCCCCTTTGGGGCGGTTATGATTACGCGGTTCAGGATAGTCTTGCAGTGACTGCATTGTGGTTAGCAGCGTCCAGCATTTACCCTCTTTCAGCCGCAGGTAGCCTTTACCTTTGGCTACAGCGGTCTCAAAGGTGAACCATGCCTCGGCGATATTGCCATTTTGAGTTGCTTCGCCCTCTAGCTGCCAGTTCGAAGGCCGTGCGTTCTCCAGGGTGGCATTGAGCATGGTTTGGATATCATCTTGGCCCTCGCTGGTTTTTAAATTCCAGGTGAAGGTAAGGAAGTCGCGCCAGTAGCACTCTTCATTAAACAGCGCGAGCACACCCTGAATATTCTGGGCTTGCAGCGCCTTATCAAAATCATTCAGCCACCCTTGAACAGTGGCCGTGGCGGTGTGCTGGGTTTGTGCCGGTATCTCGGACATAGCAGGTACTCCATCGTTTGTTATTGTTGAATTTCTTGTGAGACACCCAATCCTAAGCACCTGTCGTGCCAACTACTTAATAAAAACCATAATATATTGAAAAATATAAATAAATTTTAAAAGCAGTTGTCGATTAACCATTGAACAATGGCGTACACCTGTCACATCTAGTTGTAAACAACGTTACAGGTGTAACGCAGGACTAACGGCTTAGTAGCGCTGCGTTGACACCCACGCCAGAGCGCATAGGCTGGAAGGACAAAATAACAAGCCCCACGGTGAACCACGCCATGCCCACTCGAGCGCCCCTGCCTGCACGGCTGCAATCCGTCCAGCGCCAGCATATCGAGCATATTTTCCAGCTCGGCGAAGGCTTGGAAATGCCCCAGCTACCAGCCCAGCCGACTATTCGACGCTCCTGGCTGCGCTGCCTAAACGAGTACCAACTCGACCCCACCCAGCCCCGCCCAGCCCGGGTGGTGCCCCAGCAAATCCTGATTGAGCACCGGGAATCCGTGGATGAACTACTGCACGTGGCAAGAGCCGGGGTTGACCAGCTTTATCAGCAAATTGCTCAACTAGGCTACGTGCTGCTGCTCACCGACCACCGCGGGATAACCGTTGAGTTTCGTGGTGATCCCAACCAAGACCAGCAACTGCGCAAAGCGGGGCTCTATCTCGGTGCCGATTGGGACGAACGCTTCGCGGGTACCTGCGCAGTAGGCACTTGCCTACACGATCGTCAGGCGATTATCTGCCATCGTCAGGAGCACTTCGACGCCTCGCATATTTCGCTTACCTGCACTGCCGCCCCCATCGCCGACCCGCAAGGCAACGTCATGGCAGTGCTAGATATATCCGCACTGCAATCACCTACCCAGCATGAGAGCCAAAATTTTAGCCTCTCGCTGGTAACGCTCTACGCGCGCATGATTGAGGACGCCTATTTTCTGCGGCGCTACCGCGACTGTCTGATGGTGCGGCTGGATACCTCGCGAGAGTTTGTGCATGTAAACGGGCGCGGACTCATCGCCATTGAAGAGAACGGGCAGGTGATTGCTGCCAACGCAGTGGGTCGCGAATTGATTGCCGAACACCAGCGCCGCTGGCCGCTCTGGTCGCTAGACCCTACCCCCAGACTAGGAGAACTGTTCGAGTGTGAGATCACCGATGTTCTCAGCATCAACAGCGCCACCGACGATCAGTTGCGCGCTTTTCGTGCCAGGGTCGACAACACGATTTACTTTATTAGTTTGCTTGAACCGCGCCGCCCTCGCCCTGCCCTGCAAGCTCAATCGCTTCCTTCCAGCCTACCGACGCCACTGGCACGCTTAGGCGCCGACGACCCCGCCATGCGCAAAGTGCAGAAGCTGGCTGAGCGGTTGCGCAATGAAGCCAGCGTCAATGTGCTGATTAGCGGTGAAACCGGCACCGGCAAAGAAGTGGTTGCCCGTGCACTGCATGACAGCGGCACCCGTGCTAAGAAGCCCTTTATCGCGGTAAACTGTGCCGCCATTCCCGAAGCGCTGATCGAAAGCGAGCTGTTTGGTTACGAGCCCGGCGCCTTTACTGGCGGGCGCGCCAAAGGCATGCCCGGGCTGATTCCCCAAGCCCACGGCGGCACACTGTTTTTAGATGAAATCGGCGATATGCCGCTGGCACTGCAAACGCGCTTGCTACGCGTGCTGGCAGAACGGGAAGTCATGCCGCTAGGTGCCAATACGCCTGTGAAGATCGATATTCGGGTGATTACCGCCACCCACCGTAATATCAATGCAATGATTGAGCAGGGCGATTTCCGCGAAGATCTCTATTACCGCCTTAACGGGGCCCAGCTGCACCTTCCCGCGCTACGCGACCGCGCCGATAAGCTCTATGTTATCCGCCGTGTGTTTGACGACATTATCCAAGAGCGCGCATCCAATCGATCAATGCGCCTGCGCGCCGATGCCATCAGCGCCCTACTCGCCTACGCTTGGCCCGGCAACATCCGTCAGCTAAAGAATGCCCTGGCCTTCGCCCTGGCAACTTCAGAAAGCGACGAAATCACCGTTCATGACTTACCCGAGCAGTGCTTAGGCCAACGCATCACGCGGCAGGTAACTCCCCTGACTGCAGACGCTAGTAGCGGCACCAACCACACCTTGCTGGAAATGCTCAAGCAGCAGCATTGGAACATTAGCGCCGTGGCTCGCATGTTGGGGGTTTCGCGACCAACCGTATACCGGCAAATGCAGCGCCAAGGCATAGTCCCGCCAAATTGGCAGGGCTAAGCGCCAATCTGTTAATCAGCTAGTTGGCCTTGGGGTTTACCCTCACGTACACTTGTTTGAATCCGTTTATCCATTTATAAACCCGCTTTCGACAAGCCGAGGCTCTCCCATGGCGTTTGAATCCACCTCTTCCTATATCGCAACCGATGCGCTTAAACAGGCGGTAAATGCTGCCGTGGTGCTCGAGCGACCGCTATTGATCAAAGGCGAGCCGGGCACCGGCAAAACCCTGCTGGCTGAAGAGTTGGCTGAGTCCCTCGATACTCAGTTGATTACCTGGCATATCAAATCCAGCACCAAGGCGGCCCAGGGGTTATACGAGTACGATGCTGTCAGCCGTCTGCGGGATTCCCAGTTAGGCGTTGAAGGTGTAGAGAACGTCGCCAACTACATCAAGCCCGGCAAGCTGTGGGAAGCCTTTACCGCCAATCAACGGGTGGTGCTACTGATCGACGAGATCGACAAGGCCGATATCGAATTCCCCAACGACCTGCTCCAAGAGCTGGATCGGATGGAGTTCCACGTTTACGAGACCGGTGAAACCATCCGCGCCGAACAGCGCCCGATAATCATCATCACCTCAAACAACGAAAAAGAGCTGCCGGACGCGTTCCTGCGCCGCTGTTTTTTCCACTATATAGAGTTCCCTGATCGCGAGACCATGCAGGCGATTGTCGATGTACACTTTTCTAATATCGCCCCCAAATTGGTCAGCGAGGCATTGGAAGTCTTTTTCGAGCTACGTAAAGCGCCAGGATTAAAGAAAAGGCCCTCAACGTCTGAACTAGTCGATTGGCTCAAGCTACTGATGGCTGACGATATTGCCCAAGAAGCGCTCTACAACCGCGACCCAGCCAAAGCACTGCCGCCGATGGCCGGCGCACTGATTAAAAATGAGCAGGACACCCAACTGCTTGGGCGCCTGGCGTTTATGATCCGTCGCCAGAAAGGCACAGGCCGCTAAGCCATGTTTATCGGCCTATTCGAAACACTAAAGCGCGCTGGGGTTCCGGTGTCGCTACGCGAGCTGCTGGATCTACACGCCGTGGTGGAGCGCGGTGTGGTGTTCGCCGACATGGAAGCTTTCTATCAAGTGGCCCGCACGGTGATGGTCAAAGACGAGCGCCACTTTGACCGCTTTGATCGTGCCTTCGCCGCCTGGTTTAAAGGCCTGGAGGACATGGACGCCGCCATTGAGGCGCTGATTCCCGATGACTGGCTACGCCGGGAATTTGAGAAGCAGCTGACTGACGAAGAGAAAGCCAAGATTGAATCCCTGGGCGGCCTCGAAGAACTCATTGAGACGTTTAAAAAGCGCCTAGAGGAGCAAAAAGAGCGCCACGCGGGCGGCAATAAATGGATCGGCACCGGCGGCACCAGCCCGTTTGGCGCCTACGGCTACAACCCGGAAGGCATCCGTATTGGCCAGGATGGCTCACGCCACCGCCGCGCCACCAAGGTATGGGACGAGCGGCGTTTTCGTGATTACGATGATTCACTGGAATTAGGCACGCGCAATATCAAAATGGCGCTGCGCCGTCTGCGTAAGTTTGCCCGTCAGGGGGCACTTGAAGAGTTCGACGTGGATAGCACCATTCGAGAAACCGCTAAAGATGCGGGACTGCTCAACGTGCAGATGCGCCCAGAACGCCATAACACGGTGAAGGTGCTGCTGTTTTTGGATGTGGGCGGCTCGATGGATGACCATATTCGCGTCTGCGAGGAGCTGTTCTCTGCCGCCCGCTCAGAGTTTAAGCATCTGGAGCATTACTACTTCCATAACTGCCTGTACGAAGGGGTGTGGCGCAATAACCTGCGCCGCGGTAACGAGCGCATCCCGACCATGGACGTGCTGCACACTTACGGCGCGGATTATCAGGTAGTGATTGTCGGCGACGCGGCTATGTCGCCTTATGAGGTCACCCACCCCGGCGGTAGTGTAGAGCACTTTAACGACGAAGCGGGCGGCGTGTGGCTTAAGCGTCTATGCGGTACGTTTCCCCGCCTGGCGTGGCTTAACCCGATGCCGACCCGAGCCTGGGAGTACACCTACTCTACCCAACTGATCCGCGAGGTCATCGATGACCGCATGTACCCCATGACCATGGAGGGTCTGGAAACCGCCATGCGCGAGCTAGCGAAGAAGTAGTCTATTTATTTATCCGGCCATTTTTTATCTGGCCATGCGCGTTAGCACGTCGTGATTGGTTAGCCTGCGGTGCAAAATGGCCATCACGATGTGCCCTACGATCAGCGCTAACAGTGTCCAGCCCAGCTCACCGTGGAGCAAGCCGCCCAGATCCGTCATCCAGGTGATTTCCTCACCTTCAAAACCTGGCATCAACGTAATGCCAAACACCTCAAGTGAGCGGCCCGAACCGTACTGGCGAATAAGCGCAATCGTCGGAATCGCCATCATCAAGCCGTAGAGCGCAAGATGGCCAAGCGTTGCCATTACGCTGACCGGTGGCGGGCGGCGTGACGCGTTGACCAACGCCCACAACGCCCTCAATACAACAAACGTTAGCAGCAGAATACCCACCGGATAATGGGTGCCCCAGAAGAACTCTTCGAAGGGCGTGTCTGGAAACAACCAACGCGCCGTGGCGCTAGTAAACTGCCAAGCAAACAGTAGCGCCATACCCCAGTGCAACAAGCGACTAATCACACCGTAACGTTGGCTGTTATCCATAATCGGTAGTGCCATCAATGCCTCACCTTTATATAAGCTAATCAAGCTGACCAGCTTATCGAACTGAAACGAAAAAAATATGACCAGAGCGTGCAATCTGGTTGCATGAACTGAAATGCAGCGTTTTCTGAGAGCTATTAAAGCGTTTGCGGAAAAGCGTTTAAGCCCTGCAAAAAAGCCTGTTTAGCCTCATCAAATGCTTTCGGGTCGTGTTTGAAACGCCGCAGGATCAGCGCTTCATCTAAACTCAGGGTAGCCGCCAGTTCGCCAACGCTTTTGGCGGGGTGGCGTGCGCCTAAACCGATGCGCTTTCCATCCGCTCCACCAAACCAGCGCTTAATGCCACTTTTTTGATAGAACGCCTCTTGTTCGGCAGTATCAACGTCAACTCGCAGCGGTGCCTTCAAGGTAAGCTCGCTGATCAAACGCTGCTGGGCATCTGCATGGCCAAGCGCGCAGGCGTGGGTCACTGTCATGCCCTCGCCCTCTTCGTCCAGCACTAGTAGCGCCAGCGCTTGAGGCTTACCCTGACCATCAACGGCGGCAAACAGACGCGCGGCTTGTTGAGGGAATAACACATTACAGGTCCCGGTAAACACGACCAGCGGCGTTAGACCCGCCTGTTGCCCGTAAACCTCAGCGCATAATCGCGCCAGACAGGCGTTGCGCTGGGCCTCTGCGTTAACGTGTACGACCTTCATTTAAATCATCCTCACCGACTAAAAAGCCGCAAGCCTAGAGTAATTATCGCCGTTTTGACAGCGCGACATGCCTCACCGCGGGATCCATTCATTTTTACTGATACTGAACACTACTGTTAACAACCTGTCGAAGAGAACTGTAAGCGTGAACATCACTTAGAAGGAGCTAGTATGCCCACCTTTATGAATGACCCTACCATGCCCACACCAAGCTTCCCCGGTAGCCACATGGTAGTCGATGATCACTATGTGTTTATTTCAGGACTGACCGTTGACGATCTCTCTAACGGCCACGCAGTCAAAAGCGACGTTAAAGAAGAGACCCGCCTTGTGATGCGCGCACTATCGCGCATGCTTGAAATGGAAGGCGGCAGCTTAGCGGACATATTGCGGGTGGATATCCACCTCACGGATCTACACGCTATCCAAGACATGGACACTGTTTACGCGGAGTACTTTGAACCTGGACGCTACCCTGCCCGCACCTGTACCGAATCCCCTAGCCTCTACGGAGGAAGCAGTATTGAAATCACTGTGATGGCGAAGCGCCCACATCAATCAACGCAATAACCGCCTCAATATCAATGTGGGCTTCCAGCATATCGGCTAAACGGTCAAGCTCACGCTCCCGGTGAGCTTGATAGTCACTCTTATCAGCATTAATCAGGCCGAGCTGCTTTAGTAGGGCTTGGCAGGCCTCCGGGTGGTCAAATAACCCGTGCAGGTAAGTACCGATTATTTGGCCATCTTTGCTAACGGCGCCTTCTGGGCGTCCATTTAAATCAAACAGCGGCGAACTAAGCGCAGCCCCCTCGCTTACGCCGTTATGGATCTCATAGCCAGTAACGGTAGCGCCCTCTGCCACCGTTAAACCACTCACATTCCGCAGTTGCTTTCCCGCCACCATGCGGGTGGTAAGAGGAAGCAGTCCTAATCCTGCTACTTTTCCAGGTTTTCCCTCCAGGCCGTCAGGGTCATCTACCCATTCACCCAACATTTGAAAGCCACCGCAAATACCTAACACCTTGCCGCCGTAGCGCAGGTGGCGCTGAATGGCGTTATCCCAACCCTGTTGCTTTAACCACGCCAAATCGCTCGCGGTACTTTTACTACCGGGCAGAATGATCACATCGGCGGCGGGTATCGGCTGGTCGGGCCCCACAAAGGTCAGCGATACCTGTGGGTGCAACCGCAGAGGATCGAAGTCAGTGTGGTTACTGATGCGTGGCAGCGCCGGAACGATCACGTTAAGCGTCTGGCTAGCCTTTTCAGCGTGGGTTAAACCAATGCTGTCTTCGGCATCGAGCAGCAGCCCCTGTAAATAAGGCAGTGTTCCGAATACGGGTTTCCCTGTACGCGCCTCCAGCCACTCGAGCCCAGGATTTAGCAGTGCTATATCACCCCGAAAGCGGTTGATAATAAAGCCTTTGGTACGCGCCTGTTCGCTCGCGCTCAATAGCGCCAACGTACCCACCAATTGGGCGAATACCCCACCTCGGTCAATATCCCCCACCAGTATCACTGGGCAATCAGCCGCTTCGGCAAAGCCCATATTGGCGATATCGCCCTCGCGTAGGTTGATCTCAGCAGGGCTGCCCGCACCTTCGGCAACAATCACGTCAAAGCGGTTTTCCAACGCCTGCCACGCCGCCATCACGCTCTCTTTCGCGGTGCGTTTATAGGCGTGATAATCCAGAGCATCCATATGGCCATGCACTTTGCCACGTAAAATCACCTGGGCGCCACGATCGGTTTCTGGCTTTAACAGTACCGGGTTCATATCACTGTGGGGCGCTAAATAGCAGGCTTGCGCCTGTAACGCCGTGGAACGGCCAATCTCGCCGCCGTCCTCGGTCACGGCGCTATTCAGCGCCATGTTCTGGGGTTTAAATGGCGCGACCGATACTCCACGCCTTGCCAGCACGCGGCAAAGGGCAGCCACCACAGTGCTTTTACCCGCATCCGAGGTGGTGCCTTGAATCATCAGTGTGGCCATAAAGCGATCTCGCCCAGGTGAACAAGAGCGAGACTTTAGCGGGAGGGGCTTAGGGGTGCAATGGCATCAAACGGGCAACTTACACTGCTCAGAAATATTTGCTTAGATATACCCCGCCTCACTCTTAGTAGTATCCAATTGCGCTAACTCCCAGGCTTGCACCATCTGCTTTTTCTCCAACCCCCAGCGGTAACCTCCGAGTGCGCCGCTTTGCTGAATTACCCGATGACAGGGAATCCATAGCGCGACCGGGTTGGCACCCACCGCGTTGCCCACTGCTCGGGAAGATTTTGGCGTGCCCAACGCCTGGGCGATATGCGAGTAACTGGCCAGCTGGCCTTCGGGGATCGTCAGCAATGCCCGCCATACGGCGATTTGGAAGTTGGTGCCGGTCACATGTAGTGACAAGGCGGCGGCGCCCTCTTCGGGTTCGGAAAATAGCGCGTCTACCGCGTAGCGGGTGGCTTCAGGAGTGTGCTGAAACGTGCTGCGCGGCCACTCTTTGGCAAGCCGTACCAGCAAATCTTCGCTACGGGTGGCATCGACAAAGCCCATTCGGCAGATGCCTCGGGGCGTTACCGCCACAAACATACTACCTAGCGACGTTTCATGAACCCCATAGGCAATCTCCACGCCTTCACCTTGGCGCTTATACTCCCCAGGCGTGACAGCCTCTAACTGCACAAAGTGATCGTAAAGCCGCGAGCCACCGCTTAGTCCCAGCGTATGAGCAATATCCAGCAATGAGGTTGACGACTGCATCAGTTGCTTGCCGCGCTCCAACGTCAGCGCCTGCAAAAAGCGCTTAGGGCTAATACCCGCATAACGACAAAAAATTCGTTGAAAATGAAAGGCGCTTAAATGAACGTGAGCAGACACGGTTTCCAACTTTGGCTGCTCCGCCGCATGGGCCACCATATAGGCCATGGCCTTTTCGATACGCGCATAATCATTCATTTTTCTTCTCTCTAGCCGTCGCATAATGGGCTGGGCAAATAGTTATACGGGTAGCCTAAGCGATTAAGGCGTTATTACCGACCCGAATCTTGCTAACTGCTATAGCAGACAGCCCCACACTTTTCCGCTAGGGTGATGCCCCGCCTCAACTGACGGTACACGATTAGCCCATGCAAGACTTGATCAATGAGATTGCGGCTGCCATGGCCCAAGCAGAAGAGCGCGGCAAGGTCGCAGACTATATCCCCGAGCTTGGCCATGTTGACCCTCAACAGTTTGCCATTTCACTGGCCACCGTGGATGGCAGAGTTTACTCGGCTGGGTGTGCCACAACGCCTTTCTCGATTCAGAGTATTTCGAAAGTATTCACGCTGACCATCGCGCTTGGTCAAATGGGCGATTCATTATGGACAAAAGTCGGCCGAGAACCTTCAGGCGACCCTTTCAACTCCATCGTTCAACTCGAACACGAAAGCGGAAAACCGCGTAATCCGTTCATAAATTCCGGAGCCATTGCGGTGGTCGATGCCATCATGATGGGCCATGAACCCAAAGAAACGCTGGGCGAGCTTCTCAGCTTTGTGCGCTATATCGCCGATGACGACAGCATCTGTTTCGACCATGTGGTGGCGGCTTCAGAGATGGCCCACCGTGACCGCAATGCCTCACTGGCGCATTTTATGAAGGCGTTTGGCCATCTTCGCCATGATGTGGACAAAGTACTGGGCACCTATTTCCATCAATGCGCTATTGCCATGAGCTGTCAGCAGCTCGCCCATGCTGGCCTGTTCTTGGCCTCCGATGGCGTTAATAAGCCCAGCGGCATTCGCGTTGTAGCGCCCCAGCGGGCGCGGCGTATCAATTCATTAATGATGATGTGCGGGCACTACGATGCCTCCGGTGAATTCGCCTTTCGCGTCGGCTTGCCTGGCAAAAGCGGCGTAGGTGGCGGCATTCTCGCCATCGCCCCAGGCCACGGCTCAATAGCGGTGTGGTCACCGGGGTTAGACGCCTACGGCAACAGCCTGTTAGGCACTCAAGCGCTAGAAATGTTTGTGCAGCGTACCGGCTGGTCGGTGTTTGGGCATTGAAAGTTTTGGCTTAATCTTCGCAGTAACTACTACGCATTTCCACCTATGTCTCCTAAGCTAGACAAGAGAAGGCCACTCTCACAGTATTGGCGACCCGCCGTATACGGATATTTCACAACGCCATTATTTGTCAGGAGGACACCATGGTAGCGGCGCCAAAGGCTTGGCTATCCGCGCAGGCTTAATGGTGAGTGCGGTTACCCATATGATGCTGGCCTTTTTTGCCGCAAGCCTGATCTTCCAATTTGGCGGCTCTTCTGGGGGTTCCGGCGGCGGCTCGCAAGGCATGGCGGGCTGGTTGATGCAGCAGCCTTTTGGCCGTTGGCTAGTGGGTGCCGTTGGCCTAGTGATGATTGGCGCAGGCATCGCCCATGCGATTAAAGGCTACAAAGCCAAATTTCATAAAAACTTCGATATGCCTAAGCGTACACAGCAGTGGGCCTACCCTGTGTGCCGTTTCGGCTTAGTGATTCGTGGCATAGTGTTTGTGATCGTGGGCAGCTTCTTTATCATTGCGGCCTACCAGTTCAACCCTGATCAAGCGGGTGGAACTGCCGAAGTATTTAGCACGCTGCGTAGTCAAGCTTACGGACAATGGCTGCTGGCAATTGTTGCCGTCGGGTTATTTGCGTTCGGTCTTTACAGCCTACTGGCGGCTATTTATCGCCGCATTAATCCCGCTTCTTAGACGAAACAATACCACCATGGCCTTCACATCAAAGCGTACCAAGCAGTGGTTCGAGCGCATTAATGGCTCGAAAAATATGCTGTGGTTACTTGGCATCCTCTCCTTTCTGGAAACCATCATTTTGCCAATTCCTATTGAGTTGGTATTGATCCCGTTAATGGCCGTCAATAAGCAGCGCATTTGGCTGCTTGCCACCGTCACCACCGCAGGGTGCTTGGTCGCATCACTGGTGGGTTACAGCATTGGCTTGGTGCTATACCAGTCGGTGGGAACGTGGTTTATTGAATTCATGGGCATGGAACAGAGCTACCAATCTTTCCAATCCTATTTCGATCAATACGGTTTTGCCGCGATTTTAGCCATTGGCATACTGCCGATCCCCTTCCAGGTGGCGATGATTACCGCCGGACTTTCCGGCTACCCGATCATGCTGTTTGCCCTGGCAACATTAATGGCCCGTGGCTTGCGCTATTTCGGCTTGGCTTGGCTGGTTCACCGCTTTGGCCACCGTGTTCTGGTACTGTGGAAACGCCATGCCTTGGTAACCAGTTTGGTGGCAGGGGTTGTTGTACTGGCGGTGGCGCTAGGGATGCAGGCACTGGCTGGGCTGGTGATTTAGGTAACTGAACTGTTAGCAGTCGCTAAATACCATAATCTCGCTCGACTTTGGCGATACGGGTTTTGAAGTGCTGGTACCACTGCTGATGGCCCAACCGCTGAGCCTCTTGATGCTCGGCATGGGCTTTCCACGCTTTAATAGATGCCAAGTCGGCCCAGTAAGAAACCGTTACACCCACTTCATTGCGGGCAGACTCCACCCCTAAAAATCCCGGCTGCTGCGCTGCAAGCTCAACCATTCTTGCCGCCATTGCGTCATAGCCGTTATCGACCTCGGTGCGTAGTGAAGTGAAAATAACGGCGTAGTAAGGCGGTTCAGGGGTAGTGGCAATCAGGGACATGGCATCACCGGGATTCTTGGATCAGGGGCTTCGAAGCATATCCCATGAAACAAAGAATGTATTCAGGGAGCCCACTGCCAGCTGCTGCCAAACCGTACCACAGGCAGTGGGAAGAGCTGTGAGCCTAGGCGTCATCCTGCGCCTTACCAGGCGTCGCTGCCGTATGCTTGGCTTTCATATCCTTGAACGCTTCCATGATGTCCATGGGCAACGGGAAGACAATCGTCGAGGCGTTCTTGTTGCTCATGTCGCTCATGGTTTGCAGGTAGCGTAGTTGCAGCGCGGCAGAGTTTTCCTGCATGACATTGGCCGCCTCGACCAGTTTCTTGGATGCTTGCAGTTCCCCTTCGGCGTGAATCACCTTAGCGCGACGCTCACGCTCCGCCTCTGCTTGGCGCGCAATGGCGCGGATCATGCTCTCATCCAAATCTACATGCTTAATTTCAACATTGGCGACCTTGATACCCCACTCTTCGGTTTGGGTATCGATGATTTCCTGGATATCGTCGTTAAGCTTATCCCGCTCGGAAAGCATCTCATCCAGATCATGCTTACCCAGCACGGAGCGCAAAGTGGTCTGTGCCAGTTGACTCGTCGCCTGGGTAAAATTCTCGACTTGAATGATCGCCTTTTCTGGATCGACGACGCGGAAATAAAGCACCGCATTAACTTTAACAGTGACGTTATCCTGAGAGATTACGTCCTGTTCCGGTACATCCATGGTAATGACGCGCAGATCCACCACCTCCATCTTCTGAATGGCGGGGATCACAATGACTAGCCCAGGCCCTTTCACTATCTGATAACGCCCCAGAAAGAACACCACGCCGCGCTTGTACTCCGGCAGTATACGAATGGAGGCAGCGACCAACATCACCACCAGCACGACAGGAACTAAATACGAAATAATCATTGGACACCTCGTTTAGCAGTGGGTCGGTTATGTCAAAAAGTAGGCACTAGCGGGGCGTCACATATACTGTCAAGCCTTCAAGGCGCATCACCACAAGCTTTCCACCTCGTTTGACTGGCGCATCGCTCACTGCGTTCCAGCGCTCGCCATGCAGCCTTACATGGCCGCTGGTCTCAAAATCCTCCAATGCAACCGCATCTGCGCCGATTAACTGCTCCGCACCGCTGTGTGCCGGACGACGGCGCAGCGTTGCAAAGCGTGTTAACGTCCATAGCATTAGCCCCCCGGACACCAATGCCACACCACCGATTAGCGGTAGCGAAATGGCAAGATGCTCCGCGTCCATCAGCATTACCGAGCCAAGTACAAAGGCAATGATGCCGCCAATCCCCAGCACGCCGAAGCTAGGCATAAATGCCTCGCCCACCATCAGCGCCAGCCCGACCACCATCAGCGCAAGCCCGGCGTAGTTAATCGGCAGCACCTGAAACGCAAACAGGGCGAGCAGCAAGCAAATCAAGCCAATGGTGCCGGGGAACAGGCTGCCGGGACTGGCCAGCTCGAAAACCAGCCCGTAAAAGCCGATGATCATCAAGAAAAAGGCTATGTTGGGATTAGTGATCAGCGATAGCACCTGGGTGCGCCAATCAGGGTCGAAGCGCTCAATGGTGAGGCCTGCGGTCTCAAGCGTGGCATCACCACTTTCCATGACCACGCTCATGCCGTCAATCTGCTCAAGTAGATCGTCAAGATCGCGCGCCACCGCATCGATGACGTTCTGCTCCAGCGCCTCGCTGGCAGTGAGATTGACCGCATTGCGCACGGCCTCTTCAGCCCAATCGGCATTGCGATCATGGCGTTCCGCCAGGCTGCGGATAAAGCTCACCGCATCTTCCATCACCTTGCGTTCCATGGCGCTGCCCTCGCCATCCGACTCCCCAGTCGAATTATCCTCTTCGTCTTCATCGCTGCCGAGCAACCCGCCGCCCATCTGTACCGGCGTGGCCGAGCCGAGATGCGTCGAGGGGGCCATGGCAGCCACGTGGCTACCGTAAAGTAGATAGGTGCCCGCGCTTGCCGCTCGCGCACCACTGGGGAAAACGTACATCACCACGGGAATGTCAGCGTTGAGCATCTCGCGAATCATGTCGCGGGTGGTGTCGACCAACCCGCCGGGGGTATCGAGCTCGACGATTACCACCTCACTGCCCTGCTCGCGGGCTTTATCCAGCCCACGCTCAAAGTAGTCCTTGGTCGCCGGGCCGATGGCACCTTCAATATTAAGCACCAGAACGCTTGGTGAAGCGCTTTGTGCCATGGTCTGCCATGTAAACGACATAGTAGCCATTAGCAAACCGGCAACCATCAACCAGAGCCAGTGCGGTTTGAGAGAAAGGGTTTGCATACCCGCTCCTCGCATTCAACGCCTTGAACGTTCCCGTCTGAATCTGCAGCCTATCCATAGCAACATACACAAGGCTATCTACTCAACGTAGCAGCCAAATTGAGCTTCGTCATGAACAACGTGATGGCAGGATTCGAGGGTAAAAGGAACCTGAACCAAGGCGGCAATGCTGCAAGCCAGAGGTGGTTGCAGTATTTTTGAGGAGTCGGTTAGTACTCGCCGGCGAGACTGAACCGCAGCAAAGTCACGACGCGCTGCACCAATCGTCTGTTCTAACATGTGCGGTGAAAGCGAGCACTCTCGGCATTTAGCAACGACCAGAGAAATCTCGATGGTCTTAGTTATATATCGGTAATCGTCAGCGTTTCTTTAGGGCTGCAAGATGTATTTGCGTAATCGTTAAGCGCCAAGCTGTGCCTGCTTCTCAAACCCAATTCGCTCGTTTACTATGCGCCACCCCAACCTCTTCGCTATCACCATTAGGCCACTATGTCCGTCAACGCGCTCTATACCGACCTTTCTGGCTACTACGATTTGATGTGCGTGGATATCGATTACCCAGCGCAAAGCAACGCCATTCGTAGGTTGCATCAAATTTTTGGTAACGGCGGCAAAAACCACCTAGATTTAGCCTGCGGCACTGGCCCACATGTGCGCCATTTTATCGATGCTGGCTATGCAAGCAGCGGGCTAGATATCAACCAGCCAATGCTGGACATCGCCGCCGTGCGTTGCCCAGAAGCGTACTTCTCGCGGCAAGATATGAGCACGTTAGAGGTGAGTGAACCGCAAGATTTAATCACCTGCTTTTTGTACTCTATCCACTACAACGCTGGGATTGATAAGCTAAAGGCGTGTCTTTCAAAGGTGCATCGCGCACTAAAGCCAGGCGGGATTTTCTGTTTTAACGCGGTCGATAAACTCAAAATCGACAACGATTTATTTGTGACACATACCGCCAAGCAAAAAGACGCTGTGTTCACGTTTCGCTCTGGGTGGCACTACAGCGGGCAAGGCGAACAACAGTCGCTCAGATTGAGCATTGAGAAAATAAATACTCAAGAAACGCAGACTTGGAACGACGAGCACCCCATGGTAGCCATCAGCTTTTCAGAGTTAATCGCCCTCTTGGCACCCTGCTTCGAGGTGCATGTGTTTGAGCATGACTACGAGAGTATAAAGCCCTGGGACACCACCTCTGGGAATGCAATTTTCGTCTGCGTGAAAGCTTAGCCCTCAACTCGTCTAGGCAGAGGGTGTCGTTTGAAAAATGCTCTGCAACGCTACCAGCTCTTTATTCTGAGTGAACGTCTGAGTGGTCGGAGTTTGGCCGCAATTGAAACTGAAGGCCAAGCAAGAAATTGCGTAGTATTTGATCCTTACACTCTCGATAATTCTTATGGCTCGGCTTACGGAAAAAAGCGCTTAACTCATGATTACTCAGCGGTAGGCCGACCAGCTCAAACAAAGCTAAAATATCGTCCGCTTGTAGATTGAGCGCAATGCGTAGCTTTTGGAACACCATATTATTATTCAACTGCGCCTCAGGCGCTGGCTGCGGGCCCTCGCGTTTACCACGTTTAAAGCTAATAAACCCGTTCAGAAACGACGCAAACTCTTTATTTTTCATAGCAACAAAGGCGTCGTCTTCATCCTTCTTCAGCCAAGCAGTGGCCTGCTGCTGAGTCACACTGACCTCGGCCAAGGCGAAGATATCTACGATGGTGCTGTCTTTTAAATCAAAGGTGTAACGTATGCGGCGAAAAATATCATTATTGGTCAAAATAAACTCCTAGTCTTAGGAAAACCTAACTCAGTCAAAAGGTATATGGGGTCATGTTGCTTATAGCTAGCTGCTTGATGACAAACTAGCGAGCTTAGTCGGCTGATAGCGTTTCAAGCAGCTTATCTATTTCTTCTTTCAAATCATTATCTTCAATTTTATTAGCACTAATTTGTGCATTTTGAAGGTTGTTAATAGCTGCGTCCGTCTGGCCTAGCTCAACTTGCAGGGTCGCCATGGAAAATGCAATGGATGACATATGGTCTTTCGAATTGATCGCGACGGCTTTTTCTAGGGCTTTTTCGTAAACAGCCAACGCGTCATCTAGCTCTTCAGTAAAGTCCGCCAGCGTTTCCCACTGCTCTGGGTGATCTTTATCGGTGTTTTCGTTCTCGGTGCAAATAGCTTGTAACTGCGCATAGAGCGCGTCAAAAGCCTCTCTATCCTCTTTATCGGCAGCCTTCATGAGCTTTTCGGCGAGTTCGTAAACCGCTTTGTATATTTTGGTGTTAATCATGAACGACTACCTTTTCTCTATTAAAAACAGTAACAATCAAAAAATTCTGCTGAAAATCAACGCCTTCAACACAGCCACATTTTCTGTGGCCGGCAGCATTATACCCCTTGAGGAAGGCCCTACGGGGGAGCATTTCGCGGTTTTTGGAAGGGGTAGGTATTATCAACTCCGATCTAAGCGGCTTTTCCGCTAATCGTTATTAACAATAATGCTCCATGATGAACTCAGGCTCACCCGTTTGCTCATCAATCTGCTCGCCTAATGAAATAAAGCCATGCTGCTTATAAAAATTGATACTAGGAGCATTCTGGCTGTAGACACTGAGCTGCAAACACGCCCTTCTGCTCTTGGCATCATCCATCAGCGCTGACCCTATCCCTTGGCCCTGAAGGCTTGGTAACACAAAAACGGCTGCCAACGTACTTCCATAGAGGCAGTAAAACCCTGCTATCTGCTCATCAGCTTCATATACAAAGGTTTCCGATACGGGGATGTATACATCACGCATTTCACTAACTTTGGACTGCCAATATTCTGACCCCGCGAAGGAGTGAGCTTTAATCGATGCTGAAAGCCAGATATCCAAAATGTGTTCAATATCCGCCTCCCGGTATTTACGAATCATCTAGATGTTCCTAATGATGGTCAACGGTGCCAAAGGCGTTATTGAAAAGCTGCTTAGCCCTGGATAGGTTTTCACCTGTTCCAGGGCTAGGCAGCTTCATAAATAAGGTGGGAATACTTTGCCTTCCTTAGGGTAAATCTGTTCCTTCCATTGGGTTAAGTAGCGCCCTTCACTTTCTAATAGCCTTGTTGCTATCAATTCCCACTGAAAGCAGATAAGGGATTTTACCAGATTATTCAAAAAATATTTTAAGGTGCATAAAATCTAAATTTATCACCGGTCTGCCCCCTCTTGGGGCTGACCGGCTTATTACTGGGCATCTTGATTTAAATTCCGCTCGGCCGGGATATCGCTCAAATACTCGACAAACTCCACTTCAAAACCGGCCGGATCGACAAAATAGACATTTTTGCGAAACGGCTCTACAGCCCCGGGTTTGGCAATGGCGTAACCCGCGTTATTTAACCTGGCAACAACGGCATCGAGGTTATCGGTCACATAGGCAAAATGGGCCAAGCCAACGCTGTGGCCTTTCAAATCGCGGTTCGCCCCTTCGCCGTGGTCGCTTAATGCCAGGTAATGTTCGTCGTCACCAAAGTGCACCCATTTACGTGGTTTGCCATACCACTCGCCATGGCCTTCATCGCGCACACGCCAGTGCGGGAATACGGCGCGGTAAAAATCCAGCATGGCATCCATATCATCAACGACCAGATTCACGTGTTCCAAGTACATAAGAGTCTCCTTGCATTAGTGGAGAGCACAGGCTAAAACCTCAACATAAGTTGAGGTAAAGCGTTTTTGTGAGAAAATGGCAAAATTCAGGAGTGAGTGATGGCAGAGGCTATTTGGAGTGTCGGTAAGGTCGCCAAGCGCTGCGGCATCAACGTCAGCACTCTGCATTTTTATGAGCAACAAGGGCTGATTCACAGCTGGCGCAATGCGGGCAATCAGCGCCGCTATAAACCGGAAGTACTAAGGCGGATTTCGGTAATCAAAGCCGCGCAGAAGGTCGGCGTCAGCCTGGAAGAGATTAAGCAGGCTTTTGAATCACTGCCCAATAACCGCACTCCGACAGTTGAAGACTGGCAACAGCTTTCAAAACAGTGGCAGCAGATGCTGGATGGCCGCATTGCGTATCTACAATCACTGCGCAACAACCTAAGCGGCTGTATCGGCTGCGGCTGTTTGAGTATGACAAGTTGCCCACTCTATAACCCGGACGACAAGCTGGCTGAATCAGGTAGCGGCCCAGTCCTGCTGGATCAGGCAGAACAGAAAGCGAGAGCCCAAAAAAAGCCAAACGGTGAATAATCTTCCTCAAGCCTTAAGTTTAAGACTCCTAACGTCTGGACTCAGCGCTTGTTTGGAGCGATAGCAGGCAATAAATTTGCTGCAGAGCTGCATCGTTAGGCGCCAGCGCAACGTTACTCACCGGGTGAAGGTCGGCTCAGCAAATCGTTGAGATGTGAGCGCACTTCCGGCCATTCCCCCTGATGTAGGCTATACATGACCGTATCGCGGATTGTGCCATCGCGGCGCAGCTTGTGGCCACGAATCACTCCGTCTTTCTTCGCGCCCAGGCGCTCAATAGCACGCTGGCTCGCAAAGTTAAAATTATCGGTACGCCAACCGACCACGTTACAACCCAGTGTTTCGAAAGCATGCCTCAAAAGCAGAAGCTTACATGTGGTGTTTACATGCGTGCGCTGCGCGCGTTTGGCGTACCACGTAGAGCCAATTTCCACTCGCTTCACAGTGGGCAGAATGTCGTGGTAACTCGTGGATCCAAGCACAGCACCACTGGCCTCTTCAATGACAGCGAAAGCGAGGTGGTGGCCTTCCTCAAAGCTTTTTAGCGCACTATCAATGTAGCCCCGCGTCTCCTCGGGCGCAGGCACCGATGTGATACGGAGGTTCCACAACTCGCCATCCGCAGCCGCAGCGCGCAGGCCGGGTTCATGGTCGAGTGTTAATGGCACCAGCTTAATGCCGTGTGCGGCTAGCGTAATAGGTTTAACAAAGGCCATGGCAACCAGTTATCTCTTCGTGGAAAAAGGGGCGATCTGCCGCTACTCAGCATGTGCGGCTTTGTAACCAATCATTTCAATAGCATAGCGTAAGGGTATAAAAAGTGTAGGGTTATAAAACAAGCCGTTAGGCTGTTAGCTGAATCACACTGATGTCGACTCAGGAGATCTTGAAATACAGGGTCTTCAGAGCCAGTCGGATGCTCTAAGAGACTCCGAAACGGGCCAGTCTCAGCCAAATAGTCGTGGGTCGCGAAGTCTGGAATTTTCATCATGGCATCACATTTAACGCAGGGTTTGGTAGTAATTTTGGCTGCCAAGTGGGGTGAAAATTATCCAGTAACAGCGCTTTTTCAGACTTCTCTTCCGCAAAGGACTTCGCGCACGTATTCCACAGCAGCTGGCATGCCCCCAAGAGTCGCTACTGCTAAATGGAAATCATGATGCATAGACATCTCCGTAGGCAGTGCCACACAGTTAATACCAGCCTGAAAGGCCGCCTCAAGCCCATGCTGAGTATCTTCAATTGCCAGGCATTCAGCGGCGGAGACACCAAGCTGCTGCAGCGCGAGTAAATAGCAATCCGGTGCAGGCTTGCTTGCCCGAACATCATCTCCTGAGACTATTACAGAGAAATAGTGCTCTAACTTGTTAACCCTTAGCGTTGTTTGAACGCCGTTTGCGCTCGCCCCCGTTACAACAGCAAGCTTCAATCCTGCGCCATGAAAGTAAGATATGGCCTCTTCAACGCCGGGCATCAATGGAAAAGCTTGCTGCTCAAGGTACTCACAAGTTGCGGCGCTCTTCGCCTCAACAAGCTTCTGCGGTGTTTCATCAATTTCAAATCGCTGCACCAAGTCTACGGCATTGGCAGGTGTGGGTACGCCCGCATAATGAGCCTTGTACTGTTGCTCCGATAACGTAAAGCCATAGCGTTGAAGAACTTCCGCCCACATTCTGTAGTGAACTGGTTCAGAGTTGACGAGAGTACCATCATGGTCGAATAGGATTGCTCGAAGTTGCATATGATTTCCGAGAAGCGTGATTAGTGAACGCTAGCATAGCTATAATAGATGCTAGCTTGCCAGCACCAATCATTAGCGCATTGGTGACTAGTGATAAAGCGGGGCGGATTCAGAACTATCTGCGTGGGGTAGATTGTCGGTTGGGAGCCTGTAAATAATTCACTATCCTTTTCCTTACTAATGAAAGTCTCTAGCAGAGTGTTTGCACGCTCAACGCTCCGTTTGTAAATAAACGAATCGAATACAACCCCCTCTGTTGTACCAGGGTACTCCCACGTAGATCAGGACTCTCATTCTAAGCCAAGCAAGTGTTCTCGATATTTGTCTGAACACTCCCATGTCCACTGCCGACTTCTCCCTTGATCTCGTGCGGCGTTTGCGACGCGGACATGGCTCAAAACTTAACGAAGAAATCATCGATCACGTCTTTAAGCTGTAGCTGATTGTCGTTGACGGCCGAAAGAAGTCGGCTTGCTTCGCTCGGCACGGTTATTCATTTATGGCTCAATGCTAATTGGAGTTCCGTTTGGCACCGCGTGCCAAATCTCTTCCATCTCGACATTAGTAACCGCGATGCAGCCATCGGTCCAGTCCCAACGTTGGACTAGGCGACCCAACCAGCCAAATCCGTTCCTCTGGCCGTGTATCATGATCATACCCCCAGGCGAAACGTCACGCGCCTCCGCATGCGCGCGATCATCCTCGTTTGGGTATGAGACATGAAGAGACAGATGAGCCATGCTGTTAGGGTTTCTCCAGTCGAGTACATAGTCGCCTTCCGGTGTGCGTTGATCACCTTCTTCCTGTTTATGTCCGGCCGGGTTACCCCCGAGTGCAATCCCGTATTCACGGTATGGCTCCCCATCCCTTAATAGATAAAGTTTCCGCTCTTCCTTGACCACCAATACCGACTCTGCCTGCGGAAGTTCTTCAGCAAGCAACGCTGGCAAGCGGGAATCTGCAAAGTAGACACCCACCCCAAGCGCCAGAACAATGAACAGGATTGCTAGAAGTCTATATCGCACTTTAACCGCCTTTTGGTATAACGCCGTACGTATTCGCACGAACTTATGAGCGTCGCAGGGGCCACAGACCCCGAATGACGCACCTCGTCAGATTCGTACTAATGATACCCGTGCATCATTAGTACCTTGACTGTCTTCCACTGAACCGCTTCGTACGCAATATTGATATGCTACACTTGTGCTGCTTAGTGAACCGAAAGCTCTTCAAGGCTTAGATGAGTTTAGGCTGCTCGGCGATAGCCAAACCACTGAAAACCCCTATTTATATTGAATTAAATACATTATTCTACTTCATAACAAGATTCGCCATTCTACATCATGAAGCTAGTTGCACAATTCGAGCAACGAACAGCTGCTTTTACTTTATACTGCCTCATCTTTTATTTTCGACACACCTTACGACGATCTGTCAGGGCGCCTTATGCCATTTGCAAAACTAGGATTATCCACTCCTCTTGTTCAAGCGATTACCGAACTGGGTTACAAAACGCCAACGCCCATCCAGGAACAAGCGATCCCTGCCATTCTTTCGGGTAACGACTTAATCGCCACCGCACAAACAGGCACAGGCAAAACCGCAGCCTTTGTTCTGCCTCTATTAGAACGCTTCAGCAACGCGGGGACGTTACGCGGCAAACGCATACGTGCGCTGATTCTCGTGCCGACCCGTGAGTTAGCGGTTCAGGTCGAAGCCAGTGTGGCTCAATACGCTAAACACACGCACTTAACCTCTATGGCTGTGTATGGAGGCGTGGATACCGAAGCTCAAAAAGAG
This sequence comes from Halomonas sp. H2, assembly GCF_050215315.1. Lineage (GTDB taxonomy): Bacteria > Pseudomonadota > Gammaproteobacteria > Pseudomonadales > Halomonadaceae > Vreelandella. The sequence continues at coordinate 2,302,440 of NZ_CP189760.1, forward strand.
CGCCTGATCGCAGGGGTGGATATTCTGGTCGCCACGCCGGGCAGATTGCTTGATTTGGCGCATCAGCGGGCGCTGCACTTTGATGAACTTCAAGTCATGGTACTGGACGAAGCAGACAGAATGGTCGACATGGGTTTTGGCGACGATATCCATAAAATCATAGAACGCCTACCTGAAAACCGTCAGAACCTACTGTTTTCGGCCACAATGACTGACGACGTTCGCGCCCTCGCCTACGATTTTTCAGATAGCAAGATGACTGATCTCGCGGCTGAAATATCCATTTCTCCAAACGTCCGCGCCGCCGCTAATGTCAAACAGTGGCTAATCACCGTCGACAAAGACACTAAGTCCGCCTTGTTGAGTCACTTAATTAATGAGCAAAAGTGGGATCAGGCGCTTATTTTTACCGAGAAAAAACACAATGCGGCCAAGCTTGTTGCTCAGCTGGAAAAACGCGGCATCACAGCAGACTCTATCCATGGCGATAGAAGCCAAGCAATGCGCGAAAAGATTTTGGCTCAGTTCAAATCTGGAGAACTAAAGTACTTGGTCGCCACGGGGGTTGCCGCGCGCGGTTTGGATATTGATGAACTGAGTCGTGTGGTGAATTACGATTTACCTTTTCAGCCAGAAGAATACATCCACCGCATTGGCCGAACCGGCCGCGCGGGTGCCTCTGGTGAAGCCATCTCTTTAGTCGACATGAGTGACTTTAAAAATCTTTGCGCTATTGAAAGGCGATTAAAAAATATTATTGAGCGCAAAGAGATTGCAGGCTTCCCTGTTCGAAAAGCAGTACCCGAGTCAAACCTCAACTATAATAAACAAAGTAATCGTTAAGACTTACCAGAGAAGCTCACCTCTTAAAAACCAAAGGTGAGCTTCTTTATTACAGACATTTCACGAGGCGGGCAAAAACCCATCTAATAGCTCGGCATTAGTGGGATATTTATCCAATAATTCAAGCAACTTCTGCGCGCCTTCTACTGGCTTAAGCGTTGTCAACGCTCTACGCAATGTCCTTACTTTTTCAATATCTTTTGCATCAATCAAAAGCTCTTCTCGACGAGTACTGCTTTTGGCAATATCTATCGCCGGGAAAATCCGTTGATTTGCCACTTCGCGTGATAACACGAGTTCCATATTGCCCGTACCCTTGAACTCCTCGAAAATCACCTGATCCATACGGCTTCCCGTATCCACCAGCACGGTGGCAAGAATGGTGAGCGATCCACCATTTTCGATCTTTCTCGCGGCGCCAAACAGTTTTCGGGGTATTTCCATCGCTCGGGAATCCAGCCCACCCGACATAGTGCGACCATTGCCTCGCTGCTCGGCATTATGAACCCGCGAGAGTCTGGTAAGAGAATCGATCACAATCATCACATTATGACCGTCGCCTGCTTGCTTACGCGCCGTCGCAAGAAGCTCATCGGCCATACGCACATGATGTGTGTAGCTTTCGTCTGAAGACGATGCATGTACTTCCGCCGACACACTGCGCTTAAAATCGGTCACTTCTTCAGGGCGCTCATCAATCAGCAAGGCATACAGCTTTATGTCAGGATGAGCTTCTGCCACGGCCTGACAGATATATTTTAACATCGTCGTTTTGCCAGACCCTGGCGGCGCAACAATCAACCCTCGTTGACCCATCCCAATGGGCGTAATCAAATCCATCGCTCGCACAGTACGCTGCTTAGAACCAGGCTCTAAATAAATGCGTGGGGAAGGATGAATAGCGACACCATTTAAAAAACGTTTTTCGGGATCATTAGGGAATTGATCTACAACTTCGTCGGCGGGCTTGGCATCTATCTCTCTTTTCGCCTTCAAACCTAGTATTTTTCTCGCCATAATATCGATGGATCGCCTTTGATAACCTGAATTTATAGAGTACTGAATGTATAAAATAGCTGCATCATAGACAGCCGAGCAGTCGCATCGTTGCGGTAGTTGGCATGGGTAAACGGATCAGTCTAGCTTGTGCTCAATCAGACAATACGTCGCGCGGCGGTGGAGAAATTGTCCGGCAACAGCGATGGGTTATGCATTATTCGTAGTGGCTCCATAGCCGGAGGACTTTTACCACTTGCTCATCCTCGAGTACTTGGTACACCAAGCGATGCTGAATATTGATTCGGCGAGAATAGGCTCCCGCAAGATCGCCAATTAGCTTCTCAAACGGAGGAGGTTTGCGGTAGGGGTCTTCAGCAACCAATTCCAACAACTCCTGAGCTTTTAGCTTGAGACCGCTAGAGGCTAGTTTCTTTGCGTCTTTTTGGGCTTGTTTGGTGTAGATCAACTTCCATGTCACCAGTCCAGCTCCTTATCGCACTCATCCACGGGGGTATCCATCCCCTCACGAATAGACTCACGCATCCCAGGTACAGATAGCAGGTAAAGTGTTTCTTGAATGGATGACCAGTCTTCTTCGGATACCAAGACAGCCTTGTTCCGCTTGCCCATAATGACAATTGGTTGATGGGACTCGGCAGTTTCGTCAATCAACCTATAAAGGTTACTGCGCGCCTCAGTCGCTGTGATTCCGGTCATGACGCACCTATTGCGTATTAAGCTTTCTGCCAAGTGTACGCTTTATAACACGTACGTCAATACGAACGCTTTACATAGCACTGAGCTTAGTTGCAAAATACTTGGCTCTAAATTTTGGGTACCAAAATTTAGAGCCAAGTATTTTTGTCAATTGCAGCGATTTGATACTCATTGAGCCTTCTCCCCCAGCTCAGCCTGTTTGGCTAAGCTGAAAAGGCGACCAAACCTAACAGGAGAAGACTCAATGAATTTTTACAATAGCACTCATCGTCACTACTGTGGAAGTGATCTGCATGCCCGTAGCCTGTTTGTCTGCATCCTGGATCAGCAGGGCGAAACCCTTCTGCATAAAGAGATTCCAGCCAAACCAGAACCTCTGCTTCATCTGATCGAACCTTACCTGGACGATCTGGTCATCGGGGTTGAATGCATGCACTGCTGGTACTGGATCACTGATTTCTGTGAAGACCAGGGCATTGCTTTCATTCTCGGTCATGCCCTTTATATGAAGGCCATTCATGGCGGTAAAACCAAGAATGACCGCGTGGATTCTTACAAAATTGCGGCGCTTATTCGAGGCGGTAATTTTCCCCTCGCTTATGTCTACCCACACAGCATGCGAGCTACCCGTGACCTGCTTCGCCGCCGAACTGGGCTCGTTCGCCACGGCGCTGATCTCAAAGCTCATGTTGTCAACACAACGAGTCAGTACAACCTGCCACCCAACAAGGTCAATTTAAAAAATGTCAGTGCCAGAGAACAATTGGGCAGAACCTTTGATGACCCGCTCGTTCAGCGCAATATCGGTCTAGATATGACCGTTTTAGAGTGCTACCACCGGGAACTAAGCCAGGTGGAATGGCTATTGGAAAAGCAGGCCAAAAAGCATCAGCCGACCTACTACCACTTATTAAAAACCATTCCCGGCGTTGGCCGTATTCTGGCCCTCACCATTCTGTATGAAGTGGGTGATATTCGACGTTTTGAATCTGTTCAGAAGTTTGCCTCCTATTCCCGACTGATCAAGTGCAAAGCCGAATCGGCCGGTAAGACCTATGGCACCCAGGGCAACAAGATTGGTAATGCCCATCTAAAGTGGGCTTTTTCTGAGGCTGCGGTGCTTTATCTGCGTAAGCGCCATTAAACCGACCCACTTGCCCTAACCGTATTGAGCCGCTTTTTTTGAAGCCGGCAGCTCTGCATTCCAGGGCAAGAGCGTTTCGAGTTGTTCGAGGGTAACTGCATCGGCGATGTGCGTCAGCACATGATGGATGTAAGCCGACGGCTCCAGTCCGTTGGCCTTGGCCGTTTCGATCAGTGAGTAACAGGTGGCGCTGGCTTTCGCGCCCTGCGAGGTATCTGCGAACAGCCAAGCCTTTCGGCCTAGAGCGAACGGACGGATGGCATTTTCGGCACCGGCATTGCTGATCTTCAGATCGCCGCGTTTGCAGTAGCCCACTAGCGTGTCCCACTGGTTCAATGTGTAGTCCATGGCCTTGCGAGTGAGCGAGCCTTTCAGCACCTTGCTGGCGTTTTTCTCCAGCCAGGCCTTGAAGGTGCTCAGCAGCGGCAGGCTTTTTTCCTGACGCACCCGATAGCGCTCGGCGTCGCTCAATTCGTTCGCGGCTTTCTCAACGGCGTACAGTTTGCGGATGTGGCTGAGGGCCACATCGGCTTTCGATGGCTGGCCTTTTTTGCCCTTGGCTGGCGCGGCCCGGGAGGCTTCCACGAACTTACGTCGGGCATGGTCCCAACAACCGATGCGGGTCAGGCCGTTTTCACGGCAGACTTGCCCATAGCCGGAGTAGCCATCGGCTTGCAGGATGCCCTGGAAGTTATCCAGCAGGCGCACTGGCACCTGGCCGCCACGGGATGGGTCATAATCGAACAGTACCGAGGGTTTACCCGGTGGCCCGCCCCGGGTCACCCACATCCACTTGTCCGATTGGGCTTTTTTACCATCCTCCTTGAGGACCTGGATACGGGTTTCATCGGCCTGGAGGTAGTCACTGCCGTTCTGGGTTTCCCGCATCAGGTTCATCAGCGGTTTGAACACGTCGTTCAGACGGATAATCCAGTGGGCCATGCTGGTGCGGCTCAGGTCATGACCCAGGCGCTTGAACATCTGCTCCTGCCGGTACAATGGCAGGCCATCGGCGTACTTGGAGATGATCAGGTAAGCCAGCAGTGACGGTGTGGCAATGCACTTGCCCAGCGGGTGTGTAGACCGGGCGGCAGCGATAACGCGCTCTTCGCCGTCCTGCTCGAACACGGCCTTTTCCTGCCAGTACTCCAGAACTTTCAGTTGGGCCGGGATATATTCCAGCTCTTCTTTCACTTTGGTGAAGAAGGTCTTGCTGGCGCCGGCTTTCTCGTCGTCGCTGAGGGTTAGCTCAATACGCTCACGCAAGAGCGTGTCGGAGAAGCCGCGTTGACGGCGCTTGCGGGAGCGAGGCGGCGCATCGGCTTCTTCCACATCGTCAGGGAGTTCGTCGCGTAGTTCGTCAATCGCCACTTCCAGCTCGGCTTCATCGAACAACACGATCTGGTTGGGCTGTTTTTCACTGCTTGCGGCGAACTGCTGGATCTTCTTGTGGCGCAGCAGCTCTTCGAGAATGGCGATGTAATTGTCGCGACGCTGGAGGGTCTCATCATGCTGCTGCAACTGACTCTGCAGAGCCGCTTCTTTCGCGGCCAGTTGTTCCTGCAAATCGTTGATAACCGCCGCCATTTCAGCGGGCGAGAGACCGCTGAAATCGGGTGTTTTGGGCGTGTTATCAGGCGTTATTTTCATGGCGAAATTATAGCAAAAACAACGCCCTGACACACTTAAAAAGTGCTACCCAACGCTCTCATAATGCAGGGTTTTATGGCCCTGCAGCAGGGTGATGTCGTAGCCGTCCAGCAACCAGTTGATCTGCTCGCCGTCTAGCGGCATCAGCTCATCCGACGGCCCCGGCCACTTGAATTTCTCCTCGGCCAGGGACTTGTAATAGAGCACAAAGCCGTTGTCCTCCCACATCAGGCACTTGATCTTGTTCCGCTGTCGATTGGTGAACGCATAAAGCGCGCCGGAGAACGGATTATGACCTAACTCCTGCTCGACAATCAGCGCCAGGCCGTTGGCCTGTTTGCGGAAATCGATGGGCTGTCGATACAGGTAAATCTCCGGCAGGTCCCAGGAGGGGCGAAGGTACCGGTGGCGCATTACAGTTGCCTCAGAACAGCGCCCAGCAATTCTACATTGCCAGCGTGCAGACCGGTGATTGAGACACCGCCGGGCAATGACACCGTTAATCCTTCTGACGACTCCGGGCCAGGCACTGCCGATACCTTGGCAAAGCCGGGCGACGACACGGGTTGCTCCGGAAACGACGCCTCCGGTTCGGTCAGCTTTTTACGCCAATAAACAAAGCGGCAATAGGTTAGTGACTGCTGTTGGCAGTAGGCCATGCCGGACAAACCCGACGCCTGCCAGTCCTCGATATGCTGCTGCCAGAGACGTTTGCGTTCGGCGTGTGTCATGCTGATTCCTCCTGGTGTTTACGAGGAAATCAGTGTGGGCAATTTCAGGGCGTGGCTGTAGGTGCCGATTTATGGGCGCTTACTTATCTGCGCGGCAATCCAGGTGCACAAAAATGTTGCAACGCTTCCAGAAACGCATGGGTAAAGCCAAAGCCTTATCGGCCCTGGCCCACAAGTTGGGGCGTGCAGTCTATTTCATGTTAAAGAACGAAAAGGTGTTTGATGAACAACGCTTTTTAAGGAGTTAGTCACGCAGCAGGATGATGATCAACGTCTAACTGGATCATCATGGAGTGTGCTGAAACAGGGTGTCTGCTGACTGATCTTGAGGTCTGAAACCCGACTTCTACACCCAACTCGAAGCCCGCCGCTTTGATTATCCATCCTGCTGGCGTGCATCAGCACCCTGAGCGAGTGGGCTTACACCGGCGCTGAACCTGAAACTAACTGGGACTGTAAAGTAACCCGCTTTTTGAATAGGACAGATGCTGGTTAACCGATGAATGTCTAGTGCCCCAGACCCACCTGCAAGAAGCAACCCGGTTTGGCAGTGGTGAACTACCACGTTAGAGAGCCTCAATAGGTGTTTGCTGTAAGCCACCAACAGCCAACGATGACAGATGAAGTAGGATCACTGGCTCAGGGACTTGAGATTGACCGCTTACGCGGCCAATAAAAAATGCTGCGGCCTATTGACAGGCAGAAGGCTCATAGGTGTTATACGAATCACACTACTCTACAAGTATTAAATGGGTGTAACTAGGTTCAATTTCATTTTTTTTACACCAGATATCAAACCTCTCAATTTCGTTACCAACATAACCGTTGCCTTCGTCACGGGTTATCATGTGCAACTGATTATGAATTGGCCTAATGTAGTCTCCATCCAACATAAAAAGCTTAGTTGAAATTAGCTTTTCTTTTAGGTCCTGTGCCGATATCTGATATTTTTTCATCATATATATGTCAAAATCGTCATCAAGTTGAAGCCACCCACCCCGAAAAGCCATTAGCCCTATCGCACTAACTTCTGCCTCACCTATTTCCGAGGGCGCCCACTGCTTATCGTCGTTACGTTTTAAATACTTTTCACTTGGCTCGATAGAGCTATACATCCACCCAGCTGCATCCCCTATTCTAAGTGTCTCAGCTACTAAAAGAGGCTCAAGGTAATCCATGTAAATTCCATCGTCATAAGGCATATCCACTTTAAACTTTAGGGATATTTTCATCCAAATTAATTCAAGTATTAATTTGGCAGAATTATGTCGAGTCGATAGAACCGGTACCCATTTGTTGTCTTGATTTACCCCTAAAAATGGAAATCCATTTCCTTTTACAAGACAAAAATTACCAGATGTAACCAGCGAAGGAATACTTGGTATTCCGACACCAACTCCATCTTCCAATTTTTTCTCCTCGATAATATCGAGAAATGCATTTCGCAACCCGCTCTCTGTACGATATCCTCCATAGCCGTGAATAATACTGACAGGAGCAAATAGCTCTTGAACCAGACCGTAGAATAGCATCCCCTCATTCTCTGGAAGGTCATGAATCCCCATATAATGCTCAGGCGCAACATTTCCAGTTAACTGGGAAAATCTACTTCTTACAGCTGTAATATCAGGCTGGTAAGCCTGATATATCAACTTAGTCTCGAAATGCTCAGAGAATTTCTTCCGGATTTTTGCTAGATGGCTTATGGCGTCAGAAAAATCTTTCTTGGATAGCGTCTTTTTAACCTCAAAAACGCATAGAATATTTTCGATATCGTATATATATTGATCTGTAAGTCCATATCGTCTCCCGGCCCCACATACAAGCATACAGTCGATTTGCTCGGGCAGCATTTCACCGCCCATTTCAATAAACCCGGAGACGACACTAATGTTTAGGCTTTTTGGTATTACAAAATTTTGATCAACACCTTGCTTTGTAATTTCCTCGTATGCACTGCCGAGAGTGGGCATGTGAGGCATTTCTACGCCAGCCAATTTTCGGGCTTCCTGTTGAATAAAATGTTCAAGTAATTCTGAAGCTTTACTTATCACGAATTTTCCTCAAGGCGTGGAACTAAAGATCGTATAACGCCTGTAGCTGCGGCAAATTGTGAGCACAGCGAGTAATTTGTCCAACAGCCTACATTTGTTAGGCTTCCCCCCTATAGATTTGCCAAAAACTCCTGAATTTTCGGAGCTCTTTGAGCGGCATAGCGGTAGCCACTAATCACCTTTTCAAGCTGCTGCCTTGTGTCAATTGGCATATGATATGACTTAATGCATACACCTTGAGCGAAATTTCCAATACGAATATCCATCCCCATTTTGCCAAGCTTTGAAAACTCGCCATCGCTTGGTATCGATGACTTTAGTTGTTCATACTCTTTCCAGTTTTCGCTGAACGCTGAAATATATTTTTCAATTGAACCGCCTGGGACCGAAACAAATGTTCCGTTGTATCTCATGTCTGGACCAGAAAAATAATAGGAAATTTCCCATGATGTTTTAGTTACCTTCAATTTACCACCACAAGGGAGTGGCTCTTCGTATGTACCTGTACTCATTCTGGCCTCAATATGCCGAATTAAGCCTAACAGTGAAGCATTTATTCGCCGTGCGGAGCATGGCGTATCAATGCCTGTTGGGCTAAGGCGCGTCCATCAGGCGGCTATTTAATAGGGGATTGTATTGACTGGCATACGGCCTGAGACACCAAGCCGTGCATCGGCATGTCTGTGGTAACGCGCTCTAATAGTGAGATTCGCCATCATTTCAGTGCCCCCGAATCCAAATTAACCCAATGTAGCGCGCCTGATGGCTAAAATCCATCACCGGGACGAGCGTCGCCGTAACCCGCGCACGGGTCGGATAGCTAATCGGTTGTAGGCGTATAGCGCGTTACGTCATGCTCGATAGCGTTGCTCCTCGTGGTTAGGCGTTGGATCGTAGATGGGACGCTGGGGGGTGAGTGTCCCGATCATCCGTAATGTGAGTTGCTTGCAGTGTGGACAGGGGTAGGCCAGTTCCGCATCGCTGGCAGCCATATCGACATCCGATGCTTGCTCAACAACCGCTAACGCTCGACGAATCTGCACCAAACGTTGCCGACGGCAGCGATTGGCCAGAAAACCGTAGTGACGCACCCGCATCAGTCCCTTGGGCAGGACGTGGAGCAAGAAGCGGCGCACGAACTCCGCGCCATCAAGGGTGAGTTCCTTGTGTCGGTCGTAGTCGCGATAGTCCTTGTAGCGTAGGGTCACTTGCTGGTCGTCTACGGCCAGGATACGTGCGTTGCTGATGGCGATCTGGCGCGTGTAGCGCGCCAGGTAGCGAACTACCGCCTGGGCGTGTTCAAGGCAGTCCTTGCTGTACACCACCCATTCAGTGGCCATCAGCGTGTTCAGTTGAGCATCAACATCACCGGGCCGGGTGACTCGGTGGAGATCGCCTGCATTGGCGGCCTTGCGCAAAGCGCTCACCATGTGCCCGCGAAAGTGGCGTGACAAGGCCCGCACCGGGAACAAGTAGTTGCTATGTGCCCTATGCCAGCGGCCATCGTCGCTCAAGGCACCGCCTGGAACCAAACAGTGCAGATGCACATGCTGGCTCAGGTTCTGGCCCCAGGTGTGAAGCACGGCGATCATCCCCATTTCGCCGTCAAGGCGTTTGGGGTCTCGTCCAAAAGTGCGTAGCGTTTGCCAGGCACTCTGGAACAGCAACCGGTGAATCACCTCGGGATGAAGCTGAACCCAGCCATTAAGGCTGTGCGGTAGCGTGAATACAACGTGGTAATAGCGCACCGGCAGGATATTGGCCTGCTGACGCTCAGCCCATTGCTCCATGGCACGGCCTTGGCACTGTGGGCAGTGACGATCGCGACAGCCAAAGTAGCGTGGCTGTACGTGGGCGCAGTCGGAGCACTGCAAGATCATCCCGCCCATCGCCTCCGTTCGGCAGGCCAGCAGATGGGTACACACCCGTTGGCGCTGGCGGTCAAGACCGGTTGGATCGAGGAAGCGGATCAGCGCCTGCTGCAAGGTAGCGGCCTTAGTCATGGCTCACCTCCAAGGCGGCTACCAGGTCAATATGACACTGATCTCCCCCTTGCTGGCTCGGTAGCCAGTGCAGGTAGCGCATCGTCGACTGGAGGTTGCGGTGGCCCAGCAGCCGCTGGAGCTGATGAACGGGCAGGCCCTGCTCCAAGACATGGGTGGCATAGGCATGGCGCAGACTATGGATGCCACCGACCCGCTCGACCCCGGCCAGGCGCTTGGCTTGGGTAAAGGCTTTCTGCGGCGCACTGGCGTGCAGTGCTTGATCGGGAAACAGAGCGCTCGGGAACAGCCATGTGATGGGCCGGTAGGCGCGCCAGTAATCGCGCAAGCGATCAAGCAGGGTCACCGGTAGTAGCACCATACGATCCTTGCCGCCCTTGCCCTGCGTCACACGGCGTTGGTAGCGCTGGCTGTGATGTCACTGACTCGCAGGTGGCAGACCTCGGTCACACGCAATCCGCAGCCGTAGCACAGTTCGAGCATCATGCGATGCTTGGAGTTTTGACAGGCGGCCAGGATCCGCCGAACCTCGTCGCGGGTCAGCAGTTCTGGAATCCGCTGCGGTTTTTTGGGGACGGTGAGCGGCACATCAAACGAAGGCCACTGCAACACGTGCAAGTACAGGAACCGCACGCCGTGCAGGTAGACACGGCAGCTGGCGGCGGACAAACCGCGCTCCTGAACCAGGTGATTAAAGAAGTGTTGCAGATCGTCGGTACTCAACGTGTCTGGCGGACGGTGGAAATAACGTGCCAGATCAGTGACCACCATCAGGTAGGTGTTGTGGGTACGTTGCGCAAAGCCACGCTGACGCATGGCCGCGATCATCTTCTGTCGCAAGGCAGTCATCGTCGTCACGCCTGTTGTTTGACCCACGTGGGTCAATCAACAGTGTGGCCCGATGAGGCGAAAAACGTGGTTCGTCGACAGCTACCGCGAAGCGGTTTAGTTCAACAGTGATTATACGCCCGGCTGCATAATCTCAATGAATGAGATATCGTGTTTATTGGCATTATCTAGCCAGCCACATTCTTATAAACCATTGTTTAAAAATGCATTAACCTGACCGTTAGGCGGTATATTCAAAATTCGTGTGCCCGCTCGTTTTGCTCTTTTCAATCATACTCTATTCATAAAATTGAATTAGGTCACGTAGCTTTGCAGGAAAATTGAGCTGGAGCAGGCTTTGGGCAGCTGGCGCTGCCTTCGCGGGTGCCTTTTGGCTCGTTCCTCGCCAAGCGTTACGCCGCGCTACGAGTATGCAATACTTTGATTTTATGGGTGTTTGTAGCGAAGTACACTCGCAATAGTGGCCTGGCACTCTATTGGGATGGATTATTTATGTGGCTGTGTCTTCGCGCGCTGAAGCGCCCTCCCACAAGTTGAAGCAAGGCTTTCAGGAGGAAGAACGGCCAGCTTAGGCTTTGAGGACGTAACGCAGAGTTTCAAACATTTGATCGGTAGTATTGCACCAAACCTGGGCGCCTGCGTCGACTTCTAATATCTTAGCTGTGCAGGTTGATGTAGAGCTTGGTCAGCGCTGCACCGTTTATTTCCACTCAAGCTTGAGGTCTTTATGTGACTGGGCACAATCGCGCAGGTAGAGATTAATCAAGCTTTGATAAGGCAGATCTTTTTCTTCAGCCAGATTTTTGAAATACGCGATGGTATCTTCATCCAGCCGAATCGTGACCTGCTTTTTAAGCTTCTTGGCGTATGGGTTTTTGACTGAATCTGAAAAATCGTAATGCTCACGCATGTCTATACCCTTCGTAAGTTTTTCGCTCTCGTTTATCCGCCTTGCGCGCAGAGATAATTCGAATTGTTTCGCCGTCTCTCGCGCAGTGGCACACCACCAGTAAACGAGAATGAATGCTCGTTCCAAGGAGTATGAACCGATCCTCCTCTTCAGAATGGTCGGGATCCGATATAAGTCGGCCGAACTCGTCCGTGAAGGCAGTCTTTGCCTCTTTAAAAGAAACGCCATGCTTCTTGCAGTTAGCGGCGTCCTTATTGGGATCCCACTCGAAGGTAAGATAGCTCATGCATTATATTGTAGTTACATTGTATGTATTAGCAAGACACTGCGAGTTGCTGGTTCACAAGACCTAACTGCCGCGGGCTGAAATTCCGCCCATCAAATAATCCCCTCTCCCCTCTGCCTTCCCCCTCACCCTTTACACCTCTCGCCTAAAGCTCAATCCCCTTCTGAGCCTTGATACCTTGATCTTTAAAAGCATGTTTAACCACTTTCATTTCAGTGACGGTGTCGGCTAAGTCGATGAGTTGTTGGGGAGCGTAGCGGCCTGTTACCACGGCGTGTTGCATTTCTGGGCGGGCTTGTAGGTCGTCGAGTACTTGGTCTAGGTCTAGATATTCGTAGCGTAGGGCGATGTTGAGTTCGTCGAGCAGTACCAGGTGGTAGCTTTCGTCTTGCAGCATGCGTTTGGCTTCTGCCCAGGCGGCAGTGGCAGCGGCTACGTCGCGTTCGCGGTCTTGGGTGTCCCAGGTGTAGCCCTGCCCCATTACGTGGTAGTCCACGTTGGGCAAATTGCGGAAGAACGCTTCTTCGCCGGTACTGAACGCACCTTTGATAAACTGCACCACGCCGACTTTCATTCCATGGCCTAAGGCGCGGGCGAGCATGCCAAAACCGGAGCTGCTTTTGCCCTTACCGGGGCCGGTGAGCACTAGCAGCACGCCCTGCTCTTTATCGGCACGGGCGATACGCTCGTTCATGATTTTCTGCTTGGCCGCCATGCGCTGGGCATGGCGTTCGGGGGTTTTGGCATTCTCGCGCATGGGGCGTCCTCTTTATTAAGCTTTAGGCTTTTAGTACGTAGCGCAACGTTTCAACCACCTGATCGGTCGTAGTGCACCAGGCTTGGGCTTGCGCGTCGACTTCTTTCAGCGGGTGAACTATGTCTTCGCTGTGCAGCGTGATGTAGGGCTTGGCTAACGCGGCGCAGTAGCCTGCATCGAAGGCGGCGTTCCACTGCTTGTACTGGTCGCCAAAACGAACGACAACGAGGTCGGCCTGCTCGATCATGGTGCGGGTGCGGATGGCATTGACCTTGGATGACTGGTGGTCGCGCCAGAACTGGCTGGACTGCTCCCCCAGATGGTCGCCTGCGGCATCCGAGGCGTCGTGGTCAGTGACCGGTGCAGTAAATACGATATCCAGCCCCGCCGCATCTGCGCCGCGCTGAATCTCTTCGCGCCAGTCAGTGTGAATCTCGCCGGAAAGGTAGACATAAAAGCTCATGGTGTTCTCCTGCTTAGTTGGATTCAAGTGTGAAGGCTACACAGCATAGCGCAGAATAATTTTATGGAAAAATATTCCACATATTTTATCAGGCGTTATTGATGCTGATTGGCTGCCCGGTAAAAATATCCGCGACCAGCTTGGGCGCAGAGGGGAAGTAGCCGTGGAAATAGCTCGCGACCAGGCCGCCTTCGCGGTAGATCGGTTCGGCTTCGCTACCGGCCAATTTGCGGGTGCGCGCCAGCGGCGTCATCGAAGTTTCAAGTAACGAGTGATGATAGGTATGGCCGCGCAGCTCGCCTGCCCCGGCGTGCAGGCTTTGCAGCCCTAGCGCGGTGAGTTTACCGGCCATTTTCGCGGTGCCATTGAGCAGCCCGAGCATAGCGTGGCTTTCGCCCTCGCCATCCACCAATTGCTCAACGCAGGCCATCAGGCCGCCGCACTCTGCCAGTATCGGTTTGCCCGCGCGGTGATGGGCGCGAATCGCTTCTAACATGCTGTGGTTGGCGCTCAGTCGCGCCGCGTTAAGCTCGGGGTAGCCACCCGGCAACCAGAGCGCGTCGCACTCCGGCAACTGGCTGTCGTGGAGCGGTGAAAAGAAGCTGACCTCTGCGCCCATCGCGCGCAGCACATCGACATTGGCGCGATAGATAAACGCAAAGGCATCATCACGGGCAATCGCAATGCGCACGCCGCGAAGGTGCTCTGTAATCGGTTCTGGCGACTCTGCGGTTAGGGTAACCCGCTTAGGCAAGCGATCTAATCCCGCCTCTTTTAATACTTCCGCAGCGGCATCAAGCTGCGTATCCAAGCCACTTAACTCGCTGGCTGGTACCAACCCCAAATGACGGTCGGGTATTTTCATCGCTTCATTGCGGGGAATGGCCCCCAGTAGCGCAATGCCTGCAGGCATGCTATCCGCGAGTAATTTGCCGTGACCGGGGCTACCCACTCGGTTAGCAATTACTTCGTGAATAGCGAGATCAGGGTGATAGTTAGCCAAGCCTTGGGCCACCGCGCCAAAGGTTTGCGCCATGCCCCAGGCATCAATGACTGGCAGTGCAGGGATACCCGCCAAGATGGCTAAATCAGCGCTGGAAGGTGAGCCGTCAAACAGCCCCATAGAGCCTTCTACCAGAATAACATCCGCCTCCTGGGCCGCTTCGGCTAAGCGCCAGCGGCACTCCTCTTCGCCGGTCATCCAGGGGTGCAGCTGATACACCGGCTGGCCGGAAGCCACTTCTTGAATCATGGGGTCAAGGTAGTCGGGGCCGTGCTTGAAGACCCGAACGGTAAGCCCTGCATTGCGGTGCAGCCTTGCAAGCGCCGCGGTGACCATTGATTTTCCCTGGCCGGAGCCCGGTGCACTGATTAAAGCTGCGTGCGCGGTGCCCTGCAACATAGCGTTACTCTCTCTATTTAATTGGCACAAAAACCGGCGCGCCATCGACCTCCACCACCGCTAGTTTTTGGCGGTAAAGGCTTTCTAACGCACTCGGCACCAGCATGTTGTCTCTTAACCCCCAGTACGCCTCGCCATTGGGGTAGAGCAGCAAAATATGGTCGCACCAGCGGGCAGCCAGGTTTAAATCGTGTAAACACATGATGACCGCCTGGCCCTGGGCAGCCTGTTCTGCCATCAGCGCCATCACAGCACTCTGGTGATGAAGGTCAAGGTGATTCGTCGGTTCATCAGCAAGCCACACATTGGGCGCCTGAGTGAGCACTGTGGCAATCGCCACCCGCTGGCGCTCGCCACCGGAAAGCGTGCTGGCTAAACGGTCGCGTAGATGCGCTACATCCATGCGCTCAAGGGCGGCTTCCGCGCGGGCATAGTCATCGGCGCCCTCCATCTGCCACGGCGATAGATAAGGGTGACGACCAATCAGCGCGGTTTCCAGCACGGTCGCGGGAAAGCCATCCTGGCGGTCTTGAAACACCAACCCCAAACGCTGAGCGACATGGCGGCGGCGCAGTTGACCAAGCGCTGAATCGTTAAGCTGAACGCTGCCTGAACGCGGCGCATGAAGCCCGGCTAAGGTATGTAATAGCGTCGTTTTACCCGCCCCGTTAGGCCCTAACACACCCCACACCTGCCCTGGCTCGATGGTTATATTAAGCGGGGTGCCGCCTTCGCGGCCCGGCACATCGATGATGAGATCGCAGGTAGCCAGTACGCTCATCAGCGGCTCCGGTAGAGCAGGAACAGGAAGGTGGGTACACCCAATAGCGCGGTGATTACCCCAACGGGCAGCTGTTCCGGGGCGATCATGGTGCGCGCCAGGGTATCGGCCAGCACTAACAGCGTGCCGCCCGCCAGTGCGCAGGCGGGCAGTATCAGCCGCTGGTCGTTGCCTAGCAGCAAGCGCAGCATGTGCGGCACCACTAAACCGACAAACCCAATGCTGCCAGCCGTGGTGACTGCAGCGGCGGTAAGTAAACTAGCGGCAACGTAGATACACCACTCCAACGGCCGAACCGCCACGCCCAGCGCGGCGGCTTGCTGCGGGCCCCGGGCTAGCACATTCAGGCTACGCCCCAACGGAACCAGCACTACGCAGGTGGCCAGCAATAGCAGTAGCGGCGGCCAAGGCGTGCGCGAGTAGGAGAGATCGCCCATTAGCCAGTAGAGCATGCCCGGCAGGCGCTCGGCGGGGCTTAACGCCAGCATCAGCGTAATCACTGCGCCCCACCCCGCGGCAACGACGACGCCGGTGAGCAGCAGCCGCGAAGGCGTCCAGCCGCCGCTGCCATGGGCCAAACCGAAGACTAAAAACGTCGAAAATAGCGCACCGCCAAACGCCGAACTTGAAATCGCCAGCCCGCCTAACCCACCGAGCATCGCGGCCAGTGCGCCAATGGAAGCGCCGCCGGAAAGGCCCAGCACGTATGGGTCCGCAAGAGGGTTACGCAATAGCACCTGCATTAGCGCACCGGCTACCGCCAACAAACCGCCCACCGCAAACGCCGATAGCGCCCTAGGCAAACGCAGCTCCATCACCATGGTCCGCGCCAGTGCATCGCCTTCGCCTTGCAACAAGTCCCAAATTTGCGCAGGAGAAATCTGCGCGCTGCCGACGCCAAGCGCTAAGAGTAGCGCTGCCAACGCCGCTAGTAATAGCAGACTAAGCGGGAGACCCAAGCGCGCTAGCATTAGCTGCGCTCACGTTTTTGGCGGGCGATGTCGAGCTTTTCACAAAGGAGTTGTGTGCCCTCCATCAGACGCGGCGTGGGCCGCTGAATCAGTGAAGGCGGCACAAAGAAGAGATTATCTTCCGCAACCGCTTTCAAGTTGGGGTACTGCTCCCAGTGGGTCAGCCAGTGGCGGTTCTCTTCGCCCATTCCCCCGGCAACAATCGCTTCAGGATTCGCCGTCAGCACGGCTTCATCACCGATACGCGGCACCAGGCGTGCCTGTTCGCCAAACACATTCTTACCGCCACAAATCTCAACCACCTGACCGATAAGGTGCTGGTTGTTAACACTCATTAGCGGCTCGTCCCATACTTGGTAGAAGGTCGGCACAGGTTCGCGATCTCGATAGCGCTCTTCAAGGGCGTTCATGGTCGTACGGAAATTATCAGCCACCGCCTGCCCGGCCACTTCCGTTCCCGCCAGCCGAGCCAAGCGTTCGATGGCGCTGGCCACGCCATCCATATCGCGAGGCTCTATATAGAACACCGGCATGCCCAAGGCTTCGAGGGTTTCAAGCTGTTCCGCTGGGTTGCCGGTTACCCAGCCAATGACTAAATCGGGTGCCAAGCCCACCAGCTTTTCTAGGTCAATTCGGGTGTGGCTGCCCACTGAGGCAACTTCTTTGGCTTCCGGCGGATAGTCGCTATATGAAACGATCGCGGCCACCTGTCCACCCGCACCAGCGGCATAGGTCAGTTCGGTTGCCCCAGGCGAGAGCGTGGCAATGCGCTGAGCAGCGTTGTAAAGGCAGACCTCACGGTCAAGATCATCCACGGCGCAGCGCGCGTGGTCGTGTGCCGGTGCCACCATTGCCATCAATAGCAACGCGAGGCCCAGGGCCCCGCGCGCTAAACCACGTTTTCTATTGACCAAAATGAACACTCAAGAAGCCTGCTCGGCCTGCGTTGATGTAGTCACGGGTGGTTGAGTACTCTTTATCGAAGGCGTTTTCTACCGTAACACGAGCGCTCCAGAGCGGCGCAAGCTGCCAGCCCGCACGCAGGTTAACCAGCCCATAACCGCCTAATCGCTGGGTATTGGCAGCGTTATCATAGCGGTGATTCTGTGCCACTAACGAACCGCCTACCGACCAATCGCCAAGCTCGCGATCGGCATCCAGGCGCACACTTTGGGTGGCACGGCGGGCTAATCGATTGCCGGTATCCTGATCTTTAGGATCTAGGTAGGTAAAGGCGGCTTGGAGTTTCCAGTCGTTGACCTCGACACCACTTGATAGCTCGGCACCGCGTATACGCGCATTGTTGACGTTTTGCGGCGCCCATAAGCCACTCGACGTCGGTGCCCAGGCAATCAGGTCATCGTAGTCGTTTTGGAAGGCGGCCAAGTCCCAGAACCACTGGTTGTATTGGCCACGAATGCCCACTTCAACGGTTTTAGACTTCTCCGGGTTGAGATCAGGGTTGCCGGAATTTGGCCAATAGAGGTCATTAAAACTCGGCGCTTTAAACGCAGTGCCTACGCTGGCGCGCAGCGTGTGGTAGTTATTTAGATCGTAGCCTAGCGCCACGCTACCGGTAACTTCATCGCCGTAGGCTTCGTTGTCGTCGTAACGCAGGCTTGCTTGAATGGCGAACGGAGAGAAGTCGAGCAGCCCTTGGGTAAACACAGCTGTGTTATCGCGACTGGTGACGTCGAAGTCATTGGTGCTTGAAACGCGCTCTTCGCTGATTTCCGCCCCAGCGATTAACTCATGGGCGCCAAACTGAAAATTGTTCTGCCAGCGAGCGGTTTGGGTGCGGGTATCAATCACCGAGCTGCCAAAATTATCAATCGTGTCCAGCTCATCGCGGGCTTCGCTAAGGGTTAGGCGACTCCGCCATGTATCGGTTACCGGCAACTCGCCGTAAATGCCCGCCACCTGCTGAACAAAGTCATTCTCACCACCGTCATATTCGTTGTTACCGCGAGCGCGTAGTGCCAGCACGCCAACTTCTGCGCCGCTATCAAAGGTATGCGCAACGCGGGCAAGAGCAGAAGTGTTGTCGTAGCCTTTATCTTCACCACCCTGGCGAATGGGCTGACCATCGGTATTGAAGTGGCTAGCGGCAAAGCTGTAGCGCGTACCTCCCTCACGCCCAGAAACGCCTGCGCTTAGTCGCTGGGTATTGAATGAACCACCACCGACTGAAATTCGAGGCTGCGGCCCCTCTTCGTCACCATCAGAGGTAAAAAGTTGAATCACCCCACCGACCGCATCTGCACCGTAAAGGCTACCGCGCGGGCCGCGCACGATTTCCGCGCGATCAAACATACGCGGGTCTAAATACTGAAACGCGGCACCGCCCGCCGTGGCAGAGCGCAGGCGAATGCCATCAATCATTAGCACGGAGGCATCGCTGGGCGCACCACGCAGGTAAACGCTGCTGCTTTTCCCAAAACTACCGTTACTCGTGACATCAACGCCCGGCTGGCCGCGCAGAAGATCGGTCAGGCTGGTGGGGTCTTGGCGGCGGAAAGTGGCTTCATCCAGCACGCTAACGGAAGAAAGGCTTTCATTGGCGGTGCGGGGCGCTAACGTAGCGGTAACGACGACAGGATCAAGCGTGGCTAAATCGGTCGTTGCTTCGGCGTATTGGGCTTCGGCTTGGATGTGAAAGGCTAGCGGCAAAGCAGCCATACTAAACGCCGCCCGTTTGGCGGTAGTGTGGAAACGGTAATTCATGAAGGATCCCTTGCTCGTCGTACTCACCCGCACAACGCAGTTTTTTTGACCGATCGTAGGGCGAAACAAGGGAGTAACGGCTGTATTGCACGATTATATCGCACCACCATTCACCACCCTGAGAGCGCCCACCGCGTCTCGGCATGTATCGGTTCTGTTGAACCGTCACTCTCGGGCCGGTCTCCGGGCTAACGAGCGTAAGGGGCCGCTAAAAAAAGCGGCACTCCTTCCGAACGACCACCTTCCCGTGCGTCAGCACAGTGGCGTTTTATAGCCGTTCTTATCTCGATTACCGTTGCGGGGGCAGCGTTGGAATCACGCGAGGCGCTCACCAACTTCCCGTTTCACTAGCGGCTTTATACACCGCCAGCACCTGAGAGTGGGCGTAAACTAGCAACTTGTTGGGGGTCGGTCAATTGAGAGGCGGTATGAAGCCGCTCAGCATTGAATCTAATGGCTACTTAACCGCCATTACCAACCCATGACGCACATACCACACTTGGTCAGCCTGAGCCGTGGCGTCTTGACTGAACCAGCCGTTTAGATCACGCAGGCGGCGCTGCTCGGGCTGCATGGGAACAACCCCACGACCGACTTCGGTGGCGATGATCATTAACGGCGCGTTTAGCTGGTCGGAGTGCTGGCAGAGCCGTGCCATATCATCCTGCCACTGTTGGCGTAGGAGGTCGTTTTGCGTGCTTGCTAAAGCGGCTTCCAGCCACTCAAGCACGCCGGTTATCACCAGCGGCGTGTCGGCTACGAGCGTTTGCAGGCACTCATGCAGCCGCTGTTCCGGCGCGAGCCGGTGCCATACAGCGCCGGGAAAGCGTGCGGCTACGGCGTCACGTTTGCCAGCGCAGGCACCGCCGATGAAGAGCTGCATTGCCATTCCTCTTTGCCTTGTGCGTTTTTCTGGTAAATAAGCTGCCAACGT
This sequence comes from Halomonas sp. H2, assembly GCF_050215315.1. GTDB lineage: Bacteria > Pseudomonadota > Gammaproteobacteria > Pseudomonadales > Halomonadaceae > Vreelandella. The sequence continues at coordinate 2,322,658 of NZ_CP189760.1, forward strand.
CTACCTTGAGCCTGCAGCACGGTACCGTCCCAGAAGTGAATGGTTTCAAAACGACGGCGTAGTTCACGAATCACGCCGCCATGGGTAGCGGCTAGAATCTTGCTGTGGCCATCGGCTCGAGCGTTAAGCGCCAGATCATGTAGCCAAGCATCCAGGCGCGCACGCAGTTGGGCCGCCGATTCGCCGCCGGGGATTTGCAGCTCGCCGACGCTATCGACCCAAGCACGGTAGTGAGGTAACTCTTTTAACTCGTCGTAGACCTTGCCCTCGTACTCGCCAAAATCCAGTTCACGAAGGCGTGGCTCCAGCGTTAATGGAATGCCCATTTTGGCTGCTTCAGTCCACTCCAAGGTTTGTTGGCAGCGGTTTAAGTCGCTTGAGTAGATGGCATCAAAGCGCTCATCTGCCAGCGCGTCACGCAGTGCCAGCAACCCCACTTCAGCATCGGGAAACAGTAGCGGAATATCCTGCTGGCCTTGATAGCGACGTTCTAAATTCCAAGCGGTGATACCGTGACGAACTGCCACCAGCTCCACACTAAGATCAGTAGCCAAAGCTCTCCTCCTTCGATGGTGGCACCGACCATATCGCCGTTAATGCCGTTAAACAGGCGCAGCATAAGCCAGCGCATTAGTACCACAAAAACGGTGACCGTTAGCCATATCAGCACTACTGCGGGAGCTAACAGCGCGATCAATGCCAGAGGCAAGAGTGCTAGCGCTACGTCTTGGCCGCTAAGCGACTGCTGCCAGCTCCAGGCCAGCCCCTTCGGCTGAGCGCAGGGAGTTAGCACCAGCAACGCAACGCCCGCCCAGCGCCCTAGCGCAGGCAATATCAACAGCCACCATAAAGGCGCGTTATAAGTAAGAAACGCCCACAGCAGCACACCCTTCCAGGCGAGCAGGAACACCAGCGCCAGCATTCCAAAGCTGCCGATTTGCGGGTCTTTGATGATCTCCCAACGGCGCACCAGCGGCTGGTTGCTGCCCAGCGCATCGGCGATATCCATCACGCCATCCAAATGCAGCCCGCCTGATAGCGCCACCCAAAGGCTAAGTAGCGTCAGCGCGGTGATTGGCGCGGGAACATTGTGCATGGTGAGTGCCACCAGCGCTAACAGGCTACCGATCAACAGACCCACCACGGGATAGGCACGCACCGCCCAGCGGCGTGTCTCCGGCGTCCAGGGAGCGGCAATGGGTATCGGAATCCGAGTCAGAAACTGCAGCGCCAGAACGAGACCGAACAGAACATTTTTTACCGTAATTTCTTTCACAGCACCTTCTCTCACAGCACCTTCTTTCACAGCAACTTTCCGTCTTTTTTCCATTCGATGGCACAGCCCGCGACCACTTCTAGCACCGAGTCGGCTTCACCAGCTAACCAGCGGTGGGCGCGCTGTAGAAAGGCTAGATAGCGCCAGGTTTGCGTATCAGCGGGCGGCAGCGTTTCGTTGATGTCGTTTGAGACAACGACTAAATAAAGGCTGCGCGCGCGTGCCGCCGATAGCATATTGGCCAATAGCGCTAAGCCCTCCTCTTCGCTGAGCTTGCTGGCGTATAGCACTTGGCTGGCCCATAGCGTTAAGCAGTCCAGCAGTACCGCGCTGCCATCGGGCACCTCGGCCAGCGCTTGATCTATATCCACAGGCGCCTCTAGCGTGAGCCAACGAACGGCTTGCCCGAGACCGTTCCTAGCTTGCTGGTGGCGAACCACTCGCTCAGCCATCTCTTCGTCGTATACTTCTGCGGTCGCTAAGTAGTAACAGGGTGAGCTACCCGCTGCGCCCACTACCTGCTGCTCGGCAATACCACTTTTGCCGGAACGCGCGCCGCCACTAACGAAGGCAATCATGCAGTACCTTTTTCAGCACATTGACTAGCCGCCGATTGGCAGGTTCGTCGCGCAGCGCCACTCGCAGCCAATCACCATTGAGCCCAGAAAAATTGTGGGTATGACGTACTAAAATACCCCTGCGCAGTAGCTTCTCAAAAAGCACGTCACTGGTAATTTCCTGCGCAGCACTGGGGCGGATAAGAAAAAAACACGCCTGGCTGGGCACCACGTCCAACCCAAGCTCGGTAAGCGCCTGCATCATGCGTGGCCGCTCGCTGGCCAACCACCGTTGAGTGCGCCGGGAAAAGGCACCGTCCGCCAACAACGGCGCTACCAGCTCAGCCGCCAAATGATTAACACTCCACGCTGGCTGGTGGATCTCTGCCGCTTGGAGTGTGGCGGCATCCGCCAGCATATATCCCAGCCGTAGCCCCGGTAGGGTGTAAAACTTGGTCATCGAGTGCAGCAGCGTGAGATGCGAGTAGCGGGCTAGTAGCGGTGCCAACGACGACTCTTGTGACGTCTCGCCCAGCGTCTCACCCACCATATCGATAAAGGCTTCGTCGACCACAACGCGGCAACCAATCGCAGCGGTGTAATTCAACAGGCTTTCCATTGCTGAAATATCGATAAGCGTCGCGGTCGGATTATTGGGTCGGCATAGGAACAGCACATCGATGTCGTTAAGCCCAGCCATTAGCGCGTCTATGTCCAGCGTGAAGTGCGGCGCGGGCAGCGCGATCTCAGTGATTACAAGTCGATAGGCGCGGCAAGCGCGGGCATACTCGCCAAAGCTTGGAGTAACAATGGCCGCTTGCTTACCTGCATAGAGTGCGGCGGCGAGGTAAATCGCCTCAGCGCCGCCGTTGGTCAGCAGCACCTGTTCGGGCTGGATTTGGTGGTGGGCGGCAATCGCCTGACGGGCAGCGGAATAATCCGGCGCCGGGTAACGTTCGAGGCCTGACAGCTGCTTCGTTAGCCAATCGCGCACCCATGCAGGCGGCCCCAAAGGATTGAGATTAGCGCTAAAATCTTCCAGTCGGTGATCGGCTGGCAAACCGAAGTGGGCTAATAGCGCCTCGGCTTGTCCACCATGCCTGGGCCATGCGGGCGTATTCATAGCGCTCCTCGCAGCATAAACATCAATCCAGCCATTACCCCAGCAAGCAGCAACGTAAACAGTATCCAGGCACCGTGCATTAAACGAAGAGTGGTGCTGATATGGGCAACACGCAGTTGCTCAAATGGTTCGCCCAGGGTCGCGCGGTGAGAGGCTACGCCCTGATAAAAATTGGTGCCGCCTAACTGTACGCCCAGCAGCCTTGCCACCATGGCCTCCGGCCAACCGGCGTTAGGGCTGGGATGACGCGGCGCATCGCGGCAGGTGCCGCGCAGCGCGCCTTGCCAGCGCAATCGTAAAACACCGGCAAGACTTAATAACAAGCCTGCGAGCCATAGACACAGCGCGGTTAAGCGTGCGGGTATCCAATTGGCCACGTCGTCCAGCTTCGCGGAGGCAAAACCAAAATCGGCATAGCGCTGGTTTTTGTAGCCTACCATCGAATCCAGGGTATTCACCGCCTTATAGGCCAACGCTAACGGCACCCCGCCGATCAGGGCAAAAAACAGCGGTGCGGTAATGCCATCAACGGTGTTTTCTGCCACGGTTTCCACCGTACCCCGGGTGATCTCGGCTTCATCTAAATGGGCGGTATCCCGCCCCACTACCATCGAGAGTGCTTGACGGGCGGTTGCCAGGTCGCCATGGGCCAGCGGTATGGCGGTGGCGCGTGCAGCATCGGCTAACCCTTTGATAGCTAGCGTTGTCGCCAGTAGCCAAAGCCCGGCGGCTCCCCCCAGCCAGGGGTGCAGCCAGGTCAGCAGCGCTAGCAGTAGCCATGCACTGCCAAAGGTGCCCAGCACAATAATAGCGGTCAATAAGCCGCCGTATAGTCGGCGGCGCTTTGCACTCCCCTGGTTCCAGCGCCGTTCCAACTGGCTAATTCCGTGGCCGATAATCACTACCGGGTGCGGTAGCGAGCGTGGGTCGCCCACTACCAGATCAACCACAATGGCTAAGGCAACGAAAGTAACCGACGTTAACCCAAGCATTGCGGCTCCTTATATGAATTGGCTCGATGTGAGCTGGTTTTATGTGAATTGGCGAGTGCGCCAAGGGTGGCTCGATAAACCGCCTCACCGATTGCCCGCCCCACCTCGGTGCCGGACCCCGCATAAGGGGTTGCGTTGCCGCGTTGCGTGGCCGCAATGGCGAGACTATCGGTCGATGTACCGGTTGCGGGCGTGCCGCTATAAGGGTCGTTAACACCTCGCGCGCTCAATGCTTGAACTTTAGCCTCTGTCGCGGATAGTGAAGCATTGACGAAGGCAGCGTCGGTTAAATGCGCTGCAACAAACAGAAAGGTGTTAATGGTGCCCGGCGTTGGCGCGGTACGCAGTGCTAAGCGGGGGTCAGCTTCTCTTGAAAAGCTAATATCAACAGCATTGCCTACCCCGGCGGTCACTAGGGCCATCACGCCATGCGGGGTTTTATCCAGCGCGACACTGACAATACAGGCATTGTGCAACTGCACGGCGGTCATCATCGCGACCGCCGTAGGAGACAACTGCTGCGCTGCCAGCCAGCGCGTTAAATCCGCTTTCGGCGTATGGCTATCATAGCCGTTGTCCACATGAAAATTAGCGAAGTGGCACCGCTCCCCCAGCCCTCCCCCCACCAGCGCACTGCTCAACGTGCGTAACGGCGCGTCAGACAGCACCGCCAAGCAGTGTTCACTTCTTACCAGCGTTAACGGCTGGGCAAACGGCAATGCTGCTGACCGGCTCATGGGGCCGCTTTACCGCTAACGCCTGCTTTAGCAAAGGTGGCCATCTCCTTCATCATGGCGGTTGCCGCTTGTAGCAGTGGGTGCGCCAGTGCCGCGCCGCTGCCTTCGCCTAGCCGCATCCCCATATCGAGCAGCGGCTTAGCGGCTAGTACCATTAGCGCGCTATCGTGCCCCGGCTCTTGGGAGCGGTGGCCAAAAATTAGGTAGCCGCGCACTGCGGGGCATAGCCTGCAAGCGGTTAATGCGGCCACAGTGGCAATAAACCCATCGACAATGGCGGGCAACCGCTGCGCCGCCGCCGCTAAATATGCCCCTGTCATGGCGGCAATTTCCAGCCCACCTAGCTTGGCAAGCACGTCTAGTGGGTCTTGAGGTTTAGCTTGGCGAGCACTTATGGCGCGTTCGATGACCGCTACTTTGTGCGCCTGCTGTTGCTGGTTAAGCCCGGTGCCAGCCCCCACGACACTGGCCACCGAGTCTCCGCTCAAGACTGCCAGCATGGCGCTGCTAGCAGTGGTGTTCGCAATGCCCATTTCACCAACGATAATACACTTGGCCCCTGCCTTGGCGGCACGCTCAACGGCAGTAATGCCAGCATCCATTGCCGCCAGCGCATCTGCGCGGCTCATGGCATCCTCACGAACCATATTGGCGGTACCTGCGCGCACCTTGGCATCAACAACACCCGGCAGCGAGAGTCTTGAGGCAACGCCAACATCCACCACTTCAATACGCGCATCAATCTGGCGGGCGAAGACGTTAATCGCCGCGCCACCTTGGGCAAAATTAGTCACCATTTGTTCGGTCACTTCCTGGGGGAACGCTGAAACGCCCTCTGCGGCCACGCCGTGGTCGGCGGCAAACACAATCACCGCTGGCGGCGTAACACTAGGCTTAAGCTCGCCAGTGATAGCGCTAAGCTGACTGGCTAAATCCTCCAAAGCCCCCAAGCTGCCGGGCGGCTTGGTCAACGTATCCAAGTAGCGGCGCGCTTGCTCACCAGCATGAAGGTCAACGGGCTGAATCTGGTCAACGATAGCGTGCATACTGGCTCCGGAAGTAGTGGTAGGTCATCGCATGAGCAAACTTAATGCGCAAAATGGTAGCAAAAGCCTGGGTGCTATACTTGCTATTTCAGCGCTAGGTCTTCCACCCTGTTAACTTTTATGGCTTTATCCGGGCGCTTATACACAGGTAGGCACCGTCCCACATTCGAGTAATAAAACTACAAATGTGGTTTTTATTGCCGTAAAGTCTCTTATTTCGACGCCAAAAAATGTAAAATAACTACAAGCTTCACTCACCGTCTCTATCATGCAGAGGTCCCTATGCCGAGCTCAACACCTGCTACGTTAAACCCCACCGTTGCTGAGGTTACCCAGCGCATTCGTGAGCGTTCTGCTGAGCGCCGCGCCCTCTACGAGCGGCGCATGGCTGACCAGCACAAACGTGGCGTGCACCGTGCTGAGCTAAGCTGCGGCAACCTGGCTCACGGTTTCGCGGCCTGTAACCCGCGTGATAAAAACGAACTCAAGCTAATGAATAGCGCCAACCTGGGCATTATCTCGTCCTACAACGATATGCTCTCGGCGCACCAGCCGTTTGAGACGTTTCCTGAAACGATTAAAGCAGCCGCCAGTGCCATGGGTTCTACCGCCCAGTTTGCCGGTGGCGTTCCGGCCATGTGTGACGGTGTCACCCAGGGCCAGCCGGGCATGGAGCTATCGCTGTTTTCCCGGGATGTGATTGCCATGGCCACCGCTGTAGGCCTCTCGCACAATATGTTTGATGCCGCGCTTTATCTGGGCGTGTGCGACAAGATCGTGCCGGGTCTGTTTATTGGCGCGGCGCGCTTTGGTCACCTGCCCGCCATGTTTGTACCCGCGGGCCCCATGCCCAGCGGCTTACCCAATAAAGAGAAGGCGCGCATTCGCCAGCTCTATGCCGAGGGCAAGGTCGGCCGCGCTGAGCTGCTCGAAGCCGAGTCTGACTCTTACCACAGCCCCGGCACCTGTACGTTCTACGGCACCGCCAACTCCAACCAGCTAATGATGGAGATGATGGGCCTACACCTGCCCGGCACTTCTTTTGTAAACCCTGGCACCGAAATGCGCGAAGCGTTGACGCGCTATGCCACCGAGCAGGCGATCCGCAACACCGAACCCGGTGGCGACTACCGCCCGTTCTATAAGCAGATTGATGAGCGCGCGATTGTTAACGCCGTGGTGGGCTTGCTGGCTTCCGGTGGTTCAACCAACCACACGATGCACCTGATCGCCATGGCCGCCGCTGCGGGCATTACCCTGAACTGGGACGATTTCACCGATCTTTCGGCGGTCACGCCTAGTCTGATGCGGGTTTACCCCAACGGCCAGGCAGATATCAACCACTTCCAAGCAGCGGGCGGCATGAGTTACCTGTTCCGCGAACTGCTGGGCGCGGGCTTGATTCACGGCGATATTCCCACCGTATTCGGCACCGACCTAACCGCCTACACCCAAGAGCCGTTCCTTGAAGATGGCAAAATCGTTTGGCACGAAGGCCCCGAAAAAAGCCTTGATGAAGACGTGCTCAGCCCGGTAGCGACACCGTTCGCGCCGACGGGTGGCTTGACGGTCATGAAAGGCAATCTGGGTCGCGGTGTGATCAAGGTCTCCGCAGTGACGGAAGAGCATCGCGTGGTAGAAGCGCCGGTGAAGATCTTCGAAGATCAAAACGAAATGAAGGCCTCCTTCGAATCTGGCGAGCTGGATCGCGACGTGATTGTGGTGGTTCGCTTCCAGGGACCCAAAGCCAACGGCATGCCCGAGCTGCATAAGCTAACCCCCTTCCTGGGCGTGCTGCAGGATCGTGGCTTTAAAGTGGCACTGGTCACCGATGGCCGCATGTCGGGTGCATCAGGCAAAGTACCCGCCTCCATTCACATGAGCCCCGAAGCCCTGGACGGCGGCCCGCTGGCCAAACTGCGTGATGGCGATATTGTACGTCTGGATGCCAACGCCGGTACGCTCGAAGCCAAAGTCGACCCCGCCACCTGGGCTAAACGGGAACTGGCCATTGGCAACCTGGATCACTACCACGTGGGCTTGGGTCGCGAGCTGTTTGGGGGCTTCCGCCACCTGGCCATGCGCGGTGAAGAAGGCGCTGGTGTATTCGGTGGCTTTGAAGCCGATGATCTCGCCCGTCAGCAGGGGCAAATCTCAGAAGAGGATGCCTGATGCGACCGGCACTCATCGGCGATATCGGGGGAACCAACGCACGCTTGGCGCTGGTCTCTCCCGGTGAAATAACCCCACACGATATCTTGAACCTACCCTGCGCCGACTACCCCGGCGTCGTGGAAGCGGTGCAGGATTATCTGGGGCGCGTGGGCGCCACGGGTGACAACGCGCCCCAAGAGGCGTGTTTAGCCTTCGCCTGCCCCGTTCACGCTGAACGGGTCAAAATGACCAATAACCATTGGGATTTTTTGAAAAGTGACGTTCAGCAACAGTTGAATCTATCGCTATTCAAGGTCATCAACGACTTTACCGCCCAGGCGCTGGGCGTCCCCCATGTGGCAGCCAGTGATTTGGTCGAAGTTCAGCCGGGGCAAACCCAGGCGCACTCCACACGCTTAATCATCGGCCCAGGCACCGGACTGGGCGTTGCTGGGGTCTTTCCTGGGCAACACGCCTGGATTCCGCTGCCCACCGAAGGCGGTCACGTCACCTTTGCCCCCACGGACAGTACCGAGCAGGCACTGCTGGATGTATTTCTGCAACGCCACAAACGGGTGAGCGTAGAACGCATCTTATGCGGTCAGGGGTTATTGGAGCTTTATCAAGCCTACTGCACCCTTGAGGGAGTTGAGCCGCACTTAACTAGCCCAGCAGAGGTGACCACAGCGGCCAATGAAGGTGACAGCCTCGCCACTACTGCCCTGCTGCGCTTTCTAAAAATTCTTGGCGATGTGTGCGGCGACGCCACCCTTACCATGGGCGCAAGGGGCGGAGTTTATCTATGCGGTGGTATTCTCCCGCGCTTGCTTGAGTGGCTGCCAAAAAGCGAGCTGCGCGCCGCCTTTGTCAATAAAGGCCGTATGGGCACCTATAACGCCGATATCCCCATGTGGATGGTGACCGCACCATGGACGGGGCTGCTAGGCGCTGCCGAAGCGCTGCATAACGAAGAAGTTTTCTAGTCCCTGACAATAAGAAATATTTATAAGCAAGGAGCCATAGATGACACCAATTATCGCCTTTGGGGAAGCACTGGTTGATATGCTCTCCAGCCGCTTGGGTGCCGCCACGGATGCCCAGGAAACCTTTACACCCTACGCCGGTGGCGCCCCCGCCAATGTGGCCGTCGCCTGTGCACGCCTTGGCGTTCCCAGCCGGTTTTTAGGCATGGTGGGCGATGATACGTTTGGACATTTTTTGGTACGTGAGCTCGATAGCCACGGCGTAGACACCAGCGGCGTAATGTTCACCAAGCAATCACGCACGGCGCTGGCGTTCGTTTCCCGGGATGACGTCGGTGAGCGTACCTTTGATTTTTATCGCCCGCCCGCCGCTGACCTACTTTACCGCCTTGAGCATTTACCTCAGGGCGTCTTTGAGAACCCCGCTATTGTGCACCTATGCAGCAACAGCCTGACCGACACGGAGATCGCCGACGTTACCCTGGCGATAGCCACCATGGCCAAGCGCGCAGGCTGCCTGGTCAGCGTCGATGCCAATCTGCGTCATAACCTGTGGCCAAATGGTGAAGCAGACGCAAGCTTGGTAACACAGTTGCTCGATAGCGCTGAGCTACTCAAACTCTCCCTGGAAGAACTCGACTACTTGCGCGCCGATCACCCTGCAGAGTCGTGGCTTTCAGAACGGCTAGCGGCGGGCGTTAAAGTCATTTTGATTACCGATGGCCCTAACGAGGTAGTGCTGAAAGGCGTCGGTATCGACCAACGCATTGCACCACCCAACGTTGAAGCAGTCGATACTACCGCCGGCGGCGATGCCTTTATTGGTGGGCTACTAGCCGAGCTCTCGGCCCACGGCATCAACGAAAACTGGCAGAGCGATGCTGAATTTCTACACCGTGCAGTCGATACCGCCTGCCGCTGCGGCGCCCATGCGGTCACCCGCCCCGGGGCTTACGCATCACTCCCCACCCATGCGGATATTGGCTAAGTTGTAGAACAACGGAGCAATACTCACTATGGCGCGCCTAATCCAGGTGCGCCATTTTTTATATCTGCCTCATGGGCAACTGGGCGCGTCGTTCACTCGTACTTATGTCTAAAGCAACCAGCTTGTAGAAATGTCAGACATTTAATAAACTAGTTTGAATACTGCTATTACTGAGATACGCCACCATGACGCTGGACGCTCTACCGCCCCATCAGGGGGGCGCTGAACAGTTAGCCCGTCTGCTTGCTCGGGCACTGCTAGCGGGTCACTGGCAGCCAGGCGATGTTTTCCCCCGTGAGCTGGATATCGGCAAACACTTTGCCGTTAGCCGAAACCAAGTGCGTAACGCACTCACTAGCCTCACCGCTGCGGGGCTATTAGAGCGCACCGCGGGCCGTGGCACGCTGGTTCGCGAGATGGGCGATTGGCATCTACTCGACCCACTGATGAGCGAATGGATGACCGGGCTGGTCAACCTTGACCCACAGTTGGTAAGGGCCATTTACGCCTTTCGTTTTTCTGCTGAACCGGTGGTCGCAGGACTCGCTGCCCAGGCAGCCCAGGCTGAAGACATAGAACGTTTGGAGAGCGCCTATGCAGGCATGGAGAGCAGCGCAGGCAGTGTTGAAGCGCGTACTGAGCATGCCGAGTACGATGTCGCCTTTCACGACGCCACCTACCGGGCCAGCCACAATTTAGTCTGGCGGCAAATGGGCCATTTATTGCGCCCTTCGATCATGGCGCTAATACATCGCTCGCAATACCGCACCGACACCCTGGACGACAGCCTTGCGCGCCACCGTCAGGTGCTTGACGCCATTCGCAACCGTGATACCAGCGCCGCAGAAACCGCCGCGAGAGAAGTACTGCGCCGCACGGCCATTGACCTTGGCATCGTCAGTTAACAATTACTTAATTAATACTTCCTATTCAGAAGGATGACCGAACATGAAAATTACCAAACTCAAGACCTGGCAAGTTCCCCCACGCTGGCTGTTCCTTAAAATCGAAACCGACGAAGGCTGCTACGGTTGGGGGGAGCCTGTGGTTGAAGGCCGCGCCGCGACCGTTGAGGCAGCCGTGCACGAGCTTTCCGACTACCTGATCGGTCAAGACCCTCACCGCATCGAGCATCTCTGGAACATGATGTACCGCGCCGGTTTCTATCGTGGCGGGCCGATTCTAATGAGTGCCATTGCTGGGATTGACCAGGCGCTGTGGGATCTTAAAGGTCGCGATCTGGGTGTGCCCGTGCACCAGCTATTAGGCGGTGCCGTGCGCGACAAGATGCGCATGTATGCCTGGACCGGCGGCGACCGCCCCAGTGATGTGGGTGCTGGTGCCAAAGCGCTGGTCGAAAAAGGCTTCACGGCCTTCAAAATGAACGGCACGCCCGAGCTGCAAATCGTCGACTCGCATCGCAAGGTTGATGAAGCCGTGGCTCGCGTCGCGGAAGCTCGCGATGCGGTGGGGCCAGATGTGGGTATTGGCATCGACTTTCATGGTCGCGTGCACCGCCCCATGGCCAAAGCACTGCTGCGCGAGCTAGAACCCTTCCACCCCATGTTTGTGGAAGAACCGGTTGCTCCCGAACACCTGCCCTGCTTGAAAGATATTGCTGGCGGGCTTGGCTACCCGCTAGCCACCGGCGAGCGGCTGCATACCCGCTTTCAGTTCCGCGACCTGCTAGCCGATGGCATGATCGACATTATTCAGCCGGATATCTCCCATTGTGGCGGCATCAGCGAAGGCCTCAAAATCGCTGCGCTTGCATCCGCCTACGATGTCGCCCTGGCGCCCCACTGCCCGCTCGGCCCGTTGACCCTGGCTGCCTCGTTACAGCTGGACGCGGTCAGCCACAACGCCTTTATTCAAGAGCAGAGCATGGGCATTCACTACAACCAGGGCAACGACGTACTCGACTACTTGGTCGATAAGTCTGCCTTAGCGATTGAAGACGGCTTCTGTGCCATTCCCCAAGGCCCAGGCTTAGGCGTTGAGATCAACGAGGAATTCGTTGAGGAGCGCGCCAAGGTGGGGCACCGCTGGCGCAACCCAGTGTGGACCCACGAAGACGGCTCTATTGCGGAGTGGTAAGCCATGCAGTCAATCATGAGAAAAGCCGATGAACGCTAGCGAGTTACCACAACGCCTTGCGTGGATTGCCGTGGACTGGGGCTCTAGCAACCTGCGCGCTTGGGGTCTGGACAGGCACGACCAAGTGATTGCTCAAGCCAGCAGCGACAAGGGGATGCTGTCGCTCAAGGCCAATGAGTATGAAGCCGAGCTGCTTAGATTAGTCGGCGCCTGGCTACCCGCCACCGACCAGACGGATGTGATGGTTTGCGGCATGGCAGGAGCCCGCCAGGGTTGGCTGGAAGCCGCCTACTTGCCCGTACCAACGCGGCTTGATCAACTTAGCCAGGGCGCGGTGATGCCCACCTTAGCGGGCAGCCAACTGCGTGTGCATTTACTGCCCGGTTTAAGCCAAACCCGCAGCGCCGCCACTCACTTTGATGTGATGCGCGGCGAAGAGACCCAGTTAGCCGGTTTGGTGGCCGATACGGCTGACTTTTCCGGCCTCGCTTGTCTGCCCGGCACCCATGCCAAATGGGCGAGCCTGGAAGCAGGCGCGGTGACCGGCTTTGCGACCTACCTTACCGGTGAGCTTTACCAGCTATTGGCCAATAAATCGGTTTTGCAGCACTCAATCGGCAGCGATGACCTTCAAGACCCCGCTTGCCGTGAGGCGTTTATCTCGGCGGTAAACGAGGTCAAGGCAGCGCCTGAGTCGTTTAGCAGCCGACTGTTCGGCCTACGCGCGCAGGACTTACTCGATAGTCGGCTGCCCTCGGGCAAAACGCGCGGAGCGGTACTCGCCGCGCGCCTCTCAGGGCTCGCCATCGGACTTGAACTGGCTGGCGCCTGCCGTGAGCGCCCCACTGAACAGCCAATTACAGTGATTGGTAATCAAGCCCTTTGCCACCGCTATACCCTGGCGCTCAATGCGATCGGCTATCAAACCCAGCATCTTGACGGCGATGACGCCGTACTCGCTGGCCTGCGCCTTGCTAACCGGGCACCGAAGTACTGAGGTTTCCCCTCTTGCGCTGATCTGAAAATGGAGAGTTTTGCTATGACGTTGCCCTTGATCGGAATTTTGCGCGGTGTAGCGCCGGACGAAGTGGTTGATATCGCCCAAGCGGTGCTGAGCGCAGGCATCACCCAAATTGAGGTGCCGCTCAATTCACCCCACCCGTTGGAAAGTATTCGACGCTTAGTCGATACATTTGGCAATCGCGCGGTGATTGGCGCAGGCACGGTACTCATACCGGCCCAAGTCCGTGATGTGTATGCTGCTGGGGGGCGTTTAATTGTCTCTCCGAATTGCCGCCCCTCGGTCATCGCTGAAACCCATAAGCTGGGCATGGCGAGCTGGCCTGGCATTGTGACGCCCTCAGAAGCCTTCGATGCACTCGATGCTGGCGCCACCGGGCTCAAGCTGTTCCCGGCGGTTCAAGTTGGTTTAGAAGGTATGAAAGCGGTGCGCGCGGTGCTGCCAGAAGGGACGCTTTTGTATGCGGTGGGCGGCGTTGGGGTCGATAATTTTGCCGAGTGGCGGGCTGCCGGAGTCGATGGCGCTGGCCTAGGCAGTGCATTGTATAAACCCGGCCAAAGCGCTTCTCAGGTAGGCAAACAGGCTCAAGCCCTGGTTGACGCTTGGCAAGCAGGAGAACAATAAGGAGCACCAACCACTATGAAGTCAAACATGCGTGTTGCAACGTGGCATGCCGAGTTAGCGGTCGATTGTCGCTGTATGCTGGGTGAAGGCCCGCAATGGGATGCCAGTAGCGGTCGGCTCTACTGGTGCAATATTCTCGGCAAGCAGCTCCACTGGTTATCCCCCGCCAGCGGGGAAAGCGGCCACTATCCACTAGATCATATGGTATCGCTGGCCGTGCCGCTTGAAGGGGGCGGCCTGCTGTTAGTTGGGGAAGACCGTCTAAGCCGCTTCGAGCCTGAAAGCGGCAATATAGACAGATTTGGTGATTTCGAAACGGACAATCCGGTTACCCGCAGCAATGACGCCCGTGTGGATCGCCACGGCAGCCTGTGGCTTTCCAGCATGGGTAAACATGCTGAAAAAGGCGCAGGTAGCCTTTACCGTCTACATCGCGGCAAACTCACGCTTTTACGTTCCGACCTCACGATTCCCAACGCCATCTGCTTTTCAGAGAATGGTGAGTTTGCCTGGTTTACCGATACGGCGACCGGCATTGTGATGCGCTGGACACTCGATAGTGAGGGTTGGCCTAAAGACGAACCAACGCCCTGGGCGGATTTTTCCACCTCGCCAGGCAACCCGGATGGCGCCGTAGTCGATAGCGAAGATTGCCTATGGTTAGCGCTGTGGGGCGCTGGGCAGATTGTCCGCCTGGATCAAAATGGTCAAGTGATTGGCCGCGTAGAACTACCGGTCAGCCAACCCTCCTGCCCAGCATTTGCAGGCCACGATCTTAAAACGCTGTATATCACCACGGCGCAAGAAGGATTTAGTGCCGAGCAGCTTGCCCAGGAACCCACCGCTGGTTCGCTCTACCGGGTTGAAACCGGTATCTCGGGGCTAGCCGAACCGCCGTTGCGCCTCGTATAACGCTCTAAGCTATACCGTAGTAATAAACTATAACGTAGTAAGCAAGAGGCCCCGCTAGTTTCCACTAACGGGGCCTCTTTATATTACTTCTATTACTTCTCGCTGTTACGGCTTCACCTCTTCGTCACTTTAGATGACGATTAACCGGCGAAGCTGATGTACATCACGATCACCAATACGACCAGCACGATGCCTGCAGGCACAGCGCCTTTCCAAGGTGCTAGATCGACATCACCGCTGTGCTCTTGAACCCAATCCTTCTCACGGGGGCGCAGCTTGCCGATAATCAGCATCACCGCCACCAGTAATACAAAGACCAGCGCCACAAAGTGGAACTCGTGCATGATCTGCGGCAGCAGTGTAAACGGTGGCACAAAGTAACCGGCGGCAATCAATAAGCAGCCGCCGATCAGGGCGATTTTGGCCGCCATTGGCGGAACACGTTTGGTTAGCAGCCCGACCAGCACCACGGCAAGAATCGGAATAAAGTAAATCGCGTTCATCTTCTGCAGGTAACCAAAAAGGCTATCCTGGCCAGCCAACAGCGGTGCAATAATCATGGTGATAATCGCCATGATCCAGCCGAAGACTTTACCCGATTTGACTACCTGCTCTTCCGTCGCCTGTTTATTCAGCACACCTTTATAGATGCCCAGACTGAAAATCGTCGTAGTGCTATTCAGTGCGGAGTTAAACGACGACAAGATCGCACCTACCATCACCGCAGCAAAAAAACCGGTTAAGTATGGCGGCAATACGTTAAACACCAAATGACCATAGGCTTCGTCAGCACGGACGCCCTGATCGGCATACAGGTTATAAGCGATAATACCTGGCAATACCAAGTAGAGAGGCCCCAGCAATTTGAAGAGACCGGTTAACAGCACGCCCTTCTGACCTTCAGCCAGGTTTTTAGCCGCAAAGGTACGCTGAATAATCTGCTGGTTGGTGGTCCAGTAGAACAGGTTAATCAGGAAAACGCCGGTAAACAGGGTAAAGAACGGCACCTGCTGATCAGCGCCACCAATCGAGTTAAGCTTATCCGGGTCACTCTCTTTTAGGATGCTCCAGCCTTCCATAATACCGCTGCCACCGCTCACCGCCTGAAGGCCGAAGTAGACGATGACAAAGCCACCGATCAACAGCCCAACGCCGTTAAGGGTATCCGAAACCGCGACCGTGCGTAGCCCGCCAAACAGTGCATATACCGCACCAATAATACCGACAATCCATACCGTTAACCAAAGCAGCGTAGAGGTAGACTCGATGCCGGTTAAGCCCGGCAGATCCAGCATGCCCTGCAACCCAATGGCACCCGAATACAAAATAATCGGCAACAACACTACCGCATAAGCAATCAGGAAAATGATATTGGTGATTAGCTGGGTCGTCTTATCGAAGCGTATTTCAAGCAGCTGCGGCAGCGTGGCAATGCCACTTTTCAAAAAACGCGGCAGGAAGAATAGCGCTAACGCTACCAGCGCAATAACCGCCACCACTTCCCAGGCCATAACACTTAAGCCATCGGAAAACGCCGCCCCATTCAGCCCCACCATTTGTTCGGTGGAAAGATTGGTCATCAACAACGAACCGGCAATCAACGGAAACGTTAACGTGCGTCCAGCTAGAAAGTAGCCGCTAGTGCTCGAATGGTCATCACGGCGGGTAATACGCCAAGTAATAAAGGCGACCAGCCCTGTAAAGAACAGGAAGGACGCCAGGGTCAATGCGTGCATATTGACTCACCTCTTAATCGCTACAGTTTAATCATTATCGGGGGCACGCAGGTCGATATATGCGTGGACTATAAAATGTCAGACATATTATTTGTACATTTTAGACGAGCTGAATATGGCTCGTTATAAGCCTTTGGTCTTACGCAGGCGGTTACCATAAGCGAATGATAAGATTTCGCTATAAAAAAACCCTAGTCATGTTCTTAAACAAGGCGCTTAAAAACGATACTAGGGCTGAAGCTTGCTGGTTAATATTTCAAGCAAAAGTGGTCTGTTTAGTGATGAAAGCGCTCGGCTGCTTGGCGGGCCAACTCGCGAATGCCGTCCCAATCTTCAGCTTCTACCATTGCTTTAGGCGTTAGCCAGGAGCCGCCAACACACATCACGTTGGGCAGCGATAGGTAGTCATCGGCGTTATCAACCGTAATGCCACCTGTAGGGCAAAAACGGGCTTCGGGGATCGGCGCGCCAAAGGCCTTGATCGCTTTGGCGCCGCCGCTGGATTCCGCCGGGAAGAACTTAAAGCGGCGGTAACCGTACTGCCAGCCGGTCATCAGCTCTGAAATCGTTGAAACACCCGGCAGCATCGGCACCGGGCTTTCTACACCGTAGCGATAAAGCGTATCCGTTGCGCCTGGCGTGACCACAAAATCAGCGCCGACCTGCTCGGCCTGGCGATACTGGGCGGGCGTTAGCACCGTGCCTACCCCAATGCTCGCACCCGGCAACGCTTCCTTCATGCGCTTGATGGCATCCAGCGCGCAATCAGTACGCAGGGTGACTTCCAGTACGGTTAAGCCGCCTTCCACCAGGGCACGCCCCAACGGCACGGCATCTTCTAAACGCTCAATCGTGATGACCGGAATCACTTCGGCTTTTAAGCAGATGCTATCAAGCTCGGCGGTGCGCGTGGACGGTAACTGTTTATCGATAGTCATAAGTGAGTCTCCAAGCAACTTATTATTAGCGAAGGCCTTAAGGCGCCCAGTAAATTGCCAATGGGCAGGTTAAAAAGACACGAATCGGCAGCTGACGTACGTCGTCGCCGTTTAATGCCTTGGCCAATACGGCGCGTTTATCGTCGCCGGTAATATGTAAAACATGGCGGCGCGCTTGATGCAGGCGATCCGCCGAGAAAGTAATCCGCGGCTGCGACTGACTAGGTGTTCT
Source organism: Halomonas sp. H2 (assembly GCF_050215315.1). GTDB lineage: Bacteria > Pseudomonadota > Gammaproteobacteria > Pseudomonadales > Halomonadaceae > Vreelandella. The sequence continues at coordinate 2,340,074 of NZ_CP189760.1, forward strand.
TACCGCTACTAAAAGCTCATCCGTTGCGAGAGCCAGGGTCAGCTCGGGGCTGTCTGGGAAAAGTGATGCCGTATGCCCATCACCTCCCATACCCAGAATCACCATGCTGGCTGGCCATGCTAGCGATGCAACGCGCTTCGTGACCTCTTCTACGCCCTCTTCAGGTGTAGAAGCCTCACACGTTAACGGTATAAAATTGGCAGCCGCGGCTTCGCCTTGCAGCAGATGCTCACGCACTAGCTTAGCGTTGCTATCACTGCTTTTTTCATCCACCCAGCGCTCGTCGGCCAGCGTAATATCCACGCGCGCCCAGGGCAGCGGTTTGGCCGCCAACGCCTGAAAAAAAGGCACCGGCGTAGAGCCGCCCGAAACGACCAGCAACGCGCGCTCTTGGCGGTTTAGGTCTTCGTGCAGCGCCTGAAAAACCGCTTCGGCGAGCTGCTCAGCCAATTGTTGGCGTACTTGGCTCATATCAATAATCCTCGTACCAGCTGCGGCCATCTTGGGTAATCATGGCGATAGAGGCGACGGGCCCCCAAGAGCCCGCTGGGTAGCGGCGCGGCGGCGTATCACGCTTTTTCCAGCCGTCAATCAACTGGTCGCACCAGCGCCAGGCGTGTTCGATTTCATCGCGGCGGACGAACAGGTACTGCTGGCCTTTCATGACTTCCAGCAGCAGACGTTCGTAGGCATCGGGAATGCGCGATTTAGGAAATGCATTGTTGAAATCCAAATGCAGCGGGCCGGGGCGCAGGCGCATGCCTTTATCCAAACCGCTATCTTTGGTCAATACTTGCAGGGCGATACCCTCTTCCGGCTGCAGGCGAATAATCAACTTATTCGAGGCGATGCCGCGCTGATCCGGGTCGAAGATATAGTGGGGCTGCTGACGGAAGTGGATGACGATCTGCGAGAGCTTCTCCGGCATCCGTTTACCGGTGCGCAGGTAAAACGGCACGCCTGCCCAGCGCCAGTTAGCCACTTCGGTTTTCATGGCCACAAAGGTTTCGGTTTGGCTCTGGGTATTGGCATCCTCTTCTTCCAAATACCCCGGCACTTGCTGCCCGTCACTGGTGCCGGCAATGTACTGGCCACGCACCACATCGCGCCCGAGCGCTTCGCCCACAAACGGTTTAAGTGCCTTGAGTACTTTTACCTTCTCATCGCGAATGGCATCAGCATCGAGATTAGACGGCGGATCCATGGCGATTAAGCACAGCAGCTGAAGCAAGTGGTTTTGCACCATATCACGCAGCTGGCCCGCCTCGTCGAAATAGCCCCAGCGCCCTTCGATACCAACTTTTTCGGCAACGGTAATTTCCACATGGGAGATGTTGTTCTGATTCCACTGGGTGCCAAACAGCGGGTTGGCAAAACGCAGGGCAATCAGGTTCTGTACGGTCTCTTTGCCCAAATAGTGGTCGATGCGGTAAATCCGCGACTCGGGGAACACTGCACCGATGGCGTCGTTAATTTCAACCGAGGAGTGCAGGTCGTAGCCGATGGGTTTTTCAACCACCACGCGGGAGTCATCGTCCAAGCTTTTACTGGCCTGCAGGTGACGGCAAATATCACCATAAATACGCGCACCGACGGAGAGATAGACCACCATGGGGCGCGGTGAGCCCTTTCGCCACTGGCGAATGGCGTCGTAACCTTCAACGCTGGAAAAATCGAGTTTCAAGTAATCTAAACGGGCAAGAAAGCGCTCTAGACTGGGCTTATCTTGCTCGCTGCTTTTCAACCGTTTTTGCAGCGCGGCATTAACCATTTTACGGAATGACGCCGCGTCGTGCTCTTGGCGGGCCAGCCCCATAATACGCGTGCTTTCAGGCATCAAGCCTTCGCGGTCAAGATGGTATAAGGCAGGAAATAGCTTGCGCATGGCAAGATCACCCAGCGCCCCAAACAGCGCTAAATCAATAGCGTGATTCGGATCGCCCAGCGGTGCACCTTGGGAAGCAGTGGACTGGCTCATCGTTGCTCCTATTTATAATCAGATGACCTAATGTTGTTAGATTACCTAAAACTTACCTTAAAGCAGGCATTATACGCAATATTGTTTGTAATTTTACTACAAATAATAACACGTGTACCTGAGTTGTATTTAAATCCCCCACCTCTGCCTCAGAATGAGCCAAAATATCGATCCAGTGAAGCTAGCCCGGATTTCTCATAGCACCTCAGCCAGTACCACCTCCAAGCCGTCATACCACTAAAAGCCGATTGGTACGGTTTAAACTGCCTGCTTTTTAGCCTCTTTCCGTCGTTCAGACACACCTCCCCCTTTCCCCCATTGCGTCGGGCCGGGGGCGCCCGCGCATTCAGCTCGGTACTAACCGCCTGATGAGATCGGATAGTTGCGCTTTATAGGGGTAGCTGTCACTCATCAACACCCGGATTCGGCGCGTATTGCGGATGATGACCGCGCCCACTTTGATGAGTTTGAGCCTCAGGTTGCTTGGGCTCATGCGCTCAAAAGGGGTCTTCTTCAGGTAAGTGCGTAAGCGCTCGAACAGCGTATAGGCGAAGCCCGATAAGATCAGCCGCCACTGATTGGCCCACCAGTGCGTACTGGAGGTCCGGTCAGCAAACAGGCTCAGTTGTTGATCCTTGATTCGGTTCTCCATGTCGCCCCGAGCGCAGTACTGCTCGTAGTAGAGTTTGAAGCCATCGTCATAACGGGAACTAATGATAAACCGGGGATTAGAGCCCAGTTCGCCTTCTTCCAGACGGGCCACCACCCAGCGTGGATACTTCCAGGAGTGTGCTTGATATTGGAAGCGGAACGTCTCTGCCACTTTCCCGCCCACCTCCCACTGGGTCTTGCGCACCAGCATCATGGGCACGTCCACTTCCTTGAGCAGCCGACTGTTCTTGCCGATGCCCACGATGTAGTCGATATGATGCCGATCACACCAGTTCAGCATCCGAGGGCGGCAAAAGTGGCTATCACCCCGTAACACGATGCGTGTATCGGGCCAGTACTGGCGGATAAAGCGCACCAGTAACGCCAGAATGGCCCAGCTGTGATGGCTGTCGCTGTGGTCACTGGTGCGCAGATAGCTCACTAGTAGATGGCGGCCACAGAAGACATACAGCGGGAAGTAGCAGTGGTGATCGTAATAGCGGTTAAAGAACTTCCCGGGTTGCTCACCGTGCACAGGGATATCGGTGCCATCAAAGTCCAGCACGATCTCCTTCGGGGGTGCGTCATGCTGTTCAATGAAGTGGTGCCACAGCACCTCATGGGCCTTCACCATCGCTTGTCGATCGGCGTTCTGCTCACTCCGGCACAGCGTAGACTTGCCTGCCAGCGCATTATCTTCACCGAGCGCTGTCTGAAGCGCCTGATCATAGCGTAGGGCCTCATGGTCGTTGAAATCTTCGTAGCCCGCGGCGACACCGAACACTCGCTGACGAACCAGAGTGTCGTGCTTGTGACGAACCTGTTCCGGTGCGCGGGGATCATGAAGCACGGAGGCCAAGCGGTGCGTCAGGCGATGTTGCTTATCGACTTCACGAAGCAGGAGCAATCCAGCATCGGAGGTGATGTGGCCCCCAGAGAAATCGGCTTCAATTTGGCGGCGTGAGAGTGGCGAGAAGGTCAGTTTTTCAGGTACCATTTTGGAAGCGGTTGTTGGTGCTTGATGGATTGGTTAGGCTCTTGAAATCATAGCACTTTCAGCCGCTTTCTTTTATACCCCGTGAGAAATCCAGGCTAGGCAGCTGAAAAGAGCAGGTACATAAAAAGCGAGAATAAATGCAACGGAGGTATCCCGACTCTTAGTCGGGATACTTAAGGTAGGTAATCAAATCTCGACCGCGCGACCGATAAACTCGATTGGGCCAGTGCGGCATGGCTGAAGGATGTAATCAGAGTGGCGGCCAGGGTAGCGCGCGTTAGATGATGAATGATCATTTTCAGTCTCCTAAAGGTTTATTATCAGCTGCCTTAAATAGCGGCTGTATAGGGAATACCCGCGAGGAGACGTTTTGGATGCACTCTTTTTAAAAAATAAAAAAACCCTGAGCAAGGGCTCAGGGTAACGGAAAGAAGAGTTAGCAGTGTTCGCTATAGATTAAGCGGTCTTCTGCATCGCAATGGCAGTATCCAGCATGCGGTTGGAGAAGCCCCACTCGTTATCGTACCAAGCCATAATCTTAACCAAACGGCCATTCACACGGGTGTGATTAGCGTCTAAGGTGGATGAGTTGGCATCGTGGTTAAAGTCGATAGAGACTAGCGGCTCGGCATTAACCGCCAGCACCGGCGAATTCGCAGCAGCCTTCTCGACGATAGCGTTGATCTCTTCTTTAGTGGTGTCGCGGCTAGCGGTAAAGGTAAGATCCACCAGCGAGACGTTGATCACCGGCACGCGAACTGCCAAGCCATCAAATTTGCCCGCCAGCGCCGGCAACACCAAACCTACCGCCGCCGCGGCCCCGGTTTTGGTCGGGATCATCGAGTGAGTGGCGCTACGCGCACGGTAGGGGTCGGAGTGGTAAACATCCGACAGATTTTGATCATTGGTGTAAGCGTGCACCGTCGTCATCAAACCGTTCTCGATACCGACCGCGTCATTCAACGCCTTAGCGACGGGAGCTAAACAGTTGGTGGTGCAGGACGCATTAGATACCACCGTATGCTCGGCGGTTAACACATCATCATTCACCCCGTACACAATGGTGGCATCAGCATCGGGGCTGGGGGCAGAAATCAACACCCGCTTGGCGCCAGCACTAATATGTTTGGCTGCCGCCTCACGCTTGGTAAATAGCCCAGTACACTCCATGACCAGATCAATGTTCATGGTCAACCAAGGCAGCTCCGCAGGATCGCGCTGTGAGGAGATCGCGATACGATCACCATCGACCGTGATGCTTTCAGCGTCATGCTCTACCTTAAAGGGGAAGTGGCCGTGAACAGTGTCGTGCCGCAGCAGGTGGGAGTTTAACGAAGGATCGCCTAAGTCGTTAATGGCGACGACTTGGATGCGGTCACGGTAGCTGTTTTCGTAAAGGGCGCGCAGTACATTGCGGCCAATACGACCAAATCCGTTAATCGCAACTCTTATTGTCATGATAGCTCCTCAATTAACCAGTGGTAGCCAATGGTGTGTTTCGTAAAAAAATTACCAAAAATGCGTACTTAAACGTTATTAGTTCAGAAAATATCGCTTTAATCGTCTAAACAGGCTAGTTAATATCCAATATGTAGTAAAATTACTATATAAACACTATCGCAGTCCAATACTAAAAAAACCAATATGAGCAAGACCAATATGCGAAAGACCAACATTAGGAAGAGAGTATCGCTATGAGTGACGCGCAACCGCCCCTTCAAGCCATTCGCACCTTACAAGCACGCAAACGCATTGCGCTGATTGCTCATGATGGCAAGAAGAGTGAAATGCTCGAGTGGGCTACCCGCTGGCAAAGTACGCTCAGCCAGCATGAGCTAATCGGCACCGGCACCACCGCCGGGCGCTTAAAAACAGCGCTAGGTTTAAGTGTAGAAGGATTAATGAGCGGCCCATTGGGGGGTGACCAGCAAATTGGCGCTCGGATTGCCGAGCAGCGCCTGGATGTGTTGATCTTCTTTTGGGATCCCTTCTCGCCGCAGCCCCACGACCCGGATGTCAAAGCACTGCTGCGCTTAGCCGCGCTGTGGAACGTTCCCGTCGCTTGCAATGCGGCCAGCGCAGATTTCTTTCTCTCATCGCCCTACTTGAGCGAAAGCTACGACATGTCGATTCCGGATGCCAACGCCTGGGCCCAAGCCAGAACGGTCTAACGCAAAGCCCCTCTCTCTAACGGGTATGCAGGTGACGCGCCACCACCTGCAGCCCGCACTCATAGTCGCCGTTCATAGCGGCTAATGCGCAGTTCAGCGTTAATTCGGCGATACGGTCATAGTCTTGCAGCGCTGAATTTACCGGCTGGGGAAGAAAATCCAGCAGCCGGTGATCACCAAAGGTGGCCAAGCGGGTATTTTCAGGCAATCCGCCACGCTCCAAGAACACATCAAATACCCCTTCCATCAGTGTGTAGGAGGCAGTTACCAGCGCGTCGGCACCGCCCAGCTCATCCAGAAGTTGCGCGACTAAACATGCCCCTTCGCTACGCTCGTAGCGCGTACCACTTAAAATAAGCGGGTCAATTGCAGTACCGTTAAGCGCCGCTTGAAAACCCGCCCGCCGTTCGCTGCTAATCGACAGGCTCGGCATCGCCTCCAGCCACGCAACGCGCTTGGTCGCCTTGCTGATGACGGAATGGGTCAATGTCTTGGCCGCTGCGCGGTCATTGCTTACTACGCTTGCAAAGAGCGCTGGATTTAGCCCTCGATCCATCCCTACCACGCACCAGCCTTCGCCTACCAGGTCGGCATAAAACGTATCGTCGCTGGGCAGGCAACTGGCGGTAATCAGCACTTCACAGCGCTGGGCTCGCAGCGCCAGGGCGAGGGTACGTTCGCTTTCTGCGCAGTCATCTGAACTGACGATCAGCAGTTGATACCCCTGCTCTCGGGCACCACGCTCCAGGCGCTTGGCCAGGCGGGCGTAACTGATATTTTCCAAGTCCGGCACGATCAGTCCCAGCAACCGGCTTGCCCCCCGGCGCAGCGCAGCTGCCTGAGGGTCAATGTGGTAGCGGTGCTGGCGAACCACTGCCATCACTTTATCAATCGTTGCTGCGCTAATGCGCCGCTGCTCGGCCTGGCCATTAATCACGTAGCTGGCAGTGGTGCGAGAGACGCCGGCTAGCCGGGCAATATCGGCGAGTGTCATGGTGGCTCCTCTTCAAGTTACTCGGCAGTTTATCAGCAAGTTAGCGCCTACCAGACCAAAGTCTAAAAGAGCAACCCTTGTGTCATTTAGTGAATCGATTCAGCATAGCCAACTATACACCGATGATACGATTCATCTAGCTCACTTCGATGCGCTACGACTATGGTTCTACACGGAGACTCCGATGTTGACACTCGGCCCTAATGACATCTTGCTAGGCCGCCACGCCGACAGCTGGCAAACCGCGCTAGACAGTGCCGCTGAAGCGCTGGTAGACGCCGGATTGGTTGAGGCCGAGTACCGCGACGGCCTACACGCCCGCGAGGCACAATCATCAACGTTTCTGGGCAACGCCATTGCGATACCCCACGGTACGCCGGAAAGCCGTCAGTATGTGAAGCAAACGGGCGTGCGCGTGTTGCAGTTTCCACACGGGATCAAGTGGCACGACGGCCAGCAGGTGCACGTACTGGTAACGATTGCCGCCCAAAACGATGAACACCTGGATATCCTGCGCCAGCTAACCCACGTGCTGGATCGCGAAGGCGTTGCCGAGCAACTGGCCAATGCCACCTCCGCGGCAGATGTAGCCCGCCTGCTTTCCAAACCTGCATTAGAACCGCGCCTGGATGCCGACACCCTATGCGTCAACTTTCCTGCTCGCGACCTACAAGAACTCGCTCTGGCTGCAGCCGCCCGCTTACGCCAAAGCGGCTGTGTCGATAACAGCTTTATTTCCGCCGTCGCCGCGGCACAGCCAACCTGGTTAGGTAAAGGGCTGTGGCTGGCTAGCAGCGCCCAGGGCGTTAACCTGCCCGCGCTTGGGGTGGCCACACCTGCTGAACAAAGCCTGGAAAGTGCTGGTCATCCGGTGCATGCGTTGTTCTGCCTAGCCGCCCATGGCGATGCCCACCGCCCCCTGCTAGAGCAACTGATGGCGGTGTTGGAAAACAGCGAAAGCCAAAGCCTAGTGGGCAAAACCAGCGCGCAGCTGTTAGCCACTCTGGCAGGCGAAACCGCCAGCACTCAGACTCGCCGGGTACGGGTGCTCAACCCCCATGGCCTGCACGCCCGCCCCGCCAAACAGCTGGTGCAAATTGCCCGCGCCCAGGCCATGCCGATTCAGGCACGCTTGGAAGAAGGCAGCGCTACTCCGGTTTCCGCCGCCAGCCTGACCAAAGTGATTGGCCTGGGCGCACGCCGCGGCCAGTGGCTGGTGCTTTCAGCCGAGGGCGAGCAGGCAAGCGCAGCGCTAGAGGCCGTCGCCGAAGCTGTTGAATCGGGCCTGGGGGAGAAAGTCACACCCTTTGACGGCGGCATTGACAGCACCCCGCAAGCGAGCTCCGCCCAACCGGATATCGAGCCCCTCACGGCCGACACGCCGCATTCGGGCGTTGCCGCATCCCCCGGCTTGGCCATTGCGCCTGTGTTTGTCATTCGTCCGCTGCAGTTCGACTACGCCGAGCATGCCAGCGACCCCGAACACGAAATCAGCCGTTTAAACAGCGCGCTAAAAGAGGGCGCCGCCCAACTGGAAACCTTGGTGCATAACGCCCCCGGTGGCGAAGTCGCCGACATTCTTTCGATGCACGAAGAGATGCTCGACGACCCGGAGCTCCATCATGCGGCGACGGATGCCATTCGCGAAGGCCGCTCGGCGGAAGCGGGTTGGTGGGAGGCGATTGAAACCGCGGCGCATGCCCAGGAGATGCTCGCCGACCGCCTGCTGGCCGAGCGCGCTGCCGACCTGCGCGACGTAGGTCGCCGGGTATTGGGCGTACTCTGCGATGTCACGCTTCCCGAACCACCGGATCACCCTTACATTCTGGTCATGGACGATATCGGCCCTTCCGATGTGGCGCGCCTGGATACTTCCCGGGTACGCGGCCTGCTCACCGTTCGCGGCGGTGCCACGGCGCACAGTGCTATTCTAGCTCGCGCATTGGGTATCCCCGCTGTCGTCGGCGCTGGGCAGGCCGTAATGGCGCTCAACAACGCCAGCATGATGATTCTGGATGGCGAACGCGGCCGAGTCACATCGCAGCCTTCCGAAGCGCGCCTGCAGCGCGCCGAGCAACAGTTGCTCGACCTTCAGCAGCGCGAAGCCGATGCCTGGGAAAGCCGCTTCGGGGTCGCCCAAACGCGCGATGGGCACCGTGTCGAAGTCGCTGCCAATCTGGGCAATACCGCCCACGCCGCCGATGCGGTGGAGCGCGGTGCCGAGGCCGTTGGCCTGCTGCGTACTGAATTTCTATTTATGGCTCACGCCAGCGCCCCAGACTTAACCACCCAAATTGGCGAATACCGCCAGGCGATTGAAGCACTCGATGGTCGCCCACTGGTCGCGCGCACGCTCGATGTCGGCGGCGACAAACCGCTGCCCTACTGGCCGGTGCCCCAGGAAGACAATCCCTTCCTGGGCCTGCGCGGCATTCGTTTAGCGCTGACCCAGCCCGACGTTTTGGAAACCCAACTGCGCGCGCTGTTGATGGCCGGCAAAGACAGTCCTCTGCGTATCATGCTGCCGATGGTCAAAGATATCGCCGAGTTCCGCGCTGTAAAAGCCATCTATGACCGCCTTCTTCAAGAGATCCCTACTTCCCAGCGCGCTACCGATATACAGCTTGGGGTAATGATTGAAATACCCTCCAGCGCACTGCTAGCGCCCAGCCTTGCTGCTGAAGTGGACTTCTTCTCAGTGGGTACCAACGACTTGACCCAGTACACCCTGGCCATTGACCGCGGCCACCCGGAGCTTTCGGCCCAAGCCGATGGTTTGCACCCTGCTGTGCTGCGTTTGATTCAGATGACCGTGGCGGCTGCCCATACCCAAGGCAAATGGGTGGGCGTGTGCGGCGAGCTGGCCTCGGATGCCACAGCCATTCCGGTGCTGGTCGGCCTTGGTGTGGACGAACTTTCTGTTAGCGCGCGGCAGATCCCGCTGGTCAAGGCCCGCCTGCGCGAATTTGACTTCGCTGATGCCCAAGCCAGCGCTCAGTTGGCGCTTTCTCAAGCGACCAGCGATGAAGTGCGCGATGCACTGGAGGCGCGCTAATGGCCCGCGTGCTGTGCATTACCTTGAACCCGGCGCTGGATTTGGCGTTTAACCTTGAGTCGTTGGTGTTGGGTAGCGTCAACCGCACCACTAGCGCCCAGTTAGAAGCAGCGGGCAAAGGCGTTAACGTTGCCCGCGTATTGGCGGATCTAGGCCACGACGTCACCGTCAGCGGTTTTTTAGGTGCCGATAACGACGCTCCCTTCCAATTGGCATTTACCCAGTACTCCCTGACCGACGCCTTTGTGCGCGTGCCGGGGGAAACCCGTATTAATGCCAAAATTGCTGAACAGAGCGGTCGCGTTACCGACATTAACGGCCCCGGCATGCCCATTGACGCCACGCATTTGCGGGCGCTGATCGACAAACTGAATATCGAGCTTTCCAGCGTGACACCACCCCAGGCGGTCGTTGTGGCGGGCAGCCTGCCCCCCGGGCTGTCACTGATTGATTTCAGCGCGCTGTTAAACCACTTAAACGCCAGCGGCGTACCGCTCTGGGTAGATACCAGCGGCCCGGCACTCAATGCGGCGATAGCGACTCTCCCCGCTGGTGTTAAGCCTAATGAAAACGAACTGGCAGAGTGGGCGGGCGAAGACATGGCGTCTGCCGATGCACGTTTGAATGCTGCTAAGCGCTTGCATGAAAGCGGCATCGCCAATGCATTGATTTCAGCGGGCGCCGAAGGAGTGCTATGGGTCAACGCCCAGGGCGCTTGGCACGCTACGCCGCCCAAGGTGACCGCAACCAATACCGTTTGCGCCGGCGACACCTTTGTCGCTGGCATCCTCCACGGCCTGCTGAGTGGCCACGCCCCTGAACAGACCCTTCGCTTCGCCACCGCGCTCTCGGCCGAGGCCGTGCGCCACGTGGGTGTGGGCAACCCCCACGCTGCCGATTTCGATTCACTCCAACAACACACCCGGATACGGCGTCTTGATGACACCATCACCGAGGGAGCCACGCTATGAATATTATTCTGATTACCGCCTGCCCCAGCGGCATGGCGACCACCTTCCTCGCGGCTAAGCGCCTGGAACAAGCCGCCCAGCGCCAAGGCTGGTCGGTGCACGTGGAGATGCACGGCGAAGTCGCGCCGCTCCAGGCCGCCACCGCCGAACAGATCGCCACTGCCGATTTGATCGTGGTGGCTGCTGACCATGTGCCTGCCCCAGAGCGTTTTGAAGGCAAGCGGCTATTCCAAGCACCGATTGCCAGCGCGCTCCCCGATCCCAGTGGTTTTCTCGCCCAGGCCAAGCGTGAAGCGCCCATTTATAGCGCCCCAGCTGCTACAGCTAAAGCCGCAACGCCAAGCGAAGCGGGGGGCAAGAAAATCGTTGCCGTCACTGCCTGCCCCACCGGCGTGGCTCATACCTTTATGGCCGCCGAAGCACTCGCAGAGGCGGGCAAAGCCATGGGCCACGCGATCCGTGTTGAGACTCAAGGCTCGGTAGGCGCCCAATATCAACTGACAGAAGAAGAGATCGCCGACGCCGATGTGGTCGTTTTGGCTTGCGATATCGACGTTGACCCTGCGCGGTTCGCAGGCAAGCGCATCTACCGCACCTCGACCGGCAACGCGCTGAAGAAGCCCCGCCCCACCCTTGAAGCCGCGCTCAACGAGGCTGCTATAGAGAGTGACAGCAACAGTGCGGGCAACGCTAATAAGAGCGTCAAAGAGAAAGGAGTTTATAAGCACCTGCTTACCGGCGTGTCCTTTATGTTGCCGATGGTGGTGGCGGGCGGTCTGCTAATTGCGCTCTCCTTTGTGTTCGGTATTGAGGCCTTTGAGCAGGAAGGCACCCTGGCCGCCGCATTGATGCAGATCGGTGGCGGCACCGCCTTTGCGCTGATGATTCCCGTACTGGCAGGCTACATCGCCTACTCCATCGCCGACCGCCCCGGCATCGCGCCAGGTATGATTGGCGGCATGCTGGCGGCCAATATCGGCTCCGGTTTTATTGGCGGTATTTTGGCAGGTTTCCTGGCAGGCTATGTGGCGCTGGCGGTGACGCGCTACGTCAAACTGCCCTCCAGCGTTGAATCCCTCAAACCGATTCTGATCATTCCGCTAGTCGCCAGTTTGGTCACCGGCCTGACCATGATTTACGTAATTGGCGAACCGGTCGCGGCGCTGCTTAATGCTCTGACCAGTTTCCTGGAATCCATGGGCTCCACTAACGCGGTGCTGCTGGGTATCCTGCTCGGCGCGATGATGTGCTTCGATCTGGGTGGCCCGGTCAACAAAGCCGCGTACACCTTTGGCGTGGGTCTGCTAGCCTCCGAAACCTACGGCCCCATGGCGGCGATTATGGCGGCGGGTATGGTACCTGCCATTGGTATGGGCATTGCCAGCTTTGTAGCGCGCAACAAGTTCTCGGCACCGGAGCGCGAAGCGGGCAAAGCCTCTTTTGTATTGGGCCTGTGCTTTATCAGTGAAGGCGCGATTCCCTTTGCGGCGAAAGACCCGCTACGCGTTATCCCCGCCTGTATTGCTGGCGGTGCCCTTACCGGCGCCCTATCAATGCTGGTAGGCGCAAAGTTGATGGCGCCTCACGGCGGCATCTTTGTACTGCTGATCCCCAACGCCATTACTCCGGCACTGCTCTACCTTGGCGCTATTGTAGCTGGCTCGTTGGTGACCGGTTTAGGCTATGCGTTTATCAAACGTGATGCGGCACAGGTAGCACTCGCCACCTAACCGCTGTTACCAAAAAGTGAGGGCAGGCGAACATGCCTGCCCTTTTAAATACGTCGCTTTACGCATTTAATACCTTTTCACGCCACTTATACCCTCTACTCTTTGTCATTTTTTATGTAGTATTTTTACATAACGCCACTTTTGTATTTGATTACCACGTTCACTTATAACAAACGGATCGCCCTATGTTTCAGCTCACTCGTAGTGTTACCTGGCAGGCACTCGAACGCCTGCGCGACAAGACCGCTAACGACCGCATTCGTGACTACTTCACCAATGACCCGCAGCGCTTTGAGAAAATGAGTTTACGGGTGGGCGGTCTGTTTCTTGACTACTCCAAGCATCACGTCTCCGATGAAGTGCTTACCAAGCTGATTGAGCTAGCCGACCACTCCGCCCTGGTACAGCGCCGGGCACAGATGTTCTCCGGCGATATTATCAACGTTACCGAAAACCGCCCAGTACTGCATACGGCTCTGCGCCACTTAGGCGATGAGCCGGTTTATGTGGACGGCGAAGATGTCATGCCGGAGATCACCCGCACCCGCGAGCAGATCAAACTGTTCTCAGAGGCGGTACGCAGCGGCGAGTGGAAAGGTTACAGCGGCAAACGCATTAAAGACGTGGTCAATATCGGTATTGGCGGCTCCGATCTCGGCCCCAATATGGCGGTTCGCGCGCTGCTCAAATACCGCCACCCGGAGCTGCACTTCCACTTCGTCTCCAACGTGGACGGCACCCATATCCAAAAGGTGCTCTCGCGCCTTGATCCAGCCACCACGCTGTTTATTGTCTCCACCAAAACCTTCTCTACCCAGGAGACACTGCTAAACGCCAAAACCGCAAGGCGTTGGTTTGTAGAGAACGCTGGTGAAGACGCCGACGTGGGCGCGCACTTTATTGCCGCCTCCACCAACCGCAAAGCGGCGATGGAGTTCGGCATTCGCGAAGAGAACGTGTTCGAATTCTGGGCCTGGGTCGGTGGACGCTACTCAATGTGGTCATCCATCGGGCTGCCGATTGCGCTTTCGATCGGTTTCGAAGGCTTTATCGAGCTGCTGGAAGGCGCTCATGAGATGGATAACCATTTCATCAATGCGCCTTTCTCGCAAAATATGCCGGTGCTGATGGCGCTGATTGGTATTTGGTACATCAACTTTGTCGGTGCCGAAACCCAAGCCATCGTGCCCTACGATCAAGCTTTGAACCAACTGCCCTCTTTCCTGCAGCAGCTGGATATGGAGTCTAACGGTAAGTCGGTGGATATTTTCGGCCACCCGGTGAATTACAAAACCGGCCCGATTGTCTGGGGGCAAACCGGCTCCAACGGCCAGCACGCCTTCTTCCAGCTGCTGCACCAGGGCACCCGCTACGTGCCCATCGACTTTATTGCCTCACTCAAGCCCGAGCCCGGCGTGGAAGACCACCACTTCGCCCTGCTGACCAATATGCTCGCCCAGGCCAACGCCTTTATGGAAGGCAGCCAAGGGGATAGCAAAGAGCTAAGCCAACACGACCCCTACAGCTGCCCCGGCAACCGCCCTTCCAGCACCCTACTGCTGGATGAACTAACGCCCAAAAACCTGGGGGCACTGATCGCGCTCTACGAGCACAAGGTGTTTGTGCAAGGGGTCATCTGGAACATCAACTCCTTTGACCAGTGGGGCGTGCAACTCGGCAAACGCATCGCCGGCGAAATCAGCGAACGCATCGACACCAACGCCGCCGATTTCGACACCTCCACGCAAGGCCTGCTGGAACTGGTGCGTGCCCACTTCGCCAATGGCGGCAGCAGCGAAAAGGAAACCGCACCGGCCAGTGCTGATAAGAAGCCATCACGGAAGGAGCGTTGAACGGATAGGTTGGTAAATCGATAGAAAAGCAACGCCTTGGCTTGAAAGAACCAAGGCGTTCGTTTTTGCATATCTAGGGCAAGCTACATAACAACCATAAACTAGAGAGTCAGAACGAACTTTAGACTGTACCGCTACAGTGGATATTTACCATCGTCTACAAACCTCCACCTGCGTACTTAATCTTCTTATATAGCTTACCCATAGAATGGGTTCCTACTATCAATCCCATGCTGAGCACGATAACGGACAGCGAACCATAGGCAATAATACCTCCCCAGGCCCACTGGCTAATCGCTGTGCCTATATGTTGAACAAACAGATAGACGCCTATGAGAAAGCTACCTGCCCGCACCATGCCTGCTTCACTAATATTTACACCTGACTCTGCGGCAGAACCAGCATGGATTTTGTTCGCTAATGTCCGCGCTGAAAACCACAATGTTACGCCCACTACCATGGGTATCAACGCCCCTGCTACCAACACAGGTAACCACTCGCTTCTTGACTCACCCGAGCCTGAGCTAAACAGTATCGGTGACACTGACAGAAGAGGATTCAGCGCAAGGTAAATTGCTAATACCCGTATCAGTAGGATCGAAAAAACGTTCATAGCACCAGTTTTAAAGTCAGTATATTCATAGGTCGTAATCACAAATGGATCACCCGATTAATCTGTTACTGCTAATTAACCTTATGCCTCATCCGGAATCAGTTCCAACAGATCTGTGACACCAATATCGATACCGGCCTGGGAGCACAAAGTACTTAACTGTCCGCGGTGGTGGGTTTGGTGATTGAACAAGTGAACAAGTGAACAATCAAGCTTGAGTAGCGCCGTTTTGAGGCCACTCCTTTTATGTTGTCATAACTCAGCGTGGTACTCAACTCGTCATCTGTGAGCGCCGCTACCCAGTTAATAATCACGGTATCGAGCCATTGGCGATGCGCTTTCAATCCCTTCAAGTCATCAAAGAGGATCTGATCAAGACGAGCTGGTGTAGGTAGTGCCACCATTACCTCAAGCGTCCGTGCGGAAGAAGAGGCATGTGTTGCAAACCGTTTGAGCCAAATCGTGTCGGCTACCACGATGTGGTTCAGTGTGCCAAAAATCGAGCCGAAGAACGCGCCACGCTCTTCAGTCAGTTCAGAGTCGCTCAGCTTACTGGCGGCATCATATAGTTTAGTGTTCATCCACTGGTTATAAGTGGCCAACTGTTCGAAGTGTTGTTGAAGTGTCATGAGTTAAGACCTTTCCTTGTCAAAAGCAGCATCCATTTAGAACGTTTGAAATATAGGGGAAGAACAGCATTACCGCCCGCCTGCTACATCAATGAATGACCCCGTTACATAAGAGGCTTCGTCCGATAGCAACCAAGCGATGGTATTAGCCACTTCTTCAGCGCTACCGCCACGCTGCATAGGAACCTGGGGAGCTAAACGGTCAACCCGCCCTGGCTCTCCACCATCGGCATGCATATCAGTGTAGATAAAACCGGGACGAACAGCGTTAACACGAATCCCCGAGCCAGCAACTTCACGTGACAACCCCTTGGTTAGGGTGTCCATGGCACCTTTCGATGCAGCGTAGTCAACATATTCAAAGGGGGAGCCTGTTTGCGAGGCAAGCGATGAGACATTGACGATTGCACTACCTGCTGGGAAGCGCCTGACGGCTTCTCTGGAACACAGGAAACAGCTAACCACGTTGCTATTAAGCACTTGGTTGAAGCGCTCAAGGTCGATATCGACCAGCTTGGATTGAGTAAACAGAATGCCTGCATTATTAACCAAATGCGTCACCTCGCCAAAGCGCTCTTCTGCTGCATCAAACAGGCGAATAACGTCAGCTTCACTACTAACATCCGCTTGATAGGCAAACGCTCGGCCACCGTTACGTACAATGGTATCCACCACTTTATTCGCGCGATCCCTGTTCGCAAGATAGTTGACGCACACTGCATAGCCTTTTGCGCCCAGCAATTTTGCGGTGGCTGCTCCGATACCTCTGCTTCCACCTGTCACGATGGCCACTTTCGACATAACGTTTTCTCACTGTTTTTTTGATCACAAACCCACCTAGCACATTAAACCCACGATAGTTCTTTGGGTAGCGCCCTTTTAGCTACTGCAAGTTAATTAATTGACTGGCTATTGATTTCTTTGCCCTTCACAACTACTGTATATAAAAGGCTATGTTGGCATCTGCTGTTGGTCAGCGCCTATCGCCGCACGAAGCCACGCTTCCTCGGCTGGCCTTGTGGTTTCAAATAACCGTCGCCATGCCAAGTAATTAGGTAAGTACGCTGTCCCCACCCCATGAAAGCGCCCCATCCACCCCTTCAAGCGGCTCATATAGCTGTTCACGTTCTGAATGTGGTATTCCTTGCCGATCACTCGCTGATTATCGAATACGATGAGTCGATGATGGGCAATGCCGTAGTCGCGAGAGAAGGTTTTATACCAGCTGTGTCCGTCAGAGCATAAAATCGAGTCGCGATCGATGATCGGCGCCAGAAACTCATGAACAGTCGATTTTTGGAGCGCCGGATCAACCAAATCACTGACCTTTCCATTACGGTCTCGCGCAATAAGCACCTGAATTTTTTGTTCTTTTTTCTTAACATTGCCTTGTCCCCCACGCTTGCGAGGTTTGCGGTGAGTAATCTGACGCTTTCCTTTGCAGGACTCCAGGAAGAAGGTTTCGTCTACCTCAATGATGCCGGATAGTGGGTTGGCATTGTCTTGAGCACTCGTTTTCAGGAAACGATGACGCCATCGGAAAGCCGTCTTCAAATCAATACCCACTCGGGCCGCTGAGGCGCGCAACGTCAAGCTGTCTCGCATGCAGCGCAGGTAGTCGAACCATTTATCTCGATGTTGCAGCTTGGCTAAGGGCTTGCCTGTAAGGGCGTTGAATGTTTTGTGACACTCGGGATTCCGGCATCGATACCGCTGTAGGCCACCGCTGCGTCCCCACTTAACAGCGTGCTCGCCGCCACAATGTGGGCATGGAAAGTGATGGCTTAAGGTATCAATCAGAGTGTCTGCCTGTGAGCTGATTTGCCCAAGAAGTCGTTCCGCTATGTATTTCTTGCGCTCAACAGGAAGGCTGGAAAGTGTCCTCTCAAGGATTTTGAAGTCTGCTTTCTTCATGGCGCTCTCCACACGAAGGCTACACATACAGTATTTTATACAGTATATTTAAAGCACATCAACAGAAGATGACAACATAGCCATATAAAATCATGTAAAAAGAGGTGAACCATGACATCTCTTGGCCCACCAAGCTCCTATAAGGGTCGCGGGGCAACGTACGACCCGCACAACCGTTTTGCGCCTACCCGTAGCGTAGCGGAAGATGACGGCTGGTGGCGGGAAGAGGCCTCTACGACTATCGCCACCGAAGTGCGAGAAGAAGTGAGCAAAAGCGCGCTGTCGTGGAATAAATCGCCGGATTTACCGTTTGATCGCTCGCTTAATCCTTACCGAGGCTGTGAACATGGTTGCGTTTACTGCTACGCACGACCCTCGCATGCTTACTGGGATTTGTCGCCAGGGTTGGATTTTGAAACCAAACTAATTGCCCGCAGCGGTTTAGTTGAGCGGTTAAAAGAGGAGCTTTGTCAGCCTAATTACGTATGTCGTCCTATCAACCTTTCCGGTAACACCGACTGCTACCAGCCTTTAGAAGCCACCCACCAAACCACCCGGCGTTTGCTGGAACTGCTATTGGAGTGCCGACACCCGGTAACGTTAGTGACTAAAAGTACGCTGGTGCTGCGCGATTTAGAGCTACTAGCGGAAATGGCCGAGCACCGTTTGGTACGTGTATTTGTCAGTTTGACCAGTCTGGATGCCAATTTAAAACGCACCTTAGAACCACGGGCGGCTTCGCCCCAGGCGCGTTTACGGGCAATCCGCGAACTTAATACCGCGGGCATCCCAGTGGGTACGCTGATTTCGCCGGTTATTCCCGGACTAACGGATCATGAAATCGAAAAGCTTTTGGAAGCCGCTAGCCGCGCAGGCGCACGCACGGCTGCCTGGATGCTGCTGCGCTTACCCTATGAAGTCGCACCACTATTTGAGGCGTGGCTAGAAGCCCACTACCCCGAGCGCGCCACTAAAGTGATGAGTTTAATGCGCCAGTGTCGAGGTGGTAAGGCGTACGATGCCAAATTTGGAAAGCGCTTTCGCGGTGAAGGAGTCTTTGCAGACTTAATTGAGCAACGCTTTGCCCGCGCGAGCCGCCATTGGAAGTTGCAGGATCGCACCGAGCAGGGCTTAAACACGCGGGATTTTCGCCCGCCACGGGCGCAGCAAGATTTATTCATTTAAGCTAGGCATCGTCGTAATTTAATTTGCTGCAAAGGAAGACAAATGCCCGCTCTTAGCAAAACCAAGTCAAGCTTTTACCGACGCTTGTATGTTGCCTATTTGATCGACCAGGGCGTTGCCAGCGTGCCTGCATTAATCGAAACCACCGGCATGCCACGGCGCACCGCACAAGATACGATTACGTCACTTGCCGAGTTAGATATCGAATGTGTATTCATGAAAGATGACGGCGAGCGCCATAACATTGGCCGCTACCAAATACGCGATTGGGGTGCGATAAACCCACGCTGGGTGGCAATGAATGCAGAGCGCCTCAAGCAAACGCTCGGCTATGCTGTTTAGTCCTTTTCTTCTGGCTCTGATTCTGGTTCTGGCTCTGATTCTGGTTCTGCCCATGCTAGCCGCGCGGCATTCAGTGTGACGCTTAACGAACTTGCCACCATGGCGAGTACTGCCACCAAAGGTGGTATTGCCATGAGCACCACCAAACCTAGTGCTACGGTGTTATAGAGTGCTGAAAAGCATAGGTTTTGAACCATGATGCGCCGGGTGCGCTTGGCGATACGGAGTAGTTTCACGACCCCGCCAATTCCAGGTGTCATTAGCTGTGCGGAAGCGCCTTCCTGGGCGGCCTCGCTGGCACTTAGCGGAGCAATACCCACATCGGCCGCGGCTAAGCTCAAGGTATCGTTCAAGCCATCACCCACGTAGAGCGTTGGCGATGGTAGCGCCTGCAATAGCCGCGCTTTGGCTTCGGGTGATCGCTGTGCATAGCAGGCCTCTCGCGCAAGCCCAACACGCTCACCTAACCCACTCACCGCGCCCTGTCGGTCACCGCTGATCATTGCCACTACATAACCTGCAGCAAGCAGCCATTTCACGCTTTTTGCAGCGTCGCCCACCGGTTGATCGGTAAGATAGAGCGTGGCTAGCCAACCTTCGTCATCGGCCACCATTACTTGAGAAGCAAAGGCGAGCGTTGGGTCCTCCGCCTGGGAAGGAAGCACGATGTGCTGACGAGTAAGCCAGTGGGCACTACCTACCATCACCCGTTCACCATTGCTTAGTTGCACACGGCGCCCCTCCCCTGGGGATTCGCTTACTTCCAAGCATTGCTCAGTGCGCTGGCCATGCTGGTTGGTCGACCAGCGCCCCAACGCTTGCGCCAACGGGTGTTCGCTTCCCGCAACGGCAGCGCTAAGCTTGCGCTGCAACGTATTTTTCTCAACGCCTTCCCGCGCCTGCCAGTGCAGCACTGAGTGAGTACCGGTTGTTAAGGTGCCGGTTTTATCAAATGCGACCGAGCGAATACGCGCCAAGGTTTCGAGGGCGGCGGGATCACGCAGCGCAATACCTTGCTGCATGGCTTGTCCGCTACCCGCCAGACTTGCCAGCGGCACCGCAAGCCCCACAGCGCAAGGGCAAGCGACCACCAGCACCGAAAGCGCGCGCACAATCGCCTCCTCCCAGCCCAAACCTAATAGCAATGCAGCGGGGAGTATCAGTAACGCGAGTAATAGCGCGAGCGGGCTTAGCCAGGCGGCAAAGCGGTCAGCAAGCTTCTGCAATTCGCCTTTTTTGGCCTGATAGCGGCGCATTTCATCACACAGTCGATCTAGCCGCCGCTTACCTACCCCAGCGCTTACCTGCATAACTAAAGGCGTAGCGCCCAGGTAGCGGCAGCCTGCGTAAACCCTTTGGCCGGCACTGAAGTAGCGCGGCAGGCTTTCGCCGGTCAGGGAGGCGGTGTCTATCCAACCAGGCGCTTCAAGAGTGCCATCAAGCGCCACCAGCTCACCGGGTGCGAGCTCAACGCGCATACCCGCCACCACCTTGTCGTCAGGAAGCGCTAGCCAGGCTTCATTTTGCCAAGCGTTAATAGTTACCTTGGGCAGCGCCAGTGCATCCAGCGCTTTTAGCCCTCGATGGCGGCACAACGTTTCCACTAGCCGTCCGACTAGCAGCAGGACAATCAGCATCACCGCTGTATCGAAATACACCTCGGCAGAACCGCGCCACAGCAGCCATATTGAGACGAGCACGGCACTCAACACCCCAAGGCTGACGAGCACATCCATACCGGGGCGTTTGGCAAGCAGCGTGCGCCATCCTGCACGGTAAAAAGGCACGCCCGCGAACAGTACCACGGGAAGTGAAAAAGCCCCCGAGACCCAAGCAACCACTAGCTCAACCTGCTCATTGGGCGGCTCACTGGGCAAGGCACCGGCATAGATCAATAGTGAGGCGAGCATGGTCCACATACCGAACAGCGATCCCACCAGCAGCCTCAGCGTTAGGTAGCGGCTCTCCTCTTCTAAGCGCGCATGGGCGCCTGCTATTGGCTCCAGTGGGGTAAGCCGATAGCCCAGGCGCTTTATTTGAGGCGCGAGAAATGAGAGCTGAGTCGCAGCAGGCGTGCCGCTGATACAGAGTGTGGCGCTGGGGTAGTGCACGCTAACGTCACGCACGCCATCATGACGTTTGATAGAGCCCTCCACGGCCAGGGCGCAACTGGTGCACCACATGCCATGGAGGGTATAAAGCTGCTCGGTATCCGCTTGCGCTGTACGGCTCACAGACAAGGCGGAATGCCGAGAATCGGCATTGCGGCAAACATAACGCCTAAGGTAGAGAAGAGATACAGCCCGGCAGAAACTGCCGCATTAAAGCGCAGTCGCCCGACATGCCGATGGGCCATGCGATAACAGCCCAGTGTCAGCGCCGCTAATAGAGCGATTGCTGCCAGACTGACGAGCAAAAGCATCCCATTAACCAGCGTAAACACGCCCTGTTCAGGCGCTGGCGGCGCTACTGAACATGCCACTGCATGCCCCCCGTAAACAGCCACAAACCAGATACACCAGAGCGTTAAGCCAATCACGAAATGCAATGGATGAGTAAGGTGTAGACGCTGCATCGAAGTAGCCATCAGCTTAGCTCCCTATCACGCGGGGCAGCACGGCAAGCGCGCCCACAATGATCCAGAATGTGACGACGTTATAACGCCACAGCTGGACAACCACGGCAGGTTCAAACGGCGCATGGGCGCCCACATAGCCGTAACCAACACGTAGACCCTGTAGCAAGGTAAGAATGGCGCCTAAGCCACCATGCAGCAGCGCATACACCAGCCCCACCATAATAATTGCATCATGGGAGGTCTCGGTAACCGCCAGGTCTGCGCTCAACAGTACCCATAGCGTGAGCGCTACCTGCACAAAGCCTAAAGCGCTTATGCTAAACATCCCCAGCGCCAATCCTGCATCGCGCTGCTGGCGTAAGCCGCGCACCAGTTTTTCGAGGATTCCCGCGCCAGCAGTTAGCACCACTCCGGCAACGGCCAGCCCCACCAAGGAGAGCGGTGAGGTCTCGGGCATACGCCATTCAGGCGAGACCGTCCACAGGTAAAACCAGCCAAACAGATACGCGAGAAAAAGCGAACCATTAGCGACTAGCGTCATCGACATAGCCCACAGGCCAGGGCCATCCATGGTGCGCGAATGCAGCGGCGGATCACCAAGCGCCACATGTGCATCCGGGGCCGCTTTAGGATGCGCCCCGTTCTCCCACGACCAGCGCAGCAGAAATACTACCGCTACAACTACGGCGATACCCGCCAAGAGATAAAGCCGCGTCAGTAAACTAATACATACGACCGCCAGCGCCATGGCCGCAAACAGTGGCCACCATGAGTTACCCGGAAGGTGAATGATTTCGCGCACTTTACCGGTGATGGGGTCGGTGCCCCACATTTCACGCCGGCCGTGAGTCGCCACCGCCAAGCTATGCTTGCCTTCGGCCATCGTGCGCGGCAAGTCCGGATCATCCCAGAGCGGATGACGGGTATCGACTTTTGGCAGGCTAACAAAGTTATAGGCACTGGGCGGCATGCTATTGGCCCACTCCAGCGTGTCGGCGTTCCAGGGGTTATGCTTGGCAGGTTTACCAAAACGGAAGTGCAGCGCGATATCCAGCAGCACCATGGCAATACCCGCCGACATTACAAAGCTACCCACTGACGATATGAGATTGAAGATATCCCAGCCCATGCCCGCATCGTAGGAGTATACCCGCCGCGGCATGCCCAACAGACCCGTCCAGTGCATAATCAAGAAAGTGGTATTAAAGCCGCAAAACGTCAGCCAAAACCCCCATTTACCCAGAGTTTCAGACGGCATACGCCCGGAGAATAGCGGCAACCAGTAATATAGCCCGGCGATCAGCGGGAAGAACATCCCGCCTACTAGCACGTAGTGCATGTGGGCGACGACAAAGTGGGTATCGTGCACCTGCCAGTTAAACGGCACCAGCGCCAGCATTACTCCGGTTAAACCGCCACATACAAAAATAACCAGGAATCCTACGATCCACAGCATCGGTAGCTTCATTTTAGGTTTACCCAGCCACAGGGTGGCTAGCCAAACAAATACCTGAATCGCCGTTGGCACCGCGACCAGCATGCTCGCCGCGGAGAAGAACGCTTGGGCCAGTTGCGGTATCCCCACGGTAAACATGTGGTGAACCCACAAACCGAAACTGATAAAGCCAGTGGTAATAATCGCAAACACCACCCAACCGTAACCGACAATCGGGCGTCCCGCGAAGACCGGGATCAAGGTAGAAACAATCCCCGCCGCGGGTAGAAAGATGATGTAAACCTCAGGGTGACCAAACAGCCAGAAAAGGTGCTGCCAAAGGATCGGATCGCCGCCGCCAGCGACATCAAAAAACGGCATTCCTACCGCACGCTCAAGCTCAAGCAGAATACTGCCCAAAATCAGCGGTGGAAATCCGACCACGATCATCAGCGCCATGGCGAGGATATACCAGGCAAATAGCGGCATCTTATGTAGTGCCATACCCTGGGTCCGGGTGCGCAGTATCGAGACGACAATTTCGACCCCGGCAGAGAGCGCCGAAATCTCAACAAAGGTAATCCCTAACAGCCAAAAATCAGAGCCTAAATTAGGCGAATACTCACTGCTGCTCAGCGGCGTGTACATAAACCAGCCGCTATCAGGCGCCATTTCTAACACCAAGCTAAACGTCAAAATGATGCCGCCAAACAGGTAGCACCAATAACCCAGCGAGGTCAGCCGAGGGCAGACCAGATCGCGGGCACCGACCATCTTGGGAATCATATAAATGGCTAACCCTTCCAGTATCGGGATAGCAAACAGGAACATCATCACCGTGCCATGCATGGTGGTGACTTGGTTATAGATATCGGGGGTCATGAAGTCTTGATCGGGCAGCGCCAGCTGGGTGCGCACCAACATGGCCAATAGGCCCCCAATCAAGAAAAACACCATCCCGGTGACCATAAACCGCAGGCCTAGCGTGGTGTGGTTAACAATGGTGAGTGCTTTCAAACCACGCGGGTTGCCCCAAATTTCATGCAAATCGTTGTGCAAACGATCAGGGTTCTCGGGTAAATCACCTTGAGGAGTGGCTTCACGATTAATGGTGGTCATGGGGTCAAGGTCTCCAGCCAAACACCCAGGGACTCCAAGGTGGCAGATTCAATATCATCGTGGGGCGGCATTTTATTGCCCGGTTTTAACACCTGGTGATGCTTCAGCCAGTGGCTTACCGCGCCCTCCTCCATGGCCATACTGCCTGCCCCCAAGCTAGTGCGACTGCCCAGGTCGGAAAGATTCGGCCCTTCTCCAGCAGTTGATAGCCCCGCTACCCGGTGGCAGCTTGCGCAATGGCTCATAAATGCCTCCCTGGCAGGTTCATGCTGTTGACCATTGACGGCTAACGAGGCCAATTGGCCCTCTTGGCGGGCAGCCAACCAAGCCTCGTACTCATCGCGCTCGACGGCTTCCACATAGAGCTGCATTTGAGTGTGCTGCGCACCACAGAACTCCGCGCACTGCGCGCCAAACACCGCCGGTTGATCCGCCTGCAAACGAATTTTATTAACACGCCCGGGGATCATATCGATCTTCCCGCCCAAGCGCGGCACCCAAAAAGCGTGGATAACATCCGCCCCGGTGACATGAAAATCCACCGGCTCGCCAGCGGGCATAATCAGTTGGTTGGAGGTCACTACCTCGCCGCCGTGCGCATCCGGGTAGCGCACTTCCCACCACCACTGATGGCCAACGACTTCGATGACTTCCGGTGGCTCGCTCAACGGCAGCGGTAGCAGCCGCTGACCGGTAGGTACGCCGAAGGTCAATAGCGCGGTAACACTCGCCACCGGCAGTATGATGCCGCCACCGATAATCCAGCGGCGTGCTACTCGGCGCTCCTCGGCTGGGGTTCTTGTCACCGGCTTGCGCTTAAAGGTGTAAAGCCACAGCGTGATGACCGCAATAAATACGACACTGCCAAAACCCAGCATCACCCACCAAATAATTACCACATCTCGCGCGGCTGGGCCTGCTGGGTCTAGAATAGATTTATCACCTGCACAACCGGTTAGCAGTAGCCCAGTGAGCATCGCCAGCAAAGCACTTAGTCGGTTGACCCGCCGCTGGGTTAAGCGTTGAATACTGAGCCTCATCCCTCGAATTGCTGTTTCTGCCCACAGGAAGTGATCATGGCAAAACCTCGTCAACGCTCGATTAAAAGCCGCGCATCTCTCGCCGGGCACCCGCTTCATCCCGTGATGATTCACTTTCCCGTTGCGGCGCTGATGGCGCTGGTAGCAAGTGACATCGGCTTTTTGCTCAGCGGCGATCCGTTTTGGCTGCGTGCCAGTTTGTGGCTGGCCGGTGTCGGCGCTTTTGGCGGCTGGGTTGCCAGCATGGCGGGCATTATCGATCTGGTCACCGTGCCGCGCATTCGCCGCCTGATTACCGGCTGGAGTCACGCCATTGTGGCCGTCGTTATGCTCTCGCTGGCATCGCTTAACTGGCTGTTGCGCTTCAATGACCCCAGCGCGATATTGCCCTGGGGATTGGCGGTATCGCTGTTGACGGCAGGCTTGATAGCCTTGGCTGGCTGGCTGGGCGGGCAGTTGGTCTATGAGCACGCAGTGGGCGTCGAGGTGGAGGACTAAAGCCATCGGTTTAGCTCCAGTCCAGCGGTTTGGCTAACACGAAGGTTAATACGCTTAATATGCCTGCCAACGCAACACATAGTGCCGTCCAGTTGGCAGGCTTTACCCAGCGGTAATGGCCCATCTCCAGGCGCAAAATTAACCAACCAAAACAGCCGTGAGCAGCCACCATGGCAACCACAGCCACAAGCTTTAAAATCAGCCAGCCGCCCAATATGCCATGGATCAGAAACAGCAGCGTGCCCGAAGCGATTGCCACTAACGCGGCAGGGGTCGCGATGGAGTTATAAAAAAATCGTGGCATGGGCGGCGTGCCCTGGGCAAAGCCAGAATCTTTACGTAGCTGAAGCGCCTGACTCAACAAAGCAGGCATATAAAGCAGCGAGCCGCACCAGATTACTAGCGCGGCAATGTGAAGCAGTTTAAGCCATGGCATCAGGGCTTCCTTGCGTTGCATAAGGCGGGATCATTCAAATCCTAACCTTAGTCAAAACACCCTCATCTGGCTAGCCGCTTAACTCACTTGTATCTCGTAACCTGTGAATTTGCGAAGGTTAATTACCCCGCTATCGAGTAGCAAATACTGCCCCTTAACGCCTTGTAACACGCCCTCCACCAGCGGCTGCTTATCGAAGTTGTGCGATACTACTTTCTTCGGGAAGACGCTAACCGGATAGTGAAAATGCTGGGCTGGTTGTTCCAGCGTGCGAATCGCATCCGCCCCATGGGTCTCACGCAGTTGGTTCAACCCATCGCCTAGCAGGCTCAGCAAACGGTCACGCTCGGCGCATAAGTCCATTACCTCGACGTCCCCTTTTAGCATCGCACGCCAGTTGGTGCGGTCTGCCACCTGCTGTTTAAACAGCATTTCGACAAACCCGGACTGCTGTCGCGTATCGACCTCTAAGATTGGTAGCGCCTGAATCGCGCCTTGATCCAACCAGCGGGTAGGCATTTGGGTTTTGCGGGTAATGCCGACTTTGAGCCCCGATGAGTTAGCCAAATAGACGATATGCGGCTGGAAGCAGTGCCGCTCGCCCCACTCCGGCTCACGGCAAGTACCCTGAAAGTAGTGACAGGTTTCCGGTTTCATGATGCAGGTATCGCACTGCGCCAACCGCTTAAAGCAGGGATAGCAGTGACCTTGAGCAAAACTTTTTTTGGTCGCTCGACCACAGTGGGTACAGGCAATCGCGCCGGTCCAGCGCAAACTGAGCGGCTCGCCGATACGCTCATTAAGCCCAACGCGGTGTTCACCGGCGCGCAAATGGTAGGCCACCTGCTCTTCTTGGCGGCTAGGTAATACAGCCGCCATTTTGCTTAAACACCCTTGTACTGCCGCTTCAATCACGCGTGGCATCCCGAGCCAGGCCGGCCATTTCGGGTGTTACGTTGGCGCCACTGGCTGTTGCTCCGCAGGTGCGCTGCTCAAGATACCCAACGCGGTTCTCTTCCGGCACGTTGTTCTCAGCTTCATAACGCATAACGGCTTCCAAACAGAGTTCCGTCTGCTCTGGCGTTAAGCGGCGCCCATCGGGCCATTTGCGCAGCGATACTGCCTGTTTAAGGCTTTCATAAATCGCCGGAGTCATCTGGTTAATCATTTTCTCGAACGTCATTTCGCTCATTGCAGGCCTCTTAACGATTTTTCAAACGGCGGGATGAATAATACCAGCCTGTGACCAGCCCAACGAGTAGCCCACCTAGATGTGCCTCGTTGGCTACATTGCCAAAACCAACACTGCCAGCCATATCTGTCATGGTGAACACCATCCACCCGAGCATAAATACCACCAACATCTGGGGGACAAAAAAGCCACTTTGCGGTACTCGCCGCGACATTAACCAAACGTGCGCCAGCAAGGCGTAAACCACCCCGGACATACCACCAAACAGTACGGTGCCGGTTATGTACTGCGCCGCATTGGCACTGATACCCGCCACGACCAGCAGCAGTAGCATGGTTCGGCTGCCCTGCAGCGACTCTATCTGACGGCCGAAATACCACACCCACATCAGGTTAAAGATTAAATGCATCCAGCCAAAGTGTAGGAAAGCAGGCGATAGCAAGCGCCATACTTGCCCTGAGGTAAGCGTTTTCATCAGATTACCGAACACCAGCTCACCACCTGAAATACCGATGGGCACGATGGTCAACGTGACGATCAGTTGGTCGCCAAATACGCCGATGAGAGCAAAGACGATCAGGCTAATCACAATCATCAACGCAGTGATGGGCACCTGACGAAGTGACGCCAAGGAAGTGGTCAGGGTGGGTGAACGCTTAGTGGACTGTGGGACGACGAGAGGCTCTCCACGCTTCCAACGCTCCACCAGCGCGTTTAGTTCAGCGTGCTGGCGTGGGTCGGCGATCCATAGCAGTTGACCATCGGCCTCATCGGTAATGCGGTGACCAATACGGTGACGCCAAAGCGCTTGGCGCAGTTCGTTCGTATCCGCGTGATCGGGCAAAAGCATCACTGGATGCATAACATCCCTCTAATCAATGCGCTAGCGGCACGCTGTGCCGCAGCGGGTAGCTATTATGTGCGCTCTCGGCGGCCAACAAACAGGCAAAAAAAACCGGCGGTGGAAACCGCCGGAAAATAAAAGCAAGGGATCATTCAAGGGAACACTTACTCTGATAGCCGACAGCAGGGTTAGTTCAGCCGTTTTGCAAAAAATATGTAACGTTATGTAATTTTTTAAAAGTAATTGTCAATCGAAATCGATTTCCCAGGGTTTGGGCAGCGCCCGCTCCTCTTTCGGTACCTTAATCCAGACAAAATGATCGGCGTTCAACACCGTCTCACCACTCCAGCGGTAGGCGACTAAACGACCATATTTAACCGCGCTATAGTCTAAACAGGCGATATTACTGGCCGGAAGTGCTGGAATTCCTTCGCACCAGTAGTGGCCGATAAACAGCGGCGGCTGTTCTGGCCCATAATAACTCAACTGCTGATGGTCTTTGGTGGATAGTTCCCGGGTTTCAAGATCGCCGGGCAAGTTATCCGGCTGGAAGACCACATCGCCCCACTGTTTTGGCGCCTGGGCCCAAAAGTGAGCGCGAAAACTTTTTCGCGTAAAGCCATCGCCGGAGTGTATCGCAATGCCTTCAGGTAGTGAGACATGCGGGCCGCGGGTGAGACGATCTAAAATCCGAAACGCCTGGGTGGCTGGATCGGTGGATTCAATCAGAAACTGCGTGTCCATGCAGCCATCGGGGCGACGCTGCTTGAGCTCTTCAATTAACTGAGCGTCCCAGCAAGCGTGTACGACGCGTATACCATCAATTTCTAAACAGAGCGGTATGGTTTTAAACCACGCCAATGTATCGTCCCATTCGTTGGTGTAGTCGCGATACTGCTCTAGGGTGTCTTGGATAATGCGATTATGCCGGGGAGTATGCTCTCGCAGCCAACGCTTGTGGCTGCCTGCAGGCCCGGGGTGGGTATACGCCAAGGCGTTATACTCGTGATTGCCCATAACGATATACGCTTCGCCCTGCTCCACCATGCGGCGGGCGATAGTCACCGCTAAGCGGATGCGTGGCCCACGATCAATTAGGTCACCGAGGAAAATGACTTTGCGACGAGGATGACGGTAAACGCCGCTGCGCTGGTGATAGCCCAATTTTTCGAGTAGCGCGGCAAGCGTTGCACCGCAGCCGTGGACATCGCCTATTAGGTCATAGCCCTCCATACTTAATCCCCCAGCCGATGGCTCCAGCCTAATTTGCTACGTAGCACTTCGTAGAAATTATGTCCGATAGGATGTACTAGCTGAACGCGTTCAGGTTTGCGGGTAATCACCAGAACATCATTCGGCTTAGCCACTGCGCGGGTTTGCCCATCGCAACTAATATGCGGGTAGGTATGATTGGTTTCGCCAATATGGATGCGAATCTCGCTAGCGGAATCAATCACAATCGGGCGACTTGAGAGTGTATGGGGAAACATCGGCACCAGCGTTACCACATCGAGCTTGGGGTGCATAATCGGCCCGCCGCCAGAAAGCGCATAAGCCGTAGAGCCAGTGGGAGTGGCAACAATTAAACCATCGCTACGCTGGCTGTAGACAAACTGGCCGTCAATAAACAGTTCAAACTCGATCATGCGCACCGCTTTGCCGGGGTGCAGCACCACTTCATTTAAGGCTTCGCCATTACCAACGGCAACGCCATTACGGTAAAGCACCACATCGAGTAGGAAACGCTGCTCAATCTCATACTCCCCGGCCAGCACTTCGCCCACACGGGTTTCCAGCTCATCTGGGGAAATATCCGTGAGAAACCCAAGGCGGCCCCGATTAACGCCTAAAATCAACGTGCCGCTGCGGCATAGCGTACGCGCGGCGCCCAGCAAACTGCCATCACCGCCAACAACAATCACCAGATCGCACAGCTCTCCCAGCATGCGACGGCTGGCTTCCGGCTGGCCATGCTGAGGTAACGCGGTGGCCGTGCGATCCTCCACCAACACGCTGTACTCATGAGCAACAAGGTAAGTGACAAGCCGCTTAAGGGAGTCGACCACTTTGTCACTACCCAGCCGACCAATCAGCCCGATGGTTTTAAAGGGTCTGCTTGGCCGCTCTAAGGTAGACGACATAGCACTTGATGGTGAGGTGTTGCTCATTGGCCGACTCTCGCTAACATAAGCCGCCATTATGGAGACACCTTACGTATCGGGCAAATAGACTTAGCTAGCGACGACCTGACGACGCTGGCACCACCAGTGGTTTAACCACAGTGAGGCGGCCATGATAAGCGCCCCTAACAAAAGCCGTGGAATATCCGCATCGCGGTTCCAAATCACTAAATTAACGAGCAGGCCCGCGGGTACCAACGCATTGTTCATAATCGCTAATGTGCCTGCATCCACTTTGGTGGCACCCTGGTTCCATGCGAAATAGCCCACCCCCGAGGCGACTAATCCTAACCAAGCCAGTACGCCCCACTGCACTGAAGTAGTGGGCAGTGCAGCGCTATTACCGAAGAGTAAATACGCGGGCAAAGCCACACACATTGCACCCATAAAGAACCAGCCAAACACGTTGTGCCACGCCAGGGTCGGCGGTAAATCAGCCACTAAGCGGCGATAGCCCACTTGGCCAATGGCGAAGCAAAGGTTAGCTCCTTGCACCACCAAAAAGCCTGCCCAAAAGCCACTATCAACGCCGTCATAACGAATCACGCCAGCGCCTACTACCGCTAACAGCGCGGTGACAATATAGATCGGCGTAAAGCGTCCAAACAGCAGATCATCCAGCAGCGCGATATAGATCGGTGTAAAGATGGTGAACAGCAGAACTTCAGGGACTGACAGCAGTAAAAAGGATTGATAGAAGAAGGTGTACATAACGCCCAACTGAATGGCGCCCAATGCCATTAACGCCAGCCGCTGTTTACCGCGTAGTAAGCTGGGTCGCAAAAATGGTAAGAACACCAGCATCGCAAGCGCTACTCGTAGCAGCACGGCAAAATAACTGTCGACCTGCCCCGCCAGATACACGCCTATTAATGAAAATGAGAATGCCCATAGCGCCGTGACGCCAATTAAATAACCCATCGTAAACCTCAATAAAATATTTAGTTTACGTGGATTATACGTAAATGGCTGAAACTGCCAAGTAGTAAACGTCATTAGCAGTCATTGGTTAACGCCGTTTCAGCCACCAAAACGCATAAACAGCGCCGGGTAGCCAGCCCGCGACAGTTAGCAACAGTGAGATTACCACGCGACGGCTACCGCCCGCGGTTAAGCCCACCACTAGCGGGGGCAGGAGTAGCGCCAGAGCAAGGTAGGCAAACGTTAACCCCGCGGGTTCTGCCATGGGCTGTTCCTTTTGCTGCGCGGATGGCGGCGTGGTCTGACCAGGCGCTGGGGCAGTCGCAGCTTTGGACGGTGGAGTAAAGTACTCCACCGTACTACTCGACGCTGGCTTAGCGGCGGCCTTTGCCGCACGCTCTTGGGCGAGCTGGTGAGCCTCTTTATCGATTTTCTGCTCTAGGGTTTGCGCCCCTTCAGCAAGATCATCGTGGTGGCGCTCCCAGTCTTCCCAATCGTGGGGCGTGCCCGATTTAGGCCGCTGCTGACCAGAGCCTCGCGCGCGTTCCCAGGCTTTCTCTTCCAAGGTATTCGGGCGATCGGGGTCTCGGTCAAGGCCCACCCCTTTACGGTTTAGGTACTCACGTGCATCCATAAAAGGCTCCTTGATGTGGAAAATATCAACAATGTCGGGGATTAGAAAATTTAATCAGTAGAAGATTCAGTACTTACAGCGTTGAATAAAGAGTGCTTACAGACAGCATCTGTCACATTAATCACCTACAGTGAAAGAGTCGATTCTAGCTTATCGCCAACAAAGACAACTTATTAGATGGCAGCTTCAATCGCGCCTTGTTCGCCACCGCGCTGACTACGATGAGTAAGGAATGCCCATGATGAATAGAACAACCCCCAACATCGTCCGCGATATCATGTCTCGTGATTGCTACCGTGTCTCGCCCGACGCTTCAGTCACCACCCTCGCCAAGGGATTAGCGCTGCACCGCTTGCCCGGCGCGCCTGTGGTTGATGCATCCGATCGTTTAATCGGCTTTATTTCTGAGCAGGATGTCATGGGCCGTGTGTTGGATAGTATTTACCATGATGACGAAGCGCCACTGGTGAGAGAGATGATGCGTCACGAGGTGCTCAGCGTCTCTCCTAATAAAAGCATTACCGACCTAGCCCAGGAGATGCTTGGCGCTAAACCTAAAATCTACCCGGTGGTGGAACAGCAGCGGCTGATAGGAATCGTGACGCGACGTGATATCCTAATTGCGCTACTGGCGATGCGACGCCATTAGCCGCTTATTTAGATACCGGCAAACAGTTAACTATTAGCCAAAAAAAACCGCTACTCATGGAGTAGCGGAAGCAAGGGATCAAAACAGTAGAGCCAGAACAACAACTTTAGCGACTGCTATCGCGTTGTTGGCTGTACTAACTCAGACACGCTGTGCAGGAAAAGTTCGCAAAAAAGTAAAATTTTCGACCCAAGCGGCGTCAAGCGTATAATTTATGAGCAATTTTTATTCTTAACGCCTGGGAGCATTGCGAATGGCGCTGTATCTATTAGTTTTTGGGGTGTGCTTGCTAGTGATTGGCGCAGTAATACTCGTGCTAATGACCTCAAGCACCCCGCGCTACCGCACTGAACCCAACGATTTACTGGCGCTATTTGATAAAGCACTGGATAGCCAGGTCAGCGAAACGGAATGGAATGCCATGATTGGCTATCCCATTCGGCACAATGAGTACCTGGATAGCATTAGGCGGCGTGCTGCGCATCTAATGGAGCAACACGGCCGACGCTGGATGGTAGCTCAAGGCAAACCGCTGCTTAATCAGGAGGGTCACGCAGAACTTAAGGCCCTTCGCGACCATTTGTCCGCCCATACTGCCCTCCGCCAGCAGTAACGGCTTAGGAGACCTGCATGACCAGCACCATTCGACAAATTCCACTCGCCAGTGCTACGCACCACCACACCCATGATTTTCATCAAATTGTGATCACGTTATGTGGTTCATCAGAATTCGAAATCGAAGGGCTGGGTGGGCGCGTTAATGCGTTTTCAGGCTGTATCGTGCCCGCTAATCATGAGCACTACTACTCGGGCAATGGTCATAACCGACAACTAATTTTCGACCTGCCTGAAGATGCCCCAGCATTAACCGGTGAAAACCACGAATTAGTAGCGCTGTTTGACGCGCCGCGTTTTTTTGGCCTGGATAACGCCCTGCGTCACTACTTAGCGTTTATGGAAAGTGAACTTGCTCAAGGGTTTGATGCCGTCACCAACTCCTTTCAGCAAGACCGCTTGGCCGCCACACTGTTGGGGTCTCTTAAAGCCCGGTTAGGCACAGCCACCGACGCCAGCCAGCGGCGCCTGGACTTAACGCGAATCAACCGCTTTATCCACCAGCATCTTGCCGATGACCTACGCGTTGCCGATTTAGCGCGACTCGCCTGCTTAAGTGAAGCGCATTTCTCCGACTGCTTCCGTGCGCAAACAGGGCTTTCTCCCTGGCAGTACGTTAAAAGCCAGCGGCTTCACGCGGCGCGCCAGTTGGTGCTGCAAAGCCGACTGCCGCTCACCGATATCGCGCTGCAAACGGGTTTTGCCAATCAAAGCGCACTCTCCCATGCTTTTCGCCGCAGCTACGGCTTATCGCCGCGCAAACTGCGTCAAGGTGTTGGAGCACCGGTCGCATTGAGTGCCACTAGCGCTACTTTAGGGTCACTAGCAGGCCAGCAAAAACTCTACTAAAGTCGTAAAGATACTGCTCTTGCCGGGGAATTGACACGTTTAGCCTTGAAACCAGCATACATCTGGGTTGGCCGCGCTCTACATTCGCTGATTAGCTTGGGCGTAACGCCCTGTTACCCATTCGTACTATTCAGACTATCGGGGGCTTCAATGCTCGATGCCAATAAAATTCGTGACCCAGCCATCTGGCAAACTGACCTTGAGACTCTCTTGACGCGCGTTAGTGACCACTATTTAGTGGATGAAAGCGCCTATGTCAGCGAATTGATCAAGGTGCTGGACGCTGACCGCGATGACTTTGCCCGCATTGAAGCCAACACAGCCGCGCTGGTTGAAGATGTGCGTAAAATGGATACCGCCGTCGACACCATCGACGAGCTGCTCCAGCAATACAGCCTGGACACCCACGAAGGGCTGATGCTGATGTGCCTGGCGGAAGCCATGCTGCGCATACCGGATAAAGCCACCGCCGACGCCCTGATTGACGACAAACTCGGCCCCGCCGACTGGCAAGCCCACGTGGGCAAAAGTGATTCGTGGATGGTCAACGCCTCTACCTGGGGCTTATTGATGACCGGCCGCGTGCTGAAAATGGACCACCCCAAAGAGGGCCAGCCCGCCAACTTCATCAACCGCATGGTCAATCGTATGGGCGAGCCGGTAATTCGCCGCGCCATGTACGAAGCAATGAAGATCATGGGTAAGCAGTTTGTGCTGGGGCGCGACATTAACGAAGCCCTGAAACGCTCCAAGCCACTGTTCAATAAAGGCTACACCTACTCTTACGATATGCTCGGTGAAGCCGCGCGTACCCGCGACGATGCGAAGCGCTATTTTGATGACTACGTCCGCGCCATCGAACAGGTGGGTAAAACGTGTCAAACCTTAAGCGCTAAAACCCCAGCTCCGTCGGTCTCCATCAAACTCTCTGCACTACACCCCCGCTATGAATTTGGCCGCCGCGAGCAAGTGCTGGCTGAGCTGGTCGACACCGTTATCAAGCTAGTCAGCAAAGCGCGTGCGCTAGACGTGGCCATCACGATTGACGCTGAAGAGATTGATCGCCTGGAAATTTCGCTGGAAGTCTTCCGCGCCGTTTACGAAAGTGACGCGGCCAAAGGCTGGGGCCACTTCGGTTTAGTCGTGCAAGCCTACTCCAAGCGCGCCCTGCCGGTACTTCACTATATCAATCGATTGGCTGATCAACAGGGTGACGAGATTCCGCTGCGCTTAGTCAAAGGCGCCTACTGGGATACCGAAATCAAAGAGTCGCAGCAGTTGGGGGTCGATGGTTATCCGGTGTTTACCCGCAAAGCGGGCACCGATGTCGCTTACTTGGCCTGCGCGCAGTTCCTACTCTCAAACGATACCCGCGGGCGTATTTTCCCCCAGTTCGCAACTCACAACGCACACACCATTACGACCATCTTAGAGTTCGCCAACCGCGACACCCGCCCGTTTGAGTTTCAACGCCTGCACGGCATGGGCGAAGCCCTTTATGATGCCGCCCTTGAACGTGCGCCGAAAGGCACCTACTGCCGCATTTATGCCCCGGTTGGAGCGCATAAAGACCTACTACCCTATTTGGTTCGCCGTTTGCTAGAGAACGGTGCCAACTCCTCTTTCGTTCACCAATTGGTCGACCCCGATGTACCGGTCGAATGGCTGTGTAAACACCCCATTGAAACGTTACGCCAGCAAAAGAGCCTAGCCAATCCGAATATACCGCTGCCCAACGATATTTACGGGCCTAAACGGCGCAATTCCCGCGGGGTAAATCTGAATATTCGCAGCCACTACTATCCGTTGATGGAGAAAATGGCTGCGTTTATGGACAAGCAGTACCCAGCCAAGCCGCTGCTAGCGTTCGATGTCACTGACGATGCGGCCAATACCCATCGCGTGACCAGCCCGTTTGACCGCCGCCAAAGTGTGGGCAGCGTACAGTGGACCAGCAAAGAACAAGCCACCAAGGCGCTGGATGCCGCCTGGGCTGCGTTCCCCCGTTGGGATGCCACCCCCGTAGCCGAACGCGCGGCTATCGTGCGTCGCCTGGGCGATTTGATGGAAGCGCATATGCCAGAGCTAATGGCATTATGCTCGCGTGAAGGTGGCAAACTGCTCACCGATGGCGTCGATGAGATCAAAGAAGCCGTCGACTTCTGCCGCTTTTACGCCATGCGCGCAGAGGAAGACTTTGGTGAAGCGATTGTATTGCCTGGCCCTACCGGTGAATCCAACCGCCTCATAATGGGTGGCAAAGGCGTATTCGCAGCAATCAGTCCTTGGAACTTCCCAGTGGCTATTTTCTGCGGCCAGGTGGTCGCGTCGGCGGTAGCCGGCAATACCGTACTAGCCAAACCGGCAGAACAGACCTCGATTGTAGCGCACCGCGTAATTGAACTGCTTTACGAGGCGGGTATGCCCCGCGATGTTGTTCAGTTGCTACCCGGCGACGGCCCCACGGTTGGCAGCGTGTTGACTTCCGACCCGCGGATTACCGGGGTAGTCTTTACCGGTGGCACCGACACCGCGCAAATTATCAACCGCGCCCTGGCGGCACGGGAAAACGCCCCGCTGCCTACTCTGATTGCTGAAACCGGCGGCATGAACGCCATGATCGTTGACTCAACCGCCCTACCCGAGCAGGTTGTGGTAGATGTCATTCAGTCCGCCTTCCAGAGCGCCGGGCAGCGCTGCTCGGCACTGCGCGTCCTGTATCTGCAAGACGACGTGGCCGACCGGGTAATTGAAATTCTTAAGGGCGCCATGAACGAGTTGCGCATTGGCGACCCCCGCGATTTAGGTACCGATGTAGGCCCAGTCATTGACGAAGACGCCCGCAAAGGCCTGCTTGAGCACATCGAAAAACTGAAGGCTGAGAATCGTTTAGTCGCAGAAACACCGATGGCCGCTGAATATACCCAGGATGGCACCTTCATTGCGCCTGTCGCGTTCACTATTGATAGCATTGATGCGCTGACCCGCGAGCAGTTCGGTCCTGTGCTGCATATCGTGCGCTACAAAGCCAGCGAGCTGGGTAAAGTCATCAACGACATCAATGGCCGCAACTATGGCCTGACGTTTGGCGTGCACAGCCGTAATGAATCGTTTGCCGCGGAAATAGCGCAGAAAATGCGCGTCGGCAATGTTTACATCAACCGAAACATCATCGGCGCTGTGGTTGGCGTACAGCCGTTTGGTGGCCAAGGGCTTTCCGGCACCGGGCCAAAGGCCGGAGGCCCTCACTACCTGCAGCGCTTTGTGACCGAGAAAACCATTACCAATAACACCGCTGCTCTAGGCGGGAACGCGTCACTATTGGCGCTAGGCGATGAGTGAATCGCTCATCGGCATTACTAACCTGAACGCATAAACAGGAAACCATCTCATGGTCGAAAATAATAGCGGGATCATTGCGCCCAAGCGGGCAAACCATTTCTCTAACTCTATTGCTGGCGGGCGCTCAACGGGAACCGTAACGGGAATAACAACAGGGATTAACAACAACAAGACGGTGCTACTACCAGGCTATTCTCGGTAAGCACACAAACCTGCCGGAGCTAGCTCCGGCCTGATGAATTGGAGACGTTTTTATGGCTATCGGTGTTTGGATCAGTCTTTTTGCTTACTTTGCGCTCATGATCGCTATCGGCCTTTATGCCATGCGCACATCCACGTCCACATCCGAAGATTACATGTTGGGTGGACGTACCCTAAGCCCCAAAGTGGCAGCCCTCTCAGCCGGCGCTTCAGATATGAGCGGCTGGTTACTGCTGGGTTTGCCCGGGGCGATGTTCGTCTCAGGCTTGGGCTCGGCCTGGATCGGTATCGGCCTGTTCGTGGGTGCCTTCTTCAACTGGCTGCTAGTCGCACCACGCCTGCGTGAACAGACGGTTCACTATGGTAATGCGATAACCATTCCCGCCTTCTTGGCCAACCGGTTCCCGACTCGGGCAATGTCGCTGAGAACGGTATCGGCTATCGTTATCGTCGTCTTCTTCTCGGTTTACACGGCCTCAGGCCTGGTGGCCGGCGGTAAATTGTTCGAAAGCGCGTTCTCCGGTGTTATTAGCATTGGTGGCCTGAGCGATTATACAACGGGCATCATCATTACCTTGGGCGTAGTACTTGTCTATACCGTTGTTGGTGGTTTCCTGGCGGTGAGCATGACGGACTTCGTGCAAGGCTGCATCATGATGCTAGCTCTGGTAATCATGCCCGCAGTGGTGCTGTTTGGTGAAGGCGGCGGCGGTTTCGGTCAGGCCTCACAGACCTTGAACGAAGTCGACCCCACATTGCTATCGTGGACAGATGGCTTGACCTTCATTGGTTGGCTGTCTGCGGTGACCTGGGGGCTGGGTTATTTCGGTCAGCCACACATCATCGTTCGCTTCATGGCCATCCGCACGCTTAAAGATGTGCCTATTGCCCGTAATATTGGTATGAGCTGGATGGCCATTTCACTGATCGGTGCAGTTTCACTGGGTATTTTTGGTCGGGCCTATGCGGTTCGTAATGGTATGAATATTGAGGATCCGGAAACGATCTTTATTATCCTGGCGGATCTACTGTTCCATCCGCTGGTCACCGGTTTCCTCTATGCGGCACTGCTTGCTGCGGTGATGAGTACCATTTCCAGTCAGCTCTTGGTGGCATCCTCATCACTGACCGAGGACTTCTACCGCCTGTTCCTGCGTAAAGAAGCGTCGGAAAAAGAGACTGTCGGCGTAGGCCGGATTAGTGTCATCCTGGTTGGCTTGGTTGCCGCGGTGATTGCGTCTGATCCTAACTCGCAGGTACTGGGGCTGGTCAGCAACGCTTGGGCAGGCTTTGGTGCGGCGTTCGGCCCGGTGATTATCTTGTCGCTGATGTGGTCGCGCACAAACGGCGCTGGTGCAATCGCAGGCATGGTGGTGGGCGCGCTCACCGTTATGATCTGGATCGCACTGGGCTGGAATGGAGAGTTTATGGGTGGCCCCGGTGTTTACGAGATCATTCCTGGCTTCATCGCTTCTTTCATCGCCATCCTGGCGGTGAGCAGTATGACTGCCGATGCCGGTGAATATCAGCATATCGATCACTAGTAAGCGCTCAGGATAAACTCAACGTATCGAGAGGGCTCCTGCGGGAGCCCTCTCGAGGTTTGAGAACGAAGACATCCTAACCGATGCAGCAACGCTACGTGTCGGCTAGCAAGGAGAGACCTGTATGAACGATCATTTGCATAGCGACGTGAGTGATCTACGCTCGCGCATTCGCAGACACTACGACGCCAATGAGGCAGATGTACTGCACGGTCTTGTCGAGCGTATCAAGCTGTCGGAGGATGAGCGCAAAAAAGTCGCCGCCGACGGCGCCAAGTACGTAGAGCGTGTGCGCAAGGAAAGGTCGCCCTCGATGATGGAGGCATTCCTGGCCGAGTACGGGCTCTCAACCACCGAGGGCGTCGGTCTGATGTGCCTGGCAGAAGCGCTGCTGCGCGTGCCCGATGCGGAAACCATCGACGACCTAATCCACGACAAGATCGAGCCGTCTAACTGGGGCGCCCACCTGGGCAAGTCATCCTCATCGATGGTCAATGCCTCGACCTGGGCACTGCTGCTAACCGGCAAGGTACTGGAAGAAGACCCCAAAGGGCCCACACGGGCACTGCGCGGGCTGGTACGCCGCCTGGGCGAGCCAGTAGTGCGTAAGGCGGTTGGCCAGTCGATGAAGATTCTTGGCCGCCAGTTCGTGCTCGGCCAGACCATCGAAGAAGGCATGAAGAATGCCCGCGAACTTGAAAAACAGGGCTATACCTACTCCTACGACATGCTGGGCGAAGCGGCGCGTACCGACGACGATGCCGTTCGCTACCACCAGGCGTATGCCGAGGCGATTACCGCCATCGCCGAGCAGGCCAAGGGCGACGTGCGCGGGAGCCCCGGCATCTCGGTGAAGCTCTCGGCGCTGCACCCGCGCTATGAATACACCCACCGCGACACGGTAATGGCAGAACTGGTGCCACGCGCCAAAGAGTTGGTACAGCAGGCGGCCAAGGCTAATATCGGTTTCAATATCGACGCCGAAGAACAAGACCGGCTGGATCTGTCCCTCGACGTGATCGAAGCGCTAATGGCCGACCCCAGCCTCGATGGCTGGGATGGCTTCGGGGTGGTCGTGCAGGCTTACGGGCGCCGCGCCGCGCCGATGATCGAGACACTCTACGAACTGGCCATGCGATACAACCGCAAGATCATGGTGCGGCTGGTGAAAGGCGCTTACTGGGATACCGAGATCAAGCTGTCCCAAGAGATGGGTGTGAAGACCTTCCCTGTCTTCACCCGCAAGGTCAACACCGATGTCAGCTATATGGCCTGCGCCCAGATGCTGCTCGACCGACGCAACCGCATCTATCCACAGTTCGCGACCCACAACGCCCATACCTGTGCCGCTGTCGTGGAGATGGCGGGCGATGATAAGGGCAGCTACGAGTTTCAGCGCCTCCATGGCATGGGCGAATCGCTGCACCACATCATCAAGGAGTCGGAAGGCACCCGCTGCCGCATCTACGCCCCGGTCGGCGCGCACCGTGACCTGCTGGCCTATCTGGTTCGCCGCCTGCTGGAGAATGGCGCGAACTCTTCGTTCGTTAACCAGGTGGTGGATAGCTCGATTCCACCAAGCGAGGTCTCAAAGGATCCCATTGAAGGCTTTAAGCAGCTCGGCAACGACATCCCAAGCCCCTTGATCCGCCAGCCCAGCGAGCTGTTCGAGCCTGATCGCAAGAACTCCAAGGGCTATCGCATCAACGAACCCGCCTCGATTCTGCCGCTGCTCGATGCGCGCGAAACCTTTGCCGACGCCACCTGGACCGCAGGGCCTATGCTGGTAGGCAACCCTGCACCACAGGGCCCGGCGCGCGATGCCGTCTCCCCCGCCGACGGTACCCGGGTGATCGGTAAAGTGCATGAGGCCACCCCGGAAGAGGTTGCCGCTGCCCTCGACGCCGCCGAAGAAGGTTTCCGCGATTGGTCAGCCCGCCCCGCGTCAGAACGCGCCGCGGTGCTGCGCCGCACCGCCGACCTCTACGAGGAGCACATCGCCGAGCTGACCGTGATCGCCACCCGCGAAGCGGGAAAAATGATGTTCGATGGCATCGCTGAAGTGCGCGAAGCGGTGGACTTTCTGCGCTACTACGCCAACGAAGGCGAGCGGCTGGAGGCGGAGGAGCCCGGTAGCGCCCGCGGCATCTTCGTCTGCATCAGCCCGTGGAACTTCCCCCTGGCCATCACCACCGGCCAGATCGCTGCCGCCTTGGTTGCTGGCAATGCGGTACTCGCCAAGCCTGCCGAGCAGACACCTCTGATCGCCGCCCGCGCCGTCGCACTCATGCGCGAAGCCGGTTTGCCGGAAGCGGCCCTACAGCTGTTGCCTGGGGACGGCCCAACGGTAGGCGGCCCGCTGACCAGCGACCCACGCATCGCCGGTGTTTGCTTTACTGGTTCAACCCCGGTGGCCCAGATCATCCACAAGGCGCTGGCCGAGAACGCCGGACCTGATGCCGTGCTGATCGCCGAGACCGGTGGACTCAACTCCATGATCGTCGACTCCACGGCGCTCACTGAGCAGGCGGTGCGCGATATCCTGATCTCCTCCTTCCAGTCGGCTGGCCAGCGCTGTTCCGCGCTGCGCATGCTGTATGTCCAGGAAGAGGCGCGCGATCGGTTGCTTAGTATGCTCTACGGCGCCATGGACGCGCTCACCATTGGCGACCCCTGGAACACTGATACCGACGTATCACCGGTCATCGATACCGACGCCCAGACCGAGATCAATGACTATGTGGCGGCACACGAGAAGAACGGCAAGGTGTTGAAGAAATTGACAGCACCAGAAACCGGCACCTTTGTCACCCCGGCGGTGGTCGAAGTTGGCGGCATTGAAGATCTTGAACGTGAAATCTTCGGCCCGGTACTGCACGTGGCTACCTTTAAGGCGCGGGATATCGACA
The DNA here is from genome assembly GCF_050215315.1 of Halomonas sp. H2. Classification (GTDB taxonomy): domain Bacteria; phylum Pseudomonadota; class Gammaproteobacteria; order Pseudomonadales; family Halomonadaceae; genus Vreelandella. The sequence continues at coordinate 2,382,143 of NZ_CP189760.1, forward strand.
AGGTCGTCGATGATATTAACGGCAAGGGCTACGGGCTGACCTTCGGCCTGCATACTCGTATTGACGACCGCGTGCAGCAGATCGTCGAGCGCATCCATGTCGGCAACGTCTACGTCAACCGTAACCAGATCGGCGCCATCGTAGGCTCCCAGCCGTTTGGCGGCGAGGGCCTCTCAGGCACCGGCCCCAAGGCTGGCGGCCCGCTCTATGTGAATCGCTTCCGCCGTACCGCCGACGCTGAGCGCGTTGAGGCGCCGCAGGGGAACACCGTGACACTTGACGATCTCCAATCGGCTCTCGTCGGGCTGGATGCCCGTAACTGGGCGGTACGACCCAATCGGATCGAGGTACTGCGCAAGGCACTCTCCGGCAAAAACGGCGTGATCCGCAAGGCGCTTGCAGAAGCGGCAGCGTTGGATATGACGCCGCAGACACTCCCAGGGCCAACGGGCGAAAGCAACCGTCTGGCGATGTACCCGAAGGGCGTGGTGCTGTGCCTTGGAGCAACCCTGGATATCGCCATTGCTCAAGCGGCGCAGGCCCTCGGCGCGGGCTGTGCAGCCGTCGTGGTCGCGACCGGTGCCGAGCAGGCTGTGAAACCGCTGATCGATGCCGGGGCACCAGTGGCCGGGCTTGAGGGAAGTGTTTCAGCCGAGACGTTGAGCGAAGTCAACGACATTGCGGCGGTTGCCGCCACTGGCAACAGCGGCTGGACCCGTGAGCTGCGCATTGCGCTAGCCAAGCGCGACGGCGCCATCATACCGCTCGAGACTCAGACCATCTCGCCGGATCGCTACGTGGTGGAACGCCATCTGTGCATCGACACCACCGCAGCAGGTGGCAACGCCAGCCTGCTGGCAACGGCTGAATAGGTCGGCGCTTAGGGCTTAGTTATCGGTGATTAGGAGGTGAGCGGCTAATTGATGCCGCTCGCCCTCCTTCGGACTAAGCAAATGGGTTAGATGTTATCCCCAAAAGCCTGCCTGGCAGGCTTTTGTTGCTATGAGCCTACCCACTACTCATTCTTTTCAGCACTTTCCTATCAACTCTCGGTGACTATCTGGTCGACCTTCTCTACCGCCTGAACGATGAGCAGTTGGTGGTGAGCAGGCGTTTTTTCCTGCTGCAAATAGGCTGCCACAGCGGGCGCTACGTCACACTTAGCGGGCATCGCAGCACGGGCATCGATCAAGGCATTTAAACGGGCAATAAACACAAAGCGGATCCATTGCGGCAACGACATGGTGTCGATGCAAAACGGCTGCTGGCTGGCGAACGCTTCTGCATCGGGTGTTGGCATACGCCACAAGTCGGCGGCTTTCATCGAAGCCTCAAGCTCTAAAAGCGCAGTCTGCAGCGGCTGATAAGTACTCATAAATAGGTTTATCACTACCTTGGAAAATAAAAAGTAAGTCGTCCTATCATTATCCCTGCTGCGTGGACAGCTTGCCAATCAAGATCGTTTGAGAATAGTTATCCATAGACCCACAGAAAACCTGCATGAGCCTGTGGATAAACTATGGAAAGGTGTCGCAACGCCTACTCTCATGGGGCTTTCGCCTAGTTGTTTAATTTTTAACCGTACTGTCATGAAGGGGATGTCATTTGAACGATGTTTATCAGCTTCTGCGGCTGACAGTGACCCATCATCAAGGTAGAGTGCAGGCTTGCAACGCGGAAGGATGTCATGCAACCGATTCAAACCCTTGATGAGTTTTTTACCCGCAGTGGTGCCGAGGTTTCCCTTTATCATATGGGCCGCCATGTTGTGGCCTGTCCACGGGAGTCACTGGCTACTTTTGAACGTGGCGAAATGGCCTGGCCAGAGCCATGGCAAGGCCAGGCGCGCTTAGCCATTATGTTTAAGCTCGGCGATATGCCTGAGCCAGCCATTTGGTTTTTAGCCCTGCCGGTCGACGAGCAAGGAATGCTTGCCCCTGCCCAGCGCGATGCGTTTTTAAATCGTCTGCTTGAGACCTTAGGACGCGCGGTTTCTCAAGTGGGCCGTGAGGAAACAGCGGACGTCGATCATTTAATGAAGGATAATCCTCTCGCCTTCACCCCCAGCGTTACCTTTCAAGCAGTACTCAATGCCCGCGCCACCCATGATAGAGGGCTGCCTGCGAGTCAACATTTTGAACCGGTTGACGCCTACCTTAGCGACCAGCAAACCATCGACTGGCAAGCGCTAGGATTACAGGGAATTGCCGATTACGCGATTCGCATGGAACTGCCTGACGCTGAAGCGCTGGCGACGCGAATTGCGCCCCTGCCTACCGCGGTTGTCCACTCCTTATGCTACTGTTTAGAGCACCGATCCTTGCCAGAGGCGTTAGTTTTATCGCTACGCCAGCGTGGTGAAGTAGCCGCTCAACAGGGCGATGTGGAAACGCTGTGTGCGTGTCTTCGCGCAGTAGGCAACACTGAAGCTTTCGAGGTGGGCGGTTGGTACACGGCTTTGCTCAATGATACTGCCGCCTGCGGGCCTGATGTGTTGGCAGCCATTGCCGGGCGCGGCTGGTGGCATCTTGAAGATGCTCAGCGCCTGCCGCTATTTTTACAGCGCTTGGCGGAAGATGAGCGTACCGACTTTGCCGCCGTGGTGCGTGATTTGGCGCTCATACCGCGGCTTCGCTTACCGGTTATGATGGCACTACGCGACGCACCCGATGGCTCCCCTATTCAACGCCGATTAGCCATGATGCTGTCACATAGAAACGCTTAATCTGATGTTGTCACTTTTATTTGTAAGGAGTGAGCCGTGAAGGAATTACCCTATCAGGCTAAAGCGGTTATTGGCCGCCGCGAAATGGTGACGCTACCTGAGCTAGGGCTTCACCTATGCTGCAAAGCAGACACTGGCGCCCGCACGTCTGCTTTACATGCAGAAGACATAGAGACACATGAAGATGAACATGGTCAACTGTGGGTAAGTTTTATTACTCACAGTGGCGGCCCGGCAACGCCGGCCCACCGCTACAGTTTGCACTTGCACGATCGGCGCCGGGTCACCAGCTCTAACGGCCATAGCGAGTGGCGTTATGTTATCCGTACCCCGATGCAAATGGGCGATTTAAATTTTCCTGTTGAACTGACGCTTACTGACCGCAGCAATATGCGCCATCCGATGCTATTAGGACGCCGTGCCATGCGACGCTTACTGGTCGCACCAGGTGCTGCATTTTTGCACGGTGAGCCTTAATCCCTATTGTCGCCTTTACCCAGGCTCGGAGCCCTCTACATGCATATCGCTCTGCTTTCGCGCAATCGCAATTTGTACTCTACTCGCCGCTTAGTTGAGGCCGCAGAGCAGCGTGGGCATACCGCTCGTGTAGTGGATACGCTGCGCTGCTATATGAGCATTACCTCGCACAACCCTTCTATTCACTATAAAGGTCAGGAAATTGAGCACTTTGATGCAGTGATCCCACGCATTGGTTCATCGGTGACCTTTTACGGCTGCGCGTTGTTACGCCAGTTTGAGATGATGGGCACTTACGTTATTAACGACAACGTGTCTATTACTCGCTCGCGGGACAAGCTGCGTTCGCTGCAGTTGCTGTCACGCAAAGGGCTTGGGCTACCAATTACTGGCTTTGCCCACTCGCCCGACGATATTCCCGATTTAATCACCATGGTCAAAGGCGCCCCGCTGGTGATTAAACTACTTGAAGGCACCCAAGGGATTGGCGTGGTATTGGCGGAAACTAACCAAGCGGCTGAATCAGTGATTCAGGCGTTCATGGGTATGAAAGCCAACATTATGGTGCAGGAGTACATTAAGGAGGCGCGTGGTGCCGACATTCGTTGCTTTGTGATCGGCGATAAAGTCGTCGCCTCGATGAAACGCCAAGCAGCAGATGGTGAGTTCCGTTCAAACCTGCACCGCGGTGGTTCCGCTAGTGTGATCCGGATCACCCCTGAAGAGCGCTCCACGGCTATTCGCGCCGCCAAGGCCATGGGCCTGCGTGTTGCCGGTGTCGACTTACTGCGCTCTAACCATGGTCCGGTGATTATGGAAGTTAACTCGTCTCCCGGTTTACAGGGCATCGAGAGCGCTACCGGTAAAGATATTGCGGGCATGATCATTGAACATATTGAAAAAAATGCCACGCCCGCCCGTAAAGCACCGCCCAAGCCTAAAGGTTAAGGCGTTAATGCAAAAATAAACCATTGAGGGGGTGGCAAATCGACGCTGTCACCCCCACAATCTGCGTCACCGAAGGAGGTAGACGCTCATGTTTCTCGATAATCGCCAAGTGGCGATGGACAGCGTATTGGAAGCGCTGGCCGATAGCATTGATTATTTCCAAGACAATATCGAACGCCTGCGACCCTCACTGCGCGACGCGTTAAAGCCGCATTACACGGAACGGCTTAAGCAGATGCGTAAGTTGCAGGAGCTTGCCCGTGCGCATTTGAAAATGCTGCCGCGTGATGCGGACGTCGAACGCGATGACTTTTTATGGCTGTGGAGTCGCCTAAAAAGCTTCGTCGGCAACGATAGTCAGGTATTGATCAATGAGCTATTAGAGCAAGAACGGGTACTGATGCAGGCGCTCTCCTCGCTGTTTACTCACCCTCTACCCGACCCAATTGAGCCGGTAGTCGATGAGTGCATGCAAGAATGCCGTAAACTGATTCGCGAGCTGTATGCGCTGCAAAAGCGTAAAACGCACCGCTAAGGGGCAGTAAAACGCTCGTCCAGTGAGGGAAGGATCAGATCTATTGGTACCCGCCTTTTAAACTCGATCGGTTCCGGTGTGCCTAGAAAATAGGGCTCTCTTTGCCATATGTATAGATCACCCAGGGTGGCCACTCGTGCCGCCCATTCACGCAGTTTCAAACGCCACTCGACGTCTACCGTAGGATCATCCGCAACACAGCCCGTGACATCCATGCCCAACGCAAGGCCAATAAACACCGCGCGGGGAAGGTGCCAGCTCTGAGTCACCAGCAGCGCTTTATCCAACTGAAAAACATCCCGCGCACGCGCTAGCGTGTCATAGGTGCTAAAGCCTGCAAAATCCATGGTTAGCTGCTCTGGCGCTACGCCCCGCCGATAAAGCTCGCGCCACATCGCACGCGGCTCGTTATAGGCCTGGGTGCGGTTATCGCCCGAAAGTAGCAAATGCTCGACTTGGGACTGATCAATTAACGTGGTCGCCGTTCGCATGCGGGCATGAAAGTGGGGATTACGCACGCCGCTGCGCGTCCAGTGAGACGTGCCAAAGACGATTGCCACTTTAGCCGGACGGCACTGCTGTGGTTGACGCTCTATGTAAGCAGCCGTCGTCGCCAGCACCCAAAAATTGCCCGCTATAAACAGCAATGTCGCCAGCAGCAACAGGGCTCCTAGCGACATTAATAAACGCTTTAACCACATCAACACCACGTTGTGCACCCAGCTCCCCAGCGGGACCTTTCCCAGAAGGACTTATCCAAAAAGGACTTAGAACATGCCAAGTTCAAGTTTAGCCTCGTCGCTCATCATGTTACGGCTCCAGGGAGGACTAAAGACAATCTCGGTGTGCACTTTGCTAACCTGTGGCGCACCGAGAATCTTATTGCGTGCGTCTGCTGCAATCACATCGCCCATCCCGCAGCCGGGCGCCGTCAGCGTCATACGAATAGTAGCAATCCGCTCGCCACTGATTAGGCGCTCGATACGGCAGCCGTAAACCAGACCCAGATCAACGATATTGACGGGGATTTCAGGGTCAAAGCAGGTACGCAGTTGATCCCACACAAACTGCTCAAGCTCTTCCTCAGTGGCCGTCTCTGGCAGCGTTGGGCGCGGTAACGACTCAAGTCCCAAGGCATCTAAGTTGCTGCCCTCAATCAAATAGAGGCGCCCTTCAAAACCCACGCTCACCGAGCTACCTTTCGCCTGCATCACGCTCACAACGCTATCTTCAGCCAGCGTTTCAGCACTGCCAAACGGAATGGCAATAGCTTCCACATCGCGTTGGAGCGGTAACTGTTGGCCTCGCTCGAGACTGGCAACTTGCTCAAGATCCATAACTTTCCTTAAATAGGCGCCTTTGAATAATCGCTCTTAGCGCACCATATCAATCACGCGCTGGAGTGCTTCAATAAAGCTATCCACTTCTTCGAGCGTATTATACGCCGCAAACGAAGCACGGCACGTCGCGTCTACCCCGAAATGGTGTAATAACGGCTGGGCGCAGTGGTGGCCGGTACGAATAGCGACACCGAGCTGATCGATTAACAGGCCGATATCTTGCGAATGCGCGCCATCCACCACAAACGAGAGTACACCCGCTTTCTGCGGTGCGGTGCCCAAGATACGCAGCCCATCAATATGGCCTACCGCTCGGGTCGCATGGTCAAGCAGTTGCCCTTCCCACTCACCGATAGCGGTAATGCCTACGCTCTCAACCCACTCCAGCGCGCGGCCAAGGGCAATTACCTCGGCAATCGCGGGCGTGCCCGCTTCAAATTTATGCGGAATGGCAGCAAACGTTGTGCCGGCATCAAAAGAGACGGCGCTGATCATCTCGCCACCGCCCTGCCACGGCGGCATTGCTTCAAGCAATGCCTGCTTGCCGTACAGCACACCCACACCGGTCGGCCCATAGACTTTATGACCCGAAAAGGCATAGAAGTCGGCATCAATGGCCTGCACATCGACCACTTGGTGGGGGGCTGCCTGGGCGCCATCAATCAAAATCAGCGCACCCTGTTGATGGGCAAGCGTTGCCATCTCTTGCACTGGGTTAACGGTACCCAGGGCGTTAGAGACATGATTGACCGCCACCAGTTTAGTGCGCTCGCTGAGCAGCCCACGGTAAGCGGCCATATCCAACGCGCCGTTGGCCTCAACCGGAATCACCTTGATGGTAAACCCAATCTCGGCAGCCAGCAGCTGCCAGGGCACAATATTAGAGTGGTGCTCCAACATTGAAATCAGCACTTCATCGCCAGGCGCTAGGTTGTTACGTCCCCAGCTTTGCGCAACCAGATTGATCGCTTCCGTGGTGCCGCGTGTGAAGATAATTTGACGCACATCCTCCGCGTTGAGAAACGCCCGAACCTTGTGACGCGTGTCTTCAAACGCCGCCGTCGCCTCATCGGCGAGGGTGTGCAGCCCACGATGAATATTGGCGTTATAGCGCGAGTAATAATCGCTAAACACGTCAATCACCTGTTGAGGCGTTTGGCTGGTCGCCGCGTTATCAAAATAGATCAACGGCTTGCCGTGCACTTCACGGGCCAGAATCGGAAAATCCTGGCGCAGACGTGCAACATCAAAGGGTGCTTGCACTTGCGCGGGCGCCTGCTCAATAACGGTATGTGGCATCAGTCACTCCTGGTACAGCCCTTGAGAGCTGGTAGTTGCGCTAGTCGTTAAGTGCGGCCGCCGCTTCGACAAGCCCGGCAAGGTTAAAGCGCTCAGGCAACTTGCCAGCGACGGCTAACTCAACGCGCTCGGCAATTGCATCCAAGGTGACTTTATCCAGTACTTCACCCGCAAAGGCGAGCGTTAACAGGCCGCGGGCAGTCGCTTCATCGATACCGCGCGTGCGCAGCGCATAGATCGCCTCTTCGTCCAGTTGACCCGTAGTTGTGCCGTGTGAGCACTTAACATCATCAGCGTAGATTTCGAGCTCTGGCTTGGCATCGATGTGGGCGCGATCCGACAGCAGCAGGTTCTGGTTACTCTGGAAACCTTCAATCTTCTGACTGTCGCGCTTAACGTAGACTTTGCCGTTAAACACCCCGTGGGCACGGTCATCCAGAATGCCCTTGTAGTTCTCGTTGGAGAACGTCAGCGGCGCATTGTGGTTAACCTTGGTGTGGTTATCGACGTGCTGGCGACCCTGACCAAAGAACAGCCCCAAGAAGTTGGTTTCCGCGCCCTGCCCGTTCAAATCGCTGACCAAGTCGTTGCGCACCAGCGCACCACCCAGGCTCAAGTTGTAGGAGGTATAGCGCGTATCGCGGCCCTGCTCAACGTGAATACTCGCCACGTGCATATCACCCAGTGGCGCTTCCTGCAGTTTGTAGTGGGCCAGGATCGCGCCACGGTCAAGCATCAGCTCGCCAACCACGTTGGTGAAGTTAGCCGCTTCGCTCTCGCCGGTGTAGTGCTCGATCAGCGTGGCCTCGCTACGGCCTCCGGCTTCCACCAACACCCGCGGATGACTCATCACCGGCTGGCCCGCACGCGACAGAAACTGTAGCAGGATGGGTTTCTCAACCACGGCTCCCGGTGCAATGCGCACCACGGCGCCCTCTTCCATAAAGGCGGTGTTAAGTGCCGCAAACGGTGAGAAATCCACCCCAGTCAAACGACCCAGCGGACCACCCACGGCTTCGTGGTTTTCTGCCAATGCTTTGGAAAGCGGCAACACTTGAACGCTTGACGGCAGTGAACCCACATCCGAGAGCGCTGATGAGAAAACACCATCCACAAATGTCAGGCGGTAAGCTTCAATCGGCAGCGTGAGCGCCGCGGCGCTGGCCTGGGAAAACTCAGCGTTGTCAGCGATCGCAAAGTTACCCTGGGCAATCGAGCGCACATCGGTGTATTTCCACTCTTCATCACGGCGAGTAGGAAAACCCATCGCTTCAAAACGCGCGGCACCTGCCTGACGACGGGCGGCAATCCACGTTGGCTCCGCCTGATAGTGCGGGCTACGCGCCTTCAGTGTGTCTAAAAAGGTTTGCGTATCGCTCATGCCACAGACTCCTCGATACCTTCGTAACCATTGGCTTCCAACTGCTTGGCCAGCTCGGCGTCACCGGTTTTGACAATACGGCCATCGACCAGGACGTGAACCTTGTCCGGCACGATGTAATCCAGCAGGCGCTGGTAGTGAGTGACCAACAGAATAGCGCGGTCTTCAGCGCGCAGGCTGTTAACACCGTCGGCGACGATTTTCATGGCGTCGATATCCAGGCCGGAATCGATCTCATCGAGCATGGCGAGCTTCGGCTGCAGCACCAGCATTTGCAGGATCTCGTTACGCTTTTTCTCACCGCCAGAGAAGCCTTCGTTAACGGCGCGCTGGAGGAAGCTGGCGTCCATTTTCATGTAGCCCAGCTTCTCTTTCACCAGCTTCATAAACTCCGGTGCGGGCATTTCGCCTTCGCCGCGGGCTACGCGCTGGGCATTAAGCGCCGCCTTCAGCAGGTAGATATTCTTAACCCCTGGGATCTCCACCGGGTACTGGAACCCCAGCAGCAAACCGGCTTGGGCGCGCTCTTCAATTTCCATCTCGAGCACGTCTTTGCCTTCAAAGGTAATCGTGCCTTGTGTGACCTCGTAGCCATCTTTACCGGCGATGACCGCGGATAGAGTCGATTTACCCGCGCCGTTGGGTCCCATAATGGCGTGCACTTCACCCGCCTTGATAGTCAGGGTCAGGCCTTTGAGGATTTCATTACCTTCGACGGAGACGTGTAAATCATTCACTTGCAACATATTGATTACCTTCTAATTCTGACGAGTCGCTACGGCGACACTGATATAATTAAGTAGTCTAAACGGCTAACGATTAACCTACCGCGCCTTCCAGGGTCACGTTGAGCAGCGCTTCGGCTTCAACGGCAAACTCCATGGGCAGCTCTTGGAAGACGTCCTTACAGAAACCATTCACAATCATGCTGACGGCGTCCTCTTCCGAGATACCGCGGCTCTGGCAGTAGAACAGCTGGTCTTCACCGATTTTCGACGTAGTCGCTTCGTGCTCAATGGTCGCCGTGCTGTTGCCAATTTCCTGATAGGGGAAGGTGTGTGCACCGCACTTATCACCAATCAACAGGGAGTCACACTGGGTAAAGTTACGCGCCCCTTTGGCGCGTGGGCCGATTTTCACCAGACCGCGATAGGACTGATCGCTGCGACCAGCGGAGATACCCTTGGCAACGATATACGAACGCGCACCTTCGCCAATGTGAATCATCTTGGTTCCGGTGTCGGCCTGCTGACGGCCGTTGGTAACAGCGACGGAGTAAAACTCGCCAATGCTCTCTTTGCCGCGCAGTACACAAGAAGGATATTTCCAGGTAATCGCCGAGCCGGTTTCTACCTGGGTCCAGCTAATCCGCGAACGGTCGCCGCGACAGTCGCCACGTTTGGTGACGAAGTTATAGATGCCGCCTACGCCATTTTCATCGCCGGGGTACCAGTTCTGCACGGTGGAGTATTTGATGTAAGCGTCATCAAGCGCAACGAGCTCGACCACCGCGGCGTGAAGCTGATTTTCATCGCGCATCGGCGCGGTACAGCCTTCCAGGTAAGAGACCTGGGCACGGCTTTCGCAAATAATCAGCGTGCGCTCAAACTGGCCGGTGTTGGCCGCATTGATGCGGAAGTAAGTAGACAGCTCCATCGGGCAGGTGACGCCTTCCGGCACGAACACAAAGGAGCCATCGGTAAACACCGCTGAGTTCAGCGCCGCAAAATAGTTGTCCGCCACGGGTACAACCGTGCCCAAATACTGTTTGATCAGCTCTGGATAGTCGCGAATAGCTTCAGAAATCGAGCAGAAAATAACGCCCGCTTCGCCAAGCTGTTTCTTAAAGGTGGTGGCTACCGACACCGAGTCAAATACGGCGTCTACCGCGACACCCGCCAGCGCGGCACGCTCGTGCAGCGGAATACCCAGCTTTTCGTAGGTTTCCAGCAGCTTGGGATCCACTTCATCCAGGCTCTGAGGACGATCTTCCGGGCGCTTGGGCGCACTGAAATAGGAGATCGACTGGTAATCGATCGGTGGATAGTCAAGATGTGCCCATGAGGGGGCTTCCATCTTCAGCCACTGGCGGTAGGCATCCAGGCGCCACTCCAGCATCCACTCCGGTTCGCCTTTTTTATTAGAAATAAAGGCGATGGTGTTTTCATCCAGGCCAGGTGGCAGGGTGTCGCTCTCAATATCGGTGACAAAACCGTCTTTGTATTCGCGACGAACCAACTGTTCCATTTCTTCGCTTGCCATGGTGATACCCTCCGGGCAGTTGGGTGGCGAGGTCATCGCCTTTAATAATAAATTGGGCCTGCTGTACTCACGCCGCTGTTAAGCAGACGCCGCCGACAGGCTGATCGTTTGAATAGGCAGTTGCACCGGCAACTTAATCGGCGCTGTATCGGCTAAATGCGCCAGCGTCACGCTTTCAAGCAGCGTGCGCATGGCCAATGAGACCCGCTGCCAGTTGTCTGCCACACCGCAGGTAGCCACAAGCTCACAATCGCCTTCGGCTTGGCTGCACTCGGTCATGGCGACGGGGCCCTCAATCGCCGCAATAATATCGGCGGCGGTAATCTGCGATGCGGGCCGGGCAAGGCGGTAACCGCCTTGGGCGCCACGCTGGGAAACCAGCAGCCCTGCCCTCACCAGCATTTTGAGCGTTTTACTCACCGTCGGATGGGGCAACTGCACGGCCTCAGCTAACTCTGTCGCTGCATGCGACGCCTGGGGGTGGCGGGCAATTTGCGCCATGACCACCGCGGCATAGTCTGTCAGCCGAGAAAGCTTAAGCATGTCGACTCCCTTTATGTCATCAGTACGCAGCGAATCAAATGGTCGCCACATCAATTGAGTACCATTTTAGTCCTGTATAGATTTGATGTGAAGCCCTTGAGCAAAATGGATAGCAATTTGCGTGCAATCTCGACACGTTCGGCGCTGTTAGCATCAAAAACAATAATCATTGTCATTTATAAAAACTATTAAGAATCTAAAACGAAAAAAAGCCCACGAGAAATTCTCGCAGGCTTTTGGGGTAATACTTCTTTATGCTTTCTTAACGAATTCGGATTTAAGCTTCATCGGCCCGATACCGTCAATTTTACAGTCAATATCGTGATCGCCATCCACCAAGCGAATACTTTTCACTTTGGTACCTACTTTAACCACCAGTGAACTGCCCTTTACTTTTAAATCTTTGATGACGGTAACGCTATCACCGTCGACCAATATATTGCCGTTTGCATCGCGAACGCCTGATGCGTCATCTGCGCCCTCCTCTACTACTACCTTCGACCACTCATGGCCGCACTCAGGACACACATACTGAAGCCCATCGTCGTAGCTAAACTCAGAGGCACAGGCAGGGCAGTTTGGCAGATCACTCATTATAAGGCTCCATCACTTGGCTAACACAAAGACTCATACAAGGGCTAACAAAGCGATGGAGCCTACACGGGTTACGCAAAATGTCTAGCTACAGGGTATTAATCACGCTGATAAGTGCCGACTAAGCGGTTCATACCCAGCAGGTGCGGCTCGACTTCTTTAAGAAGCTCAGCCAGCGTTAGCCCTTCAGGTAGCGAGGTTTGATGATCCAGCGCCAGCACCCAGAAGTAGTAAAGGTGCTTGCCGTGACCTTTTGGCGGCATCGGACCACAATACCCCGTCTCACCTTTATCGTTAGCGCCGACGGTGCCCACAGCGCTCTTTTCAGTTAACTCCTGAACATCGCCCGGCAGGTTGTAGAGCACCCAGTGCACGAAACCGTAGCTGCCTTCCTTAACCAGAGGTGCGTCAGGATCATGGCAGATCACCGCAAACCCTTGGGCTCCTTCAGGCGCACCCTGCCACGCCAGCGCAGGCGAAACATTTTCCCCTTCCCCGGTATGCTTGGCTGGAATCGCTTGATGGTTCACAAACGCTGAGCTGGTAACGTTCATTGATGAAAGTGCAAATGCCATACTTCTCTCCTTGATTCATCTAATAGATCGTTACGAAACTTTAAGAGGGCCATCGCCCCTGTTTCTGCAGGCGGCGCTTGACCCACACATCATAAAGCGCCCGCAATCCCGGTTTAATCCCTGGCAAACCGATCAGCCAGGCGACCGGCACCAATATAGGCATACGCTTCATCAACAAACGGTAAGCGTCAATGCCTTCTACAAGTTGACCTAGCGAGGTTTCAATATGCAATGAACGCAGCGCCGTAGCAGAATCAACGCCCTTTTCTCGCAGGGTTTGTTCGTGTTCGCTCACATCAAGCCAACCGACATCCTTTGCGTGGCGCCCCGACCAGCGCTCATAGCGACGCCGCTCTTTACGGCAGAGTGGGCACTGCGCATCGTAAAAGACATTGATCGATGTCTTATTGGGCATATAGGCTCTCTAGGTCAAGATATTTAAGCAGTGTGGCACTTTCATCACTTGGTGCAACCCCTCGAGGCTGCACCGTTCAATTAGGCCGTTGCTATGAATGCGGAGTTCCAAAAACAGCTGTTGATTATTGCTCATGCGCCTTCGGCGAATACCCAACAACTGCGTGATGCAGCATTTCGGGGCGCTAGCCATTCTGATCTTGAGCAGGTGCACTGCGTGGTAAAAGCGCCCTTGGAAGCTGGCCCCGAAGATGTGCTTGCCTGCGATGCGATTCTGCTCGGCACCACGGAAAACCTCGGTTATATGAGCGGTGCGCTCAAGGATTTTTTTGATCGCAGCTACTATCCTGTCATTGAAAAGAAACAGGGATTGCCCTGCGCGCTCTATATTCGCGCAGGGCACGATGGCACGGGCACCCAGCGCGCAGTGGAAAGCATTGTCACTGGATTACGCTGGCGATGGGTACAGCCACCGCTCATTTTGCGCGGCGAGTGGCAGCCCTCATTTGCAGATCAGGTAGAAGAGCTCAGCATGACCCTAGCGTTTAGTGTTGAGAGTGGCATTGTTTGAGAGCGATATTGTATAACCTCGGCTAGCCTGCCTTAATATAGATAAGCATTTCGTGCCAATTGTGCGACTGAAGGACGGCAGTAACTTGCTTGAATTTACTGCAGTGACTTAGCGCACGTACATTAGGTTGCCATTATGCATAACGTCATTGCCTTCTATGATGATCGAGTGCTCGCTCATGAGCCCAATATTGACGCCGACTTTTTACCCCAGCGGATCGATAAGCGCATTCGCCACCTGCTTTCAGGACTTCCGGTACCGTGGAAATACCCCGAGCATCCGGGCCGTCTGAACGCCATTCAACACCTACTTGAGAAAGCACCCATTGAGGGCCTATACATTGAGGGTGGCAAAGTAGCCACCCATGAACAATTGGCCAGGGTGCATACCACCTCCTATCTAAACGATATTTTTAGTCTACGTGGAAAAAATGCTTGGCTGGATGTAGATACCACGGCAGTCTCACCGGGTAGCGTAGATGCTGCAGAAGTCGCCGCTGGAACGGCCATTGCCGCGGTAGAAGCGGTGATGGGGAAACGTACTAAAAGCGCCTTTGCACTTGTACGCCCGCCCGGACACCACGCCGAGCCCGTTCGCGCCCGCGGCTTCTGCTTATTTAATAATGTGGCGGTGGCAGCGGCCCATGCACGCAGCGCACTAGGCTGTGAGAGAGTGCTGATCGTTGATTGGGATGCTCATCACGGCAACGGCACTCAGGATATTTTCTGGGCAGAACCCGACGTGATGTTTTTCGACATACACCGCGCAGCACCCTTCTACCCCGGCTCAGGCCAACTTGAAGAAGTGGGTGCCGGTTTAGCTGAAGGCACCACCATCAACGTACCGCTACCGGCTGGCGCTGGTGACGAGGCATTTCTAAAAGCATTTCGCGATATTTTGGCGCCAGCCGCGGCGTGGTTTAAGCCCGACATTATCTTAGTTTCAGCGGGCTTTGACCCCCACTGGCACGACTTGGCCCTCAATGTTTCTTACGAAGGGTTTGGCGCGCTAACCGGTTTTTTACAGCAGCTAGCTGAACAGCATTGCGACGATCGTTTAGTGTTTGTATTAGAGGGCGGCTACAACCTGGAGTCCTTGGCCAACGGCACCAGAGCCGTACTATCGGTGCTAGCAGGCAACACCGTGCCGGTGCCTGATACCTGCGGCATTGCGGAAGTTCAAGCCGCAGCGGATTTTCACCGCACGGCGTTTCAATCTGAATAGCGGCTATTCAAATATTATCTACTTAACGACACAAAACGGCACCCCGCAGGGTGCCGTTTTCTAGTACTGTTTTGTAGCAGTGAGGAACGAGGTAGCTATTTCAAGCGTTCAAACACTGTAGCAACGCCCTGCCCCATACCAATACACATAGTGGCTAACCCCAGAGTGGTATCGCGCTGCTGCATCACGTTAAGCAGCGTCGTGCAGATACGCGAGCCTGAGCAGCCCAGCGGGTGACCCAGGGCAATCGCGCCACCGTTCAGGTTAACCTTATCGTCCAGCTCATCCAGGAAACCGAGATCTTTCAGCACCGGAATACCCTGAGCAGCAAAGGCTTCGTTGAGCTCAACGGTCTGGATATCCGTCGCGGAAAGACCGGCGGTTTTCAGCGCTTTCTTAGACGCGGGCACCGGACCATAGCCCATGATTGATGCATCACAACCCGCAACGCCAGTCGAAAGCACCTTCGCAATAGGCTCTAAGCCAAGCGCTTGCGCGCGCTCATAGCTCATTACCGCCATCGCCGAGGCACCCACGGAAAGCGCCGAGGAGGTACCCGCCGTAACAGTACCATTGCGCGGATCAAACACCGGCTTCAGGTTCGCCATAGATTCCAGGCTGGCGTCCCCGCGAATCACTTCATCACGCTGAACCATGACTCTAAAGCCGCGCTGGTCGTGGCCTTCAACGCCGATGATTTCGTTATCGAAGTAGCCCTTCTCCATGGCCGCCTGAGCGCGCTGGTGGGAGCGTACGCCGAATTTATCCTGCTCTTCCCGGGAAACGCCGTGCATTTTACCCAGCAGTTCGGCGGTTAGGCCCATCATCATCGCCGCTTTAGCTGCGTACTTGCTGGCCGCCGGGTTAACGTCAACGCCGTGAGCCATGGGTACGTGCTCCATGTGCTCAACGCCTCCGATGATAAAGAAGTCGCCCATACCCGCTTTGATATTGGCGGCGGCGATATGCAGCGCCGTCATCGAAGAGCCACACAAACGGTTAACGGTTTGCGCGGGCACCGAGCGCGGAATACCGGTCATGATCGCCGCATTACGAGCAATGTTCATCGACTGCTCGAGCGTCTGATTCACACAGCCCCAGATCACATCATCCACTTCAGAGGGGTCTAGGTTCGGATTACGAGTAAACAGCGCCTGCATAGCCGCCGCAGACAGGTTCTCGGCGCGAACGTTACGAAAAGCACCATTTTTAGCTTTCGCCATGGCGGTACGGACACCGTCAACCACCACAATATCTCTCGGGCTCAAACTCATCTTATATCTCCTTTGCGTGGTGGTTAGGCCTGGCTGGCAGAGTTGTCACTGGAATAGAATTGCTCGTTGTTCTGAGCCATCTGACGCAGCTTGTCGGTGGGCGCGTATAGCGGGCCCAACTCCTCAGCTAGCCCTTCCGCCAGCTTGACGAACTCTGCAACGCCCATGGCGTCGATGTAGCGCAGCGCACCACCACGGAAAGGCGGGAAGCCGATGCCATAGATCAACGCCATGTCTGCTTCGGCTGGTGTGGCCACAATGCCATCTTCCAAGCAGCGCACGGTTTCCAAGCAGAGCGGCACCATCATACGAGCAATAATGTCTTCATCGGAAAACGCTTTTTGCTCTTTCACCACCCCTTTGACCAAAGCGTAAGCCGCTTCGTCGGTCACCTTCTTCGGCTTACCCTTCTTGTCCTCTTCGTAGGCGTAAAAGCCCTTGTCGTTCTTCTGGCCTAAACGGTCATTGTCGTACATGACCTGAATGGCGGTTTTACCCTCGCGTGCCATACGATCGGGGAAACCTTCGGCCATTACTTCATTGGCGTGAACGGCGGTATCCAGGCCGACCACGTCAAGCAGGTAAGCCGGGCCCATGGGCCAACCGAACTTCTCCATGACTTTATCAACGTGTTGGAAGTCGGCGCCCTGCTCCACTAAGAAGCTGAAGCCGCCAAAGTAGGGGAACAGTACGCGGTTGACCAAGAAGCCAGGGCAGTCGTTAACCACAATCGGCGTTTTGCCCATTGCCCGCGCATAGGCCACCGTCGCGGCAACGGCAGCATCCGAGGTTTTTTCGCCACGAATGACTTCAACCAGCGGCATCCGGTGCACAGGGTTGAAGAAGTGCATACCGCAGAAATTTTCAGGCCGCTGCAAATTCTGCGCTAAACGATTAATCGAAATCGTTGAGGTGTTCGAGGTGAGAATGGTGTTTTCGCCCACCATACCTTCCACTTCAGTAAGCACGGCATCTTTAACCTTCGGGTTTTCAACCACCGCTTCGACGACGAGGTCGACGTTGCCAAAATCACCGTAAGAGAGCGTGGGACGAATATTGGTCAGCTTCTCCGCCATCTGCTCGGTGGTTAGCTTTTTGCGCTCGACCTGCTTGGCAAATAGCTTACGGGCTTCTTTCAGGCCCAGCTCAATGGCGTCATCCTTAATATCTTTCATCAGGATCGGCGTGCCTTTAGAGGCACTCTGGTAAGCGATACCGCCCCCCATAATGCCCGCACCCAACACAGCCGTTTGTTTCACCGGCTGCGCCTGTTTTGCATAGTTGCTGGCTTTTTTCTTGACCACTTGGTCGTTCAAGAACAGACCCACCAAGTTGAACGCCACGCTGCTGAGTGCCAGCTTGGCGAAGGCTTTGGCTTCAATCGCCTGGGCACGGCCACGCTCTTCGCCAGCGCCTTTCTGAATTACTTTGATCGCCTCTACCGGCGCCGGATAATGAGGCCCCGCTTTACCGGCGACATAGCCTTTCGCCGTTTCAAACGCCATCATCTGCTCAATCGGGTTGAGCTTCAACGGGCTGGTCTTTTCAGCGCGGCGGGCTTGGTAATCCAGCTCACCGTCGTTAGCACGGTCCAAAATATCCAGCGCGGCGTCTTCCAACTGTTCAGCGGCAACCACTGCATCGACGGCACCCACTTTTAGCGCTGCATCGGCACGGTTTTCGGTGCCACCGGCAATCCACTCGATGGCATTATCGGCACCGATAATACGTGGCAGGCGTACACAACCGCCCCAGCCGGGCAGAATGCCAAGCTTGGTTTCTGGCAGGCCGATTTTGGCTTTCTCGCCCATGACGCGGAAATCGGTGGTCAGCAATACTTCGCAGCCGCCACCCAGGGCCAAGCCATTAATCGCCGTAACGGTGGGGAACGGCAAGTCTTCAATGGCATTAAAAATAGCGTGCACCTTGAGGTTCATCTCCTCTAGGTACTCTTCGCCTTTATCAAATAGCGTGTGAAATTCGGTGATATCGGCGCCGACGATAAATACCTCTTTCCCGCTAGCGATGACCAAACCTTTTAAGCTGTTTTCAGCTTGAATGGCTTTCACTGCCTCGCCCAGCTCTGCTACCACAGCGCTGGAGAGCTTGTTGACGGACTCACCTTTCAGATCGAAAGTGAGCATAGCAATATCATTGCCACTCGGGGTGTCACGGCGTGTCACCGTGATGGCGTTGCCTTGATAGATCATCCGCGCTCTCTCCACAATTCGGGCTGGCCCTGAGCACAGAACCCGCCACACTTATAGTCACTCAATACAGGATATACGATTTCATACGGTCGTTTGATAGCCTTAGCTTGGTTGAGTTGCCTGATAACGTCAAGCCCAGACTTTTGGCTAATCAGCAAAACTAATCAGACCAGTACTCCCCTGCTTGCGTTCATACTGCTAGGATCACGCTTTCTTTTATATTGTAGGTTACCTAGTTATGGGTGCATTGCTCACGCCACCGCGCATTGAAGCCGCTCAGCGGCGTATTGAAAGCATTGTCGAAAGGCTAAAACCGTGGAGCTGGCTATGGCCGCCGATGGCATTTGCAGCCGGGTTGGGTAGCTTCTTTCTGGTCGATCGTCAGCAGTGGCTTGGCGCTGCATTAGCGCTGGGATTACTGTTCGCCTGGACGCTACTGCTTACCGAAAGTTTGGTCACCCGCTGGCTGTCACGACGGGGGCATCCTACGCCACCGCGCGGTGTAACCACTTTTATTGCACAAATGATTCACCAGGAAACGCTGTTTTTCACGTTGCCGTTTGTTTTAGTTACCACCGTGTGGAATAGCGGACAGACGTTGTTTGCGCTGTTGGTAGCCGGTATGGCGCTACTGTCGACTCTCGATCCACTCTATTTCAAGGTCGCGGAGCGTTGGCGCAGCCTGTATTTCATCTTTCATGCTCAGTGCGTTTTCCTGGTACTGCTGGTCACGCTACCCATCATGGTGCATCTCACCACCGGCCAAAGTTTGCTACTGGCGCTGGGAATCACCATTTTGGTAGCCCTGCCAAGTTTTTGGCACTTGCTCAAGCAGCGTTCACTCAAACGCTGGTGCGCTTTTTTTGTGTTGACGCTGTTACTTGCCTATGGCGCTTGGCTGGGACGCATTTGGGTACCCCCCGCCAGCCTGTGGATGACCAGCAGCGCGCTGTCTCCCGGTTTTGATGTGGAACAGCGCCTGCCTCAAGGCTCTATGGCATTAACACCGCAAGCTATCAGCGAGAATGGCCTCTATGTTTATACCGCTATTCGGGCACCGCGGGGGTTAAGCGAAACCATTACCCATGCTTGGCATCATAATGGTGAGCCAATAGACGTTGTGGAACTTGATATCGACGGTGGACGCGAAGAGGGGTACCGCGCGTGGAGTCACAAACAAAACTTCCCTGAAGACCCTACTGGGGGTTGGCGCATCGATATCATGACGGGGACTGGCCAGCGCTTAGGGTTGATACGTTTTGAAGTGTCTGCAGACACTCAGCGCGCCTCGCTAGCAGATGGAGAAATACACGCCAGTGGCCTAAGTGGATTAAACTTACGTCAATTTGTGCCTGGTCGCCCTAACGATGAAGAGGCGCGCCCAGAAGATTGAAGGGTTAAGCACCTTGCATTCAGCGGCGCAGCTTATGACAATTCCTATACTCACACTTATTGGCAGCTAGTTACCTATGGCTTCAACGATTGGATTTCGCATCGCACGCTTGCCCCATTTATGGCGCTCCATCTTGGATCGCCGTCTGGCGCCCTTGGGATTAACCCAAACACGCTGGGTGACGCTCTATCACCTGTGGCGGCTGGGCGAGGGGCACCCCCAATGCGATCTCGCCCGTGCTATCGGCGTTGAAGCGCCCTCTTTAGTGCGCACGCTTGGCCAGCTCGAAGAGCAGGGATTGATTGAGCGACGTGCCTGCGATAACGACCGTCGTAGCAAACGGATTTACCTTACGCCTATCGCTATGCCGTTGCTTGAGAAAATTGACACCGTCGCGCAGCAGGCGCGCAAAGAAATGTTCGCTGGCTTAAGTGATGAGAATCTGGAACAGCTCAACGAGTGGTTAGCGGTGATCGAAACAAACGGGTTAGCGATTCAAGCCCGCGATCAAGACGGCCCTGTATCGTAATCACTCGCTAATAATGGCGCCGCCTGCTCAGTGACCTTGAGCGATGGATTGTTGCGATGGATTGCTAGGCCGATCGGCATGGCCTTGAAGCGTATCCAGCAGTTGCTGAAACTCTGGCAAATAAGTCGCGAACCGCTCAGCGGTTTGCGACTCCCACCACCATAACGTCAGCGTGTAGCGATTCGACTCCACCACCAGTGCGTCTAACGGCAAGCGCTCTAGCAGTGCTTTGAAATGTAGCACCGCAGGCTCTGGTAGTGGGCGTAAAGGCGCGACTCGCCAGCGCCAGCCGGCATAAAAAGGCGCGAGGGCTTCACTGGCATTACTGTCGCGTACCAGCAAAAAATCCGGCCCTGGTGCATCTTGAGGATAGTGCCACCGATAAGCTGGCATGGTGCCTTTAAAATGGTGAAGTGGTGGCTTCTCCAACTTAATGACGACGCCCTGCTGGGTGATCCTCGCGCGCAGCGCCTCTTGGCGCTTTTGCCGTGGGCTGGGCTTAAGCCACATAACGGGCGCGATCACCAGCATTAAAATAAACACGATAATAAACCATTCCATCTCTACATTTCCTCCTACATAAGCCACACTAAAGACACTGCTCTAAAAACTATGATTCAGGTCGTTGTTTTGGTTCAAGGCATTGTTAACATAAAGCCCGCCATCTAGAGTAAAGGCCATTGGACAAAGAGCGTTTTCTTTGTTAACAAATGCTATTCATGCCAAGGAGATACGCCATGAGCTATCACCATATTTTAGTTGCCGTTGACTTAACCAAAGATTCTCACAAAATCTTGGAGCGGGCGGTCGTAATCGCTGAGCGCAACGATAAGGCCAAAATCTCCATCATGCACACCCTTGAACCGCTGGGGTTTGCCTATGGCGGCGATATACCGATGGATCTCACCAGCATCCAAGACCAATTGGATGAGCATGCTAAAAAACGCTTAGCGGAAATTGCCGCCCCACATATTGCCGAGGCTGACCAGCACGTTGTCGTCGGTATGCCCGATACCGAAATCCATCGTTTTGCCGAAGAACACAGCGTGGACTTGATCGTGGTGGGTTCCCATGGCCGACACGGCTTCGCCCTTTTGCTTGGTTCCACCTCTACTGGGGTACTCCATGGTGCCCAGTGCGATGTATTAGCGGTACGCGTGGGCAAAAAAGGCGAAAAAAGCGACGAGTAAACGGTCGCTCGATATCGCTAACGAAAAAGGCGCCCATTCGGCGCCTTTTAACATTATTGAGCTTATTCCCCTGCGGCCATTGCTTCCAGTTCCATCCAGCGCTCCATGGCGACTTCTAACGCCTTTTGCACTTTTTCGAGCGCTTGCAGCTTAGCCGTCACGGCGTCGGCATCATGCTGATAAAACGCAGGGTCACCGATTTCACTCTCTAACGCTTCTACTTCGCCCTCAAGACGCTCGATTTCGGCGGGCAGTGCATCTAGCTCACGCTGCACATTGTAAGAGAGCTTGACACTCTTTTTCGCTGGCGCAGCCGGCGCTTCAGCCACCTTTTTGGGCGCGTCTGAAGTAGGTTCGGTACGCTGACGCGCAGCGCCTTCCCAAGGCGCCGGCGGCAGCTTACCACCTTGGCGAATCCAGTCGGTGTAGCCACCCACGTACTCACGCACAACGCCATCGCCTTCAAAGGCGAGCATGCTGGTCACCACGTTATCCATAAAGGTTCGGTCGTGGGAAACCAGCAGCAGCGTGCCATCGAAATCGAGTAGCAGCTCTTCAAGCAGCTCCAGGGTTTCCATGTCGAGGTCGTTGGTCGGCTCATCGAGCACCAGCACATTGGCTGGCTGGGTGAACAGCTTGGCTAACAGCAGCCGGTTGGACTCGCCGCCGGAGAGCGCTTTCACCGGCTGGCGTACCCGCTCGGGCGTGAACAGAAAGTCCTGCAGGTAGCTCATCACATGGCGATCTTTACCACCCACGCTGACGCGGTCACTGCCCTGAGCAACGTTGTCGTAGACGGTTTTTTCAAGCTCAAGCCCGGCACGCAGTTGGTCGAAATAGGCCACTTTCAGGTTGGTGCCCATTTGCACGCTGCCTTCGCTGGGTTCCAGCTCACCCAGCAATATTTTCAACAGGGTTGTCTTGCCTGCACCGTTGCGCCCCAGGAAGCCGATACGGTCGCCACGCAGTACTTCAAGGTTAATATCGCGCAGTATCACCTCATCGCCAAACCGCTGAGTGACGCCTTGTAGTTCTACCACCCGCTTGCCGGTGCGCTCGCCGCGATCTACCGTCAAATTGGCATTGCCTTGACGCTCGCGGCGCTGGCTGCGCTCGTTACGCATTGCCTCAAGCGCCCTCACCCGGCCTTCGTTGCGGGTACGCCGGGCTTTAACGCCCTGACGAATCCAGGCTTCCTCTTGGGCGAGTTTTTTATCGAACTCGGCGTTCTCTCGCGCTTCCACTTCAAGCTCGTGCTGTTTGCGAGCCTGATACTCTTCGTACTTGCCGGGGTAGTGCCCTAGCTGGCCACGATCCAGCTCAAGAATATTGGTCGCTAGTTTGGAAAGGAATGCCCGGTCGTGGGTAATCAGCAGTACCGCACCATTAAACGCCAGCAGTTGCTCTTCCAACCAGGCAATGGTGTCCAAGTCCAAATGGTTGGTGGGCTCATCGAGTAGCAGCAGATCGGGCTCGGCGACCAGGGCGCGCGCCAGTGCTACCCGGCGGCGCCAGCCACCGGAGAGCGAGCTCATTTCAACCTCTGGGGGCAAGCCTAAGCGCGTGAGTACCGTATCGATACGCTGGTGATACGACCAGCCATCAATGGCTTCCAGGCGTGTTTGCAGGGTCGCCATGCGATCCATATCGGGGTCGGGATCATTGATCAGGTGATCGTACTCGGAGAGCAGCTCCCCGGCTTCCGGCAGCCCTTGGGCGACCATATCGAAAATGGTCAGGCCGGATGACTCGGGTAACTCCTGAGCCAACACGCCAATCTTGAGACCAGGTGCGCGCCAGATGGAGCCGTCATCAGGCAGGATGTCCCCCGCTACCAACTTCAGCAGAGTGGACTTGCCGGTGCCATTGCGCCCGACCAGCGCCAGCCGCTCGCCTTTTTCAACCGTCAGGTCGGCGCGATTGAGCAGTACATGGGTGCCGTAGGCGAGTTGCAGCTGTTCGAGTCGTAACAGGGTCACGCGGTGTCCTCCTTAATCGTGAGGCGCACAGTGTAACGCATGAGTGCGTCGGGAGGGGGAACCTTATAGAGGGGAATCGTAGAGCGGAAACCGCCAGCGTGGTAACGTTTTGCCATCAAGCACAATAACACTATCAATAGTCACTATTTTAAAGGCGGGCTGACAGTGACGGTGACCGTCTCAATGCATTTTGTAAATGAACTGTTTAAAGGCTTACCGGACAGTGAGACACCGCCCACCCGCTATTTGGAACGGGCGGGTATTTCACCGTTTTTACTTTCGGCTCCCCATGGTCGCGTCACCGTTGAGCAGTTTGCCGAACTATATCGCGAGCTGGTGAACGAACTGGATGACGAAACGCCCGGCTTTTTTTCCCGCCCGCTGCGGGGCGGAACGCTAAAACTGCTGTGTTTAAGCATGCTGGATGCGCCGAACCTGCAGGTGGCGCTGCACCGCTATACGCAGTTTTTTCGTATTCTTCTCGATGATTTTGGCTACACGTTTACCCTTGAAGGTGACTTGGCCCGTATGGCACTGGAGGAGCATGTCCCCTTAGTGGGCAGCCGTATTTTAATTCATGGGCTAATGCTCAAGCTGTTTCATGGCATCGCCTCGTGGATGATTGCACGTAAAATACCGCCCATCTTGATGGAGTGCGCTTACGCCCAGCCGCCGCACAGCGCTGATTATCTCTATTTTTACCCAGGCAAGGTGCGCTTTGAGCAGCCACAAACCGCGATCTACATTGATCGCGATTTGCTTGATCACCCTATTCGACAAACCAAAAAACATTTGGGCGCCTTTTTAAAGCGCGCCCCAGCGGATTGGTTCTATGTATCGTTTGCTGATCGCTTGCTCACGCATCGGGTGCGCGAACACCTCTCACGCCACCTGACCACATCAGGAACAGTGCACAGCGTAGCCGATGCGTTACATATGTCCGCGCGTACACTGGCCCGACATTTAAAGCAGGAAGGCACTCACTTCCAAGCGGTCAAGGATGAGTACCGCCGAGATGTTGCTATTCAGGCACTCACTTGCAGTGAAAAACCGCTTGTCAGCATTGCAGAAGCATTAAGCTTCGAGGATCTAGCCTGCTTTAGCCGGGCGTTCAAAACCTGGACAGGCAACTCCCCCGCCGCGTATCGCAAAGCGCGCACGGCGGGCAATGTTCGCTGATCGATCTAGGGGATCGCCTAAATTTCGGTGCGAATACGTTTCTTATCCAACTTACCCACGCTGGTTTTGGGTATCTCATCGACGAAACGAATCATGCTGGGAATCGCCCAGCGGTTGAGTTTGCCCTGGGCGATATACTGTTCTAAAAAGCCTTGCACAGCTTCCGTCGTGGGTGGGTTGTTCAGATCCTCCGCAACGACTAACGCTGCCGGCCGTTCACCCCACTTATCGTCCGCCACTCCTATCACCGCGACCTCGGCAATCCCTGGACACTGGCTGATATAGCTCTCCAGCTCTAGCGACGACAGCCACTCGCCACCGGTTTTAATCACGTCTTTAATGCGGTCGCTAATGGTCAGAAAGCCCCGCTCATCAAGAGTGCCAACATCCCCGGTATGCAGCCAGCCACTGCGCCACAGTTCGGCGCTGCGTTGCTCCTCTTTGTAGTAGGCTTGAGTCAGCCAGGGCGCTTGAACACGCACTTCGCCAACGCTTTTACCATCATTGGGCAGCGGCTCGCCGTCCGCATCGACCACTTGAAGCTTAACCAGTGGAATCGGCAGGCCCGCTTTGCAACGCCAGGGTAGTTGGGTCTCAAAGTCAGCCTCGGTGATATCATGCGGCAGAATATCGGCGGTGAGTAGCGGGCAGGTTTCCGACATACCGTAAGCACTGCGGGTATCGATCCCCAAAGCCCATGCCTTGCTCGCCAGTGACTGGGTTAATGCACTGCCGCCGACCAATACTTTCCAGCCGGAGAGATCGATCTGTTTTGAAGCAATCGCCTCGGCGCTGACCACCATATTGAGCAGGGTGGGTACGCAGTGGGAGAAGTCGACTTTCTCGCTGACCAGTAGCTTGACCAGCATTTCCGGCTCGTAGCGGCCTGGGTAGACCTGAGTAGCCCCCATCAGCGTGGCGGTATACGGCACTCCCCATGCATGCACATGAAACATGGGGGTAATGGGCATATACACTTTGTCGCGGTTGAGCAGCTCAAAGCCAGGGGCCTGGAAGACGCTGGCCTCATTCAATGTATGCAGCACCAACTGGCGATGAGTAAAGAAAACCCCTTTAGGATTACCCGTCGTACCCGTGGTATAGAACAGTGTGGCGACAGCGTTTTCATCAAAGGTTGGGAAATGGTAGTGGGTAGGCTGTTGGCTTAACAGTGCCTCAAACTCGCCTACCAGTGGCAGTGTGGTATCGACTGCTTGCGGGGCCTCCTGGCACAACAGGTAGCTACGCACCTGGGGGAGCTTGTCGGCCAGCGGCTCCAGCAGCGGCACAAACTCTTCATGCACGATGACGAAAGCGTCTTCGGCGTGCTCCATCGTATAAAGGATTTGTTCTGGGGCGAGACGCACGTTCACCGTGTGCATCACCGCGCCAATCATCGGGATGGCAAAGAAGCACTCCAGATAGCGGTGGCTATCCCAATCTAACACCGCTACCACGTCACCGGCTTGCACGCCCTGAGACGTTAGCGTGTAGGCCAGTTGATGCACCCGTTCGCGAAAGCGCTCGTAGCTGTGGCGGCTTTGATCCCGGTAAACGATCTGGTTGTCGCCCGCCACACGCACGCCTGCTTCCAGCAAGTCGCCAATCATCAGGGCAGGGTTTGTCGCCGAGGCCACAGCGGGTAGGATTTTGGGGCTAACTGAAGGCATAAAAACTCCTTTAACTTTATTCTTGTAGCACTCAACGCTCGATAAGCAGGGCAATACCCTGTCCGCCACCAATACACAGCGTAATCAAGCCATAGCGACCGTTAATTCGCGCCAACTCGTGAAGGGCTTTAAGGATCAAAATAGCCCCCGTGGCCCCCACCGGATGCCCCAAAGCAACCGCTCCGCCGTTGGGGTTTAGCTTCTCTAGCGGGAAACCGAGCGTCTCCGCTACTGCCATGGCTTGAGCAGCAAAGGCTTCATTGGATTCAATGACATCTATATCGTTGATACTAAGCCCCGCCTGCTGCAGGCAGCGTTTCACCGCAGGAATCGGCCCCAAGCCCATTAGCGCGGGATCAACGCCTGCGGTCGCAGCAACGCGAAGATGCGCCCTGGGCGCTAAACCGCGCTGCGCAGCTTCATCGCCGTGGGCCAGCACTAACGTGGCCGCGCCATCGTTAATTCCCGAGGCGTTGCCTGCGGTAACCACGCCATCCTTTTGGAAGGCAGGCTTAAGCCGCGCTAAATCACTTAGCGCAACGCCTTCGCGTACGTGCTCATCGCGAGAGAAGAGCAGCGTTTGCTTACCGCGGCTGACCTCCACCGCTACGACTTGGTCTTCAAAACGCCCCTCAGCAATCGCCCGCGCCGCTTTTTGATGACTTTCAAGGGCAAACTGATCCAACTGTTCACGGCTTAGGCCATACTGTTTAGCGATGTTCTCGGCAGTACAACCCATATGGCCGCTGCCAAAAGGATCGCTGAGCACTCCCAGCGTTAGGTCCTGAATGTTGACATCGCCCATGCGCACGCCGTTGCGCGCCTGGGGAGGCAGAAAATAAGCCCCGCGCGACATCGATTCAGCGCCACCTGCCAGCGCTAAGCGGCTATCGCCCATAGCAATCTGCTGGGCGGCGGACACTACCGCCTGTACCCCTGAACCACACAGCCGATTAACGTTAAAGGCGCCCGCCTCTTTCGGCACACCCGCTTCTAATGCGATATGGCGCGCCAGATAGGCATCCTGGGGGCCAGTGGTAATAATGTGGCCGTATACCGAGTGATCGATATCACCGCCCTCAACGCCTGCCCGGCGCAACGCCTCTTTGGCGGTTATCGCCCCTAGCTCAAACGGCGCCATTGTTGACAGCGAACCGCCAAAACCACCAATCGCGGTACGTGCACCGCCTAAAATGACTACATCATCCAACCGCATGGTTCTCTCCTACGTTCAACGCTAGCCTATGTTCAACGCCAGCCTGTGCCAAACGCCTGGCTAAGCCACTTTGCCCAGCAGCGAGCGTGCGACGACTTCTTTCATAATTTCTGAGCTGCCGGCGTAAATGGTTTGTACCCGAGCATCCAGATAAAAGCGTGAAATGAGGTATTCGTGGGTGTAGCCGTAACCACCAAACAACTGCAGGCAGCGATCCACCGCTTGGCACTGCAGCTCGCTTAGCTGTAGTTTTAGAATCGCTGCATCCGTGCTGCTCATGGTGCCCTGGCGGTACTTTTCGACACAGTGCTCAAAGTAGGCCCTAGCGACGTCCAACTGGGCTTTGATTTCCGCCAGGGTAAAGCGGGTATTTTGAAAATCTGCGACCCGCTGACCAAACGCTTGACGCTGCTGCACGTACGCCAAGGTAAGCGCTAGCGCGCCCTCCACGGCGCCCAACGCCTGCGCGCCTACGCCCAGGCGTTCACGGGGCAGCTCCTGCATTAAGTAGCGAAACCCGGCGCCCTCTTCCCCCAGCAGCGCATCATGGGGCAGTTGCATATGATCAAAGGCAAGCTCGGTGGTGTCACTGGCGTGCTGGCCGATCTTTTTAATCGGTTTACCGCGCGAGAAGCCGGGTAACTGGGTATCGACCAAAAACAGCGAGACCCCTTTGGCGCCAGCGGAAGGATCGGTTTTAGCGCACACAATGACCAGATCGGCAAACTGGCCGTTAGTGATAAACATCTTATTGCCACTTAACTCCCAGCCATCGGCAGTGTACTTTGCCCGGGTTCTCATTGACGCAAGATCACTTCCCGCATGGGGTTCGGTCATGGCGATGGCGCCAAGAGCTTCGCCACGCGCCATAGCAGGTAACCACCGCTCTTGCTGGGCAGTTGTTGCCAAATTTTGCAGGTAGGGCATCACAATATTGGCGTGAATATTATAAGCACTGGCTAGGCCACCAAACCCTTGACGAGAGAGCTCTTCCAGCGCCATCTGGGTGATGGCGATATCAGCCCCTGAGCCACCGTGCTGTTCATCCAAATCAATACCGAGCAGACCCGCAGCACCCAGCGCATGCCATAGTGAGCGCGGCATTTCGCCCGCGGCTTCCCACGCATCATAGAAAGGAGCAACCTCTTGACTTAGGCAGCGCTTGATCATGGTGTGAAACAGTTCGGTGGTTTGCCCGTCCATGTTCACTCCTTGATATCTTGACGCAAATGACGCTTGAGGATCTTGCCTGCGGTACTCTTGGGCAGAGCATCGGCAAATAGAATACGTTTAGGCACTTTATAGGGCGCCATCAGCGTTTTGGCGTGATGGATCAGCTCCTCCTCGCTTGCCTCTTGACCCTCTTTCAATACCACCACCGCCGTGATGGCTTCGATCCACTTCTCGTCCGGCTGGCCGATCACCGCTACTTCGGATACCGCCGGGTGCTTAAACAGCCCCTCCTCTACCTCACGGCTAGCGACCAGCACGCCGCCGGTATTAATCACGTCCTTGATACGATCAACGACATACAAGTAGCCCGCTTCGTCGAAGTAGCCCACGTCCCCCGAGTGGAACCAGCCGCCTTGAAACGCCTCCTCGGTCATCGCCACTTTATCCCAGTACCCGTTCATAAGCTGCGGAGAGCGGTGGACGATTTCTCCATGTTCGCCGGGAGGGACATCGTTCATCTCAAGGTCAACAATTCGGGTTTCCACGGTAAGAATGGGCCGCCCAGCGGAAGCGGGTCGCTCAGCGTGCTCTTCAGGACGCAGCACGGTCGCCAGGGGGGCAATTTCGCTCTGCCCATAGCAGTTGTAGAGCCCTACACCCGGTATGCGTTGCTGCAGCTCTTCCAGTACCGGCACCGGCATAATCGAGGCACCGTAATAGGCTTTGTTGAGGGCGCTTAGGTCAAAGCACTCAAATTCAGCGTGACGCAACAGGCTGATCCAGACCGTGGGTGGGGCAAAAAATGATGCAACTTGATGCTCCGCTATAGCGCTTAAGCACAGCTCTGGAAGCGGCGCCTCTAGCAAGTAGACAGGAGCGCCCAACAACAGCGCGGGCATTAAGAAAACGTGCATTTGCGCCGAGTGGTAAAGCGGCAATGCGGCAAGCATGGCTTCATTGCCCTTTATATCCAGCTCGACCATGCAGGCCATGTATTCAGCCATTAGTGCCTGATGGGTCATCATCGCGGCTTTCGGCGCGGCGGTGGTACCCGAGGTATAGAGCAGTTGCGCAAGGCTTGCGTCGTCGAACGTTACACGGGGCTCTTGGCTACTGAGCTCTTCGTTAGATCGCTCAGACGTTGCACAAGCCAATACATCAAAACTTGCTGCATTTTGCCCCTGATCCGCGTGCAGAGTGCCCATCAGGGCCAGATCCAGGCCTTCGGTGGCAGCACTCACTTTATCGGCGAGACTGACATCGCTGAGCAAACCCACGGCCCCTGACTGGTCAAGAATGTAGCGCAGCTCATCACTGCTTAACGCGAAGT
The DNA here is from genome assembly GCF_050215315.1 of Halomonas sp. H2. Lineage (GTDB taxonomy): Bacteria > Pseudomonadota > Gammaproteobacteria > Pseudomonadales > Halomonadaceae > Vreelandella. Next base: position 2,412,174 of record NZ_CP189760.1, read on the forward strand.
TGACCGGTACATGCACTAACCCCGCTTTCGTAGCCGCCAACCAGGCAATGACGTAGGCATCGGAGTTTTTACCATACACCGCCAGCCGATCACCCGGGGCAAGCCCGGCTGCCAACAAGCCATTGGCTACCCGATTGGCTGCTTGGTTGAGTGCTGAGTAGCGCCACTGGCGTTCGCCAAATACTAGCGCTAGCTGGTGCGAATATTTTCGGGCACTGCGGTTCAGAGCAGCCCCGATGGTGTTTTGCTGAATAACAGACGTTTCAAACATGCCAAATCCTCTGCATTGTTGTGGTGAATTGGCAAAGACTTAACTGTTGACCAGCGGGCACACGCTTTCTGACAGTGGGCGGAAGGCCTCTTCTGCGGGGATGGTGCGGATGATGTGAAAAAGATCATCTTCGTCTTCTGCTTCTTCGGGGGTTTTAACTTCCACTAAATACATATCGTGAACCATGCGGCCATCCTCACGAATGTAGCCACCGGTGGCGAAGATATCGTTGATGGGGGTATCGGCCATTTGCTGACGAACCGTTTGGGTGTCATCGCTGCCAGTGGCTTTAATCGCTTCAAGGTAGTGGCGCGTACTGGAGTAGAGGCCTGCATGTACCATGGTGGGCATGCTGCCGGTACGCTCTCTAAAACGCTCGGCCCATGCACGGGTTTCATCGTTCAAGTCGTAGTACCACGCTTTGGTAAACTGCAGACCTTGGGCGTTTTCCAGCCCAATGCTGCGCACGTCGGTACTAAACAGCACCATCCCCGCCAGGATCTGTCCCGCTTGGGTAATGCCAAACTCACCCGCCGTCTGCACCGCATTAATCGTATCGCCGCCAGCGTTATTCAACGCAATGACATCAGCACCCGAGGCTTGCGCCTGAAGCATAAACGAGGAGAAATCACTGCTGGGGAAAGGGTGGCGAGCGCTACCCACAATGGTGCCGCCATTTTCAGTCACGACGCGCGTCACATCCGCTTCCAGTGCGTGGCCAAAGGAGTAGTCGGCGCTTAACAGGTACCAGTTTTTGTGGCCCTCATCGGTAATCGCCTTTGCAGTGCCGTTGGACATTGCCCAGGTATCGTAAACCCAGTGAATATGGTTGGGCGAGCAGTGCTCATTGGTAATACCTGACGAAACAGCGCCATTGACCAGCCCGAGTTTATCCGCCTCTTCCAACAGGCTCACCGCCGCCAAGGTGACAGAAGATGCCACCAGCCCGGTGACCATATCGACGTTACGCTCGTCGATCCACTCACGCACGACACTTGAGCCTACATCCGGGCTGTTGCGGTCATCGGCGCTAAACACCACGACATTGGCGCCGTTGACGCTGCCACCGATATCTTCAATCGCCATATTAATGGCATCTTCGCCCAACGGGCCAATAGGATCGCGATAAACGCCGGACATATCGGCTAAATAGCCAATGCGGATTTCATTATCGGAAATACCCTCAGCGGCAACGGTCGTGGGCGCATAGCTGGCCATCAGAATGGCAGCGGCGAGGGTTGAAGTAGCAAAGCGTTGAGATAATTGCATCGGTATTGGGCTCTCTCTTGTTGTTATTGAATCTATCGCAGCGACGTAGAGCTCACCTGCTTGATTTTATCTTAGGCTTAAACAAGCCCTTACCTGTTTACCTATCAAGCCAGATTTTTTGCAATTCGTGCCATTCGCTTGAGCTCCTCTTAGTTAACACACCATTAGTCGATGCCCGCGCATACCGTTACAATGGTGCTTTATATTTTCGATTGGGAGTGACGCTTGGTTACCGCGCACATTGATGAGTTTTTACCCGAAGCACTTCAATTTCGCCCGACTGCACCGTTGGTAGATATTGGCGCGAACCTGACGCATGAAAGCTTTGGCCGCGATCTTGAGGCAGTTATTCGACGTGCCCAGGCGGCGCAGGTAACCACTATGATCGTTACCGGCACCGATCTTGCCCACGCCGAACAAGCCGTTGCGTTAGCCAAGCAGTATCCCGGCCTCTATGCTACTGCGGGAGTGCATCCCCATGACGCCAGTCGCTGGGACAAGAGCCTTGAGCGCGCCATGGCGGCCCTACATGCCATGCCGGAAGTCGTCGCTGTGGGTGAGTGTGGGCTGGATTTCAATCGCAACTTCTCGACGCCCCAGGAGCAGGAGCATGCCTTTGAAGCACAATTGGCGCTCGCAGTGGAAAGCGATTTGCCGCTGTTTTTACACGAACGAGATGCGGGTAAGCGGATGCGTGAAATACTGCATGCGTGGCGAGACGATATCAGTCATGCAGTAGTGCACTGTTTTACCGCCGAACGCGATACGCTGTTTGGTTATCTCGACCTAGACTTACATATAGGTCTAACCGGGTGGATTTGCGACGAGCGACGCGGACATCATCTACGCTCATTGGTAGGTGATATTCCATTGACGCGTTTGATGGTGGAAACCGACTGCCCTTACTTGTTACCCCGCAACCTACCGGCAAAGTTAAAGGGTCGTCGACACGAACCGGCGCTGCTGCCTTGGATTGTCGGCGAGATTGCCCAGTGGCACGGTATTAGCGAAGCTGAGCTAGGGGCGGCAACGACACAGACTGCCCAGCGTTTTTTCCGTCTACCCACGGAATCTTAACAGGAGTATTAGCGTGGCCGATTATCCAGGATTTATTGCCATTGAAACGGGCGAAGACGATGGCCTCCCGCTAGCCATTGCGTGGTCGCTGCCCGATGGCCGAGTGAAGCAAACATTGATTCAGCCAGACGATAGCTGGATCAAAGAAGATACCAATGCCATGGGCGCCTACAGCCTAGAAGAGCTGGAGAGCCTGGGGGTTAGCCCGCTAGAGGTAATCCGCGAGCTGGAGAACGATCACTTCTCCGCCACCCTGTATACCAGCGACAACGGCGACGACGAAGCAGCGCTTGCGCGACTATTTGATACTTATGGCCTGGATCCTTTCGTGGAGCTCGCCCCGGCGTCGGTGCTCTACCCTTCGATTACCCCAGGCGAATGGCACCGCCAGCGGCGTGAAACGTTCAGCGAGCTAGGGTTAGAGGCGATGCGTCCCGAACATGAGCTGGAAGTGATGCTGTCGATGCATCAGCGTCTAACAGAAGAAGATTAATCAACGGCCACTGTAAGCGGTGCTTGATCCAACACTACATGTGCTTGTGCGATGGCCTCCGCTAGCGATTGCTGATGATAGTAAAAGTATTTAAGCGCCACCTGGAAGGCGTTGGCGCGGGCAGGCAAACTCTCTTGCAAGTAGCGCTCGGCGCGGGCCTCTACTCGCGCCGCAAAGGCCTCAACATCTACCTCTATATCGCCGCCTAAATTATCTACACTGACATGAAAATTGCGGCCGCAGGCATGGGTGAAGATAGACTCTAACGCCTGCGGGGCTATTTCAGCCTGCTCAAACGCTTTTTGCTGCTCAGCGTCGCGTCCATCCGGGCAGTACCAGTAGCCGTAATCTTCGAGCTGCCGCCGCTCTGCCCCAGCAATGCACCAATGGCTGATTTCGTGTAGCGCACTGGCATAATAGCCACGAGCGAAAATTACCTGGTGATAAGGGGTCTCGCCGTTAGCGGGACGATAGAGAGGCTCATCACCGCCGCGAATCAATCGAGTTTGATAACACTCAGCAAAAATCCCGTCAAAAAGCGCGGTAATATCTTCGAGCGTCCATGGATCCTGCGTATTACTCACCTTGACCTCGTTTGTCATTGGTTTGGGGGCATTATACCTACACAGTGAGCGCAAGCTAACGGCTAACCCCGAAAGGCAGCCGCTCCTGCTAATATAGCGGCCTTTCACAGTAACTTTTTCCCTTTAGGAGCCAACACGTGGGCGGCTTTACTCAAAACGTTAGATCAGTGTACTGGCCAGAAACCCGGGGCCTAGTCTATTTGGCACTACCTATTTGCGGTGCTCAGTTGGCTCAAGCGGGAATGAGTGTCGTCGATGTAATGATGACCGGTCGGCATGATGCAACGTCACTCGCTGCAGTATCCGTAGGCTCTAGCCTATGGATGCCTTTAATGCTGTTTATGACGGGCACGCTGATGGGGCTAACCCCGATTGTGGCGCATTTGTTAGGCGGACAGCGACTAGCCGCTATTCGCCCGGCCGTTCATCAGTCGCTTTGGGTTGCTCTGCTATTAGGCGTTGTCGCGGCCGTGCTTCTCTGGTCAGCCGTCATGCCGATATTTGAAGCTATGAGTGTACCTCAAGAAGTTGCGCGCCAGTCTGCTGCCTACCTTTCTGCCGTTGCTTTTGGCATGCCCGGAATCGCCCTCTTCCAAGCGCTTAGAGCATTTTCCGACGGCATGAACCATACCCGACCGGCACTTTGGATCAGTTTGGTCGGCTTAGCGGTTAACGTTCCTGCCAACTATCTGTTGATCTACGGCGGAGAAGGCTTGGTCGACCTATTGGGCACCTGGATTCCTGGCAGCCTGCAACAATTGCCTGCCTTAGGGGCATTTGGTTGTGGTGTTGCGACAGCTCTCTCAATGTGGACGATGGCGCTGGCCATGGCCTACTACACGCGTCGAGGACGTACTTATAAAAGCGTGTCTATCTGGCAACAGCTAACGCCCCCTCAATGGGTCGGCATTCGTGAACTCATCGTGGTGGGTGTTCCCATTGGCGTGGCTATTTTTGTCGAAGTTACCCTATTTACCTTTATCGCGCTGTTTATCGCCAGTTTTGGCGAAGTCACCGTGGGCGCTCACCAAATAGCGCTTAGCTTCACCACCATTTTGTTTATGCTGCCTATGTCGCTGAGCATGGCGCTGACCGTCAGGGTAGGTAATACACTGGGGCAACAGCGATTGGGGCTAGCCCGCCAGGTAGCCTGGAACGGTACTGTGGTCAGTGTCTGTGTAGCAGCTTTTAACAGTCTTCTACTATGGGTGACCGCAGTGCCCGTCATTGCGCTCTATACCTCGAATGCCGAGATTCAAGCACTGGCGCTGTCGATCATTGCCTTAGCGGTTATTTTTCAACTTTCTGACTCGCTACAGGTCAATTTAGCCGGTGCTCTGCGTGGCTATAAAGACACTCGCATTGTGATGGTGATCACGGTGCTCTCCTACTGGATTGTCGGCTTGGGTGGCGGCCACTGGCTAGGCTCCCGTGGGGTGGGTGATATGATTGCTCCACTCGGGGTTCATGGCTACTGGATCGGTTTGATTGTGGGCTTAAGCACTGCGGCAGTGCTACTTGGCTGGCGCTTACAGCGTATTAGTACTCGGGGGTAGGCATGGCTCGCTGGAGAAATTTTTCTCTAACAATAGCGCTAAGCGCCCTACTGGCTGGCTGTGGCAACAACGCCGCTGAGCAGCAGTGGCAGGCCTATCACCAGCAGCTCGCCGATGAGCTCGCACAGAATGACATTGAACGGACTGAGCCGGTTAATATTGGTGACTTTCCTGAGCGCTCCGAGCGGCTCATTGCGATTCCCGAAACGCGAGATAGCCTGCTGAATGTTTACGCACTACGCGAGTGCCAAATCGCTTCATTAGTCGCTGCACGTAACAACCAACTGGGGCGTGTAGCGCCGCCTAGCCAACAGTGGTTATATGAGCGCACGCTATGGCAGCGTCTAAGTGCCTGCTTGAATAGCGACGTTCCCGATCAGTTAGGCGATGAAGATCGAGCCCGCCTAGAACAATTAACAGCGATTAAAACGGCGCAGTTGCCTGCGGTAAGCTGGAACGCAATTTTTGATTCCAGCGAGTGGGTTAAAAGCTTTTCGCGGGCAAGCCAGCCGTTAACCGGCGTCGATGATGCCGCTATCGCAGGCCAGCTTGATGCCATCCATTACTTGCAGCAAATGACCGACCACCAGTTTGACCTCGACTGGCAGCAAGACTCTTCAACCCTCGAAAACCATCTAAAAACCCTGCAAGAGCGGCCGCTGACCGGCGAAGTACTGCGCGCTCTACTACTCGCCACCCAGCGCTTAACAGAAGCAAATGCAGTGTTAGCCCAGCAGAACTTAGCTCAGAAGAACAATACCAAACGCTGCTTAAGCCAGCGGAAGTCATCGTCGCTTGAGCGCATAACCAGCACAGCCAAGCAGTGGTTAACGGCCGTAAACCGCTTAATCAATGCCCAGCAGGTAGATAAACCTGCTGCCGTCCAGCGCTATCAGACACGCTGGCTTTCGCTTACAAATGCTGAGGCACCCTGGAAACAATTTCAGCAAGTTCGTCAAGCGCATGAAGCACTAAGAGCTCACTTCCCGCGTTGCTAAGAGAATTAAAAAATGTAGACCCCACCCCTTAACCTTATGAGCAACTTGTGCTATTGGTGAGTAATGAAGCAATATGAATAATCAGGCAAGCCGGACATCTGCTTCGCCAATGTGATGACCACGCAGCACAAGGAGGGACACAATGGGCGCATCCCTGTCACCCCGCTCTGCCCAGGTCATCGACCTGGAAACTGTGCGCCAACGTCAGCAGGCGCAAAAGTGCTTTGTCCGTTTAGCACCTGAGCTAGATGGCCTTGAGATGGTGTATCAACTGGCTGCGAGTCCCGACACCTTCTATGGTATGCCCATATTGGCATGGGGATTGAGAGCCGATGGCAGCGTTATTGGCTTGGTACCGTGGATGGAAACGTTGGCAGCTTGCCATGAACTCAATAGCCCAGAAAATGGCAAATTCATTGGCTATCGCGATCCTGAAACCGAAGAAATTTTTGATACGCCTCCCGATCACAAATACCACGAGCTTGTTACGGCGGCTGAGTACTTTGACTATGAAGCGTCAGGCGAAGTAACCCTCATTCAGCAAATCCCCGACACACTTGGCACTCACGCGCTGTGCATGAATCACCCTAATTCGCCCTGGCATATGAAGCCCGTTTACGGTTGGCGTCTTTATAGTGACGGTGGCCTAGATGCACTCCTTGCCGACGAAAACAAAGCGGCAATGACGCCGATTTTGTTAGCGGATAAGTGCCTGTACAGTGCCCACACCCATCATCAAACCGTCTACTTTTTCCAGCGCCATATCGCTAATCGTATATTGGAAGAAGATCCAGCAACACTGGATGCTTTAGCCATGATGGTAGTCGCTAGTGATTAACTAGGCGCTTTAGGGTTGCGATTTAAGGCGAGGCCAATATCGATTCAAGCCTCGCCTCATTATAATCCTGCACTTTCAAAGGGCTATTTCAAAGGATCATTTTGAATGAGCCCTTTTAAGGGCTATGCCAAACGGATAAAGTAGAGGTAGCTAGTCTCCGACGTGGTCTTCTGTTCAAGCAGTTCGTGGCCTAAAAACTGACAAAACTTGGGCACATCACGCGTAGTGGCAGGATCGGTAGCTATCACTTTCAGCACTTGACCTGACGCCATATCGCGAACTTTGTTATGCATCAACATAATCGGCTCAGGGCAGTACAGCCCTGAAGTGTCTAATGACGCATCATAGCTGGGTAGAGTACCCGTATTATCAGCCATCAATATCCTCGATGTAGGAAACAGAAAGTATGATTAAAGTTATCATCGAACGGCGAATTATGCCCGGTCTTGAAGAAGAATTTGAGCAAGCAGCGCGGGAAGCAATGCGCGTCTCTTTAGGCGTAAGAGGCTTCGTCGGTGGCGAAACGCTCGTCGAGCTTGGTCATACCGATCGTCGACTGATGATTACCAAATGGCGTAACATCCGCGCCTGGAAAGAGTGGCACTCAAGCGAAGCGCGGGCAATGGCCATGCAGCGCATTTTACCGCTGTTAACCGAAGATGAAACTATCCGGATTTACGAGCCAGGCTATTAAACATAAGCCCTTCACTAGCATTAATCCCTAAGCCTTGCATGCACCGTTACCTCTTCCCTATCGTGATAGAGGTGACGGCATGATACGTTGGCATGCACGCCCGCTTTTTCCAGCGACTCTTCCAGCGCCGTTAGGCAGCGTGTTACCTCATCCCAGCGCTTTTTCATGGGCAACTTAAGGTTAAAGATCGCCTCTTTGCACCATTTCCGAACCAGCCAGCGCTCCACCATGGCTAATACTCGTACTGGCTTATCAACAATATCGCAGACTAGCCAGTCTAAGCGCTGTGGTGGCTCCCAGGTAAAGCCATCCTCTTTGAGATGATCAATCTGCCCAGTCTTCATCAACTGTGATTCCATCGGGCCATTATCGATGGCATATACGTACATGCCCCGCTGAACCAACTGCCATGTCCAACCTCCTGGGGCGGCCCCTAAGTCAGCTGCCTGCATATGCGGTGCTAGCCGCACATCCCACTCATCCCTAGGAATAAACTCGTGCCACGCCTCTTCCAACTTCAGCGTTGAGCGGCTGGGCGCACGGGAGGGGAAGCGCAGCCGGCGAATACCATTAATCAGATCACTACGATTACCTGGGAAGCTCATCGCCAGCTGCACTTGATCGCCGTCAGTCCAGAAAATATGTAAACGTCGTGCGCCCGCGCGGCGCCTTAACGCACCACGTTTTTTCAACATACTTTCCAGCGGCTTCGTCAGCGCCTTAATCAGCCCAGCCAGCGCTTTACCATCGTTGGTATCCGGCGTTTCATGCCAAACCTCTTCAAAGCTCCAGCGGCTGGCTTTTACCTGCTCCAAGATAGCAGTAAGGCGGTCATCACGAGAGAGCGTGAGGGCTGGCAGTGCCGCTAAACTTTGGCGCGCGAAAATTAGCTTGTTAAAAGCTGCCTGTCGATGCAAATCATTTACAGGTTCGCCATCAATACGCGTTAAGCTTACCCACCCCTCACCGTAAGACGCCTCACAAGTCACGTGATGTAGCGCTGCATGATGCTGAAGCTCTGTCAATGCATCGCTTTCAAAACCTGGACGGCAATAGACTAACCACGATGTGGGTACTATTTCACTCACCACTTCACCTCGATTCCGACCGTCACACAGGATGACGGCTGCCTAATTAATTGGTGCGCATCATAGCACTTATCCGACATTATTTATTTTCTACCGCCCAAACAAAAAACCCAGCCGATTGGCTGGGTTTTTTGCGGTATAGGTGCCTGACAATGACCTACTCTCGCATGGGGAGACCCCACACTACCATCGGCGCTAAGCGGTTTCACTGCTGAGTTCGGCAAGGGATCAGGTGGTTCACGCGTGCTATGGTCGTCAGGCGTAACGGTTAATGTACATCATGCTGACGAGCGGGCTTTCTTTCTAGCCTTGCTTGCTCAATTGTGTGCGTCTCATCGCCTGCCGCCTGTGCGCTTAATGCGTCAGGCCACACGCTGCGTATCCGGTTGTTTCATGTCACGTCATCATTTTGAGCAGACCCCTTGGGTGTTATAGGGTCAAGCCTCACGGGCCATTAGTACACGTTAGCTCAACGCCTTGCAGCGCTTCCACACCGTGCCTATCAACCAGCTGGTCTCGCTGGGCCCTTCAGGAGGATCAAAGTCCTCGGGGATGTCTCATCTTGAAGGGGGCTTCCCGCTTAGATGCTTTCAGCGGTTATCCCGTCCGACCATAGCTACCCGGCAATGCCACTGGCGTGACAACCGGAACACCAGAGGGTCGTCCACTCCGGTCCTCTCGTACTAGGAGCAGCCCTTCTCAAACATCCAACGCCCACGGCAGATAGGGACCGAACTGTCTCACGACGTTCTAAACCCAGCTCGCGTACCACTTTAAATGGCGAACAGCCATACCCTTGGGACCGACTTCAGCCCCAGGATGTGATGAGCCGACATCGAGGTGCCAAACACCGCCGTCGATGTGAACTCTTGGGCGGTATCAGCCTGTTATCCCCGGAGTACCTTTTATCCGTTGAGCGATGGCCCTTCCATACAGAACCACCGGATCACTAGAACCTGCTTTCGCACCTGCTCGACGTGTCTGTCTCGCAGTCAAGCACCCTTATGCTCTTGCACTCATTGCACGATGTCCGACCGTGCTGAGGGTACCTTCGTGCTCCTCCGTTACTCTTTAGGAGGAGACCGCCCCAGTCAAACTACCCACCACACACTGTCCTCGATCCGGATAACGGACCTGAGTGAGAACGCCAATGATGCCAGGCTGGTATTTCAAGGGTGGCTCCCTCCGAACTGGCGTCCGGAGTTCAAAGCCTCCCAGCTATCCTACACAGGCAACATCAGCGTCCAGTGTGAAGCTATAGTAAAGGTTCACGGGGTCTTTCCGTCTAGCCGCGGGTACACCGCATCTTCACGGCGATTTCAATTTCACTGAGTCTCGGGTGGAGACAGCGTGGCCATCATTACGCCATTCGTGCAGGTCGGAACTTACCCGACAAGGAATTTCGCTACCTTAGGACCGTTATAGTTACGGCCGCCGTTTACCGGGGCTTCAATCAAGAGCTTCGCCCGAGGGCTAACACCATCATTTAACCTTCCGGCACCGGGCAGGCGTCACACCCTATACGTCCGCTTGCGCGTTAGCAGAGTGCTGTGTTTTTAATAAACAGTTGCAGCCACCTGGTATCTTCGACCGGTTCGGGCTAGGAGAGCAAGTCTCTTCACCCTACGCCGGCGTGCCTTCTCCCGAAGTTACGGCACCATTTTGCCTAGTTCCTTCACCCGAGTTCTCTCAAGCGCCTTGGGATTCTCACCCTGACCACCTGTGTCGGTTTGGGGTACGGTCGCACATGATCTGAAGCTTAGAGGCTTTTCCTGGAAGCGTGGCATCAGTGACTTCCTGACCGTGGTCAGTTCGTTTCGTGTCTCGGCCTTAAAGCGTCCCGGATTTACCTAAGATGCCAGCCTACTCACTTTCACCAGGACTACCAACGCCTGGCTCACCTAGCCTTCTTCGTCCCCCCATCGCAACCATGTCCGGTACGGGAATATTGACCCGTTTCCCATCGACTACGCCTTTCGGCCTCGCCTTAGGGGCCGACTCACTCTGCTCCGATTAGCGTCGAACAGAAACCCTTGGTCTTCCGGCGAGGGAGTTTTTCACTCCCTTTATCGTTACTCATGTCAGCATTCGCACTCGTGATACCTCCAGCGAACTTCTCAATTCACCTTCATCGGCTTACACGACGCTCCTCTACCGCGCATCCCGAAGGATGCACCCGTAGCTTCGGTACCTGGTTTAGCCCCGTTACATCTTCCGCGCAGGCCGACTCGACTAGTGAGCTATTACGCTTTCTTTAAAGGATGGCTGCTTCTAAGCCAACCTCCTAGCTGTCTGAGCCTTCCCACATCGTTTCCCACTTAACCAGGATTTCGGGACCTTAGCTGACGGTCTGGGTTGTTTCCCTTTTCACGACGGACGTTAGCACCCGCCGTGTGTCTCCCACGCGTTACTCACCGGTATTCGGAGTTTGCCTCGGGTTGGTAAGTCGGGATGACCCCCTAGCCGAAACAGTGCTCTACCCCCGGCGGTACTGCATGAGGCGCTACCTAAATAGCTTTCGAGGAGAACCAGCTATCTCCGAGCTTGATTAGCCTTTCACTCCGATCCACAAGTCATCCAAATCTTTTTCAACAGATCCTGGTTCGGGCCTCCAGTTGATGTTACTCAACCTTCACCCTGCTCATGGATAGATCGCTCGGTTTCGGGTCTATATCCAGCGACTGTGTCGCCCAGTTAAGACTCGGTTTCCCTACGGCTCCCCTATACGGTTAACCTCGCCACTGAATATAAGTCGCTGACCCATTATACAAAAGGTACGCCGTCACGGAACAAGTCCGCTCCGACTGCTTGTACGCACACGGTTTCAGGATCTATTTCACTCCCCTCTCCGGGGTTCTTTTCGCCTTTCCCTCACGGTACTGGTTCACTATCGGTCAGCCAGGAGTATTTAGCCTTGGAGGATGGTCCCCCCGTCTTCAGTCAAGGTTTCTCGTGCCCCGACCTACTCGATTTCACATGTTCAGATTTTCGACTACGGGGCTATCACCCGCTACGGCCGCGCTTCCCAACGCATTCGCCTAATCAGTCACATGCTTAAGGGCTGGTCCCCGTTCGCTCGCCGCTACTAGGGGAATCTCGGTTGATTTCTTTTCCTCAGGGTACTTAGATGTTTCAGTTCCCCTGGTTCGCCTCGTACCCCTATGTATTCAGGGCACGATACCGATCTTATGATCGGTGGGTTTCCCCATTCAGAAATGCCCGGGTCACAGGTTGTTGCCACCTCACCGAGCCTTATCGCAGGCTACCACGTCTTTCATCGCCTCTGGCTGCCTAGGCATCCACCGTGTGCGCTTCATTGCTTGACCCTATAACCCGAAGGAGTCTGGACTCGCAATGATCACGTTTCATTGTGCCGGATACGCTGACGCGTATCACAATTTAAGAACAGTTCCTTGCGGAATGTTCTTGTCAGCATGATATACATTGTTAAAGAGCGACTGCTATAAGCAGTGATAAGCGTTCTTTCGTATTAAAAAAGAAAAAGACCTTTAAGACCTTAAACGCTATTTTTTCTTTTTAACGTGAAAAAAACAGAGCCACTTATCACTGCGTATTAACAGCATTCTGATCAGGTAATTCATTGTGGACGCTTACTAACGTGTGACGCATCGTTTAAGGAGGTGATCCAGCCGCAGGTTCCCCTACGGCTACCTTGTTACGACTTCACCCCAGTCATGAACCACACCGTGGTGATCGCCCTCTTGCGTTAGGCTAACCACTTCTGGTGCAGTCCACTCCCATGGTGTGACGGGCGGTGTGTACAAGGCCCGGGAACGTATTCACCGTGACATTCTGATTCACGATTACTAGCGATTCCGACTTCACGGAGTCGAGTTGCAGACTCCGATCCGGACTGAGACCGGCTTTAAGGGATTCGCTGACTCTCGCGAGCTCGCTGCCCTTTGTACCGGCCATTGTAGCACGTGTGTAGCCCTACCCGTAAGGGCCATGATGACTTGACGTCGTCCCCACCTTCCTCCGGTTTGTCACCGGCAGTCTCCTTAGAGTTCCCGCCATTACGCGCTGGCAAATAAGGACAAGGGTTGCGCTCGTTACGGGACTTAACCCAACATTTCACAACACGAGCTGACGACAGCCATGCAGCACCTGTCTGACAGTTCCCGAAGGCACACCAAGATCTCTCTCGGCTTCTGTCGATGTCAAGGGTAGGTAAGGTTCTTCGCGTTGCATCGAATTAAACCACATGCTCCACCGCTTGTGCGGGCCCCCGTCAATTCATTTGAGTTTTAACCTTGCGGCCGTACTCCCCAGGCGGTCGACTTATCGCGTTAACTTCGCCACAAAGTGCGCTAGGCACCCAACGGCTGGTCGACATCGTTTACGGCGTGGACTACCAGGGTATCTAATCCTGTTTGCTACCCACGCTTTCGCACCTCAGTGTCAGTGTCAGTCCAGAAGGCCGCCTTCGCCACTGGTATTCCTCCCGATCTCTACGCATTTCACCGCTACACCGGGAATTCTACCTTCCTCTCCTGCACTCTAGCCTGACAGTTCCGGATGCCGTTCCCAGGTTGAGCCCGGGGCTTTCACAACCGGCTTATCAAGCCACCTACGCGCGCTTTACGCCCAGTAATTCCGATTAACGCTTGCACCCTCCGTATTACCGCGGCTGCTGGCACGGAGTTAGCCGGTGCTTCTTCTGCGAGTGATGTCTTTCCTAATGGGTATTAACCACTAGGCGTTCTTCCTCGCTGAAAGTGCTTTACAACCCGAGGGCCTTCTTCACACACGCGGCATGGCTGGATCAGGGTTGCCCCCATTGTCCAATATTCCCCACTGCTGCCTCCCGTAGGAGTTCGGGCCGTGTCTCAGTCCCGATGTGGCTGATCATCCTCTCAGACCAGCTACGGATCGCTGCCTTGGTGAGCCATTACCTCACCAACTAGCTAATCCGACATAGGCTCATCCAATAGCGGGAGCCGAAGCCCCCTTTCTCCCGTAGGACGTATGCGGTATTAGTCTGAGTTTCCCCAGGTTATCCCCCACTATCGGGCAGATTCCTATGCATTACTCACCCGTCCGCCGCTCGTCAGCGGGGTGCAAGCACCCCCTGTTACCGCTCGACTTGCATGTGTTAGGCCTGCCGCCAGCGTTCAATCTGAGCCATGATCAAACTCTTCAGTTTAAGATCTATGCGGTTCTTACCTGCCACTCGAAAGTGACAGAAGCGAACCAAACTTGGCTCAAGGTTCAAACGAATTCATTCAAAACAGATCCCAAAGGACGAATCCTTTAAAACCTTATTGCTTGAGTCGCTTGCCTTGATAGTAGGTGATTTGTCACCAACATCAGCAAGCGCCCACATGAATTACCTGATCAAATTGTTAAAGAGCTGTTTCGCTGTCTGGTTACTGTGAAAGCAACCGGGCGGCCGTTGACTTGGCTTGCCTCAGCGAGGAAGGCGTATTCTACGCAGTTCCTGGTGGTTGTCAAGGACGTTGTTTTCGATGTTGATCAAACCACATCCAAAACGACTGGCTTCGGCAGAAACCCTAACCGCTTGACAAACCAAGGCTTTTAGACCTTATTCACCGCTGGTAACGCTTGGCGTCCCCGGCAGCGGATGCGTACTTTAAGGCCTCACTATCAAGATAGCAAGGAAAAGAAGTATTGCGTATAAAAAAAGCGGCAGAAGGTTGCCCTTTTGCCGCAAACCACCGATCAGAATGCCTGACCAGAGAGTGCCCGTTGGCGTAACTTACCCCACGCCATCAGTAGTCGACGCTTTAAATTTCAAAACCCAAACCAAAATCTTCGCTGGAGATGGCCATTAGGCTGGAAGCGCCTGATTGAATCATCTGCGCATGAGCCTTGGTGCGCGGCAGTAGCCGCTGGTAATAGAAGCGGGCAGTATTCAGCTTAGCGGTGTAGAAGGCTTTATCGTCACCCTCTAAAGAAGCAGACGCCTGCTTGGCCGCACGGGCAAACAGATACGCCAGCGTGACATAGCCTGAGTACATAAGGTAATCAACGCTCGCCGCGCCGACCTCTTCGCGGTCTTGCATTGCTTTCATACCCACACCCATGGTCAGTTCGCCCCACTCTGCATTGAGCTTAGCCAGCGGCTCGACAAACTCTTTGAGAGCGGGATTATCAGCTTCTGTTTTACAGAACTTGTGGATCTCTTTGGTGAATACTTTCAGCGATTCACCCTGGCTCATAAGCACTTTGCGGCCGAGCAGATCAAGCGCCTGAATCCCGGTGGTACCTTCATAGAGTCGTGTAATACGCGCATCGCGCACCAACTGCTCCATACCCCACTCTTTAATGAAGCCATGGCCGCCGTAAATCTGCACGCCCTCGTTAGTACTTTCAAACCCAACTTCGGTCAGAAAAGCTTTGACGATAGGCGTTAACAAGCCAAGTAGGGTTTCAGCATAACTGCGCTCTTCACCCGGCTCACCATGCTCCACCACGTCGAGCATCTGGGCGGCGTAAAGGACTAACATACGCCCGCCCTCCGCGAAAGCTTTCTGGGTCAGCAACATGCGGCGAACATCGGGGTGGACGATAATCGGATCAGCGGGCTTTTCAGGTGCCTGCTTGCCCGATAAGCCGCGCATCTGTAGGCGGTCACGAGCATAGCTGAGCGAATTCTGAAAACTGGCTTCAATGAGACCCAGCCCTTGAATCCCTACACCGAGACGCGCTGCATTCATCATGGTGAACATGCACGCCAGCCCTTTATTGGGCGGCCCGACCAAGTAGCCGGTTGCGCCATCGAAGTTCATCACGCAAGTGGCATTACCGTGAATACCCATCTTGTGCTCAAGCGAACCACAGGTGACGCCATTACGCTCACCCACACTGCCCTGGTCATCGGGCAAGAATTTAGGTACCACAAACAGCGAGATACCTTTGGAGCCCTCCGGTGCGCCGGGTAATTTTGCCAATACCAAATGGACGATATTTTCAGCCAAGTTATGCTCACCGGCAGAGATAAAGATTTTGGTGCCGGTAATCGCATAAGCATCGTCATCAGCAGGCACCGCCCGCGTCTTGATCAAACCGAGGTCAGTACCGCAGTGCGGCTCAGTTAGGCACATGGTACCTGTCCACACTCCCTCAACCAGCTTGGTGAGGTACGTCGCCTTCTGCTCCTCGGTGCCATGATGGCGCAGCGCATCCGCCGCACCATGAGAAAGCCCTGGGTACATCCCCCACGCCAGGTTAGTGGCGCAGATCATTTCCGATAGCAGCATCGCCAATGAAGGCGGCAACCCCTGGCCACCATACGCTGGATCGGCAGCTAGGCTCGGCCAACCGCCTTCTACGTACTGCTGGTAAGCCTCTTTAAAACCGTTAGGCGCTTTAACTTCGCCTCCCTCCAATAGGCAGCCCTCTTCATCGCCACTCTGATTGATCGGCAACAATACGTCGCGTGCGAAGCGTGCGCCCTCTTCCAAAATAGCGCTGACCACATCCGGCGACGCTTCGTCACCGCTGGGTAGACGTGCGTAGTGAGCGGGGTAGTTGAACATTTCGTCCATAACGAAACGCATATCACGAATAGGGGCCTGATAGCTGGGCATCGCACTGCTCCTAAAGAGGGTGGTTGTGAGAGCCGATCGATACTTTTAAGCTCACGACATTCAAACGAATGTTTGAAAATTAGCGCGAACCCCCTACTTAGTCAAGCAAGCGTTTGAATTTAGCCGAAAAATATCCTAGAACTTTGGTCGCCCAACCGATAACACCCTGACCCAATTAATAAAAAACTCGCCAGCCAAAAGCCAGCGAGTCATTTTACTTCCCTCTTCCTACTTACCACTCACTTACTGCATGCGAATACCGCCGTCCAAGCGGATCAACTCGCCGTTAAGCATGGGGTTGGTAATAATCTGCTCGGCTAGTTGCGCAAACTCATCCGGCTTACCCAACCGCTTAGGAAAAGGCACTGCGGCTGCTAGCGCCTGAGCAGCCTCATCGGGAATTTCACTCATCATCGGCGTTTCAAACATACCTGGAGCGATGGCCATGACCCGAATAGCATGACGCGACAACTCACGGGCAGCGGGAAGGCTCATACCGACAACACCCGCTTTAGAAGCACTGTAAGCACACTGCCCTACCTGACCATCAAAAGCGGCAATAGATGCAGTATTAATTATCACCCCGCGCTCACCACTCTCACTGGGCGTATTTTTAGCCATTGCGGCAGCCGCAAGGCGCATAACATTAAATGTTCCGATCAGATTGATATTGATCGTTTTAGCGTAGCCATCTAAATCCGCTGGATTACCCTCACGATCGACCAACTTGGCCACACTCACCACGCCTGCACAGTGAACCACTCCGGAAAGCCCATACTCACCACCCAGCGCCACCGCTGTGTCGACTGCCTGCTGCATTTGTTCGGCAGAGGTGATGTCCGCCAGGCACGCTTGCGCCCGCCCCCCCAACTGCTCAGCATGGCGTTCGACACTATCGTTTAGATCGCATAAAACGACACGAGCCCCCGCCGCGACTAAGCGCTCAGCGGTTGCTGCCCCTAACCCCGAAGCGGCACCGGTAATTAAAAAGGTACTCTCCTTAACCTGCATAACCATATTCCCTTTAATCGTTGTCATTAGATGTTGAATTAGTCGCTTGTCTTGGCATCCTCTACCGCCTGGGCTCGCAATTTGAAACGCTGAATCTTGCCGCTGGGGGTTTTAGGCAGCTCATCGACAAACTCAATAATGCGCGGAAAAGCGTGGGTTGATAGCCGCTCGCGCACCTGCTGCTTGATCTCATCAGCAAGCTCGTCACTCGCTTCATAGCCGTCGCGCAGCACGATATACGACTTGATCACCTCACCGCGAATCTCATCGGGCTGCCCCACTGCCGCTGACTCGGCAACTGCAGGGTGTGTCATCACACTATTCTCAACATCCGTTGGTCCCACGCGATAACCCGCCGTGGTAATAATATCGTCGTCGCGGCCAGCAAACTGAAAGGTGCCGTCTTCGTTGTGGATCACCACATCGCCCGTTAGGTAATAACCTTCTACAAAAGGATTTTTCTCTTGCCAGGTGTAGCCCTGGAAAAAGTGCGCTGGCGAATTTTTAATATCCACTGCAAGGACACCCGGCTCTCCGGCGGGCAGCTCTTTATACTCCGCGTCTAAAATCGCCAGTCGATACCCCGGCATTGGCACGCCCATCGCGCCTACATGCTTAAGATGATCAAGGGCATGATGGTTATTGCACGTCATACCGGTTTCAGTTTGGCCGTAGTGATCCATAACCGCACAGCCTAGCGATCTTTCAACCCATGTAACCACTTCCGTGTTGAGAGGTTCACCTGCCGAACTCGCCGCCCGTAGCTCGAGCGTTTGATGAGCGTCATCGAATAGTCCCGACGCCTTCATCAGCCGATAAGCGGTCGGCGCAGCAGCAAAATTAGTGATGTGATGGCGCTTCATAAACGCCAGCGCTCCTTCGGCACTAAAGCCCGCCTCACAGAAGTGCGTAGTCACGCCGAGTAGTAATGGCCCGGTAATCGCATAGTAGAGGCCATAGGCCCAGCCTGGGTCGGCCATATTCCAGAAACGATCGTCGCCACGAAGATCAATGGCCAGCTCCATATAGATCGCAAAAGCAGTCATCCCCGCCAGGGGCACGGCAACCCCTTTTGGCTTGCCCACGGTGCCGGAGGTAAACATTTGCAGAAATGGCTCTTCAGGCGAGAGTCTTGGCGGCTTATCGCTCATTGACGTATGCGTCAACGCAATCTGCCAGTCGTGGTCATCGCCGTGCTCGCTAGTCGCCCCACCCACAGCCAGAACCGGTGGGCACTGACCCAGGCCATCAAATTTATAGCGATTAGCGTGATCGGTAATTACCAACTTGGTACCCGCTCGCCCCAACCGATAGTCCACCGCGTCAGAGCCAAAGGCAGTAAACAGCGGCTGATAAACCGCGCCAATGCGCCATGTTGCGATCACCGCGATCAATAGCTGCGGTGCCCGCGGCAGCATACAGGCAATGCGGTCGCCTTTGCCCAACCCTTGGGATTGCAACCAGCCCGCCAACCTAGCACTTTGTTCATCGAGCTCAGCATACGTCAGGGTATGCATATTCCCTTCGGCGTCTTCCTGAACCAGCGCCAGCACCTCGCCACGCCCCTCCCGCACATGACGCCCACAGCAGGCTTCAAAGGCATTCAGCAAGCCATCCTGGTGGTCATCCAGGCGAGCTATAACGCTATCCACGGAGAAGTTATTGAGATAGTGGTGATAGTCGGGCAGTGATTGAGATGTCGCTGTCATGATGGCTCTCTTAAGTAGTTGATCATTGTTGTTGGTAAGGGCTGCTGATAACGAGCTCTGGGCATTAAGAGGGGAAAAGTAGAGCGTTGCTATAATTAACCGTTGACGTTAACGTAACCCTAGAGATAATAGCAACGCTAAAAGCAATCGGCGCAGAGAGCAAGCACTGTTCTACATTATCGCGCTAGACGTTGGTCGACGCTGTGGTCATCGAGGTATCAAGCAGAAGTAGGCATAATCATTGCCACCAGCTCGTCAGCCAGATCATCAGGAGATTGGGGGCCATTAGGGTCGTACCAGCGAACCGTCCAATTTAGCGCTCCTAGTACAAAGCGCGAGACAAGAAAGCGATCACCATGGATCAACCCTGCTTCTAAAGCATCATCAATGACGGCGACCCACAGCGCCTCGTAAGCATCGCGTAAATGACTTAAATGAGCACTCGCCGCAGGATCAAGGCGACGCCACTCGAAGAGCGCCACTACATGAGCATTGCGGTCGGTAAACAGAGTTTCCAAATGAGCGCGGGCCATGACACGTAGGCGTACTTCCGGGTCATGCGAACACTCCTCCAGAGCTTTGCGCGCGATCATCAACGCATTTTGGGTGCCCTCTTCAATGACCGCAGCGAGGATTTCCTGTTTATCTTTAAAATGATGAAACAGGCTACCGGACTTAATGCCCATTTCCTGCGCCAGCATACGCACCGTCGTACGATCAAAGCCCTCTTGGACGAAGAGTTGAGCCGCCAGGCGGGTCAACTCCTTGCGGCGAGGGGATGCATTCATTACATTCATGTCATTCACACTAGCGCTTGCTTGGTTATTCAGGAGAGAACCACAGCACCGCCTACGGGTCAATGTATCACCCACTACTCGATACGATAATCACAATAAGTCTTAAGGAGATTGACCATGCGCAACCCCACCGATGTGGTATTTCTAGCCGCCAAACGCACCCCAATGGGCGGCATGATGGGCAGCCTGGCGAGCATGACGGCGCCACAGCTTGGCGCCGTCGCCATCAAAGCAGCGATCGAAGCGTCCGGCATAGACCCTGCCGCCATCAGCGAAGGCATTATGGGCTGCGTACTGCCCGCGGGCGTTAAGCAGGGTCCTGCGCGCCAGGCTATGCGCCAGGCGGGCATTCCCGATGCCAATGGCGCCACCACCATCAATAAGCTGTGTGGCTCCGGGATGAAAGCCACTATGCTTGCCCACGATTTAATCAAGGCCGGCAGCGGCGATATTGTGCTGGCGGGCGGCATGGAGTCCATGTCTAACGCCCCTCACGTGCTGACCAAGGCGCGCGGCGGCTATCGCCTGGGCCACGGCGAGCTGAAAGACCATATGTTTTTAGATGGGCTGGAAGATGCCGAAACGGGCAAACTAATGGGCGTGTTTGCCCAGGATGTCGCCTCGGATCGCGGTTATTCCCGCGAACGCTTGGATGATTTTGCCATTGCTTCTCTTGAGCGCGCCATGGCCGCTACCAACGCGGGCCACTTAGCCGCCGAGATGGCACCCGTCATGGTCAGCTCTCGCCAGGGCGAGAGCCTTGTTGAGCACGATGAGCAGCCTTTCCAGGCCAAGCTCGATAAAATCCGCCAGCTGCGCCCTGCTTTCGCTAAAGACGGAACAATTACCGCCGCCAACGCCAGCTCAATTTCCGATGGCGCGTCGGCGCTTATCTTGGCCAGCCAAGCAGCGGCGGATCAGCATGGCATTAAGCCACTCGCACGCATGCTGGGTCACACGACTCACTCGCGACACCCGAGCGAGTTCACCATCGCCCCGGTGGGTGCGATTGAAAAACTGATGAAGAAACTAGGCTGGGGTGTTAATGACGTTGATCTATTTGAAATCAACGAAGCCTTTGCGGTGGTGACCCTGATGGCCATGGATGACTTGGGGCTGCCTCATGAAAAGGTCAATGTCTATGGCGGCGCCTGCGCCCAAGGCCACCCCATTGGCTCTACCGGCTCGCGTATTATCGCTACGCTGATCCATGCACTGCGCACTAAAGGCGGCAAACGCGGCATTGCTAGCTTATGCATTGGCGGCGGTGAAGCAACGGCCGTGGCCGTCGAGCTAATCGAGTAACTCTAGCTTTATCTCAGCCCGTGTGGAGAGGCAGCCAAAGCTGCAGGCGCCGTCGAATTTCTAATAGCGCCTGCTCGTATGCATCCGGCTTGCCAATCAAACGCGGGTCTCGAATATCCCAGAACAGCACTTCGCCCGCCTCTCCTTGCCATTCACGGCAGGCTTGCTGGGCCTTGTCGCACAGCACAATAACAAAATCGAATGCCTCACTTTCAAACTCATCCAACGACTTACTGCGCAAGTCTTCGGTGGGCAGCCCTTGCTTGCGCAACGCTTCAAGGGTCAATACATGGGGCTCATCGGGCTCAGAACCAGCACTAAACGCTTCAAAACGATCATCTGCCATATGGCGAAGCAGCGCCTCCCCCATCAAAGAGCGTGCAGAGTTAGCATTGCAGAGGAACAAAACGCGGCGCTTTGGCATAAATAAATAGCCTCTTATGTAATTAGTAGCGGCTACTCTACGCTTGATTTATGACGGCGATATTGCAGCCTTAAAGCTGCACTAGAAATATATGAAAAAACATATATTATAGAGCTATTAACCTATTACACCTTAGAAACGGTAGAACTCAATGCCCCACCTCAATAACTTACCCAATATTGATGCCGAACTTTTTGAGCGGCCCAACAGCAAGCGGCTTGGCATACCGCAAGGGACGGAATACGCGCCTAAAATCTTGCTGTTATACGGCTCTCTGCGTGAGCGCTCTTTCAGCCGTTTGGCCGTTGAAGAGGCAGCACGCTTGCTCAATGCTATGGGCGCAGAAACACGCATCTTTGACCCTAGAGGGTTGCCGTTACCCGATACTGAAGATGCCAGCCACCCCAAAGTTGACGAGCTACGCACGTTAGCTCAGTGGTCTGAAGGCATGGTGTGGTGCTCCCCTGAACGCCACGGCACAATGACCGGCATTATGAAAGCGCAAATAGATTGGATTCCGCTTTCACTAGGTGGCGTGCGCCCGACTCAAGGCAAAACATTAGCAGTAATGCAGGTTTGTGGCGGCTCGCAGTCCTTCAATACAGTCAACCAACTGCGCATTTTAGGTCGTTGGATGCGCATGCTGACGATTCCCAATCAATCATCAGTGCCGAAAGCCTTTATGGAATTTGATGAAAGCGACCGAATGAAAGCCTCACCTTTCTACGACCGTATCGTCGATGTGATGGAAGAGCTGGTGAAATTCACTCTACTGGTGCGCGACCGCAGCGACCTGCTGACTGATCGCTACTCAGAACGCAAAGAGAACGCGGAAGACGTCTCAAAACGCGTTAATCAACGCGCCATCTGATCAGGAGTGTCGCATGTCAGCATTGGAAGATAACGCATCCCCCTCCACCGCCGAAGGTATGGGTGTCTTTGAGCGCTACCTCTCGCTTTGGGTGGCGCTTGCGATTGTGCTGGGCATCTTAGTCGGCCAGCTAGCGCCAGTGGTACCGGAAACGCTCTCACGCTTTGAAGTGGCCCAGGTATCGATTCCGGTGGCTGTGCTTATCTGGGCTATGATATTCCCGATGATGGCGCAAATTGATTTCACCTCGCTGCTTGGAGTACGGCGCCAGCCTAAAGGCTTAATTATCACCACATCCGTTAACTGGCTGATCAAACCTTTCAGCATGTTTGCCATCTCATGGCTATTTTTGATGGTGATCTTTCGGCCGTTTATTCCCGCCGAGTTAGCCAGTCAGTATTTAGCGGGTGCGATTCTGCTCGGCGCCGCGCCATGCACCGCTATGGTATTTGTATGGAGCTACCTGACCCGCGGCGACGCTGCCTACACATTGGTGCAAGTGGCACTTAACGACCTGATTATGCTGTTCGCCTTTGCCCCCATCGTGGTCTTCCTACTCGGCGTCTCCAATATTCAGGTGCCCTGGGACACCGTCGCCCTCTCGGTCGTGTTGTATATCGTGATCCCCTTGGCAGCGGGTTATATCACTCGCCAAACCCTGATCAAAAAGCGCGGCGCCGAATGGTACGACAACGTCTTTATGAAGCGCGTTGGCCCGATCACCCCGATTGGCTTGATCATCACCCTGGTACTGCTATTTGCCTTCCAGGGCGAGGTAATTCTGAATAATCCGCTACATATTGTGCTGATCGCAATACCGCTGATTCTCCAAACGTTTTTGATCTTCTTTATTGCCTACGGCTGGGCCAAAGCCTGGCACGTGCCGCACAACGTTGCGGCCCCAGGCGCCATGGTGGGTGCGAGTAATTTCTTCGAACTGGCCGTCGCAGCGGCTATTGCTCTTTTTGGCTTACAGTCGGGCGCCGCGCTGGCTACGGTCGTTGGCGTTTTAGTCGAAGTGCCGCTAATGCTGGCGCTGGTAAGAATTGCCAATAAAACCCGCCATCATTTTCCTTCTACAAACAGCTAAGCGTCTAATGAGGGCAATATGGCCACCACGATCTACCATAACCCCAACTGCGGCACGTCGCGCAATGCACTGGCAATGATCGAAGCCTCGGGCGAATCGCCGAAGGTGATCTATTATCTGGACACACCGCCCAGCCGTGAAAAGCTGCTCGAGCTGCGGGCGATGATGCAGATATCCCCCCGGGAACTGCTACGGCGCAAAGGCACCCCCGAAGCTACGACATCTTTATGTAGATACCTCACCCTTGCGTTCGAGGCACACGAATACATAGCAGTGCAAGCATGACCAGCAGCATTAAACCAGCGGTCAGCTATAGCGCACCGGCGCCGTTGTGCTCGATCAGCAAGCCAAATAGCAACGGCGCTAACGCTTGCATGGCCCTGGCGGGAGCAACCATCACCGCAAGGCCAATGGCAATAACGCCATTCGAGGCTATCAGTACGCCTCGTCCGCCTTGATGATCAATTAATCGCCCACGCTAGGGCCAAGCACTGCGGTTAATAATAGCGCGGCAGAAAACGTTGCAAACACCCAACTGGGCGAACGAATCATGCGACTTGTCTAGGCAACGCTAGGGCCATCGCTGAACTGGCTGCCACCAAGGCCGCCGATACCCAAAGGCAGGTACTCAGCCCGTAGGCCATATACAGCCAGCCCGACAGCAGCGTCCCGACTAAGCGCCCCATGGCATTGGCCATATAGTAGAAACCGACATCCATGGAGACGCCGTCAGCGCGGGCATAATGCACTATCAAATAGCTGTGCCAACTGGAGTTAATCGCGAACAGCACCCCAAAGGCGAGTAACCCAACGACTAACCAGCCCACTTGCGCCAAAGGCAGCATCGCTAGCACAATCGCCAGCACCGTCAGCGCTGCGGCCCAGCCAGCAGTAAGCGACCGCGCACCGCCTTTAATCAGCCGGGTTAGTTTGGGCGCCTGGGTTTGCACGCCGCCATAACCGATCACCCAAATCGCTAATAACCCACCGACCGTCCAGTGTGTCCACCCATGCTGGTCGTATAAAAATACCGGCAGCGCTACTACAAACCACACATCCCGCGCCGCAAAAAGGCAGAAGCGGGCGGCGGAGAGGACGTTAATCGCGCGCGATTTTGAGAAAATTTCGGAGAACTTGGGCTTCACTTTTTGGCGGCCTAAATCCGCCTTTAGCCGCAATAGGGACAGCAGCAGTACGCCACCCAGCATCACCGCCATCACCAACACTGCCGCCCGGAAGCCAATCAAGGCGAGCAGCAGCCCGCCAACAAAAAAGCCTAGCCCTTTTAGCGCGTTTTTAGAGCCGGTCAGCATCGCGACCCAACGGTAAAGCGAGCTGTTAGCGTTTGCGCTCTCTTTAGGAACCAGTACCTTAACGGCGCTTTTAGCGCTCATTTTATTAAGGTCTTTAGCAATGCCCGACAGCGCCTGTGCGGCCATTACCCAGGCAACGGTCAACAGACTAGCGGGCACCACCAGCATAGCGAGGGCAATAATTTGCAGCCCAAGACCCACATTCATGGTGCGGTTGAGCCCCAGCCGCGCGCCCAGCCAGCCACCGACCAGGTTGGTCACCACGCCAAAGGCTTCGTAGAACAGAAACAGCATAGCGATGGCCAGCGGCGAATAACCCAACTGGTGGAAGTGCATCACCACCAGCATGCGAAGCGCACCATCGGTGATCGTAAATGCCCAATAGTTGCCGGTAATCAGCATGTACTGGCGCACCTCGAAAGGTAGCGCCTTCACCCGCGCACGCATTTTCAGCAACGGCGAATCAGCCACGCCCCACCTGCTCACGCCCGACCATAAGGGCCAGCTCGGCAGTGCGGTTGGCATAGCCCCACTCATTGTCGTACCAAGCATAGAGTTTCAGCTGGGTGCCGTTGATCACCATGGTAGAGAGCGCATCGATAATCGAACTGCGTGGATCGGTGCGGTAATCAATCGATACCAGCGGGCGCTCTTCGTAGCCCAAAATCCCCGCCAGCCGGCCATCGGCGGCGACTTTCAGCGCCTGATTGACTTCGTCTACGCTCACTTCGCGTTCAAGCTCGAACACCATATCAGTCAGTGATGCGTTAGCCAGCGGCACACGAATCGCGTGGCCATTAAGCTTGCCTTCCAGCTCAGGGAAAATGGCGGTAATCGCTTTGGCCGAACCGGTCGTGGTGGGAATCAAGCTCATGCCGCAGGCGCGGGCGCGACGCAGATCTTTATGCGGCGCGTCTAGAATCGTTTGGGTATTGGTGATGTCGTGCACGGTGGTCATCGAGCCATGGCGAATACCGAAGCTTTCCTGAATGACCTTAACCACCGGCGCCAAGCAATTGGTGGTGCAACTGGCAGCGGTGACGATCTTATGCTGAACGGGGTCGTAAAGGTGGTCGTTCACCCCCACCACCACATTGAGCACGCTCGCCTCTTTCATCGGCGCACTCACCACTACACGGCCGACGCCTTGATCAAGATACGCCTGGAGCTGATCGGTGGTTTTCATGACGCCCGAGCACTCAACCACAATATCGCAGTTCGACCAGTCGCTATCGGCAATTGCCTTATTGGCGCTAAAGGCGACAGACTTACCGTCGATAACAATAGCGTCATCCGTTGCCGAGATGCCCTTCCCTGGTGCCCAGTGCCCGTGTACCGAATCAAACTCCAGCAGGTGGGCAAAAGTAGCCGCATCACCGCCGGGGTCATTGATACGAATCAGCTCAACGTCACCCGCTGCCACCTTTACCCACAAACTGCGCAGTGCCAAGCGCCCAATACGTCCAAAACCGTTAATACCAATACGTAATGCCACGGGTGCCTCCTAAGCTAACTGATTTAAGCTATTTATTACGGGAAAGGATAACGGCTATATACGCTAAAACATATATTAATGCGTAAAAAAATGCTGACTAGCCAACAGGCCCACCAATTGACGATGGGCCTGTTTGGTTATCGTTAATTAACCATAACGACCAGAGATATAGTCTTCGGTCTTCTTCTGCGCCGGAGTTGAGAACATCACTTTCGTGTCGTTGTACTCAATGATTTCCCCCAGGTGGAAGAACGCCGTGTAGTCCGCCACCCGCGCTGCCTGCTGCATATTGTGAGTCACGGTGATGATGGTGAACTCTTCCTTTAGCTTATCCATCAAATCCTCGATGGTCGCGGTCGAGATCGGGTCAAGCGCGGAAGTTGGTTCATCCATCAGGATTACATCAGGCTGAACGGCAATAGCGCGCGCGATACATAAGCGCTGCTGTTGACCGCCCGACAGTGAAGTACCGGGTTCTTGTAACTTGTCTTTCACCTCGTTCCAAAGACCCGCGCTACGCAATGCCTTTTCAACTAGCTCATCCTGCTCGGCTTTGCGGCTAACCAAGTCGTGCATACGCGGCGCATAAGCAACATTTTCATAAATCGATTTAGGGAAGGGGTTCGGCTTTTGGAAGACCATCCCCACCCGGCGGCGCAGCGCTACTTCATCCATTTTGGCGGCATTTACGTCCTGCCCATCCATCTCTACCAATCCTTCGGTGCGCACGCTAGGAATCAAATCGTTCATGCGATTCAGACAGCGTAAGAAGGTCGATTTACCGCACCCGGAAGGGCCAATCAGCGCCGTCACATTTTTCTGAAAAAGGTCAATATTAAGACCATTCAGCGCCTGGTTTTTGCCATACCACAGGTTCAAATCGCGAACTCGGATACTCAAATCGTGGCAGGCCTGGTGGTTACGCGTGTAGGGCTGCCCAACGGCTGGTTCATGCTGGTCGTTCATTACAGGTGCTTGGCTATTCATAGTCATGTCCTCTATCGTGCTGGCCTACCAGCGACGCTCAAATTTCTTACGTAACACAACGGCGAAGGCGTTGAGTGAGATGAGTATGGTGAGTAGCACCAAAATACCGCCGGCTGTTTTTTCTACAAACGCCTGTTCAGGCTCGCCTGACCAAGTAAATATTTGCGCAGGCATAACGGTAGCCGCTTCGGTAAAGGACGCGCCGACATCGGGGATAAACGCCACCATCCCGACGATAATCAGTGGTGCTGTTTCACCCATCGCTTGAGCAAGCCCGATGATGGAGCCCGTCATAATACCCGGCATTGCCAGCGGAAGAACGTGATCGCGTACCACTTGCCAGCGCGAACAGCCCACCCCAAAGGCAGCATGACGGATAGAGTCCGGCACGCTACGCAGCGCGGTTCGCGTTGAGATAATGATGACCGGTAATGTCATCAGCGCTAGCGTCATACCGCCAGCCAACGGTGATGAACGCGGCACCCCGAAGAAGTTGATAAAAATCGCCAAACCCAACAAACCGAACAAGATCGAAGGGATGGCGGCCAGGTTATTGATGTTAATTTCAATCGCCTGAGTGAAGCGGTTGTCTGGCGCAAACTCTTCCAAATAAACTGCGGTCATTACCCCGATAGGAAACGAGATTAATAGCGTTACGATCATGGTCATCACGGTGCCGACCACTGCCGAGAGGATACCTGCATTCTCAGCGATTTTTGAATCCCCGGATCCAAAAAAGGTGCTATTGAGGCGAAGGTCAACTTGGCCCACTTCAACACGCGCATCGAGAGCCGCTTGTTCTTCTTCGCTAAGACGATGCCGGTGTCCCTTCAGATACTGGTCGACCTCACTTTTTGCCAGCACCCACTGCGTTTCGCTGGTACCGATCATTTCGGGATTGTTGCGCAACTCCATAGGAATCACTCGCACCACCGTGCGACTGATTAATGGTAGCAGCTCTTGATCAAACGCCTGCCGTCCATCACTTTCCGCTTCTTCAGTGTAACTAATCTCGGTCTGGATATACGCCTGCTGAAAGGCTGGCAAGCCCTTGCTCAACATATCGGCAAAGAAGAGCACCAGGAACAGGCCTGCCAAGCCCAATGATCCCATTGAGATCCATTTAAGGCGGGCAGACTTACGGTGACGCCGCTTAAGCTGCTGGCTGATTTCGTCAAAAGTATGGCTCATCGAAACAGTTCCTCAGCGTTACAGGTTATTCACGCGGTATTTTTCGCGGAAACGACGGATCATTAGTACAGATACCAGGTTCAGCGAGAGCGTCACCGCAAACAGCACGAGCCCCAGGGCAAAGGCTGACAGCGTTTCAGCACTTGCAAACTCTTGGTCCCCGGTTAAAGCCGCCACAATACGCACGGTCACCGTGGTCATATCTTCCAGCGGATTAGCGGTGAGATTGGGCCGCATGCCTGCGGCCATTACCACGATCATGGTTTCACCTAGCGCACGCGACATGCCTAAGAGCGCCGCTGAAATAATCCCTGGCAGAGCAGCAGGAATAACCACGTCTCGAATGGTTTCACCTTTGGTCATGCCTAATGCCAGCGACCCTTGACGCATACTATCGGGCACAGAGTTGATCACATCGTCAGACAGCGAGGAGATAAACGGGATGATCATAATACCCATCACGACACCTGGGGCGACGGCGTTGTTATAAGAAGCGTCGAGCCCAAAAAAACCAGCGATGTTGACGATAATGGGCGCTACCGTAATGGCGGCAAAAAAGCCGTAAACCACGGTAGGAATACCCGCCAGAACTTCAAGCATGGGCTTGGCAATGCTGCGCACATTACGCGGCGCAAACTCGGACATGTAAACCGCAGAGAGCAGACCAATAGGAACAGCGACCAACATGGCGATAGCGGTAATCATAAAGGTACCGGCAAACAGCGGTACCGAGCCAAACTCAGCCCCACTACCATCTCCACGACCCGCTGATGCTAAAAAGCTCGCGCCGGGGTTCCACGTGGTGCCGGTAATGAACTCCCAGAAACTGTGCATTTGGAAAAAGCGCAGAGCCTCGGAAATGATCGAGAACAAAATGCCGAACGTAGTGAAAATCGAAATTAACGCAGCCCCAGCTAAGACCAGGCGGATGACTCGCTCAATGGCCTGACGGGCGTGAAAATCAGGTTTCACATGGTTAAGGCTTACCATTAGCCCTATGGCTGCAACCACCAAACTTGATGCTAGCAAATAGAGCGTAGGGATATCAGCGCCCATCAAAAGCAGCACAAAAGCCCCCAGCGCACTCACTACCACGGCTGGGCCGGCTGTCGAGAGCACGGTGAACCAGGCGTATTGATCTGGCTGAGCAAACATAGCCGTACCCGCGCTACGTAAACGAGTGGCTTTTGAACGGCCAGCAAAAAAAGCCAGCAGCCCCAGCAGTAATAATGCACCGCAAAAAATCAAAAGAAGCTGGTTGGTCTGCATCGCATCTCTCTCACGTCGTCACCGGTTAAGAAATCTCTATCAACAATAACGGGCCGACAGCTTTCGCTGCCGGCCACTTTCACTTCTAGTTCAACTAATTACTTAAGAACATCTGCTGACATTGTAGTGCGGTCGGCTACAGCCTGACGCCACTCTTCACGCTCGTCTTCTGGCAGTACGATCAAGCCGATATCTTTCAAGTAACCATCTGCACCAATCATCATTTCGCTCATAAACATGTCGGTGTAGTCGTACATCGGCGGTACTTCTTCAGCGTGCTGGTTCTTCACGTAGAACCACAGTGAACGCGCAACAGGATAATCACCCGAGCTAATGGCTTCAGGCTCTGGCTCAACACCGTTAATGGTGGCACCGTTCAGGGTATCGGTATTCTCTTCAAGGAAAGAGTAGCCAAAGATGCCCATTGCACCGGTATCTTCGCTCAAACGCTGAACGATAAGGTTGTCGTTTTCGCCAGCGTCGATGTAAACACCATCAGAACGGATGTCGGTGTAAGCTTCTTCATACTCGTCCATCTCTTCAGAAGCCGTTTCCATGACTAGCTCTTCAAAAGCGTCACGGGTACCAGAGGTAGTCGGCGGCCCATAGATGGAGATTTCGCGGTCTGGCAGCGAGGAGTCGATGTCGCTCCAGTTGGTGTAGGGGTTGTCGGCCAGTTCTCCGTCAACCGGCACCTGAGCGGCTACTGCCATGAAAATTTGCTCAAGCGTCAAATCAACAACGTCATTTTCGTTGGATTGGCCTAAAACGATACCGTCAGAGCCGATTTTAGCTTCGGTGATATCGGTAACGCCGTTCTCTTCGCAACGCTCAAACTCAGCGACTTTCATGCGGCGTGAAGCGTTGGTGATATCGGGCGTGCCTTCACCTAAACCGTTACAGAACAGACGCAAACCACCACCCGAACCTGTTGATTCAATAACAGGCGTCGGATTTCCGGTAGTGGCACCGAATTCTTCAGTTACGTAGCTGGCAAACGGGTAAACGGTACTGGAACCTACGATACGGATTTGATCACGGGCTTGGGCAACACCGGCAACGCTCATTACAGCAGCCGCGATAACGGTGGTTTTTAGAATACGGTTCATGCGAAATACTCCTGTTCATGTAGGGATCTGGCCTTCGCAAGGCATACCTTGCACTGGTTACATGACAACTTCATGACAGCGAGCAAAACGTGAAGAATTTTTCGTTATGTGGCTGCACCCAAGCCTTACATCACCACAACAGGCCTAGGGCCGCGAGGGTGCACAGCGCCAGCGACACCCCTTGCAGTAGGCGTCGGTCTAAACGGTGGGCGACGGCATCTGCCAAGACATTACCGATCAATACCGCGGGCAAGAAGGTAAGCGCGACCTGAAAATGCCAGAGCTGAACCTGCCCCGCTAAAGCAAGAGTGATCAAGGTCAACATGGAGGTTAAAATAAAAAATGCCGCTAAATTACCGCGCACGCGATCCGCCGGAAGACCGTGCATCAGCAGCACAATGGGCGGGCCGCCAACGGCGGCGACGGTGCCGAAAATACCGGAGAGTATCCCCGCGCCAAACAGGGTTATTCGGTTTACCGGCAATTGAAAACGACACAGCGTGACTAGCACGGCAAACAGAACGATAACCGCGATCAGCTTTTCTAACACAAACATCGGCGCGGCAAGCAGCAGCCAAATACCCAGCGCATTGCCGGGAAGGCGCCCCGCTAACGCCATACCAATGGAATCCAGACGCACCTCGTGCCAGTAGTGGCGCACCATCATCAGCGAGATGGTAAAGCCAAACAGCACCAGAATGACCGGTACCAGGCGAGGCTCAAGCATCAGCAACAATGGCGCGCCTACAACCGCCAAACCAAAACCGGTCGCGCGCTGCACAAAGGCACCCAGCAGCAGTACCGCGGAGCAGGCTAACCAGATGCTCAGCGGCATGTTGACCCAGGCCAGCATGCTATTCATTCAAAGAACTGTCCACTCGAAGAACTATCCATCCGCAGCAGGCGCCTTAGTCAGTTTGCGTACGCCTATATTACCTAGTAGCGCAGCGCCTAGCATGGTGAGCACCATCGGCCATATGTGCTCCACCTCAAACAGCCCCACCATTACCCCAGCCAGCGCGCCACAGGTAAATTGAATGCCACCTAAGAGTGCGGTTGCCGTGGCACTGATATGGCCAAAATGATCCAACAGCGACGAAATGGCGTTGGGCGTTATCAGCCCAATCATGCCGGTGAACAGCATAATTAGCGGCACAACGATCATTAATGACGCCATATTGAGCGCAGTGACCGCAACCAACCCAAGTGCCGCGATAAGCTGAATAAGCAGACCCAGGCGCAAATTCTGCTGGGGTGTACGCTTACGCAGCAGATGAATATTGACTCGGTTAGAGAGCGCAATCACCACCACGTTAACCCCAAACACCAGCGGATAGGTGATT
Organism: Halomonas sp. H2; assembly: GCF_050215315.1. Taxonomy (GTDB): domain Bacteria; phylum Pseudomonadota; class Gammaproteobacteria; order Pseudomonadales; family Halomonadaceae; genus Vreelandella. The sequence continues at coordinate 2,444,530 of NZ_CP189760.1, forward strand.
GGCGAGAGGCCAAAGTAGTCGAGGTAGAGAAACGGCGATGCGGTCACAAACGCAAACAGCCCCGCGAAGGAAGCCGCTACTGCGCAGATATAGCCCATGCCTTCACGGTGTTTAAGCACGCTGGCGTAGTTGCGGATTACCTGGCGCGGTGAGGCGGCAGGCAGCGACATATCACGGGTTTCAGGCAGGCGGGTTCCCAATAGCCAAAGCAGAAAGCCTGCATAGACGGCCAAGAAGACGAAAATCAACCACCAACCGGCAATGTGCAGCAGCAAACTCCCCACGGTAGGCGCCACCAGCGGCGCTAGCATCATAATCATCGCCATGGTGGACATCACTTTGGCGGCCTCGCGCCCGCTAAAGCAGTCGCGCACAATCGCCGCCGAGTTAACCACACAAGCCCCGCCGCCCAGCGCCTGCACAAACCGCCAAGCCAATAGCGTAGGCAAACTTTCCACCTGAGTAATGGCAAGACTGGCTAGCATGAACACGACTAGGCCACCCAGAAGAACCGGCTTTCTGCCCAAGCGATCCGACAGCGGCCCAAAGCATAGCTGGCCCAACGCAAAACCAAACAAAAACACGCTAATGGAGAGCTCAGTACGGTGAATACTGGCGCCAATATTTTCAGCGATGACACCCATGGCAGGTAAGTAAGCGTCGATAGCAAAGGGCGCCAGCGCCGTGTTAGCGGCGACTAATAGTGCTACCCGGCGGGGATTGAGGTGCATGAGTCTCCTTACAGCATGAAAATGCACACTGAAATAGATAGGGCGCTAATCATAGCCGATTCCAAGACATTTGTCGGGGATCAAAGCGACAGGCACTGGGCTATCGCAGAGAGGGATAGCCCAGAAAGAAAACAGTAAGGGGCGCTTAGTGATGCGTGGTGGCGTCTTGTGACTCTAGCATGTCAACCAGCGGCTGAAACTGCTCGCGGTTGTGCTCGTTCATATGCATCAGAATGCGGTGGGCTTCCAGAATGCGATCACGCAAACTTTCTTCGTCGGCGGGCTCTTCAGGCAACTCTTGAAGGGCATCGTTGAGAGTAGTGACCTTCTGCAATGGCGCCTCCAGCAGGGTAAAAAAGCGCGCAAACCCCATCACGTCCAACATTTGTCGAACATCAGGGTTATCGACAATAATCGTCGGCGGCTGCTCCAGGCGCCCTTTTACCGCCATCGCGACCTTGGCCAGAAAACCAAGCGCCGTCGAATCGACATTGGTGGCCTCGCGCAGGTCGATCAATACGGCACGCAAGCCCGGCGTCTCAGCAAGACGCTGGGCTTGCGTATCCAGCGTGGTGCATAGTGTTAAACGCACGTCACCACACAGTTTTAAAACAAAAACACCAGAATCGAACGCCGCTTTAATGCGACCTTCTTCAATCAGCATGACCAAATCCGCTCACCATCATGATTGTAATATCATCGGGCAAAGCATCGCGCTCTTGGTTGGCATCAAACTCCGCATCTCCTTTCGCAAGGAGTGTGTTTGTTTCTGCTAGCCTGTCGCGCAACTGCCCAAGCGTGGCACTCTCGCTTACTAATTGCTCAAGCTCCTTGAGCCGCGTGTCGAGTGTTTTACCCGCCAAGCATTCCAATACACCGTCTGAGCAGAGCCATAACTGAAACTCGTTCGGTAACGCACAGTTCAGCGAAGGATACTCCATATCGGGGAAAAGCCCTACCGGCATTCCCTCGCCTTCTAAACGGCGCAGCTCTCCCCCTGCCATCAAAAGTGGCATCGGCAGCTGCGCGCCGAGGGAATAGTGAAGAGTATGCGCTTCATGGTCAATAACCCCAACAAATAAGGTGGCATGTTTACCGATATCGGTGTCCTGCAGCTCTCGGTTCATTGCCTTTAACCAGTCAGCTGGCAAGCTTTCCGGCTGCTGTCCATCCCACTCACTTAGCCAGCGGTTACATAAATATTTGAGCAGTACCGTTACAAACGCCGACGAAGCACCATGACCAGACACATCGGCAAAATAGAAGGCACTGTAACGCTCGTTATAGCGCTGATAATCGAGGAAATCGCCGGATAAATACAGTGAAGGCGCAAATAAATAGTCGTAATACACCCCATTAATAACTTTGGGGCGAAGCGGCAATAAACGCCGCTGAATATGGCCACCACTCTGCTGATCCATCCGCAGTAGCGCTAGATGTGTTTCGAGGCTTTCATTTAACTCTGCCAGCCTTTCATGGTCACGCTCACGCTCAATGGCTAAGTCATTCAGCTCGATAGCTTTACGGATCATTCGGCGCAGCAGCTCGGCGTGGCGCAGTGGGTGCACAATATAGTCCACCAACCCCACGTCAATCGCCTTGATCAAATCGGCATCCTGGCGCGAATCACTCACCACCAACGCCGGCAGGCGGCGCGTCAACTGCGACCACTGTTGCCGGGGAACTGCCCTGGCATGGGCAACAATCAGCGCCGTGTCAGCGGGTAGGTGCTCAATATCATCTGCCGCATATACCCACATACCGTCGCAAGTAATTGCTTCAGCCAGCGCATCGCGTTCTCGACCTGGCTCGTCGATCACCGCGATCAACTGCTTAAAGTGATCCATCATAAGCCTCAATCGGTGACGTCATCGTCACCAAAGTCGCTATCACCAAAGTCGCTATCACCAAAGTCGCTATCATCAAAATCAAAGCTATCGCTGGCGAATGGGTCATCGCCCAACTCGCCATCGCTCACTTCAAATTGACGGCTCTGCAAGTAAGCATCACGAATGAAACGGTAGCGATCACCGCGAATCAACTCTTCCTGGGCAAGCAATCCCGCACGCGTATCAATCAAATTGAGTGCGGTTAGGCTTATTCTAACGGTATCGTCTTCTACGTAGGTAGCGGGATATGCTGCCATATCCGCAGGTAAACCGGTGGTGTCCCGAAGCGTACTGGGGCCTAGGAAAGGTAGCACGAGGTAGCGCGAATCATCCCATCCCCATACCGCTAACGTCTGCCCAAAATCTTCTTTATCAGCAGTCACTTCCATCAGCGTGGCATAATCTAGCAACCCGCCAATGCCCACCGTGGAGTTAATTAAAAAACGTGATGTGGCGAGTCCTGCATTAGCTGGTTTTCCTTGCAGCACGCTATTAAGCGCCGTACGCACCTCACCTAAGTTGGAGAAAAAATTGCCAACCCCCGTTTCCACCGGGTCAGGAGTAATAGTGCGATAGCCTTTGGCCACCGGTTTTAGCGCATAACGATCCAACACATCGTTAAACGCAAACACTTTGCGGTTAAAACCTTCCCACGGATCATCAGGGTTAGCATCTTCCGCCACTTGCGTACTAGCACAACCGCCAGTTGCTAATAACGTCACCAGCAGTAGAGGCAACCCTGGGACGCGCAACATAAAGGCTGACTTATCGTTCCTTAACCACCGCCACATGACATTTTCCTTTTTTCAATTTTGCAGCACACTTAACGACGCCGAACCACCACACTGCCAGCACTATAACCCGCCCCAAATGAGCAAATCACCCCAACATCCCCCCCTACTAGCTGCTCACGATGGAGGTGGAAAGCGATGATTGAGCCCGCCGAGCTAGTATTGGCGTAGCGGTCCAAAATGATCGGCGCCTGGCTCTCGCCTGGGTCATAACCCAATACCTTACGGGCGATCAAATCGTTCATATGTCGATTTGCCTGGTGCAACCACATACGTTTTAGATCGCTACCGCTTAACTCCAGAGATGCCAGATGGTTGGTGATCAATTTAGCCACCATCGGGCAAACCTCCTTAAACACCCGTCGCCCTTCTTGCACAAAAAGCTTATCCAAGGCCAGTGGATCGCTGTCCGTTACGCGGTTAAGAAAGCCAGCATTATTGCGGATCGCGTTGGAAAACTTAGTGATCAGACGTGTGCCCAATATCTCAAACTGCTCATCGGCAACGGCCACGGCGCTGTTTTCTAGTACCACAGCAGTACAAGCATCGCCGAAAATGAAGTGACTGTCACGGTCTCGGAAATTGAGGTGCGCCGAGCAAATTTCCGGACTGACCACCAGCGCGCGCTTAACGCTGCCAGAAGCTATGGCGTTTGCCGCCGTTTCCAGCGCAAACGTCGCCGAACTGCAGGCCACGTTCATGTCAAACCCATAACCGCTGGTGCCCAGCATTTGCTGCACTTCGACCGCCACAGCCGGGTAAGCGCGCTCTAAGTTTGAGCAGGCGACAATGACTAACTCAATATCAGCGGCATCTACTTGTGCCGCGGCCAGCGCCTGGTGCGCGGCGGCAGTTGCCATATCACACTGAATGGAGGGTTCATCGTTATTCCGCTGTGGCAGTTTAGGCCGCATACGCTGTGGGTCAAGGATACCTGACGCATCTAGCACATAGCGGCTCTTAATACCGGAGGCTTTTTCAATAAATTCGCTACTTGAGTGCGCCAACGGCTCGCGTTCGCCGCGGGCAATTGCCTCACTGTACTGACCATTTTCAGCGTCTACCCAAGCATTAAATGCCGCCACCAAGGCCGCATTATCAATGGCGTGTGTCGGTGTATAGAGGCCTGTCCCGGTAATCACCACATGTGTCATGCCAATCTCCTCTAAGCGGCTTGCCGACGTGACTGGCCATCAATGGCTAGCGCGTGACTTGCGGCGAACCCATAACGTTACTGTGTGCATAAAATGGCAGTTTTGCCAGCCAGGCTCTAAACGCTAATTATCTCTTGCCAGCGCTTTTCAAGCCGTTTAACTGAGACCGCCATACTGGTACCCAACTGCTGGGCGAATAGAGACACCCTAAGCTCTTGCAGCCACCAACCAAAAGTGACTAACTCCGGGTTTTCCACCCGTCCCCGTCGCTCACTTTCACGGCGGGCATCAAAACGTGTCTCTAAGGCTTGGACGTCTTGCATCATCATTTGGTCGCGCCCGCGTTCACGGGCAGCTTTTTCAAGCCGAATGAGCGCCGCCTCGGTGTAGCGCGGGTATTCATCCAACCAAGCTCCCGCATCACGGATAAAGCCGGGGTAGACCAAGCGTTGCATCTGCGCGCTCACATCGCTATACACCAGCGCCAAGGCAAAATTGAGCTTACCTTTGAGCAGTTTACTCACCGCCAAGTGACCCTGTAGTGCAGCCTCTACCCTTACTAGCAGGGCTTTTGCTGCACCAACGAGCTGATGCTGCGATGCGTTTAGTCGTTGACTAAATTCATCTTCTGAGCGCGGCAGTGGGTGCTGAGCCACTACCTGGGTAAACACCGCCAAAAGTAGATCGTCCACGAAGGCCTGCTTACTGCCCACTTTGGCAAACAGCAGCGCGCACTTCTCAACGCCCGGCAGTTGTTTAATCGCTTTAACCTGCTCAGGCAACTTGGCAATCGCCAAGCGGGCAATACCCTCCTGATGCGCGGCGTTAGCTTTGGCAGGGTGATCAAACAGCGCGACCTTGAACTCGCTCGCATCAGCTACAACCAAGGCAGGATACGCCTCAACGCGAATACCTGCCTGCGTGGTGACGCGTGACGTCGGCAGCGGCACCTTGGGCAGCCCAACGACTGCGGGTTCATGGCTAACCTGCTCAGCCAGTGCCTGGGCTCCGGCGCTGGCCGCCGCTTCAAAGCGCTGCTCTAAAGCACGCAAATCGCGTCCCTGGCCCAAGGTTTCTCCCGCATGGTCGACGACGCGAACATTCATCATCAGATGCGGGTCAAGCAAGTCTAAGCGCCAGTCGTCGGGGTGCACCCGCGTCGATGTCCGGCGACGAATAAACTCACCTAGCGCTTCGGTTAATGGCCGCTGGTCGGGTAGCAATGTTTCCAGCGCCGCATCGACCCAGTCGGGAATCGGTACGACTTGGCGGCGGATGCTTTTCGGCAACGACTTCAACAGCGCAATGCTTTTTTCGCGCAGTAGCCCTGGCACTAGCCATTCTAAAGCGTGCACCGGCACTTGTGGCAGCATGGCGGCAGGGACGGTCAACGTGACACCATCATCTTCAGCCTCTGGGTCAAAGTGGTAGCTAACCGGATACGCCACGCCCGCCAGGGTCAAATGATCGGGGTATTGCGTCTGGGTGACGTCGCCCGCGTCCCGCGCCTTCAGCGTATCAATATCAAAATGCAGTAACTGTGGGTCTTGCTGCTCGGCTTGCTTGCGCCAGTGCTCAAACCCCTTGCCGTTGACGATATCAGCCGGAATGCGCTGATCATAAAAATCGTACAGCGTGACTTCATCGACCAGAATATCTCGGCGCCGGGCGCGATCCTCCAGCGCCTCAACTTCGTCGATCAGGGCCCGATTATGAGAAAAGAAAGCACCTTTCGTATGGAATTCGCCCTCTACCAGCGCGCGTCGAATAAACAGCTCCCGCGACTCCTGCGGGGCGATAGGACCGTAATGCACTCGGCGGCGCGCCACAATCGGCAGCCCAAACAGGGTGACCTGCTCAAAAGCGACCACCTGGGCGCGCTTCATTTCCCAGTGGGGTTCGCTGTAGCTGCGCTTAATTAAATGCTGTGCTTGGGGTTCAATCCACTGGGGATCGATTTTGGCCACGGTGCGGGCAAACAGCTTGGACGTCTCCACCATCTCAAACGCCATGATCCACTTGGGTGATTTTTTGGCCAATCCTGAGCCAGGATGAATCATAAACTTGCGATTACGGGCACCAAGATATTCGCGGCTCTCCAGCAACGTGCCCAGGTTGGAAAGCAGCCCGGAGAGCAGCGCCTGGTGAACCTTGCCCGATGTTTTACGCCGCGCTTGGCGTGCCTGTTCTTCGCTCTCGTCTTCATCACGGGGCAACGGCGCTGGCACGTCAATATCCATATCGCGCAGCAGTTGGCGAAGCTGACGGAAGGTGTCGTGCCACTCGCGCATGCGCAGATAGTTAATGTAGTGCTCGCGACACCAGCGGCGCAGCTGATTACCCGACAGCGCCTCGCGGGCATTTTCAATTCCATACCACAGGTTCAGCAAGGCAACGAAGTCTGAATCAGGGTCATGCCAGCGCTGGTGCGCTTGATCGGCGGCCTGGCGTTTATCCGCGGGTCGGTCGCGGGGGTCTTGAATCGCCAGTGCCGACACCACAATTAGCACATCGCGCAGGCTGCCGAGTTCGGCCCCCGCCAGCACCATGCGTGCTAAGCGCGGGTCAATCGGCAGCCGCGCCAGCTTACGCCCCAGCGGTGAAAGGCACTGCCGCTCATCCACGGCTCCCAATTCAAACAGCAGCCGAAAGCCGTCTTTCACAAAGCGGCTATCCGGTGGATCAACAAACGGAAAGGCTTCGATATCACCGAGCTTCAGCCCCAGCATCGACAGAATTACCGACGCCAGATTGGTGCGCTGAATTTCGGGGTCGGTAAAGCCGGGTCGAGATAAGAAATCTTCTTCGCTGTAGAGGCGGATGCATACGCCTTCGGCAATCCGCCCGCAGCGCCCTTTACGCTGATTGGCGCTGGCCTGGCTAACCGCTTCCACCGGCAGGCGCTGGATTTTTGACCGGTAGCTGTAGCGGCTGATACGCACCAGGCCTGGGTCGATCACATACCGAATACCCGGTACGGTTAGCGACGTTTCGGCGACGTTGGTAGCAAGCACGATGCGCCGCCCACGGTGGCTAGCAAACACGCGGTTCTGTTCTTCGTTGGATAGCCTTGCGTAGAGTGGCAGGATTTCAGTACCTTTTAGCTCAGCACGGCGCAGGGTATCCGCGGTTTCACGGATCTCACGCTCGCCGGGCAGAAACACCAGCACATCGCGGGGGCCGTGCAACCAGCCTTTTTCGCGCTCCACGGCCTCTATCTCTTCCACCGCGTGCAGAATGCCCTCTTGCAGCGTGCGGTCCTCTTCATTCTCGTCGTCACGGATCAGCGGCCGATAGTGCACCTCAACGGGGTAGGTGCGCCCGGTGACTTCAACCACTGGTGCTGGCGTCTTAGCCGTGCCGAAGTGCTTGGCGAAGCGCTCTACATCGATGGTCGCTGACGTGATAATGACCTTGAGGTCGGGCCGTTTGGGCAGCAAACGTTTCAGGTAGCCGAGCAGAAAGTCGATATTCAGGCTGCGTTCGTGGGCCTCATCGATAATGATCGTGTCGTAGCGTAGCAGCAGCGGGTCATTCTGCGTCTCAGCCAGCAAGATGCCGTCGGTCATCAGCTTTACCAAGGTGTTCGGGCTGCTCTGGTCGCTAAAACGTACCTGATAACCCACCTGATCACCCAGAGTGGCTTCTAGCTCTTCCGCAAGACGCCCCGCCACGCTGCGGGCGGCCAAGCGGCGTGGCTGGGTGTGGCCAATTAAGCCGCGGCGACCTCGGCCCAGCTCCAAACACATTTTCGGTAACTGGGTGGTTTTACCCGAGCCCGTCTCCCCTGCCACTACCACTACCTGATGTTCGCGTATGGCGTTAACAATATCTTCGCGACGCTCGACCACCGGCAGTTCAGGTGGATAATTGAGGGTGACCCGCTGGGCTTCTCGCTGGCTAAGCGTTTGCTGAGCGCGGCTGAACTCGCTCTGCACTTCCTGTAATCCACGGCCAATGGGCTTGTTATCGCGCAGGCGCCGACTCAGTCCGGCCAAGCGGCGTTCCAGCCGTTCTGCATCACGCAGCATCACATCGCCCACTGCCTGTTTCAGCGATGCGAGACGTTGGCTATCGGTGGGGGCTGGGGATATGTCGGTGGTCACGATTGAGTCGGCTTCCATTCGCTTGGGTCTTAGGGGGTACAAACAATCAACCCGCTCGATTGAGCGGGTCTTTAGCATAGTTCCGTAGTGTAACGCTTTCAGCAGCTCGACGCCTAACCACAGCGCCGTGTCGTCACTTATCGGTTAGTTTTTAGCAGGCTCTTCGTCGCGCAGCTGGCGACGCAGCACTTTGCCCACATTCGTTTTGGGCAACTCCTCACGAAACTCAATGTACTTGGGCACTTTGTAAGCGGTGAGTTCTTTTTTGCACCACTGGCGCAGCGTCTGCTCATCTAACTGGCTATTTTTGCTCACCACAAACAGCTTGATCGCCTCGCCAGCATTTTCATCGGGCACACCGACCGCCGCTGCTTCGAGCACATCCGGGTGGGCGGCGACGACGTCTTCAACTTCGTTGGGATAGACGTTAAAACCTGACACCAAAATCATATCTTTTTTGCGATCCACGATGCGGATGTAGCCATCATCCTGCAGTACGGCAATATCGCCGGTGTGGAACCAGCCATCTTCATCGATGGAAGCGCGGGTTTCGTCTTCGCGCTGCCAGTAGCCTTTCATCACCTGCGGCCCTTGCACGCATAGTTCGCCTGGCTCACCCATTGCCACATCGTTGCCATCTGCGTCAACCACCTTAACAGCGGTGCCCGCTACAGGCTTACCGATAGTCCCCAACTGAATGGCATTGTTGGGATTAAAACTCACGATCGGTGAGGTCTCCGTTAGGCCATAGCCCTCGGCAATCGGACAGCCCGTGGTTTGCTCCCAACGCTGCGCTGCCGCCTTGGTTAATGCCATACCGCCGGAGATGGTCAGCTTAAGTTTGGAAAAATCCAGCTGTTTAAAATCGTCGCGGTTACACAGCGCATTGAACAGCGTGTTGAGGCCAATAAAAGCGGTAAACGGCAGCCCTTTGAGCTCTTTAACAAAGCTATCCAAGTCGCGAGGATTGGTAATCAACAACGAATGGTTACCGGTTTCCATCAAAAACAGGCAGTTAACGGTAAACGTATAGATGTGGTAGACCGGTAGCGGTGCAATAACCAGCTCTTGACCATCGGTCAGATGGGAACCAATGGCGTCGCGCGCCTGCAGCATATTAGCGATCAGGTTGCGATGGGTCAGCATTGCTCCTTTGGGCATACCAGTGGTACCACCGGTGTACTGTAGCGCGGCTAAATCGTCGGGGCTTCTCTTAACCTCGGTGCGGGTTAGCGAAGCACCCTTTTTTAACGCATTACGAAAACTTACCGCACTCGGCAGTGAATAAGCAGGCACCATTTTTTTAACATGCTTAACCACGGCATTGATCAACCAGCGCTTGGGTACATCGTGTAAATCCGCCAGTTGGGTCACTAATACGTGTTTGATATCCGTTTTATCGAGTACTTTCTCCAGCTTATCGGCCATATTGGCCAAAATTAAGATGGCCTTGGCATTGGAGTCTTGAAACTGGTTGGCCATTTCCCGCTCGGTGTATAGCGGGTTGGTATTCACAACCACCAAGCCTGCCCGCATCGCGCCAAACACCGCCACCGGAAACTGCAGTACGTTGGGCAACTGAATGGCGATGCGGTCGCCAGGGACAAGGTCGGTTTCGTGCTGCAACCAGGCTGCAAAATCGTTAGACAAGCGGTCAAGGTCGGCGAAGGTGAGGGTTTTTCCCATGCAGGAAAAAGCCGGTTTATCCTTAAAACGCTCTACTGCGGTATGAAAAACATCCGTGACTGAATCGTATTGATCCAACCCTTCAAGCGCTGGGCCACGTAAAGTGGTGGCGTTGGCGTGTTCGCTCATGGGCAATCTCCGCTATCCATGTCGGCGTCAATCACCGACCTTGTTGTTGTCGCTAGGCTGTTAGACGCTCAACGATATACGACCTATAACAAGCTGTAAAACGATCGATTGAAACTTCCGTTTCAAACTTAGCTCTAATTCAGCGCAGAAAAAAACAAGCGTCTATCAACAACGTAAGTCATTCAGTCTGTTATGGACAGTAACGCGCCTGGATTTCTCCATCGCACCAGACCAATAGCTCACCGGGAACCATCCGCTGCCACGCCTCATTGTGCGTGAGAGGTTCAGTGGCAATCACCGAGACGATGTCGTCGGGCGTGGTATGTTCGGCAAAATTGACCGTCATTTCAGCGTCGGAGAGTTTTGCATTGCCAAAGGGGGCACAGCGCGTAATGTGCGCAAGCTTCGTGGCGCAATACGTATAAAGATAGCGGCCATCAGAGAGCAACATATTGAACACGCCCAACGCTCTTAGCTGTTCACACAGCTGATGCAAGCGCTCCCATAGCGGTTCTGGTGATGCGGGCGGGGTGACAAAGGTGCGGCGTAACTCGCCCATTAGCCAGCAGTAAGCGTGCTCGCTATCCGTATTGCCCACCGGGGTATAGCTTCCTAACACCAGTGATTCCCAGCCACTTAGCTGGCCATTGTGCGCATAGCACCAGGGCCGACCCCACATTTCACGGGTGAACGGGTGGGTATTGGCGAGCCGTACACCGCCTACATTTGCCTGGCGAATATGGCTAATCACCACGTTGGACTTAATCGGATAGTCGCAAATCAGCCGTGCAATAGGGGAGTCAACCGAAGGGTGGGGATCACGAAAATCACGGTAGCCACCCTCTTCATAGAAGGCAATGCCCCAGCCGTCACGGTGGGGGCCGGTGCCTCCACCGCGGTGCAAAAAGCCCGAAAAGCTAAAACAGATATCGGTGGGCACATTGGCGCTCATACCCAACAGTTCACACATAAGCTTCACACATAGCGCGACACCGAGTCGTTGACTAGCAAAGCATTTATCCAAACACAAGCCATCAGCTAATCACCGGATCACGGCGGCGGCGTGGCTGGGGCGTATCATTGGTGTGCTCGTCTTCCTGCGCAACAACATCATCTTCGCCAGGGCGACGCCACCACCAAACAGCAACACCAATTAGCGCACCCAATGCGATGCCCAACACCAGCCACATCAAGCCACCACGCAGCGCAGCGCCGTTATTTTCCAAGAAGCCAACCGCGGCTACCATCGCCGCCGGAGCCCAACCGGTATAGAATTCACCCTCATCGATTAGCGGCAGCCGAAAAGTCGCGGGTGCCCATATCGCCCCGGCAATAGCCCAAGTAAGCACTAAGCGTGGTAACCGTGGCAGAACAATGAACGCAAAATAGACGGCAACAATCACGATTAGTGACAGCCCGTAATAACTCAACCACAGCAGTGACGATGAATCTGCAAACAGCATAATAACCCTCATGTGGGTGAACTCACCCGACGTTGATTTCCCGTTATGGTACCTATCAATTTATGAAAGCACAGCCTGGCACGCACTTAAGCTTACCCGCTGCGCGCTATTATCGCGCTAATGACCCGCAATGGCACTGGTTAGAAGAGCGTGATGATCCTGAGGTTAGCGCCTTTTTAGCAGCCGCTAACCAGCAACAAGCCGATTGGTTTGCGCCGCTCGCCCCGCTTGAGGAAGCGTTATACCAGAGCCACTTGGCACGCCGCGAATTAGCCGTGACCAGCCTTAAGACAGCGCTCGACCACTTTACGTTCTGGAGTGAAACCGGCGCCGAGGACGATTACCCCTGCTGGTGGCGCCACCCTAATAGCCAACCTGAGCAGAGCGAATGTTTCTTTGACGTTCGCGCCCGCGCCGCTACCCATGATTTTTACGACATGGGCGATATGGCGCTCTCCCCCAATGAGCAATGGCTAGCCTGGAGCGAAGATACCCAAGGCGATGAGCGCTTTACGCTTTGGTTGAAAGCGCTGCCCAACGGCACCCCCATACAACTGCTCAGCGATATTGGCGCTGGCCTGTGCTGGGCTGAAGACCAGACCGACACCACGGCTACCCTTCTATTTACCCGCTTTGACGATACCCAGCGCCCCGACAGCATTTGGCGTTTATCGCTTTTACTCGCCGAACCTAGCACCTCGCCAGCGCCTGAATTAGTGCTGCGCGAAGAAGACCCGGAGTTTTGGCTCGGCATCGGTAAAACACGCTCGCGCGCATGGCTATTGCTCGAAAGCGGCTCGAAAGACACCAGCGAAATTCACCTATTGCCCGCTCACTCTCCTGCTTCAACACCGCTATGTATTCAGCCGCGCCAAGCCGGGATCGAGTACAGTATCGACCATCGCCCAGGCAACTTTTATCGCCTGCACAATCAGACTGGCGCTCACTTTCAGCTTGATTACCTGCCGGAAATTCAGCTTGATCAGCCTCAATCTGTTCAATTGAAATCTGTTCAATCAAAACCTAACTGGCAAACATTAATTGCCCACCGCGAAGACGCGACACTGGAAGGCGTTGATGCGTTCTCGTGGGGGCTGATGCTGGCTGAGCGCGACCATGCCCAGGCGCAGGTGCGGTTACGGCGGTTAGTGCTTGATACACAGCACGCCTTTACGCTGGATGAATACTTAGCGCTGCCTGAGCAGCCCTGCTCGCAAATGCTCGAAGATGCACCGCATTTTGATAGCCAGGTACTGCACCTACGTGAAGAGACATTTACCCAGCCGCCTAGCTGGTTCTCACTCGACCTAACCAATGGCGAACGCACGCTGCTCAAACGCGTGCCGGTACACGGCTCACTGCAACCAGAACAGTTAATCAGCCGCCGCCTGTGGGCGACCAGCCAGGATGGCGAGCAGGTGCCTGTTTCAGTAGTTATGCGTGCGGACCTAGCAAACCAGCCTTTACCTACCCTGCTTTATGGCTACGGTGCCTACGGCGAAGCGCTCGACCCATGGTTCTCTATTGCCCGCTTAGAGCTGCTTGAACGCGGCGCCGCGTTTGCCGTTGCCCATGTGAGAGGCGGTGGCGAACGCGGCGAGCCCTGGTATTTAAATGGCAAGATGGAGCACAAAGAAAACAGCTTCAATGATTTCCTGGCTGCGCGTGAGGCACTTGTAATACAAGGCGTTAGCGACCCGCAGCGCATGGTGGCTTACGGCGCCAGTGCAGGAGGACTACTGGTCGGCACCTGTATCAACCGTGCGCCAGAGGCATTCTGCGCGGCGCTATTGGACGTGCCGTTTTTGGACGTACTGCGCACCATGCAAAACCCTGAACTGCCGCTAACCACTGCGGAGTACAGCGAATGGGGCAACCCCGAGGAGACAGACATCGCCGAACGGATTCGCGGCTACTCGCCGATCGATAATATAAAGCCCCAGGCCTACCCCGCCCTGTGGATTGAAGGCAGTTGGTTTGATACCCGTGTTAGCTATTGGGAGCCCGCCAAGTTTTATGCCCAGGTCGCACAACAGCACCAGGGCATAGCGCCGATTCTAATGCGCACTGATATGAGCAGCGGACACGGCGGCGCGTCAGGGCGCTTCAAAGCCTGGCGCGATACCGCGCGCCAGGATAGCTTTATTCTTTGGGCGCTAGGGTTAGCAACGCATTGCCAACATTAGTTTCTTTTGAGCAAAGTCTGATGTGCTGCTTTTTATGTCGAGATGGAATGGTTTGTGAAAATATTTTCCACAAACCATTCCATCGCCTCTAACATTACGCCATACTATACGTTAGTCGCATAAACAAACGTCTAGTCGGCACTAATGAGAGGAACAACATGAACTACCAAGAGCACTTCCCAACTATTTGGGACACACCACGCAAGTCTAGCGCCAAACCTGCAAGTCAGGCGTCCGTTAAAAAAGCCCTTTCACCGGTCAAAGAAGTTTTTTTATCTATTTGGGACACGCCAAAGCGCCAACCTAGCGCCTAAAACGTAGGGGATTACATCGGCAATACCGCAATGATATGCGACTCTAGCTGTTGTTCAGGCACCTCGTCTTGCGACACTGCAAAGCTACGCACGCTAATCCCTTTGCGGTGTACCCGTTCGGCGTCGTTGCTTAACAGCGGGTGCCAGCCCGCCAACTTGCGCCCTTCCGCGACGCGCCGGTAACCACAGCTTTGTGGCAACCACGTGAACTCTTTTACCAAGGCAGGCGTGAGCTGAGTGCAATCAGGAACGCTATCAAAACGATTGTCGTAGTCACTACATTGGCAACTGTGAGTATCCAGCAGGCGGCAAGCAACGTTCAAAACCGCCAGTTCCTGGGCCTCTTCATCGTGCAGTTTTAATAGGCAGCACTGCCCACAGCCGTCACACAGCGCTTCCCACTCTTGGGGCGTTAATTCTTCAAGGGTAAAGCGCTCCCAAAAACGCTCGCGCATCGAGGGCTCCATCATTCTCTCCTTCATTGCCAGGCAGCCATAGCCACATGGTAACGGCTATTAAGGTGGCGTATCGGCATGGCTCAATTCAGCCAATAGCGTTGGCCATAGCGCCTGAAAATCGTTCTCTAGTGCTGGATAGTCGTGGTAAAGCCAAGGCACCAAGGCCGCTAGTTGATTAGGGCCGGACAAGCGCCGACCGATTCCGGCAACCGCCCGGCAGGTAAACGCAAAATCAGCATAGCCCCGCAGCCAGTCATGCTCGACTAACAGCGGCATCATGCTCGCCAGCCGATTTGGCGCGGGCCGCGTAGAAAGCAGCCGATAGCAACGTTTAACAATCGCCTCTTGATCCGCCTGCCCCGCCGTATCCCTGGCCAGAAAATGATCCCACACCATGTCCAAAGCAATACCTGCATAACGCCGCTGAGCCACAGGGGCGCGCCGCCGAGCACTTAGCACACTGGGGTGGCGATCTACCCAGGCATCGACACGCCGATGATGGCGAATGCCCTGTGCCGTCGCAGTTGGCCAATCGCTTAAATCACGACCTTTAACGCCATCGGCAATTAAATTGCCATATAGAAAATCGTCGCTACCGGCGCTGACTAACCAGGCGTGGGCAAGAAAATTCATAAACGCTGGGGGTTAGTCAGCATCAGAACGTCTGGCGACGTGGGCGCGATGCACATCGAGCAGATACGCCTCTTTGGGCGGCGGCATTTGCAGGTAGAAGCCTTTGTCGCTAATCCCCTCCACCACATCTGCTGCGCTAACGCGGGAGAGTTTCTTATCCGCCGTCAGCAGCATGGTAAACACCGGCACAGGCTTGCCAAAGGTTTCAAGCAGTGCTTCTGGAACATTTGCCAACCCTTGGCGCTTATCGACGTATAGGTACATTTCGTCTTTGCGCGAGCTTTTGAACACCTCACAAATCAGCTTGTCGCTCATCATGAACGCTCCTCAAGGGCTTGAACCAGCGCCGCATTTAAATAGTCACCCCGCCAGCCACCTGGCAACGTGAAAGGCTCGCCCGCCAAATCCTGCATTACCAGCGTTTCAATGTCGCGGCGGCGCATGAGCATTTCCGGCGCCACCCCTAAGTCACTGGCTTTCGCGGCCACCGCTTTTTTAAGCGCTTTAAAACGCGACTTGAATGTCGGGTGCATGGGGTCTGGACAACGCTTGGGCAGCGCCGACTCATCGCAGTGCTGCGCCTGTTTCACCATCGCTAGCAGCGCATCGCCCTCTTTTTTGATCAGCATCGGCTTAACGCCTTCTACCTCGGCTAACTCATAACGGTTGCTGGGCATTTTTTCTGCGATCGCAAACAGTAATTTATCGCTAATTAGCCAGTTGCGCGGCAAGTTACGGTGGCGTGTTTCGCCCTCGCGCCATGTGGTCATTAACCGATACGCTTCCACTTGATGGGGCGTTAATCGCCACAGCTGGCGTTGACGGGTATACCACTGTTGATCGTTATCAACGCTGCGGCCTGCCAGCTCAATTAAGCTAGCGCACTCAGCATCCACCCACTCGCGGCGCCCCAACATGGCGAGCTGTTCAGCCTGAAGCGTCCAGACTTTAAGTAAGTAAATAACGTCCAGTGCTGCGTAATGACACTGGGCGGGTGTTAGCGGGCGCATTAACCAATTGGAGCGCGTTTCTTCTTTGGGTAGGGTTTCGCCGACCCAAAATTCGACCAGCTTTTGATACCCCATGCCAGGCGTCTCGCTTAAAAAGCCTTGCACGATTTGGGTATCGATTAACGGCTCAGGCAGGACACCCGCCCAGTGTTGGAAGACTTCCAAATCTTCGCTACAGGCGTGGAGCAGCTTGATCGCGCTATTTTGCAACAGCGCGCGGAATTTATCGGTGCATGGAACAGCGACCGGATCGACAAGATAAGCCTCGTCACCAGCAGTAAACTGAACCAGCGCAGGGACGGGAAAGAACGTGTTCTCTCGGAAAAACTCGGTATCCAGCGCAATTACAGCAGCATCGGCAACTTGCTCGCAGGCTGCATCAAGCGCATCGGGGGTATCAAGCCATTGAAAAGAGGGGGTAAGAGAGGACAAAACATTCTTCCAAGTTAGCGCAAACGCTAAGACGCTTGCTTTTAGGTGAGCTTATTCGCTGGCAAACGGCAGGCGGCCATTAAATGCGCGACTCAAGGTGCCGCCATCAACATACTCCAACTCACCGCCCATAGGTACGCCATAAGCTAGGCGCGATAGCTTGACGCCGTATTCCGACAGCTGCGAGGCAATGTAGTGAGCCGTCGCTTCACCTTCGATAGTCGGGTTGGTCGCCAAGACAACTTCTTCGATCATCCCTTCTGCGACCCGCGCTTCCAACACATCTAAACCAATCGACTCGGGGCCGATGCCATCCAGTGGCGACAGGTGGCCGTGCAGCACAAAGTAGCGCCCCTTGAAGCCACCGGCTTCTTCAATTGCCAGTTGGTCGGCAGGCGACTCCACCACACATAGTAGCTTGTCATCGCGGCGCGGGCTTTCGCACAGCAGGCAGATCTCGGCTTCAGTGAGCGTTCGGCAGCGCTGGCAGTAGCCAACCTCTTCGATGGCCTGCTGAATTACTGCCGCAAGGCGTTGCCCGCCCGGCCGTTCGCGCTCCAGCAAGTGCATTGCCATGCGCTGAGCCGTTTTAGGCCCAACGCCTGGCAGCACACGAAAAGCATCCATTAACTGCTCAACAAGAGGGGAAAAGCGCATTGCTTAGAACGGCATCTTAAAGCCGGGCGGAAGGTCCAAACCAGCCGTCGCTTCTTCCATTTGTGCTTTAGAATTAACTTCCAGTTTGCGCACTGCGTCGTTGACCGCTGCGGCTAACAAGTCTTCTAGCAACTCTTTGTCTTCTTCCATAACGCTGGGATCAATGGACACGTTTGAAACGTCATGCCGACCGTTCATGGTGACCTTGACCATACCAGCACCCGCTTCGCCCTGCACTTCGGCTTTGGCTACTTCTTCCTGAGCGCGCTGCATTTTTTCCTGCATCTCTTGGGCTTGTTTCATCAAGTTGCCCATTCCACCTTTAAGCATGGTCTGATCTCCAACGTGGTTAAAAGGTACATCTATGAAAAGAGTCTATAAAAAAGAACTCACGAAATAGCGCTTAGCGCATCGCGTCAGCGGGCTTAACGCTCGATTCTATCAGCTTTGCACCAAACGCCTGCTGTAACTTTTGTACATGAGGGTCATGATTGAGTAGATCAACCGCTTGGGCGTGACGCTCTTGATTCAGGCGATCTTCGCGCTGACGAGGCGTTTCCAAATCGTTAGATAGCTCGGCAACATAAAACGCTATTCGCCGCGGCATGCCCTGCTCTTTCAGCGCACGCTCAATACGCGTCTGGTGCACCTCCGCCTGCATGGCCTCTTGGCTGGGATCTAAACGAAGCGTTAAAAGTGCACCATCATCGCTCTCGACCAAACAGTTGCCCGCCAAGTTGCGGGTTAAGCCGCCCAAACCTAGCGAGTCAAAGCATAGCAACCACTGCGTATTATCCAGCTTGCCTGGCGGGCTATCTGACACCTCAGCAGGCGAAACGTGCGACTCTGGCTCTAGAGCAGCTTCTTGCTCAGCAACCGGCTCAGGAGCAACTTCTAGCGATGGCGCCAACTCAGGAACTGGCTCAGGAACTGGCTCAGGTGCAGCGTCGGGCTCGGGCTCGGGCTCGGGCTCGGGCTCGGGCTCGGGCTCGGGAGAATGCTGCAGCGTGCCAGCCTCTGACGCATCTGTTTCAGTGTCGACTGACCACGGTGGCGGCTCTTCAAGTGGCGGTTCTTCCTTAGCAGCAGGCACTGACGGCTGGGGCGCTGGCTCGGCGTGCGGTTCGGGCTGAGCCTCCGACAGTGGTTCAGTCTCTGGTGGCGTGGATACAGGTACTGATGGCGCCGCACCCGTCATGGCAACGTGAGCACCCGTATCAGTCGCTGCTGCTTCTGAGGGCTCGCGACGCAAGGGCAGTGGCGTACGCGAAGGTTTCGGTACGCCCTGCGGGCGAAACGCCAGCATGCGCAGTAACGTCATTTCCAATGCGCTGCGAAGGTCGGGGGCGTGCACCATATCCCCGCGGCCTTGGATACCAATTTGATAATAGAGCTGGATATCCTCGGCGGTGAAACGGCTCGCCAACTGGAGGATAACGTCACGGTCACCGTGGCTGTTATCGACAGCGTCCGGCACCATCTGCGCGACCGCTAAGCGGTGTAGCATGCTCGAAAGCTCATCCAGCACTGCGGCAAAATCGGGGCCTTGCTCGGCTAATTGTGCTACCTCGCCCAGCAGGCGCTGTACATCCACATCGGCCAGGGCTTCCGCCAACCCCAGGATATGACGATGATCCAAGGTGCCCAGCATCGCCGCCACATCCGCATGGCGAATCGCACCCTGACCAAACGCGATGGCTTGATCGGTTAAGCTCATTGCATCGCGCATTGAGCCTTCTGCGGCTTTGCCTAGCAGCCATAATGCGCTCTCATCAAACGCAACGCCCTCTTCCCCTAACACATAGGTCAGGTGCTCGACCACACGCTCTGGCGGCATATGTTTAAGCGTGAATTGGAGGCAACGGGAGAGCACTGTCGGCGGCAGTTTTTGCGGATCTGTCGTCGCCAGCAAGAATTTAACGTGCGGGGGTGGCTCTTCCAGGGTTTTCAGCAGCGCATTGAAACTGCTGGTCGAGAGCATGTGTACCTCATCAATCAGGTACACCTTGTAGCGACCTTGAGTAGGCGCGTACTGAACATTGTCGAGCAGCTCGCGGGTATCTTCTACTTTGGTCCGGGAGGCTGCATCGACCTCAATTAAATCAACAAAACGACCTTCGTCAATCGCTTGGCAGCTATCGCACTGACCACACGGCGTTGAGGTAATACCTTCATCCCCGCGACCATTGGCTGTGCAGTTTAAACACTTGGCAAGAATACGCGCCAGCGTGGTTTTACCCACACCACGCGTACCCGTAAATAGATAAGCATGGTGCAACCGACCTTGATCAAGGGCATTGACCAAGGCCCGCTGAACATGGGCCTGCCCCACAAGTTCGTGGAATGTGCGAGGTCGCCACTTGCGGGCCAGAACCTGATAGCTCATGAAGCTGTATATCCTTCGACTGGGTAATGCTTAGGCGTTATCGCCACCTTCCGCCGCACCTGCTCTCTCGGCAGCCGCTTTTACCAGTTTTTCCAATTCGCCGTTTTGATGCATTTCTACCACGATGTCACAGCCACCTACGAGCTCTCCTTCTACCCATAGCTGGGGGAAGGTCGGCCAGTTGGCAATCTTTGGCAGTTCAGTACGAATGTCCGGGTTGTCCAAGACATTGACGAACGCAAAACGCTCACCGCAACTCATCAGCGCTTGCACGGTCTGGGCAGAAAAACCGCACTGGGGCAATTGGGGCGATCCCTTCATGTAAATCAGGATCGTGTTCTCGCTAATTTGTTGCTGAATATTTTCGGCTGTTGTGCTCATACAATCTCCTCGCATTTAAATAACCGATGCACACTCACCAATACTTGAGTGGCGCGCTCGGGTTTAACGTGTAGACATTATTCTACGCATGCCGTTCGCGTTGCGCATCCCCTGCGGCATAGCTAGGATAGGGTTTTTGCGCGGAGAGAAGCCCCTATGGCGACACGCCATTTCCTGACCTTGCTAGATTTGACCCCGGATGAGCTGGACTATTTAATCCAACGAGCCATTACGATCAAAACCAATTTAAAAGCCCAAGGTCCTGTTTACACGCCATTATCCAACCGCACACTGGCGATGATCTTTGAGAAATCATCGACGCGCACTCGGGTTTCCTTTGAAGCTGGGATGGCGCAACTTGGCGGCCACGCGCTGTTTCTCTCTCCCCGCGACACCCAATTAGGCCGCGGCGAGCCGATAGAAGACACCGCACGCGTTTTGTCTGAAATGGTGGATGCGGTGATGATTCGCACCTTTTCACATGCCGGCCTGGAAACCTATGCAAGCGCCAGCAGCGTGCCGGTCATTAACGCCTTAAGCGATGACTACCACCCCTGCCAGCTTCTTGCCGACGTGATGACCTGGACCGAGCTACGCGGCAGCGTAAAGGGCCGCACAGCGGTATGGATTGGGGATGGCAACAACATGTGCCACTCATGGATCAATGCGGCTCGCCAGTTCGACTTTCATCTGCGCATTTGTTGCCCGCAAGGTTACGAGCCTCGCGCTGACATCATGGCCGCTGCTGGCGATCACATTACCCTGCTGCATGATCCTAAGGAAGCGGTAAAACAGGCCGACTTAATTACCACCGACGTCTGGGCGTCAATGGGCCAGGAAGAAGAGCAGGCGAAGCGCGAAGCAGACTTCACTGGCTTCCAGGTCACTGAGGCGATGCTGGACGCCGCCAAACAAGACGTCCTTTTCCTGCACTGCCTGCCGGCGCATCGTGGCGAAGAAATTAGCCATACGCTACTTGACGACCCGCGTGCAGTGGTGTGGCAGGAAGCAGGGAACCGCTTACATGCGCAAAAAGCGCTGATTGAGTTTTTACTGCTAGGCAAAATTACTGCCTAAACACTTATTATAACGGTCTAAATACCCGTTTTTTTTCCAAAAAAAAGCCTCGTTTCTAAAACGAGGCTTTTTTCATTTACGATCTCTTTTGCAAAATCGTGGTGGAGCCTAGCGGGATCGAACCGCTGACCTCAACACTGCCAGTGTTGCGCTCTCCCAGCTGAGCTAAGGCCCCACATACTGTTCTTTCCAACAGCGAGGCGGATACTACGTTGAACGCTTACCTCGGTCAAGTTTTTGCATCATCAGCGTTAACTAATTCTCCTTTGTGGTTAGCTGTGGCACTCTATAAACAGCTAACCAGATAAAGTAGCGTACAAGGCCAATGCCTGAGCCCAAGATGTTTCCATGCAGGAGCCTATCCCTTGATCAGTGTACTTATCGCCGATGATCATCATCTAGTAAGAACCAGCATTGCTCACCTGCTGAACGAAGAGTGTGATATTAAAATTGTAGGCGAAGTCGACGACGGCGAAAGTGCGGTGACCCAGTGTCGCCATTTGAAGCCAGATATCGTGCTAATGGACATTCGCATGCCCGGCATCGGCGGGCTTGAAGCTACCCGGCGCATTCACCGCACCATGGAAGATATCAAAGTTTTAATCCTAACGGCGCATATGGAAGACAGCGTACTGCGCCGCATGCTGGAAGCTGGTGCCTCAGGCTTTTTAAGCAAAGGCGCAGATGCACTGGAAATGACCGACGCGATACGCCAAGTGTTTCATGGTCGGCGCTACGTGAGTCAGGAAGTTGCCCAGCGGCTCGCCCTCTCACACTTCACCAATGAAGATAATCCGTTCAGCCACCTCTCTCAGCGTGAACTGCAGATTGCCCTCATGATTGTTAACTGCCAGCGCGTACAGGATATCTCTGATCGCCTGCATTTAAGCCCTAAAACGGTAAACACCTACCGCTACCGACTATTTGATAAACTACAGGTTGCCACTGACGTTGAGCTTACCCACTTAGCGCTCCGTCACGGGCTGGTCGAGGGGTTTGACGCAAGTCAGATATAACCCAACCTTCCCCTGCTGTTATCGGGTACCGACACGCTGCTATGACCTTTGATTCAAAACAGTTCTTGAGCTCGGTAAGCACCTCGCCAGGTGTTTATCGTATGCTCGATGAGCACAGCAATACGCTCTATGTCGGCAAAGCCAAGCGTTTGAAAGCGCGCCTTGCCAGCTATTTTCGTGGCCAGCTGAACACCAAAACCCAGGCCATGGTGGGGCGCATTGCCGACGTTCAAGTGACCGTCACGCGTACCGAAACCGAAGCCCTACTGCTTGAACAGACACTCATCAAACAGCTGCGTCCGCCTTACAACATTTTGCTGCGCGACGATAAATCCTACCCGTTTGTGTTTGTTACCGACCGCCACTCTTATCCGGCACTTGAGTACAAGCGGGCACGCCAGCGGCGTGACGATGGGCGTTATTTGGGCCCCTACCCGAGCAGTGGCGCCGTGCGCGAAAGCCTCGCGCTAATGCAAAAGATATTTCATATCCGCAACTGCGAAGATAGCGTCTTTGCCCATCGCTCACGCCCCTGTTTGCAGTATCAAATTCAGCGCTGCAGTGCGCCATGCGTCGATTATATTTCCGCCGAGGATTATCAGCGCGACTTAGAGCACGCGGTGATGTGTTTGGAAGGTAAAAGCGAACACGTTACCCAAGAATTAATGCAGGCGATGGAAGAGGCCAGCAAGCAGCTCAACTTTGAGGAAGCCGCCCGTCTACGCGACCAAGTTCAGCAATTGCGGCAGCTACAGCAGCGCCAGTTCGTTGATACCGGCGGCGGTGATGCCGACATTTTCGCGCTTGCCGTGCGCCCCGGCGCGTTGGGTGTTTCCGTACTGAGCGTTCGCGATGGGCGCCTGCTCGGCGCGCGCCATCACACCCCCAAAAACGATTTAGATCTACCGATTGAAACGCTGCTCACTGAGGTCGTTAGCCAATACTACTTCGGCCAACCGCATAATGTGCCCAGCGAAGTGATTACCAGCCACCCCTTAGACAACAGCGAGCTTATCGCCGAGGCGCTCACCCAACAGGCGGGCAAACGCATTCGCGTCACCAGCCAAGTGCGCGGCCACCGAGCCCAGTGGCAACAGCTGGCCATTACCAATGCCGAGCAACAACTGGCCTCGCAACTCGCTAATCAGACGCAGCTTACCCAGCGTTTCAGCGCACTCCAGGAAGCGCTAGGCCTGAAGGAGACGCCGCAGCGCTTGGAGTGTTTCGACATAAGCCATAGTCACGGCGAAGCCACCGTTGCGTCATGCGTTGTGTTTGACCATCAGGGCCCGCGCAAAAGCGACTACCGGCATTTCCGCATTGAGGGAGTCGCGGCTGGTGATGATTACGCCGCCATGCAGCAAGCGCTCACCCGGCGTCTAAAACGGGTAAAAAGCGGCGAAGCGATAGCCCCGGACATCCTGATCGTCGATGGTGGCAAAGGACAGCTCAACATGGCCCGCGAGGTGTTTAAAGAGCTCGACATCAGCAATATCCTGCTACTCGGCGTTGCTAAAGGCACAACCCGCAAGGCGGGGCTGGAAAGCCTGTTTGTCGAGACTGCTGACAATCCACTTGATCTGGACCCCGCCTCTCCCGCGCTGCATTTGATCCAGCACATTCGCGATGAGTCTCACCGTTTTGCCATCGCCGGCCACCGAGCTCAACGCGACAAAGCGAGGCGCACCTCCACCTTGCAAGAGATCCCCGGCATTGGCCCCAAACGACGGCGAGAGCTGCTGCGCTTTTTTGGCGGCCTGCAGGGAGTACAAAAAGCCAGCCGCGATGAACTCGCCCGCGTTCCCGGCATCAATGCCTCGTTAGCTGAAAGTATTTACCGGGCACTCAACGGATAAAAACCCTCTTGGCATGGATGCTATCGGCCAAGGGGGATAGAATGATCCCCAGACACTTCGAATCCTCTGATTTTCCGGCAAGGATCGCTCTCTGCGATGAATATACCCAACATACTGACCCTGGCGAGAATCGCCTTCATTCCGCTGCTGGTAGTGCTGTTTTATCTGCCTTTCAGTTGGAGCATGCCCGTGGCAGCAGGTTTATTTGCGTTAGCCTCCATTACCGACTGGCTAGATGGCTATTTAGCGCGCCGCTGGAATCAATCAACGCCTTTTGGCGCATTTTTAGACCCGGTGGCCGACAAGCTTATGGTCGTCGTGGCACTGGCGTTACTGATTGAGCGTTATGACACGCTAGTGCTAACACTGCCTGCGCTGGTCATTATTGGCCGGGAAATTGTCATTTCGGCGCTGCGTGAATGGATGGCGGAAATGGGCAAACGCGGCATGGTCGCTGTTTCATGGGTAGGCAAGCTAAAGACAACGCTGCAAATGGTGTCACTGCTAATCTTGCTGGCAATACCACCCATGCATGAATTCGCGCTGCTGGGGGTTGTCGTGCTGTATGCCGCCGCTCTGCTAACGCTCTGGTCAATGATCCAATACTTGAAAGCTGCTTGGCCGCATCTTAGCCGCTCCATGTAAGCTGCTGTAAATAAATAAAGAATGCCTTACCAATTGATTGATTGACAACTCGGCGGTGATCCGTATAATTCGCCCTCGAGTCGAGCGGGAATAGCTCAGTGGTAGAGCATCGCCTTGCCAAGGCGAGGGTCGGGAGTTCGAATCTCCTTTCCCGCTCCAACGACTCTTGAGGCTGGATGGCAGAGTGGTTATGCAGCGGACTGCAACTCCGTGCACGCCGGTTCGATTCCGACTCCAGCCTCCACTTTTTAGCGCAGCGATGATGTTTTAAGCGACTTGTTTTGAAACAACATTGCGATGTTTTGCCCGGATGGCGAAATCGGTAGACGCAAGAGACTTAAAATCTCTCGGGGGCAACCCCGTGCCGGTTCAAGTCCGGCTCCGGGCACCATTTCAAGCTTTTGAAATCTAACGTTTCATTTTCATGTGGCTTACCTCCTCTTGGCGTTCTCCCTACTCTTTGTATTCATCCTATTAGTGCATACTTATGCGCTTTTTTTGCATTCCAATATCGCTAATCACTAATCGTCAAGCTATCATGCCTGCCTCAAATAAGGAGCGGGCACCATGACCAAAGAGCGGTCACCATGACCAGAGAGCGGTCACCATGACCACGCCAACAACCGACGCACTTATCATTGGCGGAGGGGTAGCGGGATTAACTCTTGCCCTGGAAATTGCTGACCATATGTCAGTGACGCTGGTTCGCCCCGCGCAAGATGACCAGGGCGCTAGCCGCTGGGCACAAGGCGGCATAGCAGCCGTTCTCTCCCCAGATGACGATCTCGAAGCGCATATCAACGACACGCTGATTGCTGGCGATGGGCTATGCGATGTAGAAGCGGTTCGCTTTACCGTTACCCATGGCCCCGCTGCCATTCAGTGGCTGATTGATAATGGCGTGCCCTTTACGCCAGAGACAGACCCCAGCGCGCGCTACCCTTACCACCTGACCCGTGAAGGCGGGCACAATGCCCGCCGCATCATCCACGCCGACGATGCCACTGGCCGGGCGGTGGTAGATACCCTATTAAACAGAGTGGCGCAGCACCCCAACATTACGCAGCGCAATGACCTTACCGTGATTGGCTTGTTGCAGGATAACCAAGGCACCTGCTGCGGTGCCTATGGCAGTGATACTAACCACCACTGGCACTCGCTGACGGCGCGTTATACGGTGCTGGCCACTGGCGGCGCAAGCGGCCTTTACCGCCACACTACGACGCCCGCACCAAGCAGCGGTGAAGGCATGATGATGGCTGCCGAGCTAGGCGCCCGGCTGATGAACCTTGAGTTTCAGCAGTTTCATCCGACCTGCCTATTTGACCCCGAAGGACCGGCATTTTTAATTAGTGAGGCGGTGCGCGGAGAAGGCGGACATCTGCTTAACGAGTCGGGGCAACGCTTTATGCTCGCGCTGGATCAGCGCGCTGAGTTGGCTCCTCGCGATATCGTGGCTCGCGCCATCGACGCGGAGATACAGCGCGGCACCCTGGGGCATGTCTGGTTGGATATTCAACATTTAGGTGAAACGGCGATTCGCCACCACTTTCCGACTATTTTGGCGCACTGCACCGCCCGCGGCATTGATATTACCCAACAAGCCATTCCCGTGGTGCCTGCTGCCCACTATAGCTGCGGCGGCGTCGCCACCAATCTGCAAGGCGCCACCGACGTTGCCAACCTCTATGCTATCGGTGAAACGGCCTGCACGGGCCTACACGGCGCCAACCGAATGGCCAGCAACTCACTGTTAGAGTGTTTAGTGTTTGCGCGCAGCTGTGCCCAAGCGCTGTTGATGGACGTGCACAAACCAAGCGGCCACACGCCATGTGACGAAGTACAGCCTCCAGCCCAGACTGAGAGCGCTGACATATCTACAGCCCTCCTCAACGATATTCGCCAGCGCATGCGGTCCACCATGAGCCAGCACGTCTCCATTGTACGCAGCGCGGCCAGTCTCAATGCCGCACTCGAGCAGTTAAAAGTGCTGCTAAATACACTGGGAGAGACAGAGGGGGCAATGTCCAACCCGGAAGGCAATCGTTTACATCAAGCACTGCAATTAGCGCAGTTAACGGTACTAGCGGCTCAGGGACGCCATGAGTCTCGCGGCCTGCACTTCACCAACGATTGGCCGCAGCAACAGCCAATAGCCACGGCCTCGACGGTATCCTTAAAAGATTTACAAGACAGAGAATAGGACGCAGAGCTACCGACCAGGTTGATGAAATAACTTGCGCACTTCGCGCAAGTGCTGCGTAGACACACTGTCTGGCCATAACCAGATCCGCTGCTGACCGACATAAAGCCCGATTAACCACGGCCCTAAATAGTCACAGCGCACTTGAAACTCTTCACTAAGCGCACCACCAGACATCAGCCAGCGGCCTTGAAACAGTGTTCCTGTCGCGGTTAGCGAAAGCACTCCCTTAGGCTGGCGAGTATAGGCATGCCAGCCAATCACAGCGCCCAATACCAACGTTGCCAATAGGGCTAGCTCACCTGCCACCCAATAGCTGAGCGCCGCTAGCCCAATCAACAGACAACATTGTGTTAGCTGCCACTGCTTAGAGGGTGCGATAGGCAGAATTATCGGTGGTTTCAGCATGCTCAACTATCATCTTTACGATACGCCGCTGGCTGGGTTCCGATGGCCACTCCCGATGCATCAGCCATACGAATAAATCCTGGTCTTCACCTTCGATTAATTGCTGGTACGCCAACTGATCTGCTTCGCTGAGATCATCGAAACGCTGCTCGAGAAAAGGAATCAGCAGCAGGTCTAGCTCCCACATACCGCGCCGGGAGTGCCAGTAAAGCCGCTTACGCAAAATGGCTGCTGGGGAATTATCGTCGTTCAACGTCAGCCGCTCCAATTAAATAAATGAGAAGCC
The DNA here is from genome assembly GCF_050215315.1 of Halomonas sp. H2. GTDB lineage: Bacteria > Pseudomonadota > Gammaproteobacteria > Pseudomonadales > Halomonadaceae > Vreelandella. Next base: position 2,472,427 of record NZ_CP189760.1, read on the forward strand.
AGTATACCTAAGACACAGGGTCGCGCCAGCGCCCACCTTCGCCTATGCTGTTAATCAGTCTAGAACCTTGTTTTATCTGAATTGTTTTATGCTTAATTGAGCAGTATGCTGAATTTGATATTAGCGAGGTCGAGAGCGCGTTACGGCCTTCAATGTTCGCTGGGAGCCAACCGATGACTAAATCAGAATTAATCGAACAAATTGCGATGCGTCAGCCGGAGTTGTCCGCCAAAGATGTTGAAACGGCGGTACGTATTATTCTTGACGATATGACCGATGCCCTTTCTAGCGGCGGCCGCGTTGAGATCCGGGGTTTCGGCAGCTTTTCACTGCACTACCGAGAGCCGCGAGTAGGCCGCAATCCTAAAACAGGCGATGCGGTCGACCTAGAAGGCAAGTATGTACCGCACTTTAAACCGGGCAAAGAGCTACGTGAACAGGTTGATGCTAGTCGGGCACTTGGCTATTAAAACGCCACTATTAGGATTATCCGACTTTGTGTGGGATGACGTCGCCGCCCGAGTCGTACACAATAGCGCTACCGTGAACGTCACTGACTAGGAAACTCACATGCGTTGGATTAAAGGCCTGATTCTGGCCGTTATTTTGCTGATAGTAGTGCTGGTAGGTATTCTGTTTGCCGTTAATAATCAGCAAACTATTGCCTTGAACCTGATTTGGCTGGAGCTGCCGGCTGTGTCACTTTCCGTATGGCTGCTGGCAACGCTGGTTTTTGGCGTTCTGCTAGGCATGCTCGCCATGTTAGGTGTCTACTTGCGATTAAAGGCCACACTGGCCCGCAGCCAGCGGCATAACAAGCAGCAGCGCAAAGAGCTGGATAGCCTGCGCACCCAGGAGTTCAAGGAACTGGCATAAATGCTAGATGTCGCGCTGCTAAGCGTACTGTTGGCTGCCATTGCCATCGGTTACGGGCTCGGCTACCGCCAAGCTCTACGCCGCCGATATCGCTCTCAACCTCCTGCGGCGGCCTCTCAGGTGCCGTCTCGAGATTACTTCGTCGGGCTTAACTACCTGCTTAACGAGCAGCCCGACGAGGCGATCAATACCTTTATCAGCGTGCTAGCCGTTAATAGCGATACGGTGGATACCCACATTGCCCTTGGCAAACTGTTTCGCGCCCGGGGTGAGGCCGACAAAGCGGTCAGCATCCATCAAAACCTATTAGCACGCCCCGCTCTATCGCAACCTACCAACGAACAAATCCAGCTAGAGCTTGCCCGCGACTTTATGGCGCTGGGTGTTCATGACCGCGCGCAGCGGCTACTCAATACGCTGCTCGAAAACAGCGGTGATAATGATCACCGCTATGCCGCCAAACAACTGCTCATTGATTTATTAGAGCGCGAAAAAGCGTGGCAGCAAGCCCTCGACGTTATCCAGCCGCTGCTAAAACAGTACCCTAAGATGCGCCGACCCGCGGCCCATTGGCTATGCGAACTGGCGTTAGAGGAAATTAGCGAGGCCAGTCGACCGCTGGCTAAAAAGCACCTTAAAAAAGCCCTGCAATGGGATGAGAACTGTGTTCGCGCCACACTGCAACTGGCCGAACTTGAGATGGATAACGGCCACTATACTCGCGCGATTGCGCGACTCGACAATATTCCGCAGCAGGACATCGCCCACATACCCACTATGCTGCCGGCCCTTAAGCGTGCTTATTTACGCAGTGATAATGAAGCAGGCTATGAAGCCCATCTTTACCGCCTGCTGCAACTAGCGCCTTATACCAGCACCATTATTGCCCTGGGCCAGCTGGTTCATCAGCGTGAAGGTGTCGATAAAGCGATTGAGTTAATCGGCGACCGCTTACGTGCAGTGCCAAGCTTGGGTGGGCTGGATCACTTGATCGACCTGTATATTGAAAGCCAGCGACTAGGCGGAAAGTCCTCTCCCGATACGCGCCTGCTGCTACTCAAACACCATACCGATGCACTGCTGATTAATAGAACCCGCCACCGCTGCCAACGCTGTGGCTTTGCCAGCGACGCCCTGCAGTGGCAATGCCCCAGTTGCCGCTACTGGGGCACGATTAAACCGGTGATTGGCGTAGAGGGGGAATAACCGGCACCACTAACCGGCCATTTTTACGCTAACTCGGCTTCAATCGCCGCAAGCGCCACCATAGGGTCTGAGGCCTGAGTCACAGGGCGACCAATCACTAAATGGCTGCTACCCGCCCGAATGGCTTCGCTGGGGGTCATAATCCGCTGCTGATCATTAGCGACCGCAAAGCTTGGGCGAATACCGGGAGTCACTTTCAAGAACGACTCTCCACACGCTGCGTTAAGCTGCGCCGACTCCTGGGCCGAACATACCACGCCGTGTAAACCACTCTGCTTTGCCAGCAGCGCCAAGCGCTCTACGTGTTCAGCCAACGGCGCATTGATGCCAACACCAGCTAGGTCGTCGGCCTGCATGCTGGTTAACACAGTAACGGCGATCAAGCGGGTCGTTAAGGCGTGTTGATCCAGGCGTTGAACGGCCGCTTCCATCATCCGCCGCCCACCGCTGGCATGCACATTGACCATCCATACGCCCTGCTCCGCCGCCGCCTGCACTGCGCTAGCAACGGTATTGGGAATATCGTGAAATTTGAGATCTAAAAACACCTCAAACCCTCTGCCATGCAGTGCTTCCAGCACGGCGGGACCGCTCCGGGTGAATAACTCTTTGCCAACCTTAACGCGGCAGCGAGCAGGGTCTAACTGATCTGCCATGCACAGCGCGGCGTCTAGCGAAGGGTAATCAAGCGCAATAATAATTGGGGAATCAGTGGCCACAACATCGCTCCAAGTGCATTTTCAGGCATTATATCAGTCTCACACCTCTTCTCGCCCCCTCCCTATGTAAGCTATTTACCATGCCTCTATAGCGAAAAACTTACAATGACTGTCATACATCACTGACATAATCGTCCACGCTATGAAGCTAAGTTAGTTATGTTGCGTCGTTCTTATTGCTTATGTCACCTAAGGCATAAGTAGCACTTACTCTTGAACCTCGCGCACTCAACCTTCGTTAATAACTGCTATTAATAAGGATTACGAGGATGAACATGACACTTAAAGGCATTTTAGCTGCATTGTTACTTAGCGTAAGCTTGGGACTTTCCAGCGGCGTACTGGCTCAAGAGGTAGCACCTATCAACGTCAATACTGCGGATGCTGAGCTGTTAGCTGAGCTACCGGGTATTGGCCCCAGCCGAGCGGAAGCACTTATTGAAGAGCGCGAAACCAATGGCGCGTTTGAAAGCGCCGAGGATCTTGAACGCGTCAATGGTATTGGGCCCACCACCATTGATCGCATGCTCGATCAAGTAGCGTTTGAAGATTAACCCTCCTGCAACCCGCCACAGCCCGGTAGCGCTTAAGCGCTCCGGGTGTTTATTGTAGCGCTTCTTAAATCACCCAGAGATCCATAAATTTATGTACCGCCAGCTCTTCCAGCGTTGCCTGCTGGCTACATAACTCCGCAACTGTTTGGCAACGCCCTGCCGGAAACCGTGTCGCTAAATGACACTCAAACTTTTCAACTAATAACGGCATACCTTCTTCTCGGCGACGCCGGTGACCCACTGGGTACTCCACCGCGACTTTATCTGTCGCACTGCCATCAGTGAAAAACACCTGGACTGCATTAGCGATGGAGCGCTTGTCAGGGTCGTGGTAAGCCGCCGAATACTCGGCATCTTCTGCTACCACCATTTTGCCGCGCAGCTCATCGATTAGCGGATGAGCCGCATGAAAGCGGTCTTCGTAGTGATCGGCAGTAAGCGCACCAAAAATAAGCGGCACGGCGGTCATATACTGTAAGCAGTGGTCACGATCCGCCGGATTGGCGAGTGCGCCAGTTTTGGAAATAATCCGAATGGCCGAGTCGTGAGTCGTCAGTACGATTTTATCGATTTCAGCCAAGCGGTCTTCCACCTGCGGGTGCAGCGTCACGGCCGCTTCGCAAGCCGTTTGGGCGTGAAACTCAGCGGGGAAGGAGATCTTAAATAGAATATTCTCCATCACGTAGCTGCCGAACTCGCGCTGAAAGCGTAGGCGGCGATCAGTTTCGGGCTTGAGACTCAAATCCTTATTGGCATGGCTAAACAGCACATCGTAGAACCCCCACTGGGGCGCCGACAGCGCGCTGGGAATGCCCATTTCACCGCGCAGGGCAATATCGGCCAAGCGCACTCCCCGCGAAGTTGCATCGCCCGCGGCCCAGCTTTTACGCGACCCGGCGTTGGGCGCATGGCGGTAGGTGCGCAGGCTCTGGCCATCCACCCAGGCGTGGGAGAGCGCCGAAAGTAACTGCTCGCGATTGGCGCCCATCAGCTTGGCGGCCACCGCGGTAGACGCAACTTTCACCAGTACCACGTGATCAAGGCCAACGCGGTTAAAGCTGTTTTCCAGCGCCAGCACGCCTTGAATTTCATGAGCCATGATCATCGCCTCAAGAACATCACGCATCACCAGCGGCGATTCGCCTTGGGCGACCCGCCGCTGGGAGAGATGATCAGCCACAGCGAGTATCCCACCCAGATTATCGGAAGGGTGACCCCACTCAGCGGCAAGCCAGGTGTCGTTATAATCCAACCAGCGGATAATACAGCCGATATCCCACGCCGCCTTAACCGGGTCAAGGCGCAGCGAAGTGCCCGGCACTCGCGCTCCAAACGGCACCAGCGTGCCTTCCACTATCGGCCCCAGGTGCTTGGTGCACTCGGGAAAGCGCAGTGCCAATAGCCCGCAACCGAGCGTATCCATCAAGCAGTAGCGGGCGGTTTCCAATGCCTCTTGAGACTCTACCTGATAGTTGAGGACGTAGTCGGCAATGGCCTGTAGTTCAGGATCATAATCCGGGCGTTCGTTGGCTTCGGATGTGGCGGATGATCGGGCAGACGATTTTGAAGACGGTCTTGAGGACGGTCTTGAAGACATCATAGTGCTCTCTCCTGCTGTTGAATCACCTACTCAGTATGGCCCAAGAAACGCCTCCTAAAAGCTATCGCTAGGCACTCTCACAACCCCCTCCATCAATACTCGAGCGCTGCGGCTCATCACCGCCTGCTCGATATGCCAGCGCCCCTCTATCAGGTTTGCTTCTGCTCCCACCCGCAGGCTACCCGACGGGTGACCAAAGGTGACGGCATTACGTTTACCACCACCCGCCGCCAGGTTCACCAGCGTGCCTTCGATGGCCGCGGCGGCAGCAATAGCCACCGCGGCGGTGCCCATCATGGCGTGGTGCAATTTGCCCATGGAGAGCGCCCGTACTACCAAGTCATTGTCAGCAGCCTTTACGCCTTTACCACTCGATGAGAGGTAATCCACCGGTGGACCTACGAACGCGACTTTGGGCGTGTGCTGACGATTGGCGGCTTCGTTGATGTCACTGATCAGCCCCATACGCACAGCGCCGTGGGCACGAATAGTTTCAAACATCGCCAGCGCTTTGCTATCGCCATTGATCACATCTTGCAGCTCGCAGCCGGTGTAACCAATATCGGCGGCGTTAATAAACAGCGTGGGAATACCAGCGTTGATCATAGTGGCTTTTAGCGTGCCCACACCGGGCACCTCAAGCTCATCGACCAGATTTCCGGTAGGAAAAATAGCCCCTTCGCCATCAGCCGGGTCCATAAAGGCCACCGGAATTTCGGCGGCGGGAAAGGTTACCCCGTCTAGCTCAAAATCGCCGGTTTCCTGCACTTCGTGATTGACGATAGGCACCCGCGACACGATGGTTTTCTGAATATTCACCTGCCAAATGCGCACCTCGACCACCCCATTTTCTGGGATGCGGGCCGGGTCGACCAATCCATTGGTAATCGCGAAAGGACCGACCGCCGCTGAAAGATTGCCGCAGTTACCACTCCAATCCACATAGGGCTTATCAATGGACACCTGGCCAAACAGGTAATCCACATCGTGGTCGGCGGACTCACTTTTGGACAGTATTACCGTTTTACTGGTGCTGGAGGTCGCCGCCCCCATGCCATCAATCTGTTTTTCATAGGGGTCGGGGCTGCCAATCACCCGCAGTAACAGTTGATCCCGCGCGACGCCAGCCTGCTGAGCCACTTCGGGTAAATCGCTGAGCTTAAAAAACACACCCTTACTGGTGCCGCCACGCATATAGGTAGCGGGAATTTTAATCTGAGGGGCATAAGGCATGAACGTTATCTCCGGCTACGTTTCGGTGGGTCTACGCCGCGGTGGATTCAAGAAAGTCCTGAGCAAAGCGCTGCAGTACGCCGCCGGCGGTGTAAATCGACACCTCCTCGGCAGTATCCAAACGGCACTTCACGGCAACCCGCTCGCTGTCACCGTTTTGACGCTGGATCACCAGCGTCAGCATTGCCCCCGGCGAAACAGCGCCTTCCACATCGTAAGTTTCGGTGCCATCCAGGGCTAATGTCCTGCGCGTGGTACCCGGCTCAAACTCCAGCGGCATAACGCCCATGCCAATTAAGTTGGTACGGTGAATGCGCTCAAAGCCTTCCGCGGCAATTGCCTCAACGCCCGCCAGCGCCACGCCTTTAGCGGCCCAATCCCGAGAAGAGCCCTGGCCGTAATCAGCTCCGGCAATAATAATCAGCGGCTGCTTGCGGGCCATATAGGTTTCGATGGCTTCCCACATGCGGGTCACTTCGCCTTCAGGCTCTACCCGCGCCAGCGAGCCCTGCTTTACGTTGCCATCGGCATCGCGAACCATCTCGTTAAATAGCTTGGGATTGGCGAAGGTCGCCCGCTGGGCGGTGAGGTGATCACCACGGTGGGTGGCGTAAGAGTTGAAGTCCTCCTCCGGCACGCCCATTTTATCCAGGTACTCGCCCGCCGCGCTGTTCAACTGAATCGCGTTAGAGGGCGATAGGTGATCGGTAGTGATATTGTCCGGCAAAATCGCCAGCGGCCGCATACCTTTAAGGGTACGCTCTTTGGCCATATTGCCCTCCCAGTAGGGCGGACGACGGATATAGGTACTCTGGGGCCGCCAGTCATACAGCGGACTCACCTGGGCGCGGGCGCCCTTGTCCAGGTCGAACATGGGGATATAGGTTTGGCGGAACTGCTCGGGCTTCACCGACGCTTTGACAATCGCATCAATCTCTTCATCGGCGGGCCAAATATCCTTCAAGGTAACGGGATTACCCGCCTGGTCCACCCCCAGGGCGTCTTTCTCAATATCAAAGCGAATCGTGCCCGCAATGGCATACGCAACCACCAGGGGCGGTGACGCTAAAAAAGCCTGCTGGGCGTGGGGGTGAATCCGCCCATCGAAGTTGCGGTTGCCGGAAAGTACCGCCGTGGCGTAGAGGTCACGCTCAATAATCTCCTGCTGGATTTTAGGATCCAGTGCCCCGGACATCCCGTTGCAGGTGGTGCAGGCGTAAGCCACCACACCAAAGCCGAGATCTTCCAGTTCGCTCATCAGTCCGGCTTCTTCCAGGTACATCTTGACCGTTTTCGAACCCGGCGCCAGCGACGACTTTACCCACGGCTTGCGTAGCAAACCCAGCCGGTTGGCATTACGGGCAATCAGTCCCGCCGCCACCATATTGCGTGGATTTGAAGTATTGGTACAGCTGGTGATGGCCGCGATGATGACCGCACCATCGGGCATTTTACCGGCTTTCTCTTCCGCTTGAGCCGCCTCAAGGCCCACGGCAATACCGCGCTGGGCAAGCTCTGAGGTAGGCAAATGGGCGTGAGGGTTTGAAGGCCCTGCCAGGGTGCGAGTGACTGAAGAGAGATCAAAGGTCAGTACCCGCTCGTAGGTAACTTCGGTCAAGCTATCCGCCCAGAGACCAGTGTGCTTGGCATAGGTTTCCACCAGCGCTACCTGCTCATCTTCGCGGCCGGTGATTTTCAGGTAATCGATGGTTTGACCGTCGATATAGAACATCGCCGCCGTGGCACCGTATTCGGGGGTCATGTTGGAGATAGTCGCGCGATCACCCACGGTCAGCGCGTCAGCGCCTTCGCCGTAAAACTCAAGATAAGCGCCTACCACGCGCTCTTTGCGCAGGAATTCGGTAATCGCCAACACCATGTCGGTGCCGGTAATGCCAGGCTGCAGCTTGCCGGTCAGCTCCACGCCAACGATATCCGGCAGGCGCATCATGGAGGCGCGTCCCAACATCACGCTTTCGGCCTCTAAGCCGCCCACACCCACTGAGATGACACCTAAAGCATCGACCATCGGCGTGTGGCTATCGGTGCCCACACAGGTGTCTGGGTAGGCAATGCCATCGCGGTTCTGTACTACCGGCGACATTTTCTCCAGATTGATCTGGTGCATGATGCCGTTACCGGGGGGAATCACATCGACGTTCTCAAAGGCCGTCTTCGTCCAGTTGATAAAGTGGAAACGGTCATCGTTGCGGCGATCTTCAATGGCGCGGTTTTTTTCAAAGGCGCCCTCTTCCGAACCTGCGTGCTCCACCGCCAGCGAGTGGTCGACAATCAGCTGAGTCGGCACCACGGGGTTGACCTTGGCGGGGTCGCCACCCTTTTCAGCAATGGCATCACGCAGACCGGCAAGATCCACCAGCGCGGTTTGGCCCAGGATGTCATGACAAACGACACGGGCGGGGTACCAGGGGAAATCCAGATCGCTCTTACGCTCGATTAGCTGTTTTAGCGCATCGGTGAGCAGCTCAGGATCGCAACGGCGCACTAATTGCTCCGCCAGTACGCGTGAAGTGTAAGGCAACTGTGCATAAGCACCGAGCTGGATATCTTCCACCGCCTCACGAGCATCAAAATACTCAAGCTCTGTGCCAGGCAGCGGTTTACGGTAAAGGGTATTCATAGCAGGCGCACTCTTGGTAATAACGCTGTGCAGGGCTCTTGTCTATTCAATTAGCAAGACAGGGGCACGAAGGAGGGAGGCAACATCCGGCAGCCGCAGCTGCCGGGAGGTAACGTTTAGCGGCGCTCCTCAATGGGTACCCACTCGCTCTTCTCGGGACCCGTGTAATCGGCGCTGGGGCGAATAATGCGGTTATTGGCGCGCTGCTCAAACACGTGGGCCGCCCAACCCGTTAGCCGCGACATAACAAAAATCGGCGTGAACAGTTTAGTGGGAATATCCATAAAGTGATAAGCGCTAGCGTGGAAGAAATCAGCGTTACAGAACAGCTTCTTTTCTCTCCACATGACGTCTTCAACACGCTCTGAAACCGGGTAGAGCACCTTGTCGCCAACATCGTCAGCCAGCTTTTTGGACCAGTGTTTGATAATGGCGTTGCGCGGGTCGGACTCGCGATAAATCGCGTGACCGAAGCCCATGATTTTATCTTTGCGCTCGAGCATGCCCATAATCTTGCTCTCGGCTTCTTCCGGCGACTGCCAATCCTCGATCATCGCCATCGCCGCTTCGTTAGCGCCGCCGTGCAGCGGGCCGCGCAGCGAGCCAATCGCCCCGGTCACGCAGGAGTGCATATCGGAAAGCGTCGAGGCACAGACTCGGGCGGTAAAGGTAGAAGCGTTGAACTCATGCTCGGCGTAGAGAATCAGCGATACGTTCATTACCCGCGCATGCAGTTCAGAGGCGGGCTCGCCGCGCAGCATATTCAAGAAGTGGCCGCCTACCGAGTCGTCATCCGTTTCGGTATCGACGCGTACGCCGTCGTGAGAGAAGCGGTACCAGTAGCAAATAATCGACGGCAGCACCGCTAGCAGCCGATCCGCAACATCTTGTTGCTGATCAAAATTCTCCTCGGTTTCGAGATTGCCCAGCATTGAGGTACCGGTGCGCATTACGTCCATCGGGTGAGCGTCTTTGGGGATTTGCTCAAGCACCGTTTTCAGCGCATCGGGCAAGCCGCGCAGGCTTTTGAGCTTGCTGATGTAGTGATCTAGCTCACCCTGATTAGGCAACTTGCCCTTTAATAGCAGGTAAGCAACTTCTTCAAACTTGGCTTTTTCAGCTAACTCTTTGATATCAAAGCCACGGTAGGTTAAGCCTGAGCCTGTTTTGCCTACCGTACACAGCGCGGTGGAACCAGCGCTCTGGCCACGCAGTCCTGCACCTGTCACGGGTTTATCAGCCATGGTGTGTCTCCTATTACTGCTTTTATTTTAAATTGTGTCTTTCAAATATAGGCGTACGTTAAGCTGGCGCTTGGTTTACTGGTCATCGCCTTTTTCAGCAAACAGCGCGTCCAGCTTCTGCTCAAAGTCGTGGTAGTTGAGAAAGTCGTAGAGCTCGTCGCGGGTCTGCATGATAGGCACGACGTCTTTTTGGTGGCCGTTGTCGAGGATGCTTTGATAGACCTGCAGCGCCGCAGCGTTCATAGCGCGGAACGCGGAGAGCGGGTAAAGCACCATACGGCAGCCCACCTCGCCAAGCTCCTGCTGGGTGAATAGTGGCGTTGCGCCAAACTCGGTGATGTTAGCCAAAATCGGCGCATTGACGCGTTCACAGAAGGCTTTGTAATCATCCAGGGTGTGCACCGCTTCGGCAAAAATGGCATCTGCCCCCGCTTCGACACAGGCGTTGGCGCGTTCAATGGCCGCATCGAGGCCCTCTTTTTGAAACGCATCGGTGCGGGCAATCAGATAGAAATCGGGATCGATTTTGGCATCCGCCGCCGCTTTAATGCGGTCGACCATCTCCTGCTGGGAGACAATCGCCTTATTGGGGCGGTGACCACAGCGCTTTTGCGCCACCTGGTCTTCCATATGCACCGCGGCTACGCCAGCGCGCTGCATCTCTTTTACGGTACGCGCGATATTGAAAGCACCGCCCCAGCCGGTGTCGATATCTACCAGCAGCGGCAGCTCGGTGGCGGCGCAGATACGGTGGGCATCTTCCACCACATCATTCATGGTCGTCATGCCCAGATCCGGCAAGCCGAACGAGGCATTGGCCACCCCGCCACCGGAGAGGTAAATCGCTTGATGGCCCACCTTGTCAGCCATTAGCGCGGTGTAGGCGTTAATGGTGCCTAAGATGGGTAGCGGGCGGTTGGCCTCAAGCGCGGCCCGAAAGCGGGCGCCGGGAGTCATCTGGGACATGGGACGTTTCTCCTGTTACTAATTTTTAGTTATGTTTTAACTGTTTGAGGTAGATGCTGTTTGTTCAAGGGCCGCCGCGTAGCGATCGGCCACATTGGTGCGGGAAGCGCTAACATGGCGGCGCATTAGAAGCTCAGCCAGTTCCGAATCCCCCGCTTCAATGGCATCGACAATGCGATGATGTTCCACAAAGGCGCGCTGTGGTCGCGTGCCGCTAGCACTAAACTGGGTGCGGTAAAGGCGTACTAAGTAGTAGAGATCGTCACACAGCAGATTCATTAGCATCTTGTTGTGGCTGCCCTGGACAATACAGTAGTGAAAATCGAGATCGCCTTCACGCTGATAATAAGCTTCGCCGCGCTTTAGATCGGCCTGGCCTTCGTGCAGCGCCAGTACAGCGCGTAAGCCCTGAACCTCTTCCGGCGACATATGCTCGGCCGCCAGCCGGGCGGCCATGCTTTCCAAGGCTTCCCGTAAATCAAAAAGCTCTAGTAACTCCTTCATCGATAGCTGCACAACACGCGCACCGACATGCGGAACACGCTCAATCAAACGGTGCGCTTCCAGCCGTCGCATTGCTTCGCGCAATGGCCCACGCGAAATACCGTAGGTTTTAGATAATCCCGGCTCAGTAATTTTGCTACCAGGAGCAAGCTCACCGCGCACGATAGCATCCTGCAACTGATGGAATACCCGCTCCGCGAGCGTGCGTACTTCGGGAGCCGTCGCTTCGGACGGATTTTCAGTAGCACCGTTTTCAGTAGCGTTTAATGGAGAAGTAGCAAGAGAAGCCATGATTAATTGTCGACAATTGAAAAGTAACCAAACTCTAGCGCGTGCTAATTGAACCGTCAACTAGCCATGTTAGCCGATTTTGTTCACCTTTCGTTGTATTAGCAGGGGCAACAAAACTCAACCTGTCAACAATCAAGCTGTTATTGTGCGTCATGCTGCCTGCTAGACTGTGCGTGAGAAAGGCGTCGAAGCGTAGTGCTGGTGTGATTGCCCTAGCCCCTCTAAAATGGCACGCCTTTTACTGGCTAGGCGAGTGCTTAATGACCCAGGCGTTGACGATAACTGCCCTGCCCTATTCATCCGACCCCTTGGGGATTTTCGCCTGCCTGCGTGAAAGGCCTGGTGCAGTACTGCTCGACAGCGGTCGCCCTGTCGCTACCGGCCGTTTTGACATTATTAGCAGCGACCCCCTGGCGACGCTCGAAGTCACTAACGCTGGCCAACTGCAGATTGTCTCAACGCAGCTTAGCCCCCCGGCACATCTCAGCAACGATACGTTTGCGCTGCAGCAGTGGTTACTGGATCAGTTGGATATCCCTAAAGAGACCAGTGAACTGCCTTTTTTAGGTGGGTTAATTGGCTACTGGGGCTACGATTTAGGCCGTAAAACCTTATCAATCCCGAGTGAACAAACGCGCCCGGTATCACTACCACAAGCCCGTTTAGGGCTTTATGACTGGTGCATCACCCTGGACCACGTGACCCAGCAAGCGTGGTTAATGGCTACTCCAGAACGTCGCCAGCAAGTGCAAGAGTGGCTTGCTCTGGCACCGCCCCAGCCTCGCTCGTTTACGCTAACCAGTACCTTTCAGAGCGAGCTTAGCCAGGCTCAGTACGTCACACGGTTTAACGCCGTGCAGCGCTATATACGCGCCGGCGATTGCTATCAAATCAATCTCGCCCAGCGCTTTTACGCCGACTACCAAGGTGATGAGTGGCAGGCGTACCTGCAACTGCGTGAAGCGACACCCACGCCTTTTTCCGGCTTTATGGCCTGGGATGACAAGGCCGTGCTCTCGCTTTCACCAGAACGGTTTCTTCAGTGCCGCAACCGCGAGGTCGAGACATGGCCGATTAAGGGCACTCGCCCACGTGGCACGACACCTGAAGCAGATCAAACACTGGCTGAGCAGCTATTAAGCAGCAGCAAAGATCGTGCTGAAAATGTGATGATCGTCGATTTACTGCGCAACGATTTGGGCCGTGTCTGCCAACCTGGCTCTATCCGCGTGCCGCAGCTGTGCCGCTTAGAAAGCTACCCCAATGTGCATCACCTAGTTAGCGTGGTGCAGGGAGCACTGGCCGATAACCACACCCCACTTGCACTACTAAAAGCGGCGTTTCCCGGCGGCTCGATTACCGGCGCACCTAAAATTCGCGCCATGCAGATCATTGATGAACTAGAACCTTGCCAGCGCAGCGTTTATTGCGGCAGCCTGGGTTATGTCGATGTGCGCGGTAGCATGGATACGTCAATTGCGATACGCACCATGGTGGCTGAAGCGGGAAGAGTGCATGTATGGGGCGGCGGAGGCTTGGTAGCAGACTCTCAAGCGGTGGAAGAGTACACCGAGACGCTGGATAAAATCCGCCACTTAATTGGCGCTTTGGAATAAGCAGCGCAAGCTCTATATCAAAAAGGCGCGGTTTCGGATAATAAGTGCAATTGGTAAGAGGGCGGCCAGCTGGTAGAGTCGGCGCTCCTCCCGACCAAGAGAAAAGCACTGATGAGCTACAACCAGCTGACCGAAAACGAACGATACCAGATTTACATTCTAAAAAAAGCAGGCCACAGCCAATTGGCGATAGCGGAGAAAATGGAGCGGAGTCCGTCCACGATCAGCCGGGAGCTTCGCCGTAACAGAGGGCTTCGAGGTTATCGGCCTGGGCAGGCACAGAAGCTGTCGAGCGCTAGGAGGCATGATGCCTACAAGGCACGGAAGGTGACGGACGAGGTGCGAGGTGAGATAGAAACCTTGCTTCGTCAGGAGCTGAGTCCGCAGCAGGTTGCCGATTACCTGAGAAGGCACACAGGCGTATGTCTGCACCACGAGACGATTTACCAGTTGATTTACGCAGACAAGGCCAACGGTGGCGATTTGTATAGGCATCTTCGGGTAGCGTCAAAGCCCTATCGCAAGCGCTATGGCAGCTATGATCGGCGAGGGAAGATCAAGAACAGAGTGAGTATTGATGAGCGCCCTGCGGTCGTTGACCGGCGTAGCCGAATTGGTGACTGGGAAGGCGATACGATCATCGGCAAGGGTCGCAAGGGCGTTCTGCTGACGATGGTTGAGCGTAAGACGCTGTATACGGTCATTGTTCGCCTGACGGGCAAAAGAGCCGACCTGCTGGCGGCTGCAGCGATTGAGCATTTGGCGTCGCTCAAAGCCAGAATCAAAACCATCACCTTGGATAATGGTCTTGAATTTTCTGGGCACGAGGATATAGCGAAAGGTCTGGAGGCGGATATTTATTTTGCCCACCCTTATGCATCATGGGAACGAGGGATCAATGAGAATACCAACGGCCTTATCCGCCAGTACTTCCCCAAGGGAACAGACTTAAGCAAGGTGACGGATGAGCAGGTTCAGTTTGTTATGGATCGACTGAACAGCAGACCCAGAGCGACCAGAGGTGGACGATCACCGAATGAGTTATTTATAGGGCGGCGAGACGATTTACTCGCCGCGTAATGAAATTGCAGTTATTACTTGAAACCAAGAGGAATATAAAAGCCTAACCAAACGGTATTGGGTTTCACTGCCTCCCGTTTGGTAGCCTAGTCAGTATTATTTAACTCTCGCTATTTAATTCCCGATTAGGAGGCAGCATGTCCTCAGAGCTTGCAGCGATTAATAGAGATTTCGCAAACACCCCCCAAGGTTTAGTTGAGTGGGCGCTGGCCCAGGGTGCACGGCCTATTTGCACCACTAACTTTCGCCCCTTTGAGGCGGTGATCCTGCATATGGTCAGCCAGGTACGTCCGGATATTCCCATTGTATGGATGGACAGCGGCTATAACACAGAAGCCACTTATCAATTCGCTGACGACGTTATTAACCAGTTAAATCTGAATATCGTCAGCTTTGTGCCCCGCCGCACTCGCGCCCACCGCGAAGCGCTTGATGGCCATATGCCAGGCATCGACGACCCGCGTCACGCAGCCTTTACTCAAGAAGTAAAGCTTGAACCTTTCGAGCGCGCGCTACGTGAAATGCAGCCCGACGTATGGTTCACCGCACTGCGTGCCGAAGACACCCCAGAGCGCGCAAAAATGCAGCCGATTAGCCGCAATAGCGACGGGCTGTTGAAAGTCGCCCCGCTGCTGCATTGGAGCGCCAAAGAGATGTACCAGTACCTTCAGGCGCATAACCTGCCCAACAACTTCGACTACTTCGACCCTACCAAGGTGGAAGAGAAGCGTGAATGCGGGCTGCATCTGCAGCACTGATTCGCCCTTATCGCGGGTTAATACTCCGGCAGATCTAAATCATCGAACAAAGACTGTTCATGACGCGGGCCTGCCGATAGTGCGTCATCGACACGGTCGCGGGTTAAGTGAGGTGCAAAGCGCTCCAAAAAGTCATACATATAACCGCGCATAAAGGTGCCACGACGGATACCGATCTTGGTGGTGGAGCTAGCAAATAAATGGCTGGCATCCAGTACCACTAAATCAGCGTCTAGCACCTCATCGACGGCCATGTGGGCCACAATACCCACTCCCATACCCAGGCGTACGTAGGTTTTAATCACATCCGCATCCGCGGCTGTCAGCACCACATTAGGCTTTAAGTCTTTAGCTTTGAAGGCATCGTCTAACTGAGAGCGGCCGGTAAATCCGAACACGTAGGTGACTATCGGGTGTTCACCTAGCGCCTCAAGCGTTAACGGACCCTGCAGAGTAGCGAGAGGATGCCCTTTGGGTACCAATATGCAGCGGTTCCAGCGATAACATGGCAGTAGCACCAGATCGGTAAACAGCTCTAGCGACTCGGTGGCAATGGCGAAGTCCGCCTGCCCTTCGCTGACCATCTGGGCTATTTGCTTAGGTGTGCCTTGCTGCATATGCAGAGCCACATCTGGATACTTCAGGGTAAATTCACTGATAATAGGCGGCAGTGCGTAACGAGCTTGAGTATGAGTGGTGGCAATAGCCAAACTGCCGCGACGCTCATCGCTATGCTCCTGGGCCACCTGCTTAATGTTCTCGGCGAGGCGTAGCACTTGCCCGGCTAGATCGATAATCGATTGGCCGGCAGGCGTCACCCGGGTTAGGTGCTTGCCACTGCGAGCAAAAATTTCAACGCCAAGCTCGTCTTCTAACAAACGAATTTGTTTGGAGATCCCTGGCTGTGAGGTAAATAGACTTTGCGCTGTGGCTGAGACATTCAAGTTATGTCGATTGACTTCCCAGATATAGCGTAGCTGTTGTAGCTTCATACCCTCACCTTATTTATTCTCTATACAAATCCATGTAGGTCGTGCCTTGAAGCACACCTGTACACTGCCACTACAGTACTTTTGCCGTTCAGCGGTACTGATGTCGCACTCTACAGCACCAGATAGAATAAAAAACACTTCAATAATACTTTTATATTATAAAAAAATCTTCCCATCAGCACCCTTTAATTTCTGCTGTGCAGATAATTCACCCTGCAAGAAATTTGCCAGCAACCTTCGCGCCCGCTAACATCTGCCCACGGCTTATCGCGGCAAATATGCGGCGCGATAAAAATTAAGGCGCGCTGAAAAAGCGCCAATTGATCACGTAATGACCGTTGCTCCATTTGAGGCAACGAAACAGTAAGAGCAACGCAAACGGAGAAGCAAATGGCTAATAATGTTGATGTTACCAACGCCAATTTTGAGCAAGAAGTCCTCAACGCTGAACAGCCTGTGCTAATGAAATTCTGGGCGCCTTGGTGTGGCCCGTGTAAAGTAATGGCCCCGGTTGTTGATGAAGTGGCTGCTGAACGCCAGGATAACTTGAAAGTGGTTAGCGTCAATGTAGACGATGCTCCCGAAATTGCCGCTGAGCAAGGTGTGCGCGGCGTACCTACCGTGATGCTGTTTAAGTCCGGCACCAAAGTCGCTTCACTGGTTGGCGCGCAATCCAAATCACAGCTGTCGCAGTTCATCGAACAAAACGCCTGATGAATGCAGCTAGCCAGTGCAACTACCGCCGACACTGTCGGCGGTAGTATTGTGTTTAATGTCTGCGCTTCCACGGCGGCAGGCTTGCATCACGTGTTCGACTATCTTTTAAGCGCTGCTTCCCAGGCCCTAATAACCGAGCTATCCAGCGCGTCTCCGGGTGGCTGTCCAAGGCAATTTTCAGCGTCATTGTCAGCATCACCGAAAGTAGCATTCCCGCCGCACCAAAGATCCAACCCCATACCACCAGTGATAAAAAGGCCACAAAGGTAGAAAGTCCAAGCGCCTGCCCCATTACGCGGGGCTCAATCAAGTTACCGGGCACAAAGTTGATGAGCAGGTAGGCCGAAGCCAAAAGCATCGCCTGGAATGCGCCCCCATCTTGCGCGATGAGCAGCAACAGTACTGGCGGTATTGCGGCCAGCGCGGAGCCAATATTAGGAATGAAGTTTAATGCAAAGGCTAACACACCCCACAGCAGCGGGAATTCAACCCCAATAATTAAACAAGAGAGCCAAACCAGCACCCCGGTCGCCAAACTAATCACGGTTTTAACCGCCAAGTAGCGCTTTAGCGTAAGACTAAATTCACTGAAGCGTTTCAAACTGGGCGCAGGGTTTTCAAGCGCTCTAGAGACCTTGTCGCGTACGTTAAGCGTCTCAAAAAGCATGAAGATGACCAGCAGCCCAACAATAATGCCCTGCATAAAAAAATTGCCAAGCTGACTCAACAGCTCCGGCATCCATGAGCCTTCATCCTCTCCCTCAAAGAGCGAGTTAATCTGATCGGGATTAATCGCCAAGCCTCGTGAAGAGAGCGCATTGAGTAAATTCCAATACTGCTCATAGAGCCGCGATTCAATATCAGGCAACACCGTCAAAAAGGTACTAAAACTATTAACCACCAGCAGGCCAATAAGCGATATAAACGCCAGCAGAACCATTAACGTAAGGAATGCCGACATCCGCATACTCAAGCCACAGCGATGCAGCCACTGCACCGGCGAGGTACACACCACTGCGATAAATATCGCCAGTAGCAACGGCACCAGTAAGTCAGCACCTGCTTTCATACCTGCCACAATCACTACCAACGCGGCAAGCGCCAAGGTGGCATTGAGCGGTATACTGCGGTAGTCATCGTCTGACAATTTCGACATAACCCCATCCTTAGCCTGTTGTCACATTCATAGTGGCTGCAAACACGATATTGCACAAACCGTGCAAGCAATAAGCAACTGTTTCGCATCCACTCTTCAGTTCTGAACTTTCCTTTCGCCAGCGATTCCAAGCATTGTCTACATTAGTAGTTAACTAGGCAGCGACATGCGTTTGCGATTGCTTTCAAGGCACTCAGCTGTTCACGTCGGCCTGCCCCCATTAAGGACGTTACTATGCTATCCACACCTCTACAGTCTCATCGACTAGGTGCTCAATTCCTGCGCTTTAGCCTGCTAAGCGGTGCCTTACTGGCACTGCTCAGCACCCCTTTGGCACAAGCATCACCACCACAACCCGTACCCAGTCTTCACGTACAAGCGCAGTCATGGGTTGAAGTAGAACCCGACAAAGCGACGTTAAGTGCGCGGTTATGGGAAAACACCCCAGCCCTTTCCACACTGGAAGAGAGTGATAGTAGCGCACTTAGCGATGCACGCGAGCGCTTGGAAAGCCGTGCCAGCGAATTAATCCAACAAATGGAAGCTACGGGTCTTGAACGCAACGCTATCAACGCAGGCTCGTTGAATGTTTATCCTGAGCATGTTCAAGGCCCACGCAACGAAGACGGTGAGCATGAAGCCCTGCAGCGCACTCGCCTTGAACGCCCAATTAGCGTCGAACTAACTGACCTGGATCAGTTAAGCGAAGTATTAGACGCACTGATTGCCGCTGGTGTGAACTCGCTGGACGGTGTCCAGTTTGACCTGCAAGACCGTGACGCCGCCACCGACGAAGCCCTGGTTAAAGCACTCGAAAAAGCGCAGCACAAAGCTAACTTAATGGCTGACAGCTTAGCTGCAGAACTAGGCCATGTGCAGCGTATTGAAGAGACCCAATCGCCTATTTTCCAACCACGCATGATGGCAATGCGGGCAGAAAGCGGTTCTGCTGCCAACCAATCGGCTGCCGCCAGCGATTACAGCCCCGGCACCATTCGCATAGATGCCGGAGTTAGTATTGAGTGGGCGCTTAAAGAGCCAGACGCTCCACGCCGCCCAAATAGCGACGTAGCGGCTCAGGAATAGTTACCGAGCCATCCGCCTGCTGGTGGTTTTCAAGCACCGCCAGCAGGCACCGCCCTACCGCTAGCCCCGAACCATTTAAGGTATGCAGCAGCAGTGGTTTTTTAGCATCCGGGTGGCGATACCGCGCCTGCATGCGCCGGGCCTGGAAATCCCCACAGTTAGAGACTGAGGAGATCTCCCGATAGGTTTCCTGGCTGGGCAACCACACTTCTAAATCGTAGGTTTTAGTGGCACCAAAACCCATATCTCCAGTGCACAACGTGACCACACGATACGGCAGTTCCAGCGCCTGCAAGATCGCCTCCGCATGGCCGCGCATCTCTTCCAGCGCTGCATAGCTCTTCTCCGGCTCGACGATCTGAACCATTTCGACCTTATCGAACTGATGCTGACGGATCATGCCACGGGTATCGCGTCCGTGAGAGCCCGCTTCAGAGCGGAAACACGGCGTGTGCGCGGTAAGCTTCATGGGCAAAGCCGACAGCTCAACGATTTCATCGCGCACAAAGTTGGTCAGCGGCACTTCTGAGGTGGGGATCAGGTGGTACTCGCGCTCATCGTCCAGCTTGAACAGGTCTTCGCCAAACTTCGGCAGCTGGCCGGTGCCCATTAACGAATCGCGGTTGACCATATACGGCACGTAGCACTCTTCATAGCCGTGCTGCTCGGTTTGGGTGTCCAGCATAAACTGCGCCAGCGCCCGGTGCAGGCGTGCAATCGGCCCGCGCATCACCGCAAAGCGCGCACCGGTGATTTTAGCCGCCAGCTCAAAATCGAGATAACCCGACTTCTTACCCAGATCAACGTGATCCAGTACTTCGAAATCAAACGCCCGCGGCGTGCCCCAGCGGTGCAGCTCAACGTTGTCTTCTTCTTTTTTACCTTCCGGCACACTTTCATGAGGTAGGTTGGGTATACCGCTTACTGCGTCATCCCACTCTTCCTGCACCTCGGCCAATTCTTTCTTGGCTTTATCCAAGCGGTCGCCTAAATCGCTGACTTCATCCAACAGCGGCTGGATATCTTCACCGTTGGCCTTGGCCTTGCCAATCGCTTTGGAGCGCATATTGCGCTCGTTTTGCAGCTGCTCGGTTTGCGTTTGCAGCTCGCGGCGGCGCGACTCCAGCGACTGCAGTCCCGCTTTATCAAGCACAAAGCCCCGGCGGGCCAGTTGTTGAGCAACCGTGTCAAGATCACCGCGCAGCAGTTTCGGATCGAGCATGAATCCTGTCCCTTGGCCTGAAAACAATAAGAGCAACGCGCTGATGCGCGTGCGTAAAGGCCACTATTGTAGGCAAAAGCGCGGCGGGGAGCTATGGGTGGTATTGCATCGCAGTTGTGATTCGCGCGCTTTCTCGGCAACCTATTAGCATCATTTCCAGCCGAGCAACGCTGCCATGCCTACCGCTTTTGAACAAACGCTCGTCGCCATCGATGCCCTCCATGCTGAGGATCCACGCGCCACGACGCTTACCGATGGCACCTCCATGCCCCAGGAGCTCGCTTACGCCCAGCGCATGAGCGGCTGGCTAGACTGTGTACATGACGCCCCGGATGAAGTGCTCCGCTTGGCCGTGCGCGCCCAGCACTTGCAGCGCTGGCTGGTACCGCGGGCGGAGTACCCTGAGGGGCGTGTGGGTTATCTAACCTGGCGGCGCGATCAAAGCATCCGCGCTGGAGATGCCACTGCCCAGCTAATGCTCGAGGCTGGCTACAGTGACAAAGACGCCAACCGTGCCGCAAAGATTATTGGCAAAAAAGGCCTGGGCCGCGACGCCGATGTACAGGCGCTGGAAGATTGCGCCTGCTTGGTGTTTTTAGAGCGCGGTTTCGGATAATAAGTGCAATTGGTAAGAGGGCGGCCAGCTGGTAGAGTCGGCGCTCCTCCCGACCAAGAGAAAAGCACTGATGAGCTACAACCAGCTGACCGAAAACGAACGATACCAGATTTACATTCTAAAAAAAGCAGGCCACAGCCAATTGGCGATAGCGGAGAAAATGGAGCGGAGTCCGTCCACGATCAGCCGGGAGCTTCGCCGTAACAGAGGGCTTCGAGGTTATCGGCCTGGGCAGGCACAGAAGCTGTCGAGCGCTAGGAGGCATGATGCCTACAAGGCACGGAAGGTGACGGACGAGGTGCGAGGTGAGATAGAAACCTTGCTTCGTCAGGAGCTGAGTCCGCAGCAGGTTGCCGATTACCTGAGAAGGCACACAGGCGTATGTCTGCACCACGAGACGATTTACCAGTTGATTTACGCAGACAAGGCCAACGGTGGCGATTTGTATAGGCATCTTCGGGTAGCGTCAAAGCCCTATCGCAAGCGCTATGGCAGCTATGATCGGCGAGGGAAGATCAAGAACAGAGTGAGTATTGATGAGCGCCCTGCGGTCGTTGACCGGCGTAGCCGAATTGGTGACTGGGAAGGCGATACGATCATCGGCAAGGGTCGCAAGGGCGTTCTGCTGACGATGGTTGAGCGTAAGACGCTGTATACGGTCATTGTTCGCCTGACGGGCAAAAGAGCCGACCTGCTGGCGGCTGCAGCGATTGAGCATTTGGCGTCGCTCAAAGCCAGAATCAAAACCATCACCTTGGATAATGGTCTTGAATTTTCTGGGCACGAGGATATAGCGAAAGGTCTGGAGGCGGATATTTATTTTGCCCACCCTTATGCATCATGGGAACGAGGGATCAATGAGAATACCAACGGCCTTATCCGCCAGTACTTCCCCAAGGGAACAGACTTAAGCAAGGTGACGGATGAGCAGGTTCAGTTTGTTATGGATCGACTGAACAGCAGACCCAGAGCGACCAGAGGTGGACGATCACCGAATGAGTTATTTATAGGGCGGCGAGACGATTTACTCGCCGCGTAATGAAATTGCAGTTATTACTTGAAACCAAGGAGAACTACTTTGCCGACTTCTCGCGCAAGATCGAGCACGACCATATGGTACGTATTGTGCAGATGACCTGGCGCAAAATGTCGCCCCGTGCCCATGCATTAGCCTTGAAGCTACCTATGTCGAACGCCTCATTAGCGCTGGTAAAAGAGGCCCTGGGTGCCGAGTAAGGCGCTGAGAAAAGCGCTACCTTGAGATGCAGCCGGGCAACTGCTGCGGTAAAGTAGCGGTCTTCTTTTATTGTGCCCCCGGCACTGACGGTTTGATCAACTATGATTGCATCCTTGGACACCCGTACCGCCCCGTTTGAACGTTTGGGCAAAGATTACCTGCGATTTCTACAAGCCCTCAAGACTCGTGGCTTTGAAGGTGAAATCGCCCCCGATTATGCCAACCGTACGGTGCTGGCGACGGATAACTCGATCTACCAGCGTTTACCTCAGGCGGCGGTCTACCCCAAGCATGGCGAAGATATTGAACGCTTAACTCGACTGGCCGCACAAACCACTCATCGGGGGATTGTGTTAACGCCACGCGGCGGCGGCACCGGCACCAACGGCCAGTCGCTAACCGACGGTATCGTGGTGGATGTTTCCCGCCATATGCACCAGATCCTTGAGATCGACGTCGAAAACCGCCGGGTACGCGTCCAGGCCGGGGTGATCAAAGACCAGCTCAACGCGGCGCTCAAACCCCATGGGCTGTTTTTCGCCCCGGAGTTGTCGACTTCCAACCGCGCCACCCTTGGCGGCATGATTTCTACCGATGCCAGCGGCCAGGGCAGCTGCGAATACGGTAAAACCCGCGACCATGTGTTAGAACTCGATACTATTCTAATCGGCGGAAAGCATCTGCATAGCCGTGCGTTAACGCAGGATGAAGAGCAGGCTGAGTGCCAGCAGGAAGGCATTCTTGGCCGCGTACATACCACCGCCGCCGAAATCATCGACCAGCAGCGCGACTTGATTGCAGCCAAGTTCCCCCCACTCAATCGCTGTTTAACCGGCTATGACCTGGCCCACCTGCGCGATGATGAAGGCCAGCTTAATCTCAACAGCCTGCTGTGCGGCTCGGAAGGCTCGTTAGGCTTTTTAAATGAAGCCGTGCTGAATGTACTGCCGATTCCCAAGCACTCAACACTGGTTAATGTGCGCTATACCAGTTTTATGGACGCACTGCGAGATGCCAAAACACTGAAAGCCAGCAGCGCTCGGCCTACCTCTATCGAAACCATTGACGACACCGTGCTGCAGCTGGCGATGGAAGATTTCGTCTGGGACAGCGTGGCAGAATTCTTCCCGTCGACCGCAAGCACGCCGATTAGCGGCATTAACCTGATCGAGTTTAATGACGACGATGAGAGCGCCCTCGCCGAGCGAGTACGGTCGTTTACCGAGCATTTAAGTCAAGACGCCAGCGTCGAGCGCCTGGGCTACACCCTGGCCGAAGGGCGTGGGCAGATCCAGAAAGTCTACGCCATGCGCAAGCGCTCGGTGGGCCTGCTCGGCAACGTGCAGGGCGAAAAGCGCCCCATCCCGTTTGTCGAAGATACCGCCGTGCCGCCGGAGCACTTGGCGGACTTTATCGCCGAATTCCGTGCCGCGCTGGATGCCCGCGGGCTTTCTTACGGTATGTTTGGCCATGTGGATGCGGGGGTACTGCACGTGCGCCCCGCCATCGATATGAAGGATCCCGAGCAGGAAAAACTGATTCGCGAAATCTCCGATGAAGTCGTCGCACTTACCCAAAAATATGGCGGCCTGCTGTGGGGCGAACACGGCAAGGGCGTACGCTCGGAGTACTCACCTAAATTCTTTGGCGAGCTCTACCCCAGTCTTCAGCGAGTAAAAGCGGCCTTTGACCCCTATAACCAACTCAACCCTGGCAAGATCGCCTCGCCCGCCGAAAGCGGCGAGCTCATCGCCAAGGATAGCGACCCGGATCTGCTGACGGTCGATGGTGTGCCCATGCGCGGCCAGTTGGATCGCACCATCGACGAGCGCGCTTGGCAGGCCTATGACGCGGCGGTCTACTGCAACGGCAACGGCGCCTGCTACAACTACGACCTTGACGACCCCATGTGCCCATCGTGGAAGGCAACGCGGGATCGCCGCCACTCGCCCAAAGGCCGCGCCAGCTTGATCCGCGAGTGGCTGCGCCTGCAGTCCCAGGCGGGGATTGATGTGGTAGAAGAGTCGCGCAAGAAGAAAGCCGAAGGCGGCTGGGGCTTTATTAAAAGCTTTCCGCTGCGGGTGGCGAACACCCTAAGCCACCAGCAGCACCACGACTACTCCCACGAAGTGTATGACGCCATGGCGGGCTGCTTAGCGTGCAAATCTTGTGCTGGGCAGTGCCCAATCAAGGTCAACGTGCCGCAGTTTCGTTCGCAGTTTTTAGAGGTCTACCACGGCCGTTACCTGCGCCCGCTGCGCGACTACGTGATTGGCGGCACCGAGTTTATGCTGCCCACCCTGGCCAAGGCTGCGCCGCTGTATAACGCGATGATTGGCCAGCGCTGGGTGGAAAAACTAATGCGCAGCACGCTGGGTATGAGCGACTCCCCGGCGCTTTCACGGGCCAGTGTTAAAAAGCAGCTCAACGCCTGGGGCGTCGCCGAGGCAACGCCGCTCTCGCTGGCGCTATTAACCGAACAACAGCGCGCCAACAGCGTGATTATTGTGCAAGACGCCTTTACTACCCACTTTGAAGCCAAGCTGGTGATGGACGTGGTAGAGCTACTCTCGCGCTTAAACCTGCGCGTGTTCGTGATGCCCTATTCGGCTAACGGCAAACCACTCCAGGTGCAGGGCTTCTTGGGCGCCTTCGAGCGCACCGCCGCCAAGCAGGCCGAGCGGCTACGCACCCTGGCGCGCTTTAATATTCCTATGGTCGGTATCGATCCGGCGATGACGCTGACCTACCGCCAGGAGTACGTTAAAGCGCTGGGCAATGAGGCCGTGCCGGAAGTGCTGATGCTGCAGGAGTGGCTGGCAACCCGTATCAACACGCTAGCGCCCAACCAGCTTAAGCTTACCGACCCAGGCTTCAAGCTGCTCTCCCACTGCACCGAGAAAACCAACGCCCCAGTTAGCCCTAAGGCGTGGCAGCAGGTATTTGCGGCGTTTGGATTAAAGCTTGAGCTAATGGCCACTGGCTGCTGCGGTATGTCCGGCACCTATGGCCATGAAACCCGCAACGCCGCTACGTCCAAAGCTATCTACGCCCAGTCGTGGCAGCCCCAGGTGGAGGCCGAAGAAAACACAGGCAAGCTATTGGCCACCGGCTACTCCTGCCGCAGTCAGGTGAAGCGTTACTCGGCGCAAACCTTGCCCCATCCGCTTCAGGCGCTGCTTGCTTGCCTGAAGCGGGCAGGCTAAAAGAACAGACGTTTAAGTGCCAACCCTGGATCACTCTCACGCATAAAAGCTTCGCCGACGAGGAACCCGTTAACGTTGTGGTCGCGCATCAGCTCGACGTCATCGCGGGTATGAATGCCGGATTCGGTAATCACTGTGACGCTTTCAGGAATACGTGGCAGTAACTCCAGAGTGGTATTCAGGCTGGTGTCAAAGGTGTGCAGATTGCGGTTGTTGATACCGACTAACTTTAGATCCAGCGCTAAGGCGCGCTCTAGTTCGTCAGCATCGTGCACTTCCACCAACACATCCATTCCCAACTCAATAGCCTGTTGGTTCAGATCGCGTAGCTGGGCATCGCCCAATGCAGCCACAATCAGCAAAATACAGTCCGCGCCAATCGCTCGGGCTTCGCAGACCTGATAGCCATGGGTGATAAAGTCTTTACGAATCACCGGCAGCGTACACACATCACGAGCAGCCATCAGATAGTCTTCATGGCCCTGGAAAAAATCCGCGTCGGTGAGTACCGACAGACAAGCAGCGCCGCCCTGTGCATAGCTCTTAGCAATATCCGAGGGGTGAAACTCTTCGCGAATAATGCCTTTTGAGGGCGAGGCTTTTTTGACCTCGGCAATAACCGCCGGATCACCCGCCGCAATGCGCGTATTGAGGGCGTCGACAAAGCCACGTGGGGCGCTCTGCTTCTGCCCTAAGGCGAGCAGATCAGTTTCCGAAACTGCCTGACGGCGTTCGGCCACTTCCTGCTCTTTGCGAGCCAGAATGCGCGTTAAAATAGTCGGTGCTGCCTGTTGAGTCATGGTGGTCTCTTACTGTTTAAAAACGCTGGTAAAGTGCGAAAGTTCTTTGAGCTTCTCAAGCGGCAGTTTGGAGGCTTGCGCGTCCTGGGCCACCATCACACCCTCTTTTAAGGTATCTGCGACGCCTGAACAGTAGAGTGCAGCTCCCGCGTTTAGCGCCACCATATCGGCCGCGGCGCCTTCACCAGATAAAGCCGCCTTAACCAAGCGCAGGCTATCTTCCGCACCATTGGCTTTCAGCGTTGCTAAGCTCTGGCGCTCAATACCCAATTCCTCTGGGGTAATGGTGTACTGGGTGATCTCACCGTCTTTTAATTCGGCCACTAACGTGGGGCCCGCTAGGGAGATCTCATCCAGGCCCTCTTCTGAGTGCACCACCATCACATGTCGGCTGCCTAAAGTTCTGAGCACTTCGGCCATCAGCGGCACCAATTCTGCGGCGTAAACGCCTAGCACTTGGTTAGGTGCGCCAGCAGGGTTGGTTAGCGGGCCCAGAATATTAAACAGCGTGCGCACGCCCATTTCGCGGCGCGGAGCAACGGAGTAGCGCATGGCCGGGTGGTGGTTGGGTGCAAACATAAACCCTACGCCCACCTGCTCGATACAGCGCGCTACCTGGTCAGGCTTAAGGTCAAGATAGATACCCGCCACATCAAACAGATCAGCACTGCCGGATGAAGACGAAACACTGCGGTTACCGTGCTTGGCAACATGGGCACCCGCGGCAGCGGCGACAAAACTGGCGGCGGTAGAGACATTAAACAGATTCGCCCCATCACCACCGGTGCCGACGATATCCACGATATTGTCAGTTTTTAATTCAACCCGCTTCATCAGCTCGCGCATTACTTGAGCCGCCGCACTGATTTCAACAGCGCTTTCGCCCTTCATGGCTAAACCGACCAGCAGTCCGCCAATTTGTGCGTCAGATGCATCGCCGGTCATGATCTGGCGCATCAAGGCGTACATGGCATCGAAAGAGAGGTCTTCGCGGCGCATCACCGCATTAATTGCGTCTCGCATTTGCATGAGCAGAGGAGCTCCTAAAGCGTATGAAACCGGCAATCAGCCGCGTTTTAAAAAGTTGGACAGTAGTTCATGGCCTTGGCGGGTAAGAATCGACTCGGGGTGAAACTGGACCCCTTCGATATCCAATTCGTGGTGACGAAGTCCCATGACCAAATCAGGGGTTACGTCGTCCCCCCCCGTCCAGGCAGTAATTTCGAAACAGGCAGGCAACGACTCTTTATCGACCACTAACGAGTGGTAGCGGGTCACTTCCACAGGGTTATCCAGCCCTTCAAATACACCCTGGTTATCGTGCAGCACGGCAGATGTTTTACCGTGCATCACCTGCGGGGCACGCACTACTTTGCCGCCATACACCTGGCCAATCGCCTGATGGCCCAGGCAGACGCCTAAAATAGGTAACTTTCCAGCAAAGTGTTTGATGGCAGCCATGGAGATACCTGCTTCGTTAGGCGTGCAAGGCCCCGGCGACACCACCAAGTGCGTTGGCGCCAACGCTTCAATTTGCTCGATCGTGATTTCGTCATTACGGTGCGTAATCACTTCTGCGCCCAGTTCACCAAGATACTGCACGATGTTAAACGTGAAGCTGTCGTAATTGTCGATCATCACAACTCTCTGCACTGCCTGTGCTCGCGCCATTGCCACGCTCACCCCGTTGCGTTAGTGAAATTGCTGGATATTCGATGATACCGCAACCAAGCACTCTATTGCAGGGGTTAAGTGTCGCCCCGGGGCAGCCACCAGGTGGCATACTCACATTGTGGGGTTGTACCACGAGGGTCGCGGGCCAACGGCCACCAACTCACGGCCTTATGGGTGGTTATGCCGACGCCGTAAAGAAGAATCCGTTCACTACTTCATCAGGCACGCTATGCTTAAGGGAATAATACCGCTCAGCATAGTGGCTCCTGCCCATAGGGGAGTCCTTCTCTAGGCAATTTCTCTTGGCCTGTGGCTGCACTGGAACTGGCAACGAGTCAGCGCAGTCTCTATTATTTGCCGTCTTTTTAAATAATTTTCAATCTTGTTAGGAGCGTGGAATGTGCAAGCGGGTTACCTGGGTATGTACGCTCTTATTTGTCGTACTGATAAGCACGGCACCAGCCTATGCCAACACAACGCTTCGGGTTATTGCCTCATTTTCAGTCATGGAGGAGTTGGTGAAGCGAGTAGCGGGTGACGCCGTTAGCGTTAATGTCATCGTGCCCAGAGGAGAAGACGTGCACCGTTGGGAACTGACGCCCCCCAACGTGCTCGCGCTAGAAGAGACGCAGATTATTTTTTACAACGGGCTGGGCTTAGAGCCTTGGATACGTCATGTGGAAGCCATGTCCGACGATCAGTTGACGTTAGTCGCAGTGGCCGCAAAGGCCGACTACACGCCACTGATGATCTCCACCGGGCAGTATAAAGGTGAGCCAGACCCGCACATGTGGATGGACCCACAGGGGGCCGCCGCTTATGTCGATGTCATCGCCACCACCCTGGCCGAGCATTTACCCGCGCATGCGGAGGCATTTTATGCCCGCGCCGAAGAGGCGCGCAAGGCGCTTACGACGCTTAACCAAGCGGTTAAAGAGCGACTTGACGGCATCCCGCAAACCAATCGCACGCTAATCACCAGCGAAGCTGGCGTTAACTATTTTGCCCGCGCCTATGCGTTTGAGGCACACGGGGTGTGGGGAGTCAATGCCGAGACCCAGGGCAGTGCGGATGCCATGGCTAAGATGAGTGCCTACCTTAATGAGAAGCGCCCACGCCCGCTAGCGCTGTTCTATGAAAGCACCACTTCGTCAAACCATATGGATTCACTGGCGCGGGAGACATCAATTCCCCTGGCAGGCCCGCTGTACGTTGACTCATTAAGCGGCGCAGGCGGCCCGGCTGACAATTACCCGGCCATGCTTCGCCACAATGCCGACGTACTGCATGCGGCCCTAGGCGGCGCAACGGCCGAGTAACTGGGTCTGTCTTATTAAAGGTTGTCTAAACCGCGCTCCGCCATGGCGACGGCGCGGAAAATAGCCCGCCCTTTGTTTAGCGTTTCCTGCCACTCCATTTCGGGTACCGAGTCGGCCACAATGCCCGCCCCGGCCTGCACATGGAGCTGGCCGTCTTTGATGACCGCGGTGCGAATTGCAATTGCGGTATCCATATTGCCATGCCAGGAGAGGTAACCCACCGCCCCGGAGTAGATACCACGTTTAACGGGCTCTACTTCATCGATAATTTCCAACGCACGAATTTTCGGCGCCCCCGAAACCGTACCGGCAGGGAACGTTGCCCGCAGCGCGTCCATCGCGGTTAAGCCCGGTTTCAGTTTGCCAGTCACGTTGGAAACGATATGCATCACGTGGGAGTAGCGCTCAACGACCATCTGATCAGTGACTTCAACGCTGCCGGTTTGGCAAATTCGCCCTACGTCGTTACGCCCCAAATCGATCAGCATCAGGTGCTCGGCTAACTCTTTCGGGTCGGCGAGCAGATCCGCTTCCAGGGCGTCGTCTTCTTCCTCGGTTTTACCCCGTTTACGAGTGCCAGCAATGGGTCGCACGGTGACTTCGCCCTCTTCCATGCGGGTCAGAATTTCTGGCGAGGAACCCACCACGTGGTGGTCACCCAAGTTAAAGAAAAACATATACGGCGACGGATTCAAACTGCGCAATGCGCGGTAGAGATCTAGCGGCGACGCCTGATAAGGAGTCGACATACGCTGGGAAGGCACGCACTGCATGATGTCCCCCGCCAGCACGTACTCTTTGATTTTTTCGACGGCGGCTTTAAAACCTTGCTCGGTGAAGCCTGAGTTAAAGTCGCTCTCCTTCACCGGTTGACGGCCGCTGCCAGCATTATTGGGGCTGATATGCGCTTCGCGTAGGCGGGTCTCAAGGTGCTTCAAGTGCGCCTGGCCGCGCTCAAGGGCATCTGATTCCGCAGGATCAACGTGGGTCCAGATGGTTAGCCGCCCGGAAAGGTTATCGAACACCACAAAGTCATTGCACACCATCAGCAAAATATCGGGCACGTTAAGCGGGTCAGGCTTATCCGCCTCACCACGCAGGCGCGGTTCGATATAGCGAATAGTGTCGTAACCGAAGTAACCGACTAACCCCCCGTCGAAACGCGGCTGGTCATCTAATTTGGGCACTTTGAATCGGCTTTGGAATTTCTCAATCCACGCCAGCGGGTCGTCCACTTCGGTGACCCCGACGGTTTCGCCCTCTTTGATATGCCGCACCGTAAAGCCGCGCACTTCGATACGCTCATGGCTGGGCAGCCCGATCATTGAGTAGCGGCCCCACTTTTCACCGCCCTGCACGGACTCAAATAAGAACGTCCAAGGGGTGTTGGCTAGCTTTAAGTAGGTAGAAAGCGGCGTATCGAGATCAGCGAGCACATCACGCGAAACAGGAATTCGGTTGTAGCCTGCCTGGCGAAGCTCGTGAAAATATTCCGGGGTCATCATTAAGCAGTCCTTGTCGCCTGGGGTGCCGTCATCAGCAGTTCGGTTAACGAGGTGAGCACTTGGTCGGGGTCACTCTCTTCAATGGGTTCGCCATGGTTATAACCGTAAGGTAACGCCAATGTAGTAAACCCCGCCGCTTTTCCGGCAGCGATATCATGCCGCGAATCACCGACCATGACACACTCAGCGGGTGACATTTGGCATGCCTTAGCAGCGTGTAACAGTGGCAAAGGGTGGGGCTTTTTTTCGGCCAGCGAATCACCGCCTATCCACAGGGTAAAGTATTCCAGCAGTTTGAAATGACTCAGTAGCGGCTCAATAAAGCGCTCGGGCTTATTGGTGATCAACACCAGCGTTAAGCCGTAGGTATGCAGTGCCTGGAGTGTTTGCTGAACCCCGGGGTAGAGGGTTGTCAGGGTATTGGGCGCCGCGCCATAGTGCCCCATAAAGGCGTTATAGGCGCGCTCTTGAAGCTCAGGCTCAGGGGCAGCCTGTAAGGCCCAGGTGAGAGCTCTTTCGACAAGCACCGGCGCGCCATTGCCCACCCAGTCACGCACCTCTAGTTCATTCGGCTGGGGTAGCCCCAGCTCGTTTAATGCCCCCGCCACCGCGACGGCAAGATCCGGCACGGAATCAATCAGTGTTCCATCCAAGTCGAAGGCAATTAGCCGTTTACCCTTTAGTGCTGAATGTAGTACCGGAGAGTGTGTTGAATGCACCTTTTTTTGCCCCTTTTGCTGACTGAACGCCTTTTCGACCACTGCGGTGTCTTCACCTAACGATGGTTTTTCAACATGGTCTTTCAAAATAGTTTTTCAAAATAGCCGTTCACAATAGCCTTTGCGCTAGCCCTTTGCGTTAAGCCACTATCTTACCTGTTCAAGACAAACTTTCGCATTAGTCAGAAGCGTAAGAACCTTCTATGCTGGGGCTAATTTAGTTATGGAGGTAGTAATGACCGCTCCCAGAATCGTGATTGTTGGCGGTGGCGCTGGTGGCTTAGCCCTCGCCACGCGGTTAGGCCGCACTTTAGGTAAACGCAAACGCGCCGAGATTGTGCTGCTGGACCGCAATACCACCCATGTTTGGAAACCGCTGCTCCACGAACTGGCGACAGGCGTGCTGAATTCCAGCATGGACGAGGTGGATTATCGCGGGCACTCCTCTGCTCACTTCTACCGCTACCAGCGTGGCTCGCTGATCGGGTTAGATCGCCAGCAGCAGACGCTGCAATTAGCGCCGATCCATGATGAGGATGGTCAAGAAGTGCTGCCCGCCAGGGAGCTTTCCTATGACTACTTGGTGATGGCGCTAGGCAGCGTTTCCAACGATTTCGGCACGCCCGGCGTCGCGGAGCACTGCCACTTTATTGACTCGCCCCAGCAGGCTAAAGCCTTTCAGCGCGATATGATCAATACCTTTC
This sequence comes from Halomonas sp. H2, assembly GCF_050215315.1. Lineage (GTDB taxonomy): Bacteria > Pseudomonadota > Gammaproteobacteria > Pseudomonadales > Halomonadaceae > Vreelandella. The sequence goes on from NZ_CP189760.1 coordinate 2,504,668, forward strand.
TGCGCTATACCGACCCCAATCTGCGCCAGCATACTCAGCTGACTATTGGGATCGTAGGCGGCGGCGCGACCGGCGTTGAGCTTGCCGCCGAGCTGTTTGATGCTTCGCGTATGCTCAACGCCTACGGCGTGACAGCGGAAGATCATCAAACGATTAGCGTTCATCTGATTGAAGCTGCCCCCCGCCTGCTTCCAGGGCTTTCCGAGCGAATTAGTCAAACTGTCAAAACAGAGCTTGAGAGCTTGGGTGTGACCGTTCACACCGATACCGCCATTAAGGAAGCCCAGGCGCACCGGTTGGTCACCGGTGACGACGAAGTGATCAGGACCGATATCAATGTGTGGGCAGCGGGGATTAAAGCGCCGCCGTTTTTGGCGGAACTGGGCCTCACCACGAATAAGAAAAACCAAATTGAAGTCAACACAACCCTGCAAAGCGTCGATGACGAGAAAGTATTTGCCCTGGGTGACTGCGCCAGTTGCCCAATGGAAGAGAATAGCAGCGTGCCGCCTCGCGCCCAGGCCGCTCACCAGCAAGCTAAGCTGCTCGCCAAAAACCTGGTCAACCAACTGGAAGGCAAACCGCTCGCCGACTTCCGCTACCGCGATCGCGGCTCGCTGGTATCGCTGGCTCGCTTTGACGCGGTAGGTAATTTAATGCGTAGCTCCGCCTCAAAGGGCCTGTTCTTAGAGGGCTGGCTGGCACGCCAGGCTTACGCGTCGCTTTACCGCATGCACCAGCTGTCTATTCACGGGGCACCTAAAACGGGCTTGGCCTGGCTGGTCGATAAGCTCAACAAATATTTAAAGCCACGCATGAAGCTGCACTAATCGCCAAGTACTGTGCTCGCCAAGTACTATGCTCACCAAGTGCTATGCTCACCAAGTACTATGCTCGCCAAGCACTATGCGCCAGCCTCCCTGGCTAATTAGCTATTATTAGCCAGCGCCGTACGCAGTTGCTTGATCACCGTGTCATAGCCGTGCGGATCGCTGGCTTGGTGGGCGCTGAAAATAGCCGAGCCCGCTACAAACATATCGGCGCCTGCGGCGGCGATCTCTGCGATATTATCCACTTTCACCCCACCGTCGATCTCCAAGCGGATCGGACGGCCTGAGGCATCAATGCGCGCCCGCGCTTCGCGCAACTTGTTTAGTGTGCCGGGGATAAATGACTGCCCACCGAAGCCCGGGTTAACGCTCATCAACAACACTATATCGACTTTATCCATTACGTAGTCGAGGTAAGAGAGCGGCGTGGCGGGGTTAAACACTAAACCGGCTTTACAGCCGCCATCACGGATCAACTGTAGCGAGCGATCGACGTGCTCAGAGGCTTCCGGGTGGAAAGTAATGTAGCTGGCGCCCGCCTCAATAAAGTCACTGATCATGCGGTCTACCGGCTTGACCATTAGATGCACGTCAATTGGCGCGGTGACACCGTGCTGGCGTAGCGCTTTGCATACCATAGGGCCAATGGTGAGGTTGGGTACATAGTGATTATCCATCACGTCGAAGTGCACGACATCCGCGCCAGCCGCCAGCACGTTATCTACTTCCTCGCCAAGCCGCGCAAAGTTGGCGGAAAGAATAGAGGGGGCAATCAAAAAGTCCTGCGCAGCGGTCATAGCACGTTCCTAATTTAACAAGAGGATTTAACAAGGGGAGTCGCCCGCTATGTTACCAGAGCTGCCCACTAAGCCCCATCACTCGAGCGCATTGGTGCTTTGCATAGGCGAACACTTATATTCTTAAATAGAATAACAAACATGATTGTAATTCCACATTGATAGATTTAACCTTGCCGATATTGTGACACGACTATTAGCGACACTTTGCGCTTACTGAATTAAGGAGTTAGTTATGACACTGCCGACTATTTTCCGCCGCAGCCTGATTGCGCTTGCCTTAGGCGTCACGGTGAGCAGCCCCGCCGCTGCCCAAGAGCGTGAACTGCTCAACTCGTCCTACGATATCGCTCGCGAGCTGTTTGCCGCGATCAATCCTGAGTTTCAAGCTTGGTGGCAGGAAGAGCACGGTGAAGAGATTGCCATTAGCCAATCTCACGGCGGCTCCTCTGCCCAGGCACGCGCCATCTTGCAGGGTTTACGCGCCGATGTGGTGACCTTCAATCAGGTGACCGATGTGCAGGTACTCGCCGACGCGGGTCTAGTGGCCGAAGATTGGCAGGATGCGTTTGAAAACAACGCCTCGCCCTACTACTCCACTACCGCGTTCTTGGTGCGTAAAGGCAATCCCAAAGGCATCGAGAGCTGGGACGATCTGGTCGAAGAAGATGTGGAAATGGTTTTCCCCAACCCGAAAACCTCCGGTAACGGTCGTTACACTTATTTAGCGGCCTGGGGCTTTGCCGAAAACGAGTTCGACGGTGATGAAGAGCAAATCGAAGAGTTTATGCGCACCTTCTTGGCTAACGTAGCGGTATTTGATACCGGCGGCCGTGGGGCGACCACTAGTTTTATCGAGCGTGAAATTGGCGATGTGCTGATTAGCTTTGAGTCGGAAGTCAATAACATCCGCAGCGAATACGGCAGCGACGATTACGAAGTGATCGTGCCACCCGTGAGCATCCTGGCCGAATTCCCGGTGGCGGTCGTCGGTGAAAACGCCGAGCGCAACGGTAACAGCGACTTGGCCCAGAGCTACCTTGAGTATCTCTACACCGAAGAGACTCAGCGCCTGCTCGCGGGCTTCAACTACCGGGTGCATAACGAAGCCGTGGTTGAAGAGTTCGCTGACCACTTCCCGGAAACCGAACTGCTTGAAGTAAATGACGTGTTCGGCAGCTGGGATGAGGCCATGGAAACCCACTTTGAGGGTGGCGCCCTTCTCGACCAGTTACAGCGTCGCTAATATTCACCTATGAGCCAGCCTGAACTATGAGTCAACTTGCCTCCTGGCGATCCGGCAGCACACGCGTGCTGCCGGGTTTTGGCCTTTCTATGGGCATCAGCGTGCTGTTTATCTCGCTGGTACTGCTGCTACCGATTACCGGCCTGTTTGGCCAGCTGGCAGAGCTGAGCCTTGCCGAGTACTGGGCGATCATCACCGAAGGTCGCGTCGTCGCAAGCTACATGGTCACCATTGGCGCAGCAGCCGTGGCGGCGATCATTAACGCCGTGTTTGGTTTGCTACTCGCCTGGGTACTGGTGCGCTATGAGTTTCCCGGCAAACGGCTGCTCGACGCGCTGATGGATCTCCCCTTTGCGCTGCCTACCGCCGTGGCAGGCATTACGCTGGCAACGCTTTACGCCAGCAGCGGTTGGATGGGCGGATTGCTGGAGCCGCTGGGCTTTCAAGTCGCCTACACCTGGGTAGGCATTGCGTTGGCCATGGCGTTTACCAGCATTCCGTTTGTCGTGCGCACGGTGCAGCCGGTGCTGGAAGACTTGCCCGCTGAGGTCGACGAAGCCGCTATGTCGTTGGGCGCAACTGACGGCGTTGCCTTCCGCCGCGTGATCCTGCCGCACATCTGGCCTGCCTTGGTGACCGGTACCGGGCTTGCGTTTGTGCGCTCGCTAGGCGAGTTCGGCGCGATTATCTTTATCGCCGGCAATATGCCTTACGAAACGGAGATCACCGCGCTGATGATTTTCGTCAAGCTGCAGGAGTATGACTATGCCGGGGCATCGGCAATTGCCTCAGTGGTGTTGTTTGTATCGCTGGCGCTGCTGCTGGCGATTAACATTTGGCAGGGCCGCTTTGTGCGCCGCCTGCATGGAGGTAAGGGGTAATGCGTCGAATTGGTGATGCGCCGCTTATCCGGCGCCTGTTGATAGGTGCTGCCCTGGTGCTATCAGCACTGTTCTTGCTATTGCCGCTAGTGGCCATTTTTGCCCAGGCGTTCTCCCAGGGCGTTATGGTTTTCTGGGCCAACGTCAGTGATACCTTTACCCTGCATGCGATTGGCTTAACGCTGATGATTGCGCTGTTAACCATCCCAGTGTGTTTAGTGTTTGGCGTTGCGCTGGCGTGGCTGGTCACGCGCTTCAGCTTTCCCGGGCGGCGTATTCTGCAAACGCTGATCGATATTCCTTTTGCGGTATCGCCCGTGGTCGCCGGCCTTATCTACCTGCTACTGTATGGTCGCAACGGTTGGATCGGCACGTGGCTGGACGGTCACGATATTCAGCTGATGTTTTCCTGGCCGGGTATTTTAATGGTGACTATTTTTGTGACCTGCCCCTTTGTTGCCCGCGAACTGATTCCGCTCATGCAGGCGCAAGGCTCCCGTGAAGAGGAAGCGGCCGTAACGCTGGGCGCCTCTGGCTGGACGACCTTCCGCCGCGTGACGCTGCCGAACATCCGCTGGGCGCTGTTGTATGGTGTCATCCTCACCAACGCCCGTGCGGTGGGGGAATTTGGTGCCGTATCGGTGGTCTCCGGCGCTATTCGCGGCAAGACCAATACGCTGCCACTGCACCTAGAGCAGCTTTATCAAGATTATAACGCTGTGGGGGCGTTTGCCTGCGCGGCATTACTCGCATTGATTGCCCTATTGACGCTCGCCGCCAAAGCGGGGCTGGAATGGCGCGCAGCACGCCGGGAGGCATTTGCATGAGCATTCACTTACACAACATCGCTAAGCACTTCGGCAATACCCAGGCGTTAGAGCCGATCAATCTGGATATTCACGAAGGTGAATTGGTAGGCCTACTCGGCCCCTCGGGGTCGGGCAAAACCACCCTGCTGCGGATTATTGCTGGCCTTGAGAATGCTGACCAATCTGCCCAGCCGGGAAAGATTCTATTTGGCGATCGCGATGTCACCAATGTGCATGTGCGTGATCGGCGAATTGGCTTTGTGTTTCAGCACTATGCGCTGTTCCGCCATATGAGCGTATATGACAACGTGGCCTTCGGGCTGACCGTGCTGTCGCGCAAGCGCCGCCCCAGCAGTGGCGAGATTCGTGCCCGGGTATTTAGGCTGCTGGAAATGGTAAAGCTAGAGCACCTTGCCAATCGCTACCCTGCCCAGCTTTCAGGCGGCCAGCAGCAGCGCGTCTCGCTGGCTCGCGCCTTGGCGGTGGAGCCGGAGGTACTGCTGCTGGACGAGCCGTTTGGCGCGCTCGACGCCAAGGTACGCCAGGAGCTACGCCGCTGGTTGCGCCATCTCCACGACGAACTTAACTTCACCAGCGTGTTTGTGACCCACGATCAGGAAGAAGCGCTGGAGTTATCTGACCGCGTAGTGGTAATGAGCAACGGCCGCATTGAGCAAGTTGACACCCCCGACGACCTCTACCGCACACCTAAAAATCGCTTTGTGTTTGAGTTCTTGGGCGATGTCAATCATCTTGAAGGCAACGTAAGCAACGGCGTTTTAACCTGCGGTGACGCCTATTGGCACGTTGACTTGCCCGACGGCCATCAAGAGCTATTGCTCCGCCCCCATGAAGTGCGGCTAACCGAGCAGCCGACTTCCGAGAGCCACCTGCCAGTGACCATCACGGCGATCTCACCAGTAGGTGCCGAAGTACGCGTTGAGCTGGAAGCGGATTGGCTGGCCCAGCCGTGGCTTGCCACCGTGCGCCATACAGATTTCGAACATCTGGCGCTACAACGTGGGCAACGCTTATTCGCTCACCCGCGCCACTGGCGTCGTTTCCCTAAGGTAGAAGCGAAAGCGGCAGAACAAACCCACGTTGCTTGAACATACCGTCAACGTGCTACCCACGTTATACTGACGTTTTAGCCATTGCGGAGGAAGACCATGCTTCGGCGTCATTTTTTACGGATTTCAGGTGTACTGCTAGCCAGTGCTTGGCTCGCCGGGTGTACCAGCCCGCAATATTTACAGCTTAGCCCCGAGCGCAATGCTGATGTCCCGCAAACGGGCTCTGGCCAACAGGTCACGGTAATTGCCCAGGATGGCCGCGAGAGCGACATTATCGGTAACCGTGCTGGCGGCGGTATGTCGACAGCGCATATCACCGTTAGCAGCCATGAGCTAATTCCGCGTTTGCAGGAAGAGGCTGAGCGCGCCGTGCGGGATATGGGCTTCAACCCGACTACCGAGCAAGCTGAGGGACGCCCGAGTTTAACGCTGGAACTTGCCAGCCTGAACTACGCCCGCGGTGACAGCGGCCAACCGCTGGTGGACGAAGCGCGCCTTGAAGGAGTCTTCCGGGCGATCGCCCAAAATAAAGGCACTACTTACACCGGCACCTATACGTCGCGCCGTACCCAGGGCTACGCCCTTAAACCCGACGCTGAAAGCAATGCCCGCATGTTGAGCGATCTACTTAGCGATGGCATGAATCGCGCCTTTAGCGACCCAGAGCTGGGCCGTTTACTCGCACGCTAAGGTACCCCGCTGCTCAGCAGCACCGCCGTTTCGGGTCGCGCCTTTTTAGGTTTGCAACGTTGCAAACTTAAAGCCGCGGCCCGCGTCGTTCTAGCCCCCACACGCTTTCCGTTCTGCCGCGGTCATCTGGAGTCCCCTGTTCAAGAAAAGTCAGCGAGAAATTTGGCGTAAATAGCCTTTCGATCTCATCGGCGGGAACACTGTACGGCGGGCCGGCTTCACCTTCGCTATGCGACAAACTAATCAATAAGCCTTTGGCACCGGGCGGCACCAGTTGGGCAAGGTGAAACGCATAGCGCTGACGGGTTGCAGGCGGCAGCGCTATGAGCGAGGCGCGATCATAGAAAGCGCCTATTTCAGCGGCCTGCTGAATATGCAGGTGAAAAAAGTCGCCACACCAGAGTTCGACACTGCTTTGGCGAGAAACATTGAACCCCGCCTGACGATAACGCGATACCGAGGTGCTGCGCTGAGCCAAAAACTGCTCAATAGCTTCAGGGGCAAATTCAACCCCTAGTACCGGATACCCTTCATCGACCAACCAGCGCATATCAAGGCTTTTGCCACACAATGGCACCAGTACTTTGGTGCGTTTGGTAACGCCCAGCGTCTGCCAATGGCGCAGCAGCGCAGGATGCGACTGCTGTAAGTGAAAGCCAATACGCCCCTCTTGCCAACGCTTGCGCCATTGATCGCTCATGGTAGGACTACCTTTAGAAGGTTCTTAGAACCAGCGGTCACGCTTTTTACGCCGACGCGGTAGATGCGGCACGATTAAACCCACCAGCAAGCCCGCACCAGCGACGCCGCCACCGTACATGAAGTAACGCATCAAGAGGTCTTCTTCCTGGGTCTCCAGACGGGCTTGAAGCCCTCTAACCTGTTGGCGCGACTCTTCCGCTTGGCTATCAAGCTCCTGGTTGCTCGCTTCAAGCTCGGCAATACGGCGTTCGCGCACCTCAAGCGTTTCTGTCATTGAGGCAGTACGCTGTTCCCAGGTTTCATTGATTCCCTCAAGCTCGGCGGTGAGCTCCTCTACCTGGGCTTCTAACACGGGTAGCTGCTCAATCGCACTTGGGGTTTGCTGAAGTTCCTCACTCAAGACCCAAACAGTATTACCCTCGCTGTTACGCACTCGAGTGTAATTGCCGCTGGTTTCCAACACATCGACCTGCTCGCCAGCACTCAGGGTACCGATGATCCGATAACCATCGGTGGGACCACTACGCACGTAAGTGCTCAATTCATCGATTACCCAGGCTTGGTTATCGGACTGAGCACTAGCCTCAATGCTCGCCACACTGAGTAAAATGCCAGCCGCAGCGGCGTAATATCGAAAACGAATTTTGTTTACTTGCATGACATCCTGTCCTGATTAAAAACGCCACAAGGCGGACGAAGCCAACAGCACTTTCGCTTAACTGAGCGGTGCGCTTGTCTCATACGCTTACCCTTCGCCACGCGGTGGCAGTGAAAAGGGACGGGGGAACTCCGCGACCCGAGCATCGGTCTTGACCGCTTTCAATGGTCCTTCGCGCTCTACTTCATCAATGCGCACAATCGCATTTAGCGGTAGGTAGCTACGCTTGACGCCATCGAAGGTTCGCTGCAATTTTTCAGTCGCAGGGTCGACCACAACCCGTGAAGCATCGTCAAAGACAAACTCCTCGACCTCAATAAAGCCCCAGAGTTCGCTTTGAAATATCTCTCGGACATATAAATCCCAAATTTCACCCTGCTGGTGAACCACCACACGGTAGATCGGTTTGGCCGCCATCTTGGCCTATTCCTCTTGCCACTTGTACATGAAGTTGAACCGCCTAGCTTACCATATTCAAATCGCCACGCCTGTACGCTGCGGCGCAAGCTATGACTGCGTTAGCGCTGCGTACAATACGCCCATTAGCCGGGTATGTGCTCATTGTGTATGGTGGTGGCGGTAATTTGGCACTTTTATTCATCCACCAAGCAGGAGTCATCATATGCAAAAGGATCCAAATAAGGGCTATATCGCCCTGTTAGGCTGGAGCCTCAATGCCATTGAAGCGGCTGAGAGTTTCGACCGTCGCTACATTGTCGTGGCACCTGACTGGGCGGAAGAGTATTGCCAAAAACACGACATCCCCTACGTGCCTTGGAATTTTGAGCGTCTCAATGATCGTTCAATGGAAATTGCCGAGACACTTAAAGACAAAGGTGTTGATGTCGCCATTCCGCTTTATGAAGAAACCGTCGAGTGGGCCGGAGCCATCAATTCGGTACTACTAGACAACCCACGGATTTATGGACAGTCGCTGCTGCTGCGCGACAAAGCGCTAATGAAGCGTCGTGCTCAGCTCGGCGGCATCCGCGTGGGTATTTTTGAAGAAGCCCACGATAAAGAAGACGTGGTGCGCTTCCTTAAGCGCGTTAACCAGACGCTACTCAAGCTGGATGGCGACCCCAACGACCCAATTCACCTCAAAGCCTTTGATAAAGCGGGCTGCCTCGGCCACCGCGTTATTCGTACGCCCGATGAAGTGGATACCATCCCCGACGAAGAGTTCCCGGTGCTGATGGAATCACATTTGGATGGCTGGGAGTTTGCCGTGGAGGCATGGGTTCACGACGGCAAAATCGCTTTCTTGAACATCTCTGAATACGTCACCCTGGGTTACTCAGTGTTTGTGCCCGCGTCTCCAGAGCTTGAGATTTACCGCGAGCAGATCACACAACAGATTGAAAAGCTGATTAAAGCGTTTGATATTGAGTTTGGGTTGATTCACCCAGAATACTTTGTCACCAGCGATGGTGAGATGTACTTTGGCGAAGTGGCCTATCGTCCGCCCGGCTTCAAGGTATTTGAATTGCTCGAGCGTGTTTACGGCTTCAACGCTTACCAAGCGTCAATGCTGGTGTTCGACCCGAAAACCACGAAAGAAGAAGTCGCCAACTTCTTTCCGAAAGAAGTGGTCGATGCCGATGGCTTTGCCGGCTGCTTTGGCGTTTACCCACGCCGTCGCGTGGTTAGCCGTCTGGAAATTCCCGAAGAGACCGAAGATCACCCCTATTTTGAGTCACATGAGCTAACTTCACCAGTAGAAGAAACCGTCACTAAACGCACCGCGTTTGGTACCCATTGGGGGCTGATTTACTTTAAAGGCGAGGATGCGCATACGATTCGTGATCTGCTAAAACGCCAAGAAGATCTCGACTTCTATGTATAATCCCCGCTGATACTGGGATAAGGAGTCATCGTGGAGACAGATCAAGTGACGTCTGCTCAAGAAGATAGCAAGCTCAATGGACTGTTGAGCAACTTTGATGACGCCGTGCGCCTGCTTACCCAGGCGCCCGCCTTCTCAAAACCCGCCAAACTGCCGCGTGTGATGGATACTGCGCGGCGCGTACTGCTTCAGGATGGCGGCAGCGAAGCACTCGAGTCCCGCGCTCAAGCGTTCGAGGACTCTGGTGTATTTTTGGGCTCCGATTGGGAAACACCTCAGTATTTGGTGCCGACCCTAACAACTTTCGCGTTGAAAAGCGCGGACGCCAATGTGGTCGTCATTGAGGCATTAAGCGAGCTGCGGCTCCTCGCTGTTGCTAAAGGCAATTTTGAGCACCCGCTGGTTTCCGCAGAGCATGCACACCACTACCTCACCCAGGTAATGGCGATTAATTTATGGCTGCTGTTTTTACCGCCCAGTGAAGCCGAGCGGGAAACCCAAGGACGACTGGCAACTATTCCCCGCCAGCTCTTCAAACATCTAGCCGAACGCATTGGCTACGAACATATTGTTGATCGCCTGATTGATGAGATTTGGCGTATTTTAAAACAGCGCCCTATCCAGGTTGATTCAATCAAACAGATGATCACCCAAATTGCGCTGTGCCAGGCCAACCCCAGCATTGATCTGGGCGCCAGCGGACAAGGCGCCGACCGGCTGGTCAGCTCGCTGTATGGCCCCACTCAGGCCTGCCGCGAAGATCCCGGCGTGGATGTTTACCGTGACCGTTTAGAGCATATGGATCAGGCCGCCCTGCAGGCTGAATCCACCGGCTTTGCTCGGGCAATGCACGACACCGGCCTAGTATCGCCCTATCACGCCGTGCTGTTACGCCACTTGCTCGAAGAGGGTGATCACTTACTCTCCGAGGCGCTGGGGCTATCGTCAACCGGGCGCGACTGCTTGCTCTGCTATCGCGAACTGGTTCAAGCGCTTATTCGTGGCGGCGTTTACCCTGCTACAGCTCAGGCAGTCTATGGCCTTGCGCTAATGCTAGAGCGTGGCATTCTCTATCAGCCACCGGTAGCGCCAGCGATGTGGCGGCAGCTAAACTTGCCGCTTTCAGAGTGGGCGCAGTCGCGGCTTAGTATGGCGTACGGGGACATTACTTCCCCCCGCGCTCGCTTGATTGAAGGCGTACTGTGCATGCTGGGGCTACCGCTCGGGGTGGGCCAAGGCAATAACCCGACCTGCCAATCGGCCCGGGCGCTTTCAATGTGGGCTTACAACGACCCGGACTATCTGCTGCAGATGGTGGCCTGGGCAGCGCGTGACGACGAAATCATTATGCATTTTGAAGGTCAGGCAATCTCATCAATGGAGAGCATTGCAGGCGTTGCTACGGAACTGCCAATGGATCTCGACCCGGTCTCACTGATCGTCGTGCCCCACCTGGATCGTATTTATGCAGAAATGGGCCGGCGCTGTGTAAGCCGTGAGGGCGACCCCCACCGTTGGGTTAACCCCGAGTTTCACGGCTGGTGGTCGGGCCGCGGCTTTAGTATCAATGTCGATGTGGCCACTGGGCAGCTAACCGATGTAGACGATTTTTTGCGTCACTTCTACGCCTGCTACCACCCTTATTACAATGGCAATCAGCCACTGATTCATCCCCAACCGGCGGGCATTGCGGTTACCGATAGCGCAGCGCGTTTTATCGGCTGGCATGCGATTACCATTTTGCGCGCCTCCCTCGACCCTTCTGACACCATGCGGATTTATTTCTACAACCCGAATAATGATAGCGGCCAGGATTGGGGAGATGGCGTTATTGTGAGCACATCGGGCAACGGTGAACGCTTTGGCGAGGCGTCGCTACCTTTTGATCGCTTTGCATCGCGACTGTATATTTACCACTATGACCCACTCGAGCGCGGTGAACTTGTGTCCGTTACGAGCGAAGAGTTGGATAATGTTAAATACTACCTGCATCGTAGCTGGGGGGCTTCACGGGCTAAGCAGCCCGCCGAATGACACTCTCAATCACTATGATGCGACTCGACTAACTGCTGGTCAGCCAAGGGCTGGATTGGCGATGGCAATGGCGAATTCCTCCTCCATGCGATAAAAGTGGCTTAACTCGCTCCAGGCGGTGAAAGGTGCGTTGCGGACTGTACTTTTACCGCATCGCCCTGATCCCGGTGCAGCCAAACATCCATCTGCTCAAAGGCCACCCGGACGCCTGTTTCTCGAAACAGCTCGTCTACCCGGCAGTTAATCTCATCAGCAGCAAATAGACGATCAAGCAAATCATTAACGAAAATGCGTAGCTCGAAGTTAAGGCTATGCTGGCCGTAGCTTAAGCAGAAAACTTGCGGCTCAGGATCGGTTAGCACCCGCGCGTTTTCATCTGCAGCTTGGTGCAAGAGCTGGTGCACTTTGTCCATATCCGAGCCGTGAGCGACGCCGTAGGTAAGCACCACCCGGGTAATATTATCCGACAGCGACCAATTAATCAGTTGGTCGGTGACAAAGGTCTTATTGGGGATAATGATCTCTTTGCGGTCAAAGTCAGTGACAGTGGTTGCACGAATACGAATCCGGCTGACGGTGCCATGCAAATTGCCAATTGTGATAGTGTCGCCTATGCGGATCGGTCGCTCAAATAGGATGATCAAGCCCGATATAAAGTTGGCAAAAATCTCCTGTAGGCCAAACCCCAGCCCCACACTTAACGCTGCCACTAGCCACTGCAGCTTGTCCCACGACACACCCAGTGTCGCTAACCCCATAACCACACCAGTGCCCACAATGGTGTAGGAAAGCAGCGAAGTAATCGCATAGGAACTGCCCTGCTTCAATGACAACCGGGATAGCACCATCACTTCCAGCAGGCCGGGTAAATTACTCGCCATAATAAACGTAATCGCCACCACCAGCAGCGCGGTAAACACGTCTGATATCGACAGAGCGTTGTTGACGATATCGCCGTCTTGCGCCTCCCATAGCGACACGTTATCCAAATAGCCCAGCACCGAGAGTAAGTCTGACCAGACTAAATAGAGCAATGCGCTAAAGCTTATCAATACGATCAGCTTAGAAAGCCGCAGCGACTGACTATTGATCTGCTCCATGTCGAGCGGTGGCTCTTCTACGACTTCAAGCCCGCCTTCGGCGCCCTCTTGTACCTGAGCTCGGCGGCGCGCCAGCGCGCGACGATAGGCCAGCCGACGGGCGGCCACTGCAAGGCTTCTCACCAACGTGGCTTCGACAACCACCCAGAGCCCCAGCAGATAAAGCGTAATGGCGAATCGCCCTACTAACTGCAGTGCGGTGTATTCGTAACCCCAGACCACCAATCCCAATAGCATTAGCGGAACCAACGCCATCGCCAACCCCAAAAGTAAGCGCAACAGACGAACGCCAAAAATAGGAATATGTGCCAGGATTAACTGCGCCAGCCACCAGCTCATGGCTATCAAACCAAACGACAGCAACGCTAGGGCGACGGGGCGCAGTGCTAACGGAGTTTCCATCTCGCCCGACATCGCCGCGATGGCAATGACAGGTACCAGCGCAACGCCTAATCCCGCTAAGAGTTGGCGTAATCGAGCGGTGTATTGAGGTGGCCAGGTAAAATGCCGTTCAGCCACACCGTCAGCAACCAGTAGCCTGCGCCCCAATGCCACCACTGCCCAACTCAGTGCAAGCTGAAGCAGCGCCGGAGCAACGCTGTTTGCCAGCGCCCCTACCGCTCCCAATAGCCCAACGCCAATGCCTGCTAACGCTAGTGGGCCTGAAAGCGCCAGCAGCGCATTCAGCAGTACCGCTTTAGGGGTGTGTAACTGCGTGTCGCTTTTCAAACGGCCAATTTGTGAGTGCAGATTGGCCAAACGAGCTTTAATTTTTCGACGCAGACCCAGCAATACCAGGCCCAGCAACACTATCGGGGCCCCTTGGAGAACTTCCCAAGAGAGCCCCTGCCAACGGGTGGGTAAAATGGCACGCCACTCTCCCTCTTGCCACTCCAGCAATAAATTACTAGGCAATTGACGCAGCCAGTTAACGTCCAGGGGGCGACTGTTGGCGACCCAAAAAAGCTGTTCATCGATGGTGACACGCAGCTCGCTGGTGGTGGTCAATAGCTGCTGCTGGTTCAGTTGCAGCTCAATCGCGGCGCTTAGCAAGCTTCCGTAAGACTGCTCTAACTGCTCGACCAGCTCGCGCCTGGATTGATATAGCCGCGACAGCGAATCAACAAGGCCCGGCGTCGCCTCGATACCTGCCTCCGCCAACCGCGAGGTAGCGAACTGCTCGCTTTGACGCAGCTGGTCACGTTGGCGTACCAAATCAAACTGCTTTAAACGCAGATCGGCAATTTCATCCTGCAAATCACGTGAGGCGGCCAGCGGGGGCAGTGATTGGCGCTGTTCACGTAGAATACGCGACAGCAGTTGGCTGCCCCGGATAGCCTCAATTTGCTCATTAAGGCTGCGCTGCAGTTGACGCACATGCTCCAATTGACGCTGTGCGTCAATATTCTCGCGCACAATACTGTTAGCGCGGTCCGTCGCTCGTAGCAGTTCAAGGCTTAAGGTTTGATTGGTTTGTTGTGCTTGCACCACCACAGGCTGCCCGGCGGCAATTAATGGATTATCGCGAGCCGCATCGGCAATCGCCTGCTCGGAGGCCAAACGCCGCTGCTGGTCTATCACGCCTTGCAGCAGATTGAGCTGCCGCTCTTGATAATCGACCTGTAACATAAGCACATCACGGCGCTGCTGCGCCAATTCACGCAAACGGCTATTAGCGCTCAGCTCGCGCTGATAAAATCTCACTTCGCGGTCGGCCAGCGCGCGCTCTAGGCGTAATTGGATAAGCCGTGCACCGTTCAACGCAGAAAGTTGGCGATCAGTAAGCAAAGCCTCGCGCTCATCGTGTTGCCGGCGTAAGCTCTCCGCGCGTTGAAGCGTCTCCGCGATGGATTGTTGGGCACGCTCCGGAAGAGTCTGCGCGGCTAACAGCTGAGAGTTCACTTCCGCTAGCTGGCTTTGCAACTGCTGAAGCTCGACCACTGCCTCGGTTTGCAAGGTTTCCAGCTCGTCGAGGGGGTGGTCACTTAAATCGGTAACCGAAAGCTGTTGTGCTGCCTCTTCAGCGTCACTCAACTCACGCTGAAGGCTTGATAGCAGCTCCGGAGCTTGCTCAACCCGAGCGTCTAGAGCAGTGAGCCGTTCATCAACCGATGCCAGCCGCTCATAGGCTTCAATAGCGGCCTCTAGGGCTTCTTTGTCGCTGGCCTGCTGATCGGTTAATGTGTCCTCTAGCCCTTCTAGCTCAGCGAGCCGTGCTGCCAATTCGGCCTGTTCAGGGACACGATCAAGCATGTTCGCCTGAACCGCGGCATACGTTTGATTAACAGCGCTACTGCTAATGAGCAGCAGGAGCAAACACGTTACACTCCATTTACGGACGCATTTCACCACGTTACTTATGCCTCGTTGACATCGAAAGCTCCGCATACACGGATGTAAGGGTTATTGTCAGACGTTCTGATAACTAGCGCAATCAGAGGTGTTGACTTCCGCAGGCGGCGTGTTAGAAACAAGCCTGGCCTTTGCCACCCCTATTACTTTGCGAGTCGCCTTGATGGTCACCCGAAAATTGCCGTTAACGAAATTAATCGTCTTGCTAGGCCTTGCCACTTTTAGTGCGAATGCCTTTGCTGAATCCCAGCAAGAGATTGAAGAGCGCATCCGCGCACTCAACGCCGAGCTGTATAATTTGCGTCAGCAGTTGCAGCAAGTCGAAGACCCACAGGCAACGACACTTGGCACCGAGGTTCAACCGCTGCCTGAAGAAGCGGCACGGGAAGACCTGAGCGAGCGTCGCGAGCTTGAACAGGAATCTAGCCGCAACCCGTTTTCAATTACTACGCACCGCACCAACTATCTGTTTCCAGTTAGCTATAACGCTAATCAGAGCCAAGAGAGCTTTCGCAACAACTCCGACGACACCGAAGTCGATAGCGCAGAATTGAAATTCCAGTTCAGCGCCAAGGTGAATTTGGCCGAGCAGGTATTTGGCAACTACGGCGACGTCTTTTTTGGCTACACACAGCGCAGTTGGTGGCAGGCCTACAATACTGAAGCCTCTTCGCCTTTTCGCGAAACCAACTACGAACCCGAAGTGTTTATTGATTTCGACAACGCTTGGGAAGCGCTCGGCTGGGTAAATACCCGCAACCGGGTGGCGCTTAATCATCAGTCCAATGGTCGGTCAGATCCTTTCTCGCGTAGCTGGAACCGCGTCTATCTGGAAAGCACCTTTCAGCGCGGCAATTGGGCGCTTACCGTGGCACCGCATTGGCGTATCCCAGAATCCGACGAGGAGGATGACAACCCGGATATCGAACGCTACATGGGATACGGCGATATTCGTCTTTCCAAACGCCTTAATAACAACCATGAAGTGAGCGGCCAATTACGCGGCAACCCCAGTGCAGGCAATATAGGCACCCAGGTTGATTACAGCTGGCCTGCTTTCAACAGCTTGCGGGCGCATGTACAGTATTATTACGGGTATGGTGAAAGCCTGATCGATTACGATCACCGAGTGCATCGCCTAAGTCTTGGGTTTAGTTTAAATCCGCTATTTAGTGCTACAGGCCTGAACCGATAGGCGCGTTTGCTTGTCTGTTATCTGGTGACTGCTATGCTAATAGCAGTTTCATCATTCACTCGTCAAAGGAAGACTCCATGGCTAAACGTCAATCCACTTACTCTACTCAAGCTGATCAACTTAAAGATGATCTGCGCCACTTGAGTGAAACCGTCGAAGAGCTGGTCAATGCGACAGCTAGCGATGCCAGCGGAGAGATGAACGACCTTCGCACGCGTGCCGAGCGCCGATTGAAAGACACTCGTGCACGTCTTGAGGCCCGTGGCGAGCGCATTTATGACGAAACGCGCGACTCTTTAACGCATCAAGCCGATGCATGTGATCGTTACGTGCATGAAAACCCCTGGACCAGCATTGGCATTGGTGCCGCAGCAGGCTTGGTTGTGGGTATGCTGCTCGGTCGTCGCTAATGGCTTTGGGTCCCACCCAACGCGTCTTCTCTGCCGCCAAACGCTTACTGAAATCGCTGATTGCTAATAGCGAAACTCGCCTGCGTTTGGCGGTGTTTGAGTTAGAAGAGGAGCGTGCTCGCTTACTGGTTCTGCTGCTTCTTGCAGGCGCCAGCCTACTGCTGCTTTTATTGGGTATTGCTACGCTGACGGCATTGGTAGTGGTTCTGTTTTGGGACACCTATCGTTTAACCGCCATTGCGATCAGCGCCGGTGTGCTAATAGGCGCCAGCTTGCTACTCGCGGTTATCGCAATTCGTCAGTCGAAGCGTCACTCTCTTTTAAAAGAAACACTCAAACAGCTTGCCGCTGATCGAGCGCTGCTTGAGGAGCCAAGTGATGAAACCATCCGCCGAAACCGCCAAACCGGCTACTAAACCACTGAGCCGCGCTGAGCGTAAAGCCCAGCTGTTGGCTGAGCTAGAACAGCAGCGTGTGGACATTTTGGTCGATAGCGAGTATTTGCAGCAAGCCGCTGCGCCGCTCGATCAAAGCTGGAAAAGCTTCAGGCTGCCACTTTATTTAGTGGGCGGCTTTGCTGCATTCAAGTTGATGCGCCACCCAGGTGGGGCAATGGCGGCAGGCAGAAAAGCACTTGCGGGCTATATGCTACTCAAGAAGCTTAAATTATTAGCCAAAGTAGCTACTTAAAGTAGCTACTTGATTCTGATGCTATTGCCTGAGCTAGTGGCGTTGCCTAGCAGGATTGTCCACAAGCTACGCCACTAGCCCAAGCCCACTGAAAGTTATACCCACCTAGCTCTCCCGTCACATCCAATACCTCCCCTATAAAGCGCAGCTGCGGCAAGCCTTTAACTTCAAAGGTCTTGGACGATATGGCATCGGTGTTGACGCCCCCCATGGTGACTTCTGCGGTTCGCCAGCCTTCGGTTCCCGCCGGCTTTAATTGCCAGGCATTGAGTCTATCGGCCCACTCGTCCAATGCATCATTGGCATATTGTGCCAGCGGACGCGCAGGGTCGTGGTCGGGATACCATTCAAGCAACGCTTGCGCCAATCGTTTAGGCAAGCGCTCACCAAGCCATGTTGAAAGCTGACGCTTGGGCGTTACCTGCCGCGCTTCGCGGAGTGATTCCGCCACGTTTTCATCGGGCAGCAAATCAACCGTGATGCTCTCCCCAGGCTGCCAGACACTGGAAATTTGCAGCATTGCAGGCCCTGACAAACCGCGATGGGTAAATAGCATGGGGTCGACAAAACGTCGTGTGCCGGCACTCACAACAACCGGCACGCTCAGGCCAGAGAGCTCTGCTGCCCGGGCTTTCCAGGTGTCGCTAAGGGTAAATGGCACCAGCCCAGGGCGAGTATCGAACACCTCCAAGCCAAACTGGCGAGCCAGGTCATAGCCAAACCCAGTTGCCCCCATGGTGGGAATAGAGAGCCCACCGCTTGCGACCACCACCACCCCCGCATCAATTTTGCCGAGTGACGTCGTTAGCCGCATGGCATCACCCTGTTGCTCAACGCGGGTAATCTGCGTGCTGAGCCTTATTTCAGCGCCCGCCCATTCACACTCGGTGAGTAGCGTGCGGACTATTTCCTTAGCTGAAGTGGCACAAAATAACTGCCCCGGTGTTTTTTCAACATACTCAACGCCATGCCGCTCCACCAGCTCTACAAAGTGTTCTGGGCGGTATCGTTTAAGCGCCGAAATACAAAAGTAAGGATTTGATGAGTAAAAGTGCTGTGGCGTCGTGCCAAGATTGGTAAAGTTGCAGCGGCCACCGCCGGACATCAGAATCTTCTTGCCCGCTTTGTTAGCATGATCAAGCACTAACACGCGCTTTCCGGTATAGCCCGCTTGAGCCGCGCACATTAAGCCGGCAGCCCCGGCACCGATGATGACGATGTCATAGGTCATAAAGAATAGTTCATAAAGAATAGTTCATAAAGAATAGGTCATAATAAATGGATCATAATAGATGGTTCATAATGGATAATTCATGATGGACAGCTCATGAAGAGTGACGCGTCTAGAGCGACTTGGGCTATCAAAAGCAGGCATTCTAACAGGCTCAGGGCTTAAAATTACGATATATAAGAATTAGTCTATACAATAACTGTATAAATATTTACTAACACTGAGAAGACCATGCCTCTGCCCTTGCGTCGACGACTTTTCTTGCCACTTACGCTAATTCCACTCGCCCTGCTTTTCTCTCTGACCCTACTATTTTCTACAGCGACGTTCGCCCAGTCAGCGCCGCCGGTGATAGGTACACGGGCAGTGATGACCACCTGGTCAGATCCGCTGGAAGCCTTGGGAACGCTTAGCGCTGAAGAAAGCGTCACGCTATCTGCCACCGTCACGGAAATTGTTGGCGAGATCAATTTCCGTGACGGTGAGCAGGTCGCAAAGGGGCAACTGCTTATTCGCTTAGAAGATGCGGAAGAGCAGGCACAACTCAGGGCATCCCAGGCGTTACGCGAAGAGCGGCGCAATGCGTCCGATCGCGCCTCGCAGCTCCAGGAGCGAAACTTAGCCGCCCGTGCCGACGTAGAAGACAGTAGATCCCGCCTGCGCCAAGCAGACGCCGATATTCAAGCGATTGAAGCACGCCTAGCCAATTATCAGATAGAAGCGCCCTTCAGCGGCCGCGTGGGCTTTCGCAATATCAGCGTTGGCGCTTTGGTAACGCCAGGAATGGACTTGGTCACGCTTGATAAGCTCGATGTAATGAAGCTGGACTTCAGCATTCCTGAAGTTTTTTTAGGCCGTCTCACGCCTGGCCTAATGCTAAATGCCACCACCGCCGCTTTTCCCGATGATCTTTTTAGCGGCGAAATCGCCACCATCGGCACGCGCGTTGACCCTGTTACACGTAGCGTTAACGTACGCGCCGAGTTCGATAACGCCGATGGGCGCTTACGCCCTGGTATGCTGATGGAAGTGATCGTTCAACAGCATGTTCGTGACACCATTGTGATTCCCGAAGCCGCTATTGAACCCAGCGGTGATCGGCATTTTGTGATGCTTATCGAACAGCGCAATGGCACTACGCGCCTAGCCCAGCGTGAAGTCAAGATTGGCGAGCGGCGCAACGGCGAAGTGGAAATCCTTGAGGGATTGGCAGCAGATGACTTACTTGTCTTCCATGGCCTGCAGTTGGCCCGGGATGAGCAAGAAGCGAGGTTAATCGGCATTGCTGATGATGAGACGGGTATTCGAGCGCTGCTCGAGGCTGACCGCTAATGCGCTTATCGGATATCTCCGTTCAGCGGCCAGTCCTGGCGATGGTCATCGCGGCACTGATTATTGCCTTTGGCTTATTGGCACTTAATCGGTTGCCGCTGCAAGAGTACCCCACCATCGACCCGCCGGTAGTCACTATCGATACCCGCTACCCCGGCGCTTCCGCCAATGTGGTTGAAACACGCATTACCCAGGTGCTGGAAGACCGAATAGCCGGGGTGGAAGGCATCGAGTTGATTACTTCGCAAAGTGAGGATGGACGCTCTCGAATTGAAATCGAGTTTGGCATTGATATGGATATCAATGCTGCCGCCAATGATATTCGCGATCGCATTTCCGGTGCGCTACGCAACCTACCTGACGACGCTGACAACCCAGAGGTCACCAAAGCCGACAGCAGCGAAGAAATCGTAGTGTGGCTAAGCCTTTCCGGCGAAGACTACTCCATTACGGAGCTTACCGACTACGCAAACCGCTTTCTGGTCGACAGCCTCTCAGTGCAGCCGGGCGTGGCGCGAGTGCGGGTCGGCGGCGGCAGTGACTATGCCATGCGTGTCTGGTTAGACCGTAATGCCCTGGCGGCACGCAACCTAACCGTTAGCGATATTGAAGATGCCCTGCGCGCTGAGAACGTCGAGCTGCCAGCAGGCTCGATCGAATCCGCGGATCGACAGTTTATTGTTCGCCTGCCCCGCAGTTTCGCCAGTGCCGAAGACTTTCAGCGCCTCGCGCTCAACTCTCCCCGCAATGCCTCTACCAATCAAGAGAGCGGCTACTTAGTGCGCCTTGGGGACGTCGCGCGGGTGGAAGTTGGCGCAGTAGAAGATCGTTCGGTGTTCCGCTCTAACGGCGTGCCGATGGTAGGCCTTGGCATGATTATGCAATCAACGGCCAATGTCATCGAGCTATCTGAAGCGGTACAAGTGGAACTTGAGCGCTTGCAAGGCACGTTACCGGAGGGAATGTCGTTAAGCTTAAACTACGATGCCTCGCTGTTTGTTTCTGGTGCGATAGAGCAAGTGGTGATGACGCTATTTATTGCCATGGGGCTGGTAGTGGTAGTGATCTTTATGTTTTTGGGTAATTTACGTACCACCCTGGTGCCCGCGGTCACGGTACCCATTGCGGTTATTGGAGCCTTTACCGCCCTGGCCGCGATGAATTTCTCGATCAACCTGCTAACGCTGTTAGCGCTGGTACTGGCCATTGGCCTGATTGTCGATGATGCCATAGTAGTGCTTGAAAATATTAACCGACGCATGCACGACTACGGTGAAACGCCCTTGGTTGCCGCTTTTCGTGGCACCCGACAAATTGCGTTTGCGGTTATCGCGACCACCTTGGTGTTGGTGGCTGTCTTCGTGCCGCTCAGTATGCTGCAGGGCGATATCGGTCGGCTGTTTTCGGAATTCGCGCTCACCATGGCGGCTGCGGTAGCCGTTTCGACCCTGCTGGCATTGACGCTCACCCCAATGATGGCGTCTAAAATACTCAAGCCGGGCATGCACGACAGCCGCATTGGCAAAGCCGTGCAGTGGCTGCTTAGTGGCACCCAGCGGCGCTATCAAACCGCTCTTGAGTGGATGCTAAAAATGCGCTGGCTGGTCGTGGCCATGTTTGTGCTGTTGATTGCCGCTACGGCTTGGCTGGCCACGGTACTACCCAACGAATACACCCCACAAGAGGATCGCGGTAACTTTATCGTATTAGTGAATGGCCCAGAGGGCGCCACTTTCGACTACATGATGGATTACATGGATGAAATCGAAGCGCGCATGAACCCGCTGGTCGAGAGCGGCGAATTAGAGCGCGTCGTGGTTCGCGCCCCGCGTGGCTATGGCAATATCGAGAACTTTAACAGCGGCTTTATCATTGTCAATATGGCCGACTGGGGCAGCCGACGTAGCGCTTGGGAGATTATGGCCGAGGTGCGCCAAACGCTTAGCACCCTGCCTGGCGTGCAGGCCTTCCCGGTAATGCGCCAAGGTTTTGGTCAGCGCACCCAAAAGCCGGTGCAGTTTGTGCTGGGCGGCGGTAGTTACGAAGAAATTGCCCAGTGGCGCGATACGCTGATGAACCATGTGCGTGAAAACAACCCGCGCTTGATGGCACTTGAGAGTAACTATAATGAAACCCAGCCCCAACTGCGGGTGGAGATCGACTACGAACGAGCAGCTTCTTTAGGCGTCACCGTTACCGAGATCGGTAGAACCCTCGAAGTATTGCTAGGCGGCCGTAATGTCACCCGCTATGTGGATGCAGGCGAAGAGTACGATGTGATTCTAGAAGGTGACCGCGGCAGCCAGAACAGTCCCAGAGCACTGGATAATATTCAGGTTCGCTCGGCTCGTACCGGTGAATTGATTCCTCTGGCAAGCCTCGTCACGCTTTCCGACTTTGCTGGCGCCAGCACGCTAAATCGCTTTGACCGTATTCGCGCGATTACCATTGAGGCTAACTTGGCGGATGGCTACCCTCTCGGGGAGGCGCTGGCGTATTTAGAGGAGAGTGCTGCGGAACTGTTGCCAGAAGAGGCACAAACCAATGTGGCGGGGGCATCGCGAGATTTTCAACAGGCTAGCGGCGCCACCGCCTTTCTGCTAATACTCGGCGCTTTAGTGGTCTTTTTAGTCTTGGCTGCGCAGTTTGAAAGTTTGATCCACCCCTTTGTGATCATGCTAACGGTGCCATTGGCAATGAGCGGTGCCCTGCTTGCGCTACTGCTGAGCGGCCAATCGCTGAATATTTACAGCCAGGTAGGGCTAGTGCTGCTAATTGGCCTGGCCGCTAAAAACGGCATTCTGATTGTTGAGTTTGTCAATCAGTTACGCGATGAGGGCCATGCGTTCCGTGCAGCGCTGATCGAAGGCGCGGTCACTCGGTTAAGGCCCATCTTAATGACCGCGGTGACGACCATGGCCGGCGCTATTCCGCTAATTATCTCGACCGGCCCCGGTGCCGAGTCGCGCTTGGTCATCGGCACGGTGGTTATGGCGGGGGTGGGGTCGGCGACGATTTTCACACTATTTGTCGTACCTGTGGCATATGACCTGCTGGCACGCCATACCGGCTCGCCTGGAGCAGTCAAGCGTCGCTTAGAGGATGAGATAGCCAACGCGACCCAAGCACGGGGAAGCACGGCAGACAGATAGTCCTGACCAAGCTAGTCCTGATCAAGCTAGTCCTGATCAAGCTAGTCCTGACCAAGATAGACCAGACCAAAAAAATGGGCGCCCCTGCTGCTGCCGGGGCGCCCTTCTGGTCAGTTAGCTAAAGAGCAGTGCTTATTCGCACTCGCCAAGATGCTCGCCTTCAATGACCGTATTCATGCTCAGCTCGCCCATGGGCGACTGGGTAAGGATATCGACGTTGCCTTCAATGCGCTCACCCATAAAACGCATTTCACCGTCAATGGTCGCTTCGCCACCTTCAGCACGGCATACCATGCTGTAGCTCAGGCCATCTTCTGTCATGTCCTGCTCAAGCAACTCGCAGCCCTCTTCTTCTTCGATGAAGCCGAAGTCAGCACCCTCAAGCTCTTCCTGGCTAATACACTGGCGCTCTGTGTCCGTTTGATCCGGAATATCCATTTCACCGCTTACGCTGGTTTTGCTCACAAACTCCCACTCGCCGGCGGCCACATTGGGGGTTTCGGCCAACGCGATCATCGGAAAGGCCATAACGGCCGCTACTGCCATGTTACGTAACATCATCGCTACTCTCGCTGCGTTGCTTTAGGAACCTGCGGGTATCCTACCTGAATAAATTCCATGATGCCTCACCTGGCGACCACGCTGCTACACTGATGAGTTCAACCATCCCGCTAACAAAGGTAGCTAATATGCACGATGACGCGCTGGTAAATTACGCCTTCCATTGCCCTTACTGCGACTCACCGCTGACCTTCCTCATTGATACCTCACAGGGCAGCCATGCCACCTGGGAAGACTGCCACCAGTGCTGCGCGCCGATCCAACTACAAATTATCGTCTCGCCCATGACCGGTGAACTCGACAGCGTGATAGCCGGGCGCGACGACGACGTTCTCTAATGGTATTAACCGTCCTGTAGGGCAGCTTTCCGTTTGGTCTCATTGCGACGCATAAAGAACCACGCCAGCAAGGTCGCCAGCGATACGGTCAAAATAATCAGTGTCGCGAGCGCATTAATTTTCGGTGATACGCCCATTCTTACCGATGAAAACACCACCATCGGCAACGTATTTGCCCCCGGCCCAGAGACAAAGCTGGCGATTACCAGGTCATCAAGTGAAAGGGTAAACGCCAACAGCCAGCCCGCCGCTAGCGCGGGAGTAATAATCGGCAGCGTGATCGAAAAGAAGGTTTTAAGCGGAGGCGAGCCCAAATCCATCGCAGCCTCTTCAATCGAGTGGTCCACTTCACGCAGGCGCGCAGCCACCACTACCGCCACATAGGCGCTACAAAACGTGGTGTGGGCAATCCAGATCGTCGCCATGCCGCGATCAGCGGGCCAACCGGTAATTTGCGCCATCTGTACAAATAGTAGCAGTAGCGAGAGGCCGGTAATCACTTCGGGCATTACCAACGGCGCCGTCACCATGCTAGAGAGCGCCGTCTTGCCCCGAAAGAGGCCAAAGCGCGTCATCACGAAAGCAGCCACGGTACCTAAGCAGACCGCCATGCTTGCCGCAAAAAAGGCGATGCGTAGGCTTGTCCACACTGCCGACAATATTTGCTGGTCACGAAACAGTTCGCCATACCACTGAGTAGAAAAGCCGGCCCATACGGTGACCAGTTTCGAAGCGTTAAACGAGTACACCACCAGTACAAACATCGGTAGGTAGAGAAACAACAGGCCAAGCACCAGCATGATTGTCGAGAAATTAATCCGCAGTCTCATGATCCTAGCCTCACTCTTCAAGTTCGCGTGACTGATAGCGGTGGAACCAGACAATCGGCACCAGTAATAGCAGTAGCATCACCATGGCGAGCGCCGACGCCACCGGCCAATCGCGGTTGAGGAAGAACTCCTCCCACAGCACCTTACCGATCATTAAGGTATCCGGGCCGCCGAGCAGTTCAGGGATCACGAACTCCCCTACCGCCGGAATAAACACCAGCATCGAGCCTGCCACAATGCCCCCGGTAGAGAGCGGCAAAGTGACCTTGAAAAACGTATTGAGCTTGCGCGAGCCAAGGTCTGAAGCGGCCTCAAGCAGCGAGTTATCCAATCGGGCCAGATGGGCATACAGCGGCAGCACCATAAACGGCAAGTAGGCGTAGACAATCCCAATGGTAACCGCGAACTGGGTATTCATCATGCGCAGCGGAGAATCGATAAGGCCTAGCCCAATCAATAGGTTATTGATTAAGCCGCTGTTGCTTAAAATACCCATCCAGGCATAAACACGAATCAGAAAAGACGTCCACGACGGCAGCATAACCAGCAGCAGTAATAGCAGTTGCCAGCGGGCCGGCGCCCGCGCCATTGCATAGGCCATCGGGTAACCAATCAGCAAGCACACCGCCGTGGCAATGAACGCCGTTTTTACTGACCCCCAATAGGCAGCGATATACAGCGAATCTGATAACAGAAAGAGGTAGTTACCCAGATTGAGAAATACGTGTAGCGTCTGGTCAGCGAACTCAAGCAGCGGCCCATAAGGAGGGATCGCAATAGCCGCTTCGGAAAGGCTGATCTTGAGCACTAGCGCAAAGGGCAGTAAGAAAAACAGCGTTAGCCAAACGAGCGGAAACGCAATCACCACCTTGCGGCCCAATTGCAGGCGCTTGAGCAGTACTGAAAAACGTGTTGAAGAACGCACTGAAGAATGAGATGGCTGCATTAAAGGCACTCTCCTCGCGGTAAGATAAGCACTCTGGTTGCGACAACAGGCTAGCGGTTCAAAACAATCGTGCTGTGGTCTTCCCAGTAGACATACACACTGTCTTCCCAAGTGGGTCGATCGCCACGGCGCTCTGTATTGGCCATGCTGACCTTAATGATCTGCCCCGATTGCGTACGCACGTAGTACAGCGAGAAACCGCCTAAGTAGGCAATATCATCCACTTTGCCTTCCGCCCAGTTATATTCCGTGGTGGGCTTTTCGCGGGTGAGCCAAATCTTTTCCGGACGCAGTGCGACCCAGACCCGCCGATCTACCGCCTGGGTGGTAATACCGTGGTCAATGTAAACTGGCCGTTCAAGCGCAGGAGCGGCAATGCGGCAGTGGTCTGCAGCGTCGTCAATAATCTCGCCTTCAAACAGATTCACCGTGCCGACAAATTCCGCCACCATACGGCTCACCGGGCTTTCATAAATATCGATGGGCGAGCCTATCTGCTCAATCCAACCATCGGCCATGATTGCCACACGGTCGGCCATGGTCATGGCCTCTTCCTGATCGTGGGTCACCATAATGCAGGTAACGCCTACCTGTTCAATGATCTCGACCACTTCGAGCTGCATTTCAGTGCGCAGTTTTTTATCCAGCGCGCCCATGGGCTCGTCTAGCAACAGCAACTTGGGCCGCTTGGCGAGCGAGCGCGCCAGCGCCACCCGCTGGCGCTGGCCGCCAGAGAGCTGATGTGGTTTGCGCTTGGCAAACCGCTGCATATGCACCAGCTTGAGCATTTGCGCGACGCGAGCGTCAATATCCGCTTTGGGAAGTTTGTCCTGCTTTAGGCCAAAGGCAATATTCTGCGCTACCGTCATATGCGGAAATAGCGCATAGGACTGGAACATCATATTGATAGGCCGCTTGTGCGGGGGCATCGCGGTAATATTTTCACCGTCTAATAAAATGCGCCCTTCCGTTGGGGTTTCAAAGCCCGCCAGCATCCGCAACAGAGTAGATTTACCCGAACCAGAACCACCTAATAGCGCGAAGATTTCCCCGCGCTTTACCTGCAAATTGACATCATCCACCGCCAGCGCATCATCAAAGCGTTTGCTTAGGCGTTTCACTTCCAGCACCACGTCTTCAGCAAACCGAGGGGTTTTCCCCAGCGGGCGTAGTGTGGTGGAATTGGTTAGCGAAACGGATGAAGGCTCGTTCGACAGGGGCGTAGTGACCATTCGCCACTCCCATCAAAAGGCCCGGAAAGCCGGGCATTAAAAAGACCAACAGCGAGCCAGTGAGGCAGTACCTCGGGCTCGCCGTCGGATAAATGTCGGCTTAACGACCCGACTTCACGCGATTCCAAATACGCGTGCGGGCGCGCAACACATCCTGGGTTTTTTCGGCCTGGAGGTAGAGGTTTTGCATGACCTCGGTTTCTGGGTAAATAGCCGGGTCATTGATAATCTCATCAGAGAGAAACTCATCAGCCGCCGCGTTAGGGTTGGCATAACGCACGTATTCGGTAATTTCAGCGGCAATTTCCGGGTCAAGAATAAAATCGATAAAGGCGTGGGCGTTTTCGCTATTCGGCGCATCGGCGGGTACCGCCATCATATCGAACCAAAGGGCAGCACCTTCCTTAGGAATACTGTAGCCGATGGAGAAGTCTCTGCCAGCTTCGTCAGCGCGCTCGGCGGCCTGGAAAACATCCCCCGAGTAGCCAGCGGCCACGCAGACATCACCATTGGCCAAGTCTGACACATAGCGCGAAGAGTGGAAGTAGGTCATATCGTCGCGGACACCGGCGATCAGCTCACCAGCGGCTTCTATGTCGTCAATATTCTCACTTACTGGATTTAACCCCAGGTAAGCCATGGCGGGCGAGAGCATCTCATCGGCGGAATCCAGCATTGACAAGCCGCAGCCTGCTTCACTTAAGGCAGCCGTTATTTCAGGATCAAACAGCAGCGCCCAGCTATCTACCGGCGCGTCGTCACCCAAAACCTCTTTAACGCGATCAACGTTATAGCCAACCCCATTGGTACCCCACATATAGGGAACCGAGTATTCGCTACCGGCGTCGATGGTTTCCAAGTTGGCCATCAGTTCGGGGTTGAGATTGTCTAAGTTGGGCAGTAGCTCATGGTTGAGCGGCTGGAAAACACCGGCTTTCACTTGGCGGGTAAAGTAGTAGGTGGAAGGAACCACCACATCATAGCCGGAGCGTCCGGAGAGCAGTGCGGCATCCAGAATTTCGTTGCTGTCGTAAACATCGTAGGTCACTTCAATACCGGTACGCTCGGTGAATTTTTCCAGCGTTTCCGGGGCAATGTAATCTGACCAGTTAAAAACCCGCACCTCTTCGGCGTGAGCTGCATCAGCCGCTGCGGCAAACGAAATGGCCGCAACGGCCGCGGAAAGTTTGTGGATGTTCCCCATATCACTGCTCCTTATAGATAAACTGTTTGCCACTTTTTTATAGCCATCGGGCTGCGACAATTGCCAATACCCAATCATCACCAACGGCTAACAATAGCGTAGGCCATAATACGCGCCGTGCGAATTTTGCGTTGCCGTGCGCCCTACCGCAAGTCAATGTGAAAAATTCTTGTAATCCAGCTCTTAGACCCCATCTATCAATCAGCTCAGCGGCTCTACTTATTGAAGAAATAGTTAAAAACTATTGATGTGATGACTATTATCAATTTTAGATATAAGCCGTTAGCCATTAGTATTATCACCAGTTCCTAATTATTCATCTGACTTGGAGATTATCTGAATGTCATTGATCAACACTGAAGTTAAGCCGTTCAAAGCGACTGCCTACTCGAATGGCGAGTTTATTGACGTCACTGAAGCGGACATGCAAGGCCAGTGGTCTATCTTTTTCTTCTACCCCGCTGACTTTACGTTTGTTTGCCCGACTGAGCTTGGCGACCTAGCCGACAACTATGCTGAGTTCAAGAAGCTGGGCGTTGAAATCTACAGCGTTTCAACCGATACCCACTTCACTCACAAAGCTTGGCACGACAGCTCTGAAACAATCGGCAAACTGCAGTACCCGATGATTGCTGATCCGACGCTGCGCATTTCACGCAACTTCGAAGTCTTGATCGAAGAAGCAGGCCTCGCCGAGCGCGGTACCTTTGTTGTCGATCCTGACGGCAAAATCCAGATCGTAGAAATTAACGCTGGCAACATTGGCCGTAACGCTGAAGAGCTGCTGCGTAAAGTAAAAGCCGCACAATACGTGCGCGCTAATCCGAACGAAGTGTGCCCCGCCAAATGGAAAGAAGGCGAAGAAACACTCGCTCCTTCGCTGGACCTGGTAGGCAAAATCTAAACCGCCTATCGATCTCACCTGCCGCGCCTGCCTAGTGCCTAGTGCCTAGTCAAAGTGGTATGGGTCAGCTCTACACCCGGGTTCTGCCCGGGTGTTTTGTTATTAGCAACAGCACTGTGAGGAAGCTACTGTCATGCTGGACGCCAATTTAAAATCCCAGTTGAAAACCTATCTGGAAAAAGTGACTCAGCCGTTCGAGATCGTTGCCTCCCTCGATGACGGTGCCAAGTCACAAGAACTCCTTGGGCTGCTCGAAGATATTAGCAGCCTGAGCGGCAAAATCACCTTGCACAGCGACGGCCAGGATGCCCGCACACCATCGTTTGCGATCAACCGCCCAGGTGAAGAAACCGGCGTGGTCTTCGCAGGCATTCCGATGGGCCACGAGTTCACATCGCTGGTCTTGGCGCTGCTTCAAGTAGGCGGCCATCCGCCTAAAACCTCTGATGAGATGCTTGACCAAATCAGAGCACTCGACGGTGAAATGCTGTTTGAGACCTACTACTCACTGTCGTGCCAGAACTGCCCTGATGTGGTTCAAGCGCTTAACGTAATGGCTATTTTCAACCCGAATGTACGCCACGTTGCCATCGACGGCGCGCTGTTTCAGGATGAAGTTGAGTCGCGGGAAATCATGTCGGTACCGAGTATTTACTTAAACGGCAAACCGTTTGACCAAGGCCGCATGACGCTTGAACAGATTCTGGCTAAAGTCGACACCGGCGCCGCCGAACGCGATGCCAAAAAGCTAAGTGAAAAAGCCGCCTTTGATACCCTAGTGATTGGTGGCGGCCCGGCAGGCGCCGCGGCGGCGATCTATTCGGCGCGTAAAGGTATCAATACCGGCGTTGCCGCTGAGCGCTTCGGTGGCCAAGTGGCGGATACCATGGGGATTGAAAACTTTATCTCCGTTTCACATACCGAAGGCCCGAAGCTAGTTAGCGCGCTTGAAGAGCACGTAAAAGATTACGACGTCGATGTCATGAATCTCCAGCTTGCCACGACGTTTAAAGCAGCCGAGGCTGAAGGTGGCCTGCACGAAGTGACCTTTGAGTCCGGCGCTAAGCTTAAGAGTAAAACTCTGGTACTGGCGACTGGCGCCCGCTGGCGCGAAATGAATGTGCCTGGCGAACAGCAGTACCGCAACAAAGGCGTGGCTTATTGCCCCCACTGTGACGGCCCGTTATTTAAGGGTAAGCGAGTAGCGGTGATTGGTGGCGGCAACTCTGGCGTGGAAGCAGCTATTGATCTAGCGGGGATTGTTGGGCACGTCACGCTGGTCGAATTTATGGGTGAAATGCGCGCTGATGCAGTGCTGCAGAAAAAACTCAAAAGCCTGCCTAACGTCGATATTATTCTCAACGCACAGAGCACCGAAGTCACCGGTGATGGTAGCCGTGTCAATGGCTTGAACTATAAAGACCGCACTTCTGACGCGAGCAAATCCATCGCGCTAGAAGGTATTTTTGTTCAAATCGGCCTAGTACCTAACACCGAGTGGTTGAAGGGTTCGCCGATTGAGATGACGCCACGCGGCGAGATTATTGTCGATGCTCACGGTATGACATCCGTGCCCGGCGTATTCGCAGCGGGTGACGTCACTACCGTGCCCTACAAACAGATCATTATCGCTATGGGCGAAGGTGCCAAAGCCTCGCTCGGCGCTTTCGACTACTTAATTCGTAGCTAACTCTCATGCCCTAACCCCCACGCCCGCTGATGTCAGCGGGCTTTTTTTTGCGGCCCCCCATATATCCAGCTATCTGTTGTTATCGGGCTATATCCAAACGCTATTTAGCTAACTCGTCCCAGCTATACATATCTAGTTCATCACAGCCATAATTAGCAGAGGCAAAAATACGAATCAAAAAAACCGGCCTCTTTCGAGGCCGGTTCTATTGGTTCTGCTAGGCAGTTACCTTATAAGCGTGGTTTTAAACCAGGCTTAGAAGTGGTAACGAGCGCCTGTCAGCCAGTAAATGTCGTCACCGTCAGCAGTGCTAACAATCTCATCATCGTCAAAGAGAGTGACAGATTGCTGGTCAGCCTGGTGGAACTCGGCGAATACATCAAAGTTGCTGGAAACTTTGTAGTAGCTGCCCAGTGCCCAAGCGGTACGGTCAGAACCGTCGCCATCTTCGCTGATGTCGTAGATATCACCAGTGAACGTCCAAGCACCTGTGGTGAAATTGCCACCTAGGCCGATTTTGTCGTAGCCATTACCGTAGCCTTCGTCGCTGTGCTTACGACCTTCGTAACCAAGGCGAGCAGAGAACTGATCAGTAACGTCGTAAGAACCGATCAAGCCGCCCATTACTTCGCCGTTACCGCCACCGCGAACGACGTCATCAACAAAACCCAGACCTACAGTGAACGGGCCTTGCTGGTAGCGTGCGCCACCCTGGGGAGCGATGACATTGCCTTCTGAAGTTGTTTCAACGCCTTCGTCCAGTCCACGCTCGCTGTAGTGTTTCAGCTGCAGGAAGGCAGTGAAGCCTTGTAGGTCAGGCGTGTAGTAACCGATAGAGTCGCCACGCGACTGCTTCGGATGACCAGCGAATTCTAGGCCACGGTCGATATAAACATCGAACGGCAGTGAAACGAAGTCTTTGTAGAAGCTGTCGAAGTTACCACCTTGAATAGTACCGTACTGGTCGCTTTTTAGACCAATATAGCTTTGACGAACTTCGTTGAAGCCAGAGTTACCGTTACCACTTGGGCCGGTACGCTCATCACCGCTAAAACGCCACTCAACATGACCGAAAGCAGTCAGGTCGCGAGAAACTTCGTGGCTCATGCGCAGACCAAGACGTGAGTAAACGTCTACGAACTCAGCGCCGTTGTCGAATTCTACCCGGTTATCTCCAGTTCCTTGATACTCAGGGCCGCCACCGGCAACACCCATTGCGATACGGCCATAGACGTCAAGCTTGGTACCGTCTTGGTCATATACGGTTGCCGCTTGTGCTGCAGCAGAGGCACCCAGGGCGCCGATGATAGCAGTCGCTAAAAGTGTTTTTTTCATGATGTAAGTTCCTTAACTCGTATACTGTTTCGATCGTTACTGCTCGACTTCATTAAGCCGGCAGGTGGCTTTTGCGGGCCATGCTCTTTTCTCATCCGCCGGTTTTTTCCCGATGGTATGCGGCATGTCCTCAACTAAGCCTTGTTATAGTCCAATGCTCGCAAAACAAACTCTATACTGGGATTCCAGGGAACGCAATAGAAAAAAACAGTGTTTCTTTACTATTTGCACTTTTTTATGGAACCCCCGCGGTCAAACCCGGTCTCAGCGCCCTTTAAATTTCTGCTGTAGCCCTAGCAATTTGTCTTCCATGCTAAGCGGCTTACGCGGCTGACTTTTTTCTGTTTCGGGCTGCGCCTTAGCTTGCTTTGGCTGCTCTTGACGAGGCTTTTCGTCTAGAGACTTCGATTTGGATGGGGCTTTTTTGGACTGAACGCCGGTTTTTTTATCACCTTTTTTATCACCACGCTCTTGCTGATCACCGCGCTTTTCTGATGCATGTAGCGCGGCTTCTTTATCTACCTTGCCAGCAGGCAGGCCATCTAAATCTACCCGCTCGGCGCCCGCCCGCACCGCTTTAATATAACGCGGCAGGTTTACATAATTGGCCAAGGCGCGGCGAATGAGCTTATTAGACCACTCTTCACGTTCAGCTAGGTCTTGGTGAATACCTACTTTAAGCGGTTTGGTGTGGCCTTTAAAGAACGCTTTTGGGTAGCGCTCGTACCATTGGTTAAGCAGCGCATGCGGCGAAGGCGCCTGAGCAGTTTCCGCTGCAGGTTGCGTAGGCGAGCCCTCTTTAGCCGTCACGGCTGCATTAGCCGCCTCAGATAGCTCGGCTGTTTCAGCCCCTGCGCTTTCTTGTGTTCGTTCGTGCGTTTCTAGCGCCGTTTCTGTTGAGAAAGCTGTATCGTGCGATTCTGCCTTGGGCACGCTTTGCTCAGGAGCCTCTTGACCCGCCAATTGCCGTTTTAGCTGCTGATTTTCTTCACGCAGGGCCTGCAGCTCAGCTTGGGTGCGTTCAAGTCGCGCTTCTAAATCATCCAACATATTCATTAAGCTGGCGGCCATAGCCTTCTCCTTAGACTTTTCAGTCGGCGATGCGCTCGTAGACTACGAAATCGTAGTTAGGCTGCCCTGCTGCTGGCTGCCCCGCTACGCGCTGCACTTCTTGCCACTCTTGGGGCTCGAAGTCAGGGAACGTTGCGTCGCCTTCTACGTCTATGTCCACTTCCGTAATATACAGCCGCTGAGCAAAAGGTAGGGCCTGACGGTAGATCTCCCCGCCGCCCATTACCATGATCTCTTCTGCTGCTTCAATAGTGGCATGCTGGTCGGCAAGCGCAAGCGCGGCGGGCAGATCGTGGCACACGCGTATGCCTTCGTGGGCAAACTCGGTGTTACGGGTGACTACTATATTAAGCCGATTAGGCAGCGGCTTGCCGATGGACGCATAGGTTTTACGCCCCATCACCAGCGGCTTGGCCTGGGTAATGCGCTTAAAAAACGTTAAATCTTCCGGCAGGTACCAGGGCAGTTTGCCCTCTACGCCGATGACGCGATTTTTGGCCATGGCGACGATCATTGCCACCGGTACTAAGGAGTCAAAGGTATCTCTCTGCTGGCTCATACCGCGACCTCAGCTTTGATGTGCGGATGCGCCTGGTAAGCGTCAATGTGTATATCTTCAAAGCGGAACGCAAACAGGTCGTCAATTTGTGGATTAAGTACCAGTTTTGGCGCTGCTTTGGGGGTGCGCGTTAACTGCTCCTGCGCTTGCTCTAAATGGTTACTGTAGAGATGCGCATCGCCCAGGGTGTGAATAAATTCACCCGGCTGCAGGCCAGCCACTTGCGCAACCATAGTCAGCAACAGTGCGTAGCTTGCGATATTAAACGGCACGCCGAGAAAAATATCGGCGCTGCGCTGATACAGCTGGCACGACAGCTTGCCATTGGCAACGTAGAACTGAAACAGGCAGTGGCACGGCGGTAGCTGCATTTCGTCTACCTGGGCTGGGTTCCAGGCTGAAACGATCAGGCGACGCGATTGGGGCGAGGTGCGGATTTGCCCAAGCACTTTGGCAATTTGGTCAACGCTGCCGCCTTTAGGGTTGGGCCAGCTTCGCCACTGGTAGCCGTAAACCGGGCCCAGGTCACCGTTTTCATCCGCCCAATCATCCCAAATCCGTACCCCGTTCTCTTTTAGGTAGGCAATATTAGTATCGCCCTTCAAGAACCATAGGAGTTCGTGAATGATCGAGCGCAGATGCAACTTTTTGGTGGTGAGCAACGGAAAACCACGCGATAAATCAAAGCGCATTTGATGACCAAACACAGAGCGCGTACCCACGCCCGTGCGGTCATGGCGATCAACACCATGCTCCAGAACGGTTTGCATTAAGTCTAAGTAGGGTTGCTCAAGCGCGGGCGTTGGTGCAGTCACAGAGTTTCCAAATTAACAGGCGATGTAGCGGTTTATTCTAGGTGGTGAGGCCATAAGGGGCAATGCGAAGATCACCCCCTCTACATGAGCCTTCAAGCTGAGCGCTTCTTCTTTAGGCGTTTTGGACTTCCACATCCACCGGCTGAGAGCGTGACCAGGCGACAATAATGAGCCCCAGCGCGATCATCGGCAGCGTCAGCAGCATACCCATGGTGCCCCAGCCAAAGGCGATGTAGCCGATATGGGCGTCGGGCATGCGCACGAATTCGACCATAAAACGGAAAACCCCGTAGCAGACTAAAAACAGCCCGGATACAAACCCACGCGATGTTGGCTTGGCGGAGACCCACCATAGAATTACGAACAGCACGACGCCTTCTAGCAGCGCCTCATAGAGTGCTGATGGATGGCGCGGCTCAGGCCCCATGCCGGGAAAAGGCATGCCCCAGGGCAGCGAGGTCACGCGGCCCGGTAGCTCATGATTAATAAAGTTACCGATGCGCCCGGCACCTAAGCCAATGGGTACTAACGGGGCGATAAAGTCGGTCAACGTTATGAATGCCAACTTTTTGCGACGGGCGAATATCCAGGCCGCGAGCAATACACCGAGAAGCCCGCCGTGAAAGCTCATACCGCCATCCCAAACGCGGAAGATCCAGAGCGGGTCGGCTGACCACTGCCCAAGCCCGTAAAACAGCGCATAGCCTAAACGCCCACCAGCCACGACGCCTATCGCGCAGTAGAAGAGTAAATCGCCAATATCGTCATTATTAAGGCCAATGCGCGATGCGCGCCGACAGCCAAGCCACCAGGCGGCAACAAACCCCACTACGTACATCAAGCCATACCAATGAACCTGCAGTGGCCCTAAGGAGATAGCCACTGGGTCAATCGTCGGGTAATTAATCATTTACACTCTCTAATCTGACCAAAGGGAATTGTTCATTTACGCAACATTGAAAGCGCCCTCTCAGCTAGCTAAATAGTCAAAAGCTAGGAGAACAGAAAACGTACGCCTACCACTGCCAGGAGCAGCGCAAAGGAGAGCCGTAGCGCATAAGCAGGCAAAACATGGGCAAGTTTAACGCCTAAGCGGGCAAAAGGAACGCTAGTGACAACGATACTAAAAAATGCCGGCCACATCACAAAGCCAGTCGCCCAGGCAGGCAGCAGCGGATTTCCCCATCCAACAACGACAAACACCAGCGCCCCCACCAGTGCGATAGGCAAGCCGACCGCTGCAGCCGTGCCAACCGCCTGAGTCATACTGGCTCCGCAGCGAGACAGTAGCGGCACCGTCATGGCACCACCGCCAATCCCAAAAAGTGCCGAAATACCGCCAATCACTCCCCCTGCCAAGGCCATTACCCACTTACCAGGGGCGACACTGCCGGGCTTGGGCGTTAAGCCAAACGCCATTTTTGTGGCAATGAGTAGAACAAAGCTGCCAAACATAGTTCCCAGCGACGTACCGGAGAGGTTGTCGGCGACAAATACCCCAGCGACAGCCCCTAATACTAAGCCTGGCAGCAGTGCTTTAAACCAGGCGCGGTGAATGCTGCCTCTACGCAAATGGCCTAGGGCTGAAGAGGAACCGGTGACAAGAATGGTCGCCAGGGAGGTGCCGATTGCTAAGTGCATGATGATTTCAGGGGCGACGTTCTGTAGGCCGAACGCAAACACCAGCACGGGAACGATAATAAGTCCGCCGCCGACACCAAACACACCCGCCATAGTGCCTGCGACGGCCCCTAAGGTTAAATAAATTGATAGCGCCGTCACTACCGTCATGCAGGCGGAGCCGCTTTAATGGTACCTGGAAACCAGCGACTGATCATATTGAGTAGGGTTTCTGGCTGGTAAGGCTTGGCAAGCAGATCATCCATACCCGCGGCTAAGCAGGCATCGCGCCCGGCACTGTCTGCATTGGCCGTCAGCGCGACCAGCACGCTCTGGCTACTCCCCTGAGTGCGCTCGTACTCGCGCCAGCGCCGAGTAGTTTCAAGCCCATCTAAGGTGGGCATGTAAATATCCATAAACACCAAATCAAAAACACCACTATGTTGACGCTCAAGCGCCTGTTCGCCACTACTAACGCCCTCTACCTTCAACCCTTGGGTTTCAAGCATTTGCCGCGCCAGCATCAAATTAACCGGGCCATCATCGACCACTAACACACGCAAAGGGCGTTGGGAGATAGCACCATCGTCGGTACTTTCATCGGTACGTTCATCGCCACGCTGCTGAACGAGATTAGCCAATAGCGCGCGGATATCTGATAGACGCTCGCGTACATCAGTGACGTTTTGCCGACACTGATGGGTAATCTCTTTTTCGGCCATCAGATTTAAGTGTCCTAACAAGCCATCTGTTTCACGCTGAATCAGCGCTAGATAACCCGTTTTCAAACGTGACTCTTCACGCGCTCTTTCGCGCCCGGCCATCACGTGTTTGAGCTGCCGCTGTTGATACTGGAGATCTTCCAATAGCGTTTGCTCATGTTCTTGCTGAGTATTTTTGCTAGCAGCACTCACGACTTGCGAGCAGTTCATACAGCGTTCGAGACCGGCTAAAACTTCATTAACGCTGGCTAACCGCTGAAGGGGGCGGTGGGATTCGTCGGCTGCCTCTGGCGGGGAACATTTATGCGCTGGCAGCGAGCGCGCGGCGGAAGTACATAGCGCGCGGCTGTGTCGTTCAAGTTCGGTGATTTCCTGCATAAAGTGTGTGTCTTTTCGCCGGGCGCCGGCTTTTACCAGCATCAGAAACGCGCCAAAATTTAAACTGCTGCCGACTAGCAGGGCCAACATTAACCAAAGTAGGGTGCTCCAAGAGGCAGAGTTAAGTGCTTATTCAAAATTAATCGCGTGATCAGCTTCATAGCTACCCAATAGCCGGTGTACCTCTTCACAGAGGTGATCAAACGAAAGGTAAGCACTCAACGGCAGCCATGCGTACTTCATCTGACGCCACAGTATCTCAATCAGATTCAGCTCCGGCGAGTAGGCCGATAAGTAAACCAGATGCACACGGTGCGACATCCACTCGACTATTTTCCGCCTGAAGGCCTGCGAGCGATGCATGCTGGCGTTGTCGAGCACCACAACAGCGAAGGTATCGGTTTTTTTCTGTGCTACAAACTGGTCAAACGCTTCGATGACCGTCTCGGTGGTCACTGACCCGGTAGTGGTGTGGTAGATCAGTTTCCCAGCACGGCTGAGGAACCCCAATACGTTCAGCCTTCGGCTGTGTGAGTAGGCGGTCACCTCGCAGGGTTGCCCGATGGGACTCCACGCATAGGGTACCGACGACGATTGTGAAAAACCCGATTCATCAAAGTAATAGAGCTCGTGCTCACCCTGGTCCTCCTGCTGATGGAGTGCCTTGAGGAGGCCTTGGGTGTTTCGGAAATCCGTCTCGTCACGCAATGCTTTGAGTGAGTGCCGGATACGTTTGAAGCTGAAGTCATTTTTTTTTCAACGCTCGGCGAAGGGTCACCGTGCTGACGGTCTTGCCCGTCTCTTCTTCAAAACGGGCCTGCAAGGATCGAATCTGGTGAGGCTGTTCGGCGACGAGCTCCTGCAGTCGCTGATGATCGCTCTCGTCCAAGACGGGCGTGCGACCACTGCGGGGCTTGTCGATCAATCCATCGAGGCCTGACGCTTCCCATTGTTTGAGCCATCGTGATACGGCGTCGCGGCGGACCTCCAGTATCTGGCTAATTTGGTTGATCGTATGACCTTGATTGCTCAGTAG
This sequence comes from Halomonas sp. H2, assembly GCF_050215315.1. Classification (GTDB taxonomy): domain Bacteria; phylum Pseudomonadota; class Gammaproteobacteria; order Pseudomonadales; family Halomonadaceae; genus Vreelandella. The sequence goes on from NZ_CP189760.1 coordinate 2,542,937, forward strand.
GATGGCATGTGCACGGCGTCGTAGAGCACGCTTCTCACCGTGGTGATAGGCGGAGGACAGCGTCTGCTGTTCAGAGTCAGTAAGGGGAGCAACGAAACGCCTTAACATGGTTCCATCCGTTAGAGATATCAGACTCCAACGTTACACGAAAACTTAAGATCAGGCACTTAGGCGACATCCACCACACTAATGCTCCTACCACTAAGCAGAGCACTACTAATGCTGCCTGCAACAACAGTAGAGGCCACAATAGAGGCCACACAATGGCGTTCCAAAAGTGCTCCCGTTGATAGCGCTGCATGATCTCGCCTTCCTCTTGGCCAACAGGCCTGTGATAACGTGACCGCTGATTAACCCCTTAGGCACCTGCCACAAACGACATTCACAGCCAACTAAGGCAGTAATTTATGCTACAAACATGATACCGGCGTAAGTGTACGTCTACGCTTCGTGACTGTCATGCTGATCTTCCGTTGAACGTCTTTCAGCCTTGTTGTCTGCGAGTTTGCTGTGTCTATGAGGATATGCCTGTGATGATGATATGTGTCTAATAACGTTTGCTTGGCAACCCGGCTCTGCTGTGCCCTTACAATTGATGGGCAACCGTGATGAATTCCATGCGCGCCCTACCGCGCCGCTTGCTCATTGGCAAGACGCCTCTGGCTTGGTGGGTGGGCGCGATTTAGAGGCTGGCGGCTCATGGCTAGCTACCAAACGCGGCGGCGTGGTAGCAGCATTGACCAATGTACGAGACCCTCGTTTACAGGTGCCGCCCGGCGCCCCCAGTCGCGGCGAGTTAGTCGCTGACGCCCTACAGTGTGACGATATTGAAGCGTGGCTGATGGCACTTGCCCAAGGCGAAGCATGGCGCTATGCGGGTTTTAATTTACTGGTCACCACATCGCAGCGGCTTTGGCACCTGCACCGCGGCTATGGCCGCCTGACTCTCAGCGAGGTGGCCCCCGGCGTACATGGGTTATCCAACGCCGACCTCAATTCGCCCTGGCCAAAGCTTGTACAGGTACGCAATGCGCTTGAGCAGAGCTTGGTACAAGAACGCTTGTTAGCATGGCCTTCGGCGGTTCAGCGGGCGATGCAAAACGCTCAAGAGGCGGCTATTGAGGCGTTGCCAGACACAGGCGTGGGGCTTGAACTGGAGCGCCAGCTCTCAGCGGCATTTATCGTTGGCGAGCGCTATGGTACACGCGCTACTTCGTGGCTGACGTTAGACGCACGAGGGAACATTGAGATCACCGAGCAGCGTTTTGGGCCGCTGGGACGCTTTGAGGGTGAAACCACCCTGGCGCTGCCCAGCGAGCTCACTGACTAATCCCGAGGGGGCATTAAGTGCGACAACTGCCATTCATCCAAGCGGTTATCTAAATGGGCGTGCACCTGGGCGGGCGTGTCTAGCGCCATTACTTCTTGAAGCAGCTGCTGTGCATCGGTAAACGGCACCCGGCGTATGGCAGCGCGCACTTTAGGCAGGCTGGGAGCGTTCATTGATAAGCTGGTAAAGCCCATCGCCATCAATAGCAGCGCCCCAGCAGGGTCACCGGCTAACTCTCCACATAACGAAATGGGCTTATTGAGCCGCGCTGCATCGCTGGCAAGCTCCTGCAGCGCGCCAAGCAGCGCCGGGTGCAATGCATCGTAAAGGCTCGACACCCGCGGGTTATTACGATCAACGGCCAGCAAGTACTGGGTAAGATCGTTGCTACCCACAGAGAAGAAGTCGACTCGCTTGGCCAGCGCATCCATTTGGTAAATGGTAGCCGGCACTTCGATCATCACGCCTACCTGGGGCCGAACAACGACAATCCCCTCCTCCCCCAGCTCCAAAATCGCTCGGTCCAGCAAGCGCAGCGCCTCATCTACCTCTTCCACATTGGTGATCATGGGGAACAGCACATAGAGGTTGTCTAGGTCGAATGAGGCTTTGAGCATGGCGCGTAGTTGCACCATCAATACTTCAGGGTGATCCAGCGTGACGCGCATACCACGCCAGCCCAGAAACGGGTTAGCTTCTTCAATCGGGAAATAGGGTAGATCTTTATCGCCACCGATATCCAAGGTACGCATCACCACGGGTAGTGGCGCAAAGCCTTCGAGCTGATCGCGATACAGCTTGGTTTGCTCTTTTTCACCGGGGAAGCGCTCAGTAATCATAAACGGTACTTCGGTGCGGTAGAGCCCAACTCCGGCAATACGGCTTTTCAGCAGCGCGGTGGCATCGACGGCTAACCCAGTATTCACCATCAGCGGCATGATGTGACCGTCGGGGGTCGCGCTGGGGCGATCCTGCTCGTGCTCCAGAAGCTCGCTAAGCGCCTCTTCTTCAGCAATCAGGCTTTCGTAGCGCGCCGTCAGTTCTGGGGCAGGACGCACAAATAGGCGGCCACGGTGGCCATCCAACACCACTGGCGCGCCGCCTAGGCGTGGCAGGGGCAAATCCACCATGCCCAGCACCGTAGGAATGCCCATGGCGCGGGCCACAATCGCCACGTGAGAGGTGCTGGAGCCCCGCACCGAGACCAGCCCTTTGAGCTTGTCGCGGGGCACTTCGCCCAACATTGCCACGCTGATTTCATCACCGACCAGAATCGCGTTGTCTGGGTAAGTTTCCGGCGTAGAGGGGGTGTCTTCCTGCAAGTGCGCCAGTACTCGGCGCCCTAAATCGCGAATATCCGCTGCGCGCTCACGCAGGTAGTTATCGTCTACCCGCTCTAAATACTGGACATGCCGACGCACTACATCGGCCAGTGCGCCGGGCGCCCACTGCCCTTCGCGAATGCGTTTCTCCACTTCATCGGCAAGCGCCGCTTCGCCGAGCATTTGTTGGTAAACATCAAACAGCGCCAGCTCCTGGGCGGAGATGCGGCTTGCCAAACGCTCGGCTGCGGCACGAATTTCGCTGCGGGTTTTGCCAATGGCTTCTTTTAGGCGGGCAACTTCATAATCCTGATCGCGGGGAATTAGGTCGGGCACGCTATTTAAATCGGCAGGCGGTGTAATCACCACCGCTTCCCCCATGGCCATGCCTGGCGAAGCGGCGACGCCTTTAAACATTGCCTGGCCACCGGCAAGCGCCGGGCGCAACAGATCGCCGGTGGCTAATGCGTGAGCTAAGACCCCTGCCAGCTGCGCCGCCATGGTGACCAGAAAGGCTTCGTCTTCATCATCGTAGCGGCGCTTTTCGGCTTGCTGAACCACCAATACGCCCAGCATGTGGCGCTGGTGAATAATCGGCACACCCAGAAAGCTGGAGTAGCGCTCTTCTCCGGTGGCTTCAAAATAGCGGAATTGCGGGTGGGTCTGGGCATCTTCGAGGTTTAGCGGCTCGCTGCGCTTGGCCACCAATCCCACTAGGCCTTCGCCTAACGGCAGCACTACGCGCCCTACCGCTTGGGTGCGCAGGCCGATGGTCTCCATCAATACCAGCGACTCAAGCTCTTTATCGTAGAGGTAGAAGGAACAGACGTCGGTCTGCATCGCTTTACGAATTCGGCGTACCATCGTGGACAGCGCGGCGTCGAGGGTGCGCGCGCCGTTCACTTCTTGAATCACCCGGCGCAGCACCTCAAGCATGGACGTTTTACTTTTCACTGTTATTTGCCTCGCTGAGGAATTTCCTGGCAGACTGCTGCCGCCCTACGGTGGGCAGCGGCGAATCAACCTAATCGTCATCCTGTGCCAGGCGCTGAACGCGAGGAGACAACTCTCGCAGCGCGCGCCGGTATACCTCTCGCTTAAAAGGCACTACCTGCCCTAGCGGGTACCAATAGCTCACCCACCGCCACCCATCAAATTCGGGGGTTGGGGTTGCCGTCATACAGATTTGGCTTTCCTGGCAACGGATTTTAAGTAAATACCACTTCTGCTTCTGGCCTATACAGACCGGACGCGAATGTGTGCGAACCATACGTCGTGGCAGACGGTAGCGTAGCCAGCCCCGGGTGCAGGCAACAATATCAACATCGTCGGCGGTTAAGCCGATCTCTTCGTAAAGCTCACGAAAAAGTGCTTGTTGTGGCGTCTCGCTTGCATTGATGCCCCCCTGGGGAAATTGCCACGCATTTTGTCCTACCCGACGCGCCCAAAGCAGCTGCCCCTGGCTATTGGCAATGATAATGCCAACATTGGGGCGAAAGCCGTCAGCGTCGATCACGGACATCACCTTATAAATTTTCAGTTGTCCCCATTTTTCCACAAGGGAGACAACCGTATCAATACAATATAACGCTAAGTGATGAATGGTTACGTCTCAACGTAGTCGCCAACAACATGCGTTGGTGGGAATGGCATGACGACTCTGCGATAATCCGCGTCCGCTATTTGCCTAACTAGCGTCTTTTAAAGCACTACTGACCTTCTACTAGCACTGACTAAAAAAGGGGAGCGCCGTGAGTCTGGCCATTTTCGATTTGGATAATACGCTGCTATCCATCGACAGCGATCATGCCTGGGGAGAGTTTTTACTCGAACAAGGTGCGGTAGACCCGATTGCTTACCGGGAAGCCAACGAACGCTTCATGGCCGATTACAACGCCGGCACTCTGGATATGGCGGCCTTTTTGGAGGTGGCACTTAAGCCGCTGGCCGATAACTCTCCTGAACAGCTTTCTGCCTGGCACCAGCAGTTTATGGCCAGCAAAATAGAGCCCAGCATTCTGCCCAAAGCAGAGGAGCTGCTGGCCCGCCACCGTACTCAAGGCGACACACTACTGATCATTACCGCCACCAACCGCTTTATTACCGCGCCGATTGCCGAGCGACTGGGTGTGGATAACTTAATTGCTGTCAATCCAGAAGTGCGAGAGGGTCGCTACACGGGACGTGTTTCCGGCATTCCCAGCTACCGCGAAGGCAAAGTCACCCGCTTGAACCAGTGGCTTGAACAGCAGCATATTTCGGTCGACGGCGCCTGGTTCTACAGCGACTCACACAATGATTTGCCGCTATTAGAAGAAATCGACCACCCCGTCGCCGTCGACCCCGACGACACCCTGCGCAGCATTGCCGAAGAGCGTCAATGGCGGATTATGAGTTTGCGGGATTAGGTTTGTGAGTGAGTGGTGAGTGGTGAGTGGTGAGTGGTGAGTGGTGAGTGGTGAATAGAGCGTAAAAACCCCGCAAGCATGGCTTACGGGGTTTGGCGTTGACTGGCGCTTATCTAACGCGTCAGCAGGCGCATTTAGCCGAGCAGGTGCTCGACGGCTGCACGCTCTTCACGCAGTTCTTTCTCGGTGGCTTTCATCTTCTCTTGGCTGAATGCGTCAATTTCGAAGCCTTGAACGATTTCATACTTGCCACCCTGGCAACGCACTGGGTAGGAGTAGATGATGCCTTCTTCAATGCCGTAGCTGCCGTCAGACGGAATCGCCATGCTGACGATACCTTTGGAACCCAGCGCCCAGTCGTGCATATGGTCGATGGCTGAAGAGGCAGCGGAGGCGGCAGAAGAAGCGCCACGTGCTTTGATGATCGCCGCGCCGCGCTGCTGCACGGTGGGGATAAAGTCGTTTTCGTACCAGTCGCGCTCAACCAGATCAAACGCCGCTTTGCCGTCGACTTTGCACTGAGCCAGATCCGGGTACTGGGTGGCACTGTGGTTGCCCCAGATGATCATGTTTTCAACGTCAGTGACGTGCTTACCGGTTTTCTGTGCCAGCTGCGTTAGCGCACGGTTGTGGTCCAAACGCGTCATGGCGGTGAACTGACCCGCGTCTAGATCCGGTGCGTTGCAGGAAGCAATCAGCGCGTTGGTGTTAGCCGGGTTACCGACTACCAGCACTTTCACATCGCGGCTAGCGTGGTCGTTCAGCGCTTTACCTTGAACGGAGAAGATCGCTGCGTTGGCTTCCAGCAGGTCTTTACGCTCCATACCGGGGCCACGCGGACGTGCGCCAACCAGCAGGGCGAAGTCAGCATCTTTGAAGGCTACGTTCGGGTCATCGCTCGCAACGATATCTTGTACCAGCGGGAAGGCACAGTCGTTAACTTCCATGACCACGCCGTTCAGGGCGTCCATTGCCTGAGGGATTTCAAGCAGCTGCAAAATGACAGGCTGATCCGGCCCCAGCATGTCGCCAGCGGCGATGCGGAATATAAGTGAGTAGCTGATCTGACCGGCGCCGCCGGTAATCGCAATACGTACTGGATCTTTCATCATTGCTCCTTGATTGGTTCGCCTAGGGATGGTTCGCGCCTGAGGAGTGGCTCAACAGAACTCAAGACGCAAAGATGGTATGCCCAGTGAAGCAAAAACTCAATCAGACATGAGACTACTTGCCATTTGAGCTACCGACTATTGACACAGTGCCTTGTTACTCGCTGAAAAGGTTGGGTTGCGCTATGGTGTCTTCGGCTTAACACTCCTTTCTTGTATTGCTATTTCTTACACTGCTATTTCTTACACTGCTATGGACATGGACGCCCCCATGCGAAGAATCCCCTTTTCTTACGCCTTGGCTAGCCTATTGGTGCTGGCACTGATGATATGGCTCGCCTTTGGTAATTTCCAGCGTTTTCAGACCACACCTCCAGATGCTCCTGAACGCAGTGAAGCGGGTGCTAGGGTGGAAGTTATTGAGCAGCAAAGCATTGCCTATATCCCCCAGCAAATTGTGCAGGGCCAACTGACAGCAGAGCGTGAAACCACTCTGCGCGCCAATGTAGCCGGCTTTGTGGCTGAAAAGCCGATTGCTCAAGGTAGTCGCGTTGAGGCGGGCGACACGCTATTAGTGCTGGATAACGACGCCCTGCCCGAGCAACTCCAACAGGCCCGAGACGAGCTAGCCGTGGCCGAAGCGGAGTACGCTGGGGCACGCAACCTGCGCCAGCGGGAGCTGATCTCGCAACCCGAGCTACTGCGCCTGCAGAGCGCGCTAAGCGCCAGTGCTGCTTCGGTGGCCCAGCTACAGAGTCAACTGGATGACAGCCGCCCCACCGCACCGTTTGATGGCGTTCTTAACCGCGTACAGGTAGAGCTAGGCGACCTGCTTCAGGCCGGTGAGGAGTGGGGCCAATTGGTCGACGACCGCCGCTTGAAAGGCGTGGCCTGGGTCTCCCAGCAGCAGGTGGGCGATTTAAGTGTGGGTTTGCCGGTTAGCGCTCGCCTGCTAAATGGCGACCATTTAGCAGGCGAGCTGACCTTTATTAGCCACCGCGCCGAAGAGGCTACGCGTAGTTTTTATATTGAAACCACGCTGGAGAATCCAGCCGGTAAACGCTTAGCAGGCGGCAGCGCGGAACTAACGATCACCCTTCCTCCTCGCCAAGTGCATACCCTTTCACCAGCGCTACTCAGTTTGAACAGCGAGGGGCAACTGGCGGTCAAGCATCTGGATGAGAACGACCAGGTGCAGCAGAGCGCCGTGGAGCTGGTGAGTACCGATACACAGCGTGCCTATATCGCCGGCCTACCCAACCCGCTGCGCCTGATCACACTCGGCGCGGGCCTGGTGGAAACGGGCGAAACGGTCACTCCAGTGCCTGCTGAAAAGGCCATTATTTCGCAATCGCCCACTGGCCAGGATAGCACTCATGCGCCAGTTGATTGATGCGGCGCTAGCCCATACCCGAACAACATTACTGCTGCTGGCAAGCCTGCTATTGGCGGGAATTACCGCCTGGCAGGTAATCCCTAAAGAAGCCAACCCCGACGTTACGATCCCAATGATTTACGTCTCGCTGTCGCTGGAGGGCGTGAGCCCCGAAGACGGTGAGCGGCTGCTGATTCGCCCTATGGAGCAGGAGCTGCGCGGCATTGAGGGGCTGCGCAAATTTACCGCCCAATCTAGCGAGGGGCATGGCTCTATCACGCTGGAGTTCGATCCTGGTTTTGATCCCGACACCGCGCTAAGCGATGTCCGCGACCGGGTGGACATTGCCCGTAGCGAACTACCTTCCGAAGCTGATGAGCCACGGGTGATGGAAGTCAACGTGTCGGAATTTCCGGTTTTAACCATTGGTCTTTCGGGCCAGCTAGACATTCGAGAGCGCATTACCATTGCCCGGCGTTTACAACAGGAAATCGAAGGCATTGCCGACGTGCTCGAAGTCGATATTGCGGGTGAACGGGAAGACCTGCTGGAAATCGTCGTGGACCCGCTGGTACTCGAGAGCTACGGGGTCGATTTCGATGCGCTGTTTAATCAGGTATCGCGCAATAACCGCTTAGTCGCGGCGGGCAGCCTGGATACCGGCGCGGGGCGCCTGGCGTTAAAAGTCCCCGGTATTATTGCCTCCCTTGACGATGTTATGAATATGCCGGTCAAGGTCGATGAGGATCGCGTGGTCACCTTCGGCGATGTGGCGTGGATCAACCCAACCTTTAAAGAGCCGGAAGGCTTTGCCCGCATTGATGATCAGCCTGCGGTGGTGCTGGAAGTTTCCAAACGCGCCGGGGCCAATATTATCGCTACCATTGGTGCGGTGCGCGAGCGCTTGGCAGAAGCGGATGACCTGCTCCCCGAGCAGCTGCGCTTCACCACCATTCTTGATGAGTCGACTACCGTTGAGAATATGCTCTCCGAGCTATTAAACAACGTACTGACCGCCGTGGTGTTGGTGCTGATTGTCGTGGTCGCGGTGATGGGCTGGCGCATGGCGTTACTGGTCGGGCTTACCATTCCCGGCGCCTTCTTAACCGGCATTCTATTGGTGTGGGCATTTGGCTTTACGCTCAATATTGTGGTGTTGTTTGCGCTGATTCTGGTGGCGGGCATGCTAGTGGACGGCGCGATCGTGGTCAGCGAGCTTGCTGATCGCCATTTACGTGATGGTCAACCCCCACATCAGGCGTGGCTCAACGCCGCTTCGCGGATGAGTTGGCCGGTCATCGCCTCCACCGCCACGACGCTAGCGGTGTTTATTCCCCTGCTGTTCTGGCCCGGTGTGGTCGGCCAGTTTATGAAGTACCTGCCCGCCACGGTGATTTTGTGCTTACTGGCGTCGCTTGCAATGGCGCTGGTGTTTTTGCCGACGCTAGGGCGTTTGTTTACTCGTTCCTCTGCTAAGCCCACCGATGCCAAACATGAAGAGGCCGCAACGGCATTTGGCCGCGGCTATCGCCACCTACTGGCTAGGCTGCTCAAGCACCCTGCCTGGGTACTGTTGGTCGCCGTGCTATTAATGGCGCTGCTGTATACCGGCTATGCCCGCTTCAACCACGGCGTCGATTTTTTTCCCAGCGTAGAACCCGATAGCGCTCAAGTATTAGTGCGCGCCCGAGGTGATTTCTCCGCGGAAGAGACTGATGCCATTGTGCAGCGAGTAGAAGCCAAGTTGTCCGGTATGAGCGAAGTGAGAGCGCTGTATGCACGCTCGTTTGCGGTACCCAATGAACAGATGGGCAACGACGTGGTCGGCATGCTGCAGTTTCAGTTTATCGACTGGCATGAGCGCCGCCCTGCCCAAGCTATTCTCGACGATATGGCCGAGCGAGCCCAGGACATTCCCGGCATTACGCTAGAGTTTCAGGAGCAGGAGATGGGCCCCGGCGGCGGCAAACCGATTGTGCTAGAAGTGAGCGCCACTAACCCCGAGGTCGCTGATACCGGCGTTAACCAGTTAGCCCAACTGATGCGCGAGCTGGGTGGCTTTGAAGATATTCAGGATAACCGCAGCCTGCCGGGCGTCGAGTGGCAGGTTGATGTCGATCGTGAAGCCGCGGCGCGCATGGGCACCGACGTGACGACCATCGGTAGTGCGGTGCAGTTGCTCACCACCGGCCTTCAGGTGGCCAGCTATCGGCCGCCCGAGGTAAGTGACGAAGTGGATATCCGCGTGCGCTTGCCGCAAAACTGGCGTTCGCTGGATCAGCTTGAGCGCTTGACGATCAATACCCAGCGGGGCCAGGTGCCCATCTCGCACTTTGTAACGCTCTCCCCGGCACCTAAAGTCGGCACGCTGAATCGCATCGATGGCCGCCGGGCGATTACCATGGATGCCGACCTTGCGCCAGGCTATCTCGCCGATGAGCGCCTGCGTGCGCTGCTCGATGCGGGAAGCGACAGCCTACCCGACGGCTTGATGGTCAATGTGGCGGGAGAGCAGGAGGATCAACAGGAAGCGATGCAGTTCCTGACCAGCGCGTTCCTGGTGGCCATTGGTTTGATGGCGTTGATTCTGGTCACCCAGTTCAATAGCTTCTATCAGGCGGGCCTGGTGCTTTCCGCAATTGTGTTCTCCACCGCAGGCGTGCTGATGGGCCTGCTGATTACCGGCCAGGCGTTCGGCATTGTCATGGTGGGGATGGGGGTGATCGCGCTGGCGGGTATTGTGGTCAATAACAACATTGTATTGATCGATACCTACAACGAGCTGTGTGGCAACGGTATGACGCCCGGCGAAGCGGCTCTGGAAGCGGGCTGCCTGCGCCTGCGTCCGGTGCTATTAACAGCGATTACCACGGTGCTAGGGTTGATGCCCATGGTATTGGGTATCAATGTGGATCTATTCACGCCCGCATTGGGCTTTAATGCGCCCTCCGCCCAGTGGTGGACTCAGATGTCGAGCGCCATTGCCGGCGGCCTCACCTTCGGCACCGCACTCACGCTACTGCTTACGCCTTGTATGTTGGTGATTGGGGGGAAGTTGCGGCGTGAGGGGTGAGTGGTGAGTGGTGAGTGGTGAGTGGTGAGTGGTGAGTGGTGAATAGTGAGTGGTACCGCTACGAAAGCGCCGCGTGGCGGCGCCTGTTCGATAAGAGCATTAAGCGGGGGCTTTGGTGTTTTGCGGGCTGTGAGCGGCGTGCAAGCGTGCGATTAACTGGTCTTCCAGGGCAAAGCGTTCGGTCAGGCCGCGGGCTAAGCGATCGATCCAGGCCGGAAGGCGGGCAATATTTTGCTCGCAGCTGAGCGTGGAGCCAAAATCGCTATCAAACTCCAACACCATCTCAGTCGACATTTCTAAACGCTCAAGCAGTTTCTCCGCGATGAGAAGCGCGCCTTCATCGCCAAAGGCCTGCGCCTCTTTCGAGAGTTGCGGATAAATCTCAAAGTGACCGGCGCTAATGTAGTCCATCAACTGCTCACTAAACGTATCAATGGGCGCCTTGCTGACCGCTTCCAGTTCAGCATCACAGGCTTCCTTCAACTCGATAAAACTGACTAATAGATGGCGACGCTGGCCCAGCCAGCGGTCAATCAATGTGTGCACGCCACCCCAGCGCTCCTGAGTATTTTTACAATTTTCGAGCATGGGGACTTTCTCCTTAAACTCGCCTTTTAGCCAAGCAGCTTTTAACTACGCAACTTTTAACTGTGCTTAGCCGCTCAGAACTTAGCCGCTCAGAACAATGATAGGCCTAGGTTCGCGCCTTCGCCTACCTCTGTCAATCCCGTCGGGTACGGTTTCTTTGGTACTTAACGTTCACAGGTAATAACGCTTTTAACTATGGCCTATCATGATGCTCGCACCTTCCAGTCAGCATGGCGCGTAAAGGGCGGCTGTTGGATAGCAAACACTTACTACAATATACTTTAAGTATAAATATTTTAAGCTTGAATTTTATCAATATCTCTCCTATCTTCAGAAAAGCGCTAGCTTCCCTGTGGAGAACAACAATGAGAATTGCCTGCCTGGGTGGAGGGCCTGCCGGCCTCTATTTCGCCATCAGCATGAAACTGCAGGAGCCTTCCCACGACATCGTGGTATTTGAGCGCAACCGCGCAGACGATACCTTTGGCTGGGGCGTGGTGTTATCCGACGAAACCCTGGACAACCTGGCAGCCAACGACCCGGTCAGCGCAGAGCGTATTCGCGAGCATTTCGCCTACTGGGACGATATAGCGGTTGTGCATAATGGCGTTAAAACCGTTTCGACAGGCCATGGCTTCTGCGGCATTGGCCGTCGCCAACTACTGGTTCTGCTACAACAGCGCGCTCGCGAACTGGGTGTTGAAATGCGTTTCGAAGCTGATGTCAGCGATACCAATATTGATGAGTATCGGCGTGAGTATGATCTGGTACTGGCCGCCGACGGCCTTAACTCCCGCACCCGCCAAACCTATGCCGAGCACTTCAAACCCGACATTGATGTGCGGGCATGTAAGTTTGTTTGGCTGGGTACGCATCAAACGTTCAACGACGCCTTCACGTTTATTTTCGAGAACACCGAGCATGGCTGGGTGTGGGCCCATGCGTATCAGTTTGATAACGATACGGCGACCTTTATTGTCGAGTGCAGTGAGGCCACCTGGCAGGCGTTCGGCTTTGGTGAGCTGAGCCAGCAGGAGTCGATAGCGGTCTGCGAACGGATTTTTACCAAACATCTTGATGGTCATGCGCTGATGACCAATGCCAACCATATTCGCGGCTCGGCGTGGATCAACTTCCCAAGAGTACTCTGCGCGCGCTGGAGCTATGAGAACGTGGTGTTAATGGGCGATGCTGCAGCCACCGCCCACTTCTCGATTGGCTCGGGCTCCAAACTCGCGCTGGAAAGCGCTATTGCACTGGCGAACTATTTACATAGCGAAAGCAGTATGGCTGCTGCCGTCGCCCGCTACGAAGAAGAGCGCCGCTTCGAGGTGCTGCGCTTACAGTCAGCGGCGCGCAACTCCACCGAGTGGTTTGAGCAGGTAGAACGCTACCTGGATCTCGACCCGGTACAGTTCAACTACTCGTTACTGACCCGTTCCCAACGCATTAGCCACGAAAACTTACGGGTGCGCGACCCCAAGTGGCTGGAGAGCGCCGAGCGCTGGTTTCAAACTCAGGCGGGCAACCCTGGCAGTGCCCGCGCGCCGATGTTTGCGCCTTACCAACTGCGCGATATGACGCTTATCAATCGCGTCGTGGTCTCACCCATGGCGCAGTACAAAGCGGTAGATGGCTGCCCCACCGATTGGCACTTTAGCCACTACGCCGAACGCGCTAAAGGCGGCGCTGGCCTAGTATATACCGAGATGACCTGCGTCAGCCCCACCGGACGAATCACCCCAGGGTGTCCCGGTTTGTACGCCCCAGAGCACGAAGCAGCCTGGAAGCGGCTATGCGATTTTGTCCACGCGGAAACCCAGGCCAAACTGTGCGCCCAACTGGGTCACTCCGGCCCGAAAGGATCTACTCAACTGGGCTGGCAGGAGATGGATGCCCCGCTTGCCGACGGCAACTGGCCGATACTGTCAGCCTCTGCTCAACCGTGGGCAGAGCGCAACCAAGTACCCAAGGCGATGGATCGCGATGATATGGATCGGGTGCGCGACGAGTTTGTCAGCGCAGCACAGATGGCCGAGCGTGCGGGCTTCGATATGATCGAGATTCACGCCGCCCACGGCTACCTGCTCTCTTCGTTTATTACCCCACTCACCAACCACCGTAGCGATGAGTATGGTGGTTCGCTGGATAACCGCCTGCGCTACCCGCTTGAGGTTATTGCTGCGGTGCGTCGCGTTTGGCCCGCCCATAAGCCGCTATCGGTGCGTATTTCCGCCCACGACTGGCGCGGCGATGAAGGCATTACCCCTGACGATGCGGTGGAAATAGCCAAGCGGCTGCGCGACGCGGAGGTGGATATTGTCGACGTCTCGGCCGGGCAGACCTCAACCCAGGCCAAGCCGGTGTACGGGCGCATGTTCCAAACGCCCTTTTCTGACCGGATCCGTAACGAAGCATCAATTGCCACCATGGCGGTGGGCAATATTTATCAGGCCGACCACGTGAACTCAATTTTGATTGCCGGACGTGCCGATTTAGTCTGCATCGCCCGCCCTCACCTGGCTGACCCTTACTGGCTGCTGCACGTCGCTGCCGGTTTGGGTGACAGCGAAGTGGAGTGGCCTGCGCCCTACCGGGCAGGTGCCGATCAGCTCCAGCGCTTGGCTGAGCGTGGCGAGGGCTGGGTATGAGCCTACCAGCTAACAACTTATCCACTAACAACCTGGCCTCTAACAACCTGGCCGGCAAACGCGCCGTGATTACCGGCGGTGGCAGCGGCATCGGCGCTGATATGGCATTGGCCTTTGCCCAAGCGGGCGCCGAAGTCATCATTACCGGCCGCCGGGAGGCTGCCCTTCAAGCCGTTGCCGAGCAGCATGATGGCATTCGTACCGCCGTGGTCGATGTCACCGACGAAGCCGCCATGGTGGCGCTATTTGAGAAAGTAGGCAGGGTCGATATTGTGATCGCCAACGCCGGGGCGGCAGAGAGTGCGCCGTTCGCTAAAACCTCGTTTGAGCAGTGGCAGCGCATTCTCAACGTTAATCTTAGCGGTGTGTTTTTGACTCTACGCGAGGGCTTAAAGCAGTTGAACGACGGCGGGCGCCTGATCGCCGTTGCCTCCACTGCAGGCCTTAAAGGCTACGCCTATGTGGGCGCTTACTGCGCGGCGAAACATGGCGTGGTGGGGTTAGTACGTTCTCTGGCGGCTGAAACCGCCACTCGCGATATGACCGTTAATGCGCTCTGCCCGGGTTTTACCGACACGCCGTTACTGGCCGCCAGCGTGGAGAATATTGTGACCAAAACCGGCCAGTCAGCCGAACAGGCCACCGCGCACTTTCAATCGACCAACCCCACCGGCCGCTTAGTCACCCCCGCGGAGGTCACCGCAACGGCCCTATGGCTATGCGGGCCTAACAGTAGCGCAATTAACGGCCAGGCGATCTCAATCTCAGGGGGTGAAGTATGACGGCAGAAAGCTTAAGCAAGGAGCGCCTGCGCTTATGGCTGCGCATGCTGCGGGTCACGCGGCAGGTGGAGTCCGAGCTGCGCGAGCGCCTGCGTACCGAGCATGACTCTACGCTGCCGCGCTTTGATGTGATGGCCGCGCTGTATGCCGCTGAGGAGGGCCTAAAAATGAACGAGCTCTCCAAACGGCTGCGGGTTTCTAACGGCAACATTACCGGGATTATTGATCGCTTGGTGGAGGATGGTGCCGTGGAGCGTATTGCCATTGAGGGCGACCGGCGCGCTACGCGGGTATGCCTGACCCAGGCTGGCCGGAAAAACTTTAGCGGCATGGCCGTTGAGCATGAGTGCTGGATTAACGCGCTGTTTGAAGGCGTAACTGAAGAGGATGCCCACCATATAGGCGAACTCCTGCACCGCTTGCCCGCTTCTGCTAACGACGGCGGCCCCCATTAATCATTGACAGGCGAGAACAATAAGATGAAAAGCATGGCTGGCTTAACCCCCGAGCATTTTATCTGGGAAATGCGCGGTGATGTCGCCGTTATTCGGTTGAATCGCCCGGAGCGCAAAAACCCGCTGACCTTTGAGAGCTACGCTGAGCTGCGCGATACCTTTCGTGATCTAGCCTACACCTCGGATGTGCATGCCGTAGTGTTTACCTCCAACGGCGAAAACTTCTGCTCCGGCGGCGATGTGCATGAAATCATCGGCCCGCTGGTGGGCAAAGATATGAAGGGCCTGCTCGAATTCACCCGCATGACGGGGGATCTGGTCAAGGCGATGCTCAACTGCGGAAAACCGATTATTGCCGCCGTGGACGGCATTTGCGTGGGGGCGGGGGCGATTATCGCCATGTCCTCGGATATTCGCTTTGCCACCCCCCGCGCCAGCACGGCGTTTCTGTTTACTAGGGTAGGCTTGGCGGGCTGTGATATGGGCGCCTGTGCCATTCTGCCGCGCATTATTGGCCAAGGCCGCGCGGCAGACCTGCTCTACAGTGGCCGTAGCATGAGCGCTGAGGAAGGCCTGCAGTGGGGCTTTTACAACCGCGTGGTCGAGCCGGACGTCCTTGAAGAAGACGCCATCGCCTACGCCACCCGACTAGCTAACGGCCCCACTTTTGGACACAGCATTACCAAGACTCAGCTAAACCAGGAGTGGTCGATGAGCCTGGAGCAGGCCATCGAATCGGAAGCCCAGGCCCAAGCGATCTGTATGCAAACCAACGACTTTGAGCGCGCTTACCACGCCTTTGTCGCCAAACAAAAACCTGAGTTTAAGGGGGACTGATGAGCGACCAGCGCTTTCTAACATGGCCCTTCTTTGAAGCCCAGCATCGCGAGCTTTCCGAGCAGCTTGAGGCGTGGTGCCACGCTGAACTACCCCGTGACCACAACGATGTGGATGCCACCTGTACCCAGTTAGTGCGCGACCTGGGCAAAGCGGGCTTTTTACAAGGCACGGCGGGTGAACATATCGACGTTCGCAGCCTGTGCCTAATTCGCGAAACCCTCGCCCGCCACGACGGCTTGGCCGATTTCGCCTTTGCCATGCAAGGGCTGGGCACCGGCGCGATTAGTCTGTATGGCAGTGACGAACAGAAGCAGTGGCTGGATAAAACCCGCCGAGGTGAAGCTATTTCCGCGTTTGCCCTTAGCGAGCCCCGCTCGGGCTCTGATGTGGCCCAACTGGATACCACCGCCGAGCGCGATGGTGATAGCTACCGTTTAAATGGCGAAAAGACCTGGATCTCTAACGGCGGCATTGCCGATATCTATACAGTCTTCGCCCGCACCGGCGAAGGCCCGGGCGCCAAAGGACTTTCCGCGTTTTTGGTACCTGCCGATACCCCAGGCCTGGAAATTCGTGAACGCCTGGAGTCAGTGGCGCCCCACCCGCTGGCGCGGTTGGGCTTTAACGATATGGTGCTGCCGGTTAGCGCCCTGATCGGCCAGCCGGGTCAAGGTTTTCGGATTGCCATGTCGGTGCTGGATGTTTTCCGCTCGACGGTAGGCGCCGCGGCGCTTGGCTTCGCCCGCCGGGCGCTGGATGAATCACTATCGCGTAGCCGCTCTCGCGAGCTGTTTGGCGCCACCCTTTCAGACCTACAGATGGTGCAGGGCCACTTAGCCGATATGGCGCTCAATGTGGATGCCGCCGCCCTGCTGGTCTATCGCGCCGCTTGGACCAAAGACCAAGGCGCAGAGCGCGTTACCCGTGAAGCCGCGATGGCCAAGCTATTTGCCACCGACCAGGCCCAGCAGGTGATCGATCAAGCCGTGCAGCTACACGGCGGTGACGGCGTTCGCAAAGGCCACATTATCGAAAGTCTCTACCGCGAAATCCGCGCGCTGCGTATTTATGAAGGTGCTTCCGACGTACAAAAAGTCGTTATCGCCCGCAGCATGCTCGCGGAGGAGTAATCAGCAAAAAAACCGCATCGCAGTACCCAAAACAATAAACCACAACACCAGACACCGTATCCTGATAACGCCTCACGTAGAGGCGTCGTTAGGAATAAACAACGACTCTAAATACGGAGGTTGGTCATGTACATCCAGTCGGCTCATGCTGATACTTTTGCGCGGGATAACCTGCCACCCACTGATGGTCAGCCTGAGTTTCTGCTCGCGGGCTACGATTACCCTGAACGCCTGAACGCAGGCGTTGAATTATGCGATCGATTGCTCACCGAGGGCTACGGTGAACGCATTGCCTTAGCGGGCAACGGCCGACGACGCAGTTACCGCGAGCTCACCGAATGGACCAACCGTATTGCCCATGTGCTGGTGGAAGACCTTGGCGTTGTGCCTGGCCAGCGGGTGCTGGTTCGCTCCGCCAATAACCCGGCGATGGTGGCCTGCTGGCTCGCCGCCACCAAGGCAGGTGCGGTGGTGGTTAACACCATGCCCATGCTGCGCGCTCAAGAACTCTGCCAGGTGATCGATAAGGCAGCAATCAGCCTGGCGTTATGCGATACCCGCCTTCTGGATGAATTGAATGAGTGCCAACAACACAGCCCTGTGCTCAAACGTATTATTGGCTTTGACGGCACCGCTAACCATGACGCGGAACTGGATCGTTTAGCATTGAGCAAGCCCATCGCCTTTGATGCCGTGGATACCGCCGCCGACGATGTGGCGCTGCTGGGCTTTACCTCCGGCACCACCGGTTCGCCCAAAGCCACCATGCACTTTCACCGTGACTTACTGGTGATTGCCGATGGCTACGCTAAAGAAGTCCTACAGGTAACCTCAGAGGATGTGTTTGTTGGTTCGCCACCGCTGGCGTTTACCTTTGGGCTGGGCGGGCTAGCAATCTTTCCGCTGCGCTTCGGGGCCACTGCCGTGCTGCTCGAACACGCCTCCCCGCCCAATATGATGGACATTATCCGTGAGTATCAGGCAACGGTGGTGTTTACCGCACCCACGGCATATCGCGCCATGCTCTCCGCCCCTACCCGTCATGAAGATTTAAGCAGCCTACGCGTCGCGGTTTCCGCTGGCGAAACCCTGCCTGCGCCGATTTATCATGACTGGATCAAGCAAACCGGCACACCGATCCTTGATGGCATAGGCGCAACAGAAATGCTGCATATTTTTATCTCCAATCGCCTGGATGACCATCGCCCCAACTGCACCGGCAAACCGGTGGCAGGCTACCAGGCACGTATTGTTGATGACGAGATGAATGATGTGCCCCGCGGCACGGTAGGTAAGCTTGCCGTGCGCGGCCCTACCGGGTGTCGTTACTTGGCCGATAAGCGCCAGCAAAAATACGTCAAAGAGGGCTGGAATATTACCGGCGATGCGTTTTATCAGGATGAGGAAGGCTACTTCCATTTCGCCGCGCGCAATGACGATATGATTGTCTCAGCGGGCTATAACATCGCAGGCCCCGAGGTAGAATCGGCACTCCTGGCCCACCCCGCCGTTAAAGAGTGCGCGGTGATTGGCGCACCGAGTGAAAAGCGTGGCCAAATTGTCGAGGCTTTTGTTGTTCTAAACGATGGATTTCAGCAAGATGAAGAGTGTCAGCAAATGTTGCAGGATTTCGTGAAGCAGACCATTGCGCCGTATAAGTACCCTCGCTCCATACGTTTTATCGAGGCGCTACCTAAAACAGCCACGGGTAAGGTTCAGCGTTTTCGGCTGAGCCAAGCGTATTACCCGAGCCCTGACTCTTCTTGCAACAACGCTAATCCTACAAAAACTAATGTATAACCCTCTAAGTAATAAAACGATTAAATAATGAGGAAATAGCTATGAAAAAAATTACTCGCTTAGGCCTTGGTTTACTGCTCTCTTCAAGCGTGCTGACGGCACACGCTGAAGACGTCAAAATCGGTATGATCACCACCCTGTCAGGCGGCGGTTCGCATCTGGGTGTGGATGTTCGTGATGGCTTTCTGCTCGCTCTTGAGCAGTCGGGCCGCGACGATGTGGAAGCCTTGATCCAAGACGACGCTAGACGTCCTGACTTGGCGCGCAGCTTGGCCAATGAGTTTATGCAGCGTGATGAAGTCGATATTCTGACCGGTATTATCTGGTCCAACCTGGCGATGGCGGTGGTGCCTACAGTGACACGCCAAGGCACCTTCTACCTCTCACCCAATGCCGGGCCTTCCGACTTAGCAGGTCGCATGTGTCACGAGAACTACTTCAACGTGGCGTATCAGAACGACAACCTGCATGGGGCGATGGGTGCTTACATGCGTGAAGAGGGCTACGAGCGCCCGATCATCATGGCGCCCAACTACCCAGCAGGTACCGATGCGCTGGCGGGCTTTAAGCACCTTTATGAAGGCGAAGTCGTCGGCGAGCTTTACACCCAAATGGGCCAGACCGACTACGCCGCTGAAATTGCCCAGATTCGCGATAGTGATGCCGACAGCCTGTTCTTCTTCTTACCCGGCGGTATGGGTATCTCGTTTATGAAGCAGTGGGAAAGCTCCGGTGTCGATATGCCAATCTTTGGCGCCGCCTTCTCGTTTGATGAAATCCTCATCAAAGCGGTGGGCAGTGCCGCGATTGGCGCACGCAATACCTCGCTATGGGCTTACGACCTGGAAAACGAAGCCAATGATCGCTTTGTCGAAGGCTTCCAAGCCGCCTATGAGCGCATGCCGACCCTTTACGCGGCGCAGGGTTATGACACCGCCAACCTGATTCTTAGCGCGCTTGACACCGCCCACCCCGATGACAAAGACGCCTTTCGCGAAGCCCTGCGGGCCGCCGACTTTGACAGCGTGCGCGGCGAGTTCCGCTTTGGCCCTAACCATCACCCCATTCAGGACATCTACGTACGTGAAGTCGTAGAAGGTGACGATGGTGAACCCACCAATCGTCTGATCGGTGTCGCGATTGAAGATATTCAAGACGTCTATTTCGAAGAGTGCCAGATGTAATATCGCTGCGGCTGGGTGTGATCACCCAGCCTTTGCTCTTTTCCTTCGCAAAGGATGTTTGACGTGTCCGTTACCCTGCTAATAGAGCAACTGCTTAACGGCGTACAGCTCGGCACCATGCTGTTTTTAATGGCCAGCGGCCTCACGCTGGTGTTCGGTGTGATGGGGCTGATCAATCTTGCCCACGGCTCTTTTTATATGGTCGGGGCCTATGCCACGGCCGCAGTGACTGCCTCGACAGGCTCCTTTTTAATTGGGCTGGGGGCTGGCATGGCGGCAGCGGCCCTGGTCGGCGCGCTGGTGGAACTAATCGTTATCCGCCGTCTCTATCACCGCCCCCACCTTGACCAGGTATTGGCGACCTTTGCGCTTATTCTGATCTTTTCTGAAGGCACGCGCTGGATCTTCGGGTCGTCGCCCATGCGGCTTAGCCCGCCTTCCTGGTTAACCGGGTTCGTCACCCTACCGGGGGATACTCGCTACCCGATTTATCGGCTAATGCTGATTGGCGTGGGGATTGTTATTTCCATCGCGTTGTACTTGCTGATCTCTAAAACACGCTTAGGTATGCGCATTCGCGCGGGTGAAAGCGACCGCGAAATGATTGGTGCCCTCGGAGTGAATATTGCCAAACTGTATACCGTCGTGTTTGCCTTGGGCGCAGGTTTGGCAGGCTTAGCCGGAGCATTGGTAGGCGCGCTGCAATCGGTTCAAGTGGGCATGGGCGAACCGGTGCTGATTCTGGCCTTTGTGGTGATCGTGATTGGCGGTATCGGCTCAATTAAAGGCGCGCTTCTGGGTGCCCTGCTAGTGGGTGTGGTCGATACCTTGGGGCGCGTCTATTTACCCATCTTTTTCCGTGTATTTATGCCGCCCTCAGAGGCGACCGGTGTCGGCGCGGCGCTGGCCGCGATGCTGATCTATATCCTCATGGCCGTTATTCTTGCGTTCAAGCCCAAGGGACTGTTCTCTGCTCATGACTAATAACTCTTCTCTGTCTAAGAGCGATGCCCTGTCGAAGAACACGACCCAGGGCACTGCTGACATTGCGCTAGCGAGCAAAGCAGATAGCCACTTTGATCGCAAAGGCCTAGTGCAGATGGCGCTGCTCGGTCTGCTATTTTTGCTCCCTGTTGCGGCTTATTTTCTGGGCCATATCTATTACGTCAATTTGGCTTCACGGATCACCATCATTGCTATGGCCGCTGTAGGGCTTAATCTGGCGATTGGCTATGGCGGCATGGTGAGCTTTGGTCATGCAGCCTACTTCGGCCTGGGTGGCTACGTGGCAGGCATCAGCGCCTATCACGCCTTTGATGTTACGCCGTTTATGACCTGGCCCATTAGCGTATCGGGCAGCGATAGCCTGCTGGTAGTGTGGCTGGCCGCCGCTGTACTCTGCGCGCTGCTGGCGCTGGCGATCGGCGCTATTTCACTGCGCACTACCGGGGTGTATTTCATCATGATCACCCTCGCCTTCGCGCAGATGATTTATTACTTCGCCAACTCCTGGCCAACCTATGGCGGCGAGGATGGGCTGCCGATTTATATACGTAACACCTTACCCCTGGTCGATAGCAGCAATGCGCTCACCTACTTTCTTATCTGCTTCATTGGGCTTGTGCTGGCGATGGCAATTACCTCGCGTTTGATGAAGTCCCGCTTTGGTGCAGCACTCACCATGGCGCGGCTTAATGATGTGCGCCTTGCCACCGCGGGTATCAGCCCTTATCCCATTCGCCTGGTAGCCTTTGTCATCTCAGCGGCGATTACCGGGCTTGCCGGTGCGCTCTATGCAGATCTCAACGGCTTTGTTAGCCCGAACATGCTCAGTTGGCACTTCTCTGGTGAACTGATGGTGATTGTTATTTTGGGCGGCGTGGGGCGCCTTTATGGCCCGCTGGCCGGGGCGGTGCTGTTTGTGATGATGGAGACCTTCCTGGGGGGTGTCACCCAGTATTGGCAGCTATTCCTGGGCTTAGTGCTGCTTGGCGTGGTGCTGTTTGCCAAGCACGGCGTGATGGGTTGGCTGGCCGGGAGGGAGCGCAATGAGTGATGTCGTTCTTTCACTACAAAACCTGCATAAACACTTTGGCGCACTGCAGGCGACCAGTGATGTATCGCTGGATCTTCAGCAAGGCGAAATTCACGCGCTGATTGGCCCCAATGGCGCGGGTAAGTCGACGTTGATTGGCCAAATCGCTGGCAATATACGCCCGGATGAGGGGCGTGTTTTTCTAGCCGACACCGAGATCACCGGTATGAGTATTGCCCGGCGCGCACGGCTTGGGCTGGGGCGTAGTTTTCAGATTTCATCGCTGGCAGAGCCGTTATCGGTGATGCGTAACGTGATGATGGGCGTTCAAGCGCTGCAGAGTCATAGCTTGCGCTTCTGGAAACCCGTGGCAACGGATCAGCAGCTGCTTGAACCGGCTTATCAGGCGCTGGAGCGCATGCAGCTTAGCCATCGTCTCTGGACACCAGTATGTGAGCTTTCCCACGGTGAGCGCCGCCAGGTGGAAGTGGCCTGCGCCCTAGCCCTGAAGCCCCGCGCGCTGTTGCTCGATGAACCCATGGCGGGCCTGGGCCCAGAAGGTTCGGCAAAACTGACCGAGCTGCTTGAAGCCCTCAAGCTGGAAGTGCCTATTTTGCTGATTGAGCACGATATGGAAGCGGTATTTCGGCTTGCTGACCGTATTTCGGTACTGGTCTCCGGCAGCGTTATTGCCCATGGCGATAGTCAAGCGATTAGGCAGGACCCACGCGTCCGTGAAGCCTACCTGGGGGATTCTGATGCTTAAGGTTGCTGATATTGAAACGTTTTATGGCCCCTCCCAGGCGCTCTTTGGCGTCAACCTTGAAGTGAGCGCCGGTGAAATGGTGGCGTTGATGGGCCGCAATGGTATGGGCAAAACCACCACCATTCGCTCGATATTTGGTCTAACTCAAGCTAGCCGCGGCACTATTGAATTTGAATCTCAAGATATACGCCGTTTGCCCGCTTACCGTATCGCTAAAGCGGGGTTAGGCTTGGTGCCTGAGGGGCGCCGCTGCTTCCCCAATTTATCGGTGCGCGAGAACCTGCTGGTGACGGCGCGACCAGGCGAGTGGACGCTGGAGAAAGTGGCAACGCTGTTTCCGCGTTTAGAGGAACGCCGCGCGCAAATGGCCAAAACCCTCTCCGGTGGAGAGCAGCAGATGCTCGCCATTGGCCGTGCACTAATGACCAACCCACGCTTGCTGGTGCTGGATGAGGCTACTGAAGGCTTGGCCCCCGTCATTCGCCAGGAGATTTGGCGGGCGATCCGGCTGCTCAAGGCGCAAGGTCAGGCGACATTGCTGGTGGATAAGTCATTGGGTGAAATTCTGCCCATCGCTGACCGTTGCAGCATTTTAGAAAAAGGCTGCACGGTGTGGAACGGCAAGCCAACCGCGATGGACAGCACCATTCGCGACCGTTACCTGGGTGTGTAGTTGAGCATAATGTGTAGTTGAGCATAAACAGGGAGGAAAATAATAATGGCATTCATTGCCCAGCGGAAAGTCCGCTTTCAGCACTGCGATCCGGCGGGGATCGTTTTTTATCCGCGCTATTTCGAGATGCTTAACTCCGTGGTGGAGGATTGGTTTGCGGAGATCGTGCACCACGACTTTAACCAACTGCATGTGAAAACGGGCATGGGCGTGCCCACCGCCGCTATCGATACCCAGTTTCATGCGCCTAGCCGGTTGGGTGAACGGCTTACGTTTGAGTTAGCGGTTCAGTCTATGGGGCGTAGCAGCCTGACCCTCCAAATCGTCGCTTATTGCGGTGAGCAAAAGCGTTTAACCAGTGATTCAACCCTTGTATTTGTGGATTTAAGTAGCGGTAAGTCGATGCCATGGACCGAGGCAATACGCCAGCACATTACCGTTGATAACCGATAAGGATAGCCATAATGAGTGACGCCAACTTTCATCAGCTTCTTCACCCTTCGCATTGGAAACCTGCCATCGGCTACGCCAACGGCGTGCTCGCCTCAGGCCAGACCATTTTTGTCGGCGGGCAGGTTGGTTGGAATGCCGACCAGGCATTCGAAAGCGATGACTTTGTCGTGCAAGTAAATCAGGCGCTGCAGAATATCGTGGCGATTTTAAAAGAGGCCAATGCAGGCCCTGAACATATCGTCCGTTTAACCTGGTATGTGACGGACAAGCGGGAGTATTTGGCCCGGCTTAGAGAAGTAGGTGGAGCTTATCGCGAGGTACTTGGCAAGCATTTTCCAGCGATGACCATGATTCAGGTAGCAGGGCTAGTCGAAGATCAGGCCAAGGTAGAGATCGAAGTGACAGCAGTAATTCCTGCGATATAAAGTATATAGACAGCGCCTCTAGCGGGGCGCTGCTATTAATCGTGAAACCCTTTGATCCACTCTACAAAGCAGCCATCGCCAAGATAATGCTCAAGAATCGAGAAGTGATCTACCTCGGGGAGTAGCTGCTGAGTGACGTTTTGGCTCTGCTCGCTTAAATGCTCACTATAGGCGCTCATCTGGCGCGCAAACTCTGCTGACTCCAGCGCTCCTGCTACTAGCTTAACCTCAGCAGGCACTCGGCACGCCAGCCATAATGGGCTGAACTCCTGCACGTCGCGACCCGTTAGCTGAAGTTTGGGTTGCAGCCACGACCAGGAAAAGGGTCGCAAATCGTATAAACCACTAACGCACAGCGCACCACGAATCAGTTGGTTGGGCAATCCAAAAATACCTTCCCAGTCCGTCGACATTAGCAGCGCGCATAGATGCCCGCCTGCCGAATGCCCCGAAATACTCACCTGCTCAGGGTCGATGCCTAACTCAGCGGCATGCGTGTAAACGTAGGCCACTGCCGCCTGACTCTGCCGCACCAGTTCGCTAAAACGTACCTGTGGGCAGAGCGCGTAGTTAACCACCGCGACCGTAATCCCCGTTTTGACCAAGTCATCAACGATAAAGCTAAATTCACGGTGGCTTAAAGAGCGCCAGTAGCCGCCGTGGAAAAATACATGCACCGGCGCTTGGGGGTTATCAGCATGAGGTGCATCGGCATGAAAGATATCCATGCGCTCTGCGAGAGAGGAGCCATAAGCAAGACCGAGCGTGGTGCGATGGTTAGCTCTTGATGCCTCGCTACGCTCACGCCAGTTCTTTACCAACACCGTCGGGTCACGCCCCATCATCGGGTCGTAGGCACGATCGATCTCCTCTTGGGTCGCAAAGTGCTGATAAAGCATGCGAGGCTCCTTACCGCTGACGGGTTGCTAGCTCCGAGGTTTAAAAAACAGCATCCGCAGCGGGGCGATCGCCAGAATGACAAAGCCGATTAGCGTCCAGGCAGGCAGTGATAGGCCTAGTAACGAGAAATCGATATTGGCGCACTCCCCCGAGCCGGTTAACACCATGGAAACCACATCCTGCATGGGTAGGATATCCATCATGTAATCAAGCCCAGGGCCGCAGGAAGGCACTTCATCGGCTGGCAGGCCCTGTAGCCAAACATGGCGTCCGGCGATAAACGCGCCGGTGCCCACGGCAACTAACGCCAGCAAGCCATAAATTATGTTACCCACACGCCCAGCGGGGCTGTGGATAGCAGCAATCGCAAACACGATGCCCGCAGCGATCACCGCCACACGCTGAAAGATACACAGCGGGCAGGGTTCAAAGCCACCGATATGCTCGAGGCCCAGGGCTACCGCCATCATTAACACGCAGAAGGCTAAACCGGCCAGGGCAACCGAACGGTATGAGTGCAGGATCATTGACGAACCTCAGATGGCAGCGCTGAAAGAACGCGGGACTCACGCGCTTTGGTGAAATAGACCTGCAAGAACTCTTCGAACGTCTCTTGATCAGCGGCTTCAATATCGTGCTGCTGCTGGTGCGAGGTCTCAATCAACTGGGCAAGTAGCGCTTCGCGACTGCGCTGCATGGGCTCGGCTTTCAATTGCGCGGCCTGCTCTTGCGCAAGGCTTAACATCAAATCGTTAAGCGACCCGCCGTTCTCCTTCAGCCGTTGAAGCACCTGCGCAGATGGCGTTAGCGAAGGGTCTGCAAGGCGTGGTGCAAGGCTTGCCAGTGCGTCAGCGTGAGGAGCTCCTTCCTCGACCGCATCCAACAGGCGGGCAACCTCCCCCATCTCTGCGAATATTTGCTCGCCCCACTCCTGTACCGAGGTGGATTTGCCGTGGTTAAACAGCGTGAGTTCAGGGTCCCGGCCGCGCTCAACGACCCAACGGCGGTTGTCGTCCAGGCGGTCACACTCTTCGTCGGAGATCCACGGGCTGTCGCTGAGCAGGCACCACATCAAGAAGGTATCCACAAAGCGCATCTGCTCTTCAGTCACGCCAAGGGGATCGAAGGGGTTGAGATCCAGACAGCGAACTTCAATGTACTCCACGCCGCGGGCTTCAAGCGCCTGACTGGGTGTTTCGTTGTGCGTGGCGACCCGCTTGGGGCGAATATCGCTATAGTATTCGTTTTCGATCTGGAGAATATTGGCGTTTAACTGGCGCCACTCACCACCCTCGTTAACGCCCATTTTTTGATAGTCGGGCCAAGGCGAAGAAATCGCGTGACGCAGGGTATTTACGTAATTGGAAAGCGAGTTAAAACAGATTTTAAGCTGCGACTGTACCTTGTTCTGGTAGCCCAGATCCGACATACGCAGCGTCGTCGCGTAGGGCGCAAAGTAGGTGTCGTCACTGAGCGACTGCAGCTTTTCAGGCACTTTTTTGTCGTCGGGCAAAAAGCTCTTATCGATCGCGGGTGAAGCGCCAAACAGATAGAGCAGTAACCAGCTATGGCGACGAAAATGGCGAATCATGCCGAAATAGCGGGTGGAGCGGTAATCGTTGAACGGAATATTGGTGGCTTTTTCCATTTCACGCAGGGCGTGCCACATATCATCCGGCAGCGAGACGTTGTAGTGAACGCCGGCAATCGCCTGCATGATGCGGCCATAACGCATGTCCAACCCTTTACGGTAAACATGCTTCATGGTGCCCACATTTGAGCAGCCGTAGTCGGCAATCGGCACGCTGTCGTTACCGGAAAGCCTGGAGGGCATGCTGCCCGGCCAGATCCACTCATTTTCAAGGTGGTGATAGGTGAACGTGTGCAGGTCAGACAGAAAACACAGCGCTTCACGGGGGTCTGAATACACCGGCGTAATGTACTCTAACAGTGACTCTGAGTAATCCGTGGTGATATGCGGGTGCGTCAGCTTAGAACCCAGCGCATACGGGTGCGGCGTTTGTACAATATGGCCTTTGGCGTCGACTCGCAGCCCCTCTTTTTCGAGCCCACGACGCAGACGGCCTAACCGACCAAGGCGCGCACTGGGTATCAGGCGCTCGACTTGCGCGGTCAGCGCAGATGGCACAGTGAGTGGTTCAGGCAAGGTGAACACTCCTTGTCAAGAAGGCCCGCCGACAGCAGGCCTTGGTGTAGTCAGGTGGCATCGCCATCATCGCTATTTCAAATAGACAACAGGATATGGCGGCAACGATGTTTTTTTCAAGACACGGTTTTTTCAAGACACGCGACTATTTGCCGCCACGCGCTTTTAATAGGGCTGCACCTAGCGCACCCATGGGGGCTGGCGCTGCGGCGGGCTTAGCGCTGTTACGCTGCCCCCGAGACGGCTTGCGGTTCGCGTTGTGATGATCGCTAGAAGAGCGATTGCTCTTATTATCGCTCTCTTCTTCCGGCTGGTCATCCAGACGCATCGACAGCCCTACCCGCTTGCGGGGGATATCGATACTCATCACTTTAACGGTGACAATATCCCCCGCTTTGACCACGCTGCGCGGATCATCAATAAAGCGATCCGAGAGTGCCGAGATATGCACCAAGCCGTCCTGATGGACGCCGATATCCACAAAAGCGCCGAAGTGCGTCACGTTGGTGACTGTGCCTTCGAGCACCATGGAAAGCTTGAGGTCATTAAGGGTTTCGACACCTTCGCGGAACTCAGCAGCTTTGAATTCGGGGCGCGGGTCGCGGCCGGGTTTATCCAGCTCTTTGAGGATATCGTTAACCGTTGGCACCCCAAAACGCTCATCGGCAAAATCAGCGGGCTTCAAGGCTTTTAACGCGCCGCTATCACCAATCAAACCGCGTACCTCGCGGCCACTCTGCTTGGCGATGCGCTCCACCAATGGGTAAGCCTCTGGGTGTACGGCGCTGGCATCCAAGGGGTTGTCAGCGTTATGAATACGCAAGAAACCGGCGCACTGCTCGAAGGTTTTGGCACCCAGTCGGCTGACGTCTAACAGCTCTTTACGGCTTTTGAAAGCGCCTTTCACATTACGCTGAGCGACGATATTCTCGGCCAACGCAGCGCTCAGGCCCGCCACCCGGGAAAGCAGTGCGCTGGAAGCGGTATTGAGGTCGACACCCACGGCGTTAACACAATCTTCAATCACCACTTCCAGGCTGCGCGACAGCTGTACCTGGGAAACATCGTGCTGGTACTGGCCCACGCCGATCGATTTGGGCTCGATTTTAACCAGCTCGGCGAGCGGGTCCTGCAGGCGACGACCGATGGAGACGGCACCGCGCACGGTGACATCGAGATCCGGCATTTCCCGCGAGGCGTACTCAGAGGCGGAGTAAACCGAGGCGCCCGCCTCAGAGACCATCACTTTGCTTAAGCGGTGTGCGGGGGCCAGTGCTTTAAGTAGTTCACCTGCCAGCTTATCGGTTTCCCTACTGGCAGTGCCGTTACCCACAGCAATCAGCTCGACGCCATGCTGTTTGACCAGCTTGGCAAGCACAGCCAGTGACTCATCCCAGCGGTTTTGTGGCGCGTGAGGGTAGATGGCGGTGTGATCGACAAACTGCCCGGTGGCATCAATCACCGCGATCTTACAGCCGGTACGCTGGCCGGGGTCGATGGCAAGCGTCACTTTCTGCCCCGCCGGTGCGGCCAGCAGTAGGTCTTTTAGGTTGGCAGCAAACACTTCAATGGCGGTGAGCTCTGCCTGTTCACGTAAGCGGCCCAACAGCTCGGTTTCAAGCGCAGTGTAGAGCTTCACCCGCCACGTCCAGCGCACGACTTCGGCTAACCATTTATCCGCTGCACGGCCCTGGTCGCTAATACCAAACTGCTTGGCAATCGCTAACTGGGCAGGATGAATAGGGGCATCGTCTTCGCCGGGTAGACGAATCGACAGACTCAATACGCCTTCGTTACGGGCACGGAACATTGCCAGGGCGCGGTGTGATGGCGCTTTGGCAAGCTTCTCATCGTGCTCGAAGTAGTCGGAGAACTTGGCGCCTTCCTGCTGCTTGCCCTCCAGCACGCGGGCACTGAGCTCGCCCTCTTGCCACAGCCGTTCGCGCAGTTGGCCGATCAATTCAGGGTCTTCGGCGAAGCGCTCCATCAGAATCTGCTTGGCGCCATCCAGCGCGGCTTTAGCATCTTCAATGGCGGGAATATCGCCCTCTGCCGGACGCAGATAGTTGGCGGCTTCGCTATCAGGATTAAGCGTTGGGTCAGCCAGCAGGGCATCCGCCAGCGGTTCAAGCCCTGCTTCGCGGGCAATCTGCGCTTTGGTGCGGCGCTTTTTCTTAAACGGCAGGTACAAATCTTCCAGCCGTTGTTTGGTCTCTGCAGCGTCAATGCTGGCTTTCAGCGTAGCATCGAGTTTGCCCTGCTCATCTATGGCGGCTAGCACTGCAGCGCGGCGCTCTTCCAGTTCGCGCAGGTAGCGCAGGCGTTCATCCAACTGGCGCAGCTGAATATCGTCCAGCGCGCCGGTGACTTCTTTACGGTAACGGGCGATAAACGGCACAGTGGCACCGCCATCCAGTAGCTCCACCGTGGCGGATACTTGCTCGGGTCGTACGCCAAGCTCAGTGGCTAGGCGGGAAATAATACGCTGATTGACATCCATAAATTGCAACTAACTCATGCAGCATTTTTTAGTGCCAACAAGGTATCACAAACGCGCCACGGCTGGCATGACTTGCGGCATTAGCGGCGCCTGCGTAAAAGCCAGGCCGAATATATTGCTGAGGGTTTAGGTTGTAACGGCTTGATGCGTCTCACCCTTGATGGGGTTGTAAAGGCAGGAGCGGTCTAGCTGTGAGAGGCTGGTTAGCCCGAGCAGCGCCATATTGCGCTCGACTTCACGCTGCAAGAGATCGGCGACATGCTCTACCCCGGCTTGCCCCGCGCAGGCGGCTGCGTAGTTGAAGGGACGCCCGACAAAGACAAAATCGGCACCCAACGCTAACGCCTTGATGACATCGCTGCCGCGCCGGAAGCCGCTGTCGATCATAATCGGAATATCGCTGACGCGACGCTTAATCTCTGGCAGCACCTGGAGCGGCGAGATAGTGCAATCCAACTGGCGAGCGCCGTGGTTGGAAAGAATGATGCCATCGACCCCTGCCTGCTGGGCACGCACCGCATCTTCTGGGTTGAGTATTCCTTTAACAATCAAGGTGTCGGGCCACAAGCGCCGTACCAAGTCGAGATAGCCCCAATCAAAATGGCGGCGGCCAGAGAAGTCCCGTGCGGCCTGACGCGAGATGACCGGAGCCCCCCGCTCAGCATAATTGTTCTCAAAATGCGGCATACCGTGCTTCCACAACGTGCGCAGGAAGGTATTAACCAGCCAGTCTGGCCGCATCAAGCCGTCAATTGCCAGCCGCAGGCTTGGCTCCAGCGGCGATGAAAACCCCGAACGACGAAAATTATCGGGATTAGGGGGTACCGGGTAATCCAGTGTTACCACCAGTTTCTTGAAGCCAGCCCGCTGAATACGCGCCAGCAGCGCCTCGATACCTTCTGGGGTGCCCGGCAAATACGCCTGGAACCAGTCGGCGCCCTCCACCTTGGCCACCTCTTCCATGGGCACCAGCGATGAACCACTCATAATCATCGGCAGGTTGCGCTTAGCTGCTGCCCGCGCCAGCACTAAGTCACCCTGGTAAGTCGAGAGCGCACTGACACCCATCGGAGCGATACCAAAAGGGACGGCATAGCGTTTGCCATAGAGCTCTTTCTGCAGATCGATCTGCGCCACATTAACAAACGCTTTGGGCAAAAACCGATAATCGTCAAAAGCGCTGAGATTGGCGCGCTGAGTACGCCCATCCTCGGCGACATGGTCGATATAGCCAAAAATTGGCCGCGGCAGTTTGCGCCGCGCCAGCCGCTCAACATCGTGCAGATTATGGATGCGGGCAAGTTTCTTTTGAGTCCAGAAATTCACGTTAGGCTCCTTAGCTTTTTCAACCACACACCACCGCTAACCAAAAAACGCCGTCAAAACGCCGTCAAAAAACGCCTTTAAAAAACGCCTTTAAAAAAAAGGAGCAGTGCCGTAGCGCTGCCCCATTCTATACACTTATTTTTATAAGCCTAGCTCAACTGCGTCTTAGCCTAACTCAGGGCCCGCCTTGACGATCGCTTCGTTGACGCCTTCAAATTTCTTGAAGTTATCGATGAATTTGGTTGCCAGCTCTTTTAGGTGGCGGTCATAGGCATCACGGTCTTGCCAAGTTTCACGCGGGTCGAGCAGGCTAGAATCAACGCCGGGTACGGCAAGCGGCACTTGCAGGTTAAGGCCGTCAATGTGCTTGGTGTCGATATCGCGCAGTACGCCAGACTGAATCGCGCTAATGATCGCGCGAGTGGTCGGGATAGAGAAGCGCGAGCCGCCTTCGCCGTAAGCACCGCCGGTCCAGCCGGTATTAACTAGGTAGACCTGGGCGTCTTTCTTCGCAACGCGCTTGATCAGCAGGTCAGCATACTCGCGGGCAGGACGCGGGAAGAACGGCGCACCAAAACAGGTGGAGAACGTGGCAGCCAGGCCTTCTGAGGAGCCCATTTCGGTAGAGCCCACTTTAGCGGTGTAGCCAGACAGGAAGTGATACGCCGCGGCTTCTTTAGAAAGAATCGACACCGGGGGCAATACGCCAGACATATCGCAGGTCAGGAACACAATGGCATTTGGCTCGCCTGCCAGGTTTTCCGCTACGCGTTTCTCAACGTGCTCTAACGGGTAAGCGGCGCGAGAGTTCTGGGTCAGGCTATCGTCGGCGTAGTCCGGTTCGCGGCGGTCATCCAACACCACGTTCTCTAGCACGGTGCCAAACTTAATGGCATTCCAGATAATCGGCTCGTTCTTCTCGGAAAGGTCGATACACTTGGCGTAGCAGCCGCCTTCCATGTTGAAGACGATACCATCGCCCCAGGCGTGCTCATCGTCGCCGATTAAGAAGCGTGCTTGGTCAGCGGAAAGCGTTGTTTTACCGGTGCCAGAAAGGCCGAAGAACAGGCAGGTTTCGCCATCTTCGCCAACGTTAGCAGAGCAGTGCATGGGCAGTACGTCGGCAGCCGGCAGCAGGAAGTTCTGCACCGAGAACATGGCTTTTTTCATTTCACCGGCGTAGCGCATTCCGGCGATAAGCACTTTCTTCTCAGCAAAATTGAGAATCACACAGCCATCGGAATTAGTCCCATCGCGAGAAGGGTCACACTCAAAGCCAGCGGCATTAACAATCGTCCACTCGTCTTTAACCGCTGTGTTGTAAGCCTGAGGGCGCACAAACATGGTACGGCCAAACAGGTTTTGCCAAGCGGTTTCGGTGCTAACGCGTACCGGCAGGTAGTGAGTTGAATCACTACCCACGTGCAGTTCAGAGACAAAATGCTCTTGGCTGACTAGGTAGTCGTTGACGCGATCCCACAAGGCGTTGAACTTGTCAGCGTCGAAGGGCTGGTTAACGTTGCCCCAATCGATTTGGCTACTGGTGGAAGGCTCATCGACGATATAACGATCTTTCGGTGAACGGCCGGTACGTAGACCGGTATTGACTACCAAGGCACCGTTGGCTGAGAGGCGGCCTTCGCCACGGGCCACCGCACGCTCGATTAGTTCGGCGCTGCTGAGATTTACGTGGGATTGGGGAGCGGCTTGAGTCGTGGTCATGTCGATTCCTGGGCTTCTCTCGAATTACCGGGCGTCACCGACGCCATAAAGTTCATCCCAACCACTGCAAAACCGGCTGGGCGCGCTGAAGATCGGCGCATTATGGCAAAAAGAAAGCCCCCAGGAAACGGGGGCGAAGATCAAATATCTTGTAGTTAAACTACTACAAAGGCACTACATTTTGTGTTGCAGCGCAATAATAATTCAAACAGCCGTTTGCAAAACCTCGTACATTCATTGAATCCACTGGCCCTTCTAGCGCTGCTGAAAACTACCCTGCCCCACCCCCTCGACTACATACTTAGTGAATCGTGGGCGACGGTGCTTCGGGGTCGTCCAACAAAGTTTCAATATCCGCCGCTGTGTAGTGATATTTCGTGTGGCAAAAGTGGCATTGAGTATCAATCGCCCCTTGCTCGTGCAAAATATCACGCAGTTCCTGTTTGCCTAGCGATTGCAGCGCGTAGCTCATGCGCTCCCGAGAGCAGGTACAGCCAAAACGCAGGGCTTTAGGTTCAAAGACGCGCACGGTTTCTTCGTGGTAGAGACGGTACAGCACTTCGCGCTGCTCAAGTCCCAGTAGTTCCTCTGTTTTAATCGTATCGGCTAGTTGTACGCTGCGCGCCCAGGCATCGACATCCTGGTTTTGTGACGCTTCCGGCAGCCGCTGCAACAGTAGCCCACCCGCGCGCTTGTCATCTGCCGCCAGCCATAGACGGGTCGGTAGCTGCTCCGACTGGCTGAAATAGGCTTCCAGGCAGCCGCCCAAAGACTCTTGATCCAGCGCCACAATGCCTTGGTAGCGATTACCTTCACGAGGGTCGAGGGTAATCACAATTTGGCCTTCGCCGACTAGCTCGCGGAAGGTAGCGTGCTCACTAGGCAGCGCGGCGCCTTCGGCAATGCGAGCAATGGCACGCAGCTCGCCACCGGGGTTGGACTCGGCCATTAGCAGTGAAAGAACGCCGCCTCCGCGCACTTCGATACTTAGCGTGCCATCCAACTTGACCGTGTCGGTAAGCAGCGCTACAGCGGCTAATAGCTCGCCCAGCAGCTCATTGACCGCCGCTGGGTAGGCGTGGCGATCCAATACTTCGTGGTAGGCGGCCGCCAGGGTGACGATCTCGCCACGCACATTGGTGTGATCGAACATAAAGCGTTGAATTTGATCAGACATAGTTTGGCAACCTGAGATTAATTAAGACGTTAACTGTGGCTAAATAAAGTGGGCTATTCGCCCTGGTTACGCTGAAAACGCTGGATGTCGCGGCGTTGCTTTTTGTCGGGGCGTTTGAGGGGGTGCTGCATTGCCTCATTAGTGAGGCGTCTTGCCTCGGCCTCTTTAGCACGGCGCTGCACGCTCTGTTCAGTTTCCGCATAGAGCGTGCGCGCTTCCGGCGCGCCGCGGCGTTGATCAGAGACAGATAAGACCTCTACCTCTAATATCTCCCAGCCCTGGGGCACGCGAATAAGCGCACCAATTTCCACCTGCTTGCTGGTTTTAGCGCGACTACCACCGTAGTGCACTTTGCCGCCTTCAA
The DNA here is from genome assembly GCF_050215315.1 of Halomonas sp. H2. Lineage (GTDB taxonomy): Bacteria > Pseudomonadota > Gammaproteobacteria > Pseudomonadales > Halomonadaceae > Vreelandella. Next base: position 2,577,492 of record NZ_CP189760.1, read on the forward strand.
TGGCCTTTTTGGCCAGCGCGCGGGTCTTAAAAAAACGCGCCGCCCACAGCCATTTATCTAAGCGTACGCTGTCACTCATTCACGTTCTCCCTGCGTTGCGGAAAACTGCTTTGGCAGCTGTGCGGGAAGCAGATGCGCAAATCGATCAAGGGCAATAAATTCCTGCAACTCTTTTTCAGGCCGCTGGCTGTCGGGCTGTTTAATGCCCAGTAGATGCCTAATACCAAATTCACGAGCGCTCTCTAACACGCGGGCATTATCATCGATAAACAGCGTACGCGCGGGATCAAAGGCTTCAATTTCCTGCAGTGCAAACCAGAATGCCTGCTCCTCTTTGGCAGCCCCCACGTCTTCGGAAGAGACGATAGCGTCCAGGTAGCCTTCTAAACCGGTGAGGGGTAGCTTCAGGGCAAGACTGGCGCGATCGGCGTTAGTGGCGAGCACTACCCGCGGGTGAGCCTGTTTTAGCCATTTGAGAAAATCCAGTGCGTCGCTGCGCAGGCCAATCAAGTGCTGGACTTCGCGCTTCAACGCCACAATATCCACCCCGAGTTCACGGCTCCAATACGCCAAGCTGTACCAGTTTAGGGTGCCCTGCTCGCCTATAATGCGCGCTTGCAGCGCTTCTTGAGAGGCTTCATCCAGTTGGTGCAACTCACGGTAGCGCCGCGGCAGATGCTCCAGCCAAAAGTGGCTGTCGAAGTGTAAATCCAGCAGCGTGCCGTCCATGTCTAAGAGGACGGTGTCTATCTCGCGCCAATCAATCATTGCCGCTCCAGTCACGTAAGGAGTAAGCGTGCTATTGTAGCTTAACCGCCTTTTTCCAGCCATGGAGGCTCTCGTTTATGTCCACATTCAATCAGCAAGAAGAGGCTAGCGTTAACCGCTCGGGTTACCAGCAGAAGCCAAGGATTTTGGCCCGCCAGCGCGTTGCCCAAAGCCGTTTATTTCAGATTGAGTCTCTTGATTTGCGTTTTTCTAACGGTGAAGAGCGCCAGTTTGAGCGCTTAACCGGCGCTGATCGCGGTGCGGTGATGATGGTGGCGATGCCCGACCCCGACCACGTGCTGCTGATTCGCGAATACGCAGCAGGGTTCGAAGACTATGTACTGACCCTGCCAAAAGGGTTGGTCGACCCCGGTGAAGATATTATCACCGCAGCCAACCGTGAGCTGATGGAAGAGTGCGGGGTTGGCGCGCACCGTATTGAACCCTTAGTAGAGCTTTCGTTGGCGCCTAACTATATGCGCCACCGCATGCAGGTGCTGCTGGCCACCGATCTTTACCCCAAGCGCCTGCCAGGGGATGAGCCCGAGCCGTTGATTGTGGAAACTCACGCCATTGAGGAGCTACCCGCCCTACTGCTGCGTGAGGATTTCCATGAAGCCCGCGCCATCGCCGCGCTTTATATCGCTCGAGACAGGCTGCGCGAAGAGAAACGCAATAACGAAACAGATTTGCTTTGATTGGGTGGTGAAGCATGAGTTGTTTTATATGGTGAGTCGTGAGTTGTGAGTCGTGAGTTGTAACCCCTCACCATTAACCCTTCACTACTCACCACTCACCACTCACCACTCACCACTCACCACTCACCACTCACCACTCACCACTCACCACTCACCACTCACCCAGGCTAGAGTGGCGGCTCTACCCTTTCAATACACTGGAAAGCAGCGCCTTGGCATTATCGATCAACTCATCCAGGTGCTGCCCGCCTTTGAAACTTTCGGCATAAACTTTATAAAGCGATTCTGTACCGCTTGGCCGAGCGGCAAACCAGCCGTTATCGGTGGTGACTTTGATGCCACCAATCGCGGCACCATTGCCGGGGGCGTTGACCAACACGGCAGTAATCGGATCACCCGCCAATTGCTTCTCGGTGACGCTCTCAGCTGTCAGGTTCTTAAACGCCGCTTTCTCTTCCAGCGAACAGGCGGTATCGACGCGCTTATAGAAAGGCTCGCCGAAACGCTCAGTCAGAGTGCGGTAATACTCGCTAGGCGTTTTGCCGGTGACTGCCATAATTTCCGCTGCCAGCAAACACAGCACAATGCCATCCTTATCGGTAGACCACGCCTTGCCGTCGCGCGTCAGCAAGCTAGCGCCAGCGCTCTCTTCGCCGCCAAACGCCAGCCAGCCCTCGTGCAGGCCTTCCACAAACCACTTAAAACCGACCGGCACTTCATACAGCTCGCGCTGGTGAGAAGCGACGACTCGGTCAATCATCGAAGACGAAACCAGCGTCTTGCCAATTTTTAAGCTAGCAGCCCACTCCGGGCGGTGGGTTATCAGATAATCGATGCACACCGCCAAAAAGTGGTTCGGGTTCATCAAGCCGTTGGCATCGACAATACCGTGGCGGTCGGCATCCGGGTCGTTACCAAAAGCGATATCGAAGCGGTCTTTAATGTTGAGCAGATTGGCCATCGCCGCCGGGCTTGAACAATCCATACGGATTTTGCCGTCATGATCCGGCGGCATAAACGCAAACTCAGCATCAATCGTCGTATTCACCACCTCAAGCTTGAGGTTGTAGTGCGCCGCTATCGCCTGCCATACCGGCAGCGCGGCACCACCCATAGGGTCGGCGCCTAGGGTCAGATTGGCTGCCTGAATCGCGGCAATATCCACCACGCTGCCGAGCTTGGCAACGTAGTGCGCGGTGAAGTCATACTCCTGGGCGTGGGCAATAGCTTCTTTAACCGGCACGGTGGGCACATCTTCTAATTGGCGCAGCAGGTAAGCGTTGGCGCGCAGCTCGATCCAGCCAGTGGCGTCGGTATCTGCCGGGCCGCCGTGATACGGGTTGTACTTGATGCCACCATCTTCCGGCGGATTATGCGAAGGCGTGATGATTAAACCATCTGCAAGCGCCACATCCGGCGCCGCCTGATCCTCGGGGTGATTGTGGTGCAAAATCGCCTGGCTAATCAGCGGTGTCGCGGTGTAGCCATGCCCCTTCTCGACGAATACCGACACCCGATTGGCAGCCAGCACCTGCAGCGCACACTCCCACGCCGGGCGAGAAAGCGCATGGGTATCAAACCCTAAAAACAGCGGCCCCTGATAACCCGCCTCACGCCGGTAATCGACCACCGCCTGGGTGATCGCATAAATATGCGCTGCGTTAAACGTACGCTCCAGGGAACGACCCCGGTGGCCGGAGGTGCCAAACGCTACGCGTTCCTTGGCCTCGGTAGCACTCGGTTTTTCATCATAAAACGCCTCCTTGACAACATCCATTTGCGCCTCCCTTGCTCTATTTAGCCACGTATTGATTGGTGCCGTGTTTAACCAAGGATAGTTTACACGCAGCAACTTATAATGTGCTACGTAGATATGCATAAGCGATCAGTGACACTCCCGGAGGAGGCGGAACGACGCCCCGTGGCACATAACCATCATCGCCTACATGGGCCAAACCCGGCACCGCTTCGCGCTGCTTCCGCGGGTGCGCTTCGCTTACCACGCGCTACTAAATCTCGCAGGCACATGAAGCTGGGGATTCCAAGGTCATGTGCACATGGCCTTGGCATGTCATCACGCCACCGGAATCGAGTGATTGTCGTAGCGCGTGGTAACGAGTATGTGAGAGGAACGAACATAACGAGGCACCCGCGGGAGGCGGCGGGACGACGCCCCGTGGCACCCAACCATCATCGCCTACATGAGCCAACCCCGGCACCGCTCCGCGCTGCTTTCGCGGGTGCGCTTCGCTTACGCGCTACGGGGGTGCTAGTCATTGCCTGGGGTAACCTTGCCCCTAGCTCAGGAGTCCGGTGAGGCTGTCGGCATTCAGAATACGAGTTAGCCAGTGGGTGATCTGTTCGTCCGATGCCTGTTGCAGCTTTGTTTCCGCCCAATCTGGCAGTTCACCAAACTTCAGTTTAAGTTGAAGGTGTAGGACACCTTCCATGCCTTCATGAAGCCCTTGCTGCATACCTTGTTGTATGCCTTCATTACGAAGTCTTTCTGCTAAACCAGCCATTTTGCTTTCCTCCTGGGGATAGCGCCTTTGGTAGGCCTGTCTCTCATCTTCATCTAATTCGCTATAAATATCGACAAAATCAATGTATTTAAGTTGCCTTTCTACGCTAGATTCTAGTGCAAACAGCCCTTGAATAGCGTTGGCATATACGTCAATTTTATCTTTGTCTGCCCAATGCATGTTGGGCAGATTCAACCGCGCTACGATATTTTGGCTGTTAAAAAATTGTTCCGCTGGCAAGCTGCTGAGATGGGTGTGAAGGTAACTGAACTGTAAGTAGCTGTGCCGTTCACTTTTTATATGCAGGCTTTCGGCAGTATTTTGGTTTGAATGTAAAAAAATAACCACTGGTACCACACGCTTTGTTTCGAATAGCTCGCTAAGGTGCAGGGTATAGTGAGCAAGCCTGTGGATAGAGAAGCGGTTTGGATCAGTTTCTTCTTCTAGCGTAAACAACAGTGCTTCACGCTGACCATTGGGCCATTCTACTAGCAGCGGCACATCTAGCTCGTGAAATCGATCCCCTAAGCGCCCTTTTAACTGCTCTTGGCGTATCGGTGTGATCTTTACGCTCGGAGTAAGGTCTTCGGCTTCTTCTGCGGCAAAGAAGGCTAGCGATTCATGAGGATAATCCAAAATCAAGTTTTTGAAATTTTGATCGTGGCTTTTTCTGTGACCCATGAAGACTCCTCGTAGCACGTGGTATTAACGATCAGCCACCAACCAGCGAACCGCGTAAGGCAGTAGCGCACCGTCGGCTACCCAAGCAAAGGGGGGGCATGGGTAGCACCTGTTAAACCCGTCATCTGCATTTCGTGCGTATGCTTTTGATCATCAACGACCATGTGCAGAATGGTACGGCGTGTATCTTCATGAATGACTTTTATCCACTATGCTTTAACTCATAGGCCTTAATGGATTTTTCAAAAACATTTCCAACACGTTGCCAAGACTGGCCCAGGCGCTCCTGCGGCGTGCCTTTTGGCATATATTCTATGTAATTACCTGTAGGCCAAACTTCCATAGCAGACCCAATCACATGGAATCTGCGATACGACTGAATACGAATCTTCATGGTGCGTCCCCTAAAGTATCTTGGGCAATACGCCTATCGTTAAGATGCAACATAGCAAACTCAGCGATTATCGTCACTAATCGTACTGCCAGTTGACTAGCTTTCACTACACCTAATAGCGTTTTATCTGCCATCCTACGTGGCTCAGCATAAATTAACCTACTTCTGGCGAGTGGCTCCAGAGCGACGCCCCGTGGCACCCAACCAACCCCTGCACCGCTGCGCGATGCTTTCGCGGGTACGCTGGCGCTTACCCAATGTGTGGCCTCCCATCATATGCGCATGAACTGCGCGCCACTTCCGAGGGTCCCCTGGCTCAGTGCCCCCACACCACAAAATAGGGGTTGAGCTTTTCGCTGGGGTTGGCGTAGCTAAGCGCGGTGCCTTCCAGGGTTTCCACCCTTCCGCCTGCTTCGAGCACTACCGCGTGGGCGGCGCCGGTGTCCCATAAACAGGTGGGGCCCAAGCGTGGGTAGGCATCGGCAAACCCTTCGGCGATGATGCACAGCTTCAGCGAGCTGCCCATGGGCAGCATGGTGTGCTCACCCAACTGTGAAAGCCACGCGGATAAATCTGGGCTGAGGTGTGAACGGCTGCCCATTACCCGCCACGCTACGCCCGCTTTCGGCTTACCTGCCACGGAAATGGCCTTACGGCTTCCATCGGCTTCAACCTTAAACGCGCCCAGCCCCCGCGCGGCCACATAACCCACCTCAAGCGCCGGGGCGGTCACCACGCCGAGCACCGGCTTACCGTTTTCAATCAGGGCTATATTGACGGTGAACTCGTCGTTGCGCTTGATGAACTCCTTGGTGCCATCCAGCGGGTCGACTAACCAATAACGGCCCTCGGCATCCGCACCGGCAAAGCCTTCGATATCCTCTTCTGAAAGGATCGGGAGCTGAACCGGCAGCGCTTGCTGCTGGTATCGCTAGCGCTTGAACGTTCACCGTTGCTGGACTGGCTATCGCGCCACCTGTTAAAGGGCCACCCCCGGCTTGCCACGGCACGCTTGATGGGCAGCACAGCGGTGCTTTCCGCATTTTTAAATAACACGGCTGTTGTAGCTGCCTTTCTTGGGGCTATTTCGCGCCAGCAACGTATCGCGCCCTCAAGGTTATTAATCCCGCTCTCTTACGCCTCAGTCTTGGGTGGCATTACCACTCTGGTGGGCACTTCCACCAACTTGGTAGTGAACTCGTTTAATTTAAGCGCCAGTGGCAGTGAACTGGGCATGTTCCAATTCAGCCTGGTGGGCATTCCCGTGGCGCTAGTGACCCTATGCGTTCTAATGTGGCGCGCTAATGCCCTGCCACACCACCAACTCGAAGACACCAGCGAAAAGCTCTCCTACTTCTTAGCCGCCGACCTAGCGCCCGACTCGCCGATGATCGGTAAAACCATCGAGGAGAATGGCCTACGTAGCCTGGAAGGGCTCTATTTACTAGAACTAGAGCGGCACGGACGGCTGATTAGCCCCGTAGCACCGGATGAGCAGCTTCTGGCCAATGACACGCTGGTATTCACGGGAGAAGTGGGCAAGGTGCAAGCCCTACAGCGTTTTCCGGGGCTGCAGCTATTTGGCCATCAAGCCGATAACCTGCTGGCGACGAATTTGGTAGAAGTGGTGATTTCCCACGAATCCGAGCTTGCAGGAAAAACCCTGCAGGATGTGGATTTTCGTAGCATGTTCAGTGCGGGGGTGGTGGGTATACGGCGGGGAGAAAAACGCTTGGAGGGGCAACTGGGGAAAATCCCACTTCGCGTAGGGGACTGCTTGTTGTTAGCGGTAAGCGCTGATTTCCGCCAGCACCGCAACCTAGACCGCAACTTCCACTTGCTCAGCGGCAGTTTCACTAGGCCACAATTGAGTCATAAAGAGAGCCTATTCACCGTAGGCGGCTTTGCCGCGGTGATCGCCCTGGCTACCGCTAACCTGCTGCCACTGTTCCACGGGCTGCTGATACTACTGGGCGGGCTGCTGCTGATGAAAGTGATCAGCCTGGCGGAACTGCGCCGCCGTTTCCCGTTTGAGCTATGGTTGATTATTGGTTCAGCGTTAGCGATTGCCCAAGCGTTGGAAAACTCAGGCGCGGCAGGCTTGTTAGCCAGCGGTATGCAGGGGCTGTTCAGCGGCTACGGGGTCTATGCTGCGTTTGTTGGCTGCTACCTGCTCACGCTGCTACTCACCGAAACCGTGACCAACAACGCCGCCGCTGCGTTAGCCTTTCCGGTGGCCTGGAGCACCGCCCACGCCTTTGGCGCCGACCCACTGCCGTTTGTGATGGCCGTGGCTTATGGCGCCAGCGCCTGCTTTTTAATTCCGTTTGGCTATCAAACCCATCTAATGGTGTATTCACCAGGGCGCTATCGCATCACCGACTTTTTGAAGATTGGCTTGCCGGTTAGTGTGACCTACTCAGCGGCGGTATTGCTGATTACGCCGCTGGTATTTCCATTTTGAGTAAGGGGCGTGATAACTAAACAAAAAGCCACTGCAGTGACGAACTGAGCGGCTTGGATGATGACTGTATAACTCTACGACTCTATACGCCGTAACCCGCCTCACGGGCGAGTGTGGTGTTAGCTTGCAGCCAACCTTCAATGTGCCCGCAGTCGAAGGTGCGGCCATGCATACGAAACGCTTGCACGGTTTTGCCTTCCTGCATTAAACGGTCGATGGCATCTGTCAATTGAATCTCATTACCCGCACCCGGCGGCTGGTCGCGCAGCAGTTCCATAATGCGATATGGCAACACATAGCGGCCAATCACCGAAAGACGCGAAGGCGCTTCTTCAGGCGTCGGCTTTTCTACCACACCGCGCATGTCCGCGCTTTCACCGGCAGCAGGTTCATCGCAATCAACAATGCCGTAACGATAAACCTCTTCCTGGGGCACTGCCTCTACCATGATTTGCGAAGCACCGTTCGCACTCCAACGCTCTACCATGCCGCCCAGATCGCATGAACTGCCGTTAACCTGGGGCTTCACCAGTACATCCGGCAGAATAACCGCAAACGGTTCGTCTTTATCCAAAAGATGCGCGGCGCAGAAAACCGCATGGCCCAAGCCTTTTGCGTTAGGCTGACGAACACTCGTCACTTTCAGTTGTTGAGGAGACGTAGCCGAAAGCGTTTCCAGCAACGCGCTCTTACCTTTACTCGCCAGCGAGTGTTCAAGCTCGAAGTGAGTATCGAAATGGTCCTCAATGGCCGACTTACCTGTCCGCGTCACCAAAATGATTTCATTGATACCTGCCGCCATCGCCTCTTCTACCACATGCTGAATCAGTGGACGATCCACAACGGGCACCATTTCCTTAGGAATCGCCTTGCTGATGGGCAGCAGGCGTGTGCCAAAACCGGCTACCGGAATAATCGCTTTGCGCACTTGAGTCATTAACTACTTCCTTTATCGTTTCGTTGCTTACGCCACTCATTCACTTTGTGCAGCAACTGAGTAGTACTAGGATCTTCTACATTTTGGTGCTCAACCGGCTCATCAGCCAACGTCTGGTACAGGCTTGTTGCCAATCGTTTACCAAGCTCTACCCCTGGCTGGTCAAAGGGATTTAAATTCCACAATACCGACTGAACAAACACCTTATGTTCATAGAGTGCCAAAAGCGCACCCATCGACCATGCATTTAACGTTTTCAACAATACAACAGAATTGGGCTGATTACCGCGATACCCCTGCGCCATATAACCACGAAGTGCTTGAGGGATCGCATCATCACCTAATGCAAATAACTGCGATTGAGCCAAACAGTGAGCTAAAGTTAATTGCTCTTGAGCTTCAAGTGCACAGCTTACTTTTTCACAGGCCGCCACTGGGCGCTGCGTAACCGCCACAAAGTCAGCACTGACCGTATGGCTACCTTGATGCAAAAGTTGGTAAAACGCATGCTGGCCATTAGGCCCCACATCTCCCCATAAAATGGGGCATGTTGCATGGGAAACAGAACGCCCATCCAGGCCAACACTTTTACCGTTAGACTCCATCTCTAACTGTTGCAAATACGCGGCTAAGCTCTTTAAACGACCATCGTATGGCAACACGGCATGAGTGGGAATATTCAAAAATTGCGAGTTCCACGCCCCCACCAAGGCCATCAATGTAGGTAAATTTGATTCTAACGGCGTTTCCAGAAAGTGCTTATCCATGGCATGCGCCCCTTCTAGTAGCGCATCGAAGCACTCCAAGCCAAGCTGCATCGCTACACTTATCCCAATAGGCGACCACAGCGAAAAGCGCCCGCCGATCCACTCCTTGAACACCAGTTGCTGCGATTCAGGAATGCCAAAATCCGTCATTTTTTCAGGCTTAGAGGACACACCAATCAGCTGATAACGGCAAACGGTCGCTTCACCTACCTCTAGTGCGTGACTTAACCACGCCAGAGCCGTACGTACGTTAAACTGAGTATCTGCGGTAGTGAAGGATTTGGAGGCCAGCACCAGCAGCGTAGTCGCAGGGTTTAAGCTCTCCATTAAGGGCAGCAACTGGGCGCCATCCATGGTAGAAACATAATGCACGTTTACTTTAATGCTGCTGGGGCGATCAGCGAGGGCCTCGCTAATCAGTTTTGGTCCCAAGTCAGAGCCACCCACACCAATATGCACAATATCAGTGATCGCTTGTCCGGTAGCACCATACCATTTACCGCTATGAACGCGATCAACCATCTCCGACATACGCTCACGCTGGTGCTGACAAAAAGCCGCTGCACTTTCCATCCCCTCTGGCGGCACTTCGTTAGCTGGCCACCTTGCAGCCACATGCAGTGCCGCCCGCTTCTCAGAGGGATTAACCTCAGCACCAGCAAACAGCGCCTGCCGTTTTGCAGTTAGCCCGCAGCTTTCTGCCCATGCCGTTAAAAGCCCAATGGTTTCAGTCATTAAACGCTGCTTACTGAAATCAATATGCAGGCTACCGAAGGTAAATGCTAATGAACGAGCACGCTGTTGAGCACAGGCGGAATCATTACCTAAAAGATCACTTAAGGACTGGGCATAAAGATGTTCAGCATGCACATGCAGTTCATTTACTGGTGTATAAACACGCGGATTTACGTTAGAAAGCGGTGAATTCATATTGTCTTCCTTGATAAATTAAGGGATGACCTGACAAGTATACAAAGCAAAACCCAAGCCAAATCACCCCTCATCACATTCAACGCGAGAGTTTACAATAAGCCTACGCACGATTGTTAAGCATGAGTAGCAATCTCGTACTCCGATAGCTGCCTTTGCGGTGCGCTTCGCTTACCACGCACTACAAAATCAGTGCATTCAATAGGTTATGTAAGTACCCATACAAAAGAAATCCGATATTCTCTGCCATAGCCTGACAACACCTTCTGCACATGATGTCTTAGTGAGCGGCAGCTTTCATAAGCCGTTAGTGGCAACCACTCATACTTTACCTTGCGCCAGAGAATCTCGATTAGGTTCAATTCTGGCGAATAGGAGGAAAGGTAGATCACATAAACCCGCTGATTCAGCCACTCCTGTCGCTTGCGTTGAAACAGGGCCGAGCGCCGTATAACCCTGAGTTGGCCGCCGCCGCTTAAACAGGCGATGCGACCATCAATGTTGAACCTTTAATCGGTGTTCCTACCACCCCGACTGCACCACCACAAGAGAGATGGCGAACAGGTCGAACCGACGTCGGGCCATACCGTGTAGCGCGTAGAGCCATAAAGCTCGTTTACGCTGAGGGTACCCGACTTGTGCTTGCAGACGAGGAGGAGTCCATATACGCTACTCAATCTCGCTGGCACATGAAGCTGGGGATTCCAAGGCCATGTGCACGTTATGCACATGGCCGTGACAACCAATATCGAGAAGGTTGGCAAAACAATATCGGTGGCGCCCCTGGCTTAATGCCCCCACACCACAAAATAGGGGTTGAGCTTTTCACTGGGGTTGGCGTAACTAAGCGCGGTGCCTTCCAGGGTTTCCACCCTTCCGCCCGCTTCCAGCACTACCGCATGAGCGGCGCCGGTGTCCCATAAACAGGTGGGGCCCAAGCGTGGGTAGGCATCGGCGAAACCTTCGGCAATGATGCACATCTTCAAAGAACTGCCCATGGGCAGCATGGTGTGCTCGCCCAACTGTTCCAGCCAAGCAGACAAATCAGGGCTAGGGTGCGAACGGCTACCCACTACCCGCCAGCTGACACCCGCTTTAGGCTTGCCAGCGACGGAAATGGCCTTACGGCTTCCATCCGCTTCAACCTTAAACGCGCCCAGCCCCCGCGCGGCCACATAACCCACCTCAAGTGCAGGTGCGGTCACTACGCCAAGCACCGGCTTACCGTTTTCAATCAGGGCTATATTGACGGTGAACTCGTCGTTGCGCTTGATGAACTCCTTGGTGCCATCCAGCGGGTCGACTAACCAGTAGCGACCATTCGCATCAACCCCAGTAAAGCCTTCGACATCCTCTTCCGAGAGAATCGGAAACTGCTCCGGTAATGCTTGCAAGCCGCGCACGATAATCGTGTGAGCAGCTTTATCAGCTTCGGTTAACGGGCTTTTATCCGCCTTCTTTTCCACGCTGAAATCGCAAGCGTAAATACTCATAATCGCATCACCCGCTTCATAGGCAATGCGTTCGACGGCATCCAGCAGTGTTTGGTTAATCTCGGTCACAGACATATCCTTAATCACAAATTCAGCGGTTTGCCGCGCCGAGGCTTAATCCAGACGTTCACTGCGTGCCTGCCAGAATGACACCACGAGGCTTGGATCACCAATCCGCTGGGCATCTTTCGCTGCCTGCTCGGCCATACGCGATGTCGCGGCCGGGTCTTCAAGTAGCTGCTGTAAACCATCGCGCCATGCGTCAGTAGTGTCTTCCACCAACAGGCCATTTTCGCCATGGCGCACTACCTCCGTATAGGGGTAGCGGTTGGAGTAGATCCCCACCCCGCCCATAGCGGCAATATCCAGAAACTTAATAAACGACTTACCCTGGTTAAAAGGCGTCTCTAAAAGTGGCGCCAAACCAATGTGCAGACGGCGCTGACGCTGGTAGCGCTGGAAGGCTTGCCAGGGTAATGGCGCGGGGGCTTTGACACGTGGCAACGCCGCCAAACGCTTCGGGAGATGCTGGCCCAGCATGATCTCAAGTTCGGTATCGTCGCGCTGCTGCAGTGTTTCCAAAGCAGGTGCGATATGCAGCAAATCCTGAAGGTGGGCTCGCGTCCCGTGAAAGCCAATCTGCCACGGCGTTTCTGCGGAGGGGGGAATGGAAAAGTGATCATGCCCTGGCAGAGGCGCCAGCAAAGGGGGCGTTAGCACGGAAACGTTAGCGTGGCGCGGCGTAAAGTAGCTCGCCAGTTGGTCGCTGCACGCCACCACCTCATCGGCCAGTTCCAGCAAGCGTGGTTGAAGCTTCGCTATGCGCGCCATGCGTTTGCGATAAGCGCTTGGCAGCGAGGTATCAACGGCGGCAGCGGCAATATCATCATCAATCAAATAGACGATATAGCCAAAAACGTTGCGGTTGCGTTCCAGCCAGCGCAGCCAGCTTAATGGCAGCGAGCGACACAACAGCAGGCTCACCCCAGCATAGCGGTGTTTAAAAGCGCGCCCATGTAGCCACGCAGCACCGAAAGAACGAGAAACCGGAAACCGCTCGGTCAGCACGCCCTGTTGATGCAGGGTAGGCGCGGCGGATTCATAGAAATAGATATCTTCGGTTGGCCGCGCGCCATCGCTAAGAACTACCCAGTGAATGTGGCTACTCACGATGCATCCTTTTTTAATCCATTAATCGAGTGATGCACACACCCGGCATTACAAACATAATCAATGACTGCATCGTAGCGCGTAACGAGGCTGTGAGATAAACGAACAGCCGAGGCACCCGCGGATGGCGGCGGGACGACGCCCCGTGGCAACCAACCATCCCTGCCTACAAAACCAGATTCTTCCTCACCCGTTAACGCAAAGAAAAATCTTCATGCACCAACGTTAGGTTTGGGTTATAGGCCGGGTCTTTATCAAGCTGCTCGGCCCAGGTGCGGCGCATATACGCCACTTCCCTTAACCATCGTGCCCGCTTGGTAGGCGTATCGTCAGCTCCGCGCGACATCGACTCATGATGGTAGAGCTCAGCAAACGGAGACCAAAGATTGCGATAACCAGCCTCTCTGACTTTTAAGCACAAATCGACATCGTTATATGCAATAGTTAAGTCATGCTCGTTCAGCCCACCCACATGATCGAACACGCTTTTCCGCAGCAGCAAACACGCGGCGGTCACGGCAGATAAATTTTGAACAAGCTTTAGCCGCCCTGTATAGCCTTCGCTATGGCGAGGGAAAAAACGGTGAGCATGGCCCGCCACATCGCCTAACCCCAGAATAACCCCGCCATGCTGCAACATACCGTTAGGGTAATAAAGTTTAGCGCCGACACAACCAATTTCAGCACGACAGACTTGGCTAACCATTTCCGTTAACCAGTGCTCATCCATCGGCTCAACATCATTGTTTATTAAGCCAATAATACTGCCATGTGCGTGAGCTGCCCCAAAATTATTGATCGCCGAATAATTAAACGGATGACGCCAGCGCAACACACGAACACGTGGATCGCGCTTTTCCACCGCATCCATATAAGCCAGCGTCTCAGGACAATCACTTTCATTATCCAGAATCAACAGCTCAAAATGTTGGTAAGCCGTCATCTCCAAAATTGCATCGACACAAGGACGCAGAATACCCACGCCATTACGCGTTGGCACCAGCAAACTCACTAACGGCTCTGGCGATGGGATCGGCCATTCAACCCGCACGGAGGTAGACGTTAACCCTGGGTGTACCGCCGCCTCTGCACTGACTAGCTGCTGCGCCAATACTTTACGCACCAACGTAACCGCATCGTCTTGCAGCAGTGGGCGAGGCAACTCAGCCAACCGGTGATAAAGCATGTATGGCAAGTGGCAAACGGAATCAATAGTGCCATGAATGCTTTGCCAATTTAAAAACGTCAACGCCAGCGCATAATCAACCGCTGCAGCATTGGTTAAGTTACCCAACAAATCCGCTTGTTCGGTCTCAAGTTGCCAAAGCAAACGTCGCTTATAAAGCGCCACACGGCCAATATAGTTAGTCGAAAGCAGTAAATCTGGGTTCCAGCCTGGCTTAAACACCGGGTGGCAGCGCTCGCCTTTTGGCCCGAACAAATCTTCATCGGCATAAAAGAGCTGAGCATCCGGGTATTTATTCCACGCTTTTGCTAGCCGGCATAGCGCCTCATGAGCAAGCTGGTCACCCACGCTAATGCGCATCACCCCATCACCTTGCGTTTGAATAAATCCTTGGTGATCCAGCTGCGCAAATTCATAGTGGTAGCTGTGGATAAGATTAATACGGCTTGTCGAAGGAAGGTAGCGCTCTAGGCTTTGCCGCTGCTCATGCGAAATTTCGGCAGAGAGAACAATATAGATTTCCCAAAAAAAATAGCTCTGCGTCCTCAATGAATCAATCGTATTCAAGAGCAGCGCCTCACCCCGCTTAAGGTCATCTCCCGTAACCGGCATGACCAGAGAAAACAGCGGGGCTGTTTTCAAGCCCGCAATAACTGTTTGTGGGTCTTCATGGGCCGGCTGTTCAGTCGTCTGGATCCAGCGCGTATAGTCATCGGCCACATGCTGTTTAGCATGGGTTTGATCGTAATCTGCCAATGCCAGCTTTCGCCAACGGCGACCTTTAGCCACCGATTCAACGTGTAGAGTGCGAATCACTTGATTAAGCCGCATGCCTTTATAGCTAGCATGATTATTAATCAGCCGACGCGCTAAACGGTTGTGGGCAAACCACGGAGTTAACCACACCCACTCTACTGTTACCTCTGAGAGGGCGCTTTCCGTCGCCATAAAAGAGAAGGTGATTTTTTTAACATTCACCGGTACCCATAAAATTCGCTTAGTCACCTTACCAGGGCGCAGGGAAACCGATGACTCAACAACGCGGTTGGCCGTATAAAAGATGAGCGTTGCAGCACCATGAGCATCCGCCCCCAAGCCATTTAGTTCCAGCATATTCCAGCCCGGCAAAGGCTGTTCCCCTGCCGCGACACACAGAACGCTATTTTCCAAGGAGGACGCATTATCAAGCGGCAACGCTTCACAAATATGAATTGTCGATTTTTTCCGCCAAAAAGCAGGCATCATGCTATCAATGAAGGTAGCTATTTTTTCTTTCAAACTTATGACGTGTTGCCCCATTCCAATACCTTACTTAATCAGTTTCCTAGGCAACTATCAGTTGATCAGCGCACTGCGAGTCTGCTCCCAAAACAGCAGACCAATAGATTCAAGATAATCATCCGAAGCGATGATACGCTTTTCGCTTACCCCCTCAAGCGTCTTTTCATCAAGCTGAGCACATTTTTCGCGGATAACCTCTTCAAGATTTTGGCTAGCCGAGGGTACCTGAACCACAAAACGCCCATTGGTTTGCGCCGCTAAATAATCAGGCGCCACCGCAGCCACCACGTCAGGATCGATGTTGCCTGCGCTATGCACGAACACGAACCGCTGAAAAACTCGACATAAGTAATTGAACATAGAAGAGCTGGAAGAGGAGCCGAACAGCAAACAGGTGCCTGCCACCAAGGCATTCGGGTATTCGATGACTAACACTCGTCCAAAATTTGGGAGTCCATTATCATATGTTTTATAGCGAGTGTGATTAAAAGAAGTAATGACCTCAACCGTGCAAACTTGTTTAGGTGTGAGCTTATTCCCCAAGTCGCCGCCCATCTCTTTTTGTTTATAGCGATCTTTTTGAAACAGAGCCTCACAAGCGGCTCTTTCGACCCCCAGTTTTTCAGCAAGCGCAATGGTGGCACTTAACGCGCCTTTTTGAGTCCAGTGGGTATCCGTGAGAATAAAAGCGTTGTCACCTAATGCTTTTAGCTCTTCAACGGGATAAACCACATCTTTGGCGGCCGCCAAGCCAAGCACTTGATGCAGCGGCCCGCCCTCACCCTCTTTACGTGGATGATAGTCCGCCCCCATCACACTCTCTTTAGAAGGAGCTACTAACAGTGCCCAAGGCCGCTGAGCTGCCACACTCGCCATATCGGATAAGTAGCTTTTCCAGCCCTCCAAGCCTGCCTGGGTTAAACGCATTCGGCCCATAAACTGGTCAACGCTACCGTTGGTATCGTTATCCAGAAACAGCCAGCCCTGCTTGCCTTTCAACACTTTTAACGTCTGAGCCACCTCCACATCACGGGTATCAATATTCACTTCTTGCAAGAGCCAACGCTCATCTTCAAGCGCCAACCACAGGCGAAAGCTACCCAGTTTAGGCGGCACAGTAAAACGGAAGCCGCACACCCGCTGGGGGTGGCCTTCCGCCGACATCGAAAACGTATTCTTGATCACATCCGGGCGATCAATTTCCAGCGGATGGCATAATTCAAAGGCAGGCTGCCATTCAGCCACAATACGCACTTGAGAGTGCATTTCGGCTAGGCTTTCGGGCAATAGCAGCCAGCCTTGCACTACTCGCCCAGAAGGCTGAAAGCGCGACCCCCGCTGCTCAGTGGGGTAATCTAACACCCAACGCTCAATAGGCGGTTGCCCGCTTGGCGTAGTAGATGACCACTCCTTTAAGCGGCGTTTAAGCCAGCGGGTTAACTCTGAGCCTGATGAAGGCTCAACAGGAGATACTTTACTAGCCTGGCCGTTAACCTCAGAGCCAATAATGACCTGCTGTTTACCAGCAAGTTTTTGCAACCATCTCATATTATCTTTGACCTTAGGCGCGAGCTCAGCCGCGCTATAACAATCAGCGTCATTGCGGTCGTGGCGCATAAAATAGTCGCGTTGCTTTTGATAGTTAGGCGTCGCCGCACTGCCACGTTTGGCTTTACCGAGTACGAACTCCTCCACCGACTTCACTAAGTAGTGATTGATACGAGCGCCCTCCCACACCACCTGCTCACTCAACCCTACTCTCGGTTTACCTTGTTTATCCCGGCGTGCCTCAACCGGTTGGCCTAACGCATTGACATAATGTCCACGTGCTAAACGTGCATGGTGAGGGTTATCAAACCGTTCAACATACGTGGGTCTCACCACGCTCTTGAAGTGGTGATTCGGACCAAACGCCTGCTTAGCACGCTGGGTGAAACGCTCAATGACCAGCCCCTCATCACGAAACTTTGCACCGTTGGAGCCAAAGCACGCCCAGTTAAGCGCCATGGCCCCCACCTCTTTTGAGGCAAACTGTTTTTCCAGCCACGCCAATAACGGAAATTCTGGCGCCTTATCGGCAGCGACTGCCACCGCGGGGGGAGTCGGTAATAAATATTCATCAGCATCGACAAATGCCACCAAATCAATACCGTTTGGACAACTACCAAGCAATTGCTGATAAGCGAGCAGCTGGGGAGGAGTACTTCCAGTAGGCACGGAAATCAAGGTCACCAAACCGGTCTTTGACAACGCATCTAATAACTCATAAGTCCCATCGCTACTTTCATTATCAGCGATTAAAAAATGGCTAGCGCCTACCGCAAGATGGAACGCCATCCACTCACTCAAACTGTCTAATTCATTTTTAACGATGGCAGCAATAGCAAGCTTCAAATAAAACCCCTAACAGTTCTTAACAACCGTTCTCAGTAACATCAATGAAATTAGAAACATATGTCAATTTGTATGCATTGACCAAGGCATGTCGCAATTGGGTAGCATTAAACTGCGTTTCGGCACGCAGCCGCCCCGCCTGACCAAAAACACGGCACTGTTCTGGAGCACTGGCAAGCTTGGCAACTTGTTGGGCAGCGACCAAAGTGTCACCAACAGGCACTAAAAAGCCTGTCTCACCCTCTACAACAAGCTCTCCTAACGCCCCCCAATCATAAGCAACAACTGGCCGCGCAGCAGCCATGGCCTCTAAGACCGTCCGCCCGAAAGACTCTTGAAAGCGCGATAGGTTCACCACGATATCCAGCTGTGCCAAGGCCTCTTCAGGCCGCTGAACGTAGCCCGCAAAGGTAATGTTGGCCGGTGCAAGGCCCTGGGCCTGGCGCTTTAACAGCGCCTCAACCTCAGCGGTGCGGGCACCATACAGCACCACCTCAACGCCGGGGGCCAGCGTTTGCAGATGCCCCGCCATTTCCTCAGCATCCGCCAAGCCCTTCTTAGCGATATTGCTGCTCAGCATGCCCACCCGCACACGCGCCGCTTGTTCAGTATCAAAACCCACGTCAGGTAGCGCTAGCAGCGGCGCCATCTCAATGGTATTGGGCACCACGCACTGCGCTGGCGGCTGTGTATCCTCATTGGCTTCACGGGCAAATGCCTGGGCCACACAGGCGGAGTTGGCAATGATCACATCCGCGTGTTGATGCACGTGTTCAACCACTTGTTCAGGCGTTGCACCTAAGGTGACACACAGCGCTTCATCATGGGCTGGCAATTCACGCACATGAACCAGGGTGGGCACGCCCTCTTGGCTTGCGGCCACGTATGGCTCCGCCAGCACCACGGTATTACCATGCACGGCATCAACAGCAAAGCGCTTTATCAGATCACGAAAATAGCCCACCGTCGCACTCACTGGCTCCCTGCCCACCTGCCACCAGCCGTAAGGCAGAACGGCCAACGCCTTACAGCGCGTTAACAGCGCCTGTTCATACTCCGCGTTATTGGTTTCGGGCAGCGCCACGATGACGTTCCAGCGCAGCTCGAGCATCGCATCCAGGATGTCGAGCAGGCTACGCTCAGCGCCATACAGCGCCGCACCTGCTTGATGCGCGCACAGCAACACCGTGGGTCGTCGGCTAAATTCCCGTTTGCCTTGCCAAATAGGCAGCGGCTCCAGCCCCTTTGCGTGCCCTTCCACCATGAAGTGCACTAACGGATGCTGGCCGGATGCCTTTACCTCCGGGTAGCGGCGGCAGTAACCGGAAAGGGAAAAATGCGGGCCAGGGTCTCGTTGCTCTAAAGCGCCAGTTGAATAAAAATGCTCCAACGGTTCAATGCTGGCCTGCTGAAGATCGATATAGCGTTCTAAATACCAGCCCGCATCGAACAGTGCGGATTCACTGACCACATCGATCTCCGCCAAGCTCGCTTGCAGAGTATCGGTGGGCCGTAACATCGCCGATGGCGCCACAAAGGGACGCTGCTCGGGGTGCTGCTGCATATACAGCTGGTGGGCGTTTTCGGCGCGGGCATGCCAACGCCGCGCCGCTGCCATGTAGCGGTATCGTAAGCCTGTGAACTGCGTTGCCAAGTGCGAGCGGGAGTGCTGGCTAAGTGAGCCTTCATCCACACGGCCAAACGCAAGCGGCACTCCAGGCAGTGCAACCATGATACTTTCAGTGCCGAAGGCCGCTTCCACACGTTCGCGGTACTCGGAGTCCGCATTCACGCTGACCGCATCCCAAAACCCCAACGTGTCGATCACTTCACGGCGCAGCAGCAGTGAAGAGATATTGGGATATACCCAACCATACTCATCTAACCGCCAACGATTAAACAGCAGTTCAGGCGTTACGCGCACCCAGTGCGACAAGCAAGCTTTCGCTTCAGGGTTTGCTTCCAACGCCTGCCACTGAGTAATCAGCTTTTGGGGGTGGGACCAATCATCGCTATCGTGAGTGGTAATAAAATCACCCGTGGCTGCCACTAACCCCGTGTTACGGGCGGCATAAGCGCCTTGATTAGTGGCGTGGCGAAGCAACGTTAGCGATACATGCATGGGGGCCTTGCGCTGCCAACGGGCCACCTCAATCACGCCATCATCTTCACTGGCGTCATCGACCACCACAATCTCCAAGCGAACGCCCTGCTGGTCGAACAAGCTGCGCAGCGCGGTACCAATGGTATGCGACGCGTTATAGAGCGGGATGATGACGGAGATTAGGGGTGAGTTGTGAGTGGTGAGTGGTGAGTGGTGAGTGGTGAGGGGTGAGGGGTGAGTTGTGAGGGGTGAGGCGTGAGTAGAGAGGTTATCTAGCGATAAGGGAGCATTGGTGTTGCGCTGGGTAATGGCGCTTAGCCCGTGGGCGGTAAAAAGCTGATTGAGTACATCAAGCCTATCGGCATCACTGCCCTGCCCTACTAATTGCGCGTTAGCCTCTGCAAGAAAAGTATCTGCATGGTTTGGAAAGCGTTGTTTGAGCGCTTCCAACAATTCCGGCAACACCGTGCCATCGCTTGGCTTGCCCTCAAGGGTTAACCGGCAGTGCGCTTCAATCGCCAGGAGCGCCATGGCAGGGTGATCCATGTTAGCGAACAAAGCGTTGGGGTCACCATTTGGCAGTAGGTAGGTAAGAACGCTCCCCCACTGCTGCTGCCATACGTACCAGCGCGCTAACGCCCATCGTGCTGCTTGCTGTTCTGAGGCGCTGGCAGAAGTATCAGTAAGCAATGCCTGTAACCTTGGCAAAATCACTGCATCAGCGCCACGCCATAACGCATGGTCCCAAGCCAAGGCACGATTACGTCGGGGTAAACGCCCTTCCGCTTTACCATGGCGTAGGTAATGCTCCCACGGGTCAATGCCTGCTTGAGCCACATCAGGGTAGGCTGCTAAATACCAATCCACATCAAATTCAGCTCGCGTGGCGTCTTCAGCCGATGGTGGTGTTTCAGTGGCATGAGAAGAAGAGAAAAGGCGCCAATATTTAGCCAAATAAGAGAGCACGGCTATACAACCCAAGTAAAAGAGAGAATTAAGCAAACAATGAAGTGAACAGAACCACAGCCACATTACCGTTCGGGATAGTCAGCGCACAAAAACGAGGCCAGCATACTGCAAAGCCTCGCTCATAACCATCTGAATTTAAGTGATAAATACAGATTTTCACTCACTGACCAGGACAATTAATCGCTACCAAATAGGTCTCGTGTATAGACCTTCTCAGCGACATCTTTCAACTCGTCCACCATACGATTCGTCAAAATCACATCGCACTTACCCTTAAAATCCGCCAAATTACGCATCACGGATGAACCGAAGAATTTTTCTTCTTCCAGCGCTGGCTCGTAAACCACAACCTCAATGCCTTTGGCCTTAATGCGCTTCATCACCCCTTGCATGGCGCTGGCACGGAAGTTGTCTGAACCGGTTTTCATAATCAGCCGGTAAATACCGACTACCTCAGGCTCACGGCGGAGTACTGATTCAGCAATAAAATCTTTGCGTGTACGATTCGCATCCACAACGGCCTGAATCATATTGTTAGGCACATCTTCGTAGTTGGCGAGCAGCTGCTTGGTATCTTTCGGCAAGCAATAGCCGCCATAACCAAAGCTTGGGTTGTTGTAGTGCTTACCAATTCGCGGATCTAATCCAATACCTTCAATGATTTGCTTGGCATCAAGGCCATGAGTTTCAGCATAGGTATCAAGTTCATTAAAATAGGAGACCCGCATTGCCAAGTAAGTATTGGCAAATAGTTTAATCGCTTCTGCCTCAGTGCTGTTGGTCAGTAGCACCTCAACATCCTGCTTGATCGCGCCCTGCTTCAACAGTTCTGCAAAGGTTTCACCGCGAACGGAAAGCTCACCCACAATAATCCGTGAGGGATAGAGGTTATCGTGTAATGCCTTTCCTTCGCGCAAAAACTCAGGTGAAAAAAGCAGGTTTTGAGTATTAAACCGCTCAGCGGTTTCTACGGTGTACCCCACCGGCACCGTGGACTTAATCACCATCACCGCGTCAGGGTTAATCTGCATTACCTGATTGATAACCGCTTCAACGCTCTTAGTATTGAAATAATTGGTTTTAGGGTCGTAATCCGTAGGTGTGGCAATAATTACGAAGGTCGCATCGCGGTAGGCAGCTTCGGCATCCATGGTTGCCGTAAAGCGCAGGTCTTCACGGGCGAGAAAGGCTGAAATCTCCGCATCTTCAATAGGCGAGACTCGCTTATTGAGCATCTCGACCTTTTCGGGCACGATATCCACCGCCACTACGTCATGGTGTTGTGCCAGCAACATTGCATTGGAAAGCCCCACATAGCCCGTTCCAGCAACAGCAATTTTCATCCTTGGAAATCTCCCACTCGTATTAACGTTCAAATGCCGGTGTAAGCGCTATATTATCAAAAAATGCGCAGTCCGTTTTATAACTCCCCCCGGCGGTACGAGGCGCCCATTCCGGACTACTCCCCCCATGAAAGGTATTAAACATCAACCGCTGAATATCACTTTCAGGCGTTAGCCGATCACGAAAGCGCAATGTTGAGTGTTCAATGAGTAGCTCGTCATCTACCCAAACCTTGATAAAACCGTTGGGCTCTTCAGCAGGTGCGTTTAGCGCTACCTGCATCACAACATGGTGGTACTGGCCTGGCTGAAAGGTAAAATCTGATGCAACGGTGGTATCACCATATTTTCCCTGCATATCCTGGTGATACACATAGGTTTGCAAACCGCCATCACCACGAAACATTAACCGAGCACTCCAGCCTTCGGGCGTAATGTCATTGCCACCTGCTACGGGGTCAGCAGGTCCCAGCCCATGCAATTTACCACCACGCCCGAAATCAAACCCTTCGCAAAATTGTACCCAAAATGACAGTTCATACTGTTCAGCAGGTGTAATACGCGGCGATACCACGACACGACGGCTGCCTCGCTCATAGCCTTCGTAATCTACTCGTACTGCAGTGCTCCCCTCGATACCTTGATGGGGAGCCAAGTGAGTGCGTGAATGCTCAACTATTGTTTTCCCTGTTCTCGAAAGCTGAGCACTATCAAATGTTTCAATCTGCTGAGAACCCTTGGGTGGTTCATCCTTCTCATTTGGCAACCACCAAATCATCAATAGCAGCACCAGAGTCAGGGCTGGAATCCAATACCTGGCCACTTCACATACCCCCGAATGCGCTGAAGAGAATGCTTGGAACCATCACACGACTATAAACCCATCGTATGTGTCAGCATCCAAATGCTCCGCAATAGCTATTTGTTTCACCACTGCCCTGGCTGGCCCTTTGCTCGCATTCCGTACAAGATCATCGATAGCTGATAACGTCCCCTGCACTACCGCGCGCACAGAGCCATCCTCAAAATTGCTGACCGTTCCATCTATCGCACGCTGGATAGCCTGCCGGGTAAACCACTTCCGATAACCAACGCCCTGCACCTTTCCTGTAATACACAGTTCACGAGTCACCGTGGAAACACGCGATGACTCAGGAAAGAGGGCATCTAAAATAGCGCCTGCAGCGTCACGTGGCTCGCCGCAGGTAGGGAAGTGGTGTATTGCGAAATCACAGTTTGCATTTACTTCTATTACTGCATAACGCTGCCCTGCGGCAGGCTGACTGATATCTTGGGTAATTAAATCCAGACCACAAAATGCCATATCCGTGAAAGAAGTATAAGCGCGCTCTGCTATTTCGATAAAATCTGGGTGAACTTGACTCGTTACATCTTCGCTATCACCACCAGCACCGATATTAGCGATATCTTGCAAATAGAGCTTCTCTCCGAACCGAAGCACAGAGGACTTACTAAACCCCCTACCCTTGATTCTTTGAAGTACTGCATCATTCAATTGAAGAGGATACTTTCCATTGTAGGGGTTATTAATTCTTATTTTATTTTTCTGCTCTACCAACACTTTTACAGTAGAAACACCGTCGCCTACTACATGAGCAGGATCACGCTTTATTGCAAATTTAAACTTACCGTCTACGACCAAGAGACGATAATCAAAGCCGTGCACATGCTCTTCGACAATAGCTTCTTCTTCTAACAAAGAAGAAAGAGCCCTTAACAAAGCCTCCTTCGTGTTAATGGCAGATATAACTCCTTTTCCGCCAGATCCATTAAAAGGCTTAACCACCGCTAGTGGCGAGGCACCTAACGAATCGAACCACGTTAATGCAGCGTCCGCATTCTCAGAGTGAATACGGATACCACTGGGCACACTAATAGCATTTTTCAAAAGCCTTCTTTTAGTACGCTCTTTATCATTAGTCAAACTACGCGTGGACTGTGACGTGCTAGAAGGCATATTTTCGCGAAAAACAATTGACCTCTGTGGACTAGTAATAGACCAACGTAAGCTACCTCTTTCCGTCACCCAAGTGCTAACTGCCATTCCTCTGGAAAATGCCTCCCGCCTAGATAACAAACGATTACTATTAACTGGTAATTTTAAAGACTTGTACTGTTTATCATTAGCACTATTACTCAATTTTTCAAAATCGAACAAACGTGACTCTATCGAAAGGCTTTGGTTATGAGCTTTAACGCTATTGACAATCTTCCTGATATTAGCTATTCCGCCACCCACTTTATACTTTAACTTTGTGCCTGGAAAAATAGCCTCTACTAATGCATCGGCAATATTCCTTCCTTCACCTTCATCAGGAGTAAGTAGCGAACTGAGCTGCGGCCTATCATTTGCTTCAATAATATAAAAGTTATTTTTATTAACAATAACATCAAGGCCAATGCAAAGGTTATCAGAAAAGTAGTCGCCCAAGTCGTTCACCTTCTGCTTAACCCACTTAGGCAACGACTCTGACACATCAGACACATCTCCTCCAGAAGACCTACCAAGAATACTCGATAGTGGTAAATATTCCCCTCTAGGAAGAACATAATTTTCCTTCACACCCTTTCCTGCTATATAATCTAATGCTTTTTCCACATCAATAGCAGGAAGATGACTCTTTTTCTTAAGACGGTTTTTTTCATCAATTAGCCGACCTATGCTCGATTTTCCATCACCTATAACATGTGCGCAGACCCGCTTAGCGGCACCATAATATCGACCTTTGATTAAATAAATACGATACTCATCACCTTGAACCTGCTCCTCTACAACTAGTTCACCACCTGTACTTTCATTTACAAGTTTGTAGAGTTCTTCAAAGGAGTTAATATCTAGATGAACACCTTTTCCCATACTTCCGCTAACGGGTTTAAGAACAACCGGATACTGGATAGCATTACTTTCAATGAGATACCTTGAAAGTGCACTTTTTCTAAACACAACACCTTTAGGAGAACTTAGCGCTAATTGCTCAGGAGATTTTAGTGCTTTCTTAGAAAAAACAGATGGCAAACAACCATTTAATAGCTTTGTTTTATTAAGAACAACTTCCTTACCCTCGCCACATAAAGAAAAAACTTGCCCAACACCATGATAATGTTTTTTGTATGCCACACTTTGAGCATCACACAGCATCTGAATATCAGTTGCTGAGTGCACTTTTATATCGATGCCGCGAGCAAGTGCACTAATCAAAATAGAATGACAGCAAAGCGTAGAGCTATTGACACGATGCTCTTTAGAACTTTTAAACAAAGCCTTCTCTAAAACATTATCAATCATCATGTTAGCCACAAAGGTTACTCAAATAGTTTTGAAACTTTTCGTTCCTTAAATATATCATCCAAATTATCCAGCTTATTTACCACATTGGATAACATGGTTGACCAAAACTCTCTTGGTGCCGTTTTATGACCATCCCCCCAATCTCCTACAAATGTTACTAAATTATCATTATAGTGATGCACACCAACCTCAAGGGCAGGCTCGTGACCGAAAGATTGGATAAAGGGAATATGATGTCTGTTTACATGGTGTTTATCCAAGAGATTCTGCAAATAAATAATTTTTGATGATGTTTCACCATTATAATAACGACATAGGTTAGTGACAGTTCCCTTTGTAATCTTAGGGTTCTCTTTTACCTTCTGAACGTCATCAATATCAAAACTATACTTTAAATACCTATTAACATGTGACTTATAATAATTGAATATTGAAGTTTGGGGGTTAGATGTTACACAAATAGAGCCCGGTATTTTTCTAGAATAATAGAGGCTTGCAAACCCTCCTGCAGACCCTCCAACAAAAATTAATGCTGTTGACTTCAACAAACCAACAATTTTTTTGATTAGCCTCGGCAAAATATCTGATTGCAGCGGTATATTCTTACCACCGGCGTACCACCCCATCGAGATATCATCTCCTAAATATAAGGATGGGTCGTTGATTGATAAACGACTGGCTTGGGCTATAGGGGTTACCTTTGCTCCAGAAAAAATTGGAAGTTTTGTATCATTATTACGGTTTTTAGCACCATTAAAAAAAACAAGTAGTGGCTTGTTTTCTAGTGCATCCAAATTGATATCAATAAGCGCACCGCTCTCATATATAGAATAACAGCCACTATTAATACATGACTCATTTTCAAACTCATTTAAAGAAAAGTATGTTTTACTCAACCCCCCCCAGCGAGAGAAAGAGCGTTCATCCTTTATATACTTTATTGACCAAGACATGAAACCACCTAAAATTAGAAAGTAGACAAATGAGAAATGTAAATATTTTTATCTTGGGAGCCAGCTGCGTCCATTCCATATGTTCGCTGTACGATTTCATCATTCCAAAGCGGAGAAAGCTTATCAATAGCCGTTAACTTAATCGTTTGTATTGACTTATCATTAGAAGCTTTATCAAGCATGCCATATAAAGGTATTTGCTTAAGTATAAAACTAAATTTTCCTAACGTAGACTTCTTTCGTTTTGTGTTAATAATTTTCTTTTTATTCCCGGCCTCAACGAGTAAAGAGCAAGAATCATTTGCTGAAATAAAGGAAATCGCTACAGGTGTTCCTTTAACTTTTATTTCAATGGCTTCATTTTTTTCAAGAATCGTAGTCTGTTTATGAAACCTAGAGTTCTCATAGCAAGCGATTTGCCCAGGAAGACCATACAGGCCTAACGCATCTTGCTTACTATTTTTTCTAGCATTATCAAAAAAACCAAGACTTCTATTTAACATGTAATCACCAACAACAATACTAGCTATATATTGCGTTACATTTGGTGATGCATAATGACTTTCATCTAAATAAAAATCTTTAAAGTCAACCGTGGAACCAACCTTGCTTTTAAGTTCCTTGTCTACATCAATGACTAAGGCGCCGGCTTTTTCCGACATTACAGTCATTTTTTGATGCATACGCTGCTGGTTATTCCAAAAACGCTCCTTTTGCCGCCCTAACAATATGGTAACAACATGAGCATTAGGAAACTTGTCTTTCACGAGCAATAGCAAGGCCGTAAATGACTTTTCCCAGAGAGAACGATCATTCGCATATAAGGGAAGGTCATTAATCCCGTACTCTATAAAGACAAGGTCAACTTCTTTTTTCTTAAAAAGAGTCAAACTCTCTAAGCCAAATAAGCAAGAAGTAGCCCCTACCGCTATGTTGTATACTTCATCCACCTTCTCTCCAGCATCTATTAATGACTTTGGAATTAACGTAGAAACACCGTTCTTAATAACTAAATTACTTCCGCCAATAAATAAAACATTCATTTTTCTAAAATATCCTTACTCATCCAATGTTTCAACAATCGACCTTCCGCACTCAAATAACACTCTCCCAAGTACCTATCAAACTCTTTGTTAAAAGAGGAGAACTGCCCAGGGCGGGGAGTGAATTCACCGAATGAGAATGCATTTTTACTTTTGATAAAGTCGATGCGCATAAAAGGCGTAGTAATCGCTTTACTGATCCGCTTGGCTGTTTCCAACTGCTTACTTGTAAATCCGTTCCCTACGAATGTCTTGCCTGGATAGCGACCTGTTTCAGCTAATCGGCCATCAGGCAGCCATTCGCAATAGCGGGTTTGGTCGGCTCTCTCCACTTCCAATACAAAACCGACTTCGCCATAAAAGCAGTAGAATTTTAAATCGACGGGGGGAAGTGGCCTGCCTTGATCGAAATCGCCTATAAACTCTTCAAGTAACCACGAGTCTTTTTTGATGGTGCCTGACTCCACCATCTTTGTAGCTTTGGCTAAAGCTTCATCGACGGTAGGTAGCGTTTCACCAGAACGAACCTCAAAGGCTCCTCCCTGCTCATCAAAAATAAATACGCCGTGGCTTGATGAGCCATTTTCTGGCTTTAGAACTGTGCCCTTTTTTGGTTCAATTTTTGCCAACGGCTGATTGAAGGTATAGATTTCTGGCCTTTTAACACCCAGTGAGTCAATAAACTTATACGCATTGCGCTTATTGTTTAGCTTCCACTCCGGTTGAAAATCAAAAAGCTGTCTTCTGCGAGTTGCCTGAACCAGAAGCTGTTGGAAAGAAGCCACATTAGTCAGTGGGACCTTGTTTTGACTTAATAGCCGAGTAAACTTTTCCGTCATTTCATCAGCAGAAAGTAAGCTCGCCATTTTCTCAAGCACTTGATAGCGCTCTTTCGCTGCTAAGGTTGGCGCAACGGCTGCGAGCTGATTGGCTATTTTTAACTTTTCCACTGTCGCGCTTTGTATTTTCTGCTCCGCCTGTTCTAAAGCGGCTAGCAATGCATCGGATTTTTTTTGAGTGTTGCTCACAAAGTGCCCCAGCTTTTTAGATCCAGCAACTCAGGGTAGCCATCCAGAGGGTAATCAACCAGCGTCTGATCGGCTGTTTTATAGTCTTTGGCTTGGACCGTTTGGCCCATCACAATAGGTTCTACTTTGCCCTGCTTGAGTAATTCAAAATAGAGATTGCATAAGGCTTCCGGTGCCTTGTGAAAGCTAGGCCAGTGGAACAGCGCTACCTTCTGCTTGGGGTGCCCTCCAATAAACTCGGCGGCTTTTTGACAATCCTCCAACCGGGAGAAGTCGCCAGCAATTACCGTATTAAAGGTGAGCGCTTCACCTGAACGTTCAAACATGCTCCGCGGCGCAGGGAATGCGCGCTTGGTCTTGGCATCTTTCACATTTAAGTGTTTTTGCGATGCATGCCACCAGGCACAAATTTCACGGTAAATATGACGCAGCCCGAAATAAACAGTACGCACATGCGTCGCTTTGGTACGCGTAAGCGAAGACTCTTCATCTAATGCAAAGGCCAAGGGCGTATCTGCACAGATTTTAGCAAACGATTTTTTACCAAACTGTGCCTGCATGCGCCAAATGTATTCGGTGTCACCGCCAATACGTACATGATCCCACTCCCCAATGGTATCAAGCACTTCCCGCCTAAACATAAAGGAGGACTGACTCCAGTGGGTTAAAGAGTTATTGGGCCGCCAGTTTTGTGTAAATGCCAGGTTATCGACCGCGCGTATCCAGTGCGCCGAGCAGCCTTTTACCTCTGGGTGCTTTTCAAGATATTCCACTTGAGTCGCGATCTTCTGCGGATGCGACCAATCATCACTATCGTGAGTTGTCAGCAAGTCTCCCGTGGCAAAAGAGAGGCCGAAATTACGTGCGGCATACGCACCGCCATTTTTGGGAGGCTGAACCGCCTTTACGCGAGGGTCTTCTTTCTCCAGTGCTTTTAGCACTTTAAACGTATCATCGGGTGAGCAATCATCGACGGCAATAATTTCGATATTGTCATAGGTTTGCGCTAACAAGGACTCAATTGCAATGCGCACCTGCTCGCCAGCGCTGAAAATAGGCATGATGATGGACACTTTCCGAGCGCCCTTTATCTTTGCTGAAGCCAAGCCTTCGACATTACCAATAGAAAGAGGCTTGGTGTGATCCTTACGACGAATACCGGTAAACCCATGAACAGCAAATGCTTTATTAATTAACTCAATACGTTGATTATCATCATCAAGTGCGTTTGCCAAGGCAAAGTAGGCATCGGCATCTTTGGGGTGGCGATCGACAAATGGTTTTAAAACCGCATAAGCCTCTGCAGGACGCCCAAGCGTCAGCAGGCAGAAATATGTAAGGTAAACGGTTTCTTTGCGTGACTTATCCGCCTCTTTAAGCGCCTGCATTTTGCCTGCAAACGCCAAAGCCTGCTCAATCTCACCACAAAAATACAACCAACGAGCCGTATGCCACATGGCCCACCATCGTGATGCTTCGGTAGCAGCGAGGTCGTTATAGACATCTTCCAAGGCGTTAAGCGCGGAAATAGAGTGGCCATTCCATAGCTGAACAGCGAGGTTCGCCGTGCCATTGGCTTCTTTGTCTTTAATCTCGTTGCCTTGGTCTTTGCCCTTATAGAGGTAATGCAGCAATGGCACTTCATTGGGCTGCATTTGGCCTGCATGGGTATCACGATAGAAGTCGTTATCAAAACGCTTGCAAGGATTTAACCCCAGCCGCCAGCCCACCGCTAGGTAATGCAAAACAGGGTCTACGTTTTTAGGTAGCCATGCAGCATGCTCTACCACGTACCACTTGCCATTCACCAAACGGGATTTTTTTACTAACGATATGTCCTCTTCGAGGCTATCAGGCCGTAGTGCTGAAAAGGCATTTAACAGCGCCTGGTCACATACTTTTTTATTATCGATTTTTCGTAAGGCAAGTGCTAAATTGACATAATGCGGTTTAAAGCTACGCTGATGTTTAAGTGCCTTAACGTAATGGTCCGCCGCCTGCTCGTAGGCTCCCTGGCGATAAAGTTCATTTCCTTTTTGAAAATCCATAGGGTTATTTAGACTCTCTGTCTGCGTTATGTTCATTTAGTTAATAGTGCTGAAAAGTTAGCAAGTGTTTTGCTTTGCTGAGCAGTAAACAGCAGATACTACCATAAATAGCGAATGGCTTATGAAAGCACTATTAATCAGTGGCCCCATCAGTAATCGCGGCTAACCTATCCAGGTGCAGAAGCTGAAAGCCTAAGCCCAGCGACTGCTCTATCTCAACAATCTCGCCGCTATTTGGTATAGCAACTCATTCACTATAGTGCAGCCTGGCGCCAGGCTGCTTTAATGGCAATTACAAACACTACGGTAGCGTAGCCACTGAGTCAGCGATCTGCTGCGCGCTGCTCAGCGCCAGTTCGGCATCATTGGCTTCGACCATGACACGAATAAACGGTTCAGTACCCGATTTACGCAGTAATACACGGCCATTGTGACCAAGACGGGCTTCGACGGCCGTTACCGCTTGCTGGACTTGCGGCGCAGCCAAAGGGTCATGGCCATCCTTGGCAACGAACCTCACGTTAATTAACGTTTGCGGTAGTTTTTGCATCCCCTGCTTGGCTTCAAACAACGCGCTTTTCTGCTTGAGCAGGCAGGTGAGCACTCGCAATGACGCAATAATAGCATCACCACTCGCGGCATGGTCCAGGCTCAACAAATGACCCGAGCCTTCTCCACCAATACGCCAGCCGGTTGCTTTAAGCTGCTCCATCACATAACGGTCGCCTACCTTGGCACGCTTAAAAGGAATGCCGAGGCTTTCAAGCGCTTGCTCCAGCCCAAGGTTGCTCATCTGTGTACCGACTAGCCCACCGGTATAGCCTTCGGCTTTTGCCTCTTTTGCCAGCAGATAAAGCAGCTCATCACCGTCCACCACGCTGCCCGTATGATCCACCATCATCAAACGGTCAGCATCGCCATCAAGCGCAATCCCAACGTCAGCATTGTGTTCCAGTACAGCAGCACAGAGGCTGTCCATCGCGGTTGCCCCACAACCGGCATTAATATTCACGCCGTTGGGTTGGTCGTGAATACTTATAACGTGCGCGCCCAGCTCTTTGTAAACGGCGGGCGCGACTTTATAAGCAGCCCCATTGGCACTATCCACCACAATTTTTAAGTTGTTTAAGCTGAAGTGGCCGGGCAGTACGGCTTTGCAGTACTCAACATAACGGCCAGAGGCATCTTCAACCCGGCGCGCCTTGCCCAGCTTTTCCGGTTCTACGCAGGTCATGCCACCTTCTAACGCAATATGTAACCAGCGTTCGATCTCTTGTTCCTGCTCATCGGTTAACTTGTTACCGCCCTGGGCAAAAATTTTAATGCCGTTATCATAAAACGGATTGTGCGAAGCGCTAATCACCACCCCTGCATCCGCCCGAAAGGTTGACGTTAAATACGCCACACCGGGGGTAGGCAACGGCCCTACTAGCGCGACATTAACACCCGCCGCGGAAAAGCCCGCTTCCAAAGCAGACTCCAGCATATAGCCGCTTGCCCGGGTATCCTTACCAATTAAAACTTCTTTAACGCCTTCCGCCCCTAACACCTGGCCTGCGGCCCAGCCCAGCTTCATAGCGAAGTCAGGTGTCATTGGAAACTCACCCACGCGACCGCGTACGCCATCCGTGCCGAAATATTGTCGCATTTGGATTACCTATATGATGAATCGTGAATCGTGAATCGTGAATCGTGAATCGTGAATCGTGAATCGTGAATCGTGAATCGTGAATCGTGAATCGTGAATCGTGAATCGTGAATCAGAAGAGTATAAAACTTGACCTGCGTGCATTTACAATGAATGAATGCACACTTCGTAGCGCGCGGTAACGCCGCTTGCGAGGCACGAGCAAAGGCGGCACCCGCGAATGCCGCGCCACCCAAGCCCACCCAGCGGCAACGCAAGCGCGCTTTCGCAGGTGCACTGGTATTTACTCTACCGTTACGCTTTTCGCCAAGTTACGGGGCTTGTCTACATCTGTGCCCTTAACCAGCGCTACGTGGTAAGACAACAGTTGCAGTGCCACTACATGCAGCACAGGCGAAAGCAAACCGTAATGCTCTGGCATCGCCAGCACATTCACCCCTTCGGATGGCTTCACTGTGCTATCGCCATCGGCAAACACATACAGCTGGCCACCACGTGCGCTCACTTCCTGCATATTGGCTTTTAGCTTTTCCAACATTTCATCATTGGGGGCGACCACCACCACCGGCATATTGGCATCTACCAGGGCTAGCGGGCCGTGTTTCAGTTCGCCTGCGGGGTAAGCTTCTGCATGAATATAAGAGATTTCTTTTAGCTTCAACGCGCCTTCCAGCGCAATCGGGAAGTGGCGGCCACGGCCTAAGAACAACGCATGATGCTTATTGGCAAAATGCTTCGACCACGCCTTGATGCTTGGTTCAAGTGCCAGCACTTTTTCAACCGCAATGGGCAAGTGGCGTAGTTCGTCTAGATAAGCTTTTTCATCGGCTTCATCTAAACGCTGATTCGCTTTTGCCAATAACAGCGTAAGCAAAAACAGTGCGCTCAACTGAGTGGTAAAGGCTTTAGTAGACGCAACACCAATTTCCGGGCCAGCACGGGTAATAAAACGCAGCAGCGTTTCACGCACAATGGCAGATTCAGGTACGTTACAAATCGCCAGCGTATGGGTGTGCCCCATTGATTTAGCGTGCTGTAATGCTGCGAGGGTATCAGCGGTTTCACCCGACTGAGAAATAACCACCACTAGCTGGTTAGGATTCGCCACGCTGTGGCGGTAACGATATTCACTAGCAATTTCGACATTGCATGTAATACCCGCCACCTGTTCAATCCAGTACTTAGCCGTCATACCTGCATAGCTAGAGGTACCACACGCAAGAATCAGTACGGAATCCACCTGCTCAAAAACAGCGTGCGCTTCGGCCCCAAAAATCCCCGGCTGCAACTGCCCTGCCCCGCTCAGCATTTCCAACGTGTTCCCCAACGCTTGCGGCTGCTCAAACATCTCTTTTTGCATATAGTGATTAAACTCACCCAGCTCTACCGCATTCGCGGTTAGATGGGAGGTAATCACTTCACGCTGGGCAGGTTGGCCGAGCGCATCTACCAGCGTAATAGATTCACGGGTTAAGCGCGCCACATCGCCATTTTCCAGATACATCATTTGCTGGGTAACAGAAAGTAGTGCCGATGCATCAGAAGCGGCATAGTGGCCATCTTCTGCGATGCCTAGCATAAGTGGCGAGCCTTCACGGGCCACTACCAGGCACTCGGGCTCTGCTTCACTAATCACTGCCAAGGCATAGGCGCCCTGTAAGTGCTTAACAGCGCACTGCACAGCAGAAAACAGGTTTTCGGCAGGCTCACCAATTTCACCTTTAAAACAGGCCTGGATAAGGTGGGCAATGGTTTCAGTGTCAGTGTCTGAAGTGAACTCGTACCCTAGCCCCTGAAGCTTCTCGCGTAGCGCTTCGTAGTTTTCAATAATACCGTTGTGCACCACGGCCAACCCACCGGAAATATGCGGATGGGCATTGCGCTCGGCAGGAACGCCGTGGGTCGCCCAGCGAGTATGGGCAATACCCAAACTACCCGCTACGCCTTTTTCCTCGACGCGCGCTTCCAGTTCGGCTACCCGCCCCTTGGCACGTGCGCGCACCAATTCACCAGCAGTATTCAGCACCGCTAGCCCAGCAGAATCATAGCCGCGGTATTCTAGAACCTTCAGGCCCGACAGCAAAAAAGGGGTACATTCCATTGCGCCAACGGCGCCGACGATTCCGCACATAAAAGATCCAATACGAGGTGAAGCCCACTACCACGGGCGATAAACATTCAATGGCCTGTATGCCAATGCTGGCCTACAGCCCCACTGCGACAGCATAAAACAACGGAGGCCCAAGTACTCAGCGCACAGGCCGCCGTATAAAAATGTGAGAAAGATGAGGAGAGATCAAGCTGCGTTCCACACAGGGCCGCCAAGCCCACACCGCAAGTTGCGACCGGCTCAGCGCTTATCTTTGCTGTTCCTCGGGCAGGGAGAAATCCAACCCCAGAGCCTGTTCGGGGTGCGTGTTCTCAGGGTGAGATGCAACCAACTCTGAGGAACTACCTGCCCTCCCTTCCAACTCGGCGATACGCTTTTTGAGCTGTGTATTTTCCGCCACCAGACGGCTGACTTTCTCTGCTAGCTCAGCTCTTTCTAGGGCAGCTCGATTCACAGCGTCTTCAAACCACTCCCCCAGAATATCTCGCCCCCACTCTTCACTATCCATATTTAGCACCGAAGCCGAACCACCAATTAATTCGAAAATCCTCACCCAATCAGCTCACGAAGCTTGCGGGAAAAAGCATCCACACCATCTACATTTAAATCCATAGACAAAAACCTAGCGCCCTTGCGGTTACTCAAAACTTTCTTTGCTACCCTGAAACGTTCATTTATGCGCTCTACTTCGTCTAAAACGCTTTCATCCGGTATAGAGTAAAAAGGGTTAATCCCGAAACCTCTTTTCATTATTCTTTCTTTTTCTTTTTCAACTCCCGAACTACAAAAAACAACAACATTAGGTAACGGGACATATGAAAAATACTCCTTCAAAGCATTAGCAGTATCATAGCTGCAAGCAGTAGAGTCCAGCCCCCTAAGCAATAGCCCTTCATCTTCCAAGATGGTTTTCTCAGGGCATTGCATGCAAAGAGAATACCTTTTTGCCGATGCGTAAAACATATTAGTGCATGCAAGCTTCTGAGAGGCTGACATATAGCTATCATTGACAAGATAAAAATAGCGCTTTACAAAATTTTCTCCCAGTAAAAGATCAATAGCTTTTTTAAAGAAAGGGTGATCGCTAGAAATAGCCTCTTTACCTGTCTGGAATTTGACTTTACTAGCAAGCTCTCCCATACCATTGGAAATAGCTTCATTAGCCAATGTTGTTTTTCCTGTTGCATAAGGCCCGAAAAGCTCTATTATCATATCCACCTCCTTTTCGGTATTGCTGCGCTAAACAATAGATGATTTATTTTAATTATAAATTGCACAGTAGCTACAGATTTATTCAAAGCCTTGGTCAAAAACTTTTCCGATTGAGTTCCACATCCAAGGTTGAAAAAACTATACTTTTGGAGTAGATGCAATAAAGAATTGACGTTTTTTCTGACCTGGATCGTCTTCAGAGGTCTTGGCAAGCATCGTTACTTCCTGAAACACCTCATACAAAAAAGAAATTTGCTCGAATTGTTGCTGATCTGATCCATTTGATTCGAATAAAAGCGTATTCGAGAGGGTCGAGGCAAAGCGTATAATTTCACGCCACTTGTCGACCCACATGCAAACAGATAGGAGAAAAACCACGTCCACACATTGCTCTGGTAGGAGATCGAAAATTAGGTCATGTGGATCGCGATCGATATCAAATACATAAAAGTTACAGTGTTTGGCATTCATCTCCCGAGCAATCAGATTGGCTGCATTTACCATTTTATAGTCATAATCAACACCAACTGCCCATTTAATTTTGTCACCAACAGCAAAGATCATTCCACCTTGATTGCTACCAATATCAAGTACGGTCTTATCAGTAAAATCAAAAGGAACAAGGTCAAGACGGCGCTTCGGGCTTCGCTGACCCGCGAACACCTCGCCACCAATTTCTATTTCATGATACCCCGCCGTAAATTTTTTTGCTGAATATTGAGCGCCATTACTTTTAGTATAATTAAGAATATTAAGAATGCGAAGACGCTGAATCTCAGCCGACGACGCAGTTCCCGTCCAAGTTTTTCTCATATATAAATTCCTAACTAAGTGGTTATGCAAAAGTTATTGAGTAATTAGTGCCATAACCATTGCATACGTTTTTGACCGCTTCACAAAGCTTATCGAACGAACTGTAGGCTGTTAACGGTAGCCATCGGTATTTGATTTCGCACCAAAAGATTTCGATCAGATTCAGCTCCGGCGAATACAGCGGCAAATAGACCAGGTGAATACGATATGCCATCCAGTCAATAAGTTTGCGCTGGCATGCCCTAGAACGGTGCATTCTGGCATTATCCAGTATCACGACGGCGAATGCG
This sequence comes from Halomonas sp. H2, assembly GCF_050215315.1. GTDB lineage: Bacteria > Pseudomonadota > Gammaproteobacteria > Pseudomonadales > Halomonadaceae > Vreelandella. The sequence goes on from NZ_CP189760.1 coordinate 2,614,048, forward strand.
TCAGGGTCTTTATGTGCCACAAACTGATCTAAGGCTTCTATAACGATCTCAGTGATCACTGAGCCGGTGGTCATGTGGTGAAAGAACTCACCTTTTCTGGCGAGGAAGCCCAGTACATTCAGCCGTTTTCTGAGTGGGTAGGCAGCGACTTCCCAGGGCTTGACTATCGGGTTCCATGCATAAGGAAGTGACGATGATGGCGAAAATCGGCTTCATCAAAGAAATAGAGGTCGCACTCACCACCATCTTCCCACCCCTTTAACACATTGATCACCTCTTGCGTATGGCGGAAATCTGTTTCGTCACGCTGCGCCCTTAATGAGCGGCGTACCCGCTTACAGCTATAGCCTTTTTTAACACGCGCCGCAACGTGACCTAGCTGACGACGCGTTACCTGTCTGCTCCTAAAACCTGGCATAGAGGACAGGCAATTGATGGGGATACTCTTCAACCAGTTGTTCTAACACAGCAAGATCGCTCTCACTAAGGAGGTACGGGCGTCCTTCGAAAGGCTTGTCTCGAAGACCTTCAATACCGTCTGCTTCCCATTAGGATAACCAGGTCGATACCGTATCGCGCTTAACCCCGATAATATCGCGAATCTGGTTAATCGTATGGCCCTTGTGGTTGAGCAGAATGGCGTGAGCCCGACGACATAGTGCTCTCTTTTCGACATGCAGGTAGGCTTCATTAAGATACGTTGCTGATCAGGTGTTAAAGAAACGAAACGTAAGCGCCGCGACATGGTGCTGTGTTTTACTCCAATGAACCTTTGTTCATTATATGCGCGATAATTTATGCAGAAGCACTTAGAGCTACTTTAAGCATTTATTGAAGATAGGCTTCAGACCTTATTTCAAAATCCTTGAAATATGAGCTAGGCATACTTTTCGGACTTGCCAACCCACTGTTGGCGATACTATTAGTAGTACTAGTGCATCTTGCCCCCTGCCACCCGGATTATCCGGCTGGCAGGACAGATTCAAGGCGCATTGAACCCGTCAACTCGGCTCTCGTATCATGTCGCCAGTACTAAATTGACCTGTCCGAACAGACTGAATAGCTGCGCTTGGTTCTTGACCAACTCCTTGGAGCGGATGCTGGCCTTGAACTTCTCGATCTCCAGCAGCAACGTTTGCATGAGACTGCCTTCTATCTTCTTGATGGCGCTGCATTAGCGGCAACACAGCAGTAGGAGTCCAGGGCATTCTTCTCTGCGTCTAGGTACTTCCACATGCCGGTGTAGCCCGCGTCGCTGTATACCCGCTCGGACCTATTGACCCGCCATTCCTTAAAGCATAAAGGCGCTCTTTTGAGCGCACCAATCACCAGTTTTCCACGAAATCAGAAAAAAGCGATGATGCTTACATAGCAAAAATCCATCAGAGAATTGAGAACAGTCCATCATGGCTATCGCTTTGAGCTTCATGTATAGGGATGTCAATAAAACTCATGGACTTCACAAGTGCTTTCTTTGGACCAACCATGGCCAGGTCGAGCATTTCCTCAACTGCAACACAAGAACCAATAAATATAGCTTCAACACAGCCCTGAGAATTATTCCTACAGTAACCAGAAACACCAAGCCTTACAGCCTTCCTTAGCAAGAAATCTCGATAGCCAACTTTTGTCACAAGCCCATTAAAAGTAGCTTTTATAGCTTTCCTTTCAGGACGACAATCTGGGAAGAGATAATTCACCAAAGCACCTGCGGCATCCACTGCCGGGCCAAGCAAAGGAAAATGATGCATAGGGAGATCGCAATTTGCATTTATCTCAATGACCGCCCAGTCTTGAGAGCTTGGCGGAAGACTGATATCTTCAGCGAGCAAGTCAATGCCACAGTAAGCCAAGTCAGGAATAGACCTCCAAACTTTTTTGGAAATTTCCGTAAAATCAGGGTGGACTAGACTGGTAACTTCCTCACTATCACCTCCAGCACCAATATTGGCCACCCTCTTGAGCTGAACCTTGATTCCAGACTCCGGTATACTAGACTCAGAAACACCCTGCTCATTAAGAAGCTCTAACGCTACTTCATCCAAGGAAATTTTGTATTTAGCCACATAAGGTATACGGCTGCGACTGACATTTTTTATTTTAACAAGCTCTCTGATTGTATGGACACCATCACCAATAACAAACGCAGGATGACGCCTAACAGCCGAAATAAGCTTTCCACCCACAACTAACAGTCGATAGTCACCGCCCTCGACATGCTCTTCAACTACGCATTTTTTATCATTTAATAGCATTGCGTGAGCAATCAGCTCCTCTTGACTTTTCACACCGACACTAACACCTTTGCCTGAGCTTCCTGACAAAGGTTTAATCACAACTTTATTAAGGCCACATTTCTCGTACCAATCAGAAATCCCATCAAGGTCTTGCGTATTAAAAACCATCCCTTTCGGTATCTTGATACCGCTCGCTTCAAGCAGCCTTTTTGTTTTATGCTTATTATTAGTAATCAGTCGAGTCTCCGCTGTTGTTTGATAAGGCATTGCATCACGGAACCTTACAGCATGGTTATCCCCAATAGCAGCCCATCTGCTTCTATTTTGTTCATCCTCCCACTCAATAACTCGGATATTTTTTAACCAGAAAGCGCGCTTTAGGATATTTGACCTCTCTCCTAGGTTTTGTACGAAAAGTGATATCTGCTAAGTTTTCCCATGCAATAGCTGCATAGGGAGAAAATGATGGTTGGCCGGTACGAGATATCCAATGAGAACTGGGCACAGATTACAGATATTGTGTCGCCAACTCAGGTAATGGGCAGGCCACGGCGGGATGACCGGCAGGTTCTCAATGGCATTTTCTGGGTTCTCTGTTCTGGTGCCAAGTGGCGAGATCTACCCGAGCGATATGGTCCCTGGTCAACCGCCTATGAGCGCTTTCGAAAATGGCGAGATGATGGCACGTTTGAAGCCATTCTTTCCCGCTTACAGCTCAGGCTACGTGAAGATGGACTGATGGACCTGGATACATGGATGATTGATTCGACCTCTATACGCTCCACCCGTGCTGCCGCAGGAGGCGGCAAAAAGGGGGCTCTGAAGAACCCTTAGATCACGCCTTGGGGCGTAGTCGTGGAGGCTTAACTACCAAAATTCATTTGGTTTGCGATCGTCACGGCTGGCCACTGGCGTTCACGCTGTCTCCTGGCCAAGAGGCAGACTCTCGGCACTTTATTTCGACATTAGAGAAGATTTACCTGCCTGGTAACGCTGGGCGACCACGTAAACGTAGTCGCTATATGGTGGCTGACAAAGGATATGACAGCGATGAGTTGCGCCATTATTGCGACAGGCACGGCATGAAACCGGTAATAGCGCAGCGCAACATGCATCGAAGAATACGGCCAGGTCTACCTAGACGGTTTGATAAGCCTAAATACCGGCAACGAAATGCAGTAGAGCGCTGTTTTAGTTGGCTGAAGGAGTCACGCCGTATCGCCACACGCTACGATAAGTTAGCAAGCAGCTTTAGAGCGATGGTATGCGTGGCGTGCATAGGCCTCTGCTTGCGAGCCGACTTTTCGTACAGAACCTAGTGACAACGCCTTCTTTTGCGAAGCGGGAAAGGTAAACTCTTGAACATCACCCTGATAATTATGAAGAGTATTATTCATTATGTCCCTTAAGAGATTTTCCGGTAATTCTCATCACCAGCAAAAGAGTGGATGATATGCCCCACACGGATCTTGACATACGCAGTTATAGTCCCTTTGCTGATACTCCCCCCTCAAAGCAAGGGCTAAATGTTCCTACTGAGAGGATCTGATTAATAACATCAATTTCTTTGTCTTTTGGCAGAGGGTTATGCCCGTTAGACTGGTCATCATAAACACAATACTCATAAGCCACAGAACTCGAACGCTTTAACGAATCCATATATGGCAAAAAATGATTCTTATAATGAAAGACATCATTCTTATTTTGAACTATATGCAAAGAAAATCTCGCATCCAAGCCTGTAACATCAAGCCTTTCAGTATATTTCCGCTTCACTTCCGACAACTCAGCTTTCTCACCAAAGCAAACCTTAACCAACCGACTCAAATAAGCCGGATAATGCGCAAGAATGTTTGTTTGGATATTACAGCAATATGCATGAGAGTCGGAAAACCTACTTGCCAAATGAATAGATGGAATACCACCAGCTGATGATCCAAAAAAAAGAATCTTGGAGTTTCTTATTTCTTTACTTACAACAATTGAACTGACAATATGAGCTATGTGATTAACGTACCAGTTTTTATCATCTCCAACAAACCAAGCTCTAGTAAACTTATCATCATCTGTTAAGAAAAGGGTAGGATCAAAAAAGCTAATACAATTACAATTCAGAGAAGAAAAATAACTAGACCTTTGAAACTTTGGCATCGAGTTCTTTCTGTCAAACGCACCAGGCAAAAAAAACACGATACCATCACTTTCCTCCGATAACTTATACTCAAACGGAAATAGCACACCGTCTTTAAAGACAGCTGCTTTTGAAGCACCACGTTTTTTTTTAAGCAAAAACTCCTCAATACTAACGTAAATCTCCATCCTTACTTTATTCCTTTAAGTAAACTCTTAACGTAATAGAATTCCTTGCCGCTAATCATGTCATTCAAAAGGCGATTTCTGGCTGCGTACAACTCATACCCTAACAATCGATCATGATACGCATTGAACTCCCAGTACCCATATGGTACCGGAGTAAATTCACCCATGTAAACAGCCTCATCAGAAACCAAAAAATCAATCCGCATGAATGGAACTGGTAAATTTAAACTCAAGTTTTCTGCTTGGGTAAAAAGATCGTTACTTAAACCAAGTGAGGCAAAACCAAGGTTATCATACCTCCCTGTTTCAACAATCTCTCCAGACCTATCATGCCAGTTTCTTAATACTTGACCAGGTTCTCTAACTGACTCAAGGGCTAGCAAAACCTTTCCATAAAAACAATAAAACTTAACATCCCTAGCCATTTTTTTATTATGCGTAAGCAACTTTTCAACTATCCAAAGATCCCTATACTTGTTTTCCCTCCTATAAGCACTTGCTCTATCCAAAAGAACATCATAACCTTTCAAAAACTCCCCTTCACTTACATCAAATATCTTATCCTCACTGTAAACAAGAAAAACCCCCTTAGACTGATTCCCGTCAGCTGGCTTAATTACAATATTATCTGATAATTCAATCTCTTGAAGCTTTAGATTACTATAAAGCAGAGGGCTTTTCACACCAAGCATACCTCCAATACTGTAAGCGTTAACCTTACTGCTTATCAAGTAAGGCAGTTTAAAACCGCCTATCTCACCATTCCTATACTCATAAGAGAGCAACCTTTTAAATCTCAAATCAGACTGCCGTTCACTATTCGCACTAACAGCATCGTTGGTTATCAATGATTTATTTAACTTTAGCGCCTTTATCCTATCCAACCCAAACAAATCTATCGACAACTGAATTAGGCTTTGCGTACGACTATAACTTACACAAGATATATATTTAAAAACAATTGAGAACAAAGCAATATCCTTGCTTTTATCAAGGTACAACACCCCTTTTCTATATATCAGATCATAAAGTGATCGATCTTTATCCTGATCTATCAAATAAGAAATATGAAGCCTATAAAACCTTTTATCGACATCACCAGCCGACTCCAGGTAGCTTTCAAAACAACTAACAGCGATAGGATCATGAGTTTCGCACGCATATTCAAATATCGAAAAAAGCAAACTTGTCTTAATTTTGAAGAAATTCCCGTCAATTTTATTATTGAAATAATCACTAAACTCTAGGCGTCTATCAAACTTCATGACATATAAAAAATAAACAGAGATTAAGTCATATGGGTATTCATCCTTAACCTCCCTCTTAGAGCTAATCCTTGACAACAAGAACATCAATGCTTTATCTAACTCCCTATTCTCTACAAGCGCACTAGCATATCCTGACTCATATTCAAATCCATTAACATTGTCCAGATCTTCCTCATAAGCCAAGACAGCCTCTTTATATCTTTTAAGCTTAAGGAGTGAACGAGCACGCAAGACACCTTCACAACCAGCTATGCTTCTTAAACATTCATCTTCAATCAAGTGCTTTATATCTTTTGTCATGCTGACACCCTTGGCATTTTATATATTCAGAGCCTCTCTAGAACCCAAACTTAAGGGATTCAGGAATTGTTCTTGCTAAATTAGAAATGCGTCGCAGTTATTTTTAAGCCGCACGCACATGAAAAAGAAAACCAGACCATTTTCACCTCTCACTCAAAACTCACAGATACTTGTATTCAGGTAATCGGCTACTACCTGTGTTTGTTTGCCTTGCAAAATCTCTTCATCTGCAATCCCCCAAGTATGTGTGCTTGGGTCTGCCCTAAATTGGATGAAGTTAAAAGGATCAGCTGCATAAATTTTATGCCCAGCCGCCTGAATATTCTTAATAAAGGTACTGTCTTCACCGGTATTACGCGATTCGAACTTAACCTGATCAAAAACTTTCTTCTTGACCACAAAGGTAGGCCCAGCAACAAAATCCACGACACGATGTTTCATGCCTGGGAAACGCTTCACTAGCTTATTTGAGCCTGAAAGGTACATGAAGAGCTCTTTCTTTCCTACCATGCCATAGTCACCAAATGTAAAGGGAATCAGCATGTCAGATAGGTAATGCTCAAAATAGAAATCATCGTCATCCATTTTAGCAATATATTCACCTTTGGCATGTGTAGCGGCATGGTTGAAACGCTCGCCAAGCGTAATGTCTTGACTGTCGTTTACGATCACCTCAATACGCTTAAGGTTAGATGACTTGGACTTCAGCTTATCAAGCAGCTCATTTCGCTGCGCATCGCTAAAGTCCTGCAGCATCAAAATCAACTCGCAATAGGGATGATTCTGCCTCGTCATATTCTCGACAATACGGTCGATCATGTTCGGGCGACGCGTACAGGTAATGATGCTGACGAGTGGTTTATCTTCACCTGCTTCATAACCTAGGGCCTGCTTGATCGACTGCAAGCGGTGCATGTAGGTATGCTTGGTCATCACCTCACGATAGCCAAGGTGTGAGGTTTTCTCCCAGTAGTGCTCATCAGTCAGCAGCTTCTCTATAACCTTGTTGGCTTCCTGGGCATCATTCACCATATGGACAATGCTTGGAAATTGCTCTTCGATTGCCTTAGAGGGCGTAGACACTACAGGGGTGCCACACGCTAGCAGCTCATAGACGCGTCGAGACATCATCGTCGGCGAGTCGACGATAGTGTTTACATTCAAGAACACCTTAAACTGCTTGTAGAGCCTCACCACCTCATTAAACGGCACCGCGTCACGGATAAATGGCTGGAACTGGTCAGGAAACTTATAGCGCTCATTCCCGAGTTTCGAGAATCTGTCGTAAATCGCCCCTTTGAACTCAATGATAGAGGGAAGTAAGGCGTGCATTTGCCGTTTACGCTCGTCATGACCCACGCTGTAATAAGAGCCTGCGAAGCAAACCGATTCCGCCTCTGTACGAAAGCGATCAGATGGGTTGCAGATTTTCTGCTGAGCCGCAAAGGGTACTGCGTAAACGTCGGCCTCCGGCACGTCACGCTGGTAGTCCGGCACCTTGTTTGAGTCAGTCGTAAAGATAATATCCGCTTGCTTAGCAATCGGCAGGTAACGGTCATAATGCATCGGGTCTTCCTTGTTCCAAAAGACCGTTGGCATCTTTCTTTTCTTAAGGCGAGGAATCAGGTCCAGAAGTGCCTGGGCATTAGCATGCTTCAAACCAGGAGACGTAAAGGCATATTCCCAAGCACCGCCGTTACCCTTCCAGCAGCTTTCCAGGAAGGCGAATGTGGCAGTAGAGTGACCAACTTGTTTTTTATAGTTCTTCCTATCGATTCGGAAGCTATTGAACTCATGCTTCCAGCACTCTTCCGAGATTTCATCCATGATTGAGATGGCTTTGAAATCCGTAGGTGCTTTTTTAAGCTTTTTCTTTGCAGCAACAGCGGGTAGCTGATTCGCTGCAGAAGCTTTAGACTCCGGTACTGCTGACTGCTTGCTCGGCGCTACCGGCTCAGCTGGCAACTCAAACGCCACCTTCTGGCCCGAAACATTCCCCTCCCCTTTCAGCACCTTCGCCATTGCCTCGGTATGCGCCGAGAACAGCAGCTCACTACTCGGCTTGGGGGCGGGCAACTTCAGTGCCCCCTGAAGGGTTGTCGCCAGGAGGGTGGCATTTCCCGCCTCGAACGCTTCCACACTGTCATGCTTCTGGGCATATTCGGCCAAGGGCGTAACATTGGAAACCACTAGTCGATTCCCATAGGTCAGCGCTTCAGCAGCTTTTATGGGTGGTACGATGTTGCAGACAGCCAGCGGTTTGCGGGGGATAACCACTGTATCAATTAATGCGTAGTAGTCGGCAACCTGCTCATGGGGAACCCGCCCTACTTGTAGTAACCATGGAGTGCTTTCTGCTTGCTTGGCTATTTCATGGCCGCCCATCACGCTGGTGATCGGCTGCTCATCGCCTACCAGCAGCAGCTTAAGCTGTTCCCCTTGGGCCACCAATTGAGCGCAGGCTTCCAGCAACGCTTCTAGCCCTTCATAGGCGTTAAAACTGCCAATATAGCCTACTACTTTGTCGCCAGCTTCAATGCCTAGGCGCTTTTTCAAAGCAGGGTCAGCAGGCTTAACGTTGGGAAGCTCAATCACACCGTTAGGCACAATGGCAATGTTTTCTGCCTTTACGCCGCGTTTTACCAGCTCTTCTTTCATGGGCTGGTTCAAGGTAAATACCTTTTGTGCCTGCTGGGCAACGAAGGCATCACGCGCGGCTTCTTTTTTGAAGGCCACACTGTGTTCATACTCTGGCTCGCGGGCCGCTCGTGAAAGCTCCCAAAAGCCGCGTACTTCGTTGTAAAACGGCAGCCCCAAACGCTTGGCTGCTACCCAAACGGGTAGCCCTACCGCGTGGTTTGAGGCAGCAAGCACGGCGCTGGGGCGGTATATATTGAAGAGCTCAATATATTTATTGATGCTCTCTTCCAGCAGGAGTTTTTCGCCTTTTGGGGGTACGTCGTTAGCCCAGCGGGTATGAATATAGCGTACGCCTTCGATGGTGGTTTCGGGCGCTATGCTATTTTTCGGATTTAACGCCCATGGCCTGCCGGGGCGCACAAAACAGAGTGTTTCCAACCCTTGCTGATTTAATGCGTGGGCAATGCCTTGCGTGCGTATGGCGTAACCGTTACTGGCATAACTTTGCCCATGACTCACCATATAGGCAATTCGGCCTTTTATCGGTGCGTTAAGTGGCAGGGCTGATTTTTTCGCAAGTGCGGAGGCGTAGGAAAGCAACTCGTCCATGGGTTTCCGTTGGTAAAATGTGAGTAGTAAGTGGTGGGTAGTAAATAGTGAATGGGGAGTAGTAAGTGGTGACGGCAGAGCCGCCACCTTTATCACTTACTTCCCTTTCTCTTTAGCCTAGTAGGCCAACTGCGTCGATTACGCTCTCTTTTTCACGCACTTGTTCTACATTACTAATAAACGGCTTGTGCTTCACTAGCACACAAATAACATCAGCTTGGGTAAGTGCTTCTTCCAATGTTTTAAGTTCAACATTCGGTTGCTGCAGTTTTTTTGGCAGCTCTTCAATATTGGGTTCTACTACCTGTAACTGGCACCCAAGCGCTGCCACCTGCTCAGCAATGCCCAGTGCGGGGCTTTCGCGCAGGTCATCAATGTCTGGCTTGAAGGCAACGCCCAGGCAAGCCACGGTTAAATCACTGCGCTTTGCATCCGGATGGCGCTGGTGATAGAACTCTAGCGCCTCTTTTACACGGCCAAGCACCCACTGCGGTTTAGCATCATTCACTTCACGCGCGGCACGGATAATTTTGGCTTGTTCTGGGCAGGAGTCCACAATGAACCAGGGGTCCACGGCGATGCAGTGGCCGCCAACGCCTGCCCCAGGGGTAAGAATATTAACGCGGGGATGCCGGTTTGCCAGGGCAATTAGCTCCCAAACATTGATATCAAGCTCGTGGCAAATGGTCGAAAGCTCATTGGCAAACGCAATATTCACATCGCGGAAGCTGTTTTCAGTGAGCTTGGCCATTTCAGCGGTGCGTGCGGTCGTTGCAACACACTCGCCTTCCACCACAATTTTGTAAAGCGAACAGGCGGCTTCCGCACACTTGGGCGTCATACCGCCAATCACGCGGTCGTTTTCGACTAACTCACGAATGACGTGGCCAGGTAACACGCGCTCAGGGCAGTGGGCAATGCGAATATCGGACGCTTCGCCGTGAGTTTGGGGGAACGTCAGGTCTGGGCGAGCTTCCGCTAACCAGGCGGCCATCTGCTCGGTGGCACCAATGGGGCTGGTGGATTCAAGCACCACTAGGTTGCCAGCTACTAAAACGGGGGCAATGGACTTTGCCGCTGCTTCAATGTAGCTAAGGTCGGCTTTGTGGTTTTGGCCGTGTTCATCCGTGTGAAACGGGGTGGGTACCGCCACCATGAAGGCATCGGCGGGCTCGGGCTTAGTGGTTGCGCGTAAGTACCCTTCGGTGACTGCCGCGTGCACCACCATGTCCAGCTCGGGCTCAACAATATGAATCTCACCATTATTGATCGTGTCAACTGCGTGCTGATTAACGTCTACACCAATAACTTTTTGCTTGCGGGAGGCAAATACAGCGGCAGTGGGAAGACCAATGTAGCCCAGGCCGATCATGGAGATAGTGTCGAATTTCATAAATTGATCCGTGAATAGTCAATAGTGAGCGCTTCGCTGTGAGGAGTAAGCGCACTTGGCGCTGATAAGGGTTTTCCCCTCACTCTTTTTTACCGCTTATCGTGCCGCGAGGGCATCGCGGATGCGTTGGCAGGCTTTGCCGTCGCCGTAGGGGTTATGGGCGTAACTCATGGCGTTGTAGGCCTGCTCATCGTTTAGCAGCGTATTTAATGCCTGAGTAATGTTGGCGACATCGGTGCCCACCAATTTAACCGTACCGGCTTCCACGGCTTCGGGCCGCTCGGTGGTATCCCGCATGACCAACACGGGTTTTCCTAGCGAGGGCGCCTCTTCTTGAATACCGCCTGAATCCGTTAAGATAATGTGTGCCTGGTTCATCAGGTAAACGAAAGGTAGATAATCTTGCGGTTCGATCAAATGCACGTTCTCAACGTCTGCTAATAAGCGGTTCACTGGCTCGCGTACGTTGGGGTTGAGGTGTACAGGATAGAGAATCTGGGTGCCGGGGTGCGCCTTGGCGGTATCTACCAGCGCTTGGCAAATACGCTCGAAGCCTCCTCCAAAGCTTTCACGGCGGTGGCCTGTGACCAAAATCAGCTTTTTGCTGGTGTCCAACATGGGAAAGCGCTTAGCTAGCTCATCCGCTAATGCCGTATTGGTTTTAAGCTTGTCTACCACGTCCAGCAGGGCATCAACCACCGTGTTGCCCGTTACGTGGGTGGTGCTTGGGTCGATCCCCTCCGCCATCAGGTTTTGCTTAGAGGTGTTGGTCGGCGCAAAATGTACCGCTGCCAACGCGCCGGTCAGCTTGCGGTTACCTTCTTCCGGCCAAGGGGAGTATAAATTACCGGTGCGTAAGCCCGCTTCTACATGCCCTACGGGAATCTGCTGATAATAACAGGCAAGCGTGGTGGCAAAGGTCGTTGCTGTGTCACCGTGTACCAGTACGATGTCTGGCTTGAACTCTTCCAGAACCGACTTTAGGCCTTGAAGAATACCACACGTTACATCATTCAAATCCTGGCCAGGTTTCATGATATTCAGGTCGTATTCAGGCTGTAACTCAAATAGTTCCAATACCTGATCCAGCATTTCGCGGTGCTGGGCCGTTACACATACTTTTGCTTCAAAGCGATCATCCGCTGCTAGCTGCAACGCCAACGGTGCCATTTTAATGGCCTCAGGGCGTGTACCAAATACGGTTAAAATCTTCATGACGTCCTTTTCCTTGCCTATTTTGCGGCGTTGTCTAGCAGTTGGTATTCAAGTTCTTGGCAACGACAGTAGTAATGTTCTAGCAAACGTTGTGTTTCGTTTAGCTGTCGCGACTCTGCTGGCGAACCCGGCAATACAGGATCTTTACTCTTGCTACCTTTAAGGCGCTGCTCGCAAAGTGTGATGTTGACTTTAAAAAACTCACTACCATAGGTCGTAGCGGCTTTCTGATAGAGCGTTAACGCTTCACTGTAATTATTTAGCTTAAAAGCTTCATATGCGCGTTTAACGAGATTCTTTTCCATAATGCGCTCGTTGGTTAATTTTAATAAGGCTAAAAGCGAAGGGAAACTAGCCTTCTACTCTTAGGCTGTAAGTCGTAGAAAGTGTAAGCCACTCTGCAGATCGCTGGCGTGTTTGGAGCAGTTCTCCCCACTGGGCAACTAGCTCACTCTCCTGGGGAAAGTGGTTGCCTTCGATTACAATGTCTAGCCGCTGAGTTCTTAGCTGTTGTAGCAATAGCGGTAGTACAATTTCACGGCTATGGCCTGCCTGAGGTAGGGTTTCTCCTACAATGACCAAGATGCGAGCATTTTCGGGTAGCCATTGATTAAGGCGCTGCAAAGTGGTGTCTGCCGCGTAAAATAGTGCTACTGGCTCGTTAACTGTCTGGCACTCCACCCAAGGGGCGCTTACCACATTCACTGCTGGGCTAAGCCGTTTATTGTTGAGACTTTCTTTTAAGCTTTCGCAGGCCGCTTTGTTGTGCTCGATACTGATGATCGTTTGTGGCAAGTCGTCATGTGACACGGTCACTTCTTTGTGAGTCTCTTGTCTGTGGCCACTCTTACCAATGCGATTAGCTTCAGCACGGGCATTGATGATTCGCTGTGCTAACAGTTCCGTGGTTTCCGCTGCACCAAAAATCACCACAACATCAGGATTGTGAGTATCATAGTGTTCTAACAGAGCGGTTACATAGCTGGGCGGTAGTTTGGTACTTATTGGGCGCTGACCATACTGCAAGTAGTTGATCATCGCTTGCTCGTCTCGCTGCTGAAGGGCGCTACGCGTGACATGTTGGCCAAGTACATTTGTGGTTTGCTGAATGTAGGTACGCTGTTCACTGAATAGTGATTCCAGCTTGCTTTCTAACTGGCCGAACCGTTCATTACTGTGTTGCAATGCATCCAGTTGCCCATTTAGCTGATGAATCGTTGCATCTTTCTCATTCAGCATTTGCTGAGTGTCAGCTAGCTTGGTCTCAGCTTCTTCATGCTGTTTTTTGCGGTTGGCAAAATAGCTTTTGTATTTGTCGCGCTCTTCTTCGCGAGCCGCCAGCCCTTCTTGAAGATTTTCGACCTGCACTTGCTGTTTTTTAAGCTCCGCTTCTAGGCCCTTGACTACTTCAGAGCCCTCTTCGATTTTTTTCTGAGCTTTTTTGCCAGCATGTTCAGCGTCTTGATACTGCTGTTCAAGTGTTACAAGTTTCTGCTGCGTTTCTTCAAGCTGCTGCTTGATTTCTTCATGCTCTTTCTGGTGCTGCTGGCTGCTCTTAAGCGACTGGTTGAGTTGCTTTTTCAACGTATCGCGTTCTTCGGTGAGCTGGTTAAGCTGTTTTTGAAGCTCGGCTAGTTGAGCTTCTTTTTCTTTCACTGCCCGATCATCGGTCGACTTGTTTGCTAATTTCTGTTGCTCAGCTAATTGCTGTTCTAGCTTTTTATATTTTTGTTGCAGTTGTTCATACTTGCTGTGTTGCTGATGCAACTGTTCTTCGCTATCTTTTAGGCGCTTTTGCGATGCCGCTTCCCGCTGTTCTAGTGCCTTCAAGCTTTCCGCTTGTTCTGTGGCTTGCTTGGCGAGCTGTTGTTCTGCTTCTTGTTGCGCTATTTTCAGCTGTTTTGCTAGTTTCGCGCTGCGCTTGGCTTCTTCTTGCCAGCGGTGATAGTAGGCATGACGCGTCAGTTGAAGCAGGGGGAGATCTGGGTCGTCTTCATTACGGGCCTGTAGCTCAAAACCGTGCTCTTGACACCAAGTCAGTATCTCGTCTATTTCTGGCATGCCGTGGTAAAGCGGAACAGCCCCCACTCTTAACCACAATGCCTTGATATGTTGGTAGCGTTGGTTATTCGCTAGCACTTGTAATACTGGCCACACCAGTTCTGGTTGTTCAACCACCAAGGCGCCAATTTCTTGAACTTCCGTCTCTTTCTCTAGTTCGCCTAGCTGAGCTTCGACCCCCACCAGTGGTTGTTTGGCGCTTTCTATTAGCTCTAACCCCGGATAAAGGGTATAGAGGCCCGAGGCGGGTTGGCTGGCGTTGAATTCCGGCAGGTTAAATTCGTAATACGGTAACTCACCGCTGGTTTCTGCTAGCTTTATGATTTGCTGGCTAGCGTGGGGAAATGCTTCCTGCACCTCTTGCCATTGCGCTTCATTTTCTAAGGGCGTTATGAACAGCGCATGTTCGGCTTTATTATGGCTGAGTAATGCAAGTGTTTCTGGCCGAATGGGGCCAATATAAAGAAAGTTAGCGCGGGTCGTTGGCATAATGGTCACTTCTATTTGCTTGTGCCTGGCTTATCTATTTAAGCCCAACATTACTTGTTATCTGGGTGCTGGCAACTGCTGTTGCGGCCTGGCGGGCAGACGCTCTTCATGCTGGCCGTGGCGCAAATAGTGGAGCAATGGGTTCTGGCCTGATTCAGCAACATCCGGGTATTCACTGAGATAGAAGTAAGTATCAAATTTGTCGCTTGGGTTGCGGCCTTCAATGGCTCCAAACTTTAGGTAGTGTTCGGCTGGCGCAATGCCCGACGTTTTTACATCGGGGTATTCTTCGTAATACCACTGTGCATCAAAGAAGCCACTTTCATTAATAATTGCGACTTGCTGCGGTAAGGCTCGTTTAAACGGGCGGCTGTAACGGTATGCCGCGGCTGCATTGCGATGCCCGCTTACCCGTAACCATAGAAGAACGCTTTCGTACTGGTGCCGCTCTAACTGGTATTGCTGTTTTAGCACATTAAGATTTTTTTGGCGGGTCTCTGCTTGCTGCTTGAAGTGATCGTGGTTCTCAGCGGTTTTAATCAGTTGCTCTTGAACGTCGTGTAGTTGAGCAATGATGAGTGCTTTTTCCGAACGCTCTTTCTCGAATTGATGTTGCTGTTGCTTTGCTGCCTTATCCTGCGCTGTTAGCTGCTTATCAAGCACTGCCTTGTCTTTCAGAACAGCTTCTTTTGCGTTTTGTTCGTGGGCAAGGGTTTCTTGAGTGCTATGCAACTGCTCAATTAAAATAACTTTTTCTGCTTCTACAGCAGTAAGGCCCTTTTGAAGTTGATTCGCTTGCTTTTCCACCGCTGCAAACTGCTCAGACAACTCACGGTTGGCTTTTTGGGCGTTAATTCTTTCAGCCGTTTCACGAGCAAGTGCCTCTTGGATACTATGAAGCTCTTCTACAATAACTGCTTTGTCTTGGGTTAGCTGTGTGCACTCTTGTTTTAATTTCTTGGCTTGCTTTTCAAAGTCTGCTTGTAGATTATGGGCTTGCTGCACTTTCTCAATCAGTTGCTGCTCTTTTAGCTTAGCGCTAGCCGTTACTTTGCTAAGGTCTGCGCTCTCTTCATTCAGCTGGCTGATGGCTTGCTTATACTCTTCAAGCTTTTCTTGTTGCCTTTTGGTTTTATTTCTCAACCAGTTCAACTTGACCTCTTTTTCATCAAGGCCTTCTGACTGCTGCTGATTTTTGAGAATGGTTTGTTCCAGAGCTTCTTGCACTTTCATTAGCTGCTCTAGGAGGGCTGCATTTTCTTCTTCCATGCTGTGTGCATGATCTTGAAGGCGCGCTTTGTCTTGTTCCAGCTTAGTATTTTGCTGCTGATGCTCTGCTGTGTTCTCTTCTATGGCTTGCTGCACGCTGGTTAATTGCTCTAATAACGCAGCGTTCTCTTTTTCGACGTTGTGAACCTGATCTTGCAGCTTATCTTTGGTTTTTTCAGTTTCAAGCAGTTGAGCATTTTTTTCAGATAAGCGCTGGCTTACTTCAGTTACTTGTTTCTGAGCCTGTTGACTACGCGCCTGCTCGTTAGAGTGATCTTCTTTCACTTGTGCAAGCTGCTGTGTTAACTGCTCACTGCTTTCCTGTGCTTTTGTTAGTTCAGTTTTCACAGCGTGCAACTGAGTTACCAGCGTTTGATGCTGCTGCTGTTCGTTATCCAAGTAATGCAGGCTTTGTTCAACCATATCCACTGCTGGCATTTGCCAGGAAGCGGTACCTGAACTGCTTGCTTTAAGATAGTTATAAGCTTGCTGGAGCAGGCTATCTTCTTGGGTTAGCTGGGAAGCCATTAAGCGGTAAAGCGGCGCAATATGTTCAAGCGACAGGTCAACCACTAAGGGAAGCTCTTCGCTGGCAGGCGCACTGGGTACATAACCAATCAGTGTAATCTGGCGACGCTTTGTCTTATAGAGCTTGAGGATAAGGTCTGCTTGGTAGCTCCATTGCCATAACGCTTCTTTCGGGCGGCCTTCAGCTTGTAGGCTAGCCGCTAGCCATGCACTCGGGTGTGGCCAGGCAATAATGCATTCGTGGGTGGTATCTTTTCTTAGCCAATGCTCTAAGGTGGCTGAGGCTTCTTCATTAAACGCCGCAATCACAAGCGATTGGCTTTCAGAGGCGCTGGCATCATCGATACTGGCTTGACTGATGCTGGGCTGCCCATTCGCGATGTCGCTTAACGTTAGTTCAGTCGCGTTTTTCTCGCGCACGGCGGCGCCTGATTCAGCTTTAAATTTATCTATTCCTACGTACACGACTAAGGACATGGTGAGAGCAGCTCCATTCTCTTCTTTTTCAATCGTTAATTTTAATTAAAACGCGGGGCATTTGGCAAACTTAAGCCTTGTGTATCTTTGGCAGAAAGTACCGGAGGTTGCTGGTTTGCCAGGGGCCACTGAATATTAAGGGTGGGGTCATCCCAACGCAGCGACACTTCATCCCCAGGGGCGTAGTAATCGGTGCATTTGTACTGAAATTCGGCTTCTTCACTGGTGACATAAAAGCCATGGGCAAAGCCGGGGGGCACCCAAAGCATTTGTTTGTTGTGTTCGCTGAGCGTTGCGCCAACCCATTGGCCGAAGGTTGGCGAGCTTTGGCGCATATCTACCGCCACATCGAAGACTTCGCCTTGCGTTACCCGCACTAGCTTGCCTTGAGGCTGTTGGTGCTGGTAATGCAGCCCTCGCAAAATGCCATGGGCGGATTTGCTGTGGTTATCCTGCACGAACGTGTGTTGACCGCAGTGGGCTTCGAATTCGCTTTGGCGAAAGGTTTCCATGAAGAAGCCGCGCTCATCGCCAAATACTTGAGGGGTGAGCAGGACTAGATCGGGAATGGCGAGTTTTTCGTAGAGCATGGTCTTTCCTTTTTAGCCACGGACACTCACTGAAAACATGAGGGAGTTCGCCACGGACGCTCACGGAAAACACGGATAAGGGCAAAACCTTAATTTGGTTTTTTCTGTGCTTTCCGTGAATTCCGTGGCTGAAGCCTTTGATTTGCCACAGACACTCACTGAAAACACGGATAAGGGCAAAATCTAAATCTTGTTTTTATCCGTGTTTTCCGTGAGCGTCCGTGGCATACATAGGTGTCTTCCGTGGCAAACTTTTACTTTTGCGGCTTTTGCTTGAGTAGGCGCTGGAGGTATAGGCCGTACTGGGTTTTGGAAAGCGGCTTGGCGAGTGTGGCCAGGCGCTCGTCATCGATCCAGCCGTGTTGCCAGGCGATCTCTTCCAGGCAGGCGATTTTTAGACCTTGGCGGTGTTCAATGGTTTGCACGTATTGGCTGGCTTCTAGCAAGCTGTCGTGGGTGCCGGTGTCTAACCAGGCAAAGCCGCGGCCAAGGCGTTCTACGCGTAAATCACCACGCTTTAGATAGGCGTTATTCACACTGGTAATTTCTAGCTCGCCACGCTCTGATGGCATTACGTTTTTAGCGATTTCAACAACATCGTTATCGTAGAAATATAAGCCAGTAACAGCATAAGCCGACTTGGGCTTTCTCGGTTTCTCTTCGATAGAGATCGCGTGGCCCTGCTCATCAAATTCAACTACGCCAAAGCGTTCAGGGTCTTTCACCAAATAGCCAAATACCGTCGCGCCCGATGTGTGCGAACTGGCGCGCTTTAGCTGATCGGAAAAGTGCTGCCCATGGAAAATGTTGTCGCCTAGTACCAAGCAAACGGGGCTTTCGCCGATAAACTCTTCCCCAATGATAAACGCTTGGGCTAGGCCATCGGGGCTCGGCTGCTCTGCGTACTCTAGGCGAATGCCAAAGTCTTCGCCGGTGCCTAGTAGGTTTTGGTACTGGGGAAGGTCTTCCGGCGTTGAGATAATCAGAATATCGCGGATACCTGCCAGCATAAGCACCGAGATCGGGTAGTAGATCATCGGCTTGTCATAAATTGGCAGGAGTTGCTTAGATACACCGCGGGTAATGGGATGTAACCGCGTGCCCGAGCCACCGGCCAAAATAATGCCTTTTCTTTGTGAGCTTTGGCTCATAGTCATCCATTAACCTTCTGTCCTGTCATTCCCGCATGCCTTTAGCGGGAGTCCAGTTTGAGTTTAGTACGTCGGCCTCAGCAAGTAAGGTCAAGGTGGATTCCCGATAAACCCACTCGGGAATGACACTTTACACCTCGTCATTCCCGCATGCCTTTAGCGGGAATCCAGTTTGATGTTAGTACTCCGGCTTCAGCGGGTAAGGTCAAGATGGATTCCCGATAACCCCATTCGGGAATGACGGGGTGTGGCTTATCGGGAATGATGCCTAATGACTGCCACTCCCCGCGTGCCTGCCGTTCTGTCATTCCCGCGTGCTTTTAGCGGGAATCCAGTTTGATTTTAGTACTTCGGCCTCAGCGGGTAAGGTCAAGGTGGATTCCCGATTACCCCGCTCGGGAATGACGGGGGTGTGGTTGGCGGGAATGACGGGGTGTGATGCCCCGCTGTCATTCCCGCATGCCTGTCATCCAGTCATTCCCGCGTGCCCTTAGCGGGAATCCATTTTGACCTTGGTTTGCGGGCTACAGCAGCAAAGGTCAAGGTGGATTCCCGATTACCCCGCTCGGGAATGACAATTTCTACTCCGTCATTCCCGCGTGCTTTTAGCGGGAATCCATTGTGGTTCTGCTAGCTAGGCTAAAGTATGTCAGGGTAGAGGTCTTTCCAGTGTGGGTTGTGATTTTCGATTAACTGGATTTTCCACGCTCTGTTCCATTGTTTGAGTTGCTTCTCGCGTTTTATAGCCGCTTCCATATCACTTGCTTGTTCAAAGTATACGAGTTGGTTGATTGCATACTTTGCTGTGAAACCATCGTACGGCTGTTGCTTGTGCTGCCATGCTCGCTGGGGCAAGTTGCTGGTCACTCCAATATAAAGTGTGCCGCGTTTTTCACTGGCCATTATGTATACGCAGGGCTGTTTTTGCATGACTTAACGGTAGAGCTACTGATCCAGATATTCACGCAATGTCAGTCCCAGCTGGCTTTGCCAGGCGGGCATTGTAATGCCTAGTGCGCTTTCTAGCTTGCTTAGCGCCATGCGCGAATTTAGCGGGCGCTTGGCGGGTGTTGGATATTCGGCTGTGGGGATGCCTGCGGTGCTTTCAGGCGTAATCGCTAGTGCCTCCCCTGCTCCACGGGCTTGGTTGAAAATTTCGCTAGCGAAGCCGTGCCAGCTGGTTTCCCCCCTGGGGGCTAGATGGTAGATACCTGCGGGGATGTGAATGGTGAATGGTGAATGGTGAATGGTGAGGGGTGAATTGTGAGTGGTGAGTGGTGAGTGGTGAGTAGTGAACGCTAGCGCGGTGACTTGGGCGATTAGGCGTGCTGGGGTGGGCGCGCCTATTTGATCGTTGACGATATTGAGCGCTTCCTTCTCGCGGCCCAGGTGTAGCATGGTTTTCATAAAGTTGTTGCCACGGGCGGCGTATACCCAGCTGGTGCGAAAAACCAGGTGGCTGGCACCGCTGTTAACAACCGCTTCATCTCCTTCTAGCTTGGTTTGGCCGTATACGCTTAACGGGCCAGTGGGGCTGTCTTCTTGCCAGGGTGTTTCGCCGTTGCCTGGGTAAACGTAGTCTGTTGAGTAGTGCACCAGGGGGATGCCCTGCTTCGCTGCATATTCCGCTAGCTGCGCGGGTAGCTCGGCATTTAGGCGTTTGGCCTGCTGTGGCTCGCTTTCGGCTTTGTCTACTGTTGTGTAGGCGGCGGCGTTGAGTATTAAGCCAGGCTGATGTTTGGCAAGGTAAGCATCTACGGCTTCGGCGTTGGTTAAATCGAGCTCTTGGCGTGTCGGGGCCAAGATAGTGCCGAAAGGGGCAAACTGGCGCTGGAGTTCAAAGCCTACTTGGCCATTACCACCGGTGATGAAGATATTCATGAAATACTACCTAGCCGCTGGCCTTGGTAGCTGCCGTCTTGTACGCGTTTCCACCAGGTTTCGTTGGCAAGGTACCACTGCACGGTCTTGCGTAGGCCGGTTTCGAAGGTTTCTTGCGGCACCCAGCCTAGCTCGCGTTCCATTTTGCTGGCATCGATGGCGTAGCGTACATCATGGCCGGGGCGGTCGGTGACGAACTTTATCAAGTCGCGGTAAGAAGCTTCTTGGGGTACCAGCTCTTGCAGTAAATCACATAGTGTTTCTACTACGGTCAGGTTGGCTTTTTCGTTATGCCCACCGATGTTGTAGGTCTCGCCTACCTGCCCTTCTGTGGCTACTTTGATCAATGCGCGGGCGTGGTCTTCTACATAGAGCCAATCGCGGATTTGCTGGCCATTGCCGTAAACCGGAAGCGGCTTACCGGCTAAGGCGTTGAGAATCATCAACGGGATCAGTTTTTCTGGGAAGTGATATGGCCCGTAGTTGTTAGAGCAGTTGGTGATCAGTGTGGGGAGGCCGTAGGTACGCTGCCAGGCGCGTACTAGATGGTCTGAACTGGCTTTACTGGCTGAATATGGCGAGCTGGGGGCGTAGGGGGTTTCTTCAGTAAAGAGTGAGTGGTGAGTAGTGAGTGGTGAGTGGTCACTACTGGCCCGTTTCGATTCACTATTCACGATTTTCGATTCACCTAAATCACCATACACTTCATCCGTACTGATGTGGTGGAACCGGAAAGCGTCGCGACGCTCGCCTTCCAAGCTATTCCAGTAGCCACGAGCGGCTTCTAACAATACGGCGGTACCTACCACGTTTGTTTGGATAAACTCAGCCGGGCCGTCGATAGAGCGGTCTACATGGCTCTCTGCTGCAAGGTGCATCACTACATCGGGCTGATGTTGTTTAAACAGCTGCTGCATTGCGTGCGCATCGCAAATATCCGCCTGCACGAAGGTGTAACGTTCGTTGCCCTCAACACTCGCAAGCGATTCTAAATTACCTGCATAAGTAAGTTTATCTACATTCACTACACGGTGGGCTGAATGTTGAATAAGCTCGCGTACAACTGCTGAGCCGATAAAGCCAGCACCGCCGGTAATTAAAAATGTCTTGGTGTTCATATGTTTCTTAATGGATGGTAGTGATGTAAATACAATAATCAGGCTGATTTGCGTTTTTCTTCACGCTGCTGCTCTTGCAGGCTTTCAAGATGCTCCCGGGCTCTTCGCGCTTCTTTACCGCACTTTTGCACCTCTTTTTTGGCGGCGGCAATATCTTGCTGGGGAGCGTCCTGTTCTTGAAATTCTTTTAATGTTTCCTGTGCGCCTTTTAGTGTTGCGTGACAGTCTTGCAGATAGCGACGAGCACTGGGTACGTTTGCCGGTAAAGCGGTGCCATTTTTCTTGGCGTCAGAATCCGCATGGTAGGTATCAATGGCTTCGTTAATATCGTCGTACCAATGGGCTTTGCCTTGTTTGAGGTAAAGGCCTGCCTGACAAAGGTCACGCAAGATACCTTCGCCGTGAGACACCATAATCAGTGAGGCTTGGCCGATTTTGGAATTAAACAGCTCTTTGGCTTTGGCTTTAAATGCCCTGTCGCCTACGGCGGTGGCTTCGTCGGAGATGTACACGTCAAAATCAAACGCTAATGAAAGCCCGAAAGAGATCCGTGATTTCATACCGGATGAATAGGTGCGAATCGGTTCATCGAATGAGCTGCCGATTTCAGCAAAGTCTTCTACAAACTGAATCACCCGCTTTACTTCCGCAGGGCCACTGCCTTGCACGCGGGCCACGAATTTAACGTTCTGCCTTCCCGTCATGTTGCCCTGCATACCACCTGAAAGCCCCACTGGCCAGGAAACCCGACTATGGCGGATGACTTCGCCCCGCTCTGGCGTATCCATACCGGCGATAAGGCGCAGCAGCGTGGATTTACCCGCGCCGTTGGCACCAATCAACCCCACGCTCACCCCAGTGGGGATCGTTAGGTTGATGTCCTTGAGTACCCAATCGCTGCCGTGGTGGTTGTGGTAGCGCTTGTAGAGGTTACGGATTTCAATCATTGAGGGTTAGAGGCCATTGATGTCTTTGCAGTTTTACAGAAGCCACTTCGCATTGCATGGTTCGGGTGACAACGTCGGGCGGCTTCGCGGATGCCTCGCTACTCGCCACGAGAATCCTCTTAGCGCGGGGCAACAGACGAATATAAGCATTAAGCAATCACTTACTCGCAACTCGCGCTTGAATAATTTTTTGATAGTAAGCGCTTAGCTGTCTCTTTTTCTGCCTTAACGCATCGATTTCTGATCTCGTCAGCGGTTCTAAAGCCGACGAGATAACTTGATTCGTTGGCGGTGAGGGCCGAGGTGTGTATTCCGAAAATGCTTTTGATTTCATTAGAAAAGCGCTCCTCCAATAATTGAGTATGCTTTTTTAAAGCTCGAAATTTCTTTGAACGGCCTGCATTGACTAGCAGTATAGACCCAATAACGCTTCCACCATTCATGAGAACGTAATTAGCTAGCTCAGCTAAGGTGCTGCCCATGCTGGTCACATCATCTACTAGTACATAACAGCCGCCATGCTGAACAGTTCCCTCGAATGACGGCCTTGCAATTAGTCTTTCCATAGGGTCAGCCCCGGTATGAAACACTTTTTGCAGTTGGACAATATCTGTCTCACTAATACCGTCTAGCACCTCTGCGCACATCAGCGAAAGAATTAAGGGCAACGCATTATCGCCTGAAGCCTCTTTGGCGTAGGGCGATACAAAGACACTCCCTTCAGGAATCTCATTTTTAAGAGAGATCAAAAATTCAAGGGCCAAATCATCCACCAGCTGTAAAGCAGCGCCAGCGTCTCCCGATTTTGCAGCTCTATAGTCAGAATGTTGCTTTATATCCTTATCGCTGCTGAAACAATGAAAATGTTTCGTTTCTTTTGGAAACGCATACACTCTATCCATTGTTATTTCTCAACATAGGATACTGATAGGTTCTCGAAGCTGGGAGCCGAACAAATAGGCTAACCATTCAACACCCTCACTTGTTTTCCTTTGCGATGATAGAGGCTTTCAAGTTCGTTTTTGAGTGCTGCGCGGGCGGTTTGTTCGCCGTGTACTAGGCGGATGGTGTGGGGCCAGCGGCGCATGCGTTTGACGAAGTTGAGTAGGTCTTTTTGGTCGGCGTGGGCGGAGTAGCCGCTGATGCTGCTAACACCTGCTTTGATGTCGTACCGCTCGCCGTCGATGTTTACCCAGCCGCCTTGTGGGCCGTATTGCTGAATATCCCGCCCTGGCGTGCCTGCGCCTTGGTAGCCCACAAACAGTACTTGGTGGCGTTCGTCGCCGAGCATGGCTTTGAGGTAGTTCATAATGCGCCCGCCTGCACACATGCCGCTGGCGGCTATCACTACTGCTGGGCGCCCTGTTTTGGCTAGGTACTCCACCGTTTGCTCGTGCTCGGCGTGGCTGTCCACGGTGTAGAGATTGGCAAAGCTGAGCGGGTGGCGGCCGCTGCGCAAGCGGCTTTGGGCTTCTTTATCCCAGTAAGGCTTCAGCTCGCGGTATACCTGAGTAAAACGTGCGGCTAGCGGGGAATCGACAATGACTTCCATCGATTGCCATTGGGGCGAGCGCGCTTGGTGAATAACGGTTTCTAGTTCGTAGAGCAGTTCTTGGGTACGGCCAATGCTGAACGCAGGCACCATCACCGTGCCGCCGTTAGCGAGTGCTTGCTCCACGGCGGCCTTCAGGGTAGCGCGGCGCTGGCGGCGGTCTGGGTGTCGGCGGTTGCCGTAGGTGCTTTCGAGAACCAGCTGGTCGCAGCCGTGGGGCGATTTAGGTGCAGGTAGTAGCGGTGCATAGGGGGCGCCTAGATCACCGGAGAACACGACGCGCTCTTTTTGGCCGGTGGCGGCATCCTGATAGCTCACTTCTACGTAACTGGAGCCTAGAATGTGCCCTGCCCGCTTTAGTTTTACGCGTGTTGTTCCTGAGCTGGGGCCGGTGTGGTCGCTTACTACAGAGTGCCATTTGCCGTAAGGCACGCTAACAATTTGCTTTTCGAGCTGAGCTTGAAAGCGCTCGATTAGTTGGGCGTTGCGGGTGAAGCCGATTTTTAGTGCGTCTTCAATCACCAGGGGCAGCAGCTTGGCCGTGGGGATCGAACAGATGATGGGGCCGGTGAAGCCTGCAGCCAGCAGGTAAGGCAGCCTGCCCACGTGGTCGATATGTACGTGGGTGATAATCAGCGCTTTAACGGTGCTGATATCGAACTCAATTTGCAGCTGCTCGAAGCTGTCTTCCGCGGCGTCCTCCCCTTGGAAGAGGCCGCAATCTACCAGTAGCGATTCCTGTTGGTTGAGAATCAGTTGGTGGCAGCTGCCGGTTACGCCAGTGGCCCCGCCGTGGTGGATGATGTCGAGCATTGCAAAACCGTGAGTTGTGAGTTGTGAGTTGTGAATTGTAAGTCGTTTGGCGTCAGCGCACCCGTGGTTGTAGCGTGGAGCGGTGCCGGGGTTTTGGTTATGTGCCGTTGGGCGTCGTTCCGCCGCCATTCGCGGGTGCCTCGTTTGCTCGTTCCTCGCAGACTCGTTACCACGCGCTACGGGTCGTGCTTCCACTGTGTTCTGTGCATGCGTGATTTAGTAGCGCGTGGTAAGCCTCAGGCGCACCCGCGGGAGCAGCGCGGAGCGGTGCCGGGGTTGGCTCTTGCAGGCAGGGTTGGTTCGGTGCCCTAGGGCGTCGTTCCGACGCCTCCCGCGGGTGCCTCGCTTGCTCGTTCCTCGCAGACTCGTTACCACGCGCTACGGGGCCTTCACGATTCACGATTCACTACTCACCTTTCACCCCTCACTACTCACACTTCACCCCTCACCTAATCCCTGTGATCCTTGATGATCATCATCAGCATGCTGAGGATGAAGGCGAGGAAGATGGTGATGATGGCGAATACGCTGCTGTTGTAGAGGCGGCTGGGCTCGGTGGGGTATTCCGGCATTAGCGGGCTTTGCAGCACGCTTACCTGCTTGAGCTGGCGGGCGGCTTCTAAGCGGGTGTTTTCCAGTGCGGCGAGTGCGCTGGAGTAGGTTTCCTGGGCGAACTGTGCTTGTAGCTCTAGCGTTTCATATTGCGCTGATACGCTATTGAGAGAGTCACCTGATGCTTGGGCTATCCGTTCACGTTGCTCAACAATTTGGTCACGAAGTGCGGTGATATTACGCTCGACTTCACGCAATTGAGATGATTGCGTACTTTGGTAGCTGGCCAGCGCATTGCGCTGCGCTTGTAAACGAGCGAGATCCGCTTCTAGTGTGGCCACCACTTGATTGATGCTTGCCACGGTATCCGTTGGCGATACCAGCCCGTACTCGTTTTGGTACGACAGCAATGCTTGGCGGGTTTCGGTAAAGCGCTCATCCAGGCGCACCATTTGCCGCTCTAGAAAGTGAACCTGCTCGTCGGCTAGGCGATGCCCCATTTCATTCATATGGTCTTCACCGGCTTCTAGCAGCAGCGTGGTCATTTTGTGGGCAAATTCAGGTGTATAGCCCTGCACTTCAATGTTCAGTACGCCTGCATACTCGTCTAGCTCTACCTCTACCCGGCGCAGGTAGTATTTATGCAGGTTTTCAATCGGCGTGTCACGATCGTGCAACTTAGCGAAGATATCACCGTGCTCGGTGTAGTGTTCACGAATGTTGAGCTCTTCATCCAGGCGGCGCAGCATATCTACTGAGAGTAAGTGTTCACGCAGTAGCAGCAGGTCTTGGGTATTTCCACTACCACCGCCCATTAAGGAGGATAAACTAAATTCAGGCGTTGCAACTTGAGGGCTTTCCAACACTACTGTGGCGCGTGAAACATAACGATCCTGCGCCCAAACAAACCAGTAAAATGATACGAGTAAAATGGCAGCGATGGCGACGGCCCAGTGTGGCGATTTTTTTACAAAACGACGTAACGAACGTTGCATGGATTATTTTGCCTTTAAACGATCAATAAAGCGCAGGTGCATTACCAGCCCCAGGGCAATAAGAGTGAATGTAAACAACCAAAAATAGAGCATGCTGGTCCCATGAACCACCTGATAACCTTCAAAAAAGCCAAGCCGCAATATTTCAAGGCCATGAGGAATGGGGTTAAGCATTAAGTATTTAAGGAGCCAATGTGGCAAACTATTTAAGGGCAAAATGACCCCAGATAGGATCATTAAAGGCAAAGATAGCATACGTATTACTTTACCCACTTCAGGCACCAGCGTAGCGGCCACAGATGTTACCAACCCTAACCCAAGACCGAGTGACCATAATGATAGCCACGCCGCCATTGCTCTAATCGCATTATCTGGGTACAGATCCAGTCCCAGCATTAAGCCGCCGACAATAAAAATTAGAAAAACAAAACTGCGCAACATTCCTTCCAAAAAATTACGAGTTATTACAGGGTCTACGGGTTGCACTTGGCGATAAGCAAATAAAGCTTTATTGCCATCGATAGCCCCCATCCCCCTCATCATCCCTTCACGCACTAACCCAAATCCAAGTAGGCCTGCAATTAGCCAGGGAATAAACTCAGCGTTAACAACCAGCCGGTCTCCACGAATAAAGCTGCGTACGCCTATCATGATTCCAACAAAAGCCACAGGCTCAAAGATCATCCAAAACCAGCCCATACGGTCAGACATGGTGCGCGAAATAACTTCGCGCATAAACATGGCGTACCACACGCTGCGGGTTACCTGCCACGGCGTTCGGGCAGTTCTCGGCCCGCTGTTTATGTTATCCATAGCGTTGATTCGTTTGAAAATACCAAGACTGTTTCCTTAAACTGATGAAGGCGCCCTCGGTTGGCCGCGCCTCCATCGAGCTAATTCGCGGGTGCGCTGACGCTTACGCCGCGCTACAAAACACGTCACTCACCATTCACGATTATTTACAGATCGACCGCTACTTTGGTGGCCACGGCTACTTGGTAGAGGATTTGCGTAAGCGTAGAGGCTAGCTGCAGGTTGTGGGTGGGTGCAGCGGGCATTACCAGGATTTCATCGCCGGGGCGTAGGTTGACGTTGCGGGCGTTCTCGACCGCGCCGTTTTGGCGAACGATAAGAATGTGGTCGTCATCTGCGCGTTCGGTGAAGCCACCTGCGCCTTCGATGTAATCGATCACGCTCATACCGGGGCGGTACACTGACGCCTGGGGCACCAGCACTTCGCCACTGACCAGCATGGAGTCGCTGATTTCAGGAATGGTCACTACATCGCCATCCTGCAGGCGAATATCGGAAATGCGCCCGTCGTAGGCCACTACCAAACGGCCACTGGGCTCCAGCTCACTGGCACGGGCGATGAAGTCTTGAATCAGCTCGGCTTCTTGAACACGAATCTGGGCTTCTTCGTTGGTATTGGAAGGCGCGCCGAGGTAGGTAGTTTCCAGGCGGCGTAGGCTGTCTTCCAGCGATTGCGCCTGCTGCTCTTTGACGCTTTCCCGCTTGATTGAAACGCTTTCCACGGCGGTCATGCTTTCCGGCACGGCGATGGCATCCAGCAGTTCGCTTAGGTGGGCATCCCTGGGTAGCGCGTAGCGCGAGGGGCCGTAGTAGCTGCCTTCTACTTCTACCACAATGGTTTCGCTGCGCTGGTCGGAGCTGAACAGCACTTCGTCGCCACTACGAACCGTTTGGCCTGCAAACATGTCGATGGGGAAGTATTGTGCGAGGGGGCCATCTTCACGGTCACCGCGTAGCAGGACGTGGGAAACGCCGCTTTTAAGCCGTGCCAGGTTTACCAGCTCGGCGCCGCTAAGCTGGTTGCCGATTAGCTCGTAGCGGTGTTCACGATGCACATCGCCACCCACGGCAATCGCTGGGCCGCGCTCTTCGATCACGATGGTGTCGCCATCCTGAAACTGCGGGCGGGCAATGCTGCCATTGAGCAGGAAGTCGTAAAGATCGACCGTGGCGACGGTGGTGTCATTGCGCACCACGCGCACCTGGCGGTAGCTGCCTAGGTCTTGGTCGATGCCGCCAGCTTGGTCAAGAAAGTAGAGCAGTGAGTCGTTGGGCGTACCGGCGTAGCGGCCGGGGCTTTCAACGTAGCCGGTCACGTAAACGGCGACCGGCTGAACGCCTTGCAGGTTGGTGTAGACCTCTACGTTATCCGGGTACACCGAGGTAATCGCGCTGCGCACGCTGCCATCTACTTGCTGGCTGCTTTGACCTTCTACATTCAGCGGGCCAGAGCCGGGAATGAAGATGTTGCCTTGGGCATCCACCGGTAGCACGCGGTCAAACTCAAACGCGCCCCAGGCGCGCACGGTGACTTGGTCACCGGGCTTGATCTTGTAATCCGGGTTCAGGCCATCACCCATGGCGCCACGAAAGCCACCGGTGAACAGGTTGGCGCCAAACGGTGGTAGCGTATCGGGGTTTTGCGGTGGCTGTGAAACCGGGCCGTAAGTGCCGCTGCGCCAGTCTGCACGGGGGGTATCGTTAACCTCTTCCTGGCCTGTGGCCCCTTGCCGCTCAGCCTGCTCGGGTAAGATGCTGTCGGAAAGGCTGAGCGACTGCGCCCAACTGGTGCTTGTGGTGAGTGTGCTGACCAGCGCAATGGAGGCCACGGCCATGGAGCGTTTGAGCGACGCGCGGTTAAGCAGTTTTAAAACGTTCATTAATTGCGCCCCTGTGATGTTTGCGCCACAACGCGTTGATTCACCCAGCCGTTCGGCGTTTTACACACCAGGGCGGCACCCGCGGCGTTGGTGCCTGCTTCGACTACTCGCAGCTTGCGGCACTCGCGCCCGCTGGCAGCCAGGTAGGCTGCATCGGCCACGACCTCGACGTTATCGCCCCAGGGGCTGCTGGTTACATTCATGATGGCACCGGCGGGGGCTTTGGTAAGAAAATCGTTGAGGCGTTCGTCTTGCAGCAACGTGGCGGGGTCATTATTGAGCACGTACTGTGCTTCTTGCTGGCTAGAGCCGGAGGGGTAAGAGGCGCAACCGCTGACCATGACTAAACTGAGCGCCGCCAGCAGCATGCGAGCTGGCGACACCATTGAACGTTGGGATAATGGCATAGTTAATTCCAAATTAAAGGCACGCTACCGCCCAGGGATCGTGACGGGCGTATTCCCTTGCCCTACTCTTCTGCGCGGGTGAATGTGGTGGTGCACAATACTCGTACATTTGCACCAGATCGCTATTATAGGGGAATAAGGCCGTCGTCTCTACATTGACAACCTCCAAACATCGACAACCTCCAAAAACCGTCAGGACGGATGTCACCGCCTGGCGGTCTTTAACGGTACGGGGCACATACTGGGCAAGCGGGGTCGCGAGGCACTTGAAAATGCCGCCACTGTCCGCTTAAAGCATCAAACGTAGACAACCCCTGATGGGCAGAACCTGCGCCACTTAGCAGCTTAAATACTTCCACCGCCTGAAAGCAGCCGATTAAGCCCACCAACGGCGCCATTACGCCATTTTCGGCGCAGCTGAGCGCTTCATCGCCACTCTCATCGGGTGGATAAAGGCAGGCATAGCAGGGGCACGCTGTAGCGCGGGGATCAAACACGGCCAGCTGTCCTGAAAAGCGAATGGCCGCCCCAGACACCAGCGGTACTGCGGCTTTTTGCGAGGCGGCATTGACCGCATAGCGGCTTGAGAAACGATCGGTGCAGTCCATTACCACATCCGCCGAAGCGACCAAGCGTTCAAGCGAGTCGCCTTCTACATGTTCGTCTACGGCCACGACATGGCAATGCGGATTGAGCGCCTGCATGCTGGCTTGGGCAGAGTGCGCTTTATTTAAACCTATACTGGCCTGCTGGTGGGCAATTTGACGCTGCAGGTTGGAAAGCTCGACCTGATCGGCATCGGCGATGGTGATGCGCCCAACGCCTGCAGCCGCAAGATAGAGCGCGGCAGGTGAGCCCAAACCGCCTGCACCGATAATCACGACATGGGCAGATTGCAGGCGCTCTTGGCCTTCGATATCCACCTCGGGCAGCATAATCTGGCGGCTATAGCGCAGCAGCGCCTGGTCGTCCATCATCGGTTACTTATCCTCAAATTCCTCGAAGGCGGGGACGTGCAAATTGAAGCTCTCTTTCACTTCTTCCATCACCACGTAGCTTTTTGACTCTTTCACACCCGGTAGTGTTAATACCACATCGCCTAATAGCTGCCGATAGGCGGCCATTTCGGGGATACGACATTTTAAGATGTAGTCAAACTGTCCTGAGACAAGGTGGCACTCTTGAATCTGCGGCAGCTTCTCGACGGCACGGCGAAACTCGTCAAATACCGCTGGCGATTGGGTTTCCAGGCTAATCTCGACAAAGACTAATAGATTGGCTTTTAAAGCGCGTGGATCAAGAATGGCCTGGTAACCACGAATAATCCCTGCTTTTTCCAAACGCTTAACGCGCTCAAGACAAGGGGTTGTGGATAAGCCCACTTCCGAGGCTAAATCGACGTAAGAAATACGCGCATTTTCCTGCAAGCAGCGCAGGATTTTGAGGTCGATACGGTCCAGCGTTCTATTTTTTGGTTTCATGGCAGGATCCAACACTGATGAATCAGGCAGTTATTAACGGTGGCCCAGGGTAACCCGTTCATGCCCCCCCAGGTCACGAATACTTTCAACGCTTTGATAGCCAGCGCTTTTAAGCGCTTTGCGCACCTTATCAGCTTGGCTGTAGCCGTGCTCAAGCAACAACCAGCCTGATGCGGTTAAGTAGTGCTGTGCAGACTGAACCAGGTGCAGTAGATCGGCCATGCCTTCGGCGTCAGCAACCAGCGCTGAGCGCGGTTCAAAACGCACATCGCCGGCGCTTAAATGGGGGTCATCGGCGGCAATATAAGGCGGGTTACTGACGACAATATTGAAACGCTTAGCTGTCTCTTCAAACGTCTCCAGCGCGTCGAACCAATCGCTTTGCAAAAACTGGGCATTGGTTATCGCTAGCGCCTGTGCATTACCGGTTGCCAGCTCGACCGCCTCTTCACGCACATCCACACCTAACACTTGCCAACCGGGCTGCTCGCTGGCAAACGCCAGGGCAATGGCGCCGGTACCCGTGCCAAGGTCGAGCATTCGGCCTGTGGGCTGGGCCACACAGCCAAGCGCCCGCTCGACGAGGGTTTCGGTATCGGGCCGGGGAATCAAGGTGTCAGGAGAAGTGGCTAGGCGTAGCCCCCAAAATTCGCGCTCCCCGGTCAGGTAGGCGACCGGCGTACCTTGGGCACGGGCAGCGATTAGCGCCTCAAAACGGGCCTGCTCCCGCAAGGGGCACGCTTTATCGCCCCAGGTGTATAGCCAAGTGCGGTCGCGCTCTAGCACATGGCAAAGCAACACTTCAGCGTCAATACGCGGCGAGCTAGAACCCGCCGCGTGCAAACGTTGGGCGGCCAGTTTGAGCAACGCGTCAAAAGACATTAAACGTCCTGAAGGGCTGAGAGCTGTTCCGCTTGATATTCGTGAATCAGCGGGTTGATCACGTCATCCAATTGCTCGCCGCTAACCACTTCATTGAGCTTATAAAGGGTTAAATTAATGCGGTGGTCGGTGATTCGCCCCTGGGGAAAGTTATAGGTGCGGATGCGCTCGCTACGATCCCCCGAGCCGACTAGCGAACGGCGTGCGTCCGCTTGCGTTTGGCGCTGGCTATCGACGGCGTTACGCTTGAGTTTCGCGGCCAGCAGCGACATCGCCTTGGCACGGTTTTTATGCTGGCTGCGCTCTTCTTGGCACTCAACCACTACGCCGGTAGGCAGGTGGGTAATGCGGATTGCCGAATCGGTGGTGTTAACGTGCTGACCACCGGCACCGCTGGAGCGGTAGGTATCAACGCGCAGATCTGACGGGTTGATATCGATATCACCGACGTCATCGACTTCAGGCATCACCGCTACGGTGCAGGCGGAAGTGTGAATGCGGCCCTGGGATTCGGTCGCGGGTACGCGCTGCACCCGATGGGCGCCGGATTCAAACTTGAGCTGGGCGTAAACGCCGTCGCCTTTGACACGAGAGATAATTTCTTTGTAGCCGCCCTGTTCACCATGACTGGCGTTGACTATCTCGACCCGCCAACCACGCTTTTCCGCATAGCGTGAGTACATGCGAAACAGGTCGCCGGCAAAAATTGCGGCTTCGTCGCCACCGGTACCGGCACGCACTTCCAGAAACACCCCTCGTCCATCGTCAGGGTCTTTCGGCACCAACAGACGTTTCAGCTCGATATCCAGCTCGGCTAACCGTTCACGCCCTTCGCTCAGTTCCATCTCCGCCAGTTCGCGCATGTCGGCGTCGCTATCGCGGCTAAGCTGCTCGGCTTCGTGCATATTGGTTTCGATATCACGGTAGCGTTGCCAGGCCGCCACCAGCTCCTCTAGCTCGGAATACTCGCGTGAGTAGTCGCGAAAGCGTTGCTGGTTATTGATCACTTCAGGATCCGACAGCAGCATCGCCAGCTCTTCAAAGCGTTCGGTAAAGCTGTCTAAGCGTTGGCGCAAAGTCTCTTTCATGCGGGCATATCATCCTTCTGGCGGTTAGCCGTGGGCGCAGGCGTGTTTTCAAAGGCTGGCTTGGCGGGCAACAGCAGGCGTGGTGCGGCATTCAGCAAGTCGTGATGCTCCTCGGAGGCTGCATCGCGTATGGACTGAGTGGGCTGGTGAAGCAGCCGATTGGTCAACTGGTGCGCTAGCCGCTCAATCACTTTAGCCGGGTCTTCACCGCGCGCCAGCCGCTCCAGCGCCTGGTCCCGCGAAAGGTCGCGCAACGCCTCGCCATGCTGGCGGTAGTCGCGGATCAGCTCACCGCCGTTGCGGATGCGTCGTTCGTGCTGCCAACTGCCGACCCCGTGCTCGATCAGCGATTCGGCTTGGTCGGCGGCGACTTGGCGATGGCGACGATTCTCTTGAATCACCTCTTCCAGGTCGTCCACGGTATACAGGAACACATCCGCTAACTCGCCCACTTCGGGTTCGATATCACGCGGTACCGCGATATCGACCATAAATACTGGCCGGTGGCGGCGTTTTTTAAGGGCACGCTCCACCATGCCTTTACCCAGGATAGGCAAAGGCGATGCGGTGGAAGAGATCACAATATCGGCATGTTCAAGGGCGTCAGGAATCTCTTGCAGGGTAATCGCCGCTCCCCCTAAAGGACCTGCCACAAGCTCAGCGCGCTCACGGGTGCGGTTGGCGACGGTCAACTGGCGAACGCCTGCTTCGTTTAAATGCCGAGCGACCAGCTCGATAGTTTCACCAGCACCGATTAACAGTGCACGGGAGCGGCTGAAATCGTCAAATATACGACTCGCCATACTGACCGCGGCATAGGCCACTGACACGGGGTTTTTACCGATGCCCGTTTCAGTACGCACCTGCTTGGCTATCGCGAAGGTGTGCTGAAACAGGCGTTCAAGCTCGCCGCCCAGCCCTTTAGATTGGCGCGCCTGCTGATAGGCGTCTTTTAACTGACCCAAAATCTGTGGTTCGCCCAGCACCATAGAGTCTAGGCCAACCGCAACGCGCATTAAGTGGCGCGCCGCATCGTTGTCTAAATAGTGATAGGCACAGCGTGTTAGCTCATCGACGCGCAAATTATGAAAGCGTCCGAGCCAACTGAGTACCGCTTGTTCACCCGCTGCATCCGTGACGCAGTAAAGCTCGGTGCGGTTACACGTCGACAGCACCGCCGCTTCACTAATTTGTGGCAGGTTACGTAATTCAGCCAACGCGGTATCAAGCTGCGTTGGCGTAAAAGCGACCTGCTCACGCACGGCCACGCTGGCGGTACGATGATTTATTCCCAGGGCAAGAAGCGTCATGCGGTTTGCGTCTTCGCTAGTGTGTCGGTCTTTGCGTTAATTGGGGCTTGCTTAAACAAGTCTTTGGCGTGCTTCGAGCACTGCCTATCAGTATGCATAAAATTTACTGACCACCTTTTCTAGGAGGAACATTCTATCACAGCAGGCGATCATCTGGCCCACACCACTTTGCCGCAGGCAGCCAAGCCGCTATGCTGAGCATCCGGCCACCTAATTGAGAGACGCATGTCACAACGCGCTAGATTACTGGGCTCACCCCTGCTGCCCCTGGCCATTACTGCCATTTTGCTAAGCGGTTGCCAATCTTCACCTCGGCTACAGGACAGCCCGCTCGGCACGTGGGCGGATGACCCAATGCACAATGCCCCGCCGATCACTCGTGGGCTGGACGCCGCGGGGTTAAGCGCACTGCTCGGTGCTGAGCTCGCTGGCCAGCGTGGCGATTATCGCTCAGCG